>NZ_JAKXEE010000009.1:0-62568 GCF_022603275.1 Peribacillus sp. Aquil_B1 | reverse complement strand
ATAGGTCAGAGGTGGAAGCATGGTGACATGTGGAGCTGACTGATACTAATAGATCGAGGACTTAACCAACGCTTTTTGAAAAATGAAATACCTTCTTATTATCTAGTTTTGAAGGAACAACGTTCCTTATATGTTTGGTGGCGATAGCGAAGAGGTCACACCCGTTCCCATTCCGAACACGGCAGTTAAGCTCTTCAGCGCCAATGGTAGTTGGGGGTTTCCCCCTGTGAGAGTAGGACGCCGCCAAGCCATTTCAAAAGATCAGCCATCCGGCTGGTCTTTTTTGATTTTCGTCATTAAAAAAGTTTTTTATTTCAGGGACAGCATGGGCTGGCCTTGTTTTTGGTGAGCTGGGATTTGGACAGAATTTAAGTTGTGAAACCTTAAGGAGAAGAAAAAATACAGGTTTTGCATTTAACTTTTTAGGGTATTCATGTAAGATATTTCAACTTTAATGTTCAATGGGGTATGTAACTACATATAATTTGGAGAAAATGGATATTACAGAAAGAAAGTGCGTTTAAGTTGCAAAATGCATGATTCCTTGTATAATAATAGTCAAATATAGTCAAAGTCAGGATGGAGGAGGCTGAGTGAGAAACATATCTGATGTTATCGAAACTTATTTGAAGCAAGTACTTGAAATAAGTCAAAAAGATATCTTGGAGATTAAAAGAAGTGAAATAGCAGATAAATTTCAGTGTGTTCCTTCTCAAATCAATTACGTAATCAATACCAGGTTTACCATCGAGAGAGGTTATGTTGTAGAGAGTAAGCGTGGAGGCGGCGGTTATATACGCATCATGAAGGTGGAATCACAGGATTCCGTGCAACTTATCAACCAATTATTATCGCTTATTGGTTCCAGGGTAACTCAATCGATGGCTGAAGGAGTAATTTCACGGCTGATGAATGAAGACGTCATTAATGAAAGAGAAGCAAAGATTATGATGAGCGTCATAGATAGATCGGTGATTTATATCGACCTACCTGACCGAGATGAACTTAGGGCAAGAATTTTAACTGCGATGCTTACGACTTTAAAATATAAATGAAACTGGCAGAGGTGATGTAAGTTGATTTGCCAAGAATGTCATCAAAGGCCTGCTACCCTGCACTTCACCAAAATCATCAATGGAAAAAAGACTGAAGTCATGATTTGTGAGAAATGTGCTCAGGAAAAAGGTGAAATATTCATGGATGCAGGTGGACCTGGTTTTTCAATAAATAATTTATTAGCAGGATTGTTGAATATGGAGTCGAATATTCAACAGACGAAGGCAAATGCATTTCCGAAAACGGAAGAGAGGCGTTGCCCGCATTGTCATCGATCTTATAAAGAATTTGTCCATATTGGAAAGTTTGGCTGTGCCGAATGTTATAAAACATTCAATGAACAGTTAAATCCCATTTTAAAGAGAGTTCATAGCGGCAATACAGCACATATAGGGAAAATTCCAAAAAGGATCGGTGGCACCATCTATCTTCGAAAGCAAATTACAGATTTGAAAGAAGTTTTAAAGGCCCACATTGATCAAGAGGAATTCGAGAAAGCGGCAGAGGTAAGAGATAAGGTACGTTCCCTTGAAAAAAGGTATGAAGCCCAAGAGGGAGGCGAGGAATTATGAGCTTGGAAAAGTTTGTAGAAAACGCTTTGAGTTCCTGGATGAGTGCCGAAGGGCCGGAAATCGATATTGTATTGAGTTCGCGGATTCGGCTGGCCAGGAATTTCAAAGACTTTACCTTCCCAACCTCCTTTTCTAACGAAGAAGCACAAAAAATCATTGAATTGGTCAAAAAAAGAATTGAAGAGGAAGTGACTCCAGAGATTGGGAAACTTGAACTTTTAGAGATTGACCAATTGCAGCCACTGGAAAAGCGTGTTCTGGTCGAAAAACATTTAATCAGTCCTCATTTAGTTGAAGATTCAGCGAAAAGCGCATGTCTACTTTCGGAAAATGAAGAAATAAGTATCATGATAAATGAAGAGGATCATCTCCGTATTCAATGTTTAATGTCGGGATTGCAGCTGAAGGAAACCTTAAAGATTGCAAATGTTCTTGACGATTGGATTGAAGAATCCATAGACTATGCATATGATGAAGAAAGAGGATACCTAACTAGTTGTCCGACTAATGTGGGAACAGGATTAAGGGCTTCAGTCATGATGCATCTTCCCGGCCTGGTCCTTACTCAGCAGATGAATAATATCATACCGGCGATCAACCAATTGGGGTTGGTGGTTCGAGGGATTTATGGAGAGGGCAGTCAAGCGTTAGGGAATATTTTTCAAATCTCCAACCAAATTACTCTTGGAAAGTCGGAAAGGGATATCGTTGAAGATCTAACAAGTGTAGTACAACAAATCATAGCTCAGGAACGGTCAGCGAGGGATGCACTAGCGAGGACTTCCCACATACAATTAGAAGATAGAATTTTCCGTTCATACGGGATTTTGTCCAATGCTCGAATCATCGAGACCAAGGAAGCGGCTACCTGTATCTCCGATGTTAGGTTAGGGATAGATCTTGGGTATATAAAAAATATTTCCAAAAGCATTCTAAATGAGTTGATGATTTTGACGCAGTCGGGATTTTTACAAAAGTACGCAGGCGGCCCTTTAAGACCCCATGAAAGGGATATTCGTAGAGCAGCACTCATCCGGGAACGCTTGAATTTCACGGAATCTTCCTCCTCATAGAGGTCATTGACCTCTTTAGGGAGTATCAAATTTCATGTAATAGATATGGAGAAAGAATAAGATTCTGCCATTACTTAGAGAATTGCCAGCAACTTTATCCAAAACGAAAATTCTTAAGGAGGAATTCCCTATGATGTTTGGTCGTTTTACTGAAAGAGCCCAGAAAGTATTAGCATTAGCCCAAGAAGAGGCAATCCGTTTAGGTCATAATAATATTGGCACGGAACATATTTTACTGGGTCTTGTCCGAGAAGGTGATGGTATTGCAGCCAAAGCGTTATTTGCTCTTGGATTGGGTCCGGATAAGATTCAGAAAGAAGTGGAAAATTTAATTGGCCGTGGACAGGATACGGCTCAAACGATACATTATACCCCAAGAGCCAAGAAAGTCATTGAACTTTCCATGGATGAGGCAAGAAAATTAGGTCACTCATATGTTGGGACAGAGCATGTGCTTCTAGGTCTTATACGAGAAGGGGAAGGTGTAGCTGCCCGCGTATTGAATAATCTGGGAGTAAGTTTAAATAAAGCCAGACAACAAGTATTGCAGCTCTTGGGCAGCAATGAGTCAGGTGGACATCAAGGTTCAGCCGCTTCAAATGCGAGCACACCGACACTGGATGGCCTAGCCCGTGATTTAACGGCAATTGCCAGGGAAGGAAGCCTGGATCCCGTTATTGGAAGAAGTAAGGAAATACAGCGTGTCATCGAGGTATTAAGCCGTCGTACAAAAAATAACCCAGTGTTGATCGGTGAACCTGGGGTAGGTAAAACAGCCATTGCTGAAGGGCTTGCCCAACAGATCATCAATAATGAAGTACCTGAAATTTTACGTGATAAACGCGTAATGACACTTGATATGGGTACTGTTGTTGCCGGTACTAAATACCGTGGTGAATTTGAGGACCGGTTGAAGAAGGTTATGGATGAAATACGTCAGGCGGGCAATATCATCTTATTCATCGATGAATTGCATACATTGATTGGTGCAGGTGGTGCAGAAGGTGCCATTGATGCCTCCAATATCCTTAAACCATCATTAGCCCGTGGTGAATTACAATGTATCGGTGCTACAACATTGGATGAATACCGTAAGTACATTGAAAAGGATGCTGCGCTTGAACGCCGTTTCCAGCCAATCCAAGTCGATGAGCCGACTATTTTGGAATCCATCCAAATTCTCAAGGGGCTGCGTGACCGTTATGAGGCACATCACCGGGTATCGATTACTGACGAAGCGATTGATGCCGCAGTCAAATTATCCGACCGTTACATTTCCGATCGCTTTTTACCGGATAAAGCGATTGACTTGATTGATGAAGCTGGCTCCAAGGTCAGGCTGCGCTCATACACAACGCCACCTAACTTAAAGGAACTTGAAGTGAAGCTAGACGATGTTCGCAAGGAAAAGGATGCTTCTGTTCAGAGTCAGGAATTTGAAAAAGCTGCTTCGCTTCGCGATACGGAACAACGCTTAAGAGAGCAATTGGAAGAAACGAAAAAAACTTGGAAAGAAAAACAAGGGCAGGAGAACAGTGAAGTGACTGTGGATGACATTGCACACGTCGTATCCAGCTGGACAGGAGTGCCAGTCACTAAACTGGCGCAAACAGAATCAGATAAACTGCTTAATATGGAGTCAATCCTCCATGATCGTGTAATTGGGCAGGAAGAGGCCGTCATTGCGGTTTCTAAAGCAGTACGACGTGCCAGGGCTGGTTTGAAAGATCCTAAACGTCCAATTGGTTCATTCATCTTCTTGGGACCTACAGGGGTCGGTAAAACCGAGCTTGCCCGTGCTTTGGCTGAATCCATTTTTGGTGATGAAGATGCCATGATCCGCATCGATATGTCCGAATATATGGAGAAACATTCGACTTCACGTCTTGTTGGATCCCCTCCAGGATATGTTGGATATGAAGAAGGCGGCCAGTTAACGGAAAAAGTGCGGAGGAAACCATACTCCGTCGTTCTGCTTGATGAAATAGAAAAGGCGCATCCGGATGTCTTCAATATCCTTCTTCAAGTATTGGAAGACGGAAGACTGACAGATTCCAAGGGGCGTACTGTCGATTTCAGGAATACCATTCTAATCATGACATCGAATGTAGGTGCGTCGGCCTTGAAAACCGATAAGTATGTCGGCTTTAATATCCAGGATACTGGCCAGGACTATAAAAATATGAAAGGGAAAGTGATGGAAGAACTCAAACGTGCATTCCGTCCGGAATTCCTGAATCGTATTGATGAAACCATCGTGTTCCACTCATTAGAGAAGGATCATTTGAAACAAATCGTTACATTAATGTCAAATCAGCTTACTACCCGTTTGAAAGAACAGGAGATATACTTGGAGCTGACAGATGCGGCTAGAGAAAAAATTGCTACGGAAGGTTTTGATCCGGAATATGGGGCAAGGCCAATCCGCAGGGCGCTTCAGAAGCATGTAGAAGATTATCTATCCGAAGAGTTGCTTAAAGGCAACGTGAAAAAAGGGCAAACGGTCGTAATGGATGTCGTGAATAATGAGTTTGCAATCCGGCAAGGCGAGCCTGTTAATGTAAGTGAATAACCTGATCCTAGACTTCGAGGTACACGCAGATTCTTTTGCAGTGTACCTCTGTTTTTTATCTATAGGTAGGTATGAGCATAAACGGGACAAGCAGAGTGAATATTTTTTTAAAAAAACTTAGCCTTAAGAAGGTTTAAATAAAACAGAGATATAATATCCTTAATATAGATATTTTTTCCAAAGGAAGAGGTAATTTATGGCTGTAAAGAAGAAAACAAAATTTATGTGTCAGTCTTGTGGATATGAGTCCGCGAAATGGATGGGGAAATGCCCAGGCTGCGGTGAATGGAACAAAATGGTCGAAGAAACCGAAATCGTTAAACCTGCTAGAAAGGGCGCTTTTACCCATTCAGAGGTTAGAGGTTCCGGGGAACGGGAGAAGGCAGCACCTATAACGACCATTCAATCAGAAAAAGAACCACGGATTAAGACGGATTTAATGGAATTGAATCGTGCTCTTGGGGGCGGGATCGTACAGGGGTCACTTGTGTTGATCGGAGGGGACCCGGGTATCGGTAAGTCCACCCTGCTTTTACAGGTATCATCACAATTGGCGCATAAACAGAAAAAAGTGCTATATATATCAGGTGAAGAATCAGTCAAGCAGACCAAATTGAGAGCGGACCGGCTTGGGACCATGTCGGAACATCTATTCGTTTATGCTGAAACCGATATGGACTATATCCAACAGGCCATTACAGAGGTAAAACCGGATTTGGTCATCATTGACTCCATTCAAACGGTATATCATTCGGAGGTTACATCTGCCCCGGGAAGTGTTTCACAAGTGAGGGAATGCACAGCTTCACTCATGCGCATAGCTAAAACGAACGGGATCGCGATTTTTATCGTCGGTCACGTTACAAAGGAAGGGGCCATTGCAGGGCCGCGGCTGCTTGAGCACATGGTTGACACCGTTTTATATTTTGAAGGAGAAAGACACCATACATATCGAATTATACGTGCGGTCAAAAATCGCTTTGGTTCGACGAATGAGATGGGTATTTTTGAAATGAAAGAACATGGATTGGAAGAGGTTGCGAATCCTTCGGAAATTTTCCTTGAAGAACGGTCGCAAGGAGCTTCGGGTTCCACGGTCGTCGCATCCATGGAGGGCACAAGGCCGGTGCTTGTCGAAATTCAAGCATTGATTTCACCTACGAGTTTTGGAAACCCAAGGAGAATGGCCACGGGAATTGACCACAATCGAGTTTCGCTTTTAATGGCTGTTCTGGAAAAGAGAGTGGGCTTGCTGCTCCAAAACCAAGATGCGTATTTAAAGGTTGCCGGTGGGGTCAAGCTCGATGAACCGGCAATTGACCTCGCTGTCGCAATAAGCATTGCATCAAGCTTCCGTGATAAACCAACGAACCCTGCCGATTGCATCATTGGTGAAGTGGGGCTGACTGGGGAGGTCAGAAGGGTGTCACGGATAGAACAAAGGGTACAGGAAGCGGCGAAATTAGGGTTTGAACGGGTTATCATACCGGCTAATAATATAGGGGGATGGACTGCGCCGAAAGGTATTAAGATCGTTGGTGTGTCATCGGTTTCGGAGGCTCTTAAACAATCGTTAGGGGGTTAAGTATGACAGATAAAAAAGGGTATGAGAAAACAAAATTGGAAATTCTGCAAATTGTAGCACCAGGTACCCCGCTTCGGGAGGGCATTGAAAATGTCCTGAGGGCAAATACAGGTGGTTTGATAGTGGTCGGATATAACGAGAAAGTGCGAACGATCGTGGATGGCGGCTTTGAAATCAACTGCAGGTGTACCCCAAGCACATTATATGAGTTGGCGAAGATGGACGGGGCCATCATTTTAAATGAAACGGCCGATAAGATCATTTTTGCAAATGCCCAATTAGTACCGGATAATAGCACACCTTCCACTGAAACGGGAATGCGGCATAGGACAGCGGAACGTGTGGCAAGGGAGACCAAGTCGTTGGTCATCGCAATCTCACAACGTCGGAATGTCATCACTTTATATCAAGGCAATTTCCGGTATGCCCTTAAAGATATAGGTGTCATACTCGCTAAGGCTAATTTGGCCATCCAGACCCTGGAAAAATACAAGGTGGTCCTGCAGCAGAGCATATCGGTTTTAGGAGCGCTCGAGTTTGAGGAAATCGTGACCTATGCCGACCTTTTGCAGGTATTTCACCGTTATGTAATGGTGCTTAGAATCAAGGCCGAGCTACTAACGTACCTTAATGAGCTTGGTACGGAAGGAAGATTGATCCGTTTGCAAATGAATGAAATACTGGCAGATATTGAAACGGAAGGAAAATGGCTTATCAAGGATTATACCTCCAGCAATGATGAAAATCCCGAGGAAATCATTTTTAGGCTTCAAGAGTTGGCCATGCAGGAAAAACTGGATGAAAGCATTCTTCTGAAGGTGCTGGGTTATCATGGATACATACATCTTGATGAGTCAGTACATCCCCGTGGTTACCGTATTCTTCATAAAATCCCACGCCTGCCGGGTTTGATCATCGAAAATTTAGTGAAACAGTTCGGAAGCTTTAGTGAAGTCAATAAAGCTACGGTTGAAAACCTTGACGATGTGGAGGGTATAGGCGAAGTCCGCGCCAATAAAATCAAAGAAGGACTCCGCATTTTAAAAAATCAGCTGGTCACAAATAGAAGGATGTAAGGAGCAGCTTCCCTTTTACATTCACCTGAACCAGCTTGAAATTGATTGGTGTTTATTTTTGACACTCAAAACTCAGGGTGCTAGGCTAATATTACGAAAAAGAGAAGAAGTCGTATTTGTAAATCCACTAATTCATTAAGTGAATTTAACGTATATAATGAAAACGAATTTTCGAAGGTTTCATTTTATTTTATTGGTCAATAATGAGTAGAGGGAGGTGAAAGGGATGTTAAAACGCATTATACAAGCATGCTTCTTAATAGTCGGCGGAACACTTGGTATGTTATTAATTCCTGAATTATTAATTGTTTTACATGCAGGCGATATTGCTTTATTAAACAATCCTTATGTAAGTGTACTGTTGGGTGCCATTATCTTTTATCTTATAACTTTTTGGGCAGTAGATCATGTGATCTATTTTATGAAGTGGCTGGAGGAACAGCTTGTTAAGATACCGATTACGGATATAATCTTTGGCAGCGTCGGCCTTTTAGTGGGACTGCTTGCGGCGTTCTTGGTTGGCTCCGCCTTCAGTGCCATCAAGGTGGTACCTATCATCCTTACGCTTTTATTTGGTTATCTTGGTTTTCAGGTGGGCTTTAAAAAACGTGATGAGCTATTGAGTTTATTCATGAAAAGCAATAAGAAAAAGAATACGGATGGTGAAGCAAGCGAAGAGGATGAAGAGGGGAATAGCAAGCGGCTGAAGATTCTCGATACTAGCGTCATCATTGATGGTAGAATTGCGGATATCTGTCAGACGGGCTTTCTGGAGGGTACCATAGTCATTCCTCAATTCGTATTAAACGAACTGCAGCACATTGCCGATTCATCTGATGCATTGAAAAGGAATCGCGGAAGACGCGGTTTGGATATCTTGAATCGGATTCAAAAAGACCTACCGATTAAAGTGGAGATGTACGAGGGGGATTTTGAAGACATTCAGGAAGTGGACAGTAAACTGGTGAAGCTTGCCAAAATATCGGGCGGAATGGTCGTTACCAATGATTTCAATTTAAACAAAGTATGCGAGTTTCAAAATGTGGCGGTCCTTAATATCAATGACCTGGCCAATGCCGTTAAACCTGTTGTACTTCCTGGGGAAGAGATGAATGTTCAAGTCATCAAGGACGGGAAAGAGCAGAATCAGGGCATCGCTTATTTGGATGATGGGACGATGATCGTAGTCGAGGGTGGCCGTGACCATATCGGGAAACGGATCGATGTACTTGTCACAAGTGTATTGCAAACCTCTGCAGGCCGGATGATATTTGCTAAACCGAAACTATTAGAAAAAGCATTATAAAGAAGAGTAGGAGAAACCGTTATGTTTTATGAAGTAGTGATACCTGCAGCTGGACAAGGCAAAAGAATGAAGGCGGGCAAGAATAAACTTTTTATTGAACTATCGGGTATCCCGATCATTGTTTATACACTGCGTGTTTTCGAAGAAGATCCTGACTGTCGGGGGATTATCCTTTCGATAAACCCGGCAGAAAAGGATTATTTCAATCAATTGATAGCAGCGTATGGGCTTAAAAAGGTCAAGAAACTGGTCATGGGCGGCAAGGAGCGCCAACAAAGCGTGTATAATGGACTGCAACATGCAGAAGAAGACATCATCCTGGTCCATGACGGTGCCCGCCCTTTTATCAATCTTGGGCAAATCAGTGAATTGACTACTGCAGCCTCCCTGCATGGAGGTGCCGTAATTGCAGTGCCCGTTAAGGATACGATTAAAAAAGCGGCAAACAAAGAGGTAGTTGAAACGGTGGAACGATCAAGCTTGTGGGCGGTGCAAACTCCACAAGCTTTTCGTGTATCCATATTAAAAAGTGCGTATGAACAGGCAGAAGCTGAAGCATTTTTAGGGACGGATGATGCAAGTTTGCTAGAGCGGATCAATGAACAGGTAGTTATTATTGAGGGCAATTATGATAATATTAAAATTACGACTCAGGAAGACCTTTATTTTGCAGAAGCGATTTTACATAAACAACAACATGGAAAAAGATGATTGGGGAGAATGATATGTTTAGAATAGGACAAGGATATGACGTTCATCAGCTTGTAGAAGGAAGACCTTTGATTATTGGAGGGATTACGATTCCGTATGAGAAAGGCTTGCTAGGGCATTCTGATGCGGATGTCCTTCTGCATACTGTTGCTGATGCCTGCTTGGGTGCAATTGGTGCAGGGGATATCGGTAAGCATTTTCCGGATACCGATCCTGAATTTAAAGATGCCGATTCGGCAAAACTGCTGCAGTATATTTGGGCAATTGTAAAAAAAGAAGGATATTCCCTAGGCAATGCGGACTGTACAATCATTGCCCAAAGCCCGAAAATGGCACCGTATATTGAGGGGATGCGAGGCAGGATTGCTGAACTTTTAGATGCGTCGATAGACAGAATTAATGTAAAGGCGACCACTACCGAGAAACTTGGATTTACAGGCAGGAGCGAAGGAATCGCTGCACAGGCTGTAGTCTTATTGGTTAAATCAAACTAAATTCGTTTTTAGGGTGGATGCCTTTATCCCAATGTATTTAAATGATAATATATACAATAGAATAGAACGACTGGGAGGTCTATATATATCATGAGCAGTGATATTCGAGTTCGCTATGCACCGAGTCCGACTGGACATTTACATATTGGTAATGCACGGACTGCTTTATTTAATTATTTATACGCACGAAATAAAGGCGGGAAATTCATCATCCGTATTGAAGATACCGACCAAAAGAGAAATATTGAAGGCGGAGAGGAAAGTCAGCTTAAATATTTGAAATGGCTTGGTATGGATTGGGATGAAGGTGTTGATGTTGGCGGTGAATACGGGCCATATCGTCAATCCGAAAGGAACGACCTTTATCAGGAATTGTATCAAGAGCTTTTAGATAAGGGTTTGGCATATAAATGCTATTGTACGGAAGAAGAGCTTGAAGCAGAGCGTGAAGGACAGGTCGAACGCAATGAAACGCCAAAATATTCAGGGAAGTGCAAGCATTTAACTGAGGAAGAGCAAGCGGAACTATTGGCTCAAGGAAGAAAACCGAGCATTCGCTTTGCCGTTCCGGCTGGGAAGGTCCTTACTTTCAAAGATATGGTCAAGGATGAGGTTTCGTTTGAAGCAGATGGCTTTGGTGATTTTGTTATCGTTAAAAAGGATGGCATTCCAACCTATAACTTTGCAGTGGCCGTCGATGATCATTTGATGAAGATTTCCCATGTCCTTCGCGGTGATGATCATATCTCCAATACTCCAAAACAATTGATGATTTATGAAGCTTTCGGCTGGGAACCGCCGGTATTCGGACATATGACGCTGATTGTAAACGAAAGCAGGAAGAAACTGAGTAAACGTGATGAGTCGATCATTCAATTCATTGAGCAATATGAAGAGCTTGGTTACGTACCTGAAGCGTTATTCAACTTCATTACATTACTAGGATGGTCTCCGGTCGGGGAGGAAGAGATTTTCACGAAGGAAGAATTCATTAATAGTTTTGATGCGGACCGGCTGTCTAAATCACCTGCACTTTTCGATAAACAAAAGCTTACATGGATGAATAACCAATATGTGAAGCAATTGGACGTCAATCGTGCAGTGGAATTGTCAATGCCCCACTTAATTAAAGCCGGGAAGGTTTCAGAGACACTGACCGCCGAAGAAGAAGAGTGGGTACATGGGCTAGTTTCCCTTTTTCAAGAGCAGATGAGCTATGGAGCGGAAATAGTCGAGCTATCTGAACTGTTTTTCAAAGATGAGGTCGTGTTCGAGGAAGAAGCTAAGGAAGTGCTGGCTGAAGAACAGGTACCGGAAGTCATGAAGGCTTTCCTTCAGGAGATTGAAGGGCTTGAAGAATTTAACGCGGATGAAATCAAGAAGTCGATTAAAGCCGTTCAAAAAGGCACAGGTCATAAAGGAAAAAAATTATTCATGCCGATAAGGGCTGCCGTCACGGGTCAAACACATGGTCCTGACTTGCCTAAGGCGATTTCATTACTGGGCAAGGAAAAAATTAAACAGCGTATTCAGAGTATTTTATATTAACAATTTGTCGAAAATGTAATATAGTATTTAATAATCTTACAAAAGAACGCGTAGATGGGGAGAAGTAAGTGAACGAAGCTTTTTAGAGAGAACCATAACCTGCTGAAAGTGGTTCAAGCCTCTCGTTTTCTGAAATGCACCCTTGAGTCCTTTGCTGAACTAACTTATAGTAGGCACAGGCGGAATTTCCTCCGTTACAGGGATTAAAGTTGGGGATGAAAAAACAGGTAAAAGCTTTATCTGGTTTTTACATTCCAAACAGAGTGGAACCGCGCTTCAAGCGTCTCTGTCTATTTGGACAGAGACGCTTTTTTATATGCTTTAAAAGCTTCAAAAGGGGATGTTGAAAAAGGAAGGAACATAGGGGGAATCATTTTGTTAAAGATGTTTAAAGAGGATATCGAAGTGGTTTTTGATCAAGATCCTGCTGCGCGCAGCTATTTGGAAGTCATATTGACCTACGCGGGTTTACATGCGATTTGGAGTCATAGGATGGCTCATGCACTATTCAAGAAGAAATTCTTTTTCCTGGCAAGAAGTATATCTCAAATCAGTCGTTTTTTTACCGGAATTGAAATTCATCCAGGGGCTACGATTGGCCGTCGTTTCTTCATTGACCATGGAATGGGGATCGTCATTGGCGAAACGTGTGAAATTGGCGACAATGTATCTGTCTTTCAAGGTGTAACCCTTGGGGGAACAGGAAAGGAAAAGGGAAAACGTCATCCTACCATAAAGGATAATGTCCTGATTGCTACAGGAGCAAAAGTTCTGGGTTCCATCACTGTTGGGGAAAACTCAAAAATCGGTGCAGGATCGGTTGTTTTAAAGGAGGTGCCACCAAATTCTACGGTGGTTGGCATTCCAGGTAAAGTGGTCATTCAAGATGGTATCAAAATTAACAAAGACCTAAATCATTGTGATCTTCCTGATCCAATCGCTGATCGCTTTAAGGAACTGGATAGTGAACTCAGGGCCTTAAGAGAGAAGCTGGCTGAACAGAAGCAGGAAGAAAGGAGTCTATAATATGGCGATTAAAATATATAACACAGCAACAAGAAAAAAGGAAACCTTCGTCCCGATTGAAGAGGGAAAGGTGAAGATGTATGTATGCGGGCCCACTGTCTATAATTACATTCATATAGGGAATGCAAGACCGGCAATCGTATTCGATACCGTTCGGAGGTATTTGGATTACCGTGGATATGATGTGCAATTCGTTTCGAACTTTACGGATGTGGATGATAAGCTGATTCGCGCGGCAAAAGAATTGGGTGAAGATGTCCCGACCATCTCAGAGCGTTTCATCAAGGCTTATTTTGAAGACGTGTCGGCATTGGGCTGCAAAAAAGCGGATGCTCACCCAACCGTAATGGAGAACATGGACGCAATCATTGAATTCATCTCGGCATTAATTGAGAAAGGATTCGCTTATGAATCTGAAGGGGATGTATATTACCGCACACGTAAGTTTGAGGGATATGGAAAGCTTTCACATCAATCCATAGATGAGCTGCGAGTGGGGGCCCGTATTGAAATAGGGGAGAAAAAACAAGATGCCCTTGATTTTGCCCTTTGGAAAACGGCCAAGGATGATGAAATATCTTGGGAGAGCCCATGGGGTAAGGGGCGTCCTGGCTGGCATATCGAATGCTCTGCAATGGTCAAAAAGTATTTGGGCGATACGATCGATATTCATGCAGGGGGCCAAGATTTGGCTTTCCCGCATCATGAAAATGAAATTGCACAATCCGAAGCATTGACGGGTAAGACCTTTGCGAATTATTGGATGCATAACGGGTATATAAATATTGAGAATGAAAAAATGTCTAAGTCCTTAGGCAATTTCGTCCTTGTGCATGACATCATTCAGAAGCATGATCCACAAGTGTTACGCTTCTTCATGTTATCTGTACATTACCGTCATCCCATCAATTATAGCGAAGAAGTGCTTGAAAATGTAAAAGCGTCCCTTGAACGCTTAAGGACATCTTATCAAAACTTAAAGCATCGTCTTCAAGTAAGTGACGGATTGACTGAGAATAATGATGTTTGGTTGGAGAAGCTTAATGAATTACATGAACAATTCATTAAGGAAATGGACGATGATTTCAACACCGCTAATGCAATATCCATGCTCTTTGAACTTTCTAAACAAGCGAATTATTACTTGATGGAGAAAAACACAGACAAGGAAGTGATTAATGCTTTCCTTGATAAATTCAACATCTTATTTTCTGTTATGGGGTTATCCCTTGAAGAAGAGGGGCTTTTGGATGAAGAAATTGAAGGGTTGATACAGCAGAGAATTCAAGCGCGGAAAGACCGCAATTTTGGGTTATCTGATGAAATTCGTGATCGCTTGAAAAACATGAATATCATATTAGAGGACACCCCTCAAGGTACAAGATGGAAAAGAGGGTAAGTAATGCTTCATTACGATAGTAAGGTAGATGCAAAAATGCTGAACAGTCTTGCTTTAGCATATATAGGTGACGCCGTATACGAAACATATATACGGCATCACCTCATTCAAAAAGGAACGGTCAAGCCCAATCTACTTCACAAAAAAGCTACATCTTTTGTAGCGGCTAAAGCGCAAAATAAAATCATTCACTTTTTCCTGGAGTCAGATTGGTTATCGGAAGAGGAATCCGCTGTCGTTCGGCGCGGCCGAAATGCAAAATCCGGTTCTGTACCGAAGAATACAGATGTGCAAACGTATCGCTACAGTACGGCCTTCGAGGCACTTATGGGATTTTTGTATTTATCCGGCCGTATAGAAAGAATGGAAGAACTCATCAAAAAATCCATTGAATACATTGAAGAAGAAAAGGGGAGTAACCCATGAGCGAAGAATATATCATTGGCAGAAACCCCGTATTGGAAGCTCTGCGCTCCGAGCGGGATATTAATAAAATTTGGATAGCCGAAGGCTCGCAAAAAGGCTCGATGCAACCACTCATCGGTCTGGCGAAGGAAAAGAAGGTATTCGTGCAGATCGTACCGAAGAAAAAAATTGACCAAATGGCAGAAGGCATCCATCAAGGCGTTATCGCACAAGTGGCTGCATATGAATATGTGGAGCTGGATGATTTATTCGCAAAAGCGGCTGAACGGGACGAAGCACCTTTTTTCATGATTCTTGATGAAGTTGAAGATCCGCATAATTTAGGGTCGATCATGAGGACGGCTGATGCAGTCGGTGCCCATGGAATCATCATTCCAAAAAGGAGAGCTGTTGGCTTGACGGCAACAGTGGCAAAAGCCTCGACGGGTGCAATCGAATATATTCCGGTAGCTCGCGTTACAAATTTGGCAAGAGCGGTGGAAGAGTTGAAAGAGCGCGGGGTATGGATAGTCGGTACCGATGCGAAAGGCAGCGATGATTACCGTAACATGGATGGAAAGATGCCTATCGGACTTGTTATCGGCAGCGAAGGAAAAGGAATGGCCCGGTTAATGAAGGATAAATGTGATTTTCTCGTCCGTCTCCCTATGGCAGGTCAAGTAACTTCGTTAAATGCATCGGTAGCAGCCGGTTTATTGATGTATGAGGTTTATAGAAAAAGAAATCCTCTAGGGCAATGATGAAATGAATATTCTGTTGGTGGACGGTTATAACATTATTGGAGCTTGGCCGGAACTGAGAGAATTAAAGGAACGGGATCTTGCTGCTGCAAGGGACCGGCTGATAGAAATGATGGCGGAATATCAAGCATTTACCGGATACCGTGTAATTGTCGTATTTGACGCTCAATATGTTCAGGGAATTGCCCGCATATTCAAAAATCACAAAGTTGACGTAATTTTTACAAAAGAAAATGAAACGGCGGATGAAAGAATAGAAAAGATGGCGATTGAACTGAATAATGTCAAAACGCAAATTCAAGTGGCAACCTCTGACTTCACGGAACAGTGGGTGATCTTCGGCCAAGGGGCCCTAAGGAAATCCGCTCGTGAACTGCTTATTGAAATGGAAGAAATTCAAGGCGAAATCAAGAAAGATGTAAGAAAAACAACGACGATAAGACCCGTGGCTAAAATTCCTTTAAGTGAAGAAGTGGCAGAAATTTTTGAAAAATGGCGCCGGGGTAAAATTTGAACCATTGACGGGTAAATTTTACCTGCTGTATAATATTTCTATCTGAGTCAGGTCAGGGGGATATAATGTGGGTCTCAAATTCGGAATGAAGCTGAACGAAAAGTATCTGCAGTTTGAGGATGATGAATTGATAGGGTTGGTGCACACTGGAGACAGTGAAGCGCTGGATTATTTGATCCAAAAGTATCGTAATTTTGTAAGAGCTAAGGCAAGGACTTATTTCTTGATTGGTGCCGATAAGGAAGACATCGTGCAAGAAGGTATGATTGGTTTATATAAGGCCGTCCGTGATTTTAAAGGGGATAAGTTATCTTCTTTTAAAGCATTTGCAGAACTATGCATTACAAGGCAGATCATTACAGCTATCAAAACAGCAACACGTCAAAAACATATTCCGCTCAATTCCTATGTTTCCCTGGACAAGCCCATTTATGATGAGGAATCGGATCGAACTCTAATGGATATTATATCGGGTACGAAAGTTTTGGACCCGGAAGAACTGATCATCAACCAAGAAGAGTTTGACGATATCGAATTAAAGATGGCCGAGCTCCTGAGTGATCTTGAGAGAAAAGTGTTAGCTCTTTACCTGGATGGACAAACTTACCAAGAAATTTCAGAAGAGCTGAACCGGCATGTTAAGTCGATCGACAACGCCCTTCAGCGGGTGAAAAGAAAGCTCGAGCGCTATCTGGAAGTAAGGGAAATCAGTTTATAATCCCTCCGCTTTTTCCGCTTAATTTCATCTGTCCCTTCTCCACATGGAAGTTTATTATTCACAAAGATTTTTAATGGATGTTAAGTAAACCGATATTTTGATTTCCGGTGTCCATAATCGTCGAAACCCGCTTTGATATTGACAATAAAAAACAGCCGTGATAAGGTTTTATGGATATAGTAGATAGGATAGGTGTATCTAATGCGAAAAAAAATAGTTCTTGCCTGCACGGATTGCGGTACAAGGAATTATAGTTATGAGAGCAAACAATCGACAAGCGGCGAACGGCTGGAAATCAAGAAATTTTGCAGTACGTGCAACTCACACTCGATTCATAAAGAAACGAAATAACCGTTCTATAAATAGATTGACAGAAGCTTCTAATGCTTGGAGGTACATTCATGAAACGTTTTACCGAATTTTTCAGCGGAGTCGCTCGCGAAATGCAAAAAGTAAGCTGGCCGAAACGCAAGGAGCTTACCAAATATACAATCGTGGTGGTAACGACTGTAGTATTTATGGCTTTATTCTTTACAGTGGTGGATTTGGGCATTTCCGAATTAATTCGCTTAGTTATTGAATAAGAGATTCGAAAATAAGGTATAATAGTGATAGAATAATATGTGTCAGCAGAAAAGCCCGGAAACGGGTTTTTTAATTTGTCTTTTTTAATAAGTGAAGAAGTTCAAAATCGAGCACTGCTGTAATATGTCAATCACAATATATTCTAGTTAAGTCGGAATGACGCCGTATGGTTTTTTGGCTAAAACGTTCAAAGATAAAGATTAATAAAGAAAATGATTGATTGCAGGGAGGGAAGGACGTTAAAGTCCTAACACATGGAAAAGAATTGGTATGTAGTTCACACCTATTCAGGTTATGAGAACAAAGTTAAGGCTAACTTGGAAAAACGTGTTGAAACTATGGGGATGGAAGACAAGATCTTTCGCGTTGTAGTTCCAGAAGAAGAAGAAACAGAAGTGAAAGATGGCAAAAAGAAAGTGACCAAAAAGAAAGTATTTCCAGGATATGTGCTGGTTGAGATCATCATGACTGATGATTCATGGTATGTTGTCCGGAATACGCCTGGAGTAACTGGTTTCGTAGGTTCATCTGGAGCTGGTTCAAAACCGACTGCATTGCTGCCGGAAGAAATTGAAGTCGTTCTTAAGCGAATGGGCGTAGATGAAAGCAAAATCGAGGTTGATTTTGAAATCGGTGATACGGTTCAAGTTAAGGAAGGACCATTTGCAACATTTGCAGGCCCTATTGAAGAACTTGATAAAGATAAAGGTAAAGTAAGGGTTCTAGTCAATATGTTCGGCCGTGATACACCGGTTGAACTTGATTTTAATCAAGTGGAAAAATTATAAACGGAAAAAAACTTGAAATTGCCTTTTGAAAGTGGTAAAATTTCAAAGGTCAGTATGTTTCAATTTTTAGGCCTCAACGATACAAGCATTCTTTATTAATATATAAAGAATTCAAGATGAGTGGGAGGGTATTACCCTATTACCACATCACGGACTTATAAGGAGGTGTGTCTCGTGGCTAAAAAAGTAATTAAAATGGTTAAATTGCAAATTCCTGCTGGTAAAGCGAATCCGGCACCGCCAGTCGGTCCTGCATTAGGTCAAGCTGGTGTAAACATCATGGGATTCTGTAAGGAGTTCAACGCTCGTACAGCAGATCAAGCTGGTCTAATTATTCCTGTTGAAATCACGGTATTTGAAGACCGTTCATTTACATTCATTACAAAAACTCCACCGGCTGCAGTATTGCTTAAGAAAGTAGCTGGCATCGAGTCTGGTTCTGGTGAACCTAACCGTAATAAAGTTGCTACAGTCAAGCGTGATCAAGTGCGCGAGATTGCTGAAACTAAAATGCCTGACCTAAACGCTGCAAGCGTTGAAGCTGCAATGCGTATGGTTGAAGGTACTGCTCGCAGCATGGGTATCGTCATCGAAGACTAATCCATGTAATTGCTATTTGTTTCTACGGGGTTGCGATTGATACTCGCAACCTTTATTCGTGGGAGGTCATTCCGTTAAAACCACAATTTAGGAGGATTTATATCATGGCTAAAAAAGGTAAAAAGTATCTTGAAGCAGCTAAGCTTGTTGAAGTATCTAAGGCTTATGCTGTAACTGAAGCAATCGAAGTTGCTAAAAAAGCAAACTTCGCAAAATTCGATGCGACTGTTGAAGTTGCTTTCCGTTTAGGCGTAGACCCTAAGAAAGCTGACCAACAAATTCGTGGAGCTGTTGTTCTTCCGAATGGTACTGGTAAAACTCAACGCGTATTAGTATTCGCAAAAGGCGAAAAAGCAAAAGAAGCGGAAGCTGCTGGTGCTGACTACGTTGGCGAATCTGACTACATCAACAAAATCCAACAAGGATGGTTCGAATTCGATGTAATCGTTGCGACTCCAGACATGATGGGTGAAGTTGGTAAACTTGGACGTGTATTAGGACCTAAAGGTTTAATGCCTAACCCTAAAACTGGCACAGTAACTTTCGATGTAACGAAAGCTGTTAATGAAATCAAAGCTGGTAAAGTTGAATACCGCGTAGATAAAGCTGGTAACATCCACGCTCCAATCGGTAAAGTATCTTTCGAAGATGCTAAACTAGTGGAAAACTTCACTACTATCTATGATACATTATTGAAAGTTAAACCTGCGGCTGCTAAAGGAACTTACATGAAAAACGTTTCTGTAACAACTACAATGGGCCCTGGTGTGAAAGTTGATCCTTCTACTTTCAAATAAATAATTGACATACCAAAACTATTATTGTTATAATAAGTTTTGTTGTGAATAAATGAATACTATTTGTACCGTAGACAGTAGGTGCTCATTACGAGCTTAATTCCCTGCCGAGGTAATTCGATAATAATAGTCCTGGACTATGACTTTTGAAATTACTGCCTTCATGTCTGCAATAGAGATGAAGGCTTTTTCTTTGAAACGGTATAAATGTTTTCAAGCAAATCTACAGGAGGTGTAAGGATGAACGCAATTATTGAACAAAAGCAAAAAATCGTTGCTGAGATTTCTGATAAGTTAACTTCAAGCCAATCAACAGTAGTTGTTGACTACCGTGGATTGACTGTTGCTGAAGTAACAGAACTTCGTAAGCAACTTCGTGAAGCTGGCGTTGAGTTTAAAGTTTACAAAAACTCTTTGACTCGCCGTGCTGCTGAAAGTGCTGAACTTAGCGCTTTGAACGAATCATTAACAGGTCCAAACGCAATTGCATTCTCAACTGAAGATGTTATTGCGCCAGCAAAAATCCTTAACGATTTTGCGAAAAAACATGAAGCTTTAGAAATCAAAGCTGGAGTTATCGAAGGAAATGTTGCAACTGCTGAAGAAATTAAAGCTCTTGCAGAACTACCTTCACGCGAAGGCCTACTTTCAATGCTACTCAGCGTGCTACAAGCACCTATGCGCGGACTTGCTCTTGCTACAAAAGCTGTTGCAGAGCAAAAAGAAGAACAAGGCGCGTAAGCTGACCGCTTATTTAGCCTGCTGATTCAAAAAAAACCAACCATTTCGAGGAGGAAATAAAAATGACTAAAGATCAAATCATTGAAGCAGTTAAAAACATGACTGTTTTAGAATTAAACGACCTTGTAAAAGCAATCGAAGAAGAATTTGGCGTAACTGCTGCTGCACCTGTAGCTGTAGCTGCTGCTGGTGGCGCTGCTGCTGAAGAAAAAACTGAGTTTGATGTAATCCTTACATCTGCTGGAGACCAAAAAATCAAAGTTATCAAAGCTGTACGTGAAGTTACAGGTCTTGGACTTAAAGAAGCAAAAGAACTTGTTGACAACACTCCAAAAGCAATCAAAGAAGGCGCTTCTAAAGAAGAAGCTGAAGAAATCAAAGCTAAACTTGAAGAAGTTGGAGCTGGCGTTGAAGTTAAGTAATCTTGCATAAACAAAAAGCTCGCTATCACTGGCGGGCTTTTTTTCTTCATTTTTAAAGAAATGACGGAAATTAGCCGTTGATGGTTTGATAACGAGGATTTCGTTATTCCGACATTCCGGCATGCAAGCAACCATTCTTCAATTCTCTTCTCTCATTAAATCTTCAATATTCCTTTCTGATAGGGGGAGATGACTCTGACAGAGCATTACTACTCACATAAACCGGATGTCGTAAGCAATCCGAAGTTTTGGGATTTCACATTAAAGGGACGTACATTTCGCTTCAAAAGTGATAATGGTGTTTTTTCGAAAAAGGAAGTTGATTTCGGATCGCGTCTTTTGGTTGAGAGTTTTAACCTAAATGAGGCTGTAGAAGGAAATATTCTCGATGTTGGTTGCGGTTATGGACCAATTGGAATATCGATTGCGGCAGCTTATCCCGATAGAACGATAGAAATGATTGATATAAATAGCCGGGCAGTTGAATTGTCAAAAGAGAATGCTGCATCTAATGGGATCGCAAACGTGAAGATTTACGAAAGTGATCGTTTTGACAAAGTTGCCTCCAATCAATTCGCAGTGATTCTTACGAACCCTCCCATTCGCGCAGGTAAAAGTGTAGTCCACGAAATTTTAGAAGAAAGCTATCGCAGTTTGGTAGCTGGTGGAGAATTATGGGTTGTCATTCAAAAAAAACAAGGAGCTCCATCCGCAATGGATAAAATGGAGCAATTATTTGGGAATGTTGAGGTGCCCGTTAAGAAAAAGGGTTACTATATACTATTATCCAAAAAGGTTTGACTCTAAATTTTCGCTATGTTAGTATTATAAAATGCATATATATAATTCCGTAACTATGCAATTTTTATACCATTGATGTATAATCAATGGATAATATGGGAAAAATATATAAATAATAGTTCGTTTTATGAGAAATAGTGGTTTTTAAAATAAAAACCATTTTCTTTTTGTCTATGGAAATGATTCCTTTTCCGAGGCAAATGGATCCTTATAACGCTTGATTTAAGGGGTGAATCAGTTGACAGGTCAACTTGTTCAGTATGGACGACACCGCCAACGTAGAAGTTATGCAAGAATCAGTGAGGTTTTGGATCTTCCGAATCTGATTGAAATTCAAACAGCTTCTTATCAATGGTTTCTAGATGTAGGTTTAAAGGAAATGTTCCAGGATATTTCTCCTATTGAGGATTTTACAGGTAATTTATCGTTAGAATTCATCGATTACAGCTTAGCTGAGCCGAAGTATTCTGTAGAAGAAACAAAGGAACGCGATGTTACGTATTCTGCACCACTTCGTGTGAAAGTGCGCCTTGTTAACAAAGAAACAGGGGAAGTGAAAGACCAGGATGTATTTATGGGTGACTTCCCGCTGATGACTGAAACAGGTACATTTGTCATCAATGGTGCTGAACGGGTAATTGTATCCCAATTAGTGCGCTCACCGAGTGTTTACTATAATGGGAAAATGGATAAAAACGGTAAGCTTGGATTCTCTGCGACCGTTATTCCTAATCGTGGCGCATGGCTCGAATATGAAACAGACGCCAAGGATGTTGTGTATGTTCGAATCGACCGCACCAGGAAATTACCAATCACTGTATTGATGCGTGCTCTTGGATTCGGAACAGATCAAGAAATCATCGATTTGATCGGAGACAACGAATACCTTCGCAACACTCTTGAAAAGGATAACACCGAGAGTGTGGAAAAAGCATTACTGGAAATCTATGAGCGTCTACGCCCAGGTGAACCGCCTACTGTCGAAAACGCGAAAAGTCTTTTAGTATCACGCTTTTTTGATCCAAAACGTTATGATCTAGCTAATGTAGGCCGTTATAAAATAAACAAAAAACTGCATATCAAGAACCGTTTATTCGGACAACGTATTGCAGAGACTTTGATTGATCCTGAAACAGGTGAAATCATCGTTGAAAAAGGTACAATGCTTGATCGTCGGACTCTTGATAGGATCCTGCCTCATATCGAAGGCGGAATCGGATTCAAAACATTCCATCCATCAGGTGGTGTAGTGGAAGAAGAAACTCTTCTGCAACCTATTAAAGTGTTTGCACCAAACGATGCTGAAGGCGAAAAAGTGATCAATATCATCGGTAATGCCTATGTGACCGACCAGGTCAAAAACATTACACCGGCTGATATCATTTCTTCCATTAGTTATTTCTTTAACTTATTGCATGGTGTGGGAATCACGGATGACATTGACCATTTAGGTAACCGTCGTCTGCGTTCCGTTGGTGAATTGCTGCAAAACCAATTTAGAATTGGTTTATCACGTATGGAGCGTGTTGTTCGTGAAAGAATGTCCATTCAGGATACGAATACAATCACTCCGCAGCAACTAATCAACATTCGCCCGGTCATTGCATCCATTAAAGAGTTCTTTGGAAGCTCACAGCTTTCCCAATTCATGGATCAAACGAATCCGCTTGCTGAATTGACGCACAAACGTCGTCTATCTGCATTGGGACCTGGTGGTCTGACACGTGAGCGTGCTGGCTTTGAAGTACGTGACGTTCATTATTCCCACTATGGCCGCATGTGTCCGATTGAAACGCCTGAGGGACCGAATATTGGTTTGATTAACTCGTTATCCAGTTTTGCAAAGGTAAACCCATATGGCTTCATTGAAACACCATATCGTCGTGTGGACCCTGAAACAGGTAGAATTACAAGCCAAATCGATTACTTAACAGCTGATGAGGAAGATAATTATGTAGTTGCCCAAGCGAATGTACGACTGTCAGATGACGGCTCATTCCTTGATAATGATGTTGTTGCACGTTTCCGCGGTGAAAATACCGTTGTTCCGCGTGACCGCGTAGATTACATGGATGTATCTCCTAAACAAGTTGTATCTGCTGCGACTGCATGTATTCCTTTCTTGGAAAACGATGACTCCAACCGTGCCCTTATGGGAGCGAACATGCAACGTCAAGCAGTTCCTTTGCTTCAACCGGAAGCCCCTCGAGTCGGAACGGGTATGGAGTATGTTTCAGCGAAAGACTCCGGTGCTGCTGTAATCTGTAAACACCCTGGTATTGTAGAGCACGTTGAATCACGTGAAGTATGGGTACGTAGGGTAAGTGAAGTAGACGGACAGCAAGTAAAAGGAAATCTTGATAAATATCGTCTATTAAAATTCATTCGTTCCAACCAAGGAACGTGCTATAATCAACGCCCTATCGTCAGTGTTGGCGACAACGTCGTAAAAGGTGAAATTCTTGCTGATGGTCCTTCAATGGAAAAAGGTGAGTTGGCACTTGGACGTAACGTATTGGTAGCCTTCATGACATGGGATGGATATAACTATGAAGATGCCATCATCATGAGTGAACGATTGGTTAAAGATGATGTGTACACTTCTATTCATATTGAAGAATATGAATCTGAATCACGCGATACAAAATTAGGGCCTGAAGAAATCACCCGTGATATCCCTAACGTAGGGGAAGATGCGCTTCGTAATCTTGATGAGCGCGGAATTATCCGTGTGGGTGCTGAAGTGAAAGACGGAGACCTTCTCGTTGGTAAAGTAACGCCTAAAGGTGTAACGGAATTGACTGCAGAGGAACGTCTATTACATGCAATCTTCGGTGAAAAAGCACGTGAAGTAAGGGATACATCACTTCGTGTACCTCACGGCGGCGGAGGAATCGTTCTTGATGTTAAAGTATTCAACAGAGAAGACGGCGATGAACTGCCTCCTGGTGTAAACCAACTCGCACGTGTATACATCGTTCAAAAACGTAAAATCCATGAAGGCGATAAAATGGCTGGACGACATGGTAACAAAGGGGTAATCTCCAGGATTCTTCCTGAAGAAGATATGCCTTATTTACCGGATGGCACTCCAGTCGACATCATGTTAAACCCATTGGGTGTACCTTCGCGTATGAACATCGGTCAGGTGCTGGAGCTTCACTTAGGTATGGCTGCACGCGCACTTGGCATCCATGTAGCATCTCCTGTATTTGATGGTGCCACAGAGGAAGATGTTTGGGGTACGATTGAAGAAGCCGGGATGTCCCGTGATGCAAAAACCGTCCTTTATGATGGCCGTTCAGGTGAAGCATTCGATAACCGTGTATCAGTTGGTGTCATGTATATGATCAAACTGGCACATATGGTCGATGATAAACTTCATGCACGTTCAACTGGTCCTTATTCCCTTGTTACGCAGCAACCACTTGGTGGTAAAGCGCAATTTGGTGGACAGCGTTTCGGTGAGATGGAAGTATGGGCACTTGAAGCTTATGGTGCTGCTTATACATTACAAGAAATCCTAACCGTTAAATCAGATGATGTCGTGGGTCGTGTGAAAACGTACGAAGCGATTGTCAAAGGTGAAAATGTCCCTGAACCAGGCGTTCCTGAGTCCTTCAAAGTATTGATTAAGGAGCTTCAAAGTTTAGGATTGGATGTTAAAATCCTCAATGCCGAAGATCGTGAAATTGAAATGCGTGATTTGGAAGATGAAGACGAAGCCAACCAAGCAGACAAATTAAGCCTTGATTCAGAAACTAAAGATATGGTTGCTTCCGAAGTAGGGGCACCTGTCAAAGAATAAAATTAAATAAAACATATCTAGTTATATAGTACCCGCTCTGACTGGCAGCGAGATGTTCATTTGAAGATCATGCTGCCTTGTTAGAGCCTTATTGATTCAATCAACCATCATCCGGTGTAAGATTGCCTGATATTTGACGGCAATCAAGGGTTAAACCTGGAGATTAAAAGGGAGGTAGGCCCCTTGTTAGACGTTAATAATTTTGAGTATATGAAAATTGGTCTTGCTTCACCAGACAAGATTCGTTCTTGGTCCCATGGAGAAGTTAAAAAACCAGAAACAATCAACTATCGTACGCTAAAGCCAGAAAAAGACGGTTTATTCTGTGAGAGAATTTTTGGACCTCAAAAGGACTGGGAATGTCATTGCGGAAAATATAAACGTGTTCGTTATAAAGGCGTAGTCTGTGATCGTTGTGGCGTTGAAGTCACTCGTGCGAAGGTGCGTCGTGAGCGTATGGGTCATATTGAGCTGGCAGCTCCAGTTTCACACATATGGTATTTTAAAGGAATTCCTAGCCGTATGGGACTTGTACTTGACATGTCTCCACGGGCTTTGGAGGAAGTTATTTACTTTGCATCTTACGTCGTAACGGAAACGGGCGATACAACTTTAGAAAAGAAACAGCTTCTTTCCGAAAAGGAATATCGTACATACCGTGAAAAATACGGTAAGAAATTCCAAGCTGCCATGGGTGCGGAAGCTATTAAAAAACTTTTACAAGATATTGATACGGAAAAGGAAGTAGAGTCGTTGAAAGAGGAGCTTAAAACAGCTCAAGGACAACGCAGAACCCGTGCAATCAAACGCTTGGAAGTGCTTGAGGCATTCCGTAACTCCGGAAATGAGCCTTCATGGATGATCCTTGACGTGCTTCCGGTCATTCCGCCGGAACTTCGTCCTATGGTTCAACTTGATGGGGGACGTTTTGCCACATCTGATCTAAATGATTTATATCGCCGTGTTATCAACCGTAATAATCGTTTGAAACGATTACTGGATCTTGGGGCACCAAGCATTATCGTTCAAAATGAGAAGCGTATGCTGCAAGAAGCTGTCGATGCTCTTATCGATAATGGCCGTCGCGGCCGTCCGGTAACTGGACCTGGTAACCGTCCGTTAAAATCTTTATCTCACATGTTAAAAGGTAAACAAGGTCGTTTCCGTCAAAACCTTCTTGGTAAACGTGTTGATTACTCTGGCCGTTCCGTTATCGTAGTAGGACCAAACTTAAAGATGTACCAATGCGGTCTTCCTAAAGAAATGGCGATTGAATTATTCAAACCATTCGTTATGAAGGAGCTTGTTCAAAGAGGCCTAGCGCATAACATCAAATCCGCTAAGCGCAAAATTGAACGTTTATCTCCTGAAATATGGGATGTGCTTGAAGAAGTTATTAGAGAACACCCAGTACTATTGAACCGTGCACCGACTCTTCATAGACTTGGTATCCAAGCGTTTGAACCAACTTTGGTTGAAGGTCGCGCAATTCGTTTGCATCCGCTCGTATGTACAGCTTACAACGCTGACTTTGACGGTGACCAAATGGCGGTCCACGTTCCTCTATCTTCTGAAGCCCAAGCCGAAGCACGCATGCTTATGCTTGCAGCACAGAACATTTTGAACCCTAAAGATGGTAAACCTGTCGTTACACCTTCTCAAGATATGGTATTAGGTAACTATTACTTAACATTGGAAAGAGAAGGCGCTATCGGCGAAGGTATGATCTTTAAAGATACAAGTGAAGCATTGCTTGCATATCAAAACGGATATGTACACTTACATTCCCGTTGTGCCGTACATGCATCATCACTGAATAATGAAACATTCACTGAAGAACAAAACCGCCAACTGCTTATTACCACTGTTGGTAAATTGATCTTCAATGAAATTTTACCAAAATCATTCCCGTATATTAACGAACCGACACGATATAATTTGGAAACCAAAACTCCAGAGAAATACTTTGTGGAAAAAGGCGCTAATATCCCTGAATTGATTAAGGCTCAACCTGCTATCGATCCTTTCAAGAAAAAAATTCTTGGAAATATCATCGCGGAAGTCTTTAAACGCTTTAAAATTACCGAAACATCCAAAATGCTTGACCGGATGAAAGATCTTGGATTCAAATATTCGACAAAAGCCGGTATTACCGTTGGTGTGGCTGATATTGTCGTTCTAAAAGAAAAACAAGAAATCATTACTGAGGCTCAAACCAAAGTGGATAACGTCTTGAAACAGTTCAGACGTGGTCTAATTACAGAGGATGAGCGTTATGATCGCGTCATTTCCATCTGGAGTGCTGCCAAGGATACCATCCAGTCCAAACTTATGGACTCACTGGACCGACGCAACCCGATCTTCATGATGAGTGACTCCGGTGCCCGTGGTAATGCTTCCAACTTTACGCAGCTTGCTGGTATGCGTGGTTTGATGGCCAACCCGGCTGGACGTATCATTGAATTACCGATCAAATCAAGTTTCCGTGAAGGTTTAACAGTGTTGGAGTACTTCATCTCTACACATGGTGCGCGTAAAGGTCTTGCCGATACAGCCCTTAAAACGGCCGATTCCGGTTACCTTACCCGTCGACTTGTTGACGTTGCCCAAGATGTCATCATCCGTGATGACGATTGTGGAACGGACCGCGGCTTGAAAATTTCAGCCTTGAGAGAGGGTACTGAAATAATCGAGCATCTTGAAGAGCGCCTAGTTGGCCGTTATGCAAGAAAAGCGATCAGACATCCGGAAACAAATGAAGTAATCGTGGCTGAAAACGATCTTATTACTGAAGATCTTGCTAATTATATTGAATCACTTGGAATTGAAACGGCATGGATCCGTTCTGCCTTTACATGTAACACCAGCCATGGTGTATGTAAAAAATGTTATGGACGCAACTTGGCTACAGGTCAAGAAGTTGAAGTGGGCGAAGCAGTCGGTATCATTGCCGCTCAATCCATCGGAGAACCTGGTACACAGTTAACGATGCGTACATTCCATACAGGTGGGGTTGCCGGGGACGATATCACTCAAGGTCTTCCTCGTATCCAAGAAATATTTGAAGCGAGAAATCCTAAAGGTCAAGCTGTCATTTCCGAAATCGAAGGAACGATTGTTTCGATCAATGAAATTCGGGATAAACAACAGGAAATCGTCGTTCAGGGTGCTGTTGAATCACGCACGTATACTGCACCGTACACAGCTCGTTTAAGAGTAACTGTTGATACACCTGTCCGTCGTGGTGAAGAGTTGACAGAGGGTTCCATCGATCCGAAAGAATTGCTTAAGGTTACAGACGTGCTTACTGTTCAGGAATACCTGCTACATGAAGTTCAAAAAGTATACCGGATGCAAGGTGTTGAAATCGGTGATAAACATATCGAGGTAATGGTTAGACAAATGATGCGTAAAGTCCGTGTGCTTGATGCAGGTGAAACTGAAGTGCTTCCAGGAACATTATTGGATGTTAACCAGTTCACTACTGCAAACACAGATGCATTGCTGACCAATAAATTACCAGCTACAGGCCGCCCTGTATTGCTAGGTATCACAAAAGCATCTCTAGAAACGGATTCCTTCTTGTCCGCAGCGTCATTCCAAGAAACGACTAGAGTCTTGACTGATGCAGCAATAAAAGGAAAACGTGATGAATTACTTGGTCTTAAAGAAAATGTCATCATCGGTAAACTTGTCCCTGCGGGAACGGGAATGCTTAGATACAGAAAAGCAAACCCTGTCGTCGTTGGTGACGAAAGTGCCGATACAGTAACAGTGGATTAAAGGAAAAAGGACCAGCTCATTCATTTACTGAAAACCGCACTCCTGTTTCCTATTGGAGCTGAAGGATCAGAATTTATTGAGCTGGTCTCTCTTATTACTCATGGCCGACTGAAAAGCCGTATGGGGATTTGATATATTCCGTTTAGACACATTGATAATCTTGATAGAATTATGTAAGGAAAACCTTTTGCTAGAATTATTTTTTTGAAAGAAGTTGACAGTATCCGACTTATAATGATACTATAGCAAAGGTGCTCCTATGTTACCCTGTAACTTTGGAGGATATGGACCATGTCTTATGAAAAAGTAATACAGGCAAAGTCAGTGATTATAGGGACGAAGCAAGCAGTTAGAGCTCTTAAAAACAATTTAATTCAAGAAGTTATCATCGCTGATGATGCAGATATATACTTGACTGGGCGTGTCGTTGAGACTGCCAAAGAATTGGATGTTCCTATCACATATGTTGATTCGATGAGAATGCTTGGCAAAGCATGTGGTATTGATGTCGGAGCAGCAACTGTTGCCATCAAAAAGTAAAGATGTTTTTGCAATTATATTTGCAAAGACTTTGTTTTTACCCATTTATGAACCACCTGGATGTGTGGTACTAGAAATGAAAACGTGAAGGGAGGAAAAATGTAATGCCTACTATTAATCAATTAGTGCGTAAAGGACGCGAGTCTAAAGAGGTTAATTCAAAATCTCCAGCACTTAACAAAGGCTACAACAGCTTTAAAAAAGCACAAACTAACGTATCATCTCCGCAAAAACGTGGTGTTTGCACTCGTGTGGGTACTATGACACCGAAAAAACCAAACTCCGCGTTACGTAAATATGCGCGTGTACGTTTAACAAACGGTATCGAGGTAACAGCTTATATCCCAGGTATCGGTCACAACCTACAAGAACACAGCGTGGTTCTTATCCGTGGCGGTCGTGTAAAAGATTTACCAGGGGTACGTTACCATATCGTACGTGGTGCTCTTGATACAGCTGGAGTTAACAATCGTATGCAAGGCCGTTCTAAATACGGTACTAAGCGTCCGAAAGCAGCAAAAAAATAATCTTAAACAAAAATTGAACTTTCTTGAAAGGAGGAAATACAATGCCTCGTAAAGGACCTGTAACGAAAAGAGACGTATTACCAGATCCAATATATAATTCAAAACTTGTGACTCGCTTAATCAACAAATTAATGGTTGATGGACAAAGAGGTAAATCACAAAAAATTCTTTACTCTGCATTTGATTTAATCAAAGAACGTACTGGCAATGAGCCGATCGAAGTTTTCGATCAAGCACTTAAAAACATCATGCCTGTACTAGAAGTAAAAGCACGCCGTGTGGGTGGAGCTAACTACCAAGTACCAGTTGAGGTGCGTCCAGACCGCAAATCGACTCTAGGACTTCGTTGGTTAGTAAACTACTCTCGCCTTCGTGGAGAAAAAACGATGGAAGAGCGTTTAGCTTATGAAATCATGGATGCTGCCAACAACACTGGAGCAGCAGTTAAGAAACGTGAAGATACACACAAAATGGCTGAAGCCAACAAAGCTTTCGCACATTATCGTTGGTAAGATTAATCACTATAAAATCCTTATAGAAGGAAGGAGAAAGACAAATGGCAAGAGAGTTCTCCTTAGCAAACACTCGTAATATCGGTATCATGGCTCACATCGATGCCGGTAAAACGACAACAACAGAACGTGTTCTATATTACACTGGTAAAATCCACAAAATTGGTGAAACGCACGAAGGTGCATCTCAAATGGACTGGATGGAACAGGAACAAGAACGCGGAATCACGATCACTTCCGCTGCAACAACTGCACAGTGGAAAGGTCACCGTGTAAACATCATCGATACACCGGGACACGTAGACTTCACAGTTGAAGTTGAACGCTCTTTGCGCGTACTTGATGGAGCTGTAGCTGTACTTGATGCCCAATCAGGTGTTGAGCCTCAAACTGAAACAGTTTGGCGCCAAGCTACGACTTACGGTGTACCACGTGTCGTATTCGTAAATAAAATGGACAAAATCGGTGCAGATTTCTTGTATTCAGTTGGAACAATCCATGACCGTTTACAAGCTAACGCTCACCCAGTTCAGTTACCAATCGGAGCAGAGGATCAATTCTCTGCAATCATCGACCTTATTGAAATGAAAACTCATTTCTATGGTAATGACCTAGGAACTGACATCACTGTCGGTGAAATTCCTGAAGAACACCGGGAATTAGCTGAAGAATACCGTGAAAAGCTAATTGAAGCAGTAGCGGAAGTAAATGAAGACTTAATGGAAAAATACCTTGGCGGCGAAGAAATCAGCATTGCTGAATTGAAAGCAGCTATTCGTACAGCAACCGTTAATGTTGAGTTCTTCCCAGTTATTTGCGGATCAGCTTTCAAAAACAAAGGTGTTCAATTAATGCTTGATAACGTTATCGACTTCCTTCCTTCTCCATTGGATGTACCAGCTATCAAAGGTACATTACCGGATTCAGAAGAAGAAGTGGAACGTCATTCAGATGATTCTGAACCGTTCTCAGCTTTAGCGTTCAAAGTTATGACTGACCCTTACGTTGGTAAACTTACATTCTTCCGTGTGTACTCTGGTACTTTAGAATCCGGATCTTATGTAATCAACTCAACTAAAGGAAAACGTGAACGTATTGGACGTATCCTTCAAATGCACGCTAACAGCCGTGAAGAAATCTCTACTGTATACGCAGGGGATATCGCAGCTGCCGTCGGATTGAAAGATACTACAACTGGAGATACTCTATGTGATGACAAGAACCAAGTAATTCTTGAATCCATGGTATTCCCAGAGCCAGTTATCTCACTTTCAGTTGAACCGAAATCAAAAGCAGACCAAGACAAAATGTCTCAAGCTTTACAAAAGCTACAAGATGAAGATCCAACATTCCGTGCGCATACTGACCAAGAAACTGGTCAAACAATCATCGCTGGTATGGGTGAACTTCACTTGGACATCCTTGTTGACCGTATGCGTCGTGAATTCAAAGTGGAAGCAAACGTTGGTGCTCCTCAAGTAGCATACCGTGAAACTTTCCGTGGTTCAGCTAAAGTCGAAGGTAAATTCGTTCGCCAATCTGGTGGTCGTGGACAATTCGGACACGTATGGATCGAATTCGGTCCAAACGAAGAAGGTAAAGGTTTCGAATTTGAAAATGCTATCGTCGGTGGTGTAGTACCACGTGAATACATCCCTGCTGTACAAGCTGGATTAGTTGATTCACTTGACCGTGGTGTACTTGCTGGTTACCCGCTAGTCGACATCAAAGCAAAATTATTTGACGGATCTTACCATGACGTTGACTCCAATGAAATGGCATTTAAAATTGCTGCGTCAATGGCACTTAAAAATGCAGCATCTAAATGTAGTCCTGTCATCCTTGAACCAATCATGAAAGTGGAAGTAGTTATTCCAGAAGATTACCTAGGCGACATCATGGGAGATATCACATCTCGTCGTGGTCGTGTAGAAGGTATGGAAGCTCGCGGTAACACGCAAATGGTTAAAGCGATGGTTCCTCTATCTGAAATGTTCGGATATGCTACATCTTTACGTTCTAACACTCAAGGACGCGGAACATTCTCTATGCACTTCGATCATTATGAAGAAGTACCTAAGAGCATTTCTGAAGAAATCATCAAAAAAAATAAAGGTGAATAATTGATTTTCATCTCTTATTAAAGTATAACTATCTTATGTAAGCTGTGATGGAAGAATTAGTCTTCTTTCACAGCCCCTATATACTTAATCTTTTATTTATAATTTTAAGGAGGAATTCCTAATGGGAAAAGCTAAATTTGATCGTTCAAAACCGCACGTTAACGTTGGAACAATTGGTCACGTTGACCATGGTAAAACAACTCTAACTGCTGCAATCACAACTGTACTTGCTAAATCTGGTGGAGCAGAAGCTCGCGCTTATGACCAAATCGATGGTGCTCCAGAAGAAAGAGAACGTGGTATCACAATCTCTACTGCACACGTTGAGTACGAAACAGCTACTCGTCACTATGCACACGTTGACTGCCCAGGACATGCTGACTATGTTAAAAACATGATCACTGGTGCTGCACAAATGGACGGCGGAATCTTAGTAGTATCTGCTGCTGATGGCCCAATGCCACAAACTCGTGAGCACATCCTTCTTTCTCGTCAAGTAGGTGTACCTTACCTAGTAGTATTCATGAACAAATGCGACATGGTAGATGACGAAGAACTTCTTGAATTAGTAGAAATGGAAATCCGTGATCTTTTATCTGAATACGAATTCCCTGGCGATGACATTCCAGTTATCAAAGGATCTGCACTAAAAGCTCTTCAAGGTGAAGCTGCTTGGGAAGAAAAAATCCATGAATTAATGACAGCTGTTGATGAGTACATCCCAGAACCAACTCGTGACACTGACAAACCATTCATGATGCCAGTTGAGGATGTATTCTCAATCACTGGTCGTGGAACTGTTGCTACTGGTCGTGTTGAGCGTGGACAAGTTAAAGTCGGTGACGTTGTTGACATCATCGGTTTCAACGAAGAGTCTAAACCAACAACTGTAACTGGTGTTGAAATGTTCCGTAAACTTCTTGACTATGCTGAAGCTGGTGACAACATCGGTGCACTTCTTCGTGGTGTATCCCGTGAAGATATCCAACGTGGACAAGTTCTTGCTAAACCAAGCACTATCACTCCACACACAAAGTTCAAAGCTGAAGTTTATGTTCTTTCTAAAGAAGAAGGTGGACGTCACACTCCATTCTTTACAAACTACCGTCCTCAGTTCTACTTCCGTACAACTGACGTAACTGGTATTTGTAACCTTCCTGAAGGCGTAGAAATGGTTATGCCTGGAGACAACATCGAAATGACTGTAGAACTTATCGCTCCAATCGCTATCGAAGAAGGTACTAAATTCTCTATCCGTGAGGGTGGACGTACTGTAGGCGCTGGCGTAGTTGCTACAATCCAAGAGTAATTGATTCATAAAAGAATATTGGAAGGGACGCCTTCCGGGAGAAGCAGATGGGACGCCATCTGCTTCTTTTCTTTTTCTAAGAAATATTGAATCTTTCTTCTATAATACATGTAAAAAATGAAGTGTATTTAATGGGTATCATGGAGATTTTCGAATTGAAGAAAATGGATATGAAAGACCATATAGAATGTACTTGTAAATACTTGTGATAGTATGTATAATAATAAAAGTGTGCTGCACAAGAAAAATTCAAGTATAACTTGCATTCTGATTGTGTTTTATGTATAATAGACAATGTTGGTCTTTGACTGCGATGATATGGAAGGTTGCTGACACACCCGGCCGCTTTGCCATGGCGAGTGTGTGGGAAATTTCCATTGAGAAGGTCTATTTCAAAATAGGCGAAAAGGAGGGAAAATTATGGCAAAACAAAAAATTCGTATCCGTTTAAAAGCATATGATCACAGAATTCTTGATCAATCTGCTGAGAAAATTGTTGAAACTGCAAAACGTTCTGGTGCGGCTGTATCTGGTCCAATTCCATTACCTACTGAAAGATCGGTATATACGATCCTACGTGCGGTTCATAAATACAAAGATTCTCGTGAACAATTCGAAATGCGTACGCATAAACGTCTAATCGACATCGTTAATCCAACTCCACAAACAGTTGATTCATTGATGCGTTTAGATTTACCATCAGGCGTTGACATTGAAATCAAATTATAATTCATATAAATATGAACAATTACTCTAGGAGGTGTGACTTATGACCAAAGGAATCTTAGGAAGAAAAATCGGTATGACTCAAGTTTTTGCTGAAAACGGTGAACTTATTCCGGTAACAGTTATCGAAGCTGCTAATAACGTGGTTCTTCAAAAGAAAACTGTTGAAACTGATGGCTATGAAGCAGTTCAAGTTGGTTTTGAAAACAAACGCGAAAAGCTTTCTAACAAACCTGAAAAGGGCCATGTTGAAAAAGCAAATACTACTCCTAAGCGCTTCATTCGCGAATTCCGCGGAACGGATCTTACTGAATATGAGATCGGTCAAGAAGTCAATGTAAGTATTTTCGCTGAAGGCGATTTAGTAGATGTATCAGGAATTTCAAAAGGTAAAGGATTCCAAGGCTCTATCAAGCGTCATGGACAATCCCGCGGACCTATGTCTCATGGTTCTCGTTACCACCGTCGCCCAGGTTCAATGGGTCCTGTAGCTCCAAACCGCGTATTCAAAGGTAAACTTTTACCAGGACGTATGGGTGGAGAGCAAATCACTGTTCAAAACTTAGCTATCGTTAAAGTTGATGTTGAACGTAACCTACTATTGATCAAAGGTAATGTACCTGGTGCTAGAAAAGCATTGATCAAAGTTAAATCTGCTGTTAAAGCAAAGTAATTTCTGAGAAAGGAGGAGCAATAGAATGCCAAAAGTTACATTGTTCAACCAAACAGGTTCACAAGTTGGCGACATCGAACTAAATGAATCCATCTTTGGTATCGAACCTAATAATCACGTATTATTTGAAGCAATCATCATGCAACGAGCTTCCTTACGTCAAGGAACTCATAAAGTTAAAAACCGTTCTGAAGTAGCAGGCGGTGGACGTAAACCTTGGAAACAAAAAGGAACTGGACGTGCGCGTCAAGGTTCTATCCGTTCTCCACAATGGCGTGGCGGTGGCGTTGTTTTTGGACCAACTCCAAGATCTTACGCTTACAAGCTACCTAAAAAGGTACGTCGTTTAGCTATTAAATCTGCATTGTCTGCAAAGGCATTGGAAGAGAACATTTTGGTACTTGAAAGCTTGTCTTTCGAAGCTCCAAAAACAAAAGAGTTTGTAGCTGTACTTAAAAACCTTTCTGTTGATACTAAAACGTTAGTAGTTACTGACGGTTTAGATGAGAAAGTTGCTCTTTCTGCACGTAACATCCCTGGTGTTACTGTAGTTGAAGCTGATGGTCTTAATGTTCTTGATGTTGTTTCACACAACAAATTGATCTTGACTAAATCAGCTGTCGAAAAAGTAGAGGAGGTGCTTGCATAATGGATGCACGCGATATCATTAAGCGCCCCGTAATCACTGAACGCTCTTCAGACATAATGGCTGAAAAGAAATATACTTTTGAAGTTGATGTTAGAGCTAATAAAACTCAAGTTAAAGATGCTGTTCAAGAAATTTTCGGCGTTAAAGTTGAGAAAGTAAACATCATGAACTACAAAGGTAAATTCAAACGCATGGGCAAACATGCAGGCTATACTAACAAGCGCCGTAAAGCTATTGTTAAATTAACTGCTGACAGCAAAGAAATCGAGCTATTCGAGGCTTAATTCATTAGAGAAGGAGGGAAATACAAATGGCGATTAAGAAGTATAAACCTACCTCTAACGGTCGACGTAATATGACAACTTCCGATTTTGCTGAGATCACTACAGACAAACCGGAAAAATCATTACTTGCTCCTTTACACAGCAAAGGCGGCCGTAATAACCAAGGTAAGTTAACAGTTCGTCATCAAGGTGGCGGCCACAAGCGTCAATACCGTATCATCGATTTCAAACGGAATAAAGATGGTATACCAGGACGCGTTGCTACTATTGAGTACGATCCAAATCGTTCTGCAAACATTGCATTAATTAATTACGTTGATGGAGAAAAACGTTATATCCTAGCTCCGAAAAACCTAGAAGTAGGTTTGGAAGTTATGTCAGGTCCAGAAGCTGACATCAAAGTGGGTAACGCACTTCCTCTTATTAACATCCCAGTTGGTACAGTAATTCATAACATCGAACTTAAACCAGGAAAAGGTGGACAATTAGTCCGTTCAGCAGGTACATCTGCTCAAGTACTTGGTAAAGAAGGTCGTTATGTACTTGTACGTTTAAACTCAGGTGAGGTTCGTATGATTCTTGCTACTTGCCGTGCTTCAATCGGTCAAGTTGGTAATGAACAACATGAACTAATCAACATTGGTAAAGCTGGTCGTAACCGTTGGTTAGGTAAACGCCCAACAGTTCGTGGATCTGTAATGAACCCGAATGATCACCCACACGGTGGTGGTGAAGGTAAAGCGCCAATCGGACGTAAATCACCAATGTCTCCATGGGGTAAACCTACTCTTGGATTCAAAACTCGTAAGAAGAAAAACAAATCCGATAAATTTATCGTACGTCGTCGTAAAAAATAACGGGATTGACCTACGGTTCATATATAGAACCGTAGAACAGTCACGAAGGGAGGTACTCGCATGGGTCGTAGCTTAAAAAAAGGGCCTTTTGTTGATGATCATTTATTGGTAAAAGTTGAAAAATTAAATGAAGCTGACAAGAAACAGGTAGTAAAAACTTGGTCTCGTCGCTCAACAATCTTCCCGCAATTCATCGGACACACAATCGCCGTTTATGACGGTCGTAAGCATGTGCCGGTTTATGTTACAGAAGATATGGTAGGTCACAAACTAGGCGAATTCGCGCCTACACGCACTTATAAAGGTCACGCAAGTGATGACAAGAAAACAAGACGTTAATGAGAGGAGGGCATCTCATGCAAGCTAAAGCTGTCGCTAAAACAGTTCGTATTGCTCCTCGTAAAGTGCGTTTAGTCGCAGATTTAATTCGAGGAAAACAAGTAGGTGAAGCAGTAGCGATTCTTCGCTTAACACCAAAATCTGCTTCTCCAGTCGTAGAAAAAATTCTGAAATCTGCTATCGCAAATGCAGAACATAACTACGAAATGGATATTAATAACCTAGTCGTTTCAGAGGCATACGTTAACGAAGGACCAACATTAAAACGTTTCCGTCCTCGCGCTCAAGGTCGTGCGAGTGCAATTAACAAACGTACTAGTCATATTACAATCGTTGTATCAGAAAAGAAGGAGGGGTAATCTGTGGGTCAAAAGGTAAATCCAATCGGTATGCGTATCGGGATAATCCGTGACTGGGAATCCAAATGGTACGCTGATAAAGACTACGCAGTTCTTTTGCATGAAGACATCAAAGTTCGTGAATATATCGCGAAACGTCTAAATGATGCTTCTGTTTCAAAAGTTGAAATCGAACGTGCAGCTAACCGTATCAATGTATCTGTCCACACTGCTAAACCAGGAATGGTTATCGGTAAAGGCGGTACTGAAGTCGAAGCACTTCGTAAAGCTTTGAACCAGTTGACTGGCAAAAGAGTTCATATCAATATCATCGAAATTAAAAGAGCAGATCTTGATGCAAAATTGGTTGCAGAAAACATCGCTCGTCAATTAGAAAACCGTGTTTCATTCCGTCGCGCTCAAAAGCAAGCTATCCAACGTACTATGCGTTCTGGAGCAAAAGGAATCAAAACTCAAGTTTCTGGTCGTCTTGGCGGTGCTGATATTGCTCGTGCTGAACATTACAGCGAAGGAACAGTTCCACTTCACACACTTCGTGCAGACATAGACTATGCTCATGCTGAAGCAGATACTACTTACGGTAAGCTAGGCGTGAAAGTTTGGATCTACCGTGGAGAAGTTCTTCCTACTAAGAAGAAATCTGAGGAAGGAGGAAAATAATATGTTATTGCCAAAACGCGTAAAATACCGTCGTGAACACCGCGGTAAGATGAGAGGGATGGCTAAAGGCGGCACTGAAGTTCATTTCGGAGAATTTGGACTTCAAGCTCAAGAAGCTTCCTGGATCACGAACCGTCAAATCGAAGCAGCTCGTATTGCGATGACTCGTTATATGAAACGTGGAGGGAAAGTTTGGATCAAAATCTTCCCAAGCAAACCTTACACAGCTAAGCCGCTTGAAGTACGGATGGGTTCCGGTAAAGGTGCTCCTGAAGGTTGGGTAGCAGTAGTTAAACCGGGCAAAGTTATGTTTGAAATCTCTGGTGTATCTGAAGAGGTGGCAAGAGAAGCATTGCGCCTTGCAGCACACAAACTTCCAATCAAATGCAAGTTTGTAAAAAGAGAGGAAATTGGTGGTGAAACAAATGAAAGCTAATGAAATCAAAGATCTAACCACTGCTGAAATTGAACAAAAACTAAAATCTCTTAAAGAAGAACTATTTAATCTTCGTTTCCAGTTAGCTACTGGACAACTTGAAAATACAGCTCGCATCCGTGAAGTTCGCAAATCGATTGCTCGTATGAAAACAGTTGTTCGTCAAAGAGAGATCGGTGTCACTAATCGATAATGAATGGAGGTTTGCAGAATGAGCGAACGCAACCAACGCAAAATCTACACTGGACGCGTAGTATCCGACAAAATGGATAAAACAGTTACAGTTGTTGTAGAAACCTATAAAAAGCATTCTTTATACGGTAAACGCGTGAAATACTCTAAAAAGTTTAAAGCTCATGACGAGCTAAACGAAGCTAAAGCAGGCGACGTAGTACGTATCATGGAAACTCGTCCACTTTCAGCTACAAAACGCTTCCGTCTTGTAGAAGTAGTAGAAAAAGCAGTAATCATTTAATATAGTTCGGATTAAGCTAATTCCGAAGGGAGGTACCGTACATGATTCAACAAGAATCTCGTTTAAAAGTCGCTGACAATTCTGGTGCTCGTGAAGTGCTAACAATTAAAGTCCTAGGTGGTTCTGGCCGTAAAACTGCAAACATCGGTGATATCATCGTTTGTACAGTCAAACAGGCAACACCAGGAGGCGTTGTTAAAAAAGGTGAAGTCGTTAAGGCTGTTGTTGTCCGTACAAAACGTGGTATGCGTCGTCCTGACGGTTCTTACATTCGTTTCGATGAAAACGCATGTGTAATTATCCGTGACGATAAGAGCCCACGTGGAACACGTATTTTTGGACCTGTTGCTCGTGAATTACGTGACAATAGTTTCATGAAAATCGTTTCTCTTGCTCCAGAAGTTCTATAATATGTAAAATTTGTATAAAGCCTTTCAAGGAGGTGCCAAGCTAATGCATGTTAAAAAAGGTGACAAAGTCGTAGTCATCTCTGGTAAGGACAAAGGCAAACAAGGAACAATTCTTTCAGCATTTCCGAAACAAAATCGTGTGCTTGTTGAAGGAATCAACATCGTGAAAAAGCATTCCAAGCCATCTCAACTTAATCCACAAGGTGGAATTATCAGCAAAGAAGCTGCTATTCACGTATCCAATGTAATGCCACTTGATCCTAAATCAGGTAAACCGACTCGTGTTGGATATAAGATCGAAAATGGTAAAAAAGTACGCGTAGCTAAAATTTCAGGTGAATCTTTAGATAAATAAGTCATAAATGAAGGGAGGTACACTAAGCAATGAGCCGCCTTAAAGAAAAATTCAAAAGTGAAATTACACCGTCATTGATGGGTAAATTCAACTATCAATCAGTAATGCAAGTACCAAACATTGAGAAAATCGTTATTAACATGGGTGTGGGTGACGCAGTTTCTAACTCGAAAGCTTTAGATACAGCTGTTGAAGAACTTACATTGATCACTGGTCAAAAACCAGTTATAACAAAAGCAAAAAAATCAATCGCAGGCTTCCGTTTGCGTGAAGGTATGCCTATCGGAGCGAAAGTTACATTACGTGGAGAGCGTATGTATCAATTCCTTGATAAGCTAGTATCTGTATCTTTACCGCGTGTACGTGATTTCCGCGGCGTTTCAAAGAAATCCTTTGACGGACGTGGGAACTATACATTAGGCGTTAAAGAACAACTTATCTTCCCTGAGATTGATTACGATAAAGTGAGCAAAGTTCGTGGTATGGACATCGTTATCGTAACGACTGCCAACACTGACGAAGAAGCTCGTGAACTACTTACTCAAGTTGGAATGCCGTTCCAAAAGTAATCTCTAAATAAAGGGAGGCGAAATCGTGGCTAAAAAGTCTATGATCGTAAAGCAAAAACGCGAACAGAAGTTTAAAGTACAAGAATATACACGTTGCGAACGTTGCGGACGTCCACATTCAGTATTACGTAAATTTAAACTTTGTCGTATTTGTTTCCGCGAACTTGCATATAAAGGACAAATTCCTGGCGTTAAAAAAGCTAGCTGGTAAAACCCGAGTTTGGGAAGGAGGTAAAATATAATGGTCATGACAGATCCTATTGCAGATATGCTTACTCGCATCCGTAATGCGAATATGGTTCGTCACGAAAAACTGGAAGTTCCTGCTTCAAAGATCAAAAAGGAAATTGCTGAGATCTTAAAAAGTGAAGGCTTCGTACGTGACTTTGAATTAATCGAAGACAACAAACAAGGTATCATCCGTATCTTCTTAAAATACGGTGCAAACAACGAACGTGTTATCACTGGTCTAAAACGTATCAGCAAACCTGGTTTGCGTGTATATGCAAAAACTGGAGAGGTACCACGCGTTCTTAACGGTTTAGGTATCGCAATTGTTTCTACTTCTCACGGAGTTTTAACAGACAAGGAAGCTCGCTCTAAACAAGTTGGCGGAGAAGTTTTAGCATACGTTTGGTAATACATTTTCACAAGAATGGAGGTGCACATTATGTCTCGTATAGGTAAAAAACCTATTGAAATCCCTGCAGGCGTGACAGTTACTATTACTGGAAGTGAAGTAACTGTTAAAGGACCTAAAGGTGAATTAACTAGATCATTCAATCCTGACCTTTCAATCGTTGTTGAAGAGAACGTGTTAACTGTTACACGTCCATCTGACGAGAAGGCTCACCGTTCTTTACACGGTACTACTCGCGCACTTATCTCTAACATGGTTGAAGGTGTATCAACAGGTTTCGTAAAATCACTTGAACTTATTGGGGTTGGGTACCGTGCGCAAAAGCAAGGTAACAAGCTTGTCCTTAACGTAGGATATTCCCACCCTGTAGAAATAGAGCCAGAAGCTGGCGTTGAAGTCGAAGTTCCTTCTAATACAAAAGTAATCATCAAAGGTGCAAGCAAAGAACGTGTAGGAGCTCTAGCAGCTAATATCCGTGATGTTCGCCCGCCTGAGCCGTATAAAGGTAAAGGTATCCGTTACGAAGGCGAATTCGTTCGTCGTAAAGAAGGTAAAACTGGTAAGTAATGCCGCATAAGTAAACGAAAGGAGTGACGTAAATGATTACGAAGCTTGATAAAAATGCTACTCGTCAGAAAAGACATGCGCGTGTACGTGCTAAGCTTTCTGGAACAGAAGCTCGTCCTCGTTTAAATGTGTTTCGTTCAAACAAACACATTTACGCACAATTAATTGACGATGCAAAAGGCGTAACATTGGCAAGTGCTTCAACTCTTGATAAAGAGATCAATATCGAAGCAGGTAGCAATGCTGAAGCAGCTCAAAAAGTTGGCGAACTTATTGCGAAACGTGCTGTTGAAAAAGGTTTCAAAGCTGTGGTGTTTGACCGCGGTGGTTACCTCTTCCATGGTCGTGTAAAAGCATTGGCTGACGCTGCTCGTGAAAACGGCTTAGAATTTTAATGGATAAGGAGGGACATAACAGATGCGTAGCATTGATCCTAATAAATTAGAACTTGAAGAACGCGTAGTTACAGTTAATCGTGTAGCTAAAGTTGTTAAAGGCGGACGTCGTTTCCGTTTCACTGCACTAGTTGTTGTTGGTGATAAAAATGGTCATGTTGGATTTGGTACTGGTAAAGCTCAAGAAGTTCCGGATGCTATCCGTAAAGCTATTGAGGATGCTAAGAAAAATCTAATTACTGTACCGATGGTTGGTACTACTATTCCTCACCTTGTGAACGGTCGCTATGGCGCAGGTCACATTCTATTGAAACCAGCTTCTGAAGGTACAGGAGTAATTGCTGGTGGTCCTGTTCGTGCGGTACTTGAATTAGGCGGAGTTAGCGATATCTTGTCTAAATCACTAGGTACTAATACACCTATTAATATGGTTCGCGCAACAATTGAAGGATTGAAGCAATTGAAACGTGCTGAAGACGTAGCTAAGTTACGTGGAAAATCAGTACAAGAACTGTTAGGATAAGGAGGGAAATCGAATTATGGCTAATAAATTAGAAATCACCCTCACTCGCAGCTTGATTGGTCGTCCTGAAGATCAACGTGTTACAGTTAACACTTTGGGTTTACGCAAAATGCATCAAACGGTTGTTCAAGAAGATAACCCTGCGATTCGCGGTATGATTACCAAAGTTGCTCATCTTGTTACTGTAAAAGAACAATAAAATAATTTTTAACTTAACAAGGAGGTGCCAACATGAAACTTCATGAGTTAAAAGCTGCAGAAGGTTCTCGTAAAGAACGTAAACGTAAAGGTCGCGGTATTGGATCTGGTAACGGTAAAACAGCAGGTAAAGGACACAAAGGACAAAACGCTCGCTCCGGCGGCGGTGTGCGTCTTGGATTTGAAGGGGGTCAAACTCCTCTATTCAGACGTTTACCTAAACGTGGATTTACCAACATCAACCGTAAAGACTATGCTATCGTGAATCTTGATACGTTAAATCTTTTCGAAGACGGTACTGAAGTAACACCAGCTCTTTTACTTGAGACTGGGGTTGTAAGTAAAGAAAAAGCAGGAATCAAAATTCTTGCCAAAGGAAGCATTGAGAAAAAGCTTACTGTTAAAGCTCACAAATTCTCGTCTACTGCTAAAGAAGCTATCGAAGCTGCTGGCGGTAATACAGAGGTGATCTAATGTTTCGCACGATCTCCAATTTTATGCGCGTGGGTGAAATAAGGAATAAGATTATTTTTACCCTTCTAATGTTAATCGTCTATCGCATCGGTACATTTATACCTGTACCGCATGTGAATGCCGATTTTCTCGCTGAACAGGACCAGCTGAGCGTCATCGGTCTTTTAAATACCTTTGGCGGCGGAGCACTGCAAAACTTCTCTATATTAGCGATGGGTATCATGCCATACATCACGGCATCCATCATCGTTCAGCTGTTACAGATGGATGTTGTTCCTAAGTTCACTGAATGGTCTAAACAAGGGGAAGCAGGGCGCCGTAAATTAGCTCAATTCACTCGTTACTTCACTATTATCCTAGGATTTATCCAAGCAGTTGGTATGTCTTATGGGTTCAATAATATGTCAGGTGGACAGTTGATTGAAAATCCTGGAATTGCAACATACTTGCTTATTGCGACTGTCTTAACGGCAGGAACAGCTTTTCTTTTGTGGTTAGGGGAGCTGATCACTGCTAAGGGTGTGGGTAATGGGATCTCCATCATTATCTTTGCTGGTATCGTAGCTAGTTTGCCAACTACGGCAAATCAGATTTACGCCCAACAATTTGAAAATGCCGGTGATCAATTATTCTTACGAATCATAACGATTATCCTCATTGTTTTAGCAGTATTAGCAATCGTGGTTGCTGTTATCTTCATTCAGCAGGCATTACGTAAAATTCCTATTCAGTATGCGAAACGTGCTGCGGTAGGTCGTACACAAATGGGTGGCCAGTCTACTCATTTACCATTGAAAGTAAATGCTGCGGGGGTTATTCCGGTAATCTTTGCAATGGCATTTATCATTACTCCCACTACAATCGCTTCTTTCTTTGGAAAGAACAGCGTGACTAGTTGGATATCAACAAATCTTGATTACACCAAGCCAATTGGTATGATCATATATGTTGCTCTTATCATTGCTTTTGCGTATTTTTATGCATTCATTCAGGTTAACCCTGAACAAATGGCTGAGAATTTGAAAAAGCAAGGCGGCTATGTGCCGGGGATTCGTCCAGGTAAGAGTACACAAGAATATTTAACACGTGTTTTATACCGTCTGACGTTTGTAGGCTCTATATTTTTAGCCATCATTGCCGTTTTACCGGTATTTTTCATTAAGCTTGCTGATCTGCCTCAATCTGCACAGATTGGTGGAACCAGTTTGCTGATCGTAGTGGGGGTTGCCCTTGATACGATGAAGCAGCTGGAATCACAACTTGTGAAGAGACACTATAAAGGCTTTATAAAGTAATGAGTTTTGGGAACGGCTTGTTCCCTTTACCCATTATAGAGTTTGAGGGGGAAGAAAATTGAATCTAGTGTTAATGGGTCTGCCTGGTGCTGGTAAAGGCACTCAAGCCGAACAAATCGTAGAAAAATATAATATCCCTCATATCTCTACTGGAGATATGTTCCGAACAGCTATCAAAGATGGAACAGAATTAGGTCTAAAGGCAAAATCATTCATGGACAAAGGCGAATTGGTACCTGATGAAGTTACCATTGGCATCGTACGTGAACGGTTAAGCAAGGAAGACTGCCTAAAAGGATTTTTGCTTGATGGATTTCCACGTACTGTGGCACAGGCGGAAGCACTTGAAGGGATTCTTACTGATTTAGATCGCAAAATGAATTTTGTCATTAATATCGATGTTGATAAAAGCATCTTAATGGAAAGATTGACAGGACGTCGTATTTGCAAATCATGTGGTGCGACATACCATCTTGTTTTCAATCCTCCTGCTAAAGATGATGTATGCGACCGTTGCGGCGGAGAATTATATCAACGTGCCGACGACAATGCAGAAACGGTTCAAAATCGCTTAGATGTGAATTTGAAACAAACCAAGCCACTTCTTGATTTCTACGGAGATAAAGGATACTTGGTCAACATTAACGGACAGCAAGATATTAATAAGGTATTTGAAGATATCGATGTGTTGCTTGGTGCTTTACAAAATTAATCATTCGTATTGATTTATGAAATTCATACCATTTTTATAACTTACTAGTTAAACTTGGTGCATTCCTATAATACAAAGGGTATAATGGATTTCGCGAGAGCATTCGCACATTTATTAATCAGGTTCTTGTACTTGGTATTCCCTGAATTGGGCGATTACTTTTTAAGTGATCTTCATGGACATATCCGGTCGGCAAAATTGATGAAGAAATGCAGTGACTCTATTGGGATTCCTAAAGAGTCGTGATATAGAGGGTTGAAAGAAGCTATGTCAGGCGTGCGCCTTTCAAACATCTCCCATGCTATTCAAACCTATGTCGAGACTAATTGCTTCTCTATTTCGAGAGTATGTCGGTCACGGAATCGGTCAAGACTTACATGAGGGCCCATAAATTCCTCATTTCGGTCCAACTGATAAAGGTCCTCAGTTTAAGCCTGGTTCTACAAAATGGTGAATACTTGATGCAGAATTGTAAGACTTATGAGGATGATTGGACTGTAGTAATGTTGACGGAAAGATGTGTACCTTTAATAGGTTCACGCATAGAGAAGGGAGAATCACTTTAATGGCGAAAGATGATGTAATTGAAGTAGAAGGCACAGTACAAGAGACTTTGCCAAATGCAATGTTTAAGGTAGAATTAGAAAATGGTCATACTGTTTTAGCTCATGTATCCGGTAAAATTCGTATGCACTTTATTCGCATTTTGCCTGGAGATAAAGTTACGGTTGAGCTTTCCCCGTATGATCTAACTCGCGGCAGAATCACATACCGGTTCAAATAATCCGGTTTCGCTCCGATCTGTATAAGGAGGTTAGATAGCAATGAAAGTCAGACCATCAGTCAAACCAATCTGCGAAAAGTGTAAAGTTATCCGCAGAAAAGGTAAAGTTATGGTTATTTGCGAAAACCCTAAACATAAACAAAAACAAGGCTAAATAGAAGGAGGTGCACTCAAGCATGGCACGTATTGCTGGAGTAGATATTCCCCGTGACAAACGTATTGTTATCTCATTAACATATATATATGGTATTGGAAAACAAACAGCGATCAAGATTCTTGCAGAAGCAGGCGTTTCTGAAGAAACTCGCGTTCGTGACTTAACGGAAGACGAATTGAACAAAATTCGTGATATCATTGACAAGCTTAAAGTAGAAGGCGACCTTCGTCGTGAAATCTCCCTAAACATCAAACGTTTAATGGAAATCGGTTCTTACCGTGGTTTACGTCACCGTCGTGGTCTTCCTGTTCGCGGTCAAAATACAAAAAACAATGCTCGTACGCGTAAAGGACCTCGTCGTACTGTAGCTAACAAGAAAAAATAATTAGTAAAGGAGGTTACTTTTCATGGCACGTAAAACTAATACACGTAAACGTCGTGTGAAAAAGAATATAGAAACTGGTATTGCACATATTCGTTCAACATTCAATAACACTATCGTTACGATCACTGACTCTCATGGTAATGCTATTTCTTGGTCAAGTGCTGGAGCTCTAGGATTCCGTGGATCTCGTAAATCCACTCCGTTCGCTGCACAAATGGCTGCTGAAACAGCTGCTAAAACATCAATTGAACATGGTATGAAAACTCTTGAAGTTACAGTTAAAGGACCTGGTGCTGGACGTGAGGCTGCTATTCGTGCACTTCAAGCTGCTGGCCTAGAAGTAACTGCAATTAAAGATGTAACTCCAGTTCCACATAACGGATGCCGTCCACCAAAACGTCGCCGTGTTTAATTTTTCTGTATAGATTTTGTATTCCTGTCAATAATGGGATATAATACTGAGTTTGCGTTCTTACAGAGGATTAATTTTCAGTTGTTGCGCACAGCGGGAACGTATACATGGGGAATTTCGGTTTAAGTGAATTCGTTTACTTGCCGGGGTTTTGACGTTTTGAAGGAGGGTTTATTGATGATCGAAATAGAAAAACCAAAAATCGAAACGGTTGAAATCAACGACGATACCAAATACGGTAAATTCGTCGTAGAGCCACTAGAGCGTGGGTATGGTACTACATTGGGTAACTCCTTACGTCGTATCCTTTTATCCTCACTCCCAGGTGCTGCTGTCACAGCTATACAAATTGATGGAGTGCTACATGAGTTCTCAACAATTGAAGGCGTCGTGGAAGATGTAACATCTATCATTCTTAATGTGAAAAAACTAGCTCTTAAGATTTACTCTGATGAAGAGAAGACGCTGGAAATTGACGTTCAAGGTGACGGAGTCATCACGGCTGCTGATATCACTCATGATAGTGATGTAGAAATTCTTAATCCGGATTTATATATTGCTACAATTGGTAAAAACGGTCATATGCGTATGCGTTTATCTGCACGTCGCGGCCGCGGCTACACTCCTGCTGTTCAAAACAAGAGAGAAGACCAGCCAATTGGTGTAATTCCAATCGATGCTCTTTACACTCCAGTTTCACGCGTATCTTTCCAAGTTGAAAATACACGTGTTGGACAGTTGTCTAACTTTGACAAGTTAACGTTCGATGTTTGGACTGATGGCAGTACTGGTCCGCAAGAAGCGGTAGCACTTGGAGCTAAGATTTTAACAGAGCATTTAAATATCTTTGTTGGTTTAACCGATGAAGCTCAAAATGCTGAAATCATGGTTGAAAAAGAAGAAGATCAAAAAGAAAAAGTTCTTGAGATGACGATCGAAGAATTAGACCTTTCTGTTCGTTCTTACAACTGCTTGAAACGTGCTGGAATCAATACCGTTCAAGAGCTAGCTCATAAAACGGAAGAAGATATGATGAAAGTACGTAATCTAGGACGTAAATCACTTGAAGAAGTGAAAGCGAAACTAGAAGAATTAGGCTTAGGTCTTCGTAAAGACGACTGATAACATGGCGGAATCAATCCATTATGTTGTGAGCCTTGTTATAGACACACAATATAGAACTTCAACAAAGGAGGGAATCTCTAATGGGTTACAGAAAGTTAGGACGCACTAGCGCACAACGTAAAGCATTACTTCGTGATTTAGCTACGGATCTTATTATCCATGAGCGCATTGAAACTACTGAAGCACGTGCAAAGGAATTACGTTCTGTAGTAGATAAAATGATCACTCTTGGTAAACGTGGTGACTTGCATGCACGCCGTCAAGCTGCATCTTTCATCCGTAACGAAATCGCTGACGCTGAGAATGGCACAGATGCCCTTCAAAAACTATTCAGTGACGTGGCTCCACGTTATGAAGAACGTCAAGGTGGATACACTCGTATCATGAAAGTTGGTCCACGCCGCGGTGACGGTGCACCAGTCGTGGTTATTGAATTAGTTTAATAACAACGATGAAAAAGGGCGGGACAAATGAATATACTCACTTGTTCTATGCCCTTTTTCTTTTTTTTAAATAGAAATTCTGTACTTTAGAAATTCGCATTGAGTGTTACGATGGCTGGCGGAACCTGTATCATGCAGGGAGCCTTCACGTCTAGCTCAAGCATCCCTTCCCGCTTTTGATAAGCGATTATAAGATAACCTGTTTTTCGTAACAGGCCCGCTGTTAGCTGCTCTTAATTTACCGAAAATTCTTTCGGTGGAAGGGGTGCAGCGTTTTTTTATATTTTCAGAAGGAAAATCACTATATTTATTTTGAGTGAGCAGAGTTTAGTTTAGACGAGTGCAGTCGAGAATGAGGAGGGCCACATGGTGAAGAAGCTGGTTTCTTTAAATAATATTGTTTTTAAATATGAGGGTCAGTCTCGAAACGCCTTGGATGATGTTTCTTTTGATATTCATCAGGGGGAGTGGCTTGCGATTGTCGGACATAATGGCTCTGGCAAGTCGACATTAGCGAAGTTACTGAATGGTCTTCAGTTCGCTAACTCAGGTACCATTACGATTAATGATCAACTTTTGACAGAAGAATCCGTTTGGGATGTACGCCAGAAAATTGGCATGGTTTTTCAAAACCCAGATAATCAATTTGTAGGCACTACAGTTCAGGATGATGTGGCTTTTGGTTTAGAAAACGCCGGTGTTTCTCAGCAGGTTATGGTGGATCGTGTTCATGGTGCGTTAAATAAGGTTAAAATGAATGCCTTTCTTAATCAAGAGCCGCACCATCTATCCGGCGGTCAAAAGCAAAGAGTGGCCATAGCAGGTGTAATAGCCCTGCAGCCAGACATAATCATCTTAGATGAAGCAACCTCCATGCTTGACCCAAGAGGCCGTGAAGAAGTGCTTGAAACAGTTAGGGAATTAATGCAGGAAAACGATATTACTGTCATATCAATCACCCATGATCTTGAGGAAGCTGCGAAAGCTGACCGAATGATAGTCATGAACCAAGGTCGGTTATATCGTGAAGGATCGCCTCAGGATATTTTTGAATTAGAGGAAGAATTGATAGCTCTTGGTCTGGATATTCCCTTTTCAGTGAAACTAACCAAGGAGTTACAAAAAAATGGTGTTCGTGTAGTTGATGGGCATTTGACAGAGGAAGAGTTGGTGAAGGATTTATGCGAATTACACTCGATGATGTAGAATACCGCTATCAGGTGAATACTCCTTTTGAACATCTAGCCCTTCATGATGTCAATATTTCAATGGAGCCGGGAACCTATACCGCAATCATCGGGCATACAGGGTCCGGGAAATCCACGCTACTGCAGCATTTGAATGCTCTTTTAAAACCGACGAAGGGTCGGGTTTTCATTGGGGATCGGACGATTGAAGCCGGAAGAAAAGAAAAGGTTTTGCGGCCAATAAGACAAAAGGTCGGAATTGTTTTTCAGTTTCCGGAACATCAGTTATTTGATGAAACGGTTGAAAAGGATATATGTTTCGGTCCGATGAACTTTGGCGTTTCTGAAATCGATGCTAAGAAACTGGCCAGGAAAGCCATCGCGCAAGTCGGTTTGAATGAGGAAGTTCTTGAAAAATCTCCATTCGACTTATCCGGCGGACAAATGCGACGGGTGGCCATCGCTGGGGTACTTGCCATGGAGCCGGAAGTATTGGTGCTTGATGAGCCTACAGCGGGTCTGGATCCGCGAGGACGTAAAGAAATCATGGATATGTTTTATGATCTGCATAAAGCAAGAGGCATTTCAACGATTCTGGTGACTCATAGCATGGAGGATGCAGCCAAGTATGCGGATGACATCATTATCATGCATAAGGGTACGGTTTTCAAAAAGGGGACCCCCCAGGAAATTTTCTCGGAGCCGGAACAATTAATGGAGCTTGGCCTGGATGTTCCTGATACGGTCCGTTTTCAGCTAAAGCTCCAGAAGGAACTTGGTGTTCGATTTGATCATCCATGTCTTAATATCGGTGATTTAGCGATAGAAATAGATAAAGCCATGAAACGGGGGAACCGCTGATGCTGGATAAAATGATTATCGGGCGTTATGTCCCTGCAAATTCACTGATGCACAAGATGGATCCAAGGGCTAAATTGCTCCTTGTGTTCCTGTTTGTTTGTGTCGTCTTTTTGGCGAATAATGTCGTTTCTTACGGTTTGCTTGCTGTATTCACCATCCTTTTGATCATTCTTTCCAAAATACCGCTCCGTTATCTTTATAATGGGTTAAAACCAATCTTTTTCTTGATTGTATTTACATTCCTTCTCCATATATTTTTTACGAAAGAAGGGGAATTGCTTTTTGAATACGGTTGGTTTGAAATCTATGAAGGCGGTTTGATTCAAGGTTTTTTCATATCAGTAAGATTTACATTATTAATCCTTGTTACGTCACTTTTAACTTTGACGACATCCCCGATATCCATTACAGATGGAATGGAAGAGCTGTTGGGGCCCTTGAAAAAGTGGAAGATGCCTGTACATGAACTGGCATTGATGATGTCCATTGCGCTTCGTTTCATTCCAACGCTAATGGAGGAAACGGAAAAAATCATGAAGGCCCAAACTGCAAGAGGCGTTGACTTTTCATCTGGCCCGATAAAGGACAGGGTTAAATCGATTGTACCGCTGCTTGTTCCTTTATTTGTTAGTTCGTTCAAACGGGCTGAGGAATTGGCAACTGCCATGGAATCAAGAGGATACCGTGGCGGGGAAGGCCGCACGAAATATCGCCAATTGAACTGGAAGATGAGTGATAGTCTTTTGATGGTCTCAATCGGTGTTCTAACGGTCATGTTATTTTTATTACGTTCATACTAAGGAAGAGTACTATGCCAAAATATAAATGTGTGATCGCTTATGACGGCACGGATTTTGCTGGTTATCAGGTGCAGCCTGAGAAGCGCACCATACAAAGTGAATTCGAGGCAGTCTTGGCCCAAATGCATAAAGGCACAATTATAAAAGTGACTGCTTCAGGCAGGACAGATTCAGGAGTCCATGCAAAGGGGCAGGTACTTCACTTTGAATCACCCCTTACATTCCCTACGGAAAATTGGGTAAAGGCGTTCAGCGCCCTTCTTCCGACCGATATCATCGTTCTGGAAGTCGACATCGTGCCTGACGATTTTCATGCAAGGTTCCATACGACCGGGAAAGAGTACCGTTATGTCATAGCCCGCTCGAAACTGCGGGATCCGTTCCAGCGAAATTACGCTTATCATTATCCCTACCCGTTAGATGGGGAGGCGATGAAGGAAGCAATCTCCTACTTGATTGGGACACATGACTTTACAAGTTTTTGTTCGGCCAAGACGGAAGTAGTCGATAAAGTTCGGACGATACAAGTGATGGATTTTGAAGAGAGCGATGGTTTCATGGTTTTCCGCTTCGTTGGCGAAGGTTTTTTGTATAATATGGTGCGTATCTTGGTTGGGACGCTCCTCGATGTCGGCAGCGGCAAGATGTCACCCCGTGATATGAGCGGGATTTTGGCCAAAAAGGACCGCAGTTTTGCAGGGAAAACAGCACCGGCCCAAGGCTTATATTTATGGAAAGTATTTTACAAATAAAATTATTTTCGAAGTGATTCCAGTTTTTTTACAACTGGGAAACGAGATGAACTCAGTAATGGAGCGGTTTGACGCTTCACTGACCTTTTCATGGAGTTGCAGAGAGTGTTTTATAGACAACTTATCCTAGTGTAACATTCCCTTGACAATGAATCTGGGAGAAGTTAATATAATATGGTATGTATTTTAATCCCACGATAAGCCCCGGAAGTTTATTGTGATTGAAAATAAATATAAAAAATTAAAAAGTTTTTTAGGAGGTTAACCATGCGTACGACATTTATGGCGAAAGCTAATGAAGTAGAACGTAAATGGTATGTGATTGACGCTGAAGGCAAAACTTTGGGTCGCCTTTCTACTGAAGTAGCATCCATCTTACGTGGTAAACATAAACCAACTTTTACACCGAACATTGACACTGGTGATCATGTAATTCTAATCAATGTTGAAAAAATCCACTTGACTGGTAAAAAATTGACTGACAAAATTTATTACCGTCACACTATGCATCCAGGCGGTCTTAAAACTAGAACTGCTCTTGAAATGCGTACAAACTACCCTGAGAGAATGCTTGAACTTGCTATCAAAGGTATGCTTCCAAAGAATTCTCTTGGTCGTCAAATCTACAAAAAATTACACGTATACGCTGGAGCTGAGCACCCACACGCTGCTCAACAACCAGAAGTATACGAATTACGCGGATAATTACTAAGGAGGTTACTATCTTGGCACAAGTTCAATATTATGGTACTGGTCGCCGTAAGAGCTCAGTAGCTCGTGTACGTTTAGTACCAGGCGAAGGTCGCATCGTTATTAACGGTCGTGACATCAATGAATATATTCCTTTCGCAGCATTACGTGAAGTTGTAAACCAACCACTAGTTGCAACAGAAACTACTGGAAATTACGACGTTCTAGTAAACGTTAGCGGTGGTGGATACACTGGTCAAGCTGGAGCAATCCGTCACGGTATCGCTCGTGCATTGCTTCAAGTTGATCCAGAATACCGTCCATCTCTTAAAACTGCTGGTTTACTAACTCGTGACCCACGTATGAAAGAGCGTAAAAAATACGGTCTTAAAGGCGCACGTCGTGCACCTCAGTTCTCAAAACGTTAATTCTATTACCGTTTCAAAGACTCTCAACCATTTTGGTTGGGGGTCTTTTTTATGCCCGGAAAATGTGTGTACCTGAAATATAAAAAGCATATCCGGGATCTCCCGGATATGCTTTATTTTCCATACTCCATTTTAATCATTTAGTTATGAGATTCACCTTGGTTTTTTTTGATTACGGCTTTTCCCGGCATGAAGCATGCAACAATTAACGCCACAAAAGATAAGATTAACATGAATACATAGGCTTCACTTGAGCCAAAGATGGAAGCTAATGCCTTTAGTTGAATAGCTGAAATATTTTCATTCATTGATAGCTCAGAAGCATGCGAAGTTGCCTGCATTGTATACACTGTGATGACAACGGCCGTCCCGATGGCACCTGACAATTGGCGAATGGTATTATTTACAGCTGAACCATGGGAGCCCAATTCTCTTGGTAAAGCATTCAACCCCGCTGTATTTAATGGCATGGTAATGAAGCTCAAACCAATTCGTAATATTATGGTACGCACCATGATGTAGCTATAGGTTGTGGATTCACTTATATCTATGACTCCCCACATCGAAACAATGATGAATATCAAACCTGTAATAAAGAGTGGTTTAGCACCATATTTATCAAACATTTTACCTGTGACAGGGGATAAGAAGGCATTGATCACTGCTCCGGGTAGAAGCAGCAAACCTGCTTCAAATGCTGTAAAACCTCGTCCATTCTGCAGGTAGATTGGTAAAAGAATTAAATCGGCATACATGATCATCGTAATTAGTACATTGATGATGGACGTAAGCGTGAAAACTTTATACTTGAATACAGATAAATTTAATAGTGGATCGCTGGATTTCATTTGACGTAAACAGAATAGGGTCGACACGATTATTCCGATGATTATTGCAGTAAGGACTACGGGATCATTCCATCCCTTGCTTCCTGCGCTGCTAAATCCAAATAATATACAGCCAAAACCAATCGTCGATAAAATGACACTTATGATATCCAATTTTGCTTTTGTTGTCTCGGTAACATTCATTAAATATTTGAACGCTAGAACGATGACGATTAGTAAAAATGGAATTAACCCAATGAATAGCCATCTCCATGAAACATATTCAATGATGAAACCAGATAATGTAGGGGCTATGGCTGGAGCGAAGATTATCGCAAAGCCGATTGTCCCCATAATGCTTCCGCGCTTTTCGCTAGGATATAAATATAAAATGACAGTCATCATTAGAGGGATCATAATCCCGGCACCAATTGCTTGAATCATTCTGCCCGTTAACAGCACCCCAAAATTCCCCGCACATGCGCAAAGGACAGAGCCAATGAGCAAAAAGGACATCGAGCTAATAAATAGCTGCCTTGTTGTAAACCGTTGCATTAAAAAGGCAGTGATTGGCACTAAGACACCGTTCACTAGCATAAAGCCTGTTGATAACCATTGTACAGTTGCAGCCGTTACATCAAATACCTCCATTAAACCACTCAAAGCAACATTTAATAAAGTCTGATTTAATGTTGATAAAAAACACCCGGCTATCAGTACAATTAATAAAACTTTTTTATTTTTTTCAGATATGTCCATTCGTAAACCCCTTCATTTTTGACTTGCATTCTCAACACCGTGTCGATAAAATCGATGGTAACAAAAAAATATGTTGCTTACCATGAACAGTTTTCTTGAAAATGTTCACTAATCGACATAGAAATATATGCTGTTGAGAAAGTCAGGAAAAAATCAATAAAGGAGTTTAAAATGTCTATACCTAAAAAAGAAGACCCTCGTACAATTCGGTCAAGGGAAATGTTTAAGAATGCTGTCATTGCTCTCTTATGCGAGGACCCCATAATTACAAATTTAACGGTTCAGAAAATTGCAGCCAAAGCAGGGTTGAATCGGACAACATTCTACCTGCATTATCAGGATATTCAAGATTTACTAACGCAAATCACGGAAGAGATTTTAAATGAGCTTTCCGATAAAATTTTTGCTTTATTACATGCAAAAGATTTATCGGAAAAACAACAGCTAACACAATTGCTTGATTATTTATATATCCATCGAAATTATTTGCTTATTTTATTTAAAACGAATCAGTTCGAGGAACAATTGTTTTCATTATTAAAGCAATTGGTGGAAATAAGAAGGAAGAATACCAAGAAGGATTTACCTGCTGATTATGTTGATATTGACATTAAAACGGCCTCATTGGTAGGCATTATAATATGGTGGTTAAGAAAGGGGCTTCATTTTAGTTCAGATTATATTGCCAATCAAATTTATTTGATGTACAGGGTGCAATGATGTTGGGGTGTTTTTTATTCCGGAAAAAGATTTGACCGCATTTTCAGCATCAAATATGTAATACTGAATTTTTTGTAAAATCCATATTTATTAAGTCTCTGTTTAAGAGTATGATAATACTTAAAAAAGGAAGAGGACTTCATATGAATTCAACATACTCACCGATTGAAGCAACTAAAACAAAAGCCTTGGTCATCAATGCGCTATTCATTGCGTTAACCCTTGTAGCGACAATGTTCATCAACATCAAGCTCCCAATAATGGGTAACGGAGGCCTGATCCATCTGGGTAACGTTCCCCTTTTTATAGCAGCTTTGGTATATGGCAAAAAAACAGGGGCGATAGCAGGCGCCTTTGGTATGGCCTTCTTCGACCTATTCTCTGGTTGGGCAGCATGGGCACCGTTTACGTTCGTCATCGTAGGAGCAATGGGCTTTCTAGCAGGCCTTATATCTGAAAAGGTACCAGGAAAAAGAGAACTTGTATACACTATCGCCGTTGCCGTTGCATTGATTATAAAAATCGTCGGCTACTATTTCGTCGAAGTTATTCTTTATGGTAACTGGATACAGCCATTTGGCTCCATCCCCGGAAACGTAATGCAGGTAGTTATAGCTGGAATAATTGTAGTGCCGCTTGCTGGACGATTAAAGAAAAGAGCTGGACAGATATAAAGTGGAACATGGGTATCCATTTCAAAACATCGTGTAGGCACCACCATTGAATTTCTGACAGTTTAAAAGTTAGATAAAAGGACATCCGTTTACCATGGATGTCCTTTTATCTTAATAAAATTCAAATTGTATTGATCAAGATCCAAAGAGACACGCGCAGTGAGCGACCCAAGTCGGTAAGGTCAGCCTCGGGTAGCGGCCTGAGTGGCGAGTTATGGGTGATGGTTCCAAGTTTTCTGCCAGTAAACATCATCCGAAAGTGCTTTTGCCCTTTGACAGGCTTATGGAAGATAGCGTATGACATATCGAATTAAATTACCTGCCGAACCTATCCTCATTAATTTTTGCCAATGGAATAAATGAATGGTTCAAATTAGAACGCTAAAACTAAATTATGTCTTGGGAAATAATTTTGGGAAATGGGGAATTGCCCCGGAGGTGAATTATGGCTGTGATATTAGGTTTACAGGAGATGCAAAGGGAAAGGCAATTGAAGTTCGAACGCAAGCTGCTCAGGGAACTTTCTATCGAGGATATGAAGGGAAGGATTCAGCGTTACTTCGGACAGGATTTGATGGATGTTTTGGAGGAAGGATACTTTGATGTTGCCATCGAGGCTTATTTATTAGGAGCGAACTATAGTAAGTTTGGCTATTATGGTGAGTCGGAAGAAGATGTAAGGTCAAGGTGCTGGAAGGAAGAGAAGTTTTTGGTCGATACTCTTTTTAACTTCATTTTGTATTGGCGGGAAGTTACAGCGAATAATGCTTTTGATGAAGGGTTGTTTTATTGCTGTGAAGGATTTGTGGGGGATTGGTGGCTGGACGGCTTTAAGACTGGTGAAAAACGATATAAAATGAAACTGCATTAAGAAAGGAAAATTCCCATTCCATGTTCTAATTCCATGGTTTGTCCCATACTTTTTAGTAGAGAGATCATGGAAGGGGAACGGTCATGCGCAGAAAGCTGAAATATACAGGAATCGCTATGGGATTGTTTGTCCTTTTTTTAATTGTGACTTTTAAATTTGTTGAAGATGATTCTTGGGACTCCTGGAATCTTCCGTTGGCAGGTAAGGTCATCATTCTGGATGCAGGTCACGGAGGAATGGACGGCGGGGCAAATGTACAAGAGGTTATGGAAAAGGAAATTGCCCTATCCGTTTCATTAAAGGTCAGGGACTATTTACAGGAACAGGGTGCCCTTGTCATCATGACACGTGAGAAGGATGAGGATTTGGCACAGGGAAATACAAAGGGGATCCGCCAGCGAAAACAGGAGGATCTACGGAATCGGGTTGAAATGATCAATGATTCGGAAGCGGACTTATTTTTAAGCATTCATTTGAACTCTTTTCCATCAGCATCATCGAAAGGTGCCCAGACCTTTTATACAAATAGGTTTGAGGAAAATGAACAGGTGGCAAAATTCATTCAGACTGAAATCATCAGAAACCTGGAAAATACAAAGCGTGATGCAAAAACGATTAATCATGTGTATTTAATGAATTATGCCAAGAAACCGGGGGCACTTGTGGAAATTGGCTTTCTTTCCAATACCGAGGAAAGGGAACGCCTAATCAGTGATAAGTATCAAGAAAAGGTTGCCAGTTCGATTTATATGGGCATTTTACGGTACTTTACAGAGGAAAAAATATCGGATGAAGAGTGATGTCTGGGTCTTGTAAGGTACAAGACCTTTTTATTATGGGGAAAATTATCAGGTTTCGCATGCGGGTAAGAAAATAAGTTTTCTTTCCGTTATATGTTATACTGAAAAATGGGAAAATAAAATTCAAAGGGGTGCTCGACTTGTTAACAGAAGAGAAAGTACTGAATTTATTAAAGGATCTTAAAGACCCTTTTCTACATAAAAACCTTGAAGAGACAAATGGAATTATAGAAATCAAAATAAAACCCGAAAAGAATCATGTAAGCGTTAAACTGGCGATTGCGAAAACGGGGACTGCCGAACAAATGCAAATGCAATCGGAAGTTGTGGACTTGCTGAAAACGAACGGAGCGGAATCGGTAGGTATACGTTTTACGGAGCTTTCAGAAGAGGAGTTAGCCAAGCATCGTGAAAGCATTCCTCAGGATGAAGCGGACCAAGGGTTGCTTGGGCCTAACAGCAAGACACAATTCATCGCGATCGCCAGTGGTAAAGGCGGGGTGGGAAAATCTACGATTTCAGTGAATTTCGCTACTTCACTTGCTCGTTTGGGTAAAAAGGTCGGACTGGTTGACGCCGATATTTACGGATTCAGCGTACCTGATATGATGGGGATAACAAAAAGACCGGTTGTTCGCGGGGAAAAAATCATTCCTGTAGAACGGTTTGGCGTTCAAGTTATCTCAATGGGCTTTTTTGTAGAGGATAACGCGCCGATCATCTGGAGAGGACCGATGCTGGGTAAAATGCTTAACAGTTTCTTTAACGAAGTGGAATGGGGAGATTTGGACTATTTGGTCCTTGACTTACCGCCGGGTACAGGCGATGTTGCTTTGGACGTTCATACGATGCTCCCTTCATGTAAAGAAATCATCGTTACAACACCGCATCCGACTGCAGCCTTCGTTGCGGCAAGAGCTGGTGCCATGGCCATCAAGACAGAACACGAAGTCATTGGTGTCATAGAGAACATGTCATTCTTCGAAAGTAAAACGACGGGTGAAAAAGAATATGTCTTCGGAAAAGGCGGCGGAGAGAAGCTTGCAGAAGAGCTTCGTACAGAAGTTTTAGGTCAACTTCCCCTGCAACAGCCGGATTGGAACGAAGAGGACTTTGCTCCATCCATTTACGCAGCGGACCATAGGCTCGGAAGAATTTACGAAGATATTGCTAAGAAAGTCATTGAAAAACTACAATAAAAATAAGGCTGATTCCGATTGGAATCAGCCTCATTTCGTTCTTTTTACTTTTTCTCCTTCTCGGCTGCTTTAGTGGCTGCTTTATCCAATTTCTCTTGCATTTTAGCTTGGACGAGAGGACTCTCCATGGTTTCGATGATCAGCTCTTTATAGACCGACCGCATCTCCTTGGTTTTTAATAACTTATTCATTTCTTTTTCCATATCCGGTTCTTTCATTATTTCCATAAGCATTCCACGATACTGAGGATCAGCAGTTAAGTCCTTCAAAACCTTTTTATGTTCGTCTTCTAATGCTTTAGCATATGCGGAAGCGAATTCGGGATCATTAAATGTCTTTTTCCAAAATTCCTTCCCTTTATCTGAAGTGACCATATCTTCAATGGATTTCTTAATGTCATCCGAATCCATAATAAGTTCAGCTTTCGTTTTATCATCAGTAATGATATCCTGGATGGCCTTTTTTCCATCATCTGTCTTCAAGATATCGACGACCATCTTCTTTGTCTCTTCATATTCCATTTTTTCTGCGCCTGCTCCATTTTGAGCACAACCGGAACAAACGAGTAAGAATGACGTGAAAAGCAAAGCAACTCCCACTCTCATACGCAGGGCCCCTTTCATCCTTCTTACTGTTAATATGGTTCCAATCGGCGATATTATTCCTTGGTGGAATAAGTGGATTTTTCCAAATTTGGTTGGTACAATTAAGGAAATGAAATAGAAATGTATGGAGGAAAACAATGAACAGCCGTAATTTAGTTAAATTGTTTTTAACAACATTGCTTATAGGTGGTGTAACGGGCGGAGTTGTAGGTTTCTTGGCCCGGTGGAGTGAGTTTAAGCCTTATTTCTCTTCTTTTGATGTCAGTGCCATCTTATCAACGTTTATTTGGTTATTCGGTGTTGGATTAATTTTCAGTGTCATAAGCCAAGCCGGCTTTTTTGCCTATTTAACGATACATCGTTTTGGTCTGGGAGTATTTAAAAGCGCTTCCTTATGGAATGCCGTTCAACTTGTACTCATTCTTTTTGTTGTTTTCGATCTTGTTTACCTGCGATATCTTAGCTTTGGTTCAGGCGAAGGGATCAGTTCCTACATCGTGTTAGCATTGGTTGTATTGGCCTTAGGGCTTGTTACAGCTTATTTCAAAATGAAACAAACGAATAAACAGTCGTTCATACCAGCCTTGTTTTTCATGGTCGTGTTCACGGTTTTGGAGTGGTTACCTGTCCTAAGTGCCAATGATGAAAGCTGGCTTTACTTCATGCTGTTTCCATTGCTGGTCTGCAATGCCTATCAATTATTGGTCCTGAGCAAATTGATTGAAATTTCACAAAAGGAATTGGCCAGTAAAAGAGAGCGTAAGCAAACTCCGGCAAAGGGAAAGATGAAAGCCGGTGAACTTGGTAAAGGCAGCTGACCTATATGTAAGTCAGGGCATACATAAGGAAGTAAACATAAAAACTGCGTACTAAAGGTTCATGGAGACCATTAGTACGCAGTTTTTTCAGTTCAGCGAATTTCCTCACTGCTTGCTGATGAATTGGAAATCATCTCTGAAACGTTAACGAAGTTTAAATTTTTTGATCGAAGTTCACCTATTAACTCCGGTAAAGCCTTATTCGTTTGTTTTGCTGAGTCTGAAGCATGTAATAAGATGATATCACCCTTTTGGGCCTTGGTGATGTTCTGTACGATTCGATCCACACCCGGATTGGTCCAATCCTTTGAATCGATGCTCCAATGGACAACAGTATATCCGAATTTCTCGCTGATCTTTAAAAGGCGTTTATCAAAGTGACCGGTGGGAGCGCGTAAAAGTTCTATATTCTTTATATTAAGTTTTTTAAATGCTTCCTGCGCTTTAGAAATATCCCGGATGATTTCCTGATCCTCCATTTCGGAATAATCCTTATAATCGTAACCAAGGATGCCGATTTCATATCCCTCTTTCACGATTTCCGCTACTATGTCCGGATGACGTTCAGCCCAGGATCCTGAGAGGAAAAATGTGGCGGATTTAATTTTTTCCCTTTTTAATGTCTCTATTATCGGAGCGGCTTTCTCGTCACCCCAGCCGATATTGAACGTGATCGCAACATTCTTTTCCCCTTTATAAACAGCTTTCGGCCCATCTTCTGTAGAAAAAACGGGGGCATGAAGAATGTTTTGTACAAAAAGGAACCAGGCGGTAAAAAGTGCCGTAAGTAATATTAACGAATAATATTTGATCTTCTTGGCTTGAAGCACCATGAAAAATTTCATTAATCCATCCCCTTGTCCAAAGTACTCTTGTCTTCAAATTTATGCGCAAGGATTATTGTTATGCAAAAAAATCAGTTGAAAATTCATAAAAATGCTGGCAATGGGGAATGCTGTCTGGTGGAGGTGTGAACTATGCTCGGTTTATTGATTAATGACAAGGAGAAGATGGAATTGGAGTACCTTTTAAAAAGAGAGATGGATGAAATACTATTCGATCTGCAGGATGACAGAATCGATCACTTAGTCAAAAGGGCAATAAACGAGAAATATAACATCCTTTTCAGCCTGTTTAAAAGGATGAGCACCGAGGAGGAATGCCTAATGTATATGAGGGGAAAAAAGAATTTGTCCAAAGGGAATCAGTCATGAGATTCAAAAGTGAATTATATTTAAAAAATCTATTGACTATTGATTTATACGCTGGTATATTATAAAAGTTGCTGCAACGTAAAAGCTTTTGAAAAAGAATGAAAAAAACTTTTAAAAAAAACTTATTGACGAAGTAGTAATAAGATGTTAAGATATTAAAGTCGCTAAGAGATGCGGCAAACAAATTGCTCTTTGAAAACTGAACAAAACAAAGCGCCAACGTTAAATTTTAAGTGAGCACACACTATCAAAAAAGCAAATGAGCAAGTCAAACATTTCTTCGGAGAGTTTGATCCTGGCTCAGGACGA
>NZ_JAKXEE010000008.1:0-106198 GCF_022603275.1 Peribacillus sp. Aquil_B1 | reverse complement strand
AGATCCCTGAAAGATGATCAGGTTGATAGGTCAGAGGTGGAAGCATGGTGACATGTGGAGCTGACTGATACTAATAGATCGAGGACTTAACCAACGCTTTTTGAAAAATGAAATACCTTCTTATTATTATCTAGTTTTGAAGGAATGAAAATTTCTTCTTGCATTTTGATTTCATACATGGTATGATAATAAATGTTCTAAAAAGATTAAATGTTTGGTGGCGATAGCGAAGAGGTCACACCCGTTCCCATTCCGAACACGGCAGTTAAGCTCTTCAGCGCCAATGGTAGTTGGGGGTTTCCCCCTGTGAGAGTAGGACGCCGCCAAGCTATAATCTTTGTATTCTTTTTGAATAAATGGGAACACTATATTTATAAAAGCAACATTTATACCGTCGCGGGGTGGAGCAGTCCGGTAGCTCGTCGGGCTCATAACCCGAAGGTCGCAGGTTCAAATCCTGTCCCCGCAATCATGGAAAAAACGAAACTTAGGTTTCGTTTTTTTGTTTTATCTGAAATTCGATTAATTATGTTCCTAACTTATTTGTTTCTTCTTTTGAAACAAGGTAAACTACATATAGAATGGTTTTCGTTCCATAATATTGCGTTTATGGTTATGGACATGAACAATAGGACGTTTCCTAATAATGATAAAGGTGATTGATATATGCAACATGTTGAATGGATTTCTCAGAGTGAGGAAGAAACCGCGCAATTTGCGCATAGATTGGCACAAAAGCTTTCCAGTGGAGATGTGCTGGCTTTAGAAGGTGACTTGGGTGCAGGGAAGACGGCATTCACAAAAGGGCTGGCTAAAGGATTAGGTGTTACCAGAATGGTGAATAGCCCTACCTTTACGATAATAAAGGAATACATGGGCCGCTTGCCTTTATATCATATGGATGTCTATCGGGTAAGTGAATCGGAAGAAGATCTAGGCTTTGATGAATATTTTGATGGTGATGGTGTGACTGTCGTTGAATGGGCTCATTTAATAAAGGATCACCTTCCAGAGGAAATCTTGTCCATTTTTATCTATCGCCTGGGCGATACCAGCCGGCGTATTGTTTTGGAAGCCAAAGGCGAACGATATGTAAAGTTATGTAAGGAGATTATTTGATGAAGGTTTTAGCTATAGATACATCGAATTTTACATTAGGGATTGCCCTAGTAAACGAGAATCAAGTAATTGGTGAGTATACGACAAATTTAAAGAAAAATCATTCGGTGCGGGTAATGCCGGCAATTGAGACACTGCTGAGGGATTGTGATACTAAACCGAAGGAATTGACTAAGATAGTGGTAGCTCAAGGTCCAGGCTCATATACAGGGGTCAGGATTGGAGTGACGATAGCGAAAAGCTTGGCGTGGACGCTTCAGATTCCCTTATCAGGTGTTTCCAGCTTAGAGGTTTTAGCGGCTAATGGACGTTATTTTAACGGGGGGATCTCTCCCTTGTTCGATGCAAGAAGAGGGCAGATTTATACTGGATTATATGAAATGGAGAAGGATTCTTTAAAGACAGTCATAGAAGATTGTAATATTCTATCCTCTGAGTGGGCGAATCAATTAAAGGAATTAAATCGTCCTGTTTTATTTGTTGGTCAAGATGTGGACATCCATCGGGATGCAATTACGGATGCATTAGGGGAATTGGCGGTATTTGCTCCGGTACAGTCATATAATTCAAGGCCAAGCGAACTGGCCTTCATCGGTCTTGATAAGACTGAAGTGGATGTTCACCAGTTTGTACCGAATTATATCCGCATGGCTGAAGCAGAAGCTAAGTGGCTTGAACAGCAGGGGAAATAAACAAGGAAAGCGACCGATTATTATGAGTAAAACATTGACGTTCCGAAAAATGAATACGGAAGATATCGACCAAGTGCTAAACGTGGAAAAGCAGTCCTTTACTTTGCCTTGGAGCCGGGAAGCTTTTTTTAATGAATTGAATCATAACCAATATGCTGTATACATGGTGATAGAGGATGAAGGTAAAATCGCCGGTTATTGCGGTGCCTGGATCGTCATTGATGAATCGCACATTACCAATATAGCGATATTGCCAGAATACCGAGGGCAAAAGTTAGGAGAAGCTTTGCTCAGGAAGATGATTGAAATCTCCATTTCGATGGGTGTGGTGAGGATGACGCTCGAGGTCCGTGTCAGTAATGCAATAGCCATTTCGCTCTATGAAAAACTAGGTTTCCAAAAGGGCGGAATCCGAAAAAATTATTATACAGACAATCAAGAAGATGCTTATGTTATGTGGGTGAATTTTACATGAAAAAAGATCAATTTATATTAGGTATTGAAACGAGCTGCGATGAAACTGCGGCAGCTGTCATAAAAAATGGTACGGAGATACTGAGTAATGTCGTGGCTTCACAAATCGAAAGCCATAAACGTTTTGGCGGTGTCGTTCCTGAAATAGCTTCCCGTCATCATGTAGAACAAATTACGATTGTTCTTGAAGAAGCACTGCTGCAAGCCGGTGTGACATATGAAGACTTGGATGCCATTGCCGTTACAGAAGGTCCAGGCCTTGTAGGGGCACTATTAATTGGCGTGAATGCGGCGAAGGCTGTAGCTTTCGCACATGGAATACCGATTGTCGGTACGCATCATATCGCCGGTCATATCTATGCAAATCGGCTTATTCAGGAGATCGAATATCCTGCTCTTTCTTTAGTCGTTTCGGGAGGACATACGGAATTGGTGCTTTTAGAAGAGCCGGGTTCTTTCAAAGTGATAGGGGAGACGAGGGATGATGCAGCAGGAGAGGCGTATGATAAAGTGGCTCGGACATTGGGGCTCCCTTATCCTGGCGGTCCTCATATCGATAGGCTGGCGCAAGAAGGCTCACTAACTTTGAAATTGCCTAGGGCATGGTTGGATGGCAGCTATGATTTTTCTTTCAGCGGGTTGAAATCGGCGGTGATCAACACTTTGCATAATGCAGAACAGCGCGGGGAAAAAATCGAACCTAAAGATTTAGCGGCAAGTTTCCAAGCAAGCGTGATAGAAGTGCTTGTAATGAAAGCTGTAAAAGCTGCAAAGGAATATAATGTGAAGCAGGTATTGCTTGCTGGAGGAGTTGCGGCAAATAAAGGTCTTAGGGAAGCATTAACGGAAGCTTTTAAGGATTTACCAATGGATATATCCATTCCGCCCCTTTATCTTTGTACGGACAATGCCGCCATGATCGGTGCTGCTGGCAGTGTCATGTTTGAAAAAGGAAAACGATCTGGCTTGGATTTGAACGGAAATCCCGGCTTGGATATAGAAGCATTTTAATTGACGAGAAGACAGGATCCCGCACTTCGGCATCCTGTCTTTTTATCGTGTTAATAAAATAATAGAATATTCTGTGGATAAAGTTTTTTTGTTCATCCTACTGCATGTGTATAAAGTGGTGCTTTTGTGGATAAGTGGATATGTTTCTGTGGATAATGTGCATAACTTGAATTATTGGCTAATGAACGGTAAGTGGTTTGTTAACAAGTTTGTGGATAACTTGTTGATTTGAATTGAAAAAGACCGAGTCGATTGACCCGGTCTTTTGTCATTCTTCCAGTTCAGTCCATTCTTCGAGCAGCTGGTCCAAACTTTCCTGTGCAATATCAAGCTTTGTTTGAACCTCCATCACTTTTTCGTGGTCCTGAAAAACATTTGGATCACAAAGGAGATCATTATATTCGCTTATTTCGATTTCAAGAAGCTCCATGGCTGCCTCGATTTCCTCAATGCGCCGTTTTCGCTGGCGTTCAGCTTTTTTTGCTTCTTTATCAATTTTGTAATTTGTTTTTTCTACAGCTGCATCTAAAGTTTTAGCTTGATCCTGCTGTTCAAGTGCTTGGATTTCCGCCTGCTCCTGTTTCTTCTCTAAATAGTAATCATAATCACCGAGGAATTCTTCGTTGCCGTCTTTGGAGAGCTCTATCACTTTCGTTGCTATCCGATTTATGAAATAACGGTCATGTGAAACGAAAAGAATGGTTCCCGGATAATCGATCAAAGCATTTTCAAGCACCAATTTACTATCGAGGTCCAAATGGTTCGTTGGTTCATCAAGAATTAAAAAATTCCCTTTTTCCATCATCATTTTGGCTAGAGCAAGCCGGGCCTTCTCGCCTCCGCTTAGTGTGGAAACGGTTTTCAAAACATCGTCCCCGCTAAATAGGAAATTACCGAGTACGGTGCGGATGTCCTTTTCCGGTTTAAGGGGATAGTCATCCCATAATTCATTGAGTACGCGTTTATTGGAAACAAGGTTAGCCTGTTCTTGATCGTAGTAGCTGACTTCTACGTTCGTTCCAAAACGGAAATCCCCAGAAAGTGCAGGCAGCTTAGAAATGATCGTTTTCAATAAAGTCGATTTTCCAACTCCATTTGGACCAACAAGAGCTATGCTCTCCCCTTTAGTCATACGGGAATTAATATTCTTTGATACCGTTTCCCCTTCGTATCCGATAGCCAAGTCCTGGAGGTGAAGTACTTCATTTCCGCTTTGCCTTTCAATCTGGAAAGAAAAATTCGCGGATTTTTCATCACCTTGCGGCTTGTCCAATACATCCATCTTTTCGAGCTGTTTGCGTCTGCTTTGTGCTCTTTTCGTGGTGGAGGCCCTCGTGATATTACGTTGAACAAAGTCGCGAAGCTTTTCAATTTCCCCTTGTTGCTTCTCGAACAGTTTCATGTCCCGCTCATAATCCTCCGCTTTTCCCTCTAGGTAGGAACTATAATTACCATGGTATTTTTTCATGTTATTCCGGGAAATCTCATATACCAGGTTTACTACTTTATCTAAAAAATAACGGTCATGGGAAACAATAAGGACAGCTCCCTGGTAGCTTTGTAAATATTGTTCAAGCCAAGAAAGGGTTTCGATATCCAAATGGTTCGTCGGCTCATCCAGAATCAATATATCCGGTTTCCTTAAAAGCAGCTTTCCTAATGCAAGCCTTGTTTTTTGCCCGCCGCTTAAAGTGGAAATTGGGGTAGAATAGTCAAAGTCAGCAAACTGAAGCCCATGCAATACGGAACGGATATCCGCTTCATATTGATAACCGCCCTTCTCTTTGAATGCCACCATCAAAGTGTCGTATTCATTCAGCACTTTTTGGTAAATCGTTTCGTTTTCAAAGATGTCAGGTCTGGCCATATCAGCCTCTAGGCGACGCAGTTCCTTTTCCTGCTCTATAAGGTCCGTGAATACGGTCAGCATCTCATCCCAAATCGTCAGTTCGGATTCCAATCCCGTATCCTGGGCCATATAGCCGATTGTGACGCCTTTTGGTTTGATAATTTCACCGCCATCATGGGAAAGCTGCCCGGCTATGATTTTTAGCAGAGTGGATTTTCCGGCGCCATTTCGGCCGACAAGTGCAATTCGATCTTTATTTTGAACTTCGAGCTTCATATTTGATAAAATAAGTTCAGCTCCATAATATTTCGATAGTTGATTGATTTGTAATAAAATCATAGATTTCACCTCAATTGATTATAGATAGTGTAACGTATTTTAGTGATTATCGGCAACAGCTTGGTTCCATGGTAAAACAAAAGCTGTTACATAAAGTGGAATAATAGTGTATGATTTAGGAGGGGTTACTTAAATGGGAGACTTAACGCATTTTAATGAACAGGGCAGGGCCAAAATGGTCGATGTGAGTGCTAAGCCAGAAACAACCCGGACGGCAGTAGCTCAATCGAGCATTTTATTGAATGATGAAATATATGAATTGGTCACGAACCAGAAAATGAAAAAAGGCGATGTACTGGCTGTTGCACAGGTTGCAGGAATAATGGCCAGCAAAAATACATCCAATATCATTCCGATGTGCCATCCCATTGCTCTGCAAGGGGTCAATATAGCCTTTGAGTGGGAAAAAGAAGAACAAGGATACAGGCTTAGGATTGAAACGCAAGCTAAGACAAAAGGGAATACAGGTGTGGAAATGGAAGCGTTAACAGCTGCATCCGTGACGGCCTTGACTGTTTATGACATGTGTAAGGCCCTTGATAAGGGAATGGTGATCGGGCCTACATTCTTAGTGGAGAAAACAGGCGGAGTTTCCAGTAACGACTTTAAAAGACAAGTAAAACAAACAGATAGAGAATTAAGTTGAAAAGCATGTGTGAAGGCGGGGAAGAACAATGAACCATGACCCAAAGATACCGCAGGCAACAGCCAAAAGGTTGCCATTGTATTATCGATTTTTAAAGAACTTACATTCCTCAGGCAAACAAAGAGTTTCCTCTGCAGAGCTAAGCGAAGCTGTAAAAGTGGATTCTGCCACCATACGCCGTGATTTTTCCTACTTTGGCGCTCTTGGGAAAAAAGGTTACGGCTACAATGTCAATTATTTATTATCCTTCTTCAGAAAAACACTAGATCAAGATGAATTGACCAAAGTCGCTTTAATCGGGGTAGGAAATTTAGGAACCGCTTTTTTAAATTACAATTTCATGAAAAATAATAATACAAAAATTGAAATGGCTTTCGAAGTTTCTGAAGAAAAGGTCGGCAAGCGAATAGCTGATGTGCCCATCTATCATATGGATCAAATCGATACACTATTGCAGGAAAATAATATTACTGCGGCTATATTGACAGTGCCTGCACAGGTAGCCCAGACGATAACCGATCGTCTAGTCAAAGCCGATATAAAAGGAATATTGAATTTTACACCTGCACGGCTGACCGTGCCTCCATCCATTAGGGTCCACCATATTGACCTGGCCGTGGAGCTTCAGTCGCTCATCTACTTCCTGAAACATTACCCAATAGTGGAAGAAGCCGCATTGGAGGAATGAAAAAAACGCTGCATCATTGCAGCGTTTTTTTTATTGCAGCTTTTCAGTTTATACACTAAAGGAGGCGGAACGGTCTCATCCCGAACTTAGATTTTAAAACCAACATTGATTATCCTTCATGTTTTTAACCTTTTTTGGGAGGTACAATTTAAACGTTAATTTCCACTCCAGGCACTCGCTTTCCGCGGGCGGTCCGGGAGCCTCCTCGGCGCTCTTGCGCCTGTGGGGTCTCCCTTGGACGCGCTTTTCCCGCAGGAGTCTCGCACCTTCCGTTACAATCAACTAGATTTTTATAGGTTGTTCTAACCTAGGACGATGTTTAGGATAGATTATTCTTCATGGTTTTTTACAGTTTTATGAAATCGCTCAATGGATTGAAGAAATTTGCGTCACTCCTGCCGAAAAACTGGCTAGCCGAGCCCCCACAGACGCTTGCTTTGTTGCGGTTTGGCAGACAGTCGGCGGAAAGGGAGCGGATTTCTTCAAGCAACTGGAACTTTTATTAAATAAAAAAAACTGTAGACTCAATTTTAATCGAATTGGTCTACAGTCTGAAATGCTGCTGCGTTTTTTTATTTTTTCTTATTTTTTTGTGCGGCTTTAATCTTAAAGTGCAGCATGATCATGCGTAAGCCCGATCCAAAGTCAAGAGTCGCAATAAGGACAAGTATGTAGGCGAAGAGTCCCCATCCAGAAGAATTGACGGTTTGAATCGCGATAGCGGTAAAAAGAGCTCCTAAGCCTGCATAGATGATGCCCATGAATAAGGGTGATTGACGTTTCATAATAAACCTCCGATGAAGGCCTGTGCAGTATCTATCATCTTCTCTATATCCTTCCGATATACCACTTGAAGGATGATGACAAGTGTATTCATCGCAATATGAGCGCTCATTGATACGAGAATGCGGCCTGTTTTTGCATAAAGGAAAGCAAAAGTGAAGCCCATTGCCGTATATAAAAGAAGATGTTCAAATTCACCATGCGCCAAGCCGAAAATAACTGAGCTGATTAAAGCTGAAATAAAGAAGTTAAAGCGTTTATGAAGTGATCCGAAAATGATTTTCCGGAAAATTAATTCTTCCAATATAGGTCCAATTACTGAAGTGACGAAAATGACCATGGGGACTTTGTAAATGAGTGAAATGAGTTGCTGCGTATTTTCAGATTCAGATTCCACCCCAAGCATCTGTTCAATGCTTCCGGCAATGCTTTGCGCAAAAAGAGCCATGAACACTCCTGCAATTGCCCATAATATGGACATGGAAACGGAAGTTTGATTTCTCGTGTCTACCTTTTCCCTCATGTCTCTTCTCATTAAAAAAAGAATCAAGAATAAAGCAGCGAGAAAACTGAAAACTATCCAGTATGCTGCAGATTTCACTTGGAGTTCATCATCCGGCATTCCGGTATAAGACCCGATCAGCATGAAAATGGGCACCCCAACAATACTGGATAATTGCATGGCAATATAAGTGATGATGACGAACCAATATTCTTTTTTCAAAAATGAAAACTCCTTTTATAGTCACCCATTCCGCTCGGAACGTTCCTGTTATGGGGACAAGCTATAAACGCATACTCCAAAATGGTATCAAAAATTGAGGCAGAACTCCACTTAAAGGTCCCCCTAACGAAACATTTAAATAACTTTGTTAAGGAAATCATTATGCTAAAGTAGTTTACCCGTAATTTATCAGAAATTAATAAAAAATTTTCAATAAGATACTTGCAAAAAAGGCTCGGTTTATTTAATATTATAAATGTGTTAGCACTCGATGATGAAGAGTGCTAATAATCATGTAACAAATTATCAAGAGAATATGAGGAGGTTGTTTCACTTGTTAAAACCATTAGGTGATCGCGTTATTATTGAACTAGTTCAAACTGAAGAAAAAACTGCAAGCGGTATTGTTCTTCCTGATACTGCTAAAGAAAAGCCACAAGAAGGTAAGGTAGTAGCAGTTGGTACTGGCCGTGTCCTTGAAAATGGCGAACGTGTTGCTTTAGAGGTTGCCCAAGGCGATCTAATTATCTTCTCAAAATATGCAGGTACTGAAGTTAAATACGAAAACACTGAATACTTAATTTTACGTGAAAGCGACATTCTAGCTGTTATCGGCTAATTATACATCATACTTAACTGAACGAAAATTTTCTTAAAATTTTAGGGAGGTACTTATAAATGGCTAAAGAAATTAAATTTAGTGAAGAAGCTCGCCGTTCCATGCTTCGTGGTGTGGACGCACTTGCAGATGCAGTTAAAGTAACGCTTGGACCAAAAGGTCGTAACGTGGTTCTTGAGAAAAAATTCGGTTCACCGCTTATCACTAATGACGGTGTGACGATCGCTAAAGAAATCGAATTGGAAGATGCATTCGAAAACATGGGTGCAAAATTGGTTGCTGAAGTAGCAAGCAAAACAAACGACGTAGCTGGTGACGGTACTACGACTGCAACGGTTCTTGCACAAGCAATGATCCGCGAAGGTCTTAAAAACGTAACAGCTGGTGCTAACCCAATGGGTATCCGTAAAGGAATCGAGAAAGCGGTCAATACTGCAATCGCAGAATTGAAAGCCATTTCCCAACCTGTTGAAAACAAAGAATCAATCGCACAAGTTGCTGCCATCTCTTCAGCTGATGAAGAAGTGGGCCAACTGATTGCAGAAGCAATGGAGCGCGTTGGTAACGACGGCGTCATCACAATCGAAGAGTCTAAAGGTTTCACAACTGAATTGGACGTAGTAGAAGGTATGCAGTTCGATCGCGGATATGCATCTCCATACATGGTTACTGATTCAGATAAAATGGAAGCTGTTCTAGAAAATCCATATATCTTGATCACAGATAAAAAAATCACGAATATCCAAGAAATCCTTCCTGTACTTGAGCAAGTTGTACAACAAGGTAAACCGCTATTATTGATTGCTGAAGATGTAGAAGGCGAAGCGCTTGCAACTCTTGTTGTGAACAAACTTCGTGGAACATTCAACGCTGTTGCGGTTAAAGCTCCTGGATTCGGTGACCGTCGTAAAGCAATGCTTGAAGACATCGCAGCTCTTACAGGCGGCGAAGTAATCACTGAAGAAATCGGACTTGATCTTAAATCTGCAACAATCGATTCATTAGGCCGTGCGTCTAAAGTGGTTGTTACAAAAGAAAATACAACGATCGTTGAAGGAGCTGGAGATACAGCTCAAATTCAAGCTCGTGTAAACCAAATCCGTGTTCAATTAGAAGAAACAACTTCTGAATTCGACCGTGAAAAATTACAAGAACGCCTTGCTAAATTAGCTGGTGGCGTAGCAGTAATCAAAGTCGGTGCAGCTACTGAAACAGAATTAAAAGAACGTAAACTTCGTATTGAAGATGCATTGAACTCCACTCGTGCTGCTGTTGAAGAAGGTATCGTAGCCGGTGGTGGTACAGCACTTCTTAACGTATACAATAAAATCGCTGAAATTCAAGCGGAAGGCGACGTAGCAACAGGCGTGAAAATCGTTCTTCGTGCAATCGAAGAGCCTGTTCGTCAAATCGCTCACAATGCTGGACTTGAAGGCTCTGTAATCGTAGAGCGCCTTAAAGGCGAAGCAGTAGGAACTGGCTTCAACGCAGCTACTGGACAATGGGTGAACATGATCGAATCCGGAATCGTCGATCCTACTAAAGTAACTCGTTCAGCTCTACAAAACGCTGGTTCTGTAGCAGCTATGTTCTTAACAACAGAAGCTGTTGTTGCTGACAAACCAGAACCTGCTGGCGCTGGCGGCATGGGCATGCCTGACATGGGCGGCATGGGCGGAATGGGCGGCATGATGTAAGAACACCTTGAAAACGTTGATAAATCAACGAATTTAGGGGTTTGCATCAGAATATGTCCTCGGTTTTGTCCTCTTAAGAAGACAAAGTTCGAACTAAAGGAGAAGGTCTTTCATCAGTTTACTGAACTGTTGAGAGGCCTTTTCTTCCATATTAGAAGTCATATGAGCGTAAATGTTCATGGTGGTGTTTATGTCAGTATGGCCTAAACGCTGTTGAATTTCTTTAATACCCACACCTGCCTCAATAAGTAGTGAGGTATGAGTATGCCGGAAAGAGTGTGGTGTTATATTCTTTTCAATTCCCGCCTTCTTAAGCAACCTCTTTAGCCTTGTTTCAAATACCTTTCTTAATTGTGGATAACCATCATCCCTGGCGAAAATAAAATTCTCATTTTGATAAATTGGGCTATTTTTAAGCTTAATTTCATTTTGATAAATCTTATGCTTTTTAAACATGTTGGTAAGCATCTCATCGATCTTTATTGTTCGGATGGATCCTGATGTTTTGGGAGTTAGTAGCTGGTAACCTTGATAATTGTTATTTGGATTGTACAGCGTTTTTGTAACTCGCAGCTTCCCTTGTTGTATATCAACGTCTGTCCACTTTAGGGCAAGAAGCTCACCAATTCGAAGACCAGTATAGGAAAGTGTCGTAAATACAAGGGCATCCATATCTAATCCTTCTGAATGACTGAGCTTTAGGAAGCTAGCCAATTCCTCTTTCTCCAAAAACTTTAATTCATCTTCCGCCTTTTCCAAATCTTCTACCTTTGCCTGTTTCTTCGGTAACCTAAAGTTTTCAGTGGGGTTTATTTTCATAAGATCAAGCTCAATAGCTTGTTTAAAAATCATTCGACCGGTAGCGTGAATCCCGTCCATGTAATTGCGGCTATATTTTTCTGATAGGTCCATGATTCTGTCCTGGTACATTTTTTTTGTAATGCGACCAATCGGAAAGGGGCCCCATACATTAATAAAGTGCTTCATTTCTTTTTCTCTGGCTCTAACACTGCTGACCTTCACTCCGCTCCGACTATAGGATTTAAGCCAATCCTTAGCAAATTCCTCAAAGGACATACGGGATGCCTTTACTAATGTACCGTTTTCTTTTTCCATCTCCACAATTCGGGCTGCAGCCACAGCTTCTTTTTTTGTCTTGAAACCACCCTTTGATATTTCCATTCGTTTCTTAGTCAATGGGTCTATACCTAGATATACATAATAAGTCCACGTATCACCGCGCTGCTTAAATTTGGCCACAGCTTAATCCTCCTTAAACAATGCTGATAGAATTCCTAGAATAAGTTGTTTTTTTTCAAATGAAATTTTCTTTTCATCATAGAAAACTGAAAAATCTCCTTCGAGTATTTTTTTTAAGTCTAAGTGGGCACCTTCTAATTTGAAACGTTCGAAACTCTCCATAGTACTTAAAAATTGGCTATCTGTTTTTTTATATTCAGGTAAAACTGGAAAATCAATGTATTTAAATTTTTTTGATAATAAATTACCATAAGAAACTTTATATACCTTGGCTAGTTTAGCTAAGACTTCATGCGAAGGATCATTCTTTTTTCCTAATTCTAAGTTTCGGATATAGGTATGACTAATACCGGCATTAACTGCCACTTCACGTAAGGACATATTTCCTCGTAATTCTCTGAGATAATCTCCGAATTCATTCACTCATAACATTCCTTTCAAAACATGTAATTACATCTATATTGTAAGTTATAAGATAACAAAAATAAAGACTTTTGTAATTTATTAGTTGACAGTTAACTTAATTAGGAATAATATAAAGTTGTAAACTATCAGATAACAAAATTGAGGTGATGAGATGAAAAATATTGTTAAGTATCTTAGGAGAAGTCAAGAATTCGACATGACGCAGCAAGACTTAGCAAAAAAGATAGGTGTAACGAAGGTCACGGTATCAGCAATTGAAAATGGTAGTAACACTTCTGGAGAAATTATTTTAAAAATATCAAAGGTATTTAATAAAGATCCAAGAGAAATTTTTTTTATCGAGGATGTAAACTAATAGATTACAAATGATTAGAGGGAGAAAAAATGATTGAAATTAAACTAGATGAAAATGAACTTAGAACCATCTATTTGGAGGAAGTGCAAAAAAGACTGGATAAAATTCAATTCGAAACATTACTTATGGATTCAAAACAATTGTGTAAGATGTTATCTCTTTCATGGCCAAGCATTGAAAAACTTTTTTTATCTGATCCTAACTTTCCTTCAATGAGAGTTGGTACTAAATGGTTGTTTAATAGAAAGGAAGTTCAGGAGTACATTGATCAATGGTCTGTCCAAATTAAAGTTAAAAAATAAGGGAATGAGGGACTTCATCATTAAAAAAATGTTATCAAGCATGCAATTTATTGTTTATTGCATAGGAGGGAGAATTGATGGATAGTGAACACGCAGCAAAATAACTTCAACAATATACCTAATGAATTAAAACTCACTAATCAATGGGTTCTCTGGAAATCCACAGTTAGAGAGGGAAAGAAAACAAAGGTTCCTTTTCAATCAGATGGCACTATGGCCCAATCAAATAATCGTCGTACTTGGTCTACTTTTCAATCAATTGTTCATCGGTACAACCAAGGTGGATATGACGGAATAGGATTTATGTTTTCCAAAGATGATCCATTCATTGGAATTGATATTGACCATTGTGTGAATGAAGGGGCCCTGACGGAACTGGCTGAAGATGTTATTGAAACTGTCCAGAGCTATACAGAGTATTCCCCAAGTGGACAAGGCGTTCATATTATCGCAAAAGGTAAGCTGCCATTAAAGGGGCCCGGGACTGGCCGGAAAAACCCTGGGATGGGCTTAGAAGTATATCGGCATGGCAGATACTTCACCTTCACAGGGGATAGCCTGGGCGAAATCCCAATCGTGGAACGTTCGGATGAACTAAAGATTCTATTTGATAAGTACCTAAAGGAAAAAGAAATGCCGGCTCCAAAAGTGAGGACAGAGCAGAGGGAACGGGAAGACTTCAGTACCCTTTCTAATGCGGATCTATGGGAAAGAATGTTCAACAGTAAGAGTGGTGGCAGCATAAAGAATTTGTTTCAAGGCCTCCTGATCAACGGAGACCATTCTTCCACAGATATGGCATTATGCAACCACCTTGCCTTCTGGGCGGATAAAGATGTTGCAAAAATGGATTCGATGTTTCGTGAATCTAATTTACTTAGAGAGAAATGGGACAAGCCGCATTCATCGGATGGTAGAACATATGGCCAAATGACAATTGATGCAGCAGTTATATCAACGCAAAATACTGTTTCTGATTTTGAGCCTACGTACAGTAAAAAAAATGACTCTAAAACCAATAGAACTAAAAGAAAGCAATCATTCAATAGGACTGACTTAGGAAATGCGGAGCGCTTGGTTCATCATCATGGTGAGAATATTAGATACAACAATACATTTAAGAAATGGTACTTATGGAATGGAAATCAATGGAATGAAGATGAAACGAATCAGATACGCCAGCTTGCTAAACAAACCGTTAGGAAAATATATCAAGAAGCCTCGGAAGAAGAGGATGGAGATATCAGGGCCGCCATTTCAAAGCACGCTATGCACTCCGAAGCGAGAGCAAAAATAGAATCAATGATTGCCCTTGCTGAATCAGAGGTTCCTATTTTACCGGATGATTTAGACAAGAATAAATGGCTTTTCAATTGTGCAAATGGAGTTATTGATTTGAAGACAGGCAAACTTTTGAAACATGATCGAGAATATTACATGAACAAAATTTCTCCAGTTGCTTATGATCCAAATGCTAAATGCCCATTATGGGATAGTTTCCTTCAGGATATTATGCGTGATCAGAATGGAAACGTGAATTATGAATTAATAGAATTCCTGCAAAAAGCAATTGGTTATGCACTAACTGGTGAAACAACCGAACAAGTTGTATTTTTCCTTCATGGCAAAGGAAAAAATGGCAAGTCTACCTTTTTAGATACTATCCGTCATCTTGTAGGAGACTATGGAAAACAGTCTAATACAGACAGCTTTACAATGAAAAAAAATGATTCTGTTAGAAGTGATATTGCAACTCTAAAAGGATCTAGATTAGTAGCGGCATCTGAATCTGAGGAGGGCGCAAAGTTAGCTGAATCTTTAATTAAACAATTAACCGGTATGGAGCCTATCCAAGCAAGGTTTCTATATGGTAATCCGTTTGAATTTGTACCACAGTTTAAGATTTTCTTTACAACAAATCATAAGCCGGATATTAACGGCGATGATCTTGGAATCTGGAGAAGGATTCGTTTAATACCATTTACAGTTACAATTCCAGAAGAAAAAAGGGATAAAAACCTTCCTGAGAAATTCTTAAAACAAGAAATATCAGGCATACTTCGATGGGCTGTAGAAGGCTGTCTAAAGTGGCAAAAAGATGGATTGAAACCACCAGAAGAAATTGAAAAAGCAACTGATCTTTATCGAAGCGAGATGGACACTATCGGGAGCTTTATAAGTGATTTTTGTACAATTCATGAAAGTGCTAAAACTTATTCTAAACAACTGTATTTTAGATATGAAGATTGGTTCCACGAAACTGGAGAAAGAGAAATACCTAAAGTAACCTTTTATAAAAAAATCGAAGAAAGAGGATTTAGAAAAAAGAAGGACAATAAAGGATTTTACTTTCAAGGAATTGGTATCCGTTCTTCTTTTGAACACTATTCTTCTTCTTTAGAAAGAAAGAAAATATAAAGTGAAAAAGTGAAAAAGTGAATCAAAAAAGGAAAAGTTTCTATAGGAAAAATAAAAAATAAAAAGTTTCCAAAATTAAAGCTGTTTTTTCACTTTTTCACTTATCCATTTATGAGGTGAATTATGGTTCTTAAGAAAGAAAAACCGCCAGTGTTATTAGCTATTGAAAGAGATCAGGAGGGGAATTTGAGCGTTTGGTGTCATCACTGTGGACGCTTTCACCATCATGGTAAAGAGCAAGGTAATGTAAGTTCTCATTGCACAAATGCAGAAAGTCCATTTAATAAATCCGGTTATTACTTAAAAAAGATCAAATATAACGGGAAACAAATCATTATTGAAAATAAGTCACTTAAACAAGGGAGGAAAAATTAATATGAAAAACCCGAAAAAACAAATCGAAAATTATGAGCAGTTACGTGAACTTGTCGGGAGTCAGAGAGTGCCAAATTTGGCTGAAAGGAAAATTTATAAACGAATTTTCAATGGGGAAATGTTACAAGAAAATGGTGAACTATCGTGGGCAATCATGCTCGTGTATTTGGCTGGAAAGGCGAAAGGTGCCGGAATGATTACATACGAAGGAATGGATAAAATCGTTGATAGGATGGTAGAACAGGAAGCACAGAAAAAAACCTCCACTACTGAGAATAGTGAAGGCATTGAAAAGTTAAATGCATAATAAGTTTTTAATCCACCTGAATTATATCACGAAGGTGGGATTGTATGGAACAGGAAACTTTATCTGTTGCTGAAAAGAAAGTCCTGGACGGTGCCGAATATAAGGTCTTGCAAAGAATGGTAAAGGAGCAACTAAAACTTTACCGAGCATTGAATGTAAGGCTGCAGAACAAACGAGAATGTGAAGCAGCTGGAGTAGGCCGGTTATTTCCTTCTATTCGTGAGAATTACATTAAGGATGATTTAAAAGTTAAACAGATTGACAGGGCGTTGACAGAGGGATTAGATGCAGTGGAACGTGAAATCATTGAGCTTAAATATCTACAGCCGTCTATCCCTACAGACCTTCAGGTGTACATGGATATGTACCTAGAGAAAACAATTTATTACCAGAAAAAGAAATCAGCTGTTATCTCCATTGCTTATGCTCTTGGGATGATATGAAGGCAATGGCTTTATCTGCTGATGAAAAGAAGGAGATCCGGAAAGCTCTTGAGCAAGAGTTTGAAAGCTATAGGCTTTATCAATTACTGATTGGTTCCGAAGGATATATTGATCAGCAACAATATATGAAGTCTTTCTGTGAAAGGATAGACCAAGCTGTTAGTCAGCTGCCAGATCGAGAAAAGCATTTGATTATGGAACGATATCTAAACATCGAGAGTGATTACATTATGGATATAGTATACCTATCTCATGAGTCCATCAATAAGTGCAAGGACATACAGCACGTATAGAGACAGGGCCATGGTTAAGTTAGCAATGTATTTGAATATAAACACTGGAATAAAAGGAGTTGATTGTATGGTCCATTGGGACCGGCAATGCCGAAGATGTGGAGAGTAAAATACGCCCCCCGGTCAAAAAGTTTCGTCATTTTTTTGGAACCCGGGGACCGGGGAGGGGGCTCGACTGTCCAAATTTTTGTCTTATTTCTCGCGTATATAGGGGGGGGGGAAGGCAAGAGAAGTCAATGATGAAGAAGCTTTTAGGTTAGAAAACGATGTAAATAATGCGATAAAAGGAGGTGAAAGAACCAAATGAAACACAATATCGAGGTCAAAGGGCCAATTATTTCAAATGATGAAGCTTGGATCTATGAGTGGTTTGAAATGGATGCAACAAGTCCTAGCAGAGTATCAAAAGCCTTGGCTGAAGCAAATGGGGAAGATGTGATTGTTTCAATTAATAGTCCAGGTGGTTATGTCCATGATGGATCAGAAATTTACACAGCTATAAAAAACTATTCAGGAAATGTTGAAGTTCAGATTGTTGGACTAGCAGCAAGTGCAGCATCTGTTATTGCTATGGCTGGTGATAAGGTGAGAATATCTCCAACAGGACAAATGATGATCCATAACGCATCTATGTTAGGGCATGGTGATCATAGAGATATGACCAAGGCATCCCAAGTGTTAAGAACTACAGATAAAACAATTGTTAATGCCTATGTCATTAAAAGTGGTAAGTCTGAAGATGAACTTTTGTCCATGATGGCGGAAGAAACTTGGATGAGCCCTCAACAAGCTTTAGAACACAAATTGGTGGATGAGATTATGTTCATCGATAATACCGTCAAAATTTCTGCTTACAGTGCTGCACCAAATATGATTCCACAAAAAGTAATTGATAGTATCAGAAATAAAGTTATGAATGAGAAAAAAAGTGAAGAAAAAGAAGGTTTAAGTTCTATCGCAAGAGCGTTTTTAAACAGTTACTCTAATAAACTATAAAAATTCAGGAGTGTGTTAACTATGGTAATAAGACTTAATAATAAAAATGGAATGAACGATGCAAAGGAAAAATTAACAGCTGTATTATCAAACACAGAAAGTACCGAATCGCAACAAACAGAAGCTTTTACAAATTACTTCGATGAACTACAACGAGAGGTTACAAAAAACATACGTACAGAAGTCCAGACGGACATGCTTAGTGGTTCGCGTGGTTTAAATCAATTATCTGGACAGGAAGTAAGATTTTTTAATGCAGTAATTGAAGAAGGTGGGTTTAAAGACAATGAAACTCTCCCTGTAGATACGCAAGAACGTATTTTTGAGGATTTACAACAAAGTCATCCACTACTGCAACATCTTGGTATTCGAAATCTTGGAGCTGTAACTGAATTTATTTACGGTAATCCAGAAGGTGCAGCTGTCTGGGGTCCGATCTTTGGTGATATTAAAGGACAACTAAATGCTACTTTCCGAAAAGAGTCTATCAGTCAGCTTAAATTGACTGCATTTATTCCCATCTCTAATGATATGTTGAAGCTAGGGCCAGTATGGGTTGAACGTTATGTTCGTACAATGATTGTGGAAGCAATGTCAGTTGGCTTAGAGCGTGGTTTTGTTGCAGGAACTGGAGATAATCAACCTATTGGTTTGCTGAAGGATTTAAATGGATCAGTAGTAAATGGGGTAATGGTATACCCTGATAAAACTTCTGCAGGTACTTTAACCTTCAAACCTGGACGCACTACGATCAATGAGTTAAAAGGCGTGGTAGAAAAACTATCTATTCACACTGTGGGAAGCGAGGAAAGAGTGAGAAATATTGCTGGAAAAGTTGTGATGGTCACTAATCCATTTGACAGCTTTGGTATTAAAGCAAATTCAACAGTTCAAAATGCTGCAGGATCCTATGTATCTAGTCTTCCATTCAGCCCAATCTTTACAGAATCAATGTTTGTTCCTCAAGGTAAAGTATTATTCTTTGTAAAAGGGGAATATCTAGCGGCTATTGGTGGAGGAATGGAAATTAAAAAATTCGACCAAACATTAGCAATGGACGACGCAACATTATACATTGCTAAGCAATATGCAACTGGAAAACCAAAAGATAATAAAGCAGTACAGGTTTACGATTTAGATCTTTCTATTACTGAAGAGCCTGCAGGTGTATAAATAGTCAGAGGGGGTGGGCTCTAAGTAGTCTATCCCCTTTCTAAAAGGTGGTATGAAGGCGCATTGAGAGACATGGTAAAGGTGAATTAAATAATGTTCGGGGTTGTTAAAGAAATAAGAAAAATGCGAAAAGGATAGAAATTTTTTAATGACATTAATGCATTGTAATTGAAAAAGGATTGTTTGAAAAAGCAGAGGGGGAATACTCCCTCTTTCTTTTCGACAACTCTTAATGACCGTTAGGAGTATTGAGATAATGGAGTAATTACCGAGTCGGAAGCTTCATGAATGTTGAAATATTTATTACTATCTAGTAAATTTTTAAATTAAAATCCTTCTCTAACAATGGAGTAGGATTTTTTATTGTTTATTTGCTGATTAAAAAAGTTAGGAAAAGAATTGTTTCCCCAGTCATATGTATTTAAAAGAAGGGGTGAACAGATGTTAAAAAAACTGTTTTCTAAACAAAAAACAAATGATAAAACTGCTCGTTTTAATTTGATAATAGATTTCGCTAAATCAGTTATAAGTGAAACGCAGTTAAGTAAGGATGGGGTATTTGAAAATGGCAATCACCCTATTTTTGATGTCATAAGGCTTCTGGGAAGAAATCTACAAACGAATTATTTAACCAGTTTATTAATTTCTGAAAATGAAACTAAATTACCGAGTCTATACCCTGAAGTGATTTTTATGGACCCGAGGACAATAATATTTGATGACATAACAATCGAGAGTTTGTTAGTTGAAGTAAATATAACCAAAAAGCTACAACTGGGTAGAGACTTAGTACTACCGTGGCCATGGAAAAGAGAAAGACTAATTAACTGCATTTCACAAATAGGAGAGAAGAGAAAAAATGGCCCATGGAAGCAAGATTATAATCATTGGGTCGAGCTATGGTTACCGATGGGGGTTGCTTGGGTTAACTCTGGGAACCACTCAATTAGCACCGGTATAATTCAAGGCCAAGGGCAAATTAAGTCTTCAAAGGCTATAGATATTAGTCATTTATATGCTTACATTTATAGTGATGGTGAATATTATTACTCATTTAAGAATAATGAGGTTATATCTGAGGTGAAAAATGTAGATTTTGCAGCAGTTTTTGAAATTGGGAGATTAATGAAAGAAAACGATATTAAATTTTAACAGGAAAACTTATCTCTCACATAGAAAGTAACAAAACATTTCACAACAATGAGTGAAAATAAAGCAATGCATTAATAAGAGGTTTTTTTAACTTAAATTCAAGGTCTGAATAATAAATCTTTTAGCAGAAGGGGGAGGTGATGGTCATTGACCTATAAAGGTGAAAAGGCGCGGGGCATTTCTGCAGATAAGAAAGCAAGAAAAGCTACTTTCACTGAATTGTTTGCTGCATAACATAGAGGATGAATATTAGAAATTAATTGAATGGGAAAAAATATGATTGAGAGTAACTCCTTGAAATTATTGCACACCCTGGTAAGCCTTCTTTTATAGAGGGTGCTTTTTCTTTTGAATGAGCTTTAATCACGATACGGAACTTGTCACTTTTGCCTTCATTGGACTCAAGGTGAATTCCTGGATAAAACAATTGTGGGACTTTAATTCCATTCGTTTTATCCTTTTTTTTTGTTTTAATTAATGGGTAAAAAGGAGGGGGATGCATGGTTTTTGTCAAACTAAGAGAGAGGATGTTCACGAAGAAAGTTTTTCATGGACATGATTCAACATCAAAAGGAAAAGGTGAATCGAATGATAAGGTGTATTACAAGTGATAAAGAAACGCTCATTGCATCAAATTGTGAAGTAGACAGTACAAAGAAGCTATCCAAAGAAAAACGACTTCACTGCCCGAATTGTCAAAGTACCGTAATTTTTAAACCAGGAAACGTATATAGATCACATTTCGCGCATTTTAATTCAGAATGTGTCGTTACCAATTATGAACCGGAAACAACCTCACATATTAAAGGTAAGCAAATTTTGTTTGAGTGGATAAGAAAGAACTATCCGGATGCAGTGGTTGAATATGAAGTATATATACCTGAAACGAAGCAAATAGCAGATGTTTTTGTCATCCACTCGGGAGAAGGAATGGAAGGAGTGCGATGGGCGTTTGAGTTCCAACACAGTCCCCTTTCATCAAAGGATTGGGAAAACAGGCATGAACTTTATCAATCTGTAGGCATACAAGATTTTTGGATTTTGGATAAAGCTAAATATATGAAATTCTCAAAAGCCCAAGGGATTACTGACGCCCGCAATAGAAAAGATTTAGAAACGGCCATTTATAACGAAACAGGCCTTTGCTATTTTTTGGACTTGAATACATCGGAGCTGACCATTGATTTTGAGTTTACTAAGTCATGGGAGACCAGGAATGTAAGGGGAATTGATCGGAGAAATGAATATACGTATCATAGTCCTATCCTTCATTCCTTTCATCTGGATCTAGTTATGATCCGAATGAATGAGGAATTTAAGCATGGGGTATTTGTTTTTCCTGAACTAATGAGCCGTATGGAAGACAGACTATCATATATTATAGGAAAGCTTAGGAGGAAAAAACAAGAACAAGAAGAATTAGAACTACAAGAAAAAGCTGCGGAAAAGAAGACGTTTGCGGAAAAGGAATATGGACAAGAAAAAACAGATATGATTTGGCAATTCATGAAGACAAACAAAGAAGCTTTAACGGAGGATGTACGACATTTACAACCCCAGACTTTCTTTGAGAAATATCACGAACTGATTGAAAGACTCTTGCTGGATATCCAGGAATTGAACATTATAAAGGATAGTGAGGACTTCACGAGGAAGATACTTGCAACCCTCATTTATGAATCTGAGCTTTATGGCTTGAAGTTCCTAAATGAGCAGGGTGCCCTTGTATTAGAAGAACATCTAATGACAATCAATCAAGAGAAGGTGTCTTTAGTTACATACGTCTATGAAACATATAAGGAAGAATTAGAAAAACTGGCATCGATGCATCCGAAGCATGTAGAACGAAGGCTAGGTGAGATTAACTACTCCTTAACCCCATGGGAAAAGAATCCTACGGCTATTGATTATGCGCTTAAGTATCGCCGTCTGGAGACGATGGAAGAAGCAGATGAGTATATGAAACAAATTAAGGATGAGATTATTAACTATGATCCGTTTGCTGATATGACATGGTAAGATCCATACGATTCGAACCGCATCCCTTGGTGGATGCTTTTTTTATAGGGAAAGAGAGGGAATGGCAAACTATCTTTCACTTTACCCGTCTGTACCCCTTTTGCTCCTCCGGTGCAACATAAACGGGAGATTGTGAACTTAAAGTATAAATGTTTTATAAACCCTTCTCATAATAGAGAGGGCCCTTTTTGTTTTATAAAGGCCTAACCTTCTTAACTAACTCCGTGATATCAATTTCTTCGTTATAAGTTACCTGATCTATTAGAAAATCCTCACTAGCAGCAAACTTAATTCTAATCTGCTGAATCCACTCGTATGCCGCAATGGCTGCCGTCCGGTCAGGGTCCTTTTTAAACTCTGAATTTAGGACAGGGAAGCTTCTACTCTGTAAAAATTTAGTTCCTTTTGAGTGTAAGTAAACTTTGATATTTATTTTCATTCTTAACTCCTCAATGAAAAAATGTGGACTTTTTTATTTTCTTCAACAGAAATAATCCTGTTAGCTCTTTAATAAACTATTAGAGAATCAAAGTACCTCTTGAAAAGGAGGTGATGTAATGGCCACAATTGACATAATTCAATTTGGGTTCAACGTGTTTTTTCAGTCGACCAGTTTTATAATTGCGTTATGTACTCTTTTTATACTAATAAAGAAAATGCCCTCATAAAAGACCGAGGACACGACATCACTAATTATTTTGTTTCCATGTAAGTGCTTCTGAAGCGTTGCCGCGCTTCAGTTTTTTTATGCTCTTTCGGTATATACCCAGGAATGTTCCAAATGTCATGTTCAATGTAGTCGCTTCAAGCGTCATCGCTGTTATCATATTGTATGATGTAACCGTTTGGTGATATACGTAAAATTATATAAAATAATAATATTGAAATTTATCGTATCACTGGTACCTTGTTAAATTTGAACCAGAAAATACCTAAATAGTTGCAGGAAATATGACTTATATGGCGAATTATGTTAAGAAATACTGCAAAGGTTATGCAAATGTAAAGGATGCGAATGAAAAATTGGATATTTTAAAATTTGAAGATATAATACCTGTTATAAATGAAGATAAGAATTATTGGCTGGTAAGAACTCTAGGTGGAAGATATTATGATGAGTTTAAGACAGGTAGTTTTATAGCTATTGGTTGGGACAAGATTACACTTGATGAGTTAATGAATTTGAGTCACCCCGATGTGATAAAGAGAATAAGTAAGGAATATCCTGAACGGAAAAGACCCATCAGACTAGCCAATCAGCTTAGCGATTTTGTCAAAAACATCAAGGTTGGAGACACTGTTATTATTCCTAGTGCTGGCTCAAATAAGATAACAATAGGTGAAATTGAAGGAGACCCTTATATAGAAGAGGTTGACGTAGAAAAATTGCGACCTGACGGTAAGAAACCATGTCCGTATCAAAAGCGAAGAAGAGTTAAATGGATAAAAACAATTTCTAAATGGGATATGGATATGGAGTTTTTTAAGTTATTCAAATCACAACATACAATAAGTAGTGCTAATGACTATGCATCATTTATTGATAGGATGATGCATACGTTTTTTATTCGGGGAAATGAAGCTCACTTGATATTAGATGTTAGGACACAGGGGAAAATACCTTTTGATACACTTTTTCCTATGGGAACGGAAATTCTTAATCTTGCTAAAGATTTCAATAAAAAAACTGGAGCAGGATTAGACTTATCAGATATTGAAGTGAAAATAAACGTACAGTCTCCCGGGAAAATTCATTTAACTGGAAAAGTTAAAACAATGATGGGTATAGGATTTCTTTTAATTTTATTAGTGGGCGGCGAGGTTGAATTTGAAGTTCCACTTGTTGAAACTACTGTAAACCTTCGTGTAGAGAGTCTCATTACAACAGTGTCTGATTATTTAGATGCTAAGCAGGATCGTGAGCATGACGATTTGGTCCTGAAAACTTACATGAAGGAATTAAAAGTTGAAACACCGGATGAACTTAAAAAGCTAATGGAAATTGATAATAATTTAAATTCAAATGATGAGCAGAAATCCGAATCAAAATCAGAAGAATGATATATAATATTGCAAAGGATATTACAGGGTATTAGGAGGGGGTTCAGAGATGTTGAATTTGATTAATTATATATCAATTTTAGGTTCTTTTCTCTTCCTTTTTGGCTTACTTTTCCTTTTACAAAGATATACTTTGGGTTTTATACCACTATTCGGTAGACCATTAGGAAGAAAAATTAGAAATTTATCAATCGGGGATGTTGTTTTTTCCTTGAATTCAATATTCTTTCTAATAACCTTCATGGATTTTATTAAACCATATTAACAAAGCCCCTCCTATATAAGTGGAAGGGCTTTTATTATATCCAATACTTATCTTGATCCCTTCCATTTTCGGTGGGTCTTTTTTTATTTCCTGAGTCCTAGAAGCAAAGATTAATAACTGTTTTATGTCCAGAATCTGAATGAATTGAACGGCTGAATGACACGGTAAATTGGATCTGGTGTCTGTGAGCAGAATGACTTAGGAAAACTTTTTTATCTTCTGGTTGCCAGGGTTCCTGCTGCCACTCATTGCTCATGAAATAAGATACCTAGCGGTTAAACTTTTCATCATAACCTTTTCGGAATAGATAGAACGTTAAATCTCTACAAAGAACGGGGCACGCTCTCAAATCATAAAGGCGTCAGGTTCCGTATTTTGGTTCGAAAAAAAAGGTTTCTGGTGGCTGAAAGTTCAGCAGTGACCTATAGAATTCAACGATTTTCAAGAAATGAGGGATTTTAGCAGAGTCTTTTTTTATAGGGGTTAGTGAAGGGAATTAGATGTAAGGTTGTTGAGAGGTATTCACTTCAATTATATTGTCTCTTCGTAGTCTCTTCATAACCGTATTGCAGCATGTAATAGGGTTCTTCAATCCAGAAAGTGAAGGTTGATAAGATCATCGTGTGTCATGCACCGGAAACGGTTTAAATCAGCCAGTATATTTTTAATCACGTTTTCTCATTAATCCAACACCTAAAATATAGGATCAATAATCTCTGGTTCATCAGATTGCTTAGAAGGCCCTTTAAATGGATTTTTAGTTATATTAGACCTATGAATCTCTAATGTTTTTTTAGCCTCGGTTATGACTAAATACGGGGCTTGAACTTCTTCCAATTCAGCTTTGCTTTATAATTTCAGTAAAAATCAAACGTTACCTTTCAATTTCTCGCTTCCTGGCGTTCCGATAATACGTGAGTTAAGGGACACAATGTCTAGAATTTGTGCTACACCTGACTATGTACCGTCTGGTGAGATAATAAGGAAGATAATGCGAGCCATTATGAAAATTGATCCTGGAGCAAAGGTGGAGGATTTTTTTGATATATAAAAAGGGGACTGTTTTTTTACAGCCCCTCTCCCTCTTCTGGAATTTCTTTATATAACATTGGTCTTATAAACATTAGAAGATCTATATCCTCAACATCTGTACGATTTTGCATAATCACAACTGTTTTGTTTACTGTAATCATAAAATCATAACTTCTTTTCTCAAAAGTGATTGAGCAATTTAGAGAGCTTAGCCTTCCAGCAGCCTCATAACGGTTATAATCTTCACTAAGATTTACATGATCCCCATACAACGCTACACTTTTTAGGTTTCCATCGTTAAAACCATTTAACCATCCGCCCCATACATTCTGTGTGTGGAGTATTAAGTAAGGAAAATCTACATTTGATCTGTTTAATTTAAACTTGTTAGCGTGCTGCTTCTCAAACTTCTTTTTAAAATCATTAACTGCTGCTTTATTTCCCTCAACAAGAAAAAGTTTTTTTGAAGAATTATAATAAGCATTCATACTGTGATTTTCTACGAATTGGTTGAAAATAAGATTTTCGCCGTATGCTCTTCCTTGCTTTCTTTTTATCTTTTCATGCTTAATTATATATTTATCAAAACCAGAATAGTAATCCCTTTTTATTAGCTGTAATGTGCTTATAGGCTGATCGTCAGATTTTTCCGCTGCGAGTTGTTGTTCAGTGCTTACAGCGGTTCCCTCTTGAACATCATCAAAAAGTGTTAAGGTCTCCACGTCTAAAAAATGATATGCTTTCAATAATTAATCACCTACTAATGATATAAAGTTTACACTGGCTGTTTGAAATTCTGTAATATCATTAGTTGTACATTCCAGTGCTTTTTCGGAAATAGTTATGTTTTTCTTGCCTTGAATTGTTTCTTGACTATAGCTATACCACAATCTATGGACCTTTTTAGAGTCAATATTCTTAGCGATCATGCTGATAAAAGGATTTTTACCCTGAAAGCTAATTTTAAATGTGAACTTACTACTGTCTGGTTTTAATTCTCGTTCGATACTTCTAAAGATAGGGGTTAATCTATTTTGAAAAATATCTAAAGATTTATCATACGAACAATAAAAATCATCAACTCTACATACCACTTTACCTTTGACATCGGTTTCTTCATCATAAATGTCTATATAATCAAATACGAATCGAAGACCGTCAATATTTAAGGAAAAAGCCCTATCGTTTATCAAATTGAATGATCCTGAATTCTTATTTTCAAGCATTTTTTCTTTAATTTTTTGTTGGATATTAGAGTTAAAATCACCTTCAAATTCTGTGTGGACATTCCATTTTGAACTTGAATTAAGAAGAATTATTTTAACACGGTTAATAAAAATGTTAAATTTACTCCAATAGTTGTATAACGTTGAAATAAGTCCAGCAATGCCAAACCCATATTTAAAAACGTCAAACCAATTTTTTACTAAAGAATGGAAGTATTGATAAATAAGAATGGCAATTGTAGCAATTAAAATAGCTGATACCGTAAACCATAGGCGTCTACTATAAATCAATTTCATAAAATGGACCGCCTGCCTCATTTTCTTTTTGTTCATTTTAACATAATTTGTATTAGATAAACTAATTTAAATTGTCCTCGGGTTTGTCCTCCTGTATTTTTAAAAACATTTATGTCTATTGCGATAGAACTTAGTAAAATGTTGAATAAATAAGGATCATTAAATTCGGTTTCTTCCTATTATAGGTTCAAATGAATGGGCGGCATGATGTAATTATCGCCCAAACCCCTTGATACATGAGGGTTTTATGTAAGAGGGGAGCGGAATGCTAACATCTTGCTAACATTTCTCTCCTAACATTAGAGGTTTCTCATGAGTTGTGCAAACTTGTGGGAAGCCTCTTTTATCATTTCTTTGGTATGTGAAGATAGACGTTCTTAGTTTTCTCGTCGTCACAGTGTCCTAAGCGATCCGTAATTTCTTCTAATCCTACCTTTGCTTCGTCTAACAACGATGTATGTGTGTGGCGCAAAGAGTGAGGAGTGAGCTCTGAACTTAAGCGGCCAGCTTCAGCAGCCGCGCCATTCTGTTTTCCACGGTCTTGATTAAAATAGGGAAGCCAGGTTGTTTCTTTTTCTTGGCAAAAATAAATCCTTCATCAAGATAGGTTTCACCATAGTACTCCTTCACTTTCTCCTGCGCTAGCATATGCTTTTTGAAAGCGGCAATGACTGCTTCATCTACTGAATTGTGCCAGGCTTTACATTGTTCTTCTCACTGTACATAAGAAGCCACTCGCTCGCGAAATCTTTGAATATAACATTCACTTCTTGTACATATGTGCCTTGATTGAGTTCGTGTAGGAGTTAGTTAGCGGCTCTGACCCTTTCGGGGATTTAGCTCATTAATTGTGACTATAATAAAACCTTTTCAGAAAAGGAAATCAAGTTTTTCTTCAATAAATTTCATCTCTTTTTTATTTCAGCTTATTTACCTTAATATATAGAAAAGCGGGTTCAATAAATATCTGAGCTATCCCAATGAATAAGTTAAAAAAATATTGGTAACAGTTGACACATACACACACACGTGTGTATAATGTGTGTATTGGTATCAAATGGAAGTGATAATAATGTTAACGACAAAAGAAATTAGTGAAATGTTAAAGGTATCCGAGGAAACTGTCCGTAGATGGATTCGTACGGGAGATCTAAAGGCGATTCAAGAAGGAAAAGGTTACCTGGTTGAGAAAAAAGATTTAATGAAATTAGTTCAAGAGAAGTCCACTGCAACAAATTCCTCAATTGGCAAGATGGCAACGTTAATTCCTTTGATAGGAGGGGTAGGAGCTATAGCCGGAGAAACAATTCTCAAAATGCTAGCTAAGAAGAACTTAAACGATGTAGATAATAATAGGAAAAGAGAAATTTCACTTCAAGATATAACTTACCGTATAGAGGAATTAAAATTAAAAAAGAAAAAGATAGAACTGGAACACCAAATGGAACTTTTGGAGATTGAAGAAGAAATCTCAGTATATCAGAAACTTCAAAATGAATTAAAAAAATCTGGAAAATAAAATCCCTTATAAAAAAACCTCTTGGGAGAAGGTAATTTGATGAATGAATTAAAATTAGATAAAAGGCATTTTATTTCTGAAAACGTATATAATTCCCAAACGATAAAGGATAGCTTCCTAAAAACATTTGAGTCAAGAACAAACAAGATATTAACTAATATCGCCGGCTTGCTTCCAACAGCGGAACATATAAGGGATATCATCGATCCACACAAAATATATGTTGCCCAATTTCCAAAAGACATAGTTGAGAAAATGCAAGCGGGACAGTATGATTTAATGCATTCAAAATCTGGCGAAATACTTTCTATGATAATTGATAAAACCCATCCTAAAAAAAACATTATTCATAATGTAAGATTAACCGAGCTTGACACTAATGTACTAAGTAAGGTACAGGACATTTCAAATAATATTGCTAGTTTGGCTGTTCAACAACAGCTTGCTCAAGTATTGGAAGAATTGTCTGAAGTGAAAAAGATTGCTACATCAATAAAGCGGGGGCAGGTTACTGATAGAATCGCAACGGTTAATACAGGTAAAGACCTTCTTGAAAGTGCTTTGAATGGGCCTTCAAAAGAAGGATACTCTGAAATTCAACATGCCATACGAATGCTGTTATTGGGAAGGAATCAATTGGAGTTGTATCTAAAAGATGAATTAAAATTTATTAGCGATGTACCCACAAGTAAAATAAAAATATTTTTTAAATCTGTTTTTAATAATGGATTTTATGATAAATGTAATGAAAGCTACAATTCCTTCCAAGAGGCTTTTAAGGCATATTTTGAATCATGTGTTTATCTCTCTATGGCATATAATGAGATAAAAGATGAAAAGGCTATGTTAAAAGCGTTTGAGACTGTTAAATCATTAGTTCAAGTTTCCTCATCCAAAATACTCTCACTTTCAACTATAGCTGTTTCAGGGAAAAGTGAAGAAGATTTAATGTGGTACAGAAATCCAGATCTAATATTAGAAACATTTGATAATTATCAACAACAAACATTCCTGAAAAATGCGGATGTAATAAATATAGAATTCGAAGGAAGCCAATTGTTAGGTGAGGTGTAACAATGAAAAACTGTATTTTTTGCAAAAAGTTAGGTGAAGGAATGATATGTAGGCATTGTTTAGCAAAAGGAGGAGCAAAGACAGGGCAAATTACCAAGACTATTGGTAAGTATGGTGGAATGGTTGTTTTTTTGGCATTTGCAAGGGGAAAATTTAGAAATAGAGGGGACCATAACTGAAAAATACAATTTGAAAGTTAAACTCATCTAACATTTCATGTGTTGCCACATACACTCCGCACATGAGGATTGTGTAACTGCGGTTTAAAAGCGACGCAAACAGAATTTGCGCCGCTTCTGTTATAAGAGACATCAAGTTAATTGCAAATCATTGACTGCTAACATTTTGCTAACTAAGTCCAATAAAACGAAGTAAATTAGGGTTAAAGATATTACATTTGATGCCTGCAGAATGCTGATTCGACGGACCTTTCTTCTATCGTCGTTAAAAATGTTACAACATAAAACCACATGGGCGGCATGATGTAATCATCGCTTAAATCCCTTTGGGTTTAACGAGGATTCAGTCATGAGTGCTCACCAAACATGTGAATATCTTTAAAGTTGAAGTCCTCTCACAGTTTACTGTGGGAGGCCTTTTCTTTATATTTGAATTCAATTCTATATTTCCTAATCGTTGTTGTTTTTTTATTCCTACTACAGCTTCAATTAATAGTGAAGTGTAGGTATGCCCAAATAAGTGTGGAGTAATGTTCTTTTCCATTCCTGCTTTTTTCGGAAGCCGTTTCAACTATTCGGTGTTTCTATAACATGTTAACAGCATTTCATCAATCTTAATCGTACGTACAGAGCCCTTTGTTTTTGGTGTTAAAAGTTGATATTTCCCAATATGGTTATATCGTGTTTTTGTCATGCGAATAGTGCCTGTTCTTCGTTAAAATCTGCCCATTTCATGGGTAATGATCACCGATTCTTGAACCGTTATAGGGAATACGCGATTCTACCAGGGAAGCATCGCTAAAAAAAGGGAATTAAGAAATGTAAATTATATCGTTTCATTTTTGGAACGAGAGGATTTACTAAATATATTAGTATAAAGTTAGAAGTGCGAAAACGCTACCCTAACCCCATTGTTAAAAGGAGTTTGACCACAATGAAAATAATTAGAGAAAGAGAAGTTACAATTGCACTTTGGGTATTATAATAGTAGGAGTTGAAATTAATGGATGAGTTAATAGATGAATTTAAAAAGATGAAATATCATCAAAAGTTATTACTTACAATTGCATTGGATAAAAATCATGAACAATATACTTTTTTTCATTTCATTTTGAATAACGATTTGAGTGAAAAGGATTCAAAGGTAATTTCTGATATACTTCATGCTTTAGAAGATAAAAAGGAAGGTACTTACCAAAAGGGTAAATATGGTGCAGTCATTGCATCATTATTAGGAGATAATCCTTCAGTGTCCATGGATACCTTTGAAAAGGCATTGTTACATGTAAATATTGATGTGAACCCTATTTATCTAATTAAATCCTTGAGAAATCAATATTTTCAAGTTGATTTATGTAATTACCTCTTGGAACAATAAAGTATGATAATCTCAACAAGCATCAGTATATAATATTATTTCGGCAAACTAACTAAATATGCTAATGCTAAAGAAAGAAAACCCCTTTTTCTATAGTTGTACTGACCTAAAAAAGTGAGAAAAATAAAAACACCTTTCGTTGAAAAGTAGGTATTAAATATCAACCAATCAATGTGAAGGTGTTTTTTTTATGGGAAAAACAATGCGGTGTAGGTAAATAATTCTAGAAGGGTTTGGCGTTATAATAATTATTTTCTTATGTCATTTCACGTTTGTTAAATTCACGTTAAACTCAGTAGATTCAGCAACTGTATTTCTAGCAAAGTTGTCTGATTCATCACGTATAGAAGCCTCTGTAAACCGCGGAGAATCAGAGCTGCCCTAAAGGCAGCTCTTTCTTTATGCAAATATCAATGCGGTTTAGTGAAATAAGAATGGCTATATAAAACAAGTGAAACAGGTATTTTTCTAAAATAATAATGTATTTAGAAGCTTCTTCATATGCTGCACACCCTTTCCACGGTAACCTCAGTTCTCCTATACCCAATTGTGAGATGTTGCGAATATAAAAAATGAATAAATATATTCCCTTTTATAAAAAATGGTTTACAACCATTCGTTTAGTTGGTAAGATTTGTTTTAATAAATAATTTGAAAAATTCAGTTATTTATCTTTTTAAAACAGAAAATTTTAAAACTAAAAAGGAGAGGTAAATAAAATGGAGGCAACTGATTACAATTTAAAGCCGAAAGTAAAAAGATTCCTGGAAGGATCTATCGGTCTTTATATTAATGGAGAATACGTACCAGCGGTTAGTGGGGAAACATTCGATGTCATTAACCCAGCTAATGAAGAAGTGATTGCACAAGTCAGCGAAGCACAAACTGAAGATATCGATATTGCCGTACGAGCTGCAAGAAAAGCATTCGATGAAGGTGAATGGTCAGAAATGAAAGCGGCTACACGCTCGCATCTTCTTTATAAGTTCGCAGATCTTTTGGAAGAAAACCGTGAAGAGCTTGCGCAACTTGAGTCACTTGATAACGGTAAACCATATAAAGTCGCATTAACAGATGATGTTGATGGGTCAATCCAACACTTCAGGTATTATTCGGGTTTCGCAACGAAAATACAAGGAAAAACGACACAAGTATCGCCGGAATACGTGAATTACACTGTGCATGAACCTGTTGGGGTTGTAGGCCAGATCATTCCTTGGAACTTTCCTCTTTTGATGGCTGCTTGGAAGCTGGGATCTGCTCTGGCTGTTGGTTGTACAGTGGTTATTAAACCAGCAAGTGAAACACCACTTTCTTTACTTTATATAGCAAAACTGTTCAAAGAAGCTGGTTTTCCAGACGGCGTTGTTAACATCACTCCTGGCTCCGGTAGAGTTGCTGGTGAAGCAATTATCACTCATAAAATGGTGGACAAATTGTCGTTCACTGGATCAACAGCTGTCGGAAAAGAAGTCATGAAGAAAGCTGCAGATCAAATCAAAGGAGTCACGCTCGAACTAGGTGGTAAATCACCTGCAATCATCCTGGAGGACGCCAACCTGGAAGAAGCGATTGAAGGGGCATTCAATGGCACGATGTACAACCATGGACAAAACTGTAGTGCTTGTACACGTATCTATGTTCATCGTAAACATTATGAACAGGTAGTGCAGGCATTGGCAGAACGTGTGAACACGTTGAAACTTGGCCCAGGAATGGATCCGGAAACAGATATGGGTCCCCTCGTCTCAGCAAAACAGCAACAAACTGTTCTTGACTACATCGAGCAAGGAAAAAGAGAAGGTGCACGTCTTGTTACGGGAGACAAAATGGCATTTAATAAAGGCTATTTTGTTCAACCAGCGATTTTTGCGGATGTAGAAGATGACATGGCCATAGCGCGTGAAGAAATCTTTGGTCCAGTAATGTCGGTTTTGGTTTTTGATACTGTTGAAGAAGTTATTAAAAGAGCAAATGATAGTGATTATGGTTTAGCGGCTAGTATTTGGACTGAAAATATCAAAACCGGTCACTATATTTCCCGTAAACTGCAAGCCGGTACAGTTTGGATTAATGATGTTGGTCTTGAGTGGGAGACAATGCCGTTCGGCGGTTATAAACAATCTGGCATTGGACGCGAAATGGGCGGAGAGTATGGCTTAGAGAACTACACCGAAGTGAAAAGTGTATATGTGAATATTAAACAAAAGTAGACAGTTAAAATCATGCAAATCCGTAATAGCTACACAACTATATAGATAGATGCAGCTTTTCCAATAAAGAAATCAATGGGTAGAAATTCTGTTTAATTAACTTTTATGAGGAGGATAAATATGTATAAACCTTTTGGAATGATTCCAGCTTTACCAACACCTATGAATGAGGATAACAGTATTGATTATAAGGGGCTTGAACAAATAATAGAACATTTGATAGATGGAGGAATGAACGGTCTTTTAGTGGGAGGAAGTACTGGAGAATACTCACTAATGAGCATGGAAGAACGAAAGGAAGTAATTAAATTCGTGTGTGAAACATCAAACGGCAGATTACCTGTTATGGCGGGTACAGGATGTCATCGAACAGAAGATACAATTGCACTTACTAAATACGCAGCTGAAGTTGGTGCAGATTGTGCCTTGGTCATTAATCCTTATTATATGACAACTAGCAGACAAGGAATCATTGATCATTACAAGGCAGTAGCAGAAAACTCTAGCATTGGAATTGTCATCTATCATTATCCGGATGCTACAGGTGTTGAACTTGATCCAGAGTTAATTAATGAATTAAGTCAAATAGATGGAATTGTCGGTATTAAAAATACCGCTGATGGACAGCATACCTCTAAACTTATTGCAGTGACAAAAGACAATCCGAACTTCGCGGTCCTAACTGGATTTGAGCATTTGATCTTACCTACATTGGCATTAGGGGGGCATGGTGCTATTGGAGTTGTCCACAACTTGGCTCCGAAAAAAATAGCAAAATTATATGATTTGATCGTAAATGAAAACAACTTAAAAGAAGCGACTAAATTAAATCAGGAATTGCTAGTTTTATATAATGCTATTGAAGAAGAAACGATTCCTGGAACAGTAAAGGCAGGCTTGGAAGCACTAGGATTATCAGGAGGATCAAGTAGATTACCGTTAGTGCCTGCTTCCGAAAAGTTCAAGTCAAAAATTGAAACAGTACTAAATGAATTAGGGGAACTAGGAGTGAAACAACATTAATTGAATGAGGAGAAATACACAAGGGATGGGAGGAGATCCAATGAAAGATGTAATTATAATAGGCGGTGGACTTGCTGGATTGTCCGCTGCCTGGCGCCTTAAACACCATGATATATTACTTTTAGAATCAGATGATCGTATTGGTGGGCGTGTCCGCTCTGAACGCCGAGGGGATTATTGGTTAAATTGGGGCGGACATCTATATGCCGGAGCTGGTTCGGCTACAGATGAATTATTTCAATCTGTAGGAATAAATGCATTACCTGTACCAGGAATTTTAACGGCAATGTCTTTGAATGGGAAGTTGCTTTTAGATGGTCCAGTTGAACTGTATCCATTTCGGGCCCCTATGGCATGGAAAGCTAGATTTGCCATGATACGTGCAGGTGCTAAAGTGCGTGCAGCTGTTATCAAGTATGGCAAAGTAGCAAAAAAACGTCCGGGGGAGGACTATAGAGTTCGACAACAACGAATTTTAGAATTTATGGGTGATCAAACTTTTGCCGAATTTACTGGTAAATTACCACCAGATGCAGATGCCATTTTTAGACCTACAGTTAGCCGTTCGACTGGCAGTCCTGAGACAATGACTGCAGGATCAGGTGTAGGGTATTTCCACACTGTATGGAACAAAGATGATGGGTTAGGGAGAAATATTGTCGGGGGAGCATCAACGCTTACGAACACGATTGCAACAACATTAGGTGAACGGGCTCAACTAAATGCAAAAGTTTCAGAAGTTCTACAGAAAGAAGACTCTGTTGTCGTACACTATACTCAAAATGGCGTGAAGCATGTGGTGGAAGCACGTTATGCAGTCCTCGCGACGCCTGCCACAATTACAAAAAAAATAGCGAAAAACATTGACCCGGAAATCGCAGACGCTCTTGGTAAGGTTAAATATGGTCCACATGTTAGTGCAGCATTTTTAACAAATGAAACAGGACCTCAAGTTTGGGATCATGTATATTCTTTTGCTACGCCTAAAAGGTCATTTGACATTATTCTTCATCAATCTAATCTAGTCCGTTCAATAGAAACTGAGAGACAGCCAGGTAGCAGTCTTATGACATTTTCACCGGGGGAAAGCGGGCGGCGGCTAATGGATAAATCTGATGAGGAAATCATTCAAATATATTTGAAAGATTTAAATGAAATATTTCCTGGTTTTAGTGATCATGTAGTGGAGGCTCATGTAGAAAAATTCCCATTCGGATCAGCTTATATTTTCCCAGGCCGTGCAGAAATACAACCAGTTTTAACAAAATCTGCGGGCCGATTGTTCTTAGCAGGTGATTATTTAGGCTCCTATTATACTGAAACAGCCATTCAAACAGGATTCACTGCAGCCCAGAGTATTAATAGCTTCCTGGATTTCGAGCTTCTTGCATCCCAAAAAGAGAAGAAATTCAAGACTGTAGTTTCTAATTAATGACCATGGTTTTGTTGAGAGAATCAGTTAATATAGGCTTATATAGATAATTTCCTTTTTAAACCGGCAGCAAAAGTGGCCCTTTTCTTTGGCTCAATTAGGTAAAAAATTTGGTCATGTCGAGAAATTAAGCAGAATGTATATAGATTGAAAAACCCTCATTAAACCTAGTCATTTACAATAAATGATGCGACTTTATGAGGGAATTCCCCAAAGCTTTCTATATAAGTATAACTGAAACTTTCAACATGGCTAACGAATCAATTCGCTGGAGCACTTTCTCCGGGAAAGTGGAGATGCTCCATAAATGAACGAATGGATGAATGGATGTCTTTTATGCATTGCACTGGGTCCTTCTCCATACAGAAGAAATCGATATTTTTAATGTTCATACAGCCTAAAAAGCTGACAATGGCGGTAACGCTTCTTGATAGAGCCGGAAATTGTCAATTGAAGGTATTATGAATATTTAACCATTTTAAATGCATCCACTTCTTTATCCATTCTTTTAGGAGCAGTATGGACAGGAAAAGGCCGTTGTTAAATCCAGTCTTACAATACTTAGGCAATAGCCCTTTCTATAACTTAGATGAAGGATAATACATGTCGAAAGTGATCGGCAAAATGCAAGCGTTATCTTTATGACAAAGGTAATATTTCGCTATTTGGAACAGATGAATCAAAGTAAAAAATATTGTTAATAATTGGGAGGGAATTTATGAATAAAGTCCGGACAATGGAAGAGCTTCCTTTAAGTGGATTCCATTATAAAATGTTTGCCTACGCCAGTGGGAGTACATTCATCGATGGGTATATTATTGGAATTATTGCGGTAGCCCTTTCTGCCATGCAGTCCCAATTCGATTTGTCCTTAACCATGATGGGGTTGATTGGGATGGCAACTCTCGCGGGTATGTTTGCTGGTGGAATAATAGGGGGCTATCTTACAGACCTTATTGGCCGGAAGAAGATGTTTCTCATCGATATGCTTATCATGGCTATTGTGTCAATCCTTCAGTTTTTTATCAACGATCCCATTCAGTTAGTCATTTTACGATTTATTTTAGGTGTTGCAATCGGGGCAGATTACCCAATTGCAGGAGCCTTGATGGCGGAATTTTCTCCGAAAAAAAATCGTGGATCCTTGCTTGGAGGGCTTAATGGACTCTGGTATGTCGGTTACGCCGTTTCATATTTGGTCGGTTTCTTATTGCTGTCCGTAGGTGACACGAGCTGGAGATGGATGCTTTTAAGCAGTGCTATTCCAGTAATCCTCATGCTTGTCGCACGTTTAAATATGCCAGAATCCCCTCTTTGGCTGGCTAGCAAAGGAAGACAAAAAGAAGCAAACGCTATTGTTCGGAAAATATTCGGGGATCATGTCATCATGTCAAATGAACCAGAGACCAAGGAGAAAACCACCTTTCTCGAAATGTTTCGAAATGGTTATGGAAAATGGGTGTTTTTCGTGTCTGCTTTCTGGTCGCTTCAAGTTATTCCTACCTTTGGAATAGGAACCTATATCCCTGAGATCCTTGCACAATTTGGTTTTGCTAATGGAACGAGGGAATATCTTGGATCGGCAGTCATTAATATCGTCTATCTTGTCGGCTTGCTACCTGCCCTTTATTTAATCGAAAAATTCGGAAGAAGACCTACCCTTATTGTTCCGTTTTTAGTATCTGCCATTTCTTTATTCGTACTGGGGGCAACCTCTGGGATGAATACATCGTTTGTTTTTATCCTGGTTCTCTTTATAATATATGGAACGTTCAATACTGCGATGGGAGCTCATGATTGGATCTATCCGAACGAGCTTTTCCCAACCCATATTCGGGGTACGGCAATGGGCTTTATCACAGGCGTAACCCGTATCGCCTCTGCCATTGGTACATTTTTCTTCCCGTTCATTTTGGAGAATTATGGGTTGGCAGCTACGTTGTATATTTGTGGGGCTTTGTTTTTCATAGGATTTTTAATCTCTCTCTTCATGGCTCCGGAAACAAAGAATATGAGTTTAACGCAAACCAGCTCCATCAACAAAGCGGGAAACAAAAGACAAGACAGCTTCACATCGAAAAAACACATTAATTAGAAAAGAGAGAACTTTTTAGAACAGCAACAGTTAATTAAAATTATTCGTCTGGCAGGAAAAGTGTTGATAGTTGTCGAAACCGAGGAAGAGATGGAAAAAACCAACGAGATGTTGTGTTTCTGGAGAGGGTTTGACCCGGCTAGTGGCAAAGTGACTGGCCGGCCTCATTCCCCTTATAGGAAAAGCCTTACATCTGAAATTGAATTGGTGAAGAACATACCCGTTATCATGAACAAAAAGCGGCGGGGGAGCAGGACTCATCATGACATTTGGCGCTGCTTCCGTTCAAAATAAATCTCTGTATCTTAACTTTATTACTAGTTAGATTTATTAAAACCACTAGTCATCTTCCGCCTAGACGGATAGATGGCTTTAAATTTGAAGTTCTATTTATGGGGAAGGAACTTCAGATGGAGATGTTGTCTGCTGCTACGATGCATTCATACATACTAAATGGAAGCTCAATATTATGATGACTTAAATTGGCGTACAACTGAATAGGAGGTGAATGATATGAAAAAATTGTCGGGCTTGAGAGTTTACTTCATTACAATTGCTGGTGCGGTATGTTGGGGACTTATTGGTTTATTTATTGCTCCATTATATGCTCGGGGCTTCACGGCTTGGGACGTAGTTGCCATTCGGGGTATCTTTACCTTTGTTATCTTAATTCTAATTATGGCAGTTTTTTATCGTGATCAGTTACGTACCAGGTTAAAAGATCATATTTTTTTCGCTGGTGCGGGAATCTTTAGTATCGCTTTATTTAACTTTTTTTACTTTGAAGTTTTTTCTCAATCGAGTTTATCCCTTGCAGTAACACTTTTATATACTGGTCCCTTGTTTGTAACCATCCTATCTCGGCTCTTTTTTAAAGAGCCCTTGACCATTCGGAAAGGCTGGGCACTTGCTCTTGCTATTACAGGTTGCGCATTTGTCGTAGGTCTAGTGCCATTCGGCCAAGAAAGTATACCTATGAATACCTTGTTAATGGGGATTCTATCTGGATTTTGTTATGCGTTGTACAGTATTTTCAGTAAACCTGTAACGAAACGGTATTCTGCATTGACAATTACAACGTACACATTTTTTTATACGAGTATTTTCATGTTATTGACTAGTGACATAATAAAAAAGACGGATCAATTTCAATATGCAGATGTTTGGATGTCAGCGGTGTTGTTAGCGTTAATATCAACGGTTGCAGCTTTTGTTTTGTACACTTCAGGACTAAAGCATTTGGAAGCTAGCAAGGCTTCCATTTTAGCAACGATAGAACCCATCGTTGCAGTAGTAACTGGAGTACTCTTTCTTGGGGAACATCTGCGGGGATGGCAGGTGTTGGGGATCGCATTGGTTTTGTATTCAGCAATCCTTGTTGCAGGGGGACGGTCTATGGTTAAGAAGAGCTTTTGATATACAATGATGGATTTCAATCTTGTCGAAGATTCTTTTGTACATAAATCGTATTTAAACTCTCCATTTCTAACACATTTTTTAATTAGTCAGCCTTGAAGGCATGAACCCGGTGATCCACCGGTCTCATGCCTTTTAATTTCTCTATGATTCGTCTGTGATTGTAGTAATGAATATGATTTCTAGTTCTTGTTTGAAACGCTCCATGCTGTCGACCTTCTGTAATTAAAAGTAATGCAGATTTAGCCAAACTAGTTTTCCATGGTGTCTAAACAATTTCCTTTTTGGGACGTACTTTGAGTAAGAGCATGTAAGATTTCATTTGGTAATGCCAGCCTCCGAATGAAGAATGGGGAAATCCTTCAACTACTGTCGCTAAAGGCTTGGTTAAGCATCCAAATTAGGATCAGGAGAATAAAGCACATATCTTTGGTTATTATACTAATCTAATAACAAATGCCTCCTCCCAAAAAACTACTTTGATTATTCGATAAAAATCCATTCCTCCAACTGCCTTACCCTATAAATAATAGGTTAATCAGGTGAACTGATTAACCCTATATTACAAACCGGCGCCATTCAGAAGTGTCCTTTTTGAATCCGGCCATTTTCCTTGAATATAAGATATAATGGACCCAAGTGGATCGCTTTTGACGGATAATCTACATATTGAAGGTGAAAGGGGATTTAAATGAGTTTATATAATCAAACAACAACAATAAATAAAATAGTTGATATTAAAGATTCTTTACCAAAAAAACAAAGACAGTTATGCGATTATATTCTAAAAAATTATCAGTCAATAGGATTGATAACAATTAAAGAACTTGCCAATAATGCCAATGTTGGAATTTCAACTGTGGTGCGTACGATAGAAGCCTTGGGATATGAAAATTTTAATGACTTACGAAAAGATATCTATGATGAATCGGTGCCTTCCGTCTCAAAATGGACATTGAAGAAGTCTTTTACAGAAATAAAAAAAGAAGGAGGGAAGGTTCCGACTCTAGTGCAAGTTTGGAAAGAATCAGTTAATTTATTAGACAAATCATTAGATTCCACTTTGATGGAAAATTTCGAAAATGCAGTTGATTGCATTGTGAAATCAAGTTATATCAATGTGTTGGGTACTCGACCGTATAAAGCAACTGCCTTATATTTCGAACTGTTGCTTGGGGAATTCTATCCTAAGATAAGGCAACTAGGCCATGACACGGAAGTGATTTATGACAGGATCTTGCAATTTGAAAAGGATGAAACTTTAGTGGTTTTTGCATTCGAACCGTACACTAATCGCATTATCGAAGCAGTTAAGCTGACCTATGAACTAGGTAATAAAATTATATTGATAACAGATCATATCTCATGTCCAATTATTTCTTATGCGTCTGTCACATTGAAAGTAGAGGTTAGTGAAGAACAATTTTCAGTAATACCTATTATTGCATTAATAGATGCATTGGTCATTGAAATTGGTAAACGGTCATCAGAAGAATCGATTAAAAAGTTGAAAAGACTTGAAAAAACACTTATAGAAAAGAATATAACGTTTACTTATTAAAACTAGAGGAACAATTATTTTATCTAAATAATATGGGGTAAAAGCTAAATGTAAACTGGTAGCCGTCATCTACCGAGCACCAATTGGCGGCGGCTATTTGAATGTCATTCAATTCTATAAGCAAATTAATCTATTAAAGGTGAAATGATTATGATAGCTAGTCTTATGAAGTCTTGGACAATATGGATGAAAATTGGAATAATTTTATTCGGGGTATTCTTACTGTCGTGGTTGGGTCCTGACGAAATTGGTCTTACTGATTTGCTTATTTCATTAAGAGAAGGTGAAGAAACAGGAAATAAGTTAATGCTTGCCGTTTTTTTGTTAATTTCTTTAAATACAGTTTTAGCTTTGTTTCATTATATTGGTGCACTGCTGTTGGGGGACGAAATCGGTGCTCGTTTAAACCGTCCATGGTTAAAAATTATCATTCCTCTTATTATCATTCCTCTCGACTATATCGTGATAAATGCTTATTATTCTTTAACATACTCATTTAGCGCATATGCGTTGTTATTGTTGTTGGCCATCTTATTATTGCAAGCCTTTGAAAAGGATAGGTTAAAGCCCATTATTAAAACGATTATTTGTTCTCAATTAATCTTTGGGATTGAATGGCTGAATGAGATTCCTTCTTTATCCCAATATGGATTTGGCCAAGGGACGATTTCAAAGGAATTAAAAGATATAGCGGTTCAAATTGGATTTGAGCAATCATTAACATTGTACAGTTTAACTTTGTGTTTAATTTTTGTTATTAACGCTGTTATTTTAGCTGTGTATTTTTCATTAGCTGAACAAAAGTGGCGGATAAAGCAAGAGCTTCATTATGCGCAGTTAGAAGCAATGCAGTCAAGATCAGGGCGAGAAGCACTATATCTGGTCCATGATTTAAAAACACCTCTCACAGCAATTGAGGGGCTAAATTCTTTAATTAGTTTGAAAGTGGACGATTCTAAAATTAAAGAATATTCTCGAAAGATTTCATCATCGATTCATTCCGTTAGCGACATGATTTCCGAGATTTTATACGATGATAAAAAACATTGGTGCCGTATAAAAGATCTAGTTGAATACGTCGAAGCAAGCAGACTGAGCGGGACAAATCTAAATCTGAAGGTAGACTTTCAAACAGATCCTGAGATTAAAATTTTAATTAATAAAATCCGAATGACAAGGGCATTAGTGAATTTAATTGACAATGCTTACGATGCAGTGAATGGAAAAGAAGATGGCAAGGTTTTGCTTAAGGTAAAAACCTTTGAAAATGAACTTTGGTTGGGCGTATCAGATAATGGGAAAGGGATTTCACCTAAAGAACAGCTGAAAATATGGAAAGCTGGGTTTAGTACAAAATCGCATCCAGGGATGGGATTAGCCTTTGTACGACAAGTTGCTGAAGGACATGGTGCATCTTTAGAAGTTGACAGCAAGCTTGGGCACGGGACAATAATTTGGATTAAACTAGCTGAGGGGAGTGTGTCAAGATGAACATTTTAGTCATTGATGATGATGCATCAATTCAATATATGCTAAGTGAAATTTGTGAATTTGCCGGCTGGAATGTAGATACGGCTAACAACGGAAAAGAAGGGTTAAATGTGTTTGCAGAAAAAGGAGCGGATGTCGTTTTAGTTGATTATCATATGCCGGAAATGGACGGAATAAAAACGGTGGGTGAGCTTCGTAAGCTTAATGCTGATGTTCCGATTCTTGTATTAACAGTCGATGAACGACAGGAAATTGCGGATCGCTTTCTTGAAGCAGGCGCAACAGATTTTGCATTAAAGCCTGTAAAAGCACCTGATTTGATTTCAAGAATTCAACTGCATGCTCGCCTTGCAAAATTAACTCAATCAGCTCCGCAGCAAAAACCCAGTGAAGAAAAGGATGTATTTGTAACAAAGGGAATTAGTAAGAGAACACTTTGTCACGTTAGTGATTTTCTACATTCTAACCGTGAACCTTTTTCCGTTGATACCATTTCTAAAGAAGTGGGTTTGGCTTATCCGACCGTCTATCGTTATATAATGCATTTACTTGATGAAGGAAAAGTGGAAATTATTGTGAGTTATCAAAAAATAGGAAGACCGAAAAATTTATATCAATGGATTGTTGACTAAAAAACTGCCTTAATGCAAGGCAGTTTTTTTATTATGATGGGGAGTCTCCAGTACTGCACAGACCGTTAATGCAGCAGGACTTTTTTTCTTTTTTTTCTGTATTTTTATATTTTCTGATAATATAAAATTATTTTACAACACAAAAGATTCTTTAAAATTTAAATGCTTTCATTAAGCGTCTTCGAATAAAATGAATGAATTTATTAGGATTAATGTTCATTTAGATTTTGCTATCTGATTCCTTTTGAACCGGATCTAAGATTAAAAAAATGTAAACGCTTACTGCTGGTGGGTTGGATGACATGCATCGCCAACATCGTATTAGGCGTAGTTGGAACGAATCAATAATTCTATTAAATGCAATTACTTGGCGAATGTAAACGATAGGTGAAGGTTTAATATTTAACCATATTTAGGGGGACTTTATTATGCAAGCACTATTAAAAGATGATGTTCAGCAGTCAAACGAGTCAAACCAGCCCAGGAAGAAGCATCCTCCTGGACTGTATATGCTGTTCGCTACTGAGGCATGGGAGCGCTTCAGCTATTACGGAATGAGGGCAATTCTTGTTCTTTACTTAACGGCAACTGTCGTAAACGGCGGGCTTGGAGTCGACAAAACTACGGCTATGGGTATATACGGATTCTTTACTGGTGCCGTTTATATTACGCCGATGATTGGCGGATACTTGACTGACCGTTTCATAGGCAGAAGATTGGCGATTACGATTGGCGGTATTTTAATGGCGCTTGGTAACTTTTCGCTATTCGCAAGTCAGAGTTTGGCTGCTCTTTACATTGGTCTTGGTTTATTGATTATCGGTAATGGTTTCTTCAAGCCAAACATCTCGACAATTGTTGGTGATCTTTATGAAGACAACGATCCGCGTCGTGATGGGGCTTTCACCATCTTCTATATGGGTATTAACGTTGGGGCTTTCTTCGCACCATTAGTAGTTGGGCTTATGAGCTATAAATATGGGTTCTTGACAGCAGCAATTGGCATGATTGTAGGTCAGTTAGTTTTCAACTTATTAGGCAATCGCTATTTGGGTGATATCGGTAAAGAACCTACTGGCAAACCGGAAGTTACAGCTGGTCAAAAATCAGCTGCACCGTTAACGAAAAGAGAACAAAAACGTACAGCGGCCATCGTTATTTTGGCAGTCTTCGTTATAGCGTTCTGGGCCGCTTTCGAGCAGGCAGGAAGTTCATTGACATTGTATGCTAATGACCAAATTGATCGGAATGTATTTGGTTTTGAGGTTCCAACTGCCTGGTTCCAATCATTGAACCCATTATTCATCGTGATTTTAGCGCCGATTATGTCTGCTTTATGGTACAAGCTTGGCAGTTCAAAACGCGGTGACTTAAAAACTCCAACGAAGATGGCTCTTGGTTTAGTCACTGTTGGTTTAGGTTTCTTAGTACTGCTTCCTGCTGTTATGTATACAGGAAACGATACAGCGCTTAAAGTAAACATCCTGTTCATGATTGTCACGTATTTCCTTCATACATTAGCCGAATTAATGATTTCACCAGTTGGTTTATCAATGGTAAGTAAAATTGCTCCAATCAAGCTTGCCTCTCTTCTAATGGGAGTATGGCTGGCAAGTTCCGCGGTAGCTAATATGGTAGCCGGCCAATTAGCTGCATATACGCAGTCTTTAGGTTACCTGGAAATCTTCAGTGTAATTGGTTTTGTAACAATTGGTTTAGGTATTGTTTTATTGCTTCTTTCGAAGCCAGTAGCAAAGCTGATGAAATAATGAGAAAAGGAGCTGACCCAAAGGGCATATTATGTGCCATTTGGGTCGAGCTTTTTTTAGTGTAAAAAAATAATAGAATCGGTCTAAATTGGTGTAAGAGGAATCTCCACAACCATCCAAACCAGAAAGGAAGATTCACTGAAGTTTTATTTCTTTTTGCTTAATCTTATCAGTATTTTCACGAGTCTTTCATCAATTTGAATGCTACGGAAGGCTAATATAATCAAACAAGAAACAAATCGGAAGTTCTTATAAAACAAGTCAAAGCTATATTAGTGAATGGACTTGGTTTCAATAATCGGACGGCCACTTTTAGTAGAAAAGGACTCAGAGCCGGTTATGTAAAAGAGCTGATGAATTTAGGATGGAATTCTACTTTATTGAGCACTTCGAAAGAAAATGCACAAAGTTAATCTAGAAAGCATGCGATGATAGAATATCGGTGGATGATCTAATTCTATATGGAAACAGAGGAGGGAAAAGGAAATCTTATCGCTATCCCTAACGACTTCTAGATAGGCAATACTTATCTAGACAGAAAATTTAAGGTCAGGTAGACTACAGATACAACTAGTTATAGAAAAGAGGCCCGATATGCGACGTGATATACAATTGAATGAACGAGCTTTCTCTTCCAAGGAAGTGGCGGAAGAAGTGGGGATTGCAACTCCCACTGTTCGAAAGTATGGTCAAATCTTAGAGCGAAATGGATATGAGTTTTTGAAAGATGGAGATCGACGTATCTTTGTTAAATCTGACATCGGAGCGCTTATAGCGCTACGCGATACGGACAAGCCCCTAGACGATACAGCTAAAGACCTTGTATATCAACAAAAAGAAAAATTAGAAGGATCCAATGAAACACAGATAGCGATACCCGATACATATGAAAATTCACCCCACGACCCCAATCAATTAAACGAGGTCTTAATGTTTTTAGTCAATGAACTCGCAGCCACACGTGAAATGAATGTCCAACTGACAAACGATATGTCACAGCTTAAAACAAAGGTTTCCCGGCTCCAGCAAGATCATCATGTTATAAGTTCTAGTATTGGAAATTCAGCGCAAAGAACTAATTCTAAAATTGAACAATTAACTGAACAACAAAATATCCATTACGAAACATTGCTGGAACAAGAAAAACAAAAAAGTGAACTCTTACAAAAGGAAATACAAAATATGCGGGACGAACAGAAAAGAGAATGGAGTTCACAAAATGAATTTAATAAACGTTTAGAAGTGACTATACAAAAACGTTCCGAAAAATGGCGGGGGCTTTTCTCCATATTCAGAAAATAAGGGAACTGTTATGGTTTTTTCCTAGCTGGGTATTGATTGGTGGAAGCAATGTATTGATGAAGAAACAATTGATAGATATTTTTTAAATAAATAATGATGGAAAAAAGCATTGAGATGCGAATCCACAAAACTTTAAAAAATTCATAGTGCCATATATGATTCACGTATCTGAAAAACAGAATGAAGAAAGAATATTTCAACTTTACAGGATTTGGCACCTTTTATCTAAATGCTCGGCGATACTAATGTATCGGACGTTCTACCAAAGGCTCAATTGAAATTCATTGGAGATTTGTTTAAGCGATATGCATCTAAAACAAAATACACAATTTGAAGCAGCAAAAAAGCTTGTTTGATAAAAAGGGGGTTTGAGGAGGTTGAAAACTTGCCTTCAAGATTCACCCTTACTAGAGGTGCTCCAGCAGGGATTGATTGGCTCTTTTTTGTGTGTTTCGTATCGCTGGGCGATATAACTTGCAAATAGATTTGAACCCTTAGGTTTAATAGAATAGCGGCGTTTGATATGCAAACATGATATACATCCGAATGAACGAGTATTCTTTTCTAAGGAAGTGGAAGAAGAAGTAAGGATGCACACCCACTGTTCAAAAGTATGATCAAAACTTAGAACGAAACAGATATGAGTTTTTAAGATGGTGGTTGCCTATCTTTATTCAAGCTGACATCGAAGCGCACATAGCGTTACGCGATACGGACAAGTCCCTAGAGGGTACAGCTAAAGATCTTGTGTATCAAAAAAAATAGATTAGATGGTACCAATGAAACAGAGATAGCGATACCCGATATATATGACAACTTACCCCGTAATTCCAAACAAATAAATGAGAATTGTTATAAACCAATGAACTCGCAGCTGCGCTTGAAATGAACGTCCACTGACAAACGATATGTCACAGCTTAAACCAACGGTTTCCCAACTCCAGCAAGATCTATGTCCTCAATAGTGTTCCTCAAGAAAGAACCTTAGCGGTTCTTTTTTGTGTATCGTATCGCTGGGCGATATAACATGAAAATAAATCCACAGAACCTTCATCTTTACTAGAAAGGAAGGTCCGATATGCGACATGATATACATCCGAATGAATAAGAACCCTCTTCCAAAGAAATGGAGATGCAAAATAAATGAGAATTGTTGTTAAAATATGTAAATTTAAATACCTTTGTTCTATCCAACATCAAAACGCTTAAAGTGTTACGCGATACGGGCAGCTCCCTAAACGATAGCGCTACCCGATACATATGACAATTTAACTCATGTTCTCATTCAATTAAAAGGGAGCTTGTTTTTTAACCAATGAACTCACAGCTACACGTGAAATGAACATCTAACTGACAAACGATACGATATGTCATAACTTAAAACTGAACAACTAAAAACCAATTACGAAACATTACTTCAATAAAAAAAGATTTCAATGTCTTTTCCTTTACGATATTCAGTGTTAATTTCCGTTAATAACTATTTAAACCTAAGGCAGTCAAATCAAAAGTAGAAATTCCTTTGTTCCACCTAATCGGAATCACTATTTTCAAATTTCAACAATTTCCCGAGAAATATCTACAAATTCTGAGTAGATATCGACAAAATTAAAAGCTTCTAAAAACTGCCGGATAATGGCTGTGGAAATGGAAAAAATAAATGGATGATCCACATAAGTTTATATAATACTCCTTATCGGACTTTTGCAAAAAGCTTGTTTTAGCAATAATTACTGCATTTAGCTTCTATATGATTTAGCCTTTCCAAGAGACAGGCCTCTAGAGTATAAGAATTTTTCTTTCCTCCTCCTTTGAATTACAAACAACAAAGCAGTGATCTCAATTTTCGGGATGCACTGCTTTGTTGTTTGTAGATATTCTACGCATTCATGATTAGCTCGATAACTTCTTACCATTCCGTAAATCAAAAGCAGCAAGATCCTGAACCCGTTCGATTTTTCCAACAAAGAAAAATGTAGGACAGTGATCCTGCGAAGGTTATACAAGCAATAAGGGGAGGTGCAGGAGCAAAATCACCGCCCTTGGCCAGGAAGCCAATCGCAATCCGTATAATAATTGATGCTGTACCACCAATGAAATTGAATGTACCTCCAGAAATTCCAATCAGCTGCTGCTTTAGGCAAGCAATGAAACAAACACCCAGGTGAATGAAAGCGTATGTGTTTGAGAAGAACACACCTTTCAGGACTAAAGAAATATAAAGGGGTGAGTGAGGGGCAACCTACGATAGTACTGAAGGCAGCTAAATCGCTGCGAGTAGCGACCTGTGCTCGCTCGATATCACAACAAGACCTAGAAGCAAGTCAAAGAGAACAAGGCTAAGCCGAAGACAAAAGACAAAAGGAGGTCTCAAGGCCAGGGATACATGTCTCATGGCGAAGCCAAACCCAAGCAGGTTTATCAATGGTAGTTTTTTTAATAGGTGAATGAGGGCTATCTAAGAAAATTTAGGAAGGCAGCTAGATCCCCTCGAGTAGCAACCTATATTAGCCGGCCAGTAACGTGCAATTACTAATAGGGCGCTAACCAACGGGCAAAATCTGCCCAAAATGACGTTCTGATTCATTCATACAGTCGTTCGCAGTAGCGGTTAATCCCAAAAGAATAAAATATTACCATTCCATAATTCTATTCATTTTTTTCCCCCAGAACCTGCTAAAATCCCAATAAACTTTGCCTCTATGAACGAGAATCTAGTTGAATTCAAAAAACTTGCATTACTAATTATTTTAAGATTATAATACTTGTATACAAGTGTACTTGAACTCTAAGGGAAGGTGAATATATGGCTGAATCAAAGGAATTTCTTTATCCTGCAAAATGGCTTTCAAAAGCTTCAGCTGGTGATCGTGTTACATCCGAGCTTAGAATGCGTATTATTTCGGGGATGATTGAAAGCGGTGCCATCCTATCTGAAAATAAATTAGCTGCTGATTTCGGTGTAAGCCGCTCACCAGTTCGTGAAGCGTTAAAAATACTTGCCTCTGAAAATATCATCCGATTAGAAAGAATGGGTGCGGTTGTCATTGGTTTAACAGAAAAAAAGTATGCAGAAATCTATGATGTACGTATACTCATCGAAACGTTTGTATTTGAACGTCTAGTAAGGTTGAACACGAATGAATTAGTAATGGAACTTAGTAAAATATTGGAAATGATGAAAGTGTCCATAAAATACCTGGATGCTGATGAGTTTTCCTATCAGGATGTTCTATTCCATGAAACGATCATTCGATCCATCGATCATTCCTACATCCTGATGATCTGGGATAATTTAAAACCTGTGATGGAAAGTTTTATTCTTCTATCCATGCGCAGTCGTTTTAAAGAAAAGTATGAAGACTTTACACGGATCATAAATAATCATCAACTTTATATTGATGCGATCAAAACAAAAGATCGAGACATCATGATTAAGTCGTTACATGAAAACTTTGATGATGTTCAAGGAAAAGTGGAAGACTTATGGATGGCCCAACAGATGCTTTCAAAAGGAGTCGAACAAGAAAATGACTAGCTATATGTTAGGAGTAGACATCGGTACAACAAGTACAAAAGCTGTATTATTCACGAAAAAAGGCGATGTCATCCAGCAAGAGAATATTGGCTATCCTCTTTACACACCGGATATGACAACGGCGGAACAAGACCCTGAGGAGATTTTCCAGGCTGTTCTGAAAGCCTTTTCAAATATAACGAAGAAGCATCCAGATAAAAAACCATCATTTATTTCATTTAGCAGTGCGATGCATAGTGTTATAGCTATGGATGAAAATGACCAGCCGCTAACCGCTTGCATCACTTGGGCAGATAATCGCAGTGAAGCTTGGGCCCATAAAATAAAGGATGATTTAGATGGGCATGAAGTTTACAAGCGAACCGGAACACCGATTCACCCGATGTCACCATTATCCAAGATTACCTGGATCGTGAATGATCGCCCGGAGATCGCAACCCATGTTAAAAAGTATATCGGGATTAAAGAATATATCTTTAAAAAGTTCTTTGATCAATATGTTGTCGATCATTCCCTTGCTTCTTCGATGGGCATGTTGAATCTCAAAAATTTGGATTGGGATGAGGAAGCCCTAAGAATTGCTGGAATAACGCGTGATCAATTGTCTGAACTCGTACCAACAACCAAAATCTTTAACAACTGTGACCCGGATTTAGCCAAACAGATCGGGATTGACCCAGAAACCCCTTTTGTCATTGGGGCAAGTGATGGTGTCCTTTCAAATCTAGGTGTAAACGCTATCCGGAAAGGTGAAATCGCTGTCACGATTGGGACAAGCGGTGCGATTCGGACGATTATTGACGAGCCGAAAACAGATGAAAAAGGAAGAATCTTTTGCTATGCCTTAACGGAAAAGCATTGGGTGATTGGCGGACCGGTAAACAATGGCGGGATGGTCCTTCGCTGGATCCGCGATGAATTTGCTTCTTCTGAGGTGGAAACGGCTAAAAGACTCGGAATCGACGCTTATGAAGTCTTGACCAAAATTGCCGAACGCGTAAGACCAGGCGCAGATGGATTGTTATTCCATCCATATCTTGCAGGTGAACGTGCACCATTATGGAATCCGGACGTACGGGGTTCATTTTTCGGATTAACACTGTCGCATAAGAAAGAACATATGATTCGAGCGGCTCTAGAGGGAGTCATTTACAATTTATACACAGTATTTTTAGCCTTAACCGAATGCATGGACGGTCCCGTGACCCGAATTCAAGCTACAGGAGGCTTCGCAAGGTCAGCTGTTTGGCGGCAAATGATGTCCGATATCTTCGAATCGGAAGTCGTGGTTCCAGAAAGCTACGAAAGTTCGTGCCTGGGTGCTTGTATATTAGGATTATATGCCACTGGGGAAATTGATTCCTTCGAAGTCGTTTCTGAAATGATAGGCAATACCCACAAGCACACACCGAAAGCTGATTCTGTAAAAGAATATAGGCAGCTGCTGCCGATTTTCATTAACCTATCAAGGGTATTGGAAAACGAATATACACAGATTGCGGATTATCAAAGAAACTTAATAAATGCTGCAAAGTAAAGACATGGGGGGATTACAATGCCATTAGTTATTGTCGCTTTAGGAATTGTCGCCTTATTAATTTTAATAATGGGCTTAAAATTAAACACCTTTATTTCCTTGATCATTGTATCGTTTGGAGTGGCTTTAGCACTTGGGATGCCACTTGACGGAATTGTCAAAACCATTGAAGCTGGATTAGGCGGAACACTTGGCCACTTAGCGTTAATCTTTGGACTTGGAGCGATGTTGGGTAAGTTAATCGCAGATTCAGGCGGAGCGCAACGCATTGCCATGACCCTTGTTAAAAAATTCGGTGAAAAGAATATTCAATGGGCTGTCGTGGCAGCGTCATTTATTATCGGTGTCGCACTATTTTTTGAAGTGGGCTTAGTATTATTGATTCCAATCGTTTTTGCGATTTCAAGAGAATTAAAAGTTTCGATATTGTATCTTGGTATTCCAATGGTAGCGGCATTATCCGTAACACACGGTTTCTTACCGCCGCACCCAGGACCAACCGTTATTGCTGGTGAATATGGTGCAGACATTGGTCAGGTTTTACTTTACGGCTTCATCATTGCCGTTCCAACCGTTATTTTGGCTGGACCAGTATTTACGAAGATAGCCAAAAGATTAGTACCTGAATCATTTACGAAAACAGGCAGCATTGCTTCTTTAGGAGAACAAAAATCATTTAAACTTGAATATACACCTGGATTTGGGATCAGTGTATTTACCGCCCTGCTTCCGGTTATATTAATGTCAATTGCTACGATTATCACTTTGATGCAAAAAACAATGGGATTTGAAGATAATGGTTTACTGGCAGCTATCCGTTTCATTGGCGAAGCAGGTACTTCCATGTTGCTTTCCTTATTATTTGCGGTTTATTCAATGGGATTAGCAAGAAAGATTCCAATGAAAGATATTATGGAATCTTGTACATCAGCGATTCTGCATATCGGAATGATGCTCTTGATCATTGGAGGCGGCGGAGCCTTCAAACAAGTATTGATCGACGGCGGTGTAGGTGACTATGTAGCTGAATTATTCAAAGGAACCTCATTATCACCGATCTTGCTTGCCTGGATCATCGCGGCAATCCTGCGTATTTCATTGGGATCTGCTACCGTTGCAGCCTTAACGACAGCTGGTTTAGTTATTCCGATGTTAGGTCAGACGGACGTTAACCTTGCTCTAGTTGTACTTGCTACAGGAGCGGGAAGTTTAATCGCTTCACACGTTAACGATGCTGGTTTCTGGATGTTTAAAGAGTATTTTGGTTTAAGCATGAAAGAAACATTTGCAACGTGGACGTTGCTTGAGACGATCATTTCAGTAGCTGGATTAGGATTTATTCTATTACTAAGCTTATTTGTATAGGCCTTTCCCGGCAGTAAATCCCCCACTTATGGCTGGGATTTACTGCCTATTATTCTTACATAGAAGGAGCAGAAATAAAATGTACAATACAATTGGTGTCATTGGTTTAGGGGTAATGGGCAGTAATATCGCGTTAAATATGGCTAGTAAAGGGGAACAAGTGGCTGTCTATAACTACACAAGAGATTTAACGGATCAGCTTGTTGCTGAATTGGACGGTCAGTCGATCCATCCGTATTACGAAATCCAAGACTTTGTTCAATCACTTGAAACCCCAAGAAAGATTTTTCTAATGGTGACTGCGGGTAAAGCGATCGATTCGGTGATCACTTCATTACTTCCTCACCTTGAATCAGGCGATATTATCATGGACGGTGGTAACTCCCATTACGAAGATACTGAACGCAGATATGATGAATTGAAATCTAAAGGATTCAGTTATGTAGGAATTGGTATTTCCGGTGGAGAAGTCGGGGCGTTAAAAGGACCTTCAATCATGCCAGGCGGAGATAAGGAAGCCTATGAAAAAGTAGCTCCAATCCTGACAAAAATCGCAGCCAAAGTAAATGATGATCCTTGCTGTACCTATATCGGTCCAAAAGGATCAGGTCATTTTGTGAAAATGGTACATAACGGGATTGAGTATGCGGATATGCAATTAATCGCCGAAGCTTATACGTTTTTAAGAGAAAAACTGCATTTAGAAGTTAATGAAATTGCTGACATCTTTGAAACATGGAATCAAGGCGAACTGAAAAGCTATTTAATTGAAATCACAGCGGAAATTTTAAGGAAGAAAGATGAAGTAACAGGCTTACCCTTGATCGATGTGATTCTTGATAAAGCAGGACAAAAAGGCACAGGAAAATGGACCAGCATGCAAGCTATTGATAACGGTATACCAGCATCGATTATTACAGAGTCTTTGTTTGCCCGCTACATTTCCGCTTTAAAAGAAGAAAGGGTTCATGCAGAAAACATTCTAACAGGGCCTGAGAACGTTCAGCAACAATTAGATAAAAATGAGTGGATTGACTATATTAGGCAAGCATTATATATGGGCAAAGTTTGTGCATATGCGCAAGGTTTCACTCAATATAAAATGAGTTCAGAACTTAACGGCTGGGATTTGCCTTTAAAGGATATTGCGCTTATCTTCCGAGGCGGCTGCATCATTCGGGCAGAATTTTTAAACGTCATTAGCGAAGCCTATCAAGAGCAGCCGCATCTGGCCAATTTATTGATTTCACCATATTTCGCTGAAAAGGTTGCAAAGTACCAGGTGGGATTGCGAAAGGTTGTCTGTGAGGGAATAAATTCTGGCATCTCGTTCCCATGTTTGGGCTCTTCACTTACTTATTACGATAGTTATCGGACAGGCATCTCAAATGCTAACCTCCTGCAAGCACAACGTGATTATTTTGGGGCACATACCTATGAGCGACGTGATTTAGCAGGGGTCTTTCACACAAACTGGCAGTGATGGAAGTGACAAAAGGGACAATCATCTTTCAATGACTGTACATGAATTGGAGAAGGTACCTTGCTTCAAAAAGGGAGCTGCTTTGGCAGCTCCTTTTTTGTGTAACAAAAGGGGGTCCCATCTAAATGTTAAAACAAACTTGATTGAAATTGGTGTGCAAGACTTCGGCGGGAAAAGCGTGTCAAGGGGAGACAGCAAAGGCGCCGAGGGCGGACCGGCCTCGGAAAGCGAGCATCTTGAGGGGTAAATCAACGTTCAAATTGAACAAGCCTTTAAATAACTGTAGACTCGAAATTTTAGTTGGGCATTTTAATTGGTCTATTTAATTGAGAATAATCCCGATATGACCGATAAGATACCATTTTTCTATTCTCATAATACCCATCCAATTGTAATATTTTTGATTTGTTGGTTTCTAAATAATAATGAAACCCTTCTGTTTCTAAACTATAGAAGGCATAGGTAATTCCAAGCATTTGTTTCTTGGTGACTTTTGTATCAGGGTGATGTTGTATAAAATCAGCCAATTGCTGTACAGATGTTGCTGGAATGTCTTCGATATCAAATAATGTTTCCTTAATATTAGTCTTTATTTTATTCAAAGTAGTTTTTGCTTTATGTTTGATTTTTTTGGAATGTCTTTTCAAAAATATCACTCCTACTCTGTTTATAGTTAAAAGATTTATTATGTTATTTCCAATCAGGAAACGGAGTAAACGCAAATTTGAATCCTGGGTGAAATTCTACCAAAACAGAGAAAATCTTGGTGAAAAGTTTTACGGAAACAAATAATGTTTTGGGGGAGGTTTAATACTCAGGTTAAGTGGTATATAAATGATAACGGTTTATTCCTCTGCTGTGCCTTTATTAATAGTCGGAGTTCTTTACGAAGAAAGAGTATCGTTTCATGAATGATGTCGACAGGTAGCACATAGTCTTCTTTTGATTATTACCAATTATTTCTGCCTGAAAAAGGAGTGATATATCATGAGGCAAATGTGTATTTACTGTTTTAAATGGGCTGACATAGATACGATGACACCACTTTTGAACAAGGTAGAGATTTCGTCAATTATTATTGCGAGGATTGTGTTACTGCTGTTATGGATAATTTGTTTAAGCTTCCAGACAAACATGTATGCGAACAATCAAGAACCCACTAACAACTAGCAATGCGATTTAAAAGTTAAGTGATTGCGCTGAAACAGCATAACTAGAGGCCATCTCAAAACGAGAAAGGCTTTTTTTGTTCGCGTTTGTCCTCTTCTTAATCATACCGATTTAAAATTATCTAGTCGAACTCTTGCGGAATAATGATATATAGTCCTTTTTTGATGAATGGACGAAGGATGTAATCATCGCTTAAATCCGTTAATATAAGGGTTTAACAAGGATTCATAAAGTGTCTTTAAAGTTGAAGGCCTCCCACAGTTAACTGATGGGAGGCCTTTTCTTATCCAGTAAGCAGGCTGTTTAACCCTAGTTATTTCAACCCACTTAAACAATATGATCATACCGAATATTATTAAGTAGCGCGTATGAAATCGGATTGAGGAAAAATTACATGTTTTAATACTGCTGATTATTGAATGTGGATTAGATATTAACAATGAAAACAGATAAAGAAACTAAAGCATTTAAGGGGTAGATTAGCCTGTTAAAGGAATTCAATGTTTGTTATACTCTTGACGCTGATGTTAAGTGGGAGAAAATAAAAAAAGGATTGAGCAGTAAAAAAGAAGATGTTTTACAAGAAGTCTTGAAAAGGATGGAGCACTGTGAGTATTTTATTGTGAAAAGTGATAGTAAGCATCATATTATCCATACTTCATTAATACGTTATATACGCATTTTTGAAAATAAGTAATCTCACTACTGCTTTCTTGGAATATAAGTTATGGTTGTATTCTCCTAACAGTCTATCTGGGAGGGGATTTTTCTATGGCAAAAAAACCTTTTCATACATATACAGAGCGAGTAGGTTTGGTAAATGCCTTGAAAGGAGTGTAAAGATGAATAGAGAATTAGATGATGGTTTTATTGAGTCATTAATGGTTTCCCTTCAAGACGAAAGGGTCACTGAAAAGATAAAAGCAATAGCAGAAGCGGGCTCGTTTAATCAAATGGGGGAATATAAGGAGCTGCTGAGAGAAAAAGAAAAAGAAATAGCAAGACTCCAACAAGAGATTGAGTCGAAGAAAGAGGAAATTAGTGAGTACCAAATAAAGATCACCCATCTAAATGGGAAGATGGAAGCCTATTTTACTGAATTGCAAAAGAGAAGAGCTGACTATCGGGAAGCGGAAGAACTTTATGAAGCTGTACAACAATTATCCCATTCCACTAAAAGTTCGTTGAAAGGAATTTTCAAGGGCGGGTCGGTGCAGGAATTCATTGTTTGTGGTGTGCAATATGAAAACATTTCATCTTTGTGGGATTTTATTAAAAACGAGATTATGGAAGGAAGGGAGCAGGAAAGAGAGATTTTACTCGCCCTTTTTCTGTATTTCTTTCAAGAATACAGTAAAACATACGATACACCTTTATATAGAATACAGCAAGTGAAAATGAATGAGGTCTTCAGGGAAGACTTGTACATAAGGGCCCCCAATAGCAAAATATCAGGGAACATTACGGACATCCTGCTGCCGGGTTATATAAGCATTAATGGTAAAACCATTAAAAAATCGGTTGCGAGAATCTAGCAGGCAAAAAAGAGAATGATATTAAAGGAGAAATACAATGACATCGATTATTATCCCAGAGATTGAAGAAGGCATCGAAAAAATCCTTCTTGTGCATTGGTATAAACAGCCAGGCGATTATATTACGGTGGGCGAAAGCTTAGCCAAATTCAGCTGTGAGGGCATCGAATTTGATCTCTTTTCAGAAAAAGAAGGTACCCTTAAAGAATTGAATGTAGCGGAGGACACTATAGTCAAGATTGGTGATCTGATATGTTATTTGGATTCTGGTGATGCAATATCAGAAGAATTATTAAAAGAAGTTGAAAAACAAGAAACGATAGTAGATAAAGAGCCGCTTGAGAATGTATCAAGCCTAGCAGAAAAAAACAACATAGACAGTTCCATATACTTAATGAATAAGAACGAAGAAGAGGTTCTATGCTCACCTGATTCCCAAACCGTTCCGGTATCTGCCATTTCAATGACTTATAAAGAAGTGAGATCTTTAATCATCCATTTATATCAGAGTGCAGAAGAAACCTTCTTCAAGGATGAAGCGAGCTTCTTTCAAGACATTAAAAAGATGCTCCGTTCCAGATGGGTTTACATGAGTAACGGGAATATTATATATGATCACAACATCGCAGCTTTATTTCCTTATAGAAAATACTATGAGTTAATGGACGAGGATTTTGACTACAAACAGCATCTGGACGTTTCCGGTTTTAAAGGTGATGTCATGACACGGGAAGAAGCTGCGAAAAGTTTCAATACAACCGATCACCCTGTATATAAGAGAATACTAGCTTTAGATGATTACTCCGCGAGTAAAAATCCTTCCATTTCAAGGATATTTGCCAATCAAACGGCTAACTCTTCTAAATCAATAGCGTTTAAAACCAACGGGTACAACATTCAAAGCTTCGATGTAGTAAATCAAAAAAACAATTTGCTGGGAAAAGGATTTTTCGTACCCGTTTTCCGTTTGAATGGGGAAAATGCCCTTGAAGTCAATGACCGAATGGCTCTCCATCTCTGGCTGGAAAACCGATTGGTACCAAGTGGATTAAGCGCCGAACGCCAGAAGGAGTATGATTATTTGCTGGCATTGTATCAATTAAAGGGTTTAGATCAGGAAAGTTTTCTAAAAGAATTGCCATCGATCGCTATCGATTCCAAGACGTTTTATGAGAAGCTTTTAAACTCTGAAAAAGTAAGAGCTGATATTGATACATATGATAAAAAGATGTTAACAGATCCAAACCGGGGACATTGGGATTTATGGCCTGTCCACTCTGATGAAAAACCTTTAACGATAACACTGAACGAAGAGATAATGGCCAGAAATCCTAAATTGGATATTAAGGAGGACGGCATAGTTGGCATTGATTTTGGAACGAAAAGTACAGTGGTCGTCCATCAAGAAGAAAGTGATTTTACTCTTCCCATGCGGATTGGGGTTGGCTACCTTAACACGGAAGTACAAGACTGGCATTATGAAAATCCAACCGTGATCGAATTTATCGATTTAGAACATTTCCTTGAACTTTACAAAGAAAAGGAAGGAAGACCAGATACAAGGTGGCAGGATGTGACGGTTTCCCATAATGCTCTTAACAACTTGATGAATGGAAAGAGTGACCATTATTATTCCATATTGAATAATCTAAAGCAGTGGGCTGGAGAAAAGAGAAAAGAACTCCGATTGAAAGACAAGAGGGGATATGACGTTGTACTGCGTTCCTTTTTGGACTTAACCGATCAGGAAATCAACCCAATTGAGTTATATGCCTACTACCTCGGTTTGTATATCAATAACCAGAACAATGGAATTTACCTGGACTACACCTTATCTTTTCCGGTGACGTATGAAAAAGAGGTAAGGGAAAAAATTCTAAAGTGTTTTGAGCGTGGGTTAAAAAAGACGATTCCTATGCCAATTCAGCAGGATGAAGAATTAATGAAAAAGTTTCGTGTCACTGCTGGGGCGAGTGAACCTGCTGCCTATGCCGTTTGTGCGTTACAGGAATACGGGTTTGAACCTGAAGAGGATGAGAAAACGTACTATGGCGTATTTGATTTTGGTGGTGGAACGACAGATTTTGATTTTGGGATTTGGCGTGAAGCGGGCTTGAAAGAAAGCAGGTACGATTATGTCATTGAGCATTTTGCAGCGGGAGGGGACCGTTATTTAGGCGGGGAGAACATGCTAGAGCTTTTGGCGTTCCAAGTGTTTAAAAACAACCAAAGAACAATGCGTGAGCTAAACATTCCTTTTACTCTCCCAGCAGAATGTGTGAAATTTCCCGGAAGTGAAACGCTGATTAATGAGTCACAAGAATCCTATTTAAATACGAAACAATTGGTAGAAAAATTAAGACCGCTTTGGGAAAGGCATGAACGGTATGAAGAACAGATTGGAAAAGGCATGATCCGGGCAGACTTGTTTGACAAAGGTGGCCACGCTAAACTCAATGTGGAGCTTTTGATCGATCAAGATGAAATGGAACAACTGATTGAGGAAAGAATTGAAAAAGGCATTAAAAATTTCTTTGAGTCATTAAGGCGCGCTTTTGCCCGGTCAGAACACAGTAAAATTAATAAAGTGAATATATTGCTTGCAGGTAATTCAAGTAAATCCCCGGTCGTTATGAATCTATTTAATAAATGGATTGAAAGGGAAGTGCAGAACACCCAAAACTGGGGAGAAGTGTCTAGTGGTCTTTTTGAGATTCTCCCGCCACTGGGGACAGAAGGCGCATATTTAAAGCAAGAAGAGAGAAACAGAGTGGTTAACCGGGATATAATAACCGCTCCTACAGGAAAAACAGGCGTTGCCTTTGGACTTGTACAAAGCAGAAAAGGCGGAAGTATAAAAGTTATTGACCGCGATATGGTGAATGGTGAATCAAAGTTCAAGTATTTTCTTGGCATCGGGAGAAAAGGGAAATTAAAAACAATGATCGATCAAGAAGAAGAGTATAACAAATGGCATCTCTTCATTGATGCGTCAGAAGAAGATTTTGAAATCTATTACACAAGCCTGCCGGAAGCTAGTACCAACCAGCTTGATATTAAACAGGCACAGAGGAAAAAGCTTCGAATTGACCATGTAGACGATTCAGCTTTTGTTTATATTCGAACCATAAGCCCGACTGTTATTGAATATGTTGTGGCAGACGAAGACTCGATTATAAGTGGGGATTATTTAAGTGAAACTACTAAAGTGGAATTAAGCTAATCATATAGGTTGAATGAAAAAAAATCGTGAATGCAAAAGATGATTCAATTGTATGGGCTTTGATTGCTTCAATTGAATATATCAAGTTAAAGGTGCTATGTTCATTTGAGTGGTATATAAATAGAAGATGTCCTCGCTTGGTGCAGGGTTAAGGTTTTAGTAGGACCATGAGTGACTTTAAAGTTGAATGCCTCCCACAGTTTTCTGATGGGAGGCCTTTTCATGCTGCTCGTATAAATAAATAGTTTTCATTTCCAACATTTAATGCTGGAAGCTCTATGTGTTTATCCTGGGATTCACTTCTTCGATCCTCCTGTTGTTCCATAATCATTAATTGTTAATTTTACATCGTAATGGATAGAAGCTTCACTAAAAGTTTGGTCCCAATCCTTTTTGACACGATTCCATACTTTTGGTTGCTCAATTCTCAATCGATTTCCGAAGCCAGCAACGTCCACTTGGTATTCTTTTTGCATTTTTTCTAAAACATTCCCCACCAAGCGTTTCACTTCTTTTTCAAATGATTTTTCTGCTTTTTTTAGAAATTCATTTTTAAAAGTATTCCCTGAAACTACCCAGTTTTCAGACAGTCTTCCCACTGATTCAATGTTTACATCAAAAGATATGCTGTTTCCTTTAACTCGTGGTATGATCCTGCTTTTCATGGTTTCTATTTCATATACAATCGGCTGACCGGTTTCTTTATCAAAGCTTTTCACAACACCGCCTTTTCCCTTACCTGTTATCCACGTCACTCCCTCCAGTTCTTCCTCATTCAAAGTACCAGTCATTTTGTGTGTCTTTCCATCGATTACGGCAGCTCCGGCAAATTTGACTTGCCCATCTGCTGATAGAACTTTTTGCATCAGAAAACTAGACCCTGATTTGATCTTGCTTTCTACTTTAATATGCGACATGGGGGGCAAAATTCTCGTTGTTCGATATGCATTTTCTACAATGCCAGCCAGACGGAACGCTGGGATTTCTCCTGCTTTCTTTGTTTCCAGTGTTTTACTTGCTCTTCCTTTACTGATGAGCACAAGGCAGCTTGGCCTAACCTCACTTTCTCGTAGATTTTGATCAAGTAATTGTTCCAACTTATACGATCTTGCAAGATTTTCACCGATAACAACCACTTTCATATGGTGAGCGGTTACGGGTTGTTCACTTCTCAAAGATAATTCACGAACCATTTGATGCAAGGAGTCTCCAGTTTCAGAAACATTAACATAAGATTTTTGTTGTGGTCCGGATTGTTTCGTCGTCGAACTCGCTACCAGTGGAGTGATAAATTGATAGGTTGCTGTAATCAGGTTCCTTTTTGAATAACCCTCCCCTTGTTCGTTCAACTTTTTCTCGATGGAGGACTGCTTGGCTTTATCGAATGCCAAACCTATACCTAAACTTTGCTCTTCAATTTCATGACTGCTCCAACATCCTGTAAGGGATAAGAACGAAAGAACGGAGAGGGAAATGAAGAGGGGGCGTCTATTGCTATGTGATTGTTTCATATTTTCCTCCCTTTATTCTTGAGATGATAAGCAGTAGAAGGGGGAGTAAACCAAATAAAAACATTGCGATATTGCCGACAAAATCTCCTTGCTTAAATAGGTCATTGATATTTTTTGGAATCATGGCAAGGATGTAGAGAATCGGAAGCAAACCAAACATGAAGGGGTGAATGCTTTTTTTCGTAATTTGAGCCAGCCCTAAAGCGGCTGCAAAAAACGTGATCGTAAATGTGGCGAATATTTGCATGATCCAGACAACGAGCAATAAAGATTCAAATCGTTCAAAGATCAAACCGGCGATTTCAAAACTTCGGATAAGATCAAGTGTCGGCCATGTTCTAAGGACCACTCCATCAACAGATAATGCCCCGATAACCATCACGACCGTTATCACGTAAAAAATCAATGGAATGGAAACGCCAACAAGCAGGGCTTTTACTGCTTTTTTGGGCTGATTCATAAATGGAAGAAGCAGTAGCATAATTTCAGGCCCTGAAAAAGCGAGAGCCGTTGTTTTTACTCCTTTAAGTACAGGGACGATTCCTTCTCCTAATACCGGACGGAGATTATCGATTTCAAATATTTTGAAGCTCATAAAGGTAACAACCAAAAAAAGGATAACTGTCAAAGGTAGAATAATTTCAAAAAGACGGGCGATCGGGTTAATGCCGCCGATGATGAGATAAAGACTTACCCACATGAAGATCATAATAATTGCCCAAGTAGGCGTACCCTCCAGAAGTAAATACCTTATTACTTCCGCCATTGCACGGAGCTGAAAACTGGAAGTTGTCAGAAAGTAACATATTACAACTAAACTTAGTAGCCCGCCCAGCCATTTTCCTACAATTTCATTGATGTATTGATAGAAGGTCTTTTCGGGAAACTGTTGGCTTAATTTGACCATGATCAGCCCCGCGGTTATAGTGATAACTCCGCCTAAAATAACGCTTATCCATACATCTGGTGTTTGTACCTTCTCCGTAGATGATCTGGGTAGGGTGAGTAATCCTGTGCCGAGTATAAAGTTGATGACAATGACTGCTGCTTGAGGAGTTGTAATTTTGTCTTTCGGATTGAGAATCATTCTATAACCACCCTTTCACCGATAGGTTATCCTTTACGTATGGGATTTTTTGTATGCATCATCTTTGGACGGCGTTTCATCATCATAAGTGGCATGCGTACCATCAGGTCTTTCCACTCACTTAAGCGATAAGGAACGGCTGGACTCAAATAAGGCACACCAAAGCTTTTTAATTTCACTAAATGGCTGGTCATTAAAAGAAAAAAGAGAATGACCCCGTATAATCCAAATGTGGCAGCACATAGCATTGCGGGAAAACGAAGAATCCGTAATGTAAACCCTGCACTATATTGCGGAATGGAAAAGGATGAAATGGCTGTTAACGCTACTACAATGACCAGAACGGGGCTAACGATCCCTGCCTGTACAGCAGCTTCCCCAATGATTAAACCGCCGACAATTCCCATTGCGGGACCGATTGGTTTAGGCAATCGCAGTCCTGCTTCCCTCAGAATTTCGATGGCTATTTCCATGAATAATGCTTCAATAAGTGCCGGAAACGGGACCCCGGACCTGGTTCCGATAATGGAGATGGCCAGCTTGGTCGGAATCAACCCTGAATGAAATGAGATAAAAGCTATATACAAAGACGGTGTAAAAAGGGCCAGAATAGCTGCGAGGTAACGAAGCATACGGATGAATGTGCCTGGAATCCACCTTTCATAATAATCTTCCGGTGACTGCAACATCATGCTTAAGGTAACCGGAACGATCAAAGCGAATGGCGTCCCATCTAACAAGATGGCCACTCGCCCTTCCATCAAAGCAGCGATCACGCGATCAGGACGCTCTGTATTCTGTACCTGCGGAAAAGGACTAAGGTAATTATCTTCAATAAGCTGCTCTACATAACCTGATTCCGGCACACTATCCATATCGATTTTCTTAATTCGATTTTCCACCTCTTGAACTAACTCGGGATCAACAATATCTTTTATGTAAGCGACAACCAAATCCTTTTTTGAAAGCTTTCCTACTTGGAATTTTACTAACGATAAATTCTCAATTTCACCACTGCACCTTAAAAAAGATGTATTATCACTCAATGATTCAGTGAAACCGACACGTGGACCTCTGACTAATGCCTCTGATACCGGCTCTTCAATCGTTCTTGTTTTATGTTTTGCAGTTCCAAGGATCAGCGCATCCAATGATCCATCAATTAAAAGGGCGGTAGAACCTGTTAGTACTTTAGATGCTAACTCTTTAATGGAACGGATAGCTTCTATTTCACTAATGGATAACACTTCATTTTTTATGAATTCTTTTGAAATGCTTCCTTTGAGGAAGGGAAGGTTCTGTTTATATTCTGCTGAAAAATCAAGCATCAATGATGACATAATATGCTTATCAATGAGATCTTTATCCGATAGTCCATCCACAAAAATGATAACTGATCGTATACCGGTTCGCCCTAGATTAAATTCCCGAAAATGCACATCCCAATTATGGCCAATTTCTTGCTTAACACATTCAAGATTAAAATTAAGATTATCTGTAAACTGATTTGTTGGATTTTGGGAAGTATATGCTTCTTGTTTGTCTTTTTTGTTACTATTTCCTTTTTTACCAATCTTTGATATCCACTCTTTCATCATCATCACTCATCCTTTGAGGTGCGAAGCAAATTAAACAATTTGCTGATTAGATACGGAATAACAAATACAATGAAAGCCTGTATAAAAACCTGCCATTCTGGAAGGTAGGAAACAATCGTTTTCCACATTTTCATCACCCTATACTTGTCTCAGATAGCAGCTGAAATTCCTTTATTTCTCAAATAGTATGAATATCTTCTATGTTTCTTATGCAATGAAGTTAAAAGCCATTAGCCGTATTTGCCATCAATTTAGACTTCGCATCAGCTTAGCGGGAAGGTGATTTTGAATATAGTAGAGGATAAGTCGATATCAGCGACTCATTGATTATAGTGAGCTTTAATAAACATCGGTTTTCCTTTCTTTGAACGGAGGATGACTTATGCTCACGATTTGAAATATAATTTTAAAAATATCAATATAAAATTGAAATGGAACACGAAATAACCTATACTGAAAATTAAGAATTATTTGTAAATATTATCCGCTTTTGGAAATTGCGCGCTTTTATAAATTTAAATATGAAAAGAGATGGAATGAATCCGATTATTATCTTTCGGTAATGTATTTCAAAGGGGTGGAAAATGATGAATATATGGACAAGCTGCACTCTTAGTTCAATACTGGCACTTTCCTTATTAGCACCTTCCGTGTCTTTTGCTAATGAAAATTCAAATCATGTAGCCGCTGTGAGTAAGGAGACTGCCGGCCAGTATCCAATATTAAAGAAAGCAAAAAAACCGGAAGAAGCGGGCTTTTCGTCTGAAAAGCTGGATAAAGTGGATCAGCTTATTGAAACGGAAGTGGCAGCCGGTTTCCCTGGTGCTGCACTGATTGTCATTAAGGACGGAAAAATCGTTAAAAATGAAAGCTACGGGTACAAACAGAAGTTTGATGAACATACACCTCTTAAGAAATTTCAGAAAATGGAAAATGACACGTTATTTGACCTTGCTTCGAACACGAAGATGTATGCAACCAATTTTGCCATTCAGAAACTAGTCAGCGAAGGCAAGCTGAATATCGAGGCAAGAGTCCAGCAATACATTCCTGAATTCAAAGACACGGAGGAGGATGTAATCAAAGGAAAGGACAATCTGAGGATTATTGATGTTCTTCATCATACAGCAGGGTTTAGACCCGATCCGCAATACCATAATCCAAAGGTTTCGAAAGAACTTTATTCCCAGGAGCGGGATAAAACCATCGAGTTCATTTCCAAAACACCTCTCACATATGTACCTGGAACACAGAATGTCTACAGTGATGTCGATTATATGCTGCTTGGTGCCGTTGTTGAAGAAATAACGGGCCAACAGCTTGATGCCTATGTTGAAAACGAATTGTACAAGCCGCTTGGTTTGAAAAATACAAAGTTCAATCCTCTTCAAAAGGGCTTTAAGCCAAAGGATTTTGCCGCAACTGAATTGCTTGGCAACACCCGGGATGGCGTGATAGACTTCCCTAACATTCGCACATACACACTTCAAGGGGAAGTGCATGATGAAAAAGCCTTTTATTCGATGGGAGGCGTTTCAGGGCATGCCGGACTTTTCTCCAATACGGAAGATATGGCTGTCCTTCTGCAGGTGATGCTGAATGGCGGGGGATACGGTAAACATACTTTGTTTGATCTAGAAACCATCGATGAATTCGTCGCACCTTCCAAGATGAATCCTACATATGGACTTGGGTGGAGACGAAATGGCGATGCCAGCATGGAATGGATGTTCAGCCCTTATGCGAGCGACAGTGCCTACGGTCATACTGGCTGGACCGGGACGGTCACGATCATTGATCCGGAAATGGATTTAGGGATTGTGTTACTAACAAATAAAAAGCACTCACCGCTCGTTAACCCTGTAGCCAATTCCAATCAGTTTTTTGGCGACCTCTTCAAAACAGGAAGCTATGGAAGTGTTGTAACTGCAATTTATGAAGCATTGGAAACGAATCAATGAATATAACATAAAGTTAAAGGCCTCCCAATAATGTTGGGAGGCCTTTTTTCTCGTTTATGGATTTCTTTAGCCAAGCTTTATTCTATACAGTTTGGGCAAGGATCAGATTTTTATATGCTCCGTCTTGATGGAGTAAATTATCATGGGCACCTTGTTCGATGATTTCTCCGTTTTGTACAACGATGATGCGATCGGCATGTTTGATTGTCGCTAATCTATGTGCAATGACAAGTGTAGTCCGATTTATCGAGAGGCGCTCCAAAGCTTTCTGAACTGCTTTTTCTGTCTCGGTGTCTAGAGCGGAAGTCGCTTCATCAAGGATTAATATCGGTGGGTTCTTCAGGAATATACGGGCGATCGAGACACGCTGTTTTTGCCCTCCCGATAATTTCACTCCGCGTTCTCCAATCAACGTTTCCAAGCCTTCGGGCAATTGTTCGATCAAGTCATTCAATTGAGCATCTTCGATGGCTTGGTTCAATTGGGCTTCGGTTGCCTCAGTATTGCCGTACATGATGTTATCCCTAATCGTTCCATCAAATAAAAAAACATCTTGTTGTACGATACCGATATGTTTTCTTAATGAAGTCAATTTGTAGTCCCTGATATCAATGCCATCAATTTTAATACTGCCTGACTGGATATCGTAGAAGCGGGGCAGCAAGCTGCATAATGTTGTTTTACCACCACCTGAAGCACCTACCAATGCTATCGTGTTACCTGCGGTTACTGAAAAAGAGATATCTTTTAGTATCGTTCTGTCCGCTTCATAGCCAAAAGAAACATTCTCGAAAACTACATCACCTTTTACGGAATCAACTTCGATTGCGTCCTTGACATCATGGATATCCGGGAACATATCAACCAATTCCAGGTATCTTTTAAACCCTGCATAACCCTTGGGCAAGGTTTCCAAAATCGAGCTGATTTGTTTGATTGGTGCTATGAATATATTCGAAAGCATAATGAATGCCACGAACTCCCCATAGGTCATTTTTCCATGTATGACATACCAAGCCCCGCAGCCCAGCACGGTTAAGGCGACCAATTTCATGAGAATGAAGTTCATCGACGTACTCCACGCCATGATTTTATAAGCAAGGAGCTTTGTCAGGCGAAATTCCGAGTTGCTGCGATTGAATAGCTGAATTTCATGAGCCTCTTTAGTAAAGGATTGGACAACGCGGATGCCGCTGATATTATTTTCGATACGAGCATTATAATTCGCGATATCACCAAACATCCTTTTGAAAGCCCTTGTCATTTTACGGCTGAAATAGACGGATAAGACGATTAAAAAGGGAACAACCGTAAATACGATAATGGCTAATTGCCAATTAATTTGGAACATGACGAAGAAGGCCCCAAAAATGGTCATGAACGCTATGAATAAATCCTCTGGACCATGGTGTGCGATTTCCCCGATATCCATTAAATCATTCGTCATCCTGGATACTAAATGCCCTGTTTTGTTATTGTCAAAAAACTTAAAGGATTGCTTTTGCAGTTTGGAGAATAGATTTTCCCTAAGGTCCGTTTCGATGTTTATACCAAGTTTATGCCCGTAGTAAGAAACGATGAAGTTTAATAGAGTACTCAATAAGTAGATGGCAAGAAGCGCTACACATGCTATTATTATGTATTTCCAATTGCTGGTTGGTAATAGATCGTCTATTATTCGGTTCACTGCAAGGGGAAAGATTAACTCTAAAACAGCAATTAAAACTGCACATGAAAAATCAATAATGAATAGTCTTTTATAAGGTTTATAATAATTTAAGAAACGCTTGATAACAGTAGACATGATATATCCTCATTTTTCCTTGATTTCATCAAACATGATTCATATAGGTCCCCTATGGGGAAACAGACAAAGGCCATCACTGCCTGTGATAGCCTTTATTATTATTTCACTAAACTTTTTAAAACATTATCAATGATTTGTTCATTAGCGATTGCTCCAGTGTATAACCAGCTTTCATCAGCAGAAAACTCATGAACATTTCCAGCCTTTACAGCTGGTATACTTTTCCACAAAGACTCATTCAAGGCTTTAGAGCCAGTTGAATCATCACTATTGATCAAGAAAAGGTGATCGGCATCCAATTCCACTAACTTCTCTAATGAAATGGCACTCCAGTTCCCTGTTGCACTAGCGGATATTTCTTTTACCACAGCGGGAACTTTCAAGCCTAAATCTTCGTACATTACAGCTCCGCTGGAAAGTGTTTCACTTACAACGAAGAATTTTCCGCCTACTAGCCAAATAGCTGCCACAGAAGGATTATCCGTTTCTTTTTTTAGCGTTTCTTTTGCTTTTGCAGCTTTAGCATCATACTTTTCTAAAGCTTCCTTAGCGGCTTCTTCTTTGCCAAATACTTCTCCAACGCGCTTAAGCTCATCACGCCAGTCATTGTTTACCTCGGTACCGATTACATATGTAGGTGCGATTTTATTATATTGCTCATACTTACCGCCTTCAACCATGCTGGCAGAGTCCATGATGATTAAGTCAGGTTCCGTTTTTTGAACAGCTTCAAATGGAAGGTCATGTGGAATGGTAGGGATTCCGTCAAGTTCGTCTTGTAAATACCCCTGTATACTTGCCCCATCTTTCACACTCCATTGAGCGACAGGCTTTATCCCGAGAGTGACAAGATTATCTTCAAGATATGTAGCGATGACACGTTTCGGATTGGCTGGGACAACTACCTTATTCCCCATTGCATCCGTTAAGGTTCTTGTTTTGGCTTCTCCTTGTTGGTCTTTAGCTGAGGTTTGATCTGTTTTAGTTGTCGAAGATTGACTTTCCGTTGCTTCTTGGTCACCGCAGGCAGCTAATGAAAGTGCTAATAATCCAGCGCCCATCGCCTGCAACATTTTTTTCGTGCTCATAACTTTATACATTTGAATCCTCCTAAGGATATGATAGAATATACCGTGGATGATAATGATTATCGATTTCAATTAATTTAAATATAGAAACCACTCATTGTCAATCGTTATTTTTGCATTTTCACTTTGGAGAGAGTAGTTGTTAAGATGAATTCAAAAACGGAAATAAATAAGATACCGCTAAATACATATAAAAATAGATTAGTAAGTTTGATACTAATGATAGTAGGTATTGGGTTATTGCTCATTTCGGTCGTGGCTTCGATTAACTTTGGGGCTGCCGATTTGAGCTATCGTGATGTTTATAACGCATTATTTCATTTCGATGAAGATAATCCGGCTCATACGATCATTCGGCAATTAAGGTTTCCGCGTGCGGTCGCCGCAATATGTGTAGGAGCTGCTTTAGCTGTTTCAGGAGCGATCATGCAGGGAATGACAAGAAATCCATTGGCATCACCTTCGATAATGGGTGTAACGGCGGGGTCTTCATTTTTAATTGCAATTGCTCTCGTGGCTATGCCAGGTGTTACTTACCTAGGTTTGATGATGTTCTCATTTGTGGGGGCAGGGTTAGGAGCTGCATTAGTTTTCGGGATTACATCGTTTTCCAGAGGCGGCATTACACCAGTAAAGCTGGCGTTGGCCGGCTCGGCCATTACATCCTTGCTAAGCTCACTTTCGACGGCTGTCGGGATTAAATTCAATATTTCAAAGGATATAAGCTATTGGTTTGCTGGAGGTGTTTCAAGTGTGCAGCCGCAGCATGTTTTATTTACGCTTCCATTTATATTGGCAGGGCTATTGTTAGCCATAGCCCTTTCCCGTTCTATTTCCATTCTCAGCCTAGGTGAAGAAGTGGCAAAAGGTCTTGGTCAGAATACAGGCATAGTGAAACTAATCGGAACGATTGTGGTATTGCTGCTGACGGGAGCTGCGGTATCGATAGCGGGAATGATAGGTTTCATTGGCTTGGTCATTCCCCACATTACAAGGTTTTTGGTAGGGAATGATTATCGGCTGATCATTCCATGTTCTGCAATTTTGGGTGGCGTGCTATTGATTGTGGCTGATATCGTCGGGCGTATGGTGAATGCCCCATTCGAGACGCCTGTCGGAGCCATAACGGCCATCATCGGCGTCCCCTTTTTCCTTTATTTAGCACGTAAGGAAGGGAGGGGATTATGATGCCCAAGCATTCAGATCCAAAAGAGGGAATGTTTAAGAAGCTGCTTTTATTAACTGGCGTTTTAACCGTCATAGTCTTTTTCATTAGCATTAATGCAGGCTACATTAAGATTCCGTTGATTGACGTCATAACGACAATATTGGGAAATGGCACTGCTCAAAACGAATTGACGATTTTGGAATTTCGTTTACCAAGAATCGTTTTAGCTATTCTCGTTGGAATGGGAATCGCCATATCAGGGGCCATTTTGCAAGGCATCTCACAAAATCCCCTAGCTGACCCTGGGATCCTTGGCATCAACGCAGGAGCAGGTTTCACAGTTGTACTATATATGTTCTTCTTCCAAGGCACTGCATTTTTCAAGGGATGGTCATCGGTATTCATCATGCCTTTCACTGCTTTAGTGGGTTCATTCCTTGCCGCTTTTTTAATTTATGCACTATCTTGGAAAAAAGGGCAGGTGACGCCTGCGAGACTATTATTGGTAGGCATAGGAATTAATGCTGCTTTCGGTGCAGGTCTGGTCATCTTCCAGATGAAAATGGAACCGAACAATTTCATGAAGGCATTAATCTGGTTATCCGGGACGATCTGGGGGACGAATTGGACTTTTGTATGGGCGTTATTACCGTGGTTGGTCGTATTGATTCCTTTAGCGATTTATAAATCCAAAGTATTGGATGTTTTGCGCTTGGGTGACTCGATTGCCATTGGAGTTGGTGTCCAGATAGAAAAGGAACGCAGGCTTTTATTGCTGATTTCGGTCGCTTTGGCAGGTGTATGCGTTTCGGTTGGCGGAGGCATTACGTTTTTAGGCCTGATTGCCCCGCATATAGCCAGGAGACTAGTGGGGGCGAGACATGCAAAACTACTGCCACTGACTGCAATCCTAGGTTCCTTATTGCTGTTATCTGCCGATACTTTAGGTAGGGTCATCATGGCCCCGATGGAATTGCCAGTGGGGATTATCGTTTCGATTTTAGGAGCGCCGTATTTTATCTATTTACTCGTGAAAAATATTTGAAGAAGTACAGAAAAGCTTCAGAAAAAAGCCCATTTTATGAGGATGGGCTTTTTGGGTTTTTAATGAATATTGATGAGAACTGTACGGACAGAAAGCTGATCTCAGGAGTGATGAATCATCCCCTAAAAGAACTATTTTTAAAAATATATTGACCGAATGGCTTGTATCCGCTTACAATGATATTTAGTTATTAGTGTATTTAGAAAATTGTAAAAGAGGTACCTGCATGACAAAGGAATTCGACAGAAGAATCGGGCGCCATGCAATCATGTACGCGTTTGCGAACGAAGAGGAAGAAGTCATATTGACGAATGACCTTAAGCGGATGGATTGGCTTTATGGAAAAGGTAAAGTCGGTTCAATGGAGCTGCAGAAAATAGTTGCGGCCATTGAGACATCAGCGAAAAGACTTGGATTAGTCAATCCCGATAAGTATCGTGAAATGCATGCACTGTATCATGCGATCATCGAAGCACTCCAAGGAGTGACACGCGGCCAAGTCGAGCTTGGCGGTCTTTTGAGGACTGCGGGCCTTCGGTTTGCCATCGTTCGGGGCAGGCCGTTTAAAAACGGGGACGAAGGTGAATGGATTGCTGTAGCCGTGTATGGAACGATTGGAGCACCGGTTCGGGGATTTGAACATGAAGCCGTTGGCTTGGGAATTAACCACATTTAAATAATTAAAAGCCTATAGTTATTTAGTGAAATAGGGGGCTGTATTGAAAGACTGGATAAGTCTGTCAATACGGCCTCCTTTTGTTTGTTTAAAAAAAGAATAGGGGTGCAGGAAATGATTATGTTAACGGGCCAAACTTTAACGATTGAAGAAGCGAAAAAAGTGTTGTATGGGGAGGCATTTGTCACGGCTTCTGCCGAGAGTGTCAAGAAAGTGGAAAAGAGCCGGGAAGCGGTTGAAAATATCGTGAAGCAAAAGAAAGTCATCTATGGCATCACAACAGGTTTTGGAAAATTCAGCGATGTATTGATTGATGCAGAGGATGCAGAGCAGCTACAGTGGAATTTGATTCATTCCCATGCGTGCGGAGTCGGGGAGCCGTTTCCTGAAGTCGTTTCGAGAGCTATGGTCCTTCTCCGTGCCAATGCGCTATTAAAAGGGTTTTCCGGCGTACGTCCTGTCGTCATTGAACGTTTGATCGATCTTTTGAATGCACATATCCATCCGGTCATCCCTCAGCAAGGTTCTCTTGGAGCAAGCGGGGACTTGGCGCCGCTTTCCCATTTGGCGCTAGTATTAATGGGAGAAGGGGAAGTGTTTTATAAAGGAGAGCGAATGGAGGCCATCGTAGCTTTATCGAAAGAAGGCATTCTTCCTCTGACACTTAAAGCAAAAGAAGGTCTTGCATTAATTAACGGAACACAGGCCATGACGGGGATGGGCCTCGTCAATTACATTGAAGCCGAACAGCTGGCCCATCAAACTGAAGCGATCGCTTCACTGACGTTAGAGGGATTACGCGGCATAGAAGATGCCTTTGATGCGGACGTTCATCTGGCACGAGGCTATCGCCAGCAAACAGAGGTCGCGGAACGGATTCGCCGCATGATCAGCGGCAGCCAGCTCATCACCAAGCAAGGAGAACTGCGGGTACAGGATGCCTATTCGCTCCGCTGCATCCCTCAAGTGCATGGGGCATCATGGCAAACACTTGATTATGTAAAAGAAAAACTGGAAATCGAAATGAATGCTGCGACGGATAATCCGCTTATTTTTGACGATGGGGAAAAGGTTATTTCAGGGGGGAACTTCCATGGCCAGCCGATTGCATTTGCGATGGACTTCATGAAAATCGCTGTTGCCGAGCTTGCGAACATTTCAGAGCGCCGCATTGAGCGACTCGTCAATCCTCAGCTGAATGATTTACCGCCATTCTTAAGTCCGTCACCTGGCTTGCAGTCGGGAGCGATGATCATGCAATATTGTGCAGCTTCACTAGTTTCTGAGAATAAAACACTCGCACATCCTGCAAGTGTTGATTCCATTCCATCTTCAGCGAACCAGGAAGATCATGTAAGCATGGGAACGATTGGGTCCCGGCACGCACATCAAATCATTCAGAACGTACGCCGCGTTTTGGCGATTGAGCTCATTTGTGCCCTACAGGCGGTGGAATACCGCGGAACAGAAAAGATGGCTCCGTTTACAAAAGAGTTTTATACGGAAGCAAGAAAGCTCATTCCAAGCATTACACAAGATCGTATCTTTTCAAAAGATATTGAGGCAACGGCAAGCTGGTTACATCAAATCGATTGGAATTCATTTATTAATAGGAGTTTACCTACAACATAATAGGAAGTGCGGAATATCCGAATGAACGTTAGGCTTATCGCCCTTTGAACTGGGTTTTAAGCCTAACATCGTTATATAAATGCTACATAGATCCCAGAAATCCAAAAAGGTCTCAGCATTAGAGAAAATGACCTTGAAATAGCAATAAATGCAGGAAATGACCATTGCTGGAATGATCGACTTTACCTATTCGTGCTAGATTAAAAATGCATTTTTGGAGGGGAATCTAATTTGGAAAATCGGCAATTGCAACCACCTGTCATAAATGAAAAAAACCAGCCGTCAAATACTTTACAAAGGAAGCTGAAAGCGCGCCACCTTACGATGATATCGCTAGGAGGGGCAATCGGGACTGGGCTGTTTCTCGGAAGCGGGCCGGCCATCCACTCTGCAGGGCCTGGCGGTGCTTTGGTCGCTTACGCCGTAATTGGTATAATGGTTTATTTTATTATGACAAGCCTAGGGGAACTGGCATCATTCATGCCAGTCAGCGGAGCTTTCAGTACCTATGCTACGCGTTTCATCGACCCGGCATTAGGTTTTGCGCTTGGTTGGAACTATTGGTTCACTTGGGCGATGACGCTTGCCGCGGAACTATCTGCCGCAACGATGGTCATGAAGTTTTGGTTTCCTGACAGCTCGTCTTTTTTATGGAGTTCTTTGTTTTTAGTCTTGATATTCTTATTGAATTACGTATCCGTTAAAGGGTATGGCGAAGGGGAGTATTGGTTTTCCCTCATTAAAGTGGCAACCATCATCATTTTTATCGTTGTCGGAATATTGATGATATTCGGGATCATGAACGGTGAGGCGGTTGGTTTTAAAAACTTCACAGTTGGTGACGCTCCGTTTGCCGGTGGTTTTTTGGCAACATTGGGTATTTTCATTGCTGCTGGATTTTCTTTTCAAGGTACAGAAATAGTCGGTGTTGCAGCCGGTGAAAGTGAAGACCCGGCAAAAAATGTACCTCGTGCAGTTCGCAGTATTTTTTGGAGAATCTTCCTCTTTTACATCCTGGCGATACTTGTTATTGGATTGATCGTTCCTTATACGAATGGCAATCTGCAGGGGCACACGATCATGGTTAGTCCATTTACGATGGTGTTTGAAAAAGTGGGACTGGCATTTGCCGCTTCCGTGATGAATGCCATCATTTTGACAGCCGTATTATCCGCTGGTAATTCTAGTCTTTACGTGACAAGCCGAATGTTGTACTCGATGGCAAAAGATGGGCTGGCACCGCGTATTTTCGGGAAGCTTAACAAGCGCGGCGTTCCCATTTGGGGACTGGTTGTCACTTCACTTGTAGGGATGCTGGCCTTTTTTGCTTCCATTTTCGGTGATGGAGTTATTTATATTTGGCTTATGAATGCGGTTGGAGTCACTGGATTTATATTTTGGCTCGGTATAGCGGCAAGCCATTACCGGTTTAGAAAAGCTTATATCGCTCAAGGGTATTCACTGAACGATCTTCCCTATAAATCAAAATGGTTTCCTTTCGGACCGATATTTTCCTTTGCTCTCTGTTTTTTCGTTTTATTGGCGCAAAACTATCAGGCTTTCATTGGCGATGACATTAACTGGGCAAGTGTGATCGCTGCCTATCTTGGCATCCCATTCTTTTTGATAATGTGGCTTGGTTATAAGTTCATTAAGAAAACAAAAGTAGTTCCGCTAGAGGAATGCCAGATTGATTTTGATGAACATAGGAATGCCAAATAGACATAAGACTTCTTTTAATCATTTATTTGGATTAATTATTAAAATATGCAACTTTCTTTGTTAAGAGCGTTAGCAGCCTTTAAATGAGTATCTTACCGCCAAGAAATAAAACAAACAATATTTGAAGTGATGAGAAAATGATCATCGGTTCCAGTTGATTAAGCCGAAGTTGGAGATGATTGAATCCATACGCACTATATCAATTTCATTTTAGGGATATTCCTTTTTAAAGAATTGGTATTATCCCATTATCCCCCTGCAAGTAGAGTGACAAGATGTCCTTGATAATCTACCTGGAGGGGATTTTTTTATGGCGGAAAAGGGACAAACATTTAAAACATATACAGAAGAATGAAATCGTGAAGCCGTTCGATAAAGTTGGAGAGGTTCATTGAATTTATGGTTTGTTTAATAGGAAAGAGACTTACCTTGATATCGATTAATAAACGGTTTTGTCAAACAGAGATAAGCCCTTCCAAAAGGGGTTGGAGGGTTACTTGGCATGACCATGAATCATGTAACAAAAGGATATATAATAATTCGGGTAATTGGGGAGGAAAGACATTGTGTCTTACAAAATATCTGAAGGTATTGTTAAGTCTATCGTCTATATGAAATGATCTATGAACATGTTGGAAAATAATTGATCATCTACTTAATTACATGTCCTTTTTTCCATATACTCACCAATTTTGCGAAACTTATCAAAACGCTGTTGGCGTAGGATGCCTTTATCTAATTGACCAAGTTCTTGTAATGCTTTGCGTAATGTTTCTTTGATAAATTGCGATTGAAGTGGGATGTCCATATGTGCTCCTCCAACAGGTTCTTTGATGACCTCATCAATCACCCCTAGTTTCATCAAGTCCTTAGCCGTAATTTTCAATACTTCAGCTGCCCGTTTTGCTTGTGTGGCATCCTTCCATAACACTGCTGCTGCTCCTTCAGGTGAAATAACCGAATAAAATGTGTTTTCTAGCATGTAGATTCGATTGCCAATCCCTAGAGCCAACGCACCACCACTCCCACCTTCACCAACTACAAAGCAGATGATCGGTACTCCAAAACTAGCCATTTCACGAAGATTGTGGGCGATGGCTTGAGATTGTCCACGTTCTTCGGCTTCACGTCCTGGGAAGGCTCCTGGCGTGTTAATAAATGTTACGATGGGGCGATTGAACTTATTGGCTTGTTGCATTATTCTTAAGGCTTTTCTGTAACCTTCAGGTTGCGACATGCCAAAACGACGATAGATATTGTCTTTTGTATTTTGACCTTTTTGATTTCCTAAAACAGTTATAGGCATTCCTTCGAAGGTAGCGATTCCAGAAACTAATGCAGGGTCTTCCCCATAAAGTCTGTCACCATGAAGTTCAATAAAGTCTTCAAAAATGTGGTGGATATAATCTAAAGTAGTTGGACGTTGTTGAATTCTGGATAGTTGAATTTTATCCCAAACTTCCATATTCTCATTAAGATGAATTTTGATTTCATTGACTTTTTGCTCAAGATTTTTTAATACTTCGTTAAGGTCAAGATTATGCTTTGCGGACACCTCTTTCAGTTCAGCAATTTGATTTTCCAGTTGTTTTAATTCTTGCAAATTCATCGTTTAAAGCACTCCTTGAAATTGAGATGATGGATTTTTAAAATGGTTGTTAATGATTGTTTTAATTCATTCCTATTTACAACCATATCCAATTGCCCATGTTCCAATAAAAATTCAGAGGTTTGAAAATTCTCTGGAAGTTCTTCTCTTATTGTCTGTTCAATTATGCGTCTTCCTGCAAAGCCAATTAAAGCTTGCGGTTCGGCAATATTGATATCACCTAATGAAGCGAAACTAGCAGAAACTCCACCCGTTGTAGGATTGGTTAAAACGGATACGAAAAGAATTTTTTCATAGTGTAGTTGTTCTAAAGCAACACTTGTTTTTGCCATCTGCATGAGACTAAGAATTCCTTCTTGCATGCGAGCTCCGCCGCTTGCTGAAAACAATATAAATGGTTTTCGTGTTTTTAATGATTCCTCAATGGCTCTTGTGATTTTTTCACCGACTGCTGATCCCATGCTTCCCATACGGAAACGAGAATCCATGACACCTAGCACAACCGGATAGCCGCCTATGGAAGCTTCCCCAGTAATGACCGCATCATTTAATGCAGTCTTATTCTTATCAGAAATTAATTTATCTTTATATTCAGGGAAGTTCAACGGGTCAACGGAAATTAAACTTTTATTGAATTCCGAAAAAGAACTACTATCTGTAAGCATTGAAATGCGGTCATAAGCTGTAACGGGGTAGTGATATTGGCATTTCGGACATACATTCAATTCTATTTTCATAAGAGATTCATCATAGGTTTCCCCACATGATTTACAAGTAAAAGGGATGGGAGTAAAGCTTTTGTCTATTTCAAAAAAAGAGTTCGATTCTATTTTTTCTCTTTTTAATGGATACATCTTCATCAATCCTCCTGTGGTAAGACCGCTGAATTACAAGTTACGCTCACCATTCCTTAAAATAAGGAGCGTGATTTTTAGCTTTTCTTAAAAAGTTTTATACAAACAGAAATCATTTATTTTTGTATGAATGCATGTTTACTTGGGAAATCAGAAACTTACGATTTTTTTGATGGGAATTACGTAGGCTTGTATACAAACCGAGTATACAGGTATGAGTGTAATCATTATTTATCGCTCACCATTATTCCAATTCTTAGAAAGAACGATTTACCAATTGGTGTAAGCTCATAATATGCACATACCAATATAATTGAATGGACTCATTCTTCCGTGGATAATATTTTTTTGGTTTATCAGATTGTAAAAAGATAAAGATTAATAGTTTTTTAAATCTAAAGGGGCAGATTAGGAACACATAATATTCAAGAGGACAATATTAGAAAAATGGAAGGTAATGGAACTTTGGGGTTTATATATATATATTCGTATAAGTTGATAGGGGTTCAATTGAAAGTGAAATTACCATAACAGACAAAGCAAATTAAAGGAGAAATGAAACAAAGAAGTTTATGGCTAAGTTAGGGGAAGTGCAGCAACTGTTGATTTACGCTGCGAGAACCGTTCTTATTATGCTGGCATGAAGCCAACGGCTAACTGATTAATCTGTTGTTCCTCTTCTCCGCCATGCAAAATTACTTCCCCTTTTAGTGTTTCAGTATTGAAAACTTGTATGAATGGAATGGAAAGAAGGCAATTGACTAACTAAGTAGCCATCTATCGTTTTTTTGTACTTCTTGTTTTGTCCTCGAAGAGTATTCGATTGTAAGATTATTTCCCATTTTAAAAAAATGATAAATCGTGTGTCTGAAAAAATGTTTCGATGTCCCGGTTATTGCTTTAACCACTGATAAATCAATGTTTATAGAAGGTTGGTGCCACTTTCAGATGGTGCACCATCTTAACGTATATACACAATAATTCCGCCCCACATCATTTGAATTTATATTCATTCTTTGTTAAGGTAATGAAGTGCTTTAGGGATAGCGGTTCATTCCGTGTGCTGGGACTGAACAATTCCCTAAAATAAAAAACCATTATATTTCAGTTGGTATATGCTGTGCCTGTTAGTTTCCTCAGTAGTATTGCACTTCTTTTCCCTGCAAAGCTCAAATTAGACACATTGGGAATCCCATGATCATATTTCTATGCGTTTTGGTGTTATACTGCACTGCAAGTATCATTCCACCTGGTTAAGGAAATGAAATACATTAGAGGGTAGTCGTAAGTCCATCTGGACAAAACTCTAAGTGGAAATCGTTTATATTACAGTTGGTATATGTTGTGCCTGCTTGTTTCCTCAGTTGTGATTGCACCTCTTTTTTTTCCTACTTGAAATGCTCAATTTATCACACATAATATAATCCAAGTAAAGAAGTACTTCTTGGGAATAATAAATTATAGATTATTTTTCTATGCACCTACGCCCTGTGCACTGAACAAGTGTCACTTCCGCTTTTTTTGAAGAAAAAGCATTAGGGTAGAATTTCGGTTATTTCAAGGTACTTGTGCATTAATAATCATCACTCGCATAAAACGGGGGAATTCAGCAAAACTGAATATCATATGGGCAACTATTAGAATGAGGTGACTTGATGAAGCCGAATGTAGAAGTCAGAAATGTCTCGAAAATTTTTGGCAAATCTCCAAAAGCAGCAACAGACTTATTGAAGCAAGGCAAAACGAAAAAAGAAATCCTAAAAGAAACGGGACAAACGGTCGGAGTGAATAATGTTAATTTCGAGATTTATCCCGGCGAAATTTTTGTCATCATGGGCTTATCAGGAAGCGGGAAATCCACTTTGATCCGCATGTTCAATCGTTTGATCGATCCCACTTTGGGTGAAATCCTAATTGATGATGAAGATATCGTGAAGATGAACGCGGCCCGGTTAAGGGAAGTCAGACAAAAGAAAATAAGCATGGTCTTTCAGAACTTTGCTTTATTTCCGCATAAAACGATACTTGAAAACGCTGAATTTGGGCTCGAAATTAAAAAAATGGATCCAGCAAAGCGTCATGAAAATGCGATGAGGGCTCTTGAAGCCGTTGGATTGAAAGGCTACGAAAATCAGATGCCATCACAGCTTAGCGGCGGTATGCAGCAAAGGGTTGGTTTAGCCCGGGCACTCGCCAGTGATACGGATATCCTACTGATGGATGAAGCCTTCAGTGCACTTGATCCATTGATTCGTAAGGATATGCAGGATGAACTGATTCAAATCCAGGATCAGTACAAAAAAACGATCATTTTCATTACCCATGATCTTGATGAAGCATTAAGAATCGGGGATAGAATTGCCCTCATGAAGGATGGAAGTGTCATTCAATTGGGGACCCCTGAACAAATCATGATGAATCCAGCCAATGAATTCGTCGAGAAGTTTGTAGAAGATGTTGATCTATCAAAAGTATTGACAGCGTCTCATGTGATGATACGCCCAGAGAAGATCGCGGTGGACAGAGGCCCGAGGGTTGCCTTGGAAATCATGCGTAAACAAGGGTATTCCAGCATTTTTGTTGTGGATAGAAAGCAGAAGTTATTGGGCGCCGTGACTGCTGAACAGGCTCGTCAGGCAATGAGCAATAACCAATCGATCTCAGAAGTGATGTCAACCGATATCCCGACTGTAAAAGAGGATGAATTACTTGGAAACCTCATGGATGTGATGGCGACTTCAAGCTTGCCAATCTCAGTCATCGATGATCAGAACAGAATTAAAGGAATTCTTCTTCGCGGTGCCGTTATCGGCGCTTTGGCAGGAAATAAAGATTCCTTGAATGAAATGGAGAGTGAATAATTCAATGAATATGCCGAAAATCCCACTAGGAGCTTGGGTCGATTCTTTAGTGGATTGGATAACTATTGTATTTGCTGGATTATTTACATTTATTACGAATGTAATTGAGGGTCTATTGAATATCTTGGTCGATGTAATGAGTGCAGGGCCTTCGATCGTTTTAATCATCGTCCTGACCCTTCTGGTTACTTATACAAGCAAATGGCCATTGGGAGTATTTGCATTCATAAGCTTACTATTGATTGATAATCTGGGTTATTGGGAATCAAGCATCCAAACTCTGGCAATCGTTATATTGTCAGGAGCTTTAACGATAGTGATCGGGATACCGATCGGAATATGGTGTGCCCAAAATAAAACCGTGCGCAGTATCGTAACCCCAATCTTGGATTTCATGCAAACGATGCCTGCATTCGTTTATTTGATTCCTTCGATCTTATTCTTTGGAATAGGGGTAGTGCCTGGAATCATTGCGTCATTCATTTTCGCGATCGCACCGACAATCCGAATGACCAATCTTGGGATTCAGGAAGTGCCTAATGATTTGATCGAGGCATCGGATGCTTTTGGTTCAACCAGCAGCCAAAAGTTATTCAAAGTACAAATACCATTGGCTACTCCAACGATCATGGCGGGAGTTAACCAAAGCATCATGCTCGCACTGTCAATGGTCGTTACAGCCTCATTGGTTGGAGCACCCGGACTTGGGGCGGATGTCTACCGGGCTGTCAGCCAAATTAATGTGGGACAAGGATTTGAAGCAGGATTATCCATCGTAATCATTGCAATCATTTTAGATCGTATCACGCAAAACCTTCGTAAACCAGCTTACGAACATATCGTTAGCAGGAAAATCATCTTTACAATATTGGCTTTACTTGTTGTGGGTACTGCACTATTCGGTGCTTTTACAAAAGAAAAAGCTGTGAACGGGGATGAAAACAGTCTTGCTGCTAAAGCCAATTATGAAATCATCGGAATTGAACCTGGAGCAGGAATAATGAAGTTGACTAAAACGGCTATGGATGATTATAAGCTGGATGATTGGAAAGTGGTTGAAGGGTCATCGGCAGCGATGGTTGCAGAATTGAAAAAAGCAATCGATAAAAAAGAACCAATCGTCGTTACAGGATGGTCACCGCATTGGATGTTCTCAAAATATGACTTGAAATATCTCGAAGATCCGAATGAATCCTTCGGCAAGGCTGAAAATATTAACTCGATTGCCAGAAAAGGCCTTGAACAAGATGCCCCTGGCGCTTATAAAATTCTTGATCAGTTCTCCTGGGATACGAAAGATATGGAAGATGTAATGGTCAAAGTTACGGAAGGTATGTCTCCTTCAGAAGCAGCAGAAAAATGGATAAAGGAAAATCAGGACAAAGTATCCGAATGGACCAAAGGTGCACAATCAGGAAATGGTGAAAAAATCAAACTGGTTTATGTTGCTTGGGACACTGAAATTGCCAGTACAAATGTGATTGGCAAGGTACTGGAGCAGAATGGCTATGATGTAACCTTGAGTCAGGTCGAGGTAGGGCCAATGTTTGCTGGTGTAGCAAACGGAAGTGCGGACGCAATGGTGGCTGCATGGCTCCCGGGAACACATCTTGAATACTATAATAAGTATAAAGCTGATATGGTTGACCTTGGACCAAACTTAAAAGGAACAAAGCTTGGTCTGGTCGTACCGGATTACGTCGATATTGATTCGATTGAAGACTTAAAATAAGAAAAACGAGGGGATTTCATTTTTGAAATTCCCTCGTTTTTTAGTTTATATGGTCCGCTGAGGATCAATGGATGGAAACGAATTTATTCCTCAATTCCTCTTCCGTCACTTCGATCTTTCCTTTCAAATCTTCAGCCAGTAATACATAACTTTTCACGCCAATGAATTCTGAATGTGATATTAAAAAGAATTTTGTTCCTTTTTTATACGCTGGATCATCTTCAACCAATTTAAACATTTTCATCCTTTTTCCACCTTGGAAATCATATTCGTAACGCAAATTGCATCGAACAAGTTGAAAAGGGAATTAGGTCACTACTAAGATGCAACATCTTCTTTTCACTTTTTATATCATTGATATTTATGGGCGGTCAACTATTTTTACTGGAAGATACAAGAACCAGCTGGCATTGTTTATTTGTTTGCAAATTATGATTATTCCTAACTTTCTGTGGAATTGCCGATCGTTGAATGTTAAAATTCAGTTGGAAAACAGTGATTCTTTATACATATGAAAGAGAAAAGAGAGCCAATGAGAGTTAAGGGCTCTCCAAAAGTGATTTTGGAAGGTGTGAAAATATTGAAACCAATCATATTTGATGTAGATACCGGTATTGATGATGCCATGGCGATGGCATATGCTTTAAATTCCCCTGAATTAGAAGTGCTCGGTTTTACCACTTGCTTTGGTAACGTGCCCGTTGTTGAATCGACCCGCAATACGCTTGCCGTTTTGGAGAAATTAAATAGGCGCATTCCGGTTTATGAAGGTGCTGACCAAACTTTGGTACGCGGAAGGAAGAAGAGGTATCCCAAGCATGTACATGGGGAAGACGGGTTAGGAAATACCCTTCGGTTTGAACCAACAATCAAAGCATCACAGGGAAATGCAGTAGACTTCATCATCGATCAAGTGCAAAGCAGACCGCATGAAATCACGATTATTGCAGTTGGACCACTGACTAACATCGCATTGGCGATTAAAAAAGCACCAATGACCATGTCTTTAGTAAAAGAGGTCGTTATTATGGGCGGTGCCGTAAACGTACCAGGAAATGTAACCCCTTATGCTGAAGCGAACATAATATCAGATCCTGAAGCAGCACATCAGGTATTAACTTCAGGACTGCCAATCACCCTAGTGGGGCTTGATGTGACGCTGCAAACATATCTTCTGAAATCGAAGCTTGATGATTGGCGTGCCACTGGTAAGGAAAGCGCCGAATTTTTAGCGGAAATGACCGATTATTATATGAAGGCATATGAAAACTCCCATCCAGGTTTGGGCGGTTGCGCCCTTCATGATCCGCTTGCAGTCGGGGTTGCGATTGATTCAAGTTTTGTGAGTTCAGAATGGATGAACGTCAAGGTGGTGACCGAGGGTGAAGAAACAGGCAGGACAATCGGTCAAAAGGATGGCGAACCAAGAATCCGCGTCTGTACGAATGTGGAAAGTGCCCGGTTTGTGAAACATTTCTTGGAACGGGTTATATGACATTGAATCATGTATTAATTTTGCTGTCCCTGTTTAATAAATAGATCGGAGTCAGGCCGAATTATTATTATGGCATTCAAACTTTAATCAAACGTTTGATTAAAAGGAAAGTCTAAAGTCACTATTATTATGATGAGAACCATATTATTGGATTATGGCTCAAAAATAATGGGTATAAGGAACTTTTTTTACCATAAAAAAGTAAAATGATTAAAATTTTTAAAGAAATGGGTTTTAAAATATGGAAAAACAGGTACATAGACTTTCATAATGCCATAAATAGGTTTTTTTGCATAATCATAATTTACCATTTTTCGACTTTGTGGTTATTTATATGGCAGAAAATGTATGGTTCTATTAAAATGTACTATATAAGATAAAAGGAGGAGTTTTTTCTATGTCACAAATTCGCGTAACACCTTCAGAACTGAAAGATGTAGCCAGACAATATGATAATGAGAGCCAACAAGTAACGGATATGATTGGTCGTTTAGATAGAATGAGAGATCATTTAACTGGAATTTGGGAAGGTTCTTCCAGTGAGGCTTTCGTAGGCCAGTACGAAGAATTAAAGCCTTCATTCATGGATATGGCTCGCTTGTTGAATGAAGTTTCTCAACAATTGAATAAATCAGCTCAAATCCTTGAAGACACAGATAATCAGATTGCTAGTCAAATTCGCGGATAATCATTAGGTCAATGAGATAAAGAAATTTCTAGGAAAAAGCGCCGCGACTCTTTATGAAGATCGTGGTGCTTTTTTGCTTTAAAGAGGTGGTTTCCATATATATTCAACTAACGATCGATTTAAACAGGTATACAGGGGAAGTATTTGATTTGCAAGTGTCGAATTACCGCTCCATCAAAAAGGTTGTGGAAATCATATGGCAGGTAAAGGATATTGCCAGTGCACCTAAAGAAGGCTATTGGGTGCGGGTCCAGAATAAAGAGTTCGTATGTTCAGGTTATGAAACCCTGCTTGATAGCGGAATTACGACGGGGGACCGCCTAGAGATCCTCTAATGGGTCAAGTGTGGACTCTTTATAGGAAAAAAGTCTAAAGCCCTTTAGCAGGGGTAAAGGAGTTACATAAAATGGATGAGAAAAAATCCTCATATCTGGAGAAAAAAACAGAAGCTGCAATGATGAAGGATGATAATGGGCATTTGTTCGTTTTCCAACGGGCAAAATTATCAATGCAAGACCCATTGGAATTACAGCTTATTCATGAAGCGGATGATGCTCTCCAGAAACATATAGAAGTGACAGAGGACGAGGTGCAGATCAGAGTAAATCCACCAGCCTCTTTTTTTGTTTTTTCCAAAGCTAAAGATAAAAATCCATTGAGCAGATGGTTATCGTCTTATCAAATCTTGAAGAAAATCAGGAATCATGAATTGAGTCGCCTGCAACTTGTCGTCTGTCCGGAAAATATCGTTTTTGATTCAAGCTTGGCCCCATATTTCCTGCATTATGGCGTAAAAGACAGTTTGCCTCCTTATGAGCATAATCAAGATGAGCTATTTAAAGAAACGAAGGCAACGATTTCAGCGCTTGTGGATGGGCAGTATACATTCGAAGAGTATCTGCTTTACCATAAAACCCTGAAACTATCGAGTGAATCACAAAGCATATTGGCAGCGGGGACTTGGGATGAACTTTCCATGGTCATTCAAAATCGCATAGAAGATTTGGAGAAGGAAGAAAAATCATTTGTGCATATCCCTGAAAAGAAATGGAAAATGGGTCGTTATACACTTTGGGGTACGATGATCGTTCTAGTGCCGCTGCTATTGTTTACGATTTACACACTATTCTTCTCCCAACCTAAGCAGGATGCATATGTAGATAGCGGTGAAAGCTTTTTAAAACAAAAATACAGTGAAGTCATTGACCGGTTGGAAAACTACGATCCGAAAAAAATGCCTTATGTCGTTCAATATGAATTGGCGAAGTCATACGTCGCTTATGAACCGTTGGATGGTGTCAGAAAGAAGAATGTAGAAAATGCAATCACTTTGCAGACCGATAGCCAGTATCTCTTATATTGGATTTATATAGGCAGGGGCATGAGTGAAGACGCGATCGATTTGGCGAGAATCATGGAGGATCGTGAATTGATTATGTATGGACTCGTAAATCTGAAAGAACAGATTAAGTTGGACGATAACCTTTCTGGGGAAGAAAAGGAAACGCAAATTAAAGAAGTCGATACGGAGCTATCCCAATATGAGAAGGAACTAAAGGAATTGAAAAAGCAATTGGAGGAGCAGCAAGGTGAGAACCAGCCTTCAACAGAATCGAATTTAGAGGATAAAGGCGAAACGGAAGCAAAGCCTGCTGTAAAAGAGGAAGCGGAAAACGAACCTGCTTCTGGTGAGAAAGAGGAAAGTAAGGATTCCTCCAATAAATCATCCGAAGAAAAAGAGAAAAGCAAAGAGTGAGCAATGGGCCTTTTGCGGAGGTGAGATTTAATGAGTTTATTATGGATTTATTCTAAGGGAAACTACCAGTCCTATACGATCAAGGATAATCATAACGGTCCAATTACGATTGGTCCATCAAAGCAGGATACGATCACCATATATTCCATTTCCTTTGAACATGGTCCTATCAAGCTGAATAAACCTGAAGGACTTGATGGATATGAGGTGTTTAGAGAGGACATGAAGCTTGGCGATGTAAAGCCATTCCAGAGCTTCACCTTTCATGAAGGAGAAGAAAAAGTCGAGATTTTTTACACGGCAGGAGAATTGGAAGAAAGCCTCTATTATATAGGCAACTTGAAAGAAATCACTTTATCGGCCAAGGCGGGAGCGACTATCCGTAAAGAAGGACCCGTTTCCGGCATTGGGGTTTCCTTTGTGCTTCATAAAGGGCAGTGGCTGCTCATGCCAAAGGAAAATAGCGGGGTATTCATGAATGGTGAAAAAGTAACGAAAGCTGTTCCCATTCAAAATGGTGATCTGATTTGCTGGCCGAATATGGTGCTGAGGTTGATTGAAGGTGACTTATTGATGATTCATAGTGCCGAGAGCTATGAAACATCTTTAGCTAAAATGAAGAAGCCAATCTCTGAAATGAAGAAAAACTATCCACAATTTCGCCGGACACCAAGGATGATTTACGAATTGCCGGACGAGAAAGTGACGATATCTTTTCCGAGCCAAGAATCGGAAGATAATAATAGAGGGTTATGGCTGATCCTTATGCCGCCTTTAATGATGCTAATCGTCATGGGGGTCATCACGGTCATTCAGCCTCGGGGGATTTTCATCATCATATCGATTGTGATGTTCACAACAACTTTAGTTACCTCGACGGTACAATACTTTAAAGACAAAAAGAAGCAAAAACTCAGAGAAGAAAAACGTCAACGTGTATATACAAGATATTTAGAGCAGAAGAGGGAAGAACTGCAAGAGCTGTCTGAAAAACAAAAGAATGTGCTGTTCTATCATTACCCTTCCTTTGAAAGGATGAAGCTGCTGACTGACAGTATTAACGACCGTATATGGGAGCGAACTTTGGAAAGTGAAGATGCTCTGCACTTTAAAATCGGAACGGCGACCATACCATCAAGTTATCAGGTGTCGGTGAATAGCAGTGATATGTCCAATCGGGATATAGATGATTTACTTGAGCAGTCGCAGGAACTTGTGGATGTATACAAAAACCTGGATGATCTTCCTTTATCGATCGATTTATCAAGCGGATCGATGGGCCTGGTCGGAAAGGAATCGATTGTTAAACGGGAGCTGCAGCAACTGATTGGGCAGCTGGCCTTTTTTCATAGTTATCATGATGTTCGCTTTGTGGCCATTTTTCCGGAAAAGGATTACCAGGAATGGGAATGGATGAAATGGCTCCCTCATTTTCAATTGCCGCATGCCTATGCAAAAGGCTTTATATATAATGAGCAGTCACGTGACCAGCTGCTGACCTCGATTTATCAGCTATTGAGGGAAAGAGATTTGGATGAGAACAAAGGGAAAGTGAGATTCAGTCCCCACTTTGTCTTTATTGTCACGGATCGTAATTTAATTTCAGAGCATGTCATATTGGAATATTTAGAAGGTAAAACAGACGATTTAGGTATCTCGACGATTTTTGCAGCGGATGCAAAAGAGAGTTTGACGGAAAATGTCCATACGCTAGTGAAGTATATCAATGATGTTGAGGGTGAGATTCTCATCCAGCAAACGAAGGCTGTTCATACTCCTTTTACACTTGATGTACATTCAAAGGAAGGGAATGAGCGTTTTGCACGTACGCTGCGTTCACTGGATCATCAAAAAGGCATGAACAATTCCATACCAGAAACGGTATCATTCTTGGAATTATTGAAAGCCCGTGAAGTGGAAGATCTGCCTATCAGCCAAAACTGGCGGACCAATCAGTCTTCCAAATCCTTGGCTGTTCCCATTGGATTGAAAGGGAAAACGGATAGGGTTGAATTGAATTTGCATGAAAAGGCGCATGGCCCCCATGGTTTGGTTGCTGGAACGACAGGATCGGGGAAAAGTGAATTGCTGCAAACCTACATCCTTTCATTAGCCGTTCATTATCATCCACATGAAGTGGCCTTTTTGCTCATTGATTATAAAGGCGGGGGAATGGCACAGCCATTCAGGCAGATTCCGCATCTGCTGGGAGTCATTACGAATATTGAGGGCAGCAAGAACTTCAGTGCCAGGGCACTAGCCTCCATCAATAGCGAATTGAAGAAACGCCAGCGCATGTTTGATCGATACGAAGTCAATCATATCAACGATTACACGGATTTATACAAAGAAGGCAAAGCGGATGAGCCGTTACCGCATTTATTTTTGATATCAGATGAGTTTGCGGAACTTAAAAACGAAGAACCCGATTTCATCCGCGAATTAGTGAGTACGGCACGAATTGGACGGAGCTTGGGAGTTCATTTAATTCTTGCTACACAAAAGCCGGGCGGTGTTATTGATAACCAGATCTGGAGCAATGCCCGCTTTAAAATTTCCTTGAAAGTGCAAGATGCCAATGATAGTAAGGAGATTCTTAAAAATAGCGATGCGGCAAATATTACTGTCACCGGACGGGGATATTTGCAGGTAGGAAATAACGAGGTTTATGAATTGTTCCAGTCTGCGTGGAGCGGTGCACCATATTTAGAGGATACGGTTGGATCTGAGGATGAAGTGGCCCTTGTCACAGACCTTGGACTTGTTCAAATCTCAAATGTAACGGAACAAACCGCTACTAAGAGGAAAGAAAAGATTAGTGAAATTGAAGCCGTGGCGGACCGTATTGTGGCGACACAGGAAGAAATGGAGATTAAGAAGTTGGCAAGCCCGTGGCTGCCTCCTCTTTCAGACCGCTTATCGAGAATTACTGAAAGAAGCCTGACGAGGAATCAAATCCACCTGGGAATGAAGGATGAGCCAGAATTGCAGAGCCAGACGAATTATGTCTATAACTGGATTGAAGATGGGAATGTTGGTGTTTTTGGCTCTTCCGGGTACGGCAAGTCAACCACCGTATTGACACTTCTCTTTAGTTTTGCAGATCAATTCAGTCCTGAAGAATTGCATTATTATATTTTCGATTTCGGGAATAGCGCTTTATTGCCAATGCGCCAGCTGCCTCATACTGGGGAATACTTTAGGTTCGATGAGCTAAGGAAAATCGAAAAATTCATGTTATTCATGAAGGCGGAAATGGAAAGGCGTAAGCAGCTCTTTTCAGAAAAGGAGCTTAGTAACATAAAGCTTTATAATGCATTAGTGGAAGATAAATTGCCGATTATTTATATCGTGGTCGACAATTTTGACTTAGTGAAGGATGAGATGCAGGACCAGGAAGCACAATTCGTTCAGTTTGCACGTGATGGACAATCACTTGGAATATTCATGATTTTAACGGCAACGAGAATCAATGCGATTCGCCAGCCGTTAATGAATAGTCTTAAGACGAAGGTCGTCCATTACTTAATGGACAGTTCGGAACAATATTCGGTTTTGGGAAGAACCCCTTATGAAAATGAACCTGTTCCGGGGAGGGCGTTAGTGAAGAAGGACCAAACCTATCTCACGCAGGTTTATCTTCCAGCCGATGGAGCGGATGATATAGCCGTCTTGGAAGAAATGAAACAGACGGTGGCAGATCATAAGGTTAAATATAAGGAAATGGCCAAACCGCCGGCGATTCGGATGTTACCGGCACGTCTTGATTCCAGCAGCTTCAAGAGTTACTGCTCACAAGCCATTAAGAAGGATTCCATTCCAATCGGACTTTCAGAGGAAAGCGTTACACCTGTTTTGTTGGAGTTGAATTCCAATCCATTCCTGCTTGTCGTAGGACAGTCACGTAAAGGGAAAACCAATGTCCTTAAAGTGCTACTGGAATCATTGCTTACACAGACAATTGGGGAAATTGGTTTGTTTGACGGAGTGGATCGTGGCCTATCTTCTTATGCCACAGAGGAGAAGGTGAGCTATGTGGAAACAAAAGATCAGATAACCGAATGGCTCGATCATATCACTGGAATATTTGAAGAACGTGAACGAAGTTATCTAGAGGCATTGGAAATGAAACCGATGAAGCCACTGGAATTCCCAAGGATCATGTTTATCATAGATAGCATTTCAAGGATCCAACAAACGATCGACGGCAGGATTCAGGATAGGATCAGCGGTTTAATGAAACAATACAGCCACCTTGGGTTTAGTCTGATTGTCGCTGGAAATGCCAACGACTTCACCAAAGGATATGATTCGTTGACAACCGAACTGAAACAAGTCAGACAGGCCGTTTTGCTTCTTAAAAAATCGGACCAAAGCTTGTATACCCTCTCTTATTCAAGAAAAGAAGAAGAAATACAGCCGGGTTACGGATACTTTGTGCTGAATGGCCAGGAGAGTAAAATCCAAATTCCACTAAGTGAAGAAAGAAGGAGAGTGCAAGAGAGTGTCTGAAAAAATAAAACCGATGCTGTTAATCGGTAAAATACTGGTGATCTTAGCGCTGCCAATCTTGTTTTTTTCTTATATTGGCCAAAATCCAATGAAAAAGACAGAAACGGCTTCTCGTGAAATCGCCATTGTTAATGAAGATAATGGCACTGAATTTAACAATAATCCCATTTATATGGGCTCAGAGCTTGTTACTACACTGGACAAGGATTCTGAATATGAGTGGTTTGTGGTAAATAGGAGTACGGCGGAAAGTGGACTTGCAAATGAAAAGTATGATGCAGTCATATATTTTCCATCCGATTTCTCAGAGAATATTTATACATTCGATGATGAACAGCCTATCAAGGCGGGGATAAAGTACAAGGTACAACCTAGTTTGAATGCTGAGAACATGGAAAAGGTACAAAAGGAATTAGAGAAGACAAAGAGCAAAATGAATAAGCATATTTCAACACAGTATTGGAGCTATGTTTCCCAATCAGTCGAGGATATCCGTAAGAAGTTCGATAATGTCCTTGCTAAAGAAATCGCTTTTCAAAACACGATGTATGAGTTTTATACTCCAAGCTCGGAAAGCCTTGCCGGCGAAATCAAGCAGCACAAGGACATGCTTGAAGGAGTCTTTGCCGAGACGAAGGATGCTGGCAAAACAAGTAATGAAACAATGGATGAAATAGGGAACACGAAGACTCAAATGGCTTCATTTGTGAAAGATGTAGTTTCTTTTGAGGAATATCAAAAAGCTCAAAGTATCCTTTTTGAGAAAACCTCTGCCCAAAATCAGCAGCTTGTCAACGAGAGTGTACAATCATATGACAAGGTGATGAATGAGGGGAACCAAACAATACCTGAGATTCAGCAAGGGATGAATACGAAATACAGTCTTAATGATCAAGGCATTAGTGAGAATGTTGGAATCATGCAGCAGAAGCTCGATTCCAGCAGTAATGAATTGGAACAATTTTCAACAAGCATGAAGGATGATCAAGTAGAACAAATTACAAAAATCACTCAAGATCAACAAAGCTCGATTGAACAATTGAAACAATCGGAAGAGGCGGGTCTTGATAATCTTCAGTCTACCTTGCTTGCGCAAAGAGGGAATCTTGCAAGCAGTTCTGGTGATGGGGAGGTTATTGGTGAAGGAACGAAGCCTATAGAAGATATTGAAACGGAAACGGGAAAAGGTGAATCGGTTGCTGTACCTGAAAAGAAGGACCCGATTGATGAACTGTCACTGCAGGTACTGCTAGATCAAATCACTGGGATTAACACGGCACTTGAAAGTTTGGTGCCGGCAGAAGGAAGTGAAGGAGCTGCTGAACAAATCAATATCCTAACAGCGGAACTCCAAGCGGAAATCAATAATCTCAGCGGAACGGTAAACGGCAGAACGGGAAATTATAATCAAGTGATCACCGAGTTTAATACACTGGTAGATTCATATAATGAACTGCTGGCGCAGTTTACGCAATTACAAGCTGATTATAATGAACTCGGCACGAATTATAAGGATTTAGGTGACCAATGGAAAAAGTCACAGGAAGATATTCAAAAATTACAGGACATCCAAAGCATGACAATTGACGAGGCCATTGCTGAAATCAAGACTCTCGAACAATCACTTCTAGAAAAGGTGGGGGGAGAAAGGCGAGCGGTGCTGGTGAAGGCCTTTGAAAATCCTATCACGAATCGTGATTCAACTACCCTCCTTGCCTATTACGGTTCACTCTCATCTTATGGTGAATTGGCTGAAAGAGTCACGGAAGCAAATGTAGAAAAGGTATTTGCAGCCAATATAAAAGAATTGGAAAACTTGAAAAATGGGGTCTCCGGAAACGTAGATGAAGAAGCGAAACTCGTTAAAGCCAGTTTAGCAGGAGTCAATGAGAACTTCGGTATGTTCTCGGATTCCATTATGGGTTATATGAAAGAATATGATGCTAACGTTGAAACGGGGCAGAAAGCTACTTTAGCTGAATTAGCGGCAATTACCGGTAAGGGCCAAGAAGTGTCTGCCAATTTGTCAGATCATATGGAAGTTCCTGAAGTGGAGGCCGAACCGCCAGTTAACCTTGATGGAGAAATGTTTGTATCACTTCAAGACAATACGGCAACGACTGTCGGCTTCATTTCCGAGCTTGTCAATTCTGTAGCGGAACGGCAGGACACTGTCACGAAGGATACAGCAGACCTGCAAGCGAAAGTTGGATCAGTACAGGAAAGGGCCGATCAGCTTAATGATAATTGGTCCCAAAATGTAGATTCGACCGTAAAAATAAAGACGGACGTCTATAGTGTCTTGAATAACACTCTAGTCGATGATCAGGAAAACGGATATGTGTACGAATATTTAGCAAATCCCGTACAAATCAGCGGGGAAGTCCTGCATCAGGAAAAGGTTAATATCCCGCCGATCGTCATGTTGGTGATCATACTCATTTCTGGGTTATTGATCGGTTTCTTCCTGCATCATTATGAAACCATTCCAATGATGGTCCATGCGGCCTTGTTTGCCTTATTGAATCTGATCGTAGGTTTAATCATCAGCATGTATGGTTTGAAGATCTATCCACTGGGAGATATGCAGGAGATTAAATGGACCGTTTTCACCGTCCTGCTTTTATTCTTCTGTTCAGCGTTTACCCGGCTTGCCTTCTCGATTGGGCCGTTTGTCGGTGCTATCCTGGTGATTGGTTTGATCAGTTTCCTTACCATTCCATTATTGGATTTAATCATGCCTAATTTCAATGTAGACCACCCGGTTGCAGATGTATATATGTCCATTCAGTTCGGAAATCAGTCGGCATTCATTCCGGCTAGTATCATCTTGATTGTGCTGACGCTTATTGCAACGATCATTCCATATATAGTGAAGCGTCTGACAGAAAGAAGAGCAATGGCCCATGAAGTGGAATAAATACGTAATGCCTGTCTTGCTCATCCTGTTTTTTAGCCATGCACCTCATGGCGGGGCGGAAGATGAACCCATGGTGGAGCCTAATGAATATCAAGAAAACGATATTGATATTCAAACGGAGTATTTCCATGAAGAAGGATTATTGGAACAGAAGCGGAAACTGCCTGAAGAACAAAAGGACCTCACTTTTGAAAGAGGGAAATATGATGTCATTGACTCGGTGGAGGACTCATTATTTCTGTCTCCGGTAACGGGGAATCAAAATAATACAATCGCTTCAAAAGCCGATCAGCTTGGATTATTCTCAGAGGTCGGCGTTCGAACGAGAAGCGAAGAAGAAACAGAGCCTTCCCTTAATTTTGACCTGACGATATTGCTTGGCATCGTTTTGGCACTTTTGGTCGTTTGTTTGTTTTTTATCCTTATCCCGAAAATGGGGAAGTTGAATGGAGAGGTTAAACGAAAATGAAAAAAGCCCGATTCCTGGCATAAGTCAGCAATCGGGCTTTTTTTCTACATATCCATAACGGTTTTAATAAGCCCTAAAAGAAGGGCGGCAGCGAAGATCAAAATGAAGAATTTTTTATACATGATCAGTACCTCTTATATCTTATGATTGGATTGCATTCATTTTAGCACAAACGTCATCATTGGTTCATATTCGCTTAGCAACAGTTTAACATACCTTTTTAGTACAAATTCGTTTATGGTTTAGCGATTATCTAGTAAACTTACAATGTAAGGTTTAATTGGAGCTTAATGTAAAAAGTGTGATATAGAGAAGGTAAAGATAATGTGAATCCCGGGAGGTAGAGAATGATTTATAAGCAGGTTAATCAAAAACTGGAAATGGTTCTGGGGAATATCGAAAAGGTGATTATCGGAAAACGGGATATAGCGGAACTGAGCATCGTGGCACTCCTTTCCGGCGGACATGTCTTATTGGAGGATGTTCCGGGCGTCGGAAAGACAGTCATGGTAAGGGCACTGGCAAAATCAATAGGTGCAAGCTTTAAGCGAATTCAATTTACACCTGATTTACTTCCTTCTGATGTTACTGGTGTTTCGATCTTCAATCCTAAGGAACAAGCATTCATTTTTAGGCCAGGTCCGATAATGGGACATATTATTTTAGCCGATGAAATTAACCGGACCTCGCCGAAAACTCAGTCTGCATTACTTGAAGCAATGGAAGAGGCAAGTGTGACGATTGATGGTGTCACAAGAGGATTGGAGAAGCCGTTCTTCGTAATGGCGACGCAAAATCCGATCGAGTACGAGGGAACATATCCGCTTCCGGAGGCTCAATTGGATAGATTCCTATTAAAAATGAAAATGGGCTATCCCGGTGTGGAAGAAGAGATTGAGGTTCTTCATAGAGCTCAATACACGGCACCGCTTGAGGAGCTGGAATCCGTCATCACCTTGGATGAATTGATAGAATTACAGGGTGAGGTAAAAGCGGTGATAGTGGATGACACAATAAAACGATACATTGTTGAATTGGCGAATCAAACACGTTCGCATGAAGGGGTCTATTTAGGGGTGAGTCCGCGTGGATCGATAGCATTGATGAAAGCAGCCCAGGCTTATGCGTTGATCCAGGGCAGGGACTATGTCCTGCCGGACGATGTTCAATATTTAGTTCCATTCGTATTTTCCCACCGGCTTATTTTGAAACCTGAAGCGAATTATGATGGCTTCGATGCTGGAATGGTGATACATGAAATTGTCGCGACAACACAAGTGCCAGTGAAGCGGGCTGTGACCTAATGCGCAAATTCATCAACATTTTAAGAGGAAATATGAGTGTGATCGGACTTGTATTACTCATGGCCGTTTCCTTTTGCTATGCAATGTTTCAAGGCGGTTTTGTCAGTTGGTTCATTTTTTATTCATTTTTGCCGTTTTCTGTGTACGCTTTGATTCTGCTTGTTTATCCGCTGCATGATTTTACCGTTGAGAGAAAGGTCAATAAAAGGGAATGCCAGGCCGGCGAATCTGTTGAGATAGCATTGAGGTTTACCCGTAAAAATCGGCTGCCCCTATTATTCATGGTGGTAGAGGAGGAATTGCCTCAGAAGATGGAAGATAGGGGATTCCAAAGGAAAATAATTATTTTTCCGGGATTCAAGCGTACCTTCAGCATGTCATATATCTTGGAAGACTTGCAGCGCGGAGAGCATTCGTTTCAATCGATCCGCTTTTGGATTGGTGATTTTTTCGGGCTAGTCGAAAAGGAAGCGATATATAGTTCACCTTTGAAAATAACTGTTTTTCCTCGTTATCATGAGCTTGGCTACAGTGATCTTGACCGAGTGTTCAATCAGGGTGCAGTGGTTTCAGCAAAGAAAACACAACGGGAACATTCAGTTGTTTCCGGGGTAAGGGAATATCAGCCAGGCGATCAGTTGTCATGGATTAACTGGAAGGCGACGGCTAGAACGAGTGAAATCATGACGAAGGAATTCGAAGTCCAGAAAAACCGGGATGTATTCATCATGCTTGATGAAAAGCCGTCGGATTTATTCGAAGAATCCATTGAAATGGCTGCTTCCATTGCACACGCCCTGTTAAAGAAAGGCATGGAAATTGGGTATGTGAGCAGGGAATCGAGGTTAATCATACCGGCAGCAGCGGGCAATAACCAGAAACGAAAGATTTTTTACCAACTTGTTAAAGAAGAGCCGAGAGTGGCAAATGATTTGAACGAAAATGTCAGGAAGGGAATTCTTCCGGCAAATGCTGCTGTGATCTTCATCGTTTCAGACTTAACCTTAGAAAAGGTGGACATATTGAGTGCTTTACGGCCTAATCTGGGATTAATGTTATGTGTGAAGAAACAGGCGTATCTTACTGATGAGGAGAAGTTGTCAAGCTCTGCAGCTGTTTCGAGGGGGATAAAGGTTAGATTTTTTGAACATGGCCAACTAAAGTCTGACAGATCAGAGGTGATGGCGAAATGAATGTCACCACTGCAAGGTTGGAAAGATTCATGCACGTCCTCATGTATGTATTTGGTCTGTTGTTGATTACTGAGTGGCTGAGGCCTGTCGATAAACTGACAGATACAGGTAATATCATCATTTTTATCGTATTTTTACTCTATTCCCTGCTACTGCATTATTTCCGCATACATTGGTCAATCCGGTTTATTCTCATTATTGCTTATATAATGATTTCATTGCAGTTCCTCCATTCAAAAGGCGCCTTATTTCAATTATTATGGCTGAAAGAAGGCTTCCTAGCGGATTTTACGGCCAATCTTGGTTTTATATACGATGGTAAATGGGAGCTGATCACAAATCCATTTCGAACATTTCTATTTTTTGTCCTTTTGTGGCTTGTAACGTATTTGATTCATTACTGGGTGATGGTAAGGCAAAGCATTTTTTTCTTTTTTATGTTAACGGTGATTTTTATATCTGTACTTGACACATTCACTCCCTATGTGGGGGATAAGGCAATGATTAGAATCATCATCATCGGGTTCTTGATGTTAGGCCTGCTGTCCCTGGTGCGACTTACGGTACAGGAGCGGATTAAGTTTTCGATGGCTTCCATCAATAAGTGGATCTTAATGCTGACCGGCATGATATTGATGAGTGTTCTTGTCGGTTTCGCTGCCCCAAAGCTCTCCCCGCAGTGGCCGGACCCGGTGCCTTATATTACCTCTTATTCTGATAAAGCGGGGAAAGAAGACGGTGGTTCGAAGCGTAAAAGTGTCGGATATGATGAAGACGATTCGGATCTTGGCGGATCGATAGAGCCGGATGGTTCCATCGTTTTTTATAATAATGCTCCTGCAGGACATTACTGGAAAGTCGAGAACAAGGATATTTATACCGGTAAAGGATGGGTTTCCATACTGGAAACGGACTTTCACACTTTTTCCAACGGGCAGGACATGGCATCTTTAGATATTTATGACGTTCCTGAAGTGGTGAGGACAGAAGAGATGTCGGCAAAAGTGTCCATGACAGAATCATATTCCCATATCCTTCATCCGCAGTCCGGGTATTTGAAAAAGATTGAGGGCAAAAACGGGATGGTTTTCAAATATTATGAGGGGATGGACAAAGTTATTTCTGAAAAGGATAATGGCGAACGACTATCCATGAAAGAGTATGAACTGGTCTATGATATGCCGAGTTTCGATATAGCTGAGTTAAGGAAGGTAACGGAACCTGACGAATCAATGGATTTTTTAATGGAAAAGAACACGCAGCTTCCAGAGGGTATGCCAAACCGGATATATGAATTGGCATCCGGGCTTACAAGGAATGAAAAGAATTGGTACGATAAAGCTAAAGCCATTGAGGATTATTTTGACGGACCTGAATTCATTTATTCTAAGGACGATATTCCATATCCGGAGAGCAATCAAGATTATGTCGATCAATTTTTATTTGAGACACAGATAGGGTATTGCGATAATTTTTCAAGTGCAATGGTTGTTTTGCTAAGAGCCGCCAATATACCTGCAAGGTGGGTAAAGGGCTATACGGAAGGGGAAAAAACAATCCTTGATGGCGAATCCGTTTATAAGGTAACCAATAATAATGCACATTCCTGGGTCGAGGTTTATTTTTCAGGGATAGGCTGGGTTCCCTTCGAGCCGACAAAGGGTTTCAATGGGGAAGTTGAATTTTACGATTCGGAATTGAAACAGGAAGCGATCAAGAACTCTGAAGAAACTCCAATTAATGAAGAGCAAACAAAGAAAGTGAACAGGGAACGCCAGGATACACCCGATAGGGAAACTCAATCATCCGTGAAAACGGGTATCGGGAACATGGCTGGGTTCTTAAAATGGACTGCCATCTCACTGTCAGGTGCATTGATTTTCGCTTCTATTGGTTATTTCTTCAGAAGGAAGTGGATTCCTCATCTGCAGATTCTTCGTTATAGAAAGAAAACCGGTGCTCATTTCTCGACAGCCTATATAATTTTATTGAAACAATTAAAACGAGCCGGTTTAGTTCGGCCGGAGGGGCAAACCTTAAGGGAGTACGCCGCCTATGTGGATGCAGTGTACGATACGGATGAGATGACTGAATTGACGGCTGGCTACGAGTTAATGATATATCGTGGAGACGTGGAAGATGGCGAATGGAAACACTTTCAAAAGGGTTGGGAAAGCTTAATGAGAAAAACTAGCTCTTGACCAGGTTTTTATTATATTGATACAATAACAAAAACTAACTTAAACTAATATATCCTTCATATATCCTCGATAATATGGATCGAAAGTTTCTACCGAATCACCGTAAATGATTTGACTATGAAGGCGGATTTTAACAGGAAAGCTGAAAATCTGCCTTCGTCTATACTTTTTCTGTATTTTTGAGGGTGGATTTTTAGTTTTTCTTTTTTTATGATAATATTTTTTATAAGAAATTATCACTCGATTTTATGAGTGAATTACATTGATAGAGGTGACGTTTGTGCCGGGGAAAACAGAATTGCAAAAAAACCAGGAAATGATCGTAGTACTTGATTTTGGAAGCCAATATAATCAATTGATCACTCGTCGTATCCGTGAATTTGGTGTGTACAGTGAGCTTCATCCACATACAATTACTGTAGAAGAAATCGAGAAAATGAACCCAACGGGAATCATTTTCTCAGGGGGTCCGAATAGTGTTTATGATGCAAATGCATTTGGTTGTGATGAACGCATATTCGAAATGGGCCTTCCGATTTTCGGTATTTGCTATGGCATGCAGCTTATGACTAAACATTTTGGCGGTAAGGTGGAACCAGCTAAAAACCGTGAATACGGAAAAGCGACACTTGCCATCCAAAATGAGTCCAAGTTATTCAGTGACCTGCCGAAAGAACAGATCGTCTGGATGAGCCATGGTGATCTAGTGGTGGAAACGCCTGAAGGTTTCCAAATTGATGGGACGAACCCGTCTTGCCCAATTTCGGCTATGAGTGACGAGTCACGTAAATTATATGCCGTGCAATTCCATCCTGAAGTCCGTCATTCCGTATACGGTAATGACATTTTGAAAAATTTCGTATTCGGCGTTTGTGGCTGCAAAGGTGACTGGTCAATGGAGAACTTCATTGAAATAGAGATGGAGAAAATCCGCCAAACGGTCGGAGATAAAAAAGTGTTATGCGCATTGAGCGGCGGTGTGGATTCATCCGTTGTTGCAGTATTGATCCATAAAGCGATTGGCGATCAGCTGACATGTATTTTCGTTGATCATGGATTACTTCGTAAAGGGGAAGCCGAAGGTGTAATGGAAACATTCAGTGAAGGCTTCAATATGAACGTAATCAAGGTCGATGCAAAAGAACGTTTCCTATCGAAGCTTGCTGGCGTTTCAGATCCGGAACAAAAACGGAAAATCATCGGTAACGAGTTCATCTATGTATTCGATGACGAAGCAACGAAGCTTGAAGGAATTGATTTCCTTGCACAGGGTACACTTTACACAGACATTATTGAAAGTGGTACGGCCACTGCACAAACAATAAAATCGCATCACAACGTTGGCGGTCTGCCGGAAGATATGCAATTTAAATTGATCGAGCCTTTGAACACCCTGTTCAAGGATGAAGTGCGTGCACTTGGTAGTGAAATGGGCATTCCGGACGAAATCGTTTGGCGTCAACCATTCCCGGGTCCAGGTTTAGGTATTCGTGTACTAGGTGAAATTTCAGATGAAAAACTTGAAATCGTTCGTGAATCTGACCATATCTTACGTGAAGAAATCAAAAAGAATGGTTTGGAACGCGAAATTTGGCAGTACTTTACGGTGCTTCCTAACATTCGAAGCGTAGGGGTAATGGGCGACGCGCGTACGTATGATTATACAATCGGGATCCGTGCGGTTACATCCATTGACGGAATGACTTCCGATTGGGCAAGAATCCCTTGGGATGTACTTGAAATCATCTCAACGAGAATCGTTAATGAAGTAAACCATGTAAACCGCGTAGTTTATGACATTACGTCTAAGCCACCTGCAACGATCGAGTGGGAATAGAAGATTAAAATCATCCAATCAGTGAAGGGAATATCCTTCACTGATTTTTTTTTGTTAAAATAGTATTTGAATCTGTAGATTACTTACATTTCACGTATGTTGGCGAAGATATAGCCATAATAAGTATGGAATATATAGTGAAAAACGAACATTGCCTAAAATTACATAAAAAATATTCGTTTGGTATATTGACGATTATTTTAGTGACTGATACACTATACCTATAATAATAAAAAAACATAATTGTCGTATAATATTGGGGATATGGCCCAAAAGTTTCTACCAAGCTGCCGTGAACGGCTTGACTACGATATGGAAGGATTGGCGTGGATAAACCGCCATTTCTTTACATGACCGCAGTCAAGCCCCGTTCGTTAGCGAATGGGGCATTTTCTGTTGGCACGATTTTATGATAGGGGAGACTCATAATGAAAAATTATTTTCGGTTTAACGAGCTGGGAACTAATTATCGCCGTGAAATACTTGGTGGACTGACTACGTTCCTTTCAATGGCGTATATCCTGGTTGTTAACCCTGTGATGCTGACTTTACAAAGCATCGAGGACTATCCGGATGAGTTGAGAATGGACTACGGAGCGGTTTTTGCAGCGACCGCCTTGGCAGCCGCAATCGGCTCGATATTGATGGGGCTAATAGCCAGGTATCCAATCTCGCTTGCACCAGGGATGGGATTGAATGCTTTCTTTGCTTTTACCGTTGTGCTTGGTTTTGGAATTCCTTGGCAGACGGCTTTGTCAGGAGTATTGATTTCAGGTATTATCTTCGTTTTGCTTTCCCTATCGGGAATACGTGAGAAAATCATTAATGCAATTCCAGTCGAATTGAAATACGCAGTTGGTGCCGGTATCGGTTTATTCATTACTTTTGTAGGATTTCAGAATGCTGGAATCATCACGAATGATGACAGCGTCCTTGTCGGACTGGGCGACTTGACATCAGGAAATACTCTATTGGCTGTGTTCGGAATTGTCGTAACCGTCATTTTGATGACGAGAGGCGTCAAAAGCGGTGTGTTCATAGGAATGGTCATTACAGCCATTGCAGGAATGATTTTTGGTCAAGTTCCGGTGCCGGAGAAAATAATTGGTGCCGTACCTAGCATAGCTCCTACATTCGGGGTTGCGTTCGGTGCCTTCGGAAATCCCGGTGATCTCTTCACTGGTCAAATGTTAATCGTGATACTGACCTTCTTGTTCGTAGCATTCTTTGATACAGCCGGTACGTTGGTGGCTGTCGCGCAACAAGCTGGTTTGATGAAGGATAATGTTCTTCCTAGAGTGGGAAAAGGATTACTTGCTGATTCATTATCCATCGTTTCAGGTGCAATTCTTGGTACATCAACCACGACATCTTATGTAGAGTCTACATCGGGTGTTGCCGCTGGTGCACGAAGCGGTTTTGCGGCTGTAGTGACAGGGTTGCTTTTTGTCCTATCCCTATTCTTCTTCCCGCTTCTATCTGTGGTGACATCTGCGGTGACTGCGCCGGCATTGGTTATAGTCGGAGTATTAATGGCATCATCACTTAAAAATATTGACTGGCAGAAGTTTGAAATTGCGGTTCCGGCCTTCTTTACGGTCATCATGATGCCTATGACATATTCAATTGCGACAGGTATAGCTTGCGGATTCATCTTCTATCCGATCACCATGTCCATGAAAGGGAGAGCTAAAGAGGTTCACCCAATCATGTGGGGTCTTGGAGTCGTTTTCCTACTATATTTCATTTTCTTGAAGTAATAATGCAATAAGTAAGGAGAGTCCTGATTTCGGGGCTCTTCTTTCATGTTGTAAGAGAAAGCTCATATCGTGTATAGTAAAAGGACTAAGTACTAAGTACTTTATCCTGTATGGGGCATAGGGATGACTTTGAGAAAAAAAGAGGGAGAAAAATGAATGGTTTTATCGTTGAAAAGGTTTTGAACAATAATGTGGTGATTGCCACGCATCCGTCGTATGGAGAAGTCGTTTCTATTGGAAAGGGCTTAGGCTTCAACCGAAAGAAAGGCGAAGAGTTAAGTCCGGAACTTGCGGAGAAAACGTTTGTCCTGAAAAATGTCAAAGAACAGGAAAGTTACAAAAAACTTTTGCCGCAGATCGATCAAAATCTTCAAGCTGCCATTATAGAATCCATTCATCTCATTAACGACCGAGTAACTGGAAAACTCAATGAACATATACATGTCGGTTTAACTGATCATTTATTGTTCGCCCTTCAGCGTGTTTCACAAGGAATGACTATCAAAAACCCATTCTTGAAAGAAACGATAACCCTTTATCCTTTTGAACATGATATTGCTGTCGATGTAGTAGAATTAATTCAAGATAAGACAGGCATAGGCCTGCCCCAAGGGGAAATCGGTTTTATTACGCTTCATATTCATAGCGCGATATCAAATAAAGACTTATCGGAAGTCAATCAGCATTCGCAGTTAATCTATCAGCTAATCCAAGTTGTTGAAGAACAGCTCAATGTGAAAATTAATAAGGATAGCATAGACTATTCACGTTTGGTCCGTCATTTAAGATTCATGATAGACAGGGTGTTGGCTGGGGAAAAAGTAGAGGAACCTGAAAAAATAGCAATGCTATTGAAAGAAGAATATCCTTTGTGTTACAATATCTCTTGGAAGCTAATAAAAATTATGCAGCAGAAATTAGGCAAACCGGTTTGTGATGCGGAAGCTGTCTATTTAACGATGCATATCCAACGATTACAAAAGAAAATTAAATAAACATACATTAACTTACGTGTTACTGATTCGATCAGGCATAAGTGAGGAGAATGATTGTTATGAAAGAGGGTATTATATACCTGAATTTTCATTTCAATCCTATCTTTGCTTATGCCTTTTTTGTATTTGAATTCTGATGCGTGGGAAGATGAATACCATCGTAAATGTAACCGTTTTATTAGCATGGAAAAACAGTAAAGAGGAGGAAAACCTATGTTTAAGAAGTTGTTTGGTGTTTTGCAAAAAATCGGTAAAGCTTTGATGCTTCCTGTAGCCATTTTACCAGCGGCCGGAATTTTGCTTGCGTTTGGTAATGCATTGCAAAACGAAACTTTGTTGGATATCGCCCCGTTTCTTGCGAGTGGCGGAGTGGAAATGGTCGCATCCGTAATGGAGAATGCCGGGAATATTATTTTTGGGAATCTTCCCTTGTTGTTTGCTGTGGGAGTCGCAATTGGGTTAGCTGGCGGAGATGGTGTTGCCGGTTTGGCGGCGATTATCGGTTTCTTGATTATGAATGTAACGATGGGAACTGTTCTTGGCATTGACGCTGCCGACATTGCGAAAAATAGTGCTGTGTATACCAATGTTCTGGGAATCCCGACGTTGGGAACTGGTGTGTTCGGCGGTATTATTGTCGGTGTCATGGCTGCTGTTATGTATAATAAGTTTTATGAAATTGAACTGCCTTCATATTTAGGATTCTTTGCAGGTAAACGTTTTGTACCCATTGTAACAGCCGCAAGTGCAGTTATTCTTGGGTTGCTGATGATCTTGGTTTGGCCGACGATTCAATCGGGGTTAAATGCATTTTCCGAAAATATGTTGGGTGCTAACCTGACTCTGGGAGCTTTCGTGTTTGGGGTTGTAGAACGTGCGCTGATTCCTTTTGGGTTGCATCATATCTTCTATTCGCCATTCTGGTTCGAATTTGGCAGCTATATCCCTCAAGGTGGGGGAACGCCAGTCAGAGGAGACCAGGCCATCTTCATGGCACAAATTAAAGATGGCGTTCAGAATTTAACGGCAGGTACCTTCATGACTGGTAAATATCCATTTATGATGTTCGGGTTACCAGCTGCGGCTTTGGCCATTTATCATGAAGCAAGACCGGAAAGAAAGAAAATAGTCGGGGGCTTGATGGCTTCTGCGGCACTTACATCTTTCTTGACGGGAATTACTGAGCCACTTGAATTTGCATTCTTATTTGTTGCACCGGTTCTTTTCGGGATTCACTGTCTGTTCGCAGGTCTATCTTTCATGACCATGCATTTACTGGACGTGAAAATCGGGATGACGTTCTCGGGTGGTTTGATCGATTACGTACTGTTTGGTTTAATCAATCCGCAAACCAATGCATGGATTGTTATTCCGGTAGGTTTAGTCCTTGCGGTTATCTATTACTTTGGATTCCGATTTGCGATAAGGAAGTTTAACCTTAAAACTCCTGGCCGTGAAGTGGAAGAGGATGAGGAAGATGGCGGATCTGCAAGTACAGCTGGGAGTCTTCCTGGGGATATCTTGGATGCTATGGGCGGAAAAGAAAATATTTCTCACTTGGATGCTTGCATTACCCGTCTTCGTGTATCAGTCAATGACATCGGTAACGTTGATAAAAATAGGCTGAAGAAACTTGGTGCCGCTGGAGTTCTGGAAGTAGGCAATAACATCCAGGCCATCTTCGGACCTCGTTCAGAAACGATCAAGGGGCAAATAAAAGATATCATTGATGGAAAAAGGCCTCGTAAAGTAGAAGCATCTCCTGAAGAGGGTGTGGAAAATCAAATCGAGGATGTCGTGCCGAAACCTTTACGGACGGATGAAGTTTCCGAGCGCTTTGTTTCTCCTATTAAAGGGGAATTAAAGCCGATCACAGAAGTGCCTGATGCAGTTTTTGCTGAAAAAATGATGGGTGATGGATTTGCCATTGTACCTGAGGAAGGATTGGTTGTTTCTCCTGTAGACGGTACGATCGTAAATCTATTCCCGACTAAACATGCAATAGGCATCGTTTCCGAAGCTGGTCGTGAAATCTTGATACATGTCGGGATCGATACAGTTAAGTTAGAAGGCAAAGGTTTCGAAGCGCTAGTCTCTCAAGGAGATAAAGTGACAAGCGGACAGCCATTGCTCAAAGTTGATATAGAGTATGTCAAAAACAATGCCAGCTCTATCATTACGCCAATCGTCTTTACTAACCTTTCCGAAGGTGAAAGTGTGAAGATCGAAAAGGCCGGAAATGTAGATAGAGAAGAAGCGGACGTAATTACCATTAATAAATAATCATTTCTACCAGGAGGGTGGCTATAATCAGCTGCCCTCCTGTTTTTGATAATTCAATGGCAGGGTCCGGCTTCTATAGAAAGAAAGTGGTGTATATATAGAAGAAGCTGGTTCGTGAAAAAAATGAAGGGGATTTTAAAAGATTGCATTGACTTATTTAAATGCAAGTGCTAATATATTAAATACACCGCTTGAGACAAAAGAAAAACAAGTAAATGATAATTTATTGTTGACTTTATGTTTGAAGGGTGTTATACTAACAAAGTCGCTAAAAAGCGATGAGAAATATTGCTCTTTGAAAACTGAACAAAACAAAGCGCCAACGTTAAATTTTTAAGTGAGCACACACTATCAAAAAAGCAAATGAGCAAGTCAAACATTTCTTCGGAGAGTTTGATCCTGGCTCAGGACGAACGCTGGCGGCGTGCCTAATACATGCAAGTCGAGCGAATCGACGG
>NZ_JAKXEE010000007.1:0-122684 GCF_022603275.1 Peribacillus sp. Aquil_B1 | reverse complement strand
CTTCTCTCATGCGAGAAAAGAACGTATCCGGTATTAGCTCCGGTTTCCCGAAGTTATCCCAGTCTTATAGGCAGGTTGCCCACGTGTTACTCACCCGTCCGCCGCTAATCTCAGGGAGCAAGCTCCCGTCGATTCGCTCGACTTGCATGTATTAGGCACGCCGCCAGCGTTCGTCCTGAGCCAGGATCAAACTCTCCGAAGAAATGTTTGACTTGCTCATTTGCTTTTTTGATAGTGTGTGCTCACTTAAAATTTAACGTTGGCGCTTTGTTTTGTTCAGTTTTCAAAGAGCAATTTCACAATCGTTCTTTCGAACGGCTGTTTATTCATCATAACATCTTATTGATTAGTTGTCAACTTCTGCGAAGTTTTTAACTTATTTTAAATCGCTGTGTTTTTCAGCGACCATTTCATCTTATCATTTTCATAGTAAGAAGTCAATAGTTATTATTCCTTTCAGCTATCAGCCAAAAGCGATGAAGTTTTTCGTTTGTCTTAGTTGGTGCTTATTTATATTAATCCCATTTCAGTTTAAAGTCAACGTTTTTTTCCTTTTCTTTTATTTATACCATGCAACCGGTTATTAGCTTCTTCTGTTTATCATCAATGCCAAGACAGTACTTATATAACGGTAAGAATGGCAGCACACATTCAATAAGGATCTTTGTATCCTTTTTTAATGCCTGTTAATAATGAAATTTGGCATATAACCAAGTTGACTTCGCAATTTTCATTATGCTATTATATAACCAAGTAAAATAATCGGAATAGTTAATTTTAATTTCATACAATAAAACATAGCTAATTAAAGGAGATGGGATTATGACAGCAGCAATGGTAATACCAGGGGCGGAATCTTTTTTCTTACCCGGCAATTCTATCGGCATTCTTATTTGCCATGGCTTTAACGGAACACCGCAAAGCGTACGGTATTTAGGTGAAAAATTCGCCGCCAAAGGCTTTACTGTCTTCGCTCCTCGACTGGCGGGCCACGGGACGGATGAATATGAAATGGAGACGAGTCATTATAAGGAATGGATACATGATGTTGAAATGGCTTATGCAAAATTAAAAAGAACCTGCACCCATGTATTCGCCATCGGTCAATCAATGGGAGGCGCCCTTGTTCTCGATTTAGCTACAAAAGTGGCTTGTGATGGAATTCTCACCATCAATGCCGCTCTCCAAGTTCCTGAATATGAAATATACCGTAACCAATCGGTTCCACGCTTCGTTCCTGAGGGTAAACCTGACATAAAAGACGATACAACTAAAGAAATCACTAATGACCAGGTTCCGTTAAAAGCGATTAATCAATTACTTGATATAATGGAACATGCCAGTCAAAAACTAATAGACGTTTCGTGCCCGATACTTATCTTCCATTCTCCAGAAGATCACGTTGTACCAGACTCTTGTTCCTATCAGATTTACGATACGGTCATATCCGGGGATAAGGAGATGGCTCCACTTGAAAATTCATATCATGTGGCCTCGTTGGATCATGACAAAGATCATATCATTGAACGGTCATATCAGTTCATTCAAAGGTTAAGTAAAAGGGCTATAATCGCTTCTTAAACTCATTCTTCATATAAATCAGGTTTATCCGTACACTTCATGGGTATATACAGTATATAAAGAAAAAGGAGGTAACATAATGAGCGGTTTATCAGACAAAGTTAAAGGTGCTGTAAATAAAGTTAAAGGTGAAACGAAAGACCAAGTCGGAAACGCGAAAAATGATCCTCACTTACAAGCAGAAGGTAAAGTCGATAAATTAAAAGGCAATCTCCAGGATGGCATTGGCAAATTGAAAAATGACCGTTAATTGAATTCACTCTCTTAACAAACATTCTCACTTCATATAAAAGTTATCCGCTTTTATAGAGAAGAGGCGGCAGATAATCTGCCGCCTCTTCCTTCTTTAATTTGCTTGGATAACAACAACACACATATCATCAGGTTGATCTTGCTGCATTTCCGGGGACATCAAAAAATCGATAGGGGGAGATTCTTTACAATCGAACCATCTCGTCGAGACCGCTTCTTTTATTTGGTCGAGTCCTTCCGTCCCTTCTCGATCTATCGCTTCCATGACTCCATCCGTATATAGCATAAGCTGAATCTTCTCTTCATAATGAATGACGGACTTCTCTATTTTCATTTCGTTGAAGAACCCAACAGGACATGTCCCTTTTGAAAGAGAGGCCACTTTCCCATCGTCCATCAAAGCAAAGCCCGGAGGATGTCCGGCATTCACATATTCCACAGTCTTTTGCTCTGTATCAATGACCATATAAATCGCGGTAAAATAATAATGCACTGGATTATCTTCTTTATTAAGGGTACTCATCCAGCGATTCATTTCGTTTATTACTGCAACCGGATCCGTATGTATCCTGATGGCATCCCTCAATACGGAGGAAATGAACATGCAAACAAGTGAGGCGGATATGCCATGCCCCATCATATCCAACAGGATGATCCCATACCGACTTTCATCGATGCGGTGCCAATAGTACATATCCCCTGCCAATTTATTCGCAGGTAAGTAGGATGCCCTTATCGTTAAGTGGTCATTTATAATGGGTTCACTTAATAAACCGCTTTGAACCTGCATGGAAAGATCCAATTCATTGCGGATTTTTTCATCCTGCATTTTATGCCAATCTTTTTCATATTTAAGTCTTAACCCGACGCGAATCCTCGCAAGTAAATCTATTTTATTGATAGGCTTCATTATATAATCAATTCCGCCAACATCAAGTGCCTCGGCAACCTTGTTTGAATCTTCAAGGGCGGTCACAAAAATGACGGGTATATCCCTAAGGTGAGGAATGCTTTGAAGTCTCTTGCACGCCTCTATCCCATCGATCTCCGGCATCATGATATCGAGCAGAATGATATCAACTGAAGTCTCTTTAGGTTGCGGACTATCCACCTGTAAATATTCAAACATCTCAACAGCTGAAGTTAATGATAGAAAATCCGTATAGCCAGCTCGTTTTAGAATTTTCTCTATAACGAAAAGGTTAACCTGGTTATCATCTACGATTAAAATCGTCATTCTTTCATTCCCCTTTTGGCTTATATCGAGCGGCAACATTTATCTTTTTTATATGGATCAGTACTTTCATAAAGCTCCCTTAAAGGGATTTTCCTATTATATTATAACGAAGTTCAGTCTCTTTTAATAATAATAAACCATGGCAGTGATTCTATCTGGAGACCAACTCATTATTTATACCCGTTCTTCCGGTACCTTAAACATAGAAATGAAAAAAAAACGAAAAATAATGCACTACATTAAAAAGAAAGAGCCCGCTTATATGCGAACTCTTTCTTTTTACAATTTCCGATAAATTCGTTCCTTTGAGTCAAAGTCCTCATAATCTTCCGAAAAGGATGAAGTATGAAGTGTTTCCTTGCTGCCAACCGCAAGAAAGCCGTCTTTACAAAGGCTGTCATAAAACAACTGATTAACGTAGGTTTGTAATTCACCGGTAAAGTAAATCATCACATTCCGGCACATGATAATATGAAACTCATTGAACGAACCATCAGTAACTAAATTATGCTGGAAAAACACAATGTTTTTAAGGAGACTCGAATCAAGATAAGCATTTTGATAATCGGTTGTATAATACTCCGAAAATTCCTGGTTGCCTCCAGCTTGCAAATAATTTTTCGTATAAGACTGCATTCTATTTAAAGGCAATATTCCTTTTTCCGCATGACGGAGGACTTCATCATTCATATCAGTGGCATAAATCCTCGCCTTATCATAAAGTCCTTCTTCCTTGAGGATGATCGCCATGGAAAAGGCTTCTTCACCGGTTGAACATCCCGCATGCCAAATTCTTATTTCAGGAAGTTTTTTCAGGAGCGGTACAATATTTAAACGAAAGGCTTTAAAGAAATCCGGATCGCGAAACATTTCAGTGACATTTATTGAGAAATCTCTCAAAAGCTTCTCGACATACCCTTTTTCATATAAAACCATTTCAATCATTCCGCTAATCCTGCGAACATGGTCCAGTCTCATTCTATTTTCAACTCTTCTTTTTATTGAAGAACGCATATATTTGCGAAAGTCAAAGCCCGAAACGGAATAAATGGCTTCTAATAATAATTCGATTTCCAAATCTTCTCTTTCTTCAATCGTTAAAGTATCCTTCATGCAAAACCTTCCTTACCCGTACTATCAATCAATCAATTAGTCAGCCATACCCTTAGGACGGATAGCAGCTGATCCAATTTTAACGGCTTGCTGACATAATCGGAAGCGCCGGCCTTCAGGCACTTTTCCCTGTCGCCTTTCATCGCTTTCGCAGTTAGCGCGATGATTGGAAGATCCTCGAACTTACTTTGCTCGCGAATTCTGGTCATCGTTTCGTAACCGTCCATGCCTGGCATCATGATATCCATCAAAATAACATCTATATTGTTTCCTTTTTCAAGGAGTTCCAAACATTCATAGCCGTTTTCAGCTGTAAGGATCTCCATCCCTTCATGCTTCAGCGCATTTTTCAGAGCAAATATATTACGATGATCATCATCGACGACCAGTACTGTTTTATTGCAGAATGGTTTGACCTTATCCCGATCTTCTTCATCCACTATAACTACATCCGGTTCTCCCTGACTTTCAAAAGGCACGGCAGAATCATCGTGGTTGGCTGCTGCCACTTCTGGAGAAGCAGCTATTGCTTCGCCGACATTTTTGAAGCCCTCTGGCATACTTGGAATAAAGAAAGTAAAGGTGCTGCCCTGCCCTTCTTCACTATCTACAATGACCCAGCCTCCCAGAAGTTTGGCGAACTCCCGGCAAATCGATAGCCCTAGTCCTGTACCGCCATATTTTCTCATTGTAGCTCCATCACCTTGCTGGAACGCTTCAAAGATAAGTTTTTGCTTCTCTTTTGAAATTCCGATGCCCGTATCCGTCACCTTAATTTCAACCCAATTGCTAGCTCCTTTGGTCTGGATCCATTGTGCTACATTTTCTTCATCAGCTTTTTTGATTTGGACAGACACAGAACCTTTTTCCGTGAATTTAAATGCATTGGATAATAGGTTTTTCAAAATTTGCTGGAAGCGCTGTTCATCCGTAAAGAAAATATCCGGAACGTTTTTACTTTTTTCTATTATAAAGTCAATGTTCTTTTTCTTCGCTACATGATCGAAGTTACGGTGCAACAGCTCTGGAAGCTCACTCAAATTCATTTCGTCAAAGACCACTTCAAGCTTTCCGACTTCGACTTTCGATAAATCCAAAATGTCATTGATCAACGTTAATAAATCCTGACCTGATGAGTTAATGACACGAGCGAATTCCTGTTGCTCTTCATTTAATTTACTATCATTCGGATCTGAAAGCATTTCTGATAAAATCAGGATGCTATTGAGCGGTGTCCGCAATTCATGGGACATATTCGCCATGAACTCGGATTTATATTTAGAACTTAACTTTAATTCTTCCGCTTGTTTTTCAAGATTCAGTTTTGCGACTTGAAGCTCTTTCGATTTTTCTTCTGTTTCACGATTTCTTTCTTCTAATTGTTCATTGATCATTCTCAATTCTTCAGCCTGTGTCTGCAGTTCCTCCGATTGGGCTTGCATTTCCTCTGACTGTGATTGCAATTCTTCCGATTGAGCCTGTAACTCTTCGGTCTGTGCTTGTGATTCTTTCAATAAACGCTCTATTTCCATCCGGCCCTCAACATTATTGATCGTGATGCCTAGAGTATCAAGAACCTGGTTCAGGAAAGTTTTTTGCAGCTTCGTAAAGGCCTCCAAACTTGCCAGTTCAACCATTGCCACCACTTCATCCTCAAAAACGACCGGCGCAATGACAATACTTTTCGGATTTACCTCTCCTAATCCTGTCGTAACCAGTTGAAAATCTTTAGGGATATCTTCAATGACTTTCGATTCCTTTTCAAGGGCGCATTGTCCGATCAAACCTTCGCCAAGACGGAATTCACGTCTGCCTGAATCTTCGCCATCTCCCGCGAAGCTTGCAAGCTTCACAAATCGCATATCCTCGCCCTCGCCCCGTTTGACGTAAAAAGCTCCAATTGAAGCTCCCATCATCGGTGCAAGTCTTGTGATGAACCGGTCAGCCAGAACTTCCACATCAACAATGCGCTGATACATGGTAGCTATATCTGCAACACGAGTCTGGATCCAGTTCTGTTCACTGATCTTTTCGGTGAAATCTTTCTCTTTTTGATTATAGACTTCAAGCGACCCCGCCATTTCGTTGAACGATTTCGCTATATCACCAATTTCATCAGTAGTCCTAACTGGAACTCTTGGTATGACCGATAAATTTTTATAATCGATATTTTTGATGACCTTCGTAATTGATTGCAGATCTTTCGATGTACTGCGGATCATCCAAACAACCGTTACGGAAATAACCAAAATGCTGAGAATAACAGCAAAAATCACAAAACCGATCATATCTTCATAGGTTTGTTTCGAATTGTTTAAGGTATCTTTCATGACACCTTCTTGGTAATCCTTAAATTCATCCATCGTACTGATGACTTTCGTTCTTTTTTCCCTTTGGTCCTCCATCAGGCTTGAAAGTTCATCCGGAGAGTTTCCCGATTTTACCTTTTGGATGATCTCAGCCTCCGTTATGGAGTAAGAAGCATATTGAGTCTCGAACTCTTTCAATAATTGCTTTGCTTTCGCCTTATTTAACGAACCTGATAACCCGGCAATTTTTGATTCAATCAAACTATGGTTATCATTGATGATTTCGAGGCTCTCTGCTCTTTCTTCTTTGTTTGCATCATTGGCTACAAACAGGATCTCACGGTCCGACCTGGAAAAAAGCTGACGGATTTCCATCGAAGCTGAAACTTTTTCATAGCGATTTTCAACTATTTCAGTCATGCTGCTCTTTAAATTGTTAAGCGTAACCATCATGAAAGAAAGTAAAATAGCCAAGAAAAGCAAGATCAAACCAAATCCCAGCATTTGCTTCTTCTTAAAACCCATTTTTCCGCCCACCTTCAATACTTATTTATACCAGCCCGCGATAAACGGCTTTGCAAAATAAATCTTAATACTATCATTAGTATTACTTTTGAAGAATTTTCCCTAATATTCTTTGAAACTTTAAAATGATATATAGATAGATTCATTGCTCAAAGTCAATTTTAACATTTTCCAAGCTATAATTGTTATCTACTGCGTTAATTTAAATGAATTCATTTTCCAATTAAGTAACAGTCTGCCTTGATCATTGTTATTAACACCGAATAGACTTGTTCGTACAAAATAAAAGCCGAAAGTTTCCACTTTCGGCTTTTGTTGTAATCCTGTTTTATTTAATCTTCTTCACTTCAACATATAAAACATGGTGGCCGTCCATTTCCTTTACAGTAAATTCATATCCGGCGTATTCGATTTTGTCCCCGACCGCAATCTCGAATCTGCCTGTCAGGAACCAACCTCCCAAAGTATCGATATCTTCTTCCGGCAAATCGATCGCAAGGGTATCATTGACATCTTCAACCAATGTTTTTGCGTCGAATACATAATGCCCTTCATCGATCTTTTGAATGAGCGGACGTTCATCCTGGTCAAATTCATCACGGATTTCCCCGACGATTTCTTCAAGTATGTCTTCAACCGTAACAAGGCCGGCAGTTCCGCCATATTCATCAGTCAAAACAGCCATATGGATCCGTTCCTTCTGCATTTTCAGCAGCAAATCATGAATGGCGATCGTTTCAAGTACACGGATGATGGGTGTTACAAAGGAATCCACCGTCAAAGCTGTTACATTATCTTCGGTAATCGTCGCTGTATAAAGTCGCTTGATATTGACCATTCCCACGACATTATCTTTATCACCGTCTATGACCGGATACCTTGTGTATTGTTCTTCTTGAATCAGTTCAACAACTTCCAATAATGGCATGCCCTTTTCGATAACGGTCATTTCCGTACGCGGAACCATGATTTCATTGGCAATACGCTCATCAAATTCAAATATCTGATTGACATATTTGTATTCCGATTGGTTAATTTCACCGCTTTTATAGCTTTCCGATAAAATGATGCGCAGCTCTTCTTCCGAATGGGCCATTTCGGACTCGGATGCAGGCTTTAATCCGAACATGCCCGTCAGGAGACGTGCAGAACCATTCAGTAACCAAATGAATGGGTACAAAATTCGGTAAAAGAGAATTAACGGCTTTGCAAATAGCAAGGTTACCTCTTCTGCCTTTTGAATCGCAACCGTTTTCGGTGCCAGTTCGCCGACAACAACGTGAAGGAATGTTACAGAACCGAACGCGATCAGGAACGAGATGATGTGACTTACGGACTCCTCTAATCCCCATTTAGTGAACACTGGTTTTAAGATCGCCTCGACCGTCGGTTCACCCAACACCCCTAGACCTAAGGCGGTCACTGTAATCCCCAATTGACAGGCAGATAAGTACTCATCGATATGTGATGTCACTTTCTTGGCTGCGAGGGCATTTCTATGCCCTTCTTCAATTAATTGATTGATTCGGGAACTTCGGACTTTCACGATTGCAAATTCCGATGCAACGAAAAATGCGGTTAATGCTATTAATACAGCTACTGCTAATAATTTTATAAATATCTCCAATATGTGCGGGTTCGCCATATTGTGCCCATCCTTCTGACCTTTGGATTAGACAGTACGGCTAAATCCCAAGCACCTCCTGTATAAATGGTTATTTTCGTTTCAAAAAGCGAATTTTGCCTTATCAAAACCCTTTAGCCTATCTCGTTAATATGCACCTTTGAGCATAAAACTATAGGGATAAATTTTAATCATACCAGCAACACTAACAATGATTGGATCAAGGCCATACTTTCGCGGGATATCTGTTTTTTTAGAAGAAACTCACTTTTTCCGTCCTTTTCGATCAAGCTGATGAATTCCTGAAGTTCCTCGTTCAGGCCATCCATTTTATTCTTGAGTTGAAGACCTTTTTCCTCAATCGCTGATGCGGTTTCTTTATCCTTCTTAAGTAAGTCTTTAATATCTTCCAATGAAAGGTTTTCTCTTTTGTATCCCTCGATACGGCGAAGCCTTTCAAGTTCACCGACTGAATAATAACGGTAATTGGAGGCAGAACGTTCTGCTTTAAGCAAGCCAAGGTTCGTATAATAATCTACAGTTCGTTTCGTAACATTCGCCATTTCCGCCAACTCGCCAATTTTTAAAGTCTCGTTCCCAACATAACCCCTCCTAACCGTCACGTGATGGTTTGACAAACCGAAAGTATGCCTTTTCCTCCATGACGTTTTATTCTGTTCCCTAATCGTACATTATTTTAATTGAAATGAAAAATATTTATTACCCCTCTTTACCCTTCAAATGGAAAAACAAAAACCGATTAATTGAATAATCGGCTTAATTTATAATTTAATCCACGAATTTATTTTTTTGTTTTAACTGAGAATTGATTGCTCAATATCTTAGGACCGCATTGGCAAAGGGCAGAATGCTTTAGCTTTTTTATTGGTGTTCCGCATGTTCCACAAACTTTTGCTACCATTTATACTGTCCTCCTCACTTTATTTGCTTGTTATATATATTATACTACTTTCGTAATGATAATCAATACTAAATTAAAATTATTATAAATAAGGTTGTGGCATAATTTTGTCAGACTTCACAAGTGATTAAAATAAAGATAAACTATAAATAAAACACATCAGGAAGGTTGGTATTGGTATGACGAGTGAAATTCGTTCCATTCCCCGCCCTTTAGTACGAACGAATCAATGGGTCATTTTGTTAAGCGTAGCCACCGCCTTATTATCGGGACAAATGTGGATATTAGTGATTCCTTTAACTGCCGGACTTTTAGGTCTTCTCTTTAACTTCAATCCAGTGATGCGTCTCGCCAAGCTTTTTCTTAAAAAGAAACCCTCCGAATATATTCCTGAAGATCATTCACAGCAACAATTCAACCAGGCCATAGCTGTCGTTTGCTTAGGACTTGGATTCATATCTTCTTTACTAGGTTGGAATGTTACCGGTTATATATTCACCTTGATGGTCGGATTGGCTTCTCTCATAGCCATCCTTGGATTCTGCATCGGCTGCTTCATCCTTTATCAATGGAAGCAATATTCCTATCGCCGATCTATTCGCTAATACCACACATAAATGGGACTGACATTCGTCAGTCCCATTTTATTATTCGGTTGTACGTAGGGAATTACTTTTTTTGACCCAAATGGTCGCCAATACAATCAGCAAAATTAATACAGCTTGCGGCACCAGCGTCTCCATTGTTGGATAAAGACCTATCGTTTCTACAAACGGAAAGGAACTGATCGTATTTGTCTGTATCACCTGTGAAACCTGAAGTGAATGAATGGAAACTCCAAGAATCTTGAAGGCCAAGGCATAAATGAGTACAGTTGCCACTTTAAAAAATAGGGTCATCGGTAATTTCACACTGTAGCGCAGCATGATGAAACCAATTACCACTAAAATGAGGAAGGCAAGGAAAATCCCGCTCAGCAGCTGCTTTAATTCCATATAAGGAGCCATACCGGCATAAAAGATAATCGTCTCGGCACCTTCACGGAATATGGATAGAAAACTGATTAAAGCGAACGAGAAGATGCTCCCCGTCGCAATGGCTTGGTTCATTTGCTTGCCGATATACCGGTTCCATGCATGGACATTCGATTTACCATGAAGCCAAAGACCAATTGTCAACATCATCAATACGGCTATTATCCCAGTGATTCCCTCAATATATTCCCGGCTTGACGCAGCTGTTATTTGAGAGAAAACGATATTGATTATGACCGCCAATATGGAACTGGCAACTAGACCAGCCCCCACTCCTGTCCAAATCCATTTTTGTTTGTCCGCTTGCCCGATTTTCTTTAGGAAAGACAGCAATGTAGCTACTATCAAGAGTGCTTCCAGCCCTTCCCGCAAAAGGATCAAAGCGGCATCCCATGTTGTATAACCTGTATCCTCAATTAAAGGGAGTAACCTTGTGTTTAAATCGGAAACGATTCCCTTCGCTTCCTCCGCCTTTACCTTTTTCGATTGCAATAGGCTGATTGCGGTCGGGACTTTCGTTTCCATATCGCTGTAAAGCTTGCTGTCCCTTGTGGAGACCTCCCCTTCAACATTAGGCCAAATTGTCAAGATCTCATTTAGCTGATCAACGGCAGAATCGATGTCACCCTTTTCGATATCCGTTGCACTTCCTTGTAAAAGTTGCGTTACATCCCCAAGGGAATAGGTATTCTCCTGGCTTCCTTCTTCAACTTTACCTGCAAGGAAATCCTCGATTAGGCCCTTCAATTCAGTTAGATTTTTTTGGGCTTTTTCCGAATCAGGAGGGTCTTGGGTAATCGCTATCCGCACAAAGGCCATTTTCGTTTCAAATTCACCATATGCAGCAACGCTTTTCTCCCGGACAATGACCTCTGCGTCGGTCCATTGGCTCAGAAGCTTGGTATATTGAACTTTAGCTTGATCAAAGTCACCTTCAATTATCAAAGCCTCCAGCTTATCTATCAATGGAAGTATCGCTTGTAACCGTTCTTTATAGTCCGTCTTGTCAACAGGGTTTTCATTGGTATCATAAATAACAAGTGTACTGGATAAAGCCGATAATCGCTTTTTGATTTCATTTGTGGAGGCTTGGTCTTTCACAGCACTTTTTACAGCGGATAGCTTCTCGTCGACTTTCCTCGCACTCTCGCTGTCCGTTTTTATCGTTTGCCAATCTTGCTCGAATAGATCGATATTTTTCGATACTCCCTCAAGGTCGCCAGATTTTACCTTCATTAAACTATCGCCAATATAAACAAAAAGCTGATCATGGTTTTCACCCGCCGAAACCATCTTTATATCAGTCGAAAGAAATAAAAGACTGACGACTAAAACCAATATCCCACTCTTCCATCTAGAAACGGTCATAGTGGTCCCTCCTTATTCATGAACCAAAATCGCCAACTGGATAATATCCATGCTGGCGATTTTCACGTCCACATTTGAAATTATATTTATCCAAAAAGGGAATCCCCAATATAGCCACCCTTTTTCACACCTGGTAAACAAGCGAACATGGCACTGCCCCTGTGAACGATATATTCGTTGAGCTTATCATTTTTCGCCAGTCGCTCTTGTATGGGTATGAATTGTTTACTTGGGTTTCGCTGAAAACAAATGAATAGCAAGCCTGCATTGAAGCTCCCTGTTTTAGGATCCATCCCATCTGCATATGAATATGGACGCCGCAATATCTTTGCTTTTCCGTCCCCCCTGGAGAGACTCATATGGGAATCTTCCGGAATGATTCGATTTCCATTTGGATCTTTAGCTTCGAGGTCCACGTTATCGAACTCATTCTTCATTCCTAATGGAGCTCCGCTGTCACGATGACGGCCAAACGTATTTTCTTGTTCTTTCAATATTGTCCGGTCCCAAACTTCAATGTACATCTGGATCCGGCGCACCACCATATAACTTCCTCCAACTAGCCAGTCAGGACCGTCTTCACCCTTCACCCAAACATGCTCATTCATTTCATTATTATCATTCGTATCCGGATTGACAGTCCCATCCTTAAACCCGAACAGGTTCCGAGGTGTCGTTTTTTGTGAATCGGCTTGCTTAGTCCGTTGAAAGCCTGTTTGTGCCCAATGGATGATCGTTTTCCCTCGGCCGATCCTCACTAAGTTCCGGACGGCATGGAAAGCCACTTGAAGGTCATCTGCACATGCTTGAATACAAATATCGCCACCGCTCCATTCTTCTTCTAAAGCATCTAAAGGGAATTGGGGCAGGTCCTTTAATTCAGCAGGCCTTTTTGATTTCAAACCAAATCGATCTTTGCCATCCTTCGAAAACAGGGTCGGACCCACTCCAAAAGTGATCGTTAAATTGGAAGGCGATAATTCTTTCGCTTCCCCCGTATCCTTTGGAGGCATATTCGTATTAGGTGATGCTTCACCAATCAATTTCCCCTCAGTCATCTGAGCCGCAGCCTCTGTCCAATCCTTAAATAACTGGATTAGGTCGGCCCTTTTATCTGTGGTTACTGCCAACGATGCGAAATAAAGGTTATCTTGCGCCTTAGTGATGATCCCGGCTTGATGCGCTCCATAAAAAGGAACGATATCCTTAGTTTGTCCCTTTGCCTTTTGTTCAGAAAGTGTCAGAAGCCCGCCAAATCCAGATGCCCCTATCACGACTCCAATTCCACCGACTCCTGCTGTTTTCAACATGTTTCGACGACTTACTTTTTTTGTAAAAAGTCCAGTTTCGTCTTTCGGCGTATGTTCTTTCAATTAAGATTCCTCCGTTACAATCCCTATTTGCGAAAGTGGTTCAGCCAGTGCATCAATTGCTTGGCTTAACTCTTTGACTTCAGATTCCTTTAAATCTGTATATGAGATGTAGCCATCCCCTTCTTTATGCTTTTCAAGCAAGCCGTATACATCGTCAAAACGTTGTTGGATTTCAGCAGCAAGCTTCGCATCCTTTTCTTTTAGCGCTGGAGTAAGCAGTTCATAGATCTTCTCTGCACCTTCAACATTTGCAACAAAATCATACAGGTCGGTATGGGAGTAGCGGTCTTCTTCACCTGTCACTTTACTCGTGGAAACTTCATTCAATAAATCCACCGCACCCGTGATCAACAAATCAGGTGTTACCTCAACCGTTTCAACCTTTGCTCGCAGCAAATTGACATCACTCATTAATTGATCTGCATACTTTTCGTAGCCTTTCGTTGTATTTTCTTGCCATAGCCCCATTTCAATCCTATGGTAACCGCCCCAGTCTTCATCTTTGACATCCCCTTCACGCGCATCGATTTTGGGATCAAGATCGCCAAAAACTTCAGCGATGGGTTCTGCTCTTTCATAATGCATGCGGGCTGGTGCGTATAATTCCTTCGCTTTTTCAATATCACCGGCAGATACGGCCGTAGTGAATTCTTCCGTTGCGTTTACGAACTCTTCTATTTCACCAATTGCATATTCCCGGTACTCGCTGGATACATCATCAAGCTTACTTGCACTTGCTTCTTTGGCCTTATCATCTGCCGGCTTGGCTTCTTCCTTTTCCTGCGCACAGCCAAATAATAGACTGGTTGATAGTAAGACCGCTAATGACGCCTTTGCTTTTTTCATAGTGTGTATTCTCCCTTTGAAATGATTTGTAGATTCATATTAGCAGATAATGAAAATCATTATCAATATATATTTTAATGGAAATGTGACATTGTTCATTCTCTATATAAAAATTCAACTATATACCCTTTGCCTTCGTTGGATAAGTAGCTCAAAGCTGGCTAAAAATAAAAAAAGGCAGCCTGCATTTCAGCTACCTTTCACGCTCGCTCATTAACTTGTCATTTTCTTTGTCCATGATTTTTGTGATATCCTCAACAAATTGATTGATCAATATTAGCTCTTGCTCATTATAAGTGGAACATAACTCCTTGGTGGCCACAGAGAGCGATTGATAGTGCGATTTAATCTGTTCCTGCCTTTCGGGTATCGGTGCAATCATTACCCGTCTTCCGTCCAATCGGTCTCGTTCTCTTTTAACATAACCGGATTTCTCAAGGCGATTGATCAGTGCCGTAACCGATCCCGTGCTCAATCCTGTAATTTTGGATAATTCACCGGCAGTAATCGGTCCTGTTTCATTCAAGATTTCAGCACTCTTTAGGTCCGTATGGGACACCCCTATTTTCTGGGCCATGTTTTGTTGAAATAAAACGGATCTCATTCCATACCGTTGCAATCTGTGTGTTAAACTCTCTAACAAAGCTGTATTCAGCCTATTATCGCTTGACATAAAATGCCACCCCTTTTACACTTAAATTTATCTTGATTTTCAAGATAAATGTTTTGTTTCATCTTAACGTTTACCCTTCAACCATGTAAAGGAAATTCATGAGCTGGTTGATACGAAGGAGGAAAATAAATGAACGTTCAAAAAAAACAAAAATTCATTGTTGCCGGTTTACTATTGGGTATCTTGATGTCAGCAATGGATAATACGATTGTTGCGACTGCAATGGGAACGATCGTTTCTGATTTAGGCGGATTCGATAAGTTTGTATGGGTGACATCTGCCTATATGGTCGCCACGATGGCAAGTATGCCGATATTCGGAAAGCTTTCCGATATGTATGGAAGAAAGAGGTTTTTTATTTTTGGACTTATAGTCTTTTTAATCGGTTCCGCCTTATGCGGCATGGCCCAGAGCATAGTGCAATTAAGTATTTTCCGTGCAATCCAAGGGATAGGCGGAGGCGCTTTGATGCCTATAGCATTTACGATCATTTTTGATATTTTCCCACCTGAAAAAAGGGGAAAATTAACTGGCCTTTTCGGAGCTGTATTCGGGGCATCAAGCGTATTGGGACCACTTTTAGGTGCTTATATTACTGAATACTCCAGCTGGCACTGGATTTTCTACGTCAATGTTCCGATTGGGATCATTTCTTTATTTTTCATCTGGAATTATTACAAGGAGTCACCCAACACCCAAGAGCAAAAAATTGATTGGGGTGGCGCAGCAACACTCGTCATTGCCGTTATCAGCTTAATGTTCGCTCTCGAACTGGGCGGGGAGTATGGCTGGAGTTCCCCTCCCATCATAGGCCTGTTTGCCAGTTTTGTGGTTTTCTTCGTTTCATTTTTCTTTTTCGAAAAAAGGGCAAAAGATCCCATCATTTCATTATGGCTGTTTAAAAGGCGATTATTTGCTACTTCTCAGATCTTAGCCATTCTTTATGGCGGTACATTCATTATATTAACCGTCTATATCCCGATTTTCGTTCAGGCAGTTTACGGTGGTTCCGCAACAAATGCCGGATTGATCCTAACTCCGATGATGCTTGGTTCTGTATTCGGCAGTGCAGTTGGCGGGATATTCAATACAAAGACAAGTTTTCGCAACTTAATGACGGTTTCCGTCATCTGTTATTTTGCAGGAATGCTTCTATTAGGAACCATCACCCCTGATACCAGCAGGACTTTATTAACTTTGTACATGATTTTGACTGGATTTGGCATGGGCTTTTCCTTCTCCCTTTTGCCTATAGCATCCATTCACAACTTGGAACCTAGATTCCGGGGGTCGGCCAACTCAACAAACTCATTCCTCCGTTCTTTTGGGATGACACTCGGTGTAACGATTTATGGAGCGATTCAGAACAATGTATTCACAAGTAAAATGAATGATGCGTTTAAAGGAATGCAAGGAAGTCCGGATACAGCGGGGTTGATGGAGGACCCACGACAGCTCTTCCAATCGGACGCACGTGCCGAGATTCCGGACTTTATTCTGGATAAAATTGTTCATGCGATGTCCGATTCGATTTCATTAATATTCACCTTGGCCCTCATTCCAATCGGTCTTGCAGCAATCACTGTTTTCTTCATGGGAAAAACAAGAGTGGAAACACCTTCAAAAAAGGAATCATTGCAATAAAAAAAAGTGCTGCATTTGCAGCGCTTTTTTTTATTTTCATTTCCCTTCTATATAGGAAGTGTGAAGATTACCGAAAGATCATACCGAGGTTACAAGGTTGTAGGACGTATGTTTTAGAGTAAGTTAAACCAGAGGCATTTCTTATATTAGGGCTCTTAGTTAAGCTAACAGACCCTTCAGTGATCTGGATATGCTTCCTCAGCCATAAAACGGTAAAAAGGCAAAGCATGGCGCTTTGCCTTTTTGCCTTACAGACTTTTCACTTCCACGTTTTCCGGAAGCTTGAAAGGATTTTCGGTATTGATCCGGTCATAAAACATCATTCCGTTTAAATGATCTAACTCATGTTGAAACACGATTGCAGCAAAACCCTTCAGCCGCATCTCAATTTCCTCACCATTACCGTCCAAAGCTTTGATTTTAACCCGTTCATAACGTGGTACATACCCTTTAATATCACGATCTACGGAAAGGCAGCCTTCACTTTGCGGTAAATAGATCATTGTGGCAGAATGGCTGATGATTTTCGGATTCACAAGGGCATATTCAAACAGCTTCCCTTTTTCGTCGGGGAAATACATGACGAACATGCGTTTATTCAAGCCTATCTGATTTGCAGACAAACCTACTCCTTCACGTAGGTTGTACTTCTTTTGGAGTTTTGGGTCCTGGCTGTTTTTCAGGTATTGCATCATGCATTCCAACGTTTCACGATCTTCATCCGAAATCGGCAGGCTAACTTCATCCGTTACCTGACGCAGAATGGGATCACCTTCTCTAACGATATCCTTCATCGTAATCATATAGTCTTTTATAAATTTACTCATAGAACTTCACACTCTTCTACCATTTTATTTTTTCATGACTTAGACCATTTCACTTTAGCATTTCGCTTTTAAAAAGTCTAATATGCCGGTTAGATTAAATATTTCTAAATTCCGGACCCTTTAAACTTTCGTAATAAATATTATTTCTTGACTTTAACATTATTTACCTTTAATTTAAGGCATAAAGACCTATAGATTACATGTTTAAAAATTTTATACTGAATATATATTCTTAAAGGAGATGAAAAATTGAACTCGAACTCTAAATTAGTTTCGAAATTGCTGCCGTTCCTGACGGCTCTCATTGTGATAATTGCTGGAATCAGTTGGTATGTTGTTACTCAGTCAAAGGATATGGTCATTCCCTTTTCTTCGGTGGAAAAGACGATTAAAGCCCAAAATGGAGCCCTTGTCACCATTGAAGAAAAAAGAAATGGCACTCTTCACATCTCCACGCCAGATGGAGAATATGTTTCCAATATTCCTCCCAACAGTCAAATGATCAATAAACTTGTCGAAACTTATAACGTTCAATATTCTTTTTCATCAACTAATAAATCAGCATTATGGATTTTAAGCGGTTTAATGGCGGCTCTCGTCACAACCGGTGTCATTATACAGAAAAGATCAAAGAACGGATTGCGGATAGGCAGTAAAAAACAAAGCCTTTCCACCCCAAAGCCCCTGCCAGAGATAACTTTGGATGATGTAGGCGGTTTACAATCCGAAATCAAGCAGGAAATCCTACAGACACTCACTACATTAAAGGAACCTGAACGTTCAGCTAAAATTGGAATTAAGCCGCCTCAAGGCATTTTATTATATGGCCCCCCTGGAACAGGGAAAACGCTGCTTGCACAGGCAATTGCAAAAGAGCTTGGTGCAAACTTCTTCTCAACGAGCGGTTCAGCCTTCAACGAAATGTTTGTTGGAGTCGGTGCAGCCCGTGTCCGCAGCCTTTTCCAAAATGCACGTAAGCAATCGCCAGCTGTCATTTTCATTGATGAAGTGGACGCGTTGGCTGGTAAAAGGAAAGCCCATGGCGGGGAAGAAGGCGAAAAAACGTTAACTGAACTGCTTGTGCAATTGGATGGAGGCCATCCAAATGAAGGCATCCTATTCATTGCAGCAACAAACCGGAAAGATATGCTCGATGAGGCATTTCTACGTCCGGGCAGAATCGATTTTTCTTTCCAAGTTCCACTTCCAGATACACAAGGAAGAAAGGAAATCATCGATATCCATACGAAGGGAAAGCGTCTAGCGACAGATGTCCTGGCTTCCCTGGATGAGTTGGCTGAAAGTACTTCCGGTTTCTCCGGCGCTGACTTAAGCTCCCTGTTCGATACTGCCTCACGACATGCCCTGAGGAATGAACAGGATATGATTCGTAAGCAGGATCTTGATTACGCCATTGACCGTACGATACTTGGAGCGACATCACGTACCTTGAATGATGCGGATACGAAGCGGCGTGTGGCCATTCATGAAAGTGGACATGCCCTTATTGCTGCTTTGACAAAGCCCGGTTCCGTTAGAAAGGCGACCATCATTCCGCGTGGGGAAGCCCTTGGATATGTAGCGCCAATACCAAAAGAACTCCATCTGGCAACAGCCAGTGAATTGCTTGATCAAGTCAAAATGATCTTAGCAGGTGGCGTGGCGGAAAGAATGTATTTAGGAGAACATAGCATCGGTGTAGGCGGAGATGTGCAACAGGCGAAGCACCTGCTTGAACAAATGGTCGATACCGGAATGCTTCAAGATGGATTTACCCTCACCTTTAATAAAGGCGAGAAGGAGCAAAAGATGCAGGAATTATTCACGAAAGCGATTTCTGAAACGGAAATGTTGATTGACTCGAATCGCATACAGTATGAAGAGCTTGTTGAAGAGTTATTGAAAAAAGAGACACTTGAGGGATCTGAAGTTCAGCGTATCGTTGATGCAGCAGAAATAACCAGGATATGCTCGAATGCATAATACTCTTTTTCGCTGAGTCTTAAGACCTAATATTTAGAGCCTGTTTGCGATAAAACTGGCTCTTTTTTTTGACCATATATGGAAGCAATCCGCAAAGCAGAAATGAATGCTGGGAATTTAACCAGATCCTTTACGGTTTTTCCTGCCCTTGCTGCTGCAATCCAAAGAACAATATTTGCTATTTGCCTTTCTTGGTTTGTACTTCTTCCCGCATTGACTGCATTTCTTTGATTCATATTTTATGTAGGCTGTCCCTTTACAGGTCTGGGAACAGTATTTAGCATTTTCGTTATAACTTTTAAAGCCACGACCACATATCTGGCAAACGAAATTGGCCATTATATATCCTCCAAATCATGCTAACGAACATTAGCCTTCTATCAATCTATCTTTTCGCATCGTTGCTGGAACTCCCCATTAAACGAGCTCTTGGAACTGTTGTATTTATCCTGAATGAAACTTATTGCCGCTGCTGCAATTAGGGCTGGAAGTGCAAAACTGATGAAATTCATATACATGGGCAACTTTAACTCTATTAATACTCCGCCAATCGAAGGTCCAAGAATGGCACCGAACCTGCCGATTCCAAGTGCCCAGCCAAGTGCGGTGGATTTAATATAAGTTGGATAGAAAGTTGAAATATATGCATTGTTTAAATTTTGCGATCCTATGGATGACGCCCCTGCTACCGCAACCAAGAAATACAAAACGATTGTTCCCGGTTTAAAACCAAGTAAAATTAAACAAATGGCGCCAAACGTAAATAAACTGATGAGAACTCTTTTCGACCCAATCCGATCCGCTAACCATCCTCCACATATCGATCCAATTATCGCCCCGATATTCAAGGAAAAAAGGAATATCAAACTGGACTTTAGTGGATAACCTGCTTCAACCATCAATTGTGGCAACCAGGTTCCCAATCCATAGACCATTAATAATCCCATGAAACAGGCAATCCAGAACATGATGGTAGTTCTTCCTCGCCGGTTTTCAAATAGCTTGACTACAGGGACGCCCGTCACTGATTTTAAATCATTTTTGAATCTATCATGTTCATGAGGGACATAGGAAGGGTCCAAGCGCTTCACTATCGCTTTGGCTTTTTTATATTCTCCATTTTCAACATAGTAATAAAGGGAATCCGGTAAGTATTTAATTAAAAAAGGTATCGATACTAGCGGAATGGCACCTATGAAAAACATCCACTGCCAACCTAGATCCGGAATCACTTTCATTCCTAATAGCGACACCAAAATGCCTCCGATCGAATAACCGCTAAACATGACGCCCACCATTATATTTTTAATCGACTTAGGTGAATATTCCGAAGTAAGAACGACCAACAATGGAGGAATCCCCCCAAGGCCCAACCCAGCTGTAAACCGGTAAAGGGCAAAATCAACCGGCCCTCGAGCAAAACCTGTCAATAACGTAAATGTGCCAAAAAGTGCGACACAAGAAATGATCATTTTCTTCCTGCCCACTTTATCTGCCAAAACCCCGCAAAATAGTGAACCTATCAGGCCACCTACCAAAGTTAAACTTCCAATCAGGCCCAAAACGCTTGGCGCTGTGCCCCATTCTTCAACTAAACTCGGTATGACCGCTCCATAAACTACTAGATCAAAGCCATCAAAAAGAATAAGAAATATGCACCATAGTAAAACGGAAAGATGAAATGAGTTAAATTTACTACCTTCGATAACGTGCGCTATATTAATATTCCTCAAATTCCAAACCTCCGTATTCGATAGTTTCCACTGCCATACCAAGCCTCAGAAAGCCAGTGGAATACTACCGTATTTTCATTTGAAACACCTATAATCCTCGTTCACTCATTCAAGGGTGATATTTCAGACCCTCACATATTTGATGAAAAGTGACTGATCTGTGGTGATCCTTAAAACTTTCGGCACTCACCTTATATGCACAAACGGCAAGCCGATATTCGCAGTCTACCTCGTACTGCCTACAGGTGAAGTCCGTTATTGGCATATCGCTATGTACATCAGTTAACTGAATGTCTTCCATGCCATGCCTTCTCACATTGAAGCTGTGCAAAGGTATGGATAAGCCCTTACCTTTTGCTTTGATATAGCTTTCCTTCAAAGTCCATATATCATAAAAGGAAGAAAGTCCGTCCTCTGCTTTCAATACTTGCTTATACTCTTCTTCCGTAAAGAAACCCTTGGCCAGCTGTAACTCAAACGTCCCTATTTTCTCTATATCCACCCCCACTTCTTCATCATGCACGGCACAAACCACAAACTCACCAGAATGGGAAATATTATAATGGAACGATGGATAATTGGATAAAAAAGGCTTCCCAAATGAATTTGTCATCCAACCCAGTTCTTCCTTAACCGAACCGTACCGTTCTTTAAGAACAAACCGTACCAACAAATCCCCTATAAGGGAGCGATACGCATCATCCAGCTTGACGAACCTTTTAACCCGATTTTGCCTTTCGGTTGAAACATGGACAAGCAGTTTATTTAAGTCGGACTCCTCTTTCCTTATAGGCAATTTACATATATATAATTCAACCATTTCTCCTGCCCCTTCCCTTACTGCAGCAAATGAAGGGAGGCCACTGGTAAAAACCACAGTGACCTCCCTCAAAAATTAACCGAATAAGTAACTTACCCGCTTTTGACCGGTTTTACATCAAGGGAATTAGCCCTGTCCTGTTTAGGTATGATGGCCTTAAAATCATCGTTCCTCAAGCGCATCGCAAATAGTAGGGCTATGACGAGCAAAACGGCAGAACCAAGAAGAGCGAATTGATAGGCTGATAAATTAACAAGCTGATTTCCATCCGTTCCCATCTTACCAGTGCCCACTGCCCCTAGGATGCTGGCAAGGATGGCTACGCCCATCGCAGAGCCAATCCGGTTTTGAACATTGAACAATGTGGCAGCCATCCCCATCGAAGCCGAGTTGATATTAGTGAAAGTGGAGTACTGTATGGCCACAACTGTATGTCCCAAGCACACACCGACGCTAAATAATAGGGCCCGAAGGAACCACGGGTTGGCTGTCGGCCCTACGAGGCTAATCAAGGTATAAATGATGATTGTGCTAAGCAGCCCCATTCGGATCACCTGATGTATGCCCAGTTTTTTTGTAGTCAAGGGCATCATCCGGGATGCCACCATCAAACCTATGGCTTCCGGGAATGTGGTCAGACCGCTTTCAAAAGCTGAAGCATGAAGCGCACTTTGATACATTAACGGAAACACAAAGAGCATCCCCAATAAGCCAGCCATTGAAAATAATGAAATGATGCCCAATGTCCGAAACAATCGATCGGATAATAAACGCAAATCAAGCATCGGCTGGCCCACTCGCAGTTCCAGTAGTATAAATGAGAGAACAAGAACTGTACCGATAATTCCTGTATACATGATAACGGGGGAGTCCCATCCTTTGGATGGACCTATGTTCATTGCATACATCATCATGGAAAAGCCTGAAGCTGACAGCAGGAATCCTGGAAGGTCCAACCTGCCAGCCGTAGGCTCTTTATGTTCTTTTAAAAACAGTACACCGATTAACAGGACCATAATCCCAAAAGGAACAATTATATAAAATGCCCAACGCCAAGACAGCTGCTCCGTGAAGAACCCGCCAACGATCGGAACAACGGCTGGTGCGAATGCAATGGGCAGCACAAGGGAACGGGAAACCTTTGGCCGTTCTTCCGGAGAGAACGTTCTAAATAAAATCGCCATTCCCACCGGTGTCAGGATCCCGCCTCCAGCCCCCTGCAAAACCCTGAACAAGTTCAAGGTTTGCAGATTATTGGCAAATCCGCATAAAAAGGAGGCAGCCGTAAAGACACCCAATGCAATCAAGAAGATTTTCTTGGTCCCAAAACGATCCCCAAGCCAACCCGCTACCGGAAGGAAGACAGCCAGGCTAACTAAATATCCAATATTAATGCCACTGGTCGACGAAGGATCAAGATTAAATTCATTACTGATTGTCGGGAGGATCACATTGACAATCGTCCCGTCCATCGAAACCATGAACATCGCTATGACATAAACGATGCAAACCACTATTTTAGGGTCTAGCTGTATCCTGGATTTCACTTTGTTCCATCACTGCTGGCAACTAGTTTTAAACTATTGGGCAGCAAATCCGTCCAGTTTTTGTTGATGTATTCCAGGCAATCCTGCCGGCTTTCCTCCCGATATATGACGGACCAGCCTTCTGGAATAACCAAAAAGGCGGGCCAAAGGGAATGTTGACCTTCTTTATTTATCAATACATGGTAGATGCCATTTTCATTTTCGAAAGGGTTGGTCATCGGATATTTCCTCCTTCACTATTTTTCGCCAACTTCTTCATGGTGGATAGTTTGTCAGCGATCACCTGGCCAATTTCAGCGAGCGGTCCCGGCTGGCACATATCCTTATGGCGGCATTCAATATTATGCTGTTCAATCATTCCATGGATATATGGATTCCATGAATCTGGATAAATGGGATCAAACCAATCCGGAATGATCGTCGATCTGAAGAACAGCACATTCCCCTTAAAGGTTTCAGGTTGATACTCACCCATGATTCGGACTGAATTTACATATGTCTCTTTAAGGTTCAGGATCGTTTCTTCTTCTAAGCTAGCCAATGCACTGCCATCTCGACGGAGAATTTCTATGGCACTGGCATTATCCAATGGCTGGTCTCCTAAACTATCAGGATCATAACCTCCCAATGCCAGCAAGGCGATCAAAGCCTCCTCATCATCCGGAGCCTCTTTCATTGGCAAGAAATGACTTGGATATGAATCGAGGATTGCCACCAGGCGTACATCTTCTCCCTCATTTTGCAATTGAGTGGCCATTGCATGAACGACATTGCCTCCGAGAGACCATCCCAATAGATGATAAGGTCCTTCTGGCTGGATTGTCCGTAACTGATCGATATAGTCCTCCGCCATTTCAGTCAGCGTTTGCGGAAGTTGCTCCCGCTGTGATATTCCTCGTGCTTGTAACCCATAGATTGGATAGTCAGGGCCCAGTGCATTCATCAACCCAGCATAGCACCAGCTCAGCCCTCCAGCCGGATGTACACAAAACAGCGGAAGTTCCGGCCCATTTTTCCTAAGCGGCAACAGGACGTCCAAAGCACTTTTGCTCGTGCCCATTTCAAGCCGTTCAGCGAGCCCCGCAACAGACGGAGCCTCGAATAAGTTACCAATACTCAACTCAACGCCAAGTGCTTCACGTATTTTGCTCATCAAATGGACGGCAAGCAGCGAGTGGCCACCTAGATCAAAAAAACCGTCATCTATTCCGACATGGGGCAAATCGAGAACCTCCATAAAAAGGTCGCACAGAATCTCTTCCTGCGGCGTTCTCGGTCCGCGCCCTGACTGATCAGTACCGAATTCCGGCGCCGGCAATGCCTTGCGATCCAGCTTACCATTCGGTGTCAAAGGCAATTCGCCCATTTCAACGAAAGCTGATGGCACCATGTAATCCGGAAGGCTGCTTGCAACAAATTGACGTACATTCGCCGGATCGAAGGTGACATTTGACGCAGATACGACATATGCGACCAGACGCTTATCACCCGGATTGTCTTCACGAACGACTACCGCAACTTGTTCAATATGGGAATGCTGAGCAACCAATGCCTCGATTTCCCCCAATTCAATACGGAATCCACGAATTTTAATCTGATGATCGGCCCGGCCTATATAATCCAAAGATCCATCTACAAGCCAGCGGGCCAAGTCGCCAGTGCGGTACATCCTGCTGCCTGTTGAACTGAATGGATTGGCGACAAAACGGTCAGCCGTCAAACCTGGCCGCCCTAAATAACCACGGGCCAGACCAGGTCCGGAAACATAAAGTTCCCCAACTACCCCTGGCGGAACTGGCTGTAAGCTTGCATCTAACACATACACCCCCAGATCGGGTATGGCACAGCCAATCAGGCTATTAGCTTTTATGGATGTTATATCCCGATTAAGCTCAAGATAGCTGACATGTACGGTAGTTTCCGTTATTCCATACATGTTGATGAGATATGGCGCATTTTCCGGATGGCGGCTGTACCAATCCTCCAAACGGCTCAGTTCAAGTGCCTCCCCGCCATAAATCACGAAGCGTAATTTAATATCCTGCCCTAGTGCCGGCATTTTCCGATCAGCCTGCATCAATTGATAAAATGCTGATGGGGTCTGGTTCAGTACCGTTACTCCTTCTTTAACAAGCAGTTGTAAAAATTCTTCCGGTGACCGGCTGATGGAATGAGGAACGACCACAAGCTTGCCTCCATGAAGTAAAGCTCCCCAAATCTCCCAAACCGAAAAGTCAAAGGCATAAGAGTGGAACATCGTCCACACATCTTCGGAATTGAAATGGTACCAATGTTCCGTCGATCCAAACAGCCTGATTACATTCTGGTGCGGAACCACGACTCCTTTTGGTAAACCGGTGGACCCTGAAGTATATATGATATATGCCGAATTTAAAGGTGATAACGGATGAATGCGATCACGATCGGTTGGATTGAAGATTGAGTGATCTGCCAGTTCTTCTATGGTACTGGCTTCATCCAATATGATTTGCCTGATATCATGCATTTCAGGAAGCTTGGAAGCTACACCTGAACTCGTTAGAACACAAGCAGGCTGAGCATCAGACAGCATGAACGTTAACCGATCATTTGGATATTCAGGATCTAAAGGCAAATATGCCGCTCCTGCCTTGAGTACAGCCAGCAATCCTACAACCATTTCCAATGATCTAGGCATGGCCAAGGCAACGAATTGCTCTGGCCCTACACCTTTAGCAATCAAGAGATGGGCTAGCTGATTCGCTTTTTTGTTTAACTCCTCATAAGTCAATGAGGTGTCCTCATATACCAATGCAATATTGTGGGGATACTGGCTTACCCGTTCTTCCAGTAATGCTGGTAAGCACTTATGCGGTATTTCTTCGGAACTTCCATTCCAATCCACAAGGATTTCCTGGCGCTCTTCAGGTGACATTATTTCCAAAAGTCCAATTTGCCGGTCCGGTTCCGAAATGGCACCTTCCAACAATCTTATTAATCGATTTATTAGCATCTTGGCGGTCTCACGCTTAAATAGATCTGTACTATATTCAAGGAAGCCATTTATCCCATCTGGACTGCCATTTTCAGCATGCTCTTCACGTAATTCGATCGTCATATCGAACTTTGATGCGCCTACGCCATATAACTTCAGGTTGGATTGAATCCCCGGAAGCTCCAATTTCGGATCAGGCATATTCTGCAGCGCCAGCATGATCTGGAATAATGGATGCCTAGATCGAGAACGGACTGGGTTCATCACTTCCACTAAACGCTCAAAAGGCAAGTCTTGATGCTCATAGGCATTTAAATTAACCCTTCGCACCCTGTCAAGAAGTTCACGGAAAGTAGGGTCGCCGGAAGTATCCGTCCGTAACACCAATGTGTTGATGAACATCCCTACAAGATCGCTTAAGGCATCGTCACTTCGACCTGCTATCGGACTTCCGATAGGGATATCGTTACCTGCCCCAAGGCGAGTTAGGAGCGCCGACAGTCCAGATTGCAAGACCATGAATAAGCTGACGCCGTTATCACGGGCCAAATCCAGTAAACGACGATGCGTTTCAGGATTGATAGAAAAGTCTACGGTTTCACCTCTATAACTAGCTTCAAGGGGACGCGGATAATCAGTGGGCAATTCCAATTGATCTGGCAGATTAGCCAATGTTTCTTTCCAGTATTCCATTTGTTCAATGGCTAAACTGGATTCATCACCCTCACTCCCTAAAAGGCTTTCCTGCCAAAGCGCATAATCGGCATACTGTACTGGCAACGGGGGCAGGTTAGGTTCTTCACCTTTACTTCGCGCAACATAAGCTGCCGTTAAATCGCGGGTAAGCGGTGTCAGGGACCATCCATCTCCTGAAATATGATGCAATAATAAAACCAATACATGCTTGTCCGGGGCCATTGTGAAAAGCTGGGCACATATGGCCGGCTCTTTTGCAAGATTGAAGCTATATCGCGCAGCTGTAGCGATTTCAGCTTCAAGTTCGGACTCTTTGATGTGCGATACCAACAATTCCACTTGTGCTTCGGATGAATCCAACACATATTGATGAGCTGTACCCGAGGTAACTGGGAAAAGCGTACGCAAGGTTTCATGACGCTCGGCTACATCATTGATCGCAGCCTCTAGTGACCTAGTATCTATTTCACCGGACAATTCAACAACCAGTGGAATATTGTACGTTGGACTTGGCCCTTCAAGACGGTGAAGGAACCATAATCGCCTTTGTGCGAAAGAAAGGGGCACTGTTTCCGGCCTATCGGCTTTCTTTACAGGTAACCTTGCACTTTTTCCATTGGAAAGCTGTTTTACAAGTCCCGAAACTGTTGGTGTCTCAAAGAGTTTACCAATGCCTATTTCCACTCCGAAAGTATCTCTGATTCGGGCCATCAGTGTTGAAGCAAGAAGGGAGTGCCCGCCTAAATTAAAGAAGCTATCATCGATACCGACCCGGGAAAGACCAAGAACCTCGGCAAAAAGATCGCACAATATTTCCTCCTGCGGTGTTCCAGGAGCCTGATCTGATACAAGTGCAGTGAGATCAGGCACAGGCAATTCTTTCCGGTTAAGCTTCCCATTCGGGGTCAATGGCAACTCATCCATGTTTATGATTGCGGACGGCACCATGTATTCCGGCAGGCCGCTTCCTACAAATTCCCGAAGTTCAACCGATTCCGGTGCCGCTTCCAAAGAAGGGACGATATAGGCCACGATACGTTTATCTCCAGGCTGATCTTCACGAACAATGACTGAAGCCTGGTTAACGGCAGGATGCTGGGTAAGTTTCGCTTCAATTTCCCCCAATTCAATACGATAACCCCGAATTTTGATTTGATGATCGGCCCGGCTGATATAATCCAATGAGCCATCCTCTCGCCAACGAACTAGATCGCCCGTTCGATACATACGGCTACCCTTTGATCCATAAGGATTGGCGACAAACCGCTCAGCCGTTAAATTCGGGCGGCCTAAATACCCACGTGCAAGCCCTAAGCCTGCAATGTATAACTCCCCTACAGTCCCTTTAGGAACGGGCTTCAAAGCTGCATCCAGCACATATACCTGTGTATTCCAAAGGGGCTTGCCGATCGAGGGCATACCGCTCTCGTCCGGATCAAGGGTAATGGATGAAGACCATATTGTCGTCTCCGTCGGCCCGTACAGATTCGTCACTTCACATCCTAATTCATGTAAAGCGTTTGTCAGGCTGATCGAAAGTGCTTCTCCTCCTACTAGCACTTTGAAATTCTTTATCACATCAGGATAATTCGCCACGAGTGAATGCCAAAGCGTTGGTGTGGCCTGCATGATGCTTATCTCATGTTGAACGATCATCTCGGACAAAGTTCTAGGGTCCTGAATCGTTTCCTTAGCAGCTATGACACAGCTTGCCCCGTTCAAAAGCGGCAGGAAAATTTCCAAACCGGATATATCAAAGGCAATGGTTGTAACCGCAAGGAGCCGATCGCGATGATCCAATGAAAATTCGTTTTGCATCGAATAAAGGAAATTGATAAGGCTTGCCGATTGAATGACGACACCTTTTGGCTTCCCTGTAGAACCCGAAGTGTAAATCATATAAGCCGGGTTAAGCGGGGACATCGTTCCATTCCTTTGTTCATCCTCCACATTTATATCCGGCTGATTCCCCAGCGCAATAATGGTCTCTTCCTCATCCAACACGATGCGCTCCGTTCCTTTGGCATCAGTTAGTTTGGATGCAATCCCTTTACTAGTTATGATTGCTTCTGGCCTGGCATCCTCAAGCATGAATTCGATTCGATCTGATGGATAATCAGGATCGATAGGTAAATAGGCCGCTCCGGTTTTTAACACAGCCAACATGGAAATGACGATATCCACCGAACGGTTCAAAGCTATAGCCGCAAATTTCTCAGGTCCCATCCCCTTCTCCAAAAGGAAATGTGACAGTTGATTGACCCTCCTGTTTAAATCCTTATATGTAAGAACCTTGTTTTCATCGATTACGGCTGTCCAATCCGGGGTTTTTAACACTTGGTCCTCGAACAATCCAGGTAAAAGTCCAGTTGGAAGCTCTGTTTCCGTTCGATTCCATTCAAGCAGGACTTGCTGCTGTTCCTCAGGTAAAAGCAGTTCAATTTCCCCAATTGATTGGACATTCTCTGCAGCAGCAACCTTTTCAAGAAAACTCAGGAAACGCTTATGATGAGTACTTAAATCTTCAATAGTATATACCTCTGGGTTTGCATCTAAATCAATCCTTAGCCCGTTTCCATCAGACTTGTCATAAATGTTAATCGACAAATCATCGACAGGACCTGTTGCCAGCTTATGTGTGATCGCTTTACTTCCTGAAAAGTCCAGACCATAATCAAACGGCATAACATTAATTTGAGGTCCGAATAATCGCTGGTTATCACCCAGCAGTTTAAGGTCCCGACGCAATTCTTCATGTCTGTAATTTTGATGGCGGCGGATGGTACGGACTTCCTTCGACACTTGCTTCACTAACTCTTGAAAACTCATATCAGGCTGTACAGACAACCGGAGTGGCAGCAGATTCATGACCATACTGGGGATGTTCAATGAGGAAGACCCCAACCGGCCCATCATCGGTAAGCTCAGGATGACATCTTTTGAGCCTGTCAATCGATTTACGTAAACGGCCGTTACTGCAATCACCACTTCATGCCAGCTTCCTGAATATGTATGTGCATTCGCTTTTAAAGATATTGTCGCTGCAGATGATAGATAACCCGTTTGACTAATGAACCCTTTAGAAGTCCGAGGGGCTCGATCAGCCAGGCTCATGACCTCTGGCTGATCAGCAAAACGATCTTGCCAAAACTGGCGATCCAGTTCGAACTTCTCGGACTTTCTGTACGCCTTATCTTCCTCAAGAAGTAAATGTAAAGGAGCGAAGGAACCTTCCGCCAAATTCTGACCCTTCTGAAAAGCCGTATATAGTTTGGCTACCCGTTGCGAAATAAGTGAAAATCCAAAAGCATCCATTACAATATGGTGAATGCGCTGATACCAGAAAAAATGAGCTGAATCCACTTTGAACAAGGCTTGATTGAAGAGTGGATCATTTTTCAGGTCGATCGGTTGAGCCAGGTCTTTTTTCATCCATTGCATAGCTTTTTCCCGTGGGTTTTCCTCTCTACTGACATCGATGAATTCAAAAGGAACTTCGCTCGATTTCCCGCTGACCTGAAAAGGTCCACTATGATCCTCACCAAAGCGGACGTGTAAAAACTCCGCCTCCATGACCGCCTGTTTCAGCGCCTTTTCAAAATGATCTATATCAATCTGTCCATTGATTTCTATGTATTCCCCTGTGTTATAAATCGGATTATCCGGCTCCAGTTGCTGAGCAAACCAGATACCGGATTGCGCGCCGGACAATTGCCAGCGCACATCTTGGTCCTGAATATTAATCACTCCGTTTTACCTCCTTCTATTTGGATTCAGTCACGCTAACGCCTTTTGTGAAGACAGTAGTTCCCACCAGGCAGCGATTGTCGGTTTTTCAGCCATCTGCATGAAATTAATCTCTGCCCCTTTTCCCCTAAGGATCTCAACAAGGCTCATCATTCTAATTGAATCCATTCCTAGATCCACTAGATCCTCGTCATCATCAATATCTGATGGAGATTCCCCCAGAAAATCAGCGATTTGGTGCCTTAGGCCTTGCAATGTCAAACCGTGCCCATCACTTTCTTCAACGGGATCAGCGAATGATTGCTCTTCGCCTTTCAATTGTTCTAGCAAACGGGACGTTGATGTTGTAACAGCACACCGTTCAGCTGCATATTTAATCGCCATTTTATGTTCTTCCAATGAAAAGTCCGCCACTGCATCAGATACCAAAAATGGTTCTATATCCTGCATGAAGGCTTCACTTGCCGTCAACAAACACCCAATATGGGCATATACCCCGCAAATGATCAGTTGATCACGCCCTTGTTCTTTCATCATTTCTAAAAGGTTTGTCCTTTTAAATGCACTATAGCGCCATTTAGTCAGTACAATGTCATCTTCGCTTGGAGCGACCTCATCTACCACTTTCGTTTGATTGATATCATCATCAAGTCCTGGACCCCAAAAATCTGTAAGCAGTGCACGATCCTCCGGGTTTTGATTACCAGGTTGTGCTGTATAAACGACAGGGATCCCCAGTTCCACACATCGACTTTTTATGGACTGAATATGTGCTACCAATTCAGTAATCGGTGATTCGCTTGCTGTATAGTAATTAAGGAAATATTGTTGCATATCATGAATGAGAAGCACTGAACGCTTTGGATCCGCTTTCCAAGCAACTTTATTTTTTGGTAACTCCGATTCAACAGGCATTGTATATGGTGTGATAGCAGGAATAGCCATCAAATCACTCCTTCTATATTTTTTTATTCACATCATCGTAATTCGACTGTTCAGTTTATCTGATATCATTTGTCGCAATGCTTTTTTACTCACTTTACCTAGCGGCGTTTTTGGGAAGGAATCAATGAACTCAACCCGGTCAGGAATTTTAAAGACGGCAAGCCCCCGCTCCTTCAAGAATTGTTTAAGTTCCTTTGCCGTCGGTGCATGATTGCGCGGGATCACAAATGCACATGATCTCTCCCCTAGATAATCGTCCGTCATGGAAACGATGGCTGCATCATGTACTGCATCATGAGCCAGGAGATGATTTTCAACTTCCTCAGCGGCAATTTTTTCACCGCCACGATTGATTTGGTCCTTATCACGGCCTTCCACAACTATATAGCCCGACTCGTTCATGCTGACCAAATCACCGGTTCGATAGAATCCATCTATGGTGAATGCCTTCGCATTATGCTCTTCGGCTTTATAATAACCGCAAATGGTATAGGGTCCTCTCGTTAATAAATGTCCCACTTGCCCCTGTTGGACATCCCGGTCTTCCTCATCGACAATTCGGATTTCATCAAATTCCGACATCGGCCTGCCTTGTGTGTTGATGATGATTTCGTCAGGGTCGTTTAATCTTGTATAGTTAACTAGACCTTCAGCCATGCCAAAAACTTGCTGTAACTTGCAGCCGAAGGCGGGAGTTACCCGACGGGCAGCTTCTGCACTGAACTTAGCTCCTCCAACCTGAATCACTTGGAGGCTGGATAAATCATGGTCACGGGTAGATATTGCATCAAGCCATCTCAAAGCAAGAGGCGGTACAAGAGCGGTGATCGTTACACCTTGTTTTTCAATAAGCGGGAATGCCTCATCAGGACTGGGGCCTGGTGAAAGGACCACTCTGCCGCCAGCATAAAGCGTACCCAGAATTCCTGGCGAGCTAAGTGGATAGTTATGGGCAATAGGAAGAACTGCGAGATAAACACTATTCATATCCACCTGGCAAATTTCAGCGCTAAGCCTCAAACTGTATATATAATCATCATGTGTTCTTGGGATCAATTTTGATAATCCCGTACTTCCCCCTGATAATTGAAGAAAGGCAATTTCACATGAATCCACTTTTGTTTCATTCTTATTTGGGTTGATATATAAATCCGCCAAATTCACGAATTCTTCTTCTTCACCCATGACAATCACGTTTAACAAGGTAGCATTCTTGCTTTTTGCACCTCTTGCAAGATCACGATAATCAAACCCGGCGTGCTTATCCGGGATGATGTAAGCAACTGCCTCAGCAAACTCGCAAAAATAGTTAATTTCACTGCTTCGGTGCGTGGGTAGAGCAAATACAGGCAATGCTCCTAATCTAAATAGTGCAAAACAAACCTCAAAGAATTCGATTACATTGGGCAGTTGGACCACCACTCGATCACTTTTCTTTATTCCCAATTCCTGAAATCCAGATGCCAGCCGATCTGCACTATTGTCCAATTCCGCATAGCTCATGTTTCTTTCCCCGCTTGTAATGGCGATGCGCTCACCATGCTCCTTGGCACGATCACGTAACATTCCCCCGAAGGTTTCCCCTTTCCAGCACCCCTCCTTTCGATATAAATCCGCAAATTCCTTAGGCCATGAAGTACACCCTTTTAACATCCTTTATCCCTCCAAACACTTTAATTTAGCGACTTTGCATCTATTCCCATTGCACGCAGCATCGTTTGAAATTTAGCTGATGTTTCCGCAAGCTCTTCTTCTGGTTTGGATTCTGCAACCACCCCAGCCCCAGCGAATAATCGAAGAACCTGTCTCTCTACCTCCGCGCACCGGATGGTAACGACCCATTCCCCATCTCCTTCTGCATCGCACCAACCAACCATTCCTGTAAAAAATCCACGATCAAATGGTTCGATTTCCTGGATGGCTTCTCGTGCAAGGTCAGTCGGTGATCCACATACAGCAGGTGTCGGGTGAAGTGCAATCGCTAACTCCAATGACGAAGTTGCGGGATCATTGAGCTCACCTTTTACTTCCGTCGACAGATGCCACATGGTTTCGGTATGTATCACTGTTGGTTTTTCCGGCACATCCATCGTTTTGAAAAATGGTCTCAGTGCATCAGCAACGGCATGGACAACAACTGCATGTTCATGTAGATCCTTAGAGGATGAAAGTAACTCGTCCGCTCGCCGCTTATCCTCGACAGGGTCATCACTCCTTGGCCTGGACCCTGCCAGAGGATTTGCTAAAACCTGTAATCCCGATCTTGAAACAAGCAATTCTGGGCTAGCCCCAATCAGCGTTTTCGAGCAGGGGGCATCACCTTTTCTCTTTACGCTTTGAGGTAAATCCACGGCAAAGGTATAACCATTCTTGTTATGCTGAGCTAGATTATGTAGTAACGGATTGATATTCACTGTTTCTGATGAAGTAAGATGCAACGTTCTTGATAGGACGATTTTGTCAAGATGGCCGCTTTTTATATACGTAAGGCCCCGTTCCACTCCCTCCTTATACAGGGAAGGTTCGGGTACCGATTCCATTTGATAAGTTGGCTTCTTGGTTTCCATTGAAAGGCTGGTGTGATTATCTTGCAAAGGGACTGAGGAACTTATGTTTTCAGGTACAATAAGTTGAGCGTCCTTTTGATGATCGAATGGTACGGCACCGGTTACCACTGGATTGGCATGCCCTTGCTCTTTTGCCTTTTTTAATGCAGCAGCCACCCTTGCGGCGAGACTTTCCATTTGATTGGCATTCTCTTCATCTCTTGGAACTGTTATGAAAGAACCTTTCCCCAATAGTGTCCGGTATGGCGATGCAAGGAAAAAGTCACCAACCTCATACTCGTCCAACAGCTGTTTTTCCAATACGGCAGTAACGCCTTTATACTTCATCATATTAAAACCCCTCCAAATCCACTTAATATTCAGACTCCTGGGCGTGGTCGTGTTATGCACCTAAAGTGGCGCCACCATCCACACATAAATTACTCATTGTAATGTGATTCGATTGATTGGATATGAAAAATAAGATAGCGTCCACTATATCAGTAGGCAAGGCTATTTTTTTCAGTGGGATTCCCACCTTGAATGCTTCAGGCATACCATTTATGACAGCTTCGGCACCATTCTCGTCGTTCCACAGGGACCATTGCATCTCCGTGTCCGTAGATCCGGGGGAAACGATATTGCAGCGGATATTATATTGGGCCAGCTCCAACCCTAAACACTTCGTAAACATGACGGCAGCTGCCTTCGATGCCGCATAGGCAGCCAATGAGATTCGGGGGACACTTGCGGCGTTCGATCCAACCGTGACAATCGCCCCTCTTTTTCTTGTCACCATGTATTTGCTCACTGAACGAGATACATTAAACACACCAGTGGCGTTGACTGCGAAAGTCTTAGCCCAATCTTGGTCACTGAATGACTCGATCATTCCAGTGCGCAACACTCCGGCAACATTGACCAATGTCTCTATTGGACCAATATCATTCTCAATTCCATCAACAATGCCATCGATTGCATGACTGTCGCTCACATCCGCTGGAAAGGCATATACCTCCAAGCCTTGAGACTTCAATTCACTTACGTATTTATTAAGCTTTTCGGCATTATAATCAATGGCCGCCACAATGAGTCCAAGCTTGGCTAAAGCCTGAACCACGGCACCTCCAATACCTTGAGCACCTCCCGTTACAAGCGCAACCTTCCCTTTACATTCCAAAAAGTCCACCTTGACACTCCCTTTCCAAATCAAAGAATCCAATGTATAGCAGCCAAATGCAATCCCCTTGGCAAACAGAGGCGGTACATGGCTTTAGCAAATGCTTAAAAAGTAAAATACCAATCAATAATGATAATCATTATCAATTGGAATCTACAGGTAATGATATATATTTATAACTTAATGGTCAAGTGCCCTTCTCGGATTTACTAAGAAAGACCTATTTCTTACCAGGCACATTTCTCTTCAAAGCAAAACGCAGGGCCCTGTTAATCAAAGGCGGTAAAACTGAAAGATGCCCTTCCTCTTCAAACTCCTTGAATTGAACATTAACTCCGCTTTCCTCTAAGGATAATCGTTTTGATAATTCCAATACATTTTCGTTCATGCGGCTTTTATGGGTGCCCTCCAGTTCACCCACGCCAAGCAATAAGGAAATATCTCCATTTCCTTGATTCAATCGGCAAATAAACCTATCCTCCTCCTCACGGAACCACTTTTTGTTCCAATGGAGAGATGGACTCCCAGCTATGTATGTTTGGAAGGCATACGGATTTTCAAAAAGAACATATAAAGCGAAAAGACCACCAAGGGAATGCCCGAAAAGCGTTTGGCTATTGTAATCGACTTTATATCTTTTACCGATTTCCGGTTTTAAATCGTCTTCTATGAATTTCAGAAAGTCTTCCGCCCCTCCATGTGAAGGCCATGGACTTCCGTCTGGTCTTTCAGGTAACTCGCTATCCGCAACGGGCATAGTGAAATCATAATAACGTTCAGAAGAAAATGGTGCATTGGTGGCATATCCAATACCCACAATGATGGCGGGAACCACGCCTGACTTTTCCGGCCGGCGCGATTGCAATCGTACAGCCTCAACCATCGTTCCAAATACAGAATTGGCATCAAGCAAATAAATGACCGGATATCCTGAAGCTGGCGGCTCTTCCAATGGCTTTGATACAAAGATTTGGTATTCACGTTTCCCGGTACTCGAATGCATGAGAAAGTGTTGACTTCCTTTGATCGTAACCTCTGTACTGGCAGTAGTTTTGTCCATTACGCTATTGTCCATTTTTTTATGCATCATCTAAATGAATTCCCCCAACCTCTAATACTCGTAATCTTATTCATTGTTTTACTTCTCAAATCATTTAAGGTCTTTTAATATCAGCCTGATTTAAAAGAATGTAATTGAGAAAGTTTACCACAACATCGATAATGATAATCTTTCTCAATTAATATATCAACCATACACCGATAATTTTTTCCTATCATTTTACAAAAAAGAGCTGTCCCTCCCCTTTCCCCTTGATCTTTAAAGCCTTTTTGACAGACCAAAAACCATTACAATGGAAAATTATTCTTGAAATAATTAAAAATTAATTATATATTTAATAGCATGCTAGATTGATAATGATAATCGTTATCACTAAAACTCTCGCATGCTATTGTTAATTTCAACCGGCAAAGGAAGTGAAAATAGATATTTAAGGATTTGTTTTCGATCCTATGAAGCAGTGATAAATGATATTTAATATATTCAAAAAGGGGAATCGACTAATGAAAAAGCAATTATTCGTACTTGGAATGGCAACAGTATTCAGTTTAGGACTTGGAGCTTGCGGTAATGCCGAAAAGACTTCCGAGGATGCTTCACAGAAGAGCAAAGTGACAGATGCCGAGAAAAAAGAAGCTAAGACCCAAACCGTCACATATCTGGATAAGGAGTATACAATCCCAGCCAAAGTTACCAGTATCGCCACTGCTAGTTTGGAATCAATGGAGGATGCAGCCATATTAGGGATTAAACCTTCTGGTGTCGTTACTGTAGGTGGAGAAATACCTGAATATTTGGCTAAAGACCTCGAAGGTGCTAAGTCGATCGGTGAAAAAATGCAGCCGAACTATGAAACACTTCTTGGGATGAAACCAGATGTGATCATGTGGTCTTCTAAATCTCCAGCTAATGTGACGGAACAATTGGAAAAGGTGGCGCCAACATTCCCCTATTCACATATTTCGACAAATTGGGAAGACAACCTGCGGTTAATGGCCAGCCTTGCCGGTAAAAAAGATCAAGCTGAAAAAATCATCACAACCTATAATGATGACGCCGCAAAAGCAAAACTGGAAATCAGTGAAAAGCTGAAGGATAAAAAGGCTTTAGTGGTGAGAATCCGGAATGGCAGCCTATTCCTATATCCTGAGGATGTATATTTCAACCCAGTAATTTATAAAGATCTAGGCTTGACTGTACCTGAAGAAATTAAGCCTATTAAAGCACAAGAAATGATTTCATTAGAGAAATTTGCAGAACTTGACCCAGATTATGTCTTCTTGCAATTCTCGGAAAGTGAAAATGCACAAAAACCGGAAGCGTTAAAAGATTTGGAAAACAACTCCATTTGGAAGAGCATCACGGCAGTAAAAGAAAATAAAGTGTTTGTAAACTCGGTTGATCCTCTTGCTCAAGGTGGAACGGCTTGGAGTAAAACAGCTTTCCTGAAGGCTGCAACGGAAGAATTAGCTAAATAAACAGTAAGGTGCGTTGATTGATATGGCAAAAACAAATTCATTACCAATAATAATTCTTTGTATGGCACCTCTATTGATTTGCTTCTCCATCGTATTATCGATTTTATATGGTGCCAAAAATATTGATTCCATGACGGTATGGAATGCCATTTTTCACTATGACTCTAGTAACGTTGACCATACGATAATTATGGCTTCTCGCTTGCCTAGAGTTTTGGGCGCCCTTCTCGTCGGGGCATTTTTAGCCATATCAGGAGCACTCATGCAGGGGATGACAAGAAATTATCTTGCATCCCCTTCAATTATGGGCGTGACGGATGGCTCTGCGTTCGTGATTACACTTTGTATGGTATTCGCTCCAGGTATGTCTTCATTCCAAATGATCCTCTTTTCCATGTTAGGTTCTGCATTGGGAGCCGGAATTGTCTTTGGTTTTGGGTCGCTGCTTCCTAATGGATTATCACCCGTTCGATTAGCCATAATCGGAACGGTGATCGGGACATTTTTAAGCAGTATTTCTGCTGCCATAGCATCCTATTTCCAAATTTCCCAGAATGTAAGTTTTTGGTACAACTCGAGATTGCACCAGATCGATCCCAATGTACTAAAATTGGCGATACCGTGTGGAATGGTGGGAATCATCCTCGCCCTATTCATCTCAAAATCTATTACGATATTATCTTTAGGCGAAGAAATTTCCATCAATTTAGGTCAGCGCACAAAAATAGTAAAAGCTGTTGCCCTTCTTTCCGTCATCTGCTTAACGGGAATCGCAGTGGCTCTTGTAGGGAAAATCGGTTTTGTTGGACTTATCATCCCCCACATCACCCGGTTTTTAATTGGGATCGATTATAAGTGGATCGTTCCATGTGCAGGGGTGATCGGAGCGGTTTTTCTAGCTCTGTGCGATGTCTTGAGCCGGTTTGTTAATTATCCATTCGAAACCCCCATAGGAGTCGTTACTTCACTGATCGGCATTCCTTTCTTCCTGTACTTAATAAGAACGAGAGGAGGAGAAAAGAATGGATAAGAATACTCGGTGGCGCTTCACCATCACGATGGCCATCATTTTATGTTTAATCATTGTCACAAGTTACTTTAGTTTGATATCCGGTACATTTGACATGACCGTCAAAGCTGTCCTTCAGACCTTATTCAGGGTGAATCCAGTGTCCGATTTTGATTTGGTCATCTTTGATTTCAGGCTCCCCCGCATTGTGATTGCCGGTTTGGTGGGAGTGAGCTTAGGAATTGCAGGGACTGTCATTCAAGGGGTTACGAAAAATGGCTTGGCCGATTCCGGTATTCTCGGTATTAATGCCGGTGCTGGGACAGCCATTGTCATTTTCATGTTTTTCTATCAAGGTCAAAACAGCGGTTCGGACTGGATCTCCATTATGAGTTTTCCGCTATTCGGTTTGGTGGGCGGGCTTTTGGCAGCCCTATTGATTTTCCTTTTCTCTTGGAAGAACGGCACCCTGGACATGGGCCGCCTTTTACTGACCGGAATCGCCATAGGCTCGGCATTTGGTGCCCTTTCCTTATATTTATCATTAAAAATGAAAGCAACCGATTTTGAAATGGCAACGGTTTGGCTCTCAGGAACGATATATGATGCGAACTGGAAATACATCGCATCGATGTTACCATGGATGATAATCCTGATTCCGATTATTAAGAAAAAGGCGTATTTACTAGATTTGTATCAGTTGGAGGAATCGAGTGTTAAAAGTTTGGGAATTTCAGTAGAAAAGGAAACGATCATCCTATTACTCTGCAGCATCGGATTGGTGGGCGCCTCCGTTTCCGTATCGGGAAATATCGGATTCGTAGGTTTAATGGCTCCCCACATAGCGAAGCATCTTGTAGGTATCCATCACAATCAGGTCATCCCAGTATCGGGAGCAATTGGCGCATTGCTGGTGATCGCATCCGACTTTATCGCGAAAACCGTTTTTGCACCGGCTGAATTGCCAGTTGGGATCGTCATCTCTATTATTGGTGTCCCTTATTTTCTTTATTTACTAATTAAAGCTAAAGCGTAGAAGGAGAGATGATCAGTGAGTATTCTCCGTATGGAAAATCTAGAAACGAATTATGAGAAATTCACGGTGTTCAAAGACTTGAATTTGGAAATAAAAGAAGGCCTGGTCACTACCATCATTGGTCCTAATGGCTGTGGTAAATCCACATTACTGAAAACGATAGGCCGCATTCTAAAACAAAAGAGCGGAAGCGTTTATTTACAAGGTCAGGATTTACATAAGATCCATACGAAACAGATTGCCAAGCACTTGGCACTACTTCCCCAAAACCCGGTTGCACCAGCCCAATTGAAGGTAGAGGAACTTATTTCATATGGAAGGTATCCGCACCGCAATAATGTAAATAAATTAACGAAAGAAGATAAAGAAACGATTGAATGGGCCATGGATATCACCAAAACTCTTTCATTTAGAAATCGGGAGATCACGAATCTTTCCGGTGGTCAAAGACAAAAAGTATGGCTAGCAATGGCTTTAGCACAGAAAACGGAGATTTTATTATTGGATGAGCCGACCACATACCTTGATATGGCTCACCAACTGGAGGTTTTGCAAATCGTTGAAAAACTTAATAAGGAACAAAAAATAACGACTGTCATGGTATTGCATGATATTAACCATGCGTCCCGGTTTTCACATGAGATCATAACGATGAAGGAAGGAGAAATCGTTAAAATCGGTACTCCCAGTGAAATCATTACACCTTCTGTTTTAGAAGAAGTCTTTCGTATTCATGCAAGGGTTATGATAGATCCTGCCAATGGGGCACCCGTTTGTTTTGGTTATGACAATCTATCACAGCAAGAAGTATATAAAGAAGCCGTTCCATCCAATTAAAAGGTTCGGAAAACGTATATTTCATCAATGATATTCCCGGAATCAACTGACCAAACCAACACCTCCAACTCCTCAGGTATGGTTTCCATCTATATTTTATAACATAGTTGATTGGAGCGGGTGTGGGCCCCGCAGCCGCAAGCCCAGGAGGCTCCGCGACCGACCGCGGAAATCAACATCCAAATTGTACAATCAAAAAAACTGCAGGTAAACTCGCTTTTCTTTGAGTTTGTCTACAGTCTAAAGTCTAAAGGGATGTCGACAAGTCGACACCCCTTTTTTTACAAATTTATAGTTTTTCCAACTGGATGATATCTGGTGTATTTTGTTTCTGGATCCCAGACTTTTGCAATTTCACTGCCGTTCCTTCTGGTAAGTTAGTGAATATAATAGGAGTGACCGTTGATGGGGCATTCCGTTTTATGAAATCTAAATCAATTTCCAAAAGAGGTGTTCCTTTTGTTATTCTTTGGCCTTCTTGCACAAGGGATGTAAACCCTTCTCCATTTAATTTAACTGTATCTAAACCAACATGGATCAGAATCTCCAGACCATTATCCATTTTCAATCCGAGTGCATGATTTGTCGGGAAGATACTTAGCACTTCCCCATCGATTGGGGATACTAGTTTTCCGTTGGCTGGCTCGATAGCAAAGCCATCCCCCATCATTTTCATAGCAAACACTTGATCGGGAACTTGTTCTATCGGTAAAACGGTTCCTTCAATTGGAAGGACAAAGTCATTTGCACCCAAAGCTTGGTTTTCCTCTACTATATCCTCTGCCACTTGTGCAGATGGACCTGCTTTCACTTGGCTTGGGTCGACGCCATTCTTGACAAGTTGTTTCATTGCATTTGCAACGAATTCAACATTTGTTCCAACAATGACCTGCACACTCGATTTATTCAACTTCATGACACCGCGCGCACCATGTCGTTTTAAGGCTGCTTCATTCACATTTCCTGAATCGGCCACTTGTAAACGCAAGCGTGTTGCACAGTTATCAATTAGCTTTATATTCTCTTTACCGCCAAGATCTTGAATGAAAAGCGATCCCATATCGGTATATTTATCCCCTGTTTTCACAATAGCTTCTTCTTCCACTTCTTCCTCATCGTCTTCACGGCCAGGTGTTTTTAAATCCATGATCTTGATGACGAAATAGAAAATCACGAAGTAAACTGCCGCGTATACCAAGCCAATCGGTATTAACCATAGCGGTTTTTGCGCAATACCAAAGTTCAAGAAATAATCAATGGCTCCTGCGGAGAATCCAAAACCATGATGGATATCCAATATAACAGCAAGTGCCAGAGAAACCCCGGTTAACAGGGCATGTATTACATATAACACCGGTGCGATGAACATGAACAGAAATTCAATCGGTTCAGTGATTCCTGTAAGGAAAGAAGTGAAAGCTAACCCAACAAGCATCCCCGTCACCAATTTACGTTTCTCTTTCTTAGCAGCTGCAATCATCGCTAATGCCGCAGCTGGAAGACCGAACATCATGATCGGGAAAAAGCCGGTCATGAAGGGCCCAGCAGTCGGGTCCCCTGCGAAGAAACGGTTTATATCACCTGTCGCTCCATTGTATTCACCAAAGACGAACCAAACCATACTATTCAAGACATGATGCAGTCCCACTGGAAGCAATAAGCGATTCAATACGCCGAATACGCCGGCACCCAATGCCCCTGCACCTGTAATCCAGTCTCCCACACTATTGATAACATCTTGAATCGGCGGCCAAACAAATCCGAATATTGCCGCTAGTATGATCATCGCAAGCGAAGTGATGATCGGGACGAATCGTTTCCCTGAAAAGAAGCCAAGCCATTCAGGGAGTCTTATCTCGGAGTATCTATTATATAGAAGAGCGGCAACTATACCGGATATAATACCGCCTAAAACAGCCATGTTGATATCTTTATTAATCGCTTGTGTACCATTCGTTAAAACAAAGTAACCAACAAGACCTGCCAATGCCGCAGCACCGCTTCCATCTTTGGATAATCCAATCGCTATACCTAAAGCGAACAATATGGCAAGATTATCAAAAATAGCTTGTCCAGAGGCAGCCATAAATGGAATATCAAGTAAATCAGGTTGACCTAAACGAAGCAATAAAGCCGCTGCTGGCAAAACAGCAATCGGTAACATTAATGCCTTCCCAATCTTTTGTAAAAAATTTAACATCGAACTCATCTCCCTTGTTCCTAACTTCTTTTGATTTTAGCAGAACGAAAAGACGTATAAAGCGTTTTCATTTTATCAATATAATAACTTTTCTTTGGCTTATACTAGCACATAAAATATATAGATGTCTATACCAATTTGCTTGAAAATATACTATATTGTTCGAAAGTGAAGCAAAAATAGCTTTTTTATTCCTGATACACCCTAACTGGTCTAGACAACTTTTGATAAAAGCGTTAAAATGAGGGCAAATTATATGAGACCAATTGATAACTCATTCATTAAGTTTTACTTTCATAAAGGAGATTATGTATGAAAACATTCATTATTAATAATCTAATAGTTCATAGCGAAAAGGAAACATACAAAAATGGGTATATTAAAATCGTGGATGGAAAAATTGCCGAGGTTGGTCCAGTCAGCCAATACAAACAGGACGATGATGCCAAGGTAATTACCCTTTCACCGGATTATCAGGTAATTCCCGGTGCGATTGATATCCACATTCACGGAGCATCCAATTCCGATGCAATGGATGCTACACATGAAGCATTATCTACAATGGCAGAGACTCTTCCCAAAGAAGGAACCACCAGCTTTTTGGCCACTACAATGACTCAATCTACCGAAGCCATTGAATCAGCACTTCTTAATGCTGGTAAATATATCGAAAATCAAACTCAAGAACACGCTGAAATAATTGGGATCCATTTAGAAGGTCCTTTCATTTCACCGGTCCGTAAAGGAGCACAGCCTGAAGAGCATATTGTTGACCCTGATGTCACTCTATTTAAAAGGTGGCAGGAAATGGCCGAAAATCAAATCAAGCTTGTAACGCTTGCTCCTGAACAACCAAACGGATTAGATCTTGCCGCTCACTTAAAGGCGACTGGCGTCGTCGCTTCCATTGGACATTCAGATGCAACATACGACCAAATCGATGAAGCAATCCAAGCAGGGACTACCCATGTTACACATCTTTATAATGGAATGCGGGGACTTCATCACCGTGAACCTGGTGTTTTGGGAGCTGCTTATCTTCGAGACGAGCTATATGTTGAACTTATTGCTGACGGCATTCACTGCAGGCCGGAAATGATCAAGCTGGCATATAACCAAATTACCAGCGAACGAATGATCTTGATAACGGATTCGCTTCGTGCCAAATGGCTTGAAAAGGGCACCTATGATTTAGGCGGTCAGCCTGTGTATGTGAACGAAACGAAAGCAACGCTTTCAGATGGTACACTGGCCGGCAGTATATTGAAAATGAACGATGCCATCAAGAACACAATGAAATATACCGATTGTTCCATGACTGACATTATAAAAATGACGGCGGAAAACCCTGCCAAACAGCTTCGGATTTTTGACAGGAAAGGAAGCATCCAGGTCGGCAAAGACGCGGACCTTGTCATATTGAATGACGGATTGGAAGTTGAAATGACGTTTTGCAGAGGAAATTTAGCTTTTAAAAAGGAGAATGTATAATGAATATCATACAAGTGCAGGACTATATGGAAATGAGCCGGACAGCTGCAGAAATAGTGATCGGAAAAGTCAAAGGAAATCCTAATATCAAATTGGGCCTTGCGACAGGCGGTACCCCTAAAGGAATGTACGATAATTTGATTGAAGATCACATGCGCAATCATACTTCTTATGAACATGTAACGTCTTTTAATCTTGACGAATATATCGGCTTAAAACCAAATGATCCAAACAGTTACCATTTTTATATGGATGATTCCTTATTCACTCACATCAATATAAATAAAGAGCGCACTCACCTGCCAAATGGCACAGCAGATGACACCAACGGAGAATGTAAACGGTATGATGAAATGATTGATTCCGTCGGAGGGATCGATCTTCAGATACTTGGCATTGGGCAAAATGGCCATATTGGTTTTAACGAACCTGGAACTTCCTTCACATCCGGTACACATGTCGTGACACTCGAAGATTCCACGCGTCAAGCGAATGCACGTTATTTCGATTCCATAGACGAAGTTCCTACACATGCCGTTACGATGGGCATTTCAACAATCATGAAAAGCAAAGAAATTCTGCTGCTGATATCTGGTGAAGAAAAAGCCGAAACACTGAAGAAATTGATACACGGTGACATTTCAGAGGAATTCCCTGCATCTATCCTAAAAAAACATAATAATGTTACAATTATCGCAGACCAAAAAGCGTTATCCGGAGTGATAATACCCTAAAAGGAGCGAAAGTCGATGATTGATAAAAACTCACCTCTTCCGATTTATTTTCAAATCGAAGAACAAATAAAAAGACAAATAGAAAACGGTGAGTTCCAAGCGCACGATGCCCTTCCATCTGAACGTGAATATGCCGAGCAATTCGGAATTAGCCGGATGACCGTCCGGCAAGCTATAAATAATTTGGTGAATGACGGATACTTATACCGTCAAAAAGGAAGGGGAACCTTTGTCGCCGATAAGAAGTTGGAGCAGCAGCTCAATGGGTTGACCAGTTTTACCGAGGACATGAAAGCCAGGGGATTGAATCCAAGCAGTAAGCTGCTGAGCTTTGAAATCATTCCGGCTGATAAGAAGATTGCAAGCGAATTGCACATTTCCCTTTATACTCCCGTTTATGAAATAAAACGCATTCGATTGGCTGATGATGTTCCAATGGCGCTCGAGACCGTGTACATGTCTGCCAATTTAATTAAAGGATTAACCGAAGAAATCATTAACCTTTCCCTTTATCAATATGTGGAGAATTACGTTAAACTTAAAATAGACTATGCTACACAAACGTTGGAATCATCGCTTGCTTCTGAATTAGAAGTCACCCATTTAGCGATTCCAAAGCACTCACCCATATTATTCATTCAAAGGCATACGTTCCTAATAGATGGAACTCCCCTTGAATATGTTAAATCGGCTTATCGTGCGGACAGGTACAAGTTCAGTATCAATATAAGCAGGTAAAATTGAATATTTTCATTCGGAGGGTGTCACATATATGAACTCATACTTTGAAGAAGTGCAGGCTTTACTCACAATTGTGGGAGAACAGGAAAAGCAATCAATTAAGGAATCTGTGGAACATATCGTAAAAGCAGTGATGTCAGATGGAATCATCCATCTATTCGGAAGCGGACACTCTCATATTCTGACCGAAGAGGTATTCTACCGGGCAGGTGGGTTAGCCGCAATTCGTCCTATTTTCGTTGAAGATTTGATGCTTTTTAAGGGTGCTTCAAGATCATCCCAACTTGAACGGCAAAATGGCCTATCAGAGAAATTCATGCATGATGAGGATATCCGTCCTGGTGATGTCTGTATCGTCATTTCATCATCCGGCGTTAATCCCGTTCCCATAGATGTCGCCACTATCGCAAAAGAAAAAGGGGCCTTCGTCATTGGACTAACATCACCGGAGTATGCAAAAAGTTGTCCTTCACGGCATAAACAGAAGCATTATCTCCACGATGTCGTAGATTTGGTCATAGACAATCATATTGCCAAAGGTGACACATTACTGAAATCAAATAATATACCTTTTGGTTCTGGATCGACCGTGGTCGGGGCCGTTCTCCTCAATATGATTTTCACGCAAGTCATCCAAACGATTATTGAATCAGGGGAGACCCCTCCCGTATTCCTAAGCAGTAATATTGAAGGGGCAGATGAACACAATCAAAAGATCATCGCGAAATATAAAACAAGAATCCCCCAATTATGAATCGATTTAGCCAAAAATGAATACATAATTAAAGAAGGCATCCATGCGGATGCCTTCTTACTGTAAACAAACTCGAGGAAAAGCAAGTCTGTCTGCAGTTTTTTGAATATGTTAGTAGATTTCAGCCGGTTCCCACTTATTCGTCATATGACTTTTTTCGACCGTTCACGATTTTATTCGACCTACCTCACACTTTATTCGACCGTTCACGATTCTATTCGACCTACCACACACTTTATTCGACCGTTCACGATTTTATTCGACCTACCTCACACTTTATTCGACCGTTCACGATTCTATTCGACCTACCACACACTTTATTCGACCTTCGCATTCCGAAGCATAAATTTATTCGATCTAGGGAGGTTCCATCCATTCAAGAATCCACATTCAGTCGAAAAAATGAAGGCATCCATATGGATGCCTTCTTTAATTTAAATTTATTCCTTATTTTTCAAAAACGGCCACCAATTCGCGTTTCCGAACGTCGCAACCATAACTGGGATAAACAATGGCAATATGACAAACGCATATAAAGCAAGCCCCACCAATATTAAAGTGGCTATCTCCAAGAGCGATAAAACTCCTGCTGGCATCATGGCAGCAAAGGTTCCGCCCAGAATGACTGCCGCCGAGATGATCACCGTTCCCATTTTTCTCATGGACAGTAACATCGCTTCCTTGACCGGTTTACCTTTCCATTCGTTAAAGCGATCCATCAAGAAAATACTATAGTCAATGCCAAGAGCAATCAAGATGACGAAAGCAAAGAAAGGAACTGCCCAGCCAATGCCGGCGTAACCGAGAATATTAACAAAAAGCAACTCGGTAATGGCTGCCGCTGTATAATATGTCAAAACGAGCGACACAATCAAATAGATCGGCATGACCAGGGATCGCAGCATGAAGAAAAGAATGATTGCGATACCCGACAGCATCAAAACGACCGTCCGTGAGAAATCCTCCTCAGACATCATGCCCAAGTCATGATGGGTACTTGTGATTCCCCCGATCGCCACTTGCGCATTTTCTAGCTTTGTATCTTTCGTTACTCTTTCGACGGTTGCCTCAATCGAATCGATTTGCTCGATTGCTTCATTGGAATATGGATTCGCTTTGAATACCACATCCATGGTCATGGTTTTACCGTCTTCAGATAAATACGCGTTCAATGCTTCCCCGAATTCTTCGCTTTCGACTACTTCTTTGGGAATGTACATGCCTGTTACCGTTTTATCCGTTTTAGCCAGCCCTGATAAATAACCCTGTGCGGACGATAGTCCATCATGGACTTCATTCAGACCATCCGCACTTTCATTTAAGCCATCCGTCAAATCAGTAAGTTGTCCGCCGAGGCTTGAAAAACCATTTAGGAGTTCTTGCTGCCCATTACTTAAGCTGGTAAGGCCTCCTTTAAATCCTGACAGATTATTTATGACTTCCCCCTGACCATTGGCCATCGTGTTTAGACCTTTTTGTAAAGTGTCAACACCTGAAATCAATTGGTTCAGGCCCTCCCCGAGAGAGGTTTGACCGTTTACGATTTGGGCCATATTTTCGTTCGCGGTATTCAAACCGCCGGACACTGAACCAAGATTCCTATTAAGCTCGGAAAGGCCTGCTGCCATGGGCTCCAAGCCACCCTGTGCCCCTTGCACGGTTTGCTTGATTGTTTGATAGGACTGATCCGCCTGTAATTCTGGATGAGTGGCTTCCATTTGCTCAAAGGATGGATTTAAACCAGCAAGGCTTTGTGATACGCCGGTAAGATTAGTTTGAATCTCTTTGTATCCACCTGCGAGCTCACTTAGCCCATTAGCTGATTGTTTATAGCCTTCGAGAAGCTGTCCGCTTCCGGTGGCGAGCTTCTCCAAGTTTGCCTTGGCCTCATTCAGTCCGTTTTTTATATCCCCAGTCCCTGAAGAGCCATCGCGAATTCCTGCTTCAATGCTTGTTAACGCCTTCTCCACCTGGCCTACGCCGCTCTTCAATTCATTGGTCCCGGATATGAGACCCCCTATTCCGTCCGTCGCTTGCTTCAGCCGCGGTCCTGAATCTGAAAGCTCACTGCCTGCGGTTTTTAATCCATCACTGATTTGTTTAATGCCTTCATTTCCTTCCCCGATTCCCTTTTCCAAGGTTTCGGCCTGGTTCGCTACAAATAAGTCCTTAATCGGTTCACCTGTCGGGCGGGTCATGGATCGAACTACATCGACTTCATCCACCTTGACTACTTCCTGGCTGATTTTTTCAGCAAGTGCGACGTATTCTTCCGAATCCATGCGTTCGTCATTCTTTATGACAATCTGTGTTGGCATGGATTGTCCCGGTCCGAATTCATCGGAAATGATATTAAATGCCATGATGGAAGGAACATCATCACCCGCTTCTTCAAGGGAGTTATATGAAATCTTCCCATCATACATAAACAAAAAAGGAACACAGACGATTGCAACGATCATCAGCGCCAACAATGGGCGGTTCATGGAGAAGTTACCGAGAATTCCCCATAGTTTACTTTCACTATGCTCAAGTTTCCCTTTTGCCGGCCAAAATAGCTTTTTGCCAAGAACCGCCATGAAAAATGGAACGATTGTATAAAGGGCGATCATTAAAATGAAAACCCCTATGGCAACGGCCGCTGCAGATTGATAGAGCTTAAAAGTAGAAAAACCTATTGCCGCAAAGCCGATCATTACGGTCAGCCCACTGAAGAAGACCGTCTTACCCGCAGTTCGGTATGTCTCAATGATCGCCTCAGGCAAGGACTCCTGTGACGATAGCTCTTCCTTGAAACGACTAAGCAGCAGGATGCAATAATCAGTCCCGATTCCAAATAAAATACCTACCAGGAATATTTGAGTGTAAGATGAAATCGGAAAGTCCCATTTATCCACCAGGAATGAGACGATGGATTGGGAACATAAATAAGTGAAACCTACCGTTACCAACGGAATGATCGGTGCCACCACTGAACGGAAGACGATCAGCAATACAGCCAGAATGAAGACAACCGTGATGCCTTCAGTTTTCTTCAGCCCTTCTTGGGAATTGGCATTAAGATCTTCATCAATCATCCAGCTGCTCGTGTAATAATGCTCGACATCCACTTGCTCCAGCTCTTTATAAAGGGCATCGATCACTTCCTTAGCTTCTCGGTCCCCCTTCACCATCGTGATGGATGTCAAAACCGTGTTTTCATTCTCCGAGACCAACTGACCTTTTAGCGAGGGCTCTTTAAAATGGGTCATGACCTCTTTGATGCCAAGCTCTGCTTTATTCTTTTCAAGGTTTTGGATCGCTATCTCAATCTCTTTCAGTTCAGAGGAAGACAGCTTCTTATCACCATGAAATACGAGGGCCACTTGTGACTCATCCTTATCCTGGATCTCTTTCATTAGCTTATTGGCCATCCCAGAGGAGTACTCTGCCGGTACATCCAGCTGTCCCTTATTCCGGACAAGGTCCGCCATATTCGGTGCTGCAAACAATAAACCTGCCGTAATTGCAACCCAAGCGATAATGACCAGCCATCTTCCCTTTATGATCCCCCTCATTAAATTTCCTCCCATTCCTCATTCTTCATTTGAATGAAAATTTGTGAAAGCTTCTCATATGTATCAAGGAATTTAACAATCTCTTCATATTCGAATTTCGTCATGATGCTCTCTACCAATTTGTGAATCTTATTTTCCGTTTCCTGTAACAACGCTTCCCCCACTTTGGAAAGCTTCAAGTGAAAGACCCTTCGGTCAACCAGGTCCTGTTCCCGTTCTATCAATCCTTTGCCTTCCAGCCTGTTGATGTTGGACGTGACGGCACTCTTATTAATATAAAAGGCATCGCTGATTTCTGTCGATGTACACAACCGCTGTTGTTGAATGAAGCGTAAAGTATAGTATTGTTCGTTCGTCAGCACATCACAAATCTGATCTTTTATTAAAAGCTCCCCCATCTTATTGACATAGAAGGAAACCTTCATATATCGATCGATCAATTCAGAAACTTTTTCATTAGTCATCGTTGCACCTCCCGAAAAGTAGTTCAGTCATTTAACTATATGTAGATTACTATTGTTTTATTTATTATGTCAATCCCATGACAGTTTATTATTTCCAGTTTAACTTATGGTAAATAAGGGAAAACCCAAAGTAAGCAAACAATCTACTATTCTAAAGGAGGAAATATAAATGACTCAATCGACTATTGAAAATCAATCAACTATCGAAACTCAACAGAATAGCAAACTTTTAAAAGGGATTCTAATCGGGGGGCTTGTTGGTGGTGCTTTGACCTTACTTGACTCCAACACAAGAAATAAAGTAAAGCGTTCAGCCGTCCTTTTAAAAGACAACTCCATGAATATGATTGAACAGGTCAAGGAAAATCCCGGCGAAATGAAGGAACAGATGGTATCAGGAGTCAAAGGGGCAACCGAGACGATTAAAGAGGCAATCAATGACGTGGAAACACTATATGAAACCGTCAATGAAGACGTGGTGGGTAAAGTATCAGAAGTAAAGGATATCTCCACTGATGCACTTGGTACAGCGAAGGAAGCAACAAGTGAATTAAAAGACATCAGTTCTAAGGTGGTCGTTGCCGGTAAACAACTGAAAGAGACACCATCACAATCATTGAAATCCGATCCTGATAAAGGTGAAAAAGAGAGTGATGAAATCGTTAAAAAATCTGGATTATCCAATCAAAAATCCATTTCATCCAATTTCTAATATATAAAAAAGCTGAGGTGTTATGCCTCAGCTTTTTTTATGCCTTGTACGATTTGGATGTTGATTTCCGCTCAAGAAACTCGCTTTCCGCGTGCGGTCGTGGAGGCTCCTCGGAAAGCAAGTGCGGGGTCTCCCCTAGACACGCTTGTCCCGCAGGAGTCTCGTACCTTCCTCTCCAATCAACTCTGTATAAATTTGGACAGAACCCATACTATGGAGTTGAAGATGTTGCTTTGGGTCAATTGGTTCGGGAACATCATTTGATGAAAGGTACATTTTCCGGAACCCTTTTGTTTTTTCATATAATATTCACTTGATTGATAACCTTAGTTAGAGCTCTCCAATTTATTCGTTATCTCATGGTCTTTTTTCACTTCTGCTAACCAAACGGGATATTCCTCTTGTAATCTTTCAGAAAGAAGCGTTTCTTTAATTATATCTTTACTTTCTTCTAAATTTGCTTTTTTTGCTTCCTTCTTACCGGTTACTTTTATGATATGGTATCCATATTCTGATTTGACTGGATCACTGACTTTATTTATATCAAGATCAAAGGCAACATTTTCAAACTCTTCCACCATATCACCTTTCCCAAAATACCCTAGGCTTCCACCGTTATCCGCCGTTTCGGTATCTGTGGAATATTCAGCTGCCAATTTAGCGAAATCACCGCCATCTGCGATTTCTTTCGCAACCTTTTTAGCCGTTTTTTCGTCTTCGACTAAAATATGACTGGCTTCCACTTGTTCCGCTTGAGCAAATGTATCTTTGTTATCTTCAAAATACGTACTGATTTCTTCGTCCGTCACGGTAATTCTCGGTTCTACCAGTTTTTTCGTTTGCAGATAAACCACGATGTCCTTTTTTAAGGCTTCCATTGATGAACCGCTTGCTTCCAATTGCTCTTTTAGCGACTTTTCATCACCATACGACTCTACCATAACATCGATTTCTTTCTGGATTTCTTCATCCTTAATTTTAATTCCTGCTTTTTCTGCTTCCAATTCAACCAATTTATTCGTAATCAACAGGTCTAAAGTATCTGCTCCGTATCCCGCAACAAGCGCGTCATACAGCTCATCCTTATTGATTTTCTCGCCATCGATACTCGCCATTGTCTTATCCGTTGATGAAATCATCGCAAATGCCATGATCCCGGCAATGATTAAAATGCTCCCTGCCCAAATATATGCCTTCGTGCTTCTTAATAGTTTCATGAATACTCTCCCTTAATTTTTCTATCATGATAGCTTGGAAATATTAATTAATCCTTAAGATTTTAATTCCGCCTTCAATATGCACCAGCTCAATCATTATACTAACATACTTATATACCAACAGATATTTTAGAGTATCTCATTGGTTGATCATTTCAAAAAACGAAATAATACGGTTATATCCACCTTCGAGAAACCATCCGCTATGCCCTATGTATCAAAAATGCCAATGAAGTCATAGGCTTTTAAGATTACATCATTCCAGAAGGCCCGTTAACCAGTAAAATCCATTACGGCATTACACTCCTCTTCCTTATTCGACTCAGATTTATTTATCATAAACATTTTGTCTACCCGATACTCTAGAGTGATGATGTTTTTTCAAGGAGGTAACATGAATGGCCTTTCCTGCTAATACACAATTTCAGCCGATATTATTGGGCAGTCAGCCCATTTTTGATGTGGTCGGGGATGAATCTCCAGTTTCGACCGATATAGTAGGGAATACACAGTTTCCAGCGGCTTATATGGCGTACGATGGAAACGCAATTTATTTTCGCATCCGTGTGAATGGCGATCCGAGGAATTCACAGAAAACGGGATTTGCAAATTTCGCATGGGGGTTTCTAATTAATACGTCTGGCACTTCCGGGGTTTATGATTGGCTTGCCGGCCTAAATGGTCTTGATAGCTCAATTAACTTGATCCAAAACACTCAACAACAATTCAACTCATGGAATGACCCGGCTGAAGGAACGAATGGCCGCGGTGAACCAAATTTAAGGATACCCATTGTCAATTTTGATGTTGCCAGAGTGACCCTGACGGATGACGGGTCTAATTTCGGCGGGAATCCGGATTATTTTATTGATTATCAGTTTCCGGCAGCTCAATTTTTTCAGACATTGGGCATTACAACACTGTCATCGCTTCGTTTCATTATTTTCTCGTCTGCGAATGCGAACAACTATAATAAAGATTCACTGCGGACATCAGAAGGGTTTCAGTTTGTTAATACGCTGACGAATCCTGTGAAACCTGATGAGGTGGATATCCGGGCCGAACTGGCTGCATCAAAGACGATTACTAGCGGACCGGTATCTGTCTTAACTGGCGGGCAGTCCTCATGGAATCAGACGGTCACCGTTACAAATACAGGACTCTCACTTGCCAGATCGGTCAGTTTAACAGATGTTTTCGGCATCGATCAGCTGTCTTCTGTAACAAACATCGCCGTTTCTTCAGGCAAAGCTGTTTTTAATGCAGCAGAACGGACGCTTTCTTGGAATATTGGAAATCTCCCCGCTGGTCAAGCGGTTACGTTAACCTATAGCGTAAACGGGGCATTTACGTCATCCGGAACGAGAAGACTCAATACTGTTTCAGCATCCGGCATCGATGACCAGACTGGGGGGCAGCTTGCTAATGCTACTGCATTCAATAATATCAACGTAACGGCAGCAGCAGCTATCACAGGGCAAGTAACTTCCGGCCAAACGGGGCTGCCGCTCGCTAGCGTCACTGTGCAATTGCGTGATTTAAACGGCGTCCTTGTCGGTACAACGACGACGAATGCACAAGGAAATTACAGTTTTACCCAGATCACTGCCGGTGCATACAACCTGACATTCACAGCAGGAAGTTTTGCATCATTAACACAAACCGTGACAGTTGCAGCCGGTCAGGCACAAACCGTGAATGCTATTTTGCAGCGGGTCCCAGGAGCCCTTTCTGGAACTGTAACCGCCCAAGGCGGTGTGCCTATTTCAGGAGCAGTGCTGAACTTAATGGATCAATTCAACTCCGTCATTGCAACCGTCACAAGTGATGCTCAAGGTCAATTCACCACTCCAAATGTCATTCCCGGTCAATATTCGTTAACAGCAAGTGCACCGAACTTTCAATCCCAGGCACATGGTGTAACGGTTGTATCAGGGCAGACCACATTGGAAAACTTCACCCTCGCTCCTTCTCCCGGTACGGTTACAGGCACCATTGCGACAAATGGGGGTACACCAGTCCAGGGCGCACTTGTGGAAGTCTTGGACCTTGGAAATAACTTGATTGCCACAACAACTGCTAATGCACAGGGGATATATACCGTCAATCAGCTTGCACCTGGAACGTATCAGCTCAGAGTGACCGCCCAGAATTTCCAATCGGGAATCCTTGGTTTTACTGTTGCAGCAGGTATGACATCTACTCAAAATGTCATCTTACAGCCTTCGCCCGGGACACTCAGCGGAACGGTCACTGATTCAGCAGGGGCTCCGCTGGCAGGAACATCTGTCAACTTGGTTAATCAAGGCGGAACAGCAGTTGCTTCTACCATCACCGACGGTCAAGGACAATATGTTGTAGCGAATTTATCCCCGGGAACTTACACCATTACATTTGGCCAGCAAGGTTACGCCAGTCAGACTGTCGGCTCATCCATTCAGCCAAATACAACGACAACATTGAACACGGCACTGAACCGCATTGTCGGAGCAAACAGCGGTACAGTTACGGATAATCAGGGCGCTCCTATTGCGGGAGCAGTTGTAAATGTCCTTCTAAATAACCATTTGGTTGCTTCTGTCAGCACAGATCAGTCCGGGAATTATACCATCTCTAACTTGGCACCCGGAAATTATACGATCACAGCTACTGCAGAAAACTTTCAATCCCAGGTTCAAGGAGCTCAGATCATTGAATTCCAAACGACGACAGCCATCTTCTCTCTTGCACCAGAACCGGGTATTTTAACGGGAACGGTCACTGATGCAAACACAGACCCTATACCCGGCGCCTTCATAAGTGTCCGGACTTCAAATGGCGGTGCTGTCATAGCAAGCTCTGTCACGGATCAAAATGGTGTCTATACTGTCTCGGGATTAGCTCCTGGAAGCTATTTTGTCACGGCTTCCAGCATGGATCGTCAAACACAGGGCCAGGGTGCTTTAATCCTTTCCAATCAAACTGCAACTTTGAATTTCCTCCTGGCGTTCAATCCAGTCACGATTACAGGAGCGATTATCAATCAGCAGACTGGCGGACCGATTTCCGGGGCACAGATTCAAGTGCGTATATTGGATGCAAATGGTGCTGTAGTTTCAACGTTATTCACTGATTTGCAAGGAAACTTCCAAGCCGATCAGCTCGCTCCCGGAACCTATACCATTGTAGCCTCCGCTTCAGGCTACCAGACAAATCTTGCTTCCGTTACTGTTCCGCCGGGCGGTCAGACGAATCTAAGCATATCGCTTGAACCTGATCCTGGATTTATTTCCGGCACAGTTGACGGCGGGACCGATCCGATTTCAGGTGCTTTGGTCAGCGTTGTTGACCAAAACAATATTCAGATTAGATCTGTTTTTACAGACAGTCAGGGCAATTACACCGTTGAGGGGCTGCCTCCAGGAAATTACAATGTCGTTGTCAGTGCAGCAAACTTTCAGTCCAATATTGCGGGAGCCATAGTTTCAGCTGATACCACAACGGTCGTTAATGTAAGCCTTGTTCCGAATCCAGGATCGATTTCAGGAACAATCTCCCCAATTCTACAAAATACAGTTGTCCAGCTTTATTCAAGTCAGGGTGTTTTCATCCAAAGCACACTGGCTGATAATTTTGGAAACTATCAATATTTGAACCTGGCTCCTGGAAGTTATATTGTGACTGCTTCAGCTCCAAATTATACGACAGAATCAGCAGGCGCCGTTATTGTTTCAAATGAAGCCACAACAATCGATCTGACGATTAATCCAAATCCTGCTGTGATCAGCGGTTCTATTCTCGACACAAATGGGGAACCGGTCTCTAATGCAGTCGTACGTGTTTTGGATGCCAATGAAACAGTATTTGGAACGGCTGGTACGGATTCATTTGGCGCTTTTTCAATCGGAAACCTTCCGCCTGGTTCCTTTACTTTGATTGCATCAGCTCCAAACTTCGGAACTGCCGTGACGGGCATCGCGCTTCAAGCAGGAGGAAATGTGCCTAATGTCAACCTCATTCTTACGCCAAATCCAGGAGCATTAAGCGGACTGGTTTCCAATGAAACTGATAATTCGCCGCTGGCAGGTGCTGCGGTTGTCATTCGTCAGGCAACTGGTTCAGGCATTAATGCCGCAACTGTCACATCCGGTCCGGATGGCAATTTCCTTGTTCTGGGTCTGGCACCTGGAAGTTATACCATCACAGCGTTTCTTGATGATTATGGAACAAGAACCGTCGGCGCTACCGTCGTCAGTGATACAACTACCACAGCGAATATTGCACTCGCGCAATTAAGAGGCTCGATTAGCGGCCTGCTGACTGACCAAAACGGGAATCCTATAACAGGAGAAAACCTGCAGGTCAGACTGTTCGATCTGAATGGTGTTCTGGTTCAAACCGTAGTTGCACAGCCTGATGGCACTTTTGCCTTCTTTGACTTACGACCCGGAAGCTATATTCTTAATGCAACGGCACCGGGTTTTCAATCTGCCGCAGTTGGTGTTCAAGTTCTGGCAGATCAAACAACTCAGTCGATTATTTCATTGCTGCCTTCTCCTGCAACATTGACAGGGCAAGTGCTAAACCAGCAATCTGGCGCTGGGATTTCTGGTGTTCAAGTATCCGTAATCAATCCGAACACTGGAATATTGGTAGGCAGGGGAACCTCAAATCTTGACGGCATATTCATCATTGAAAATCTTCCGGCTGGCTCCTTTATTGCAGCTGCCGATGCACAAAACTTCGGAACAGCTTCTGTAGCCGTTCAATTGACCGCAGGTGCAACGGTTAATACAGCCCTTTCCCTGACTCCAAACCCAGGCAATGTTTCCGGTTTAGTAGTGAACAGGGAAAATGGCGATGCAATCCCTGGGGCGAGTGTGCAGATTTTTGATCAGACAGGTGCCAATGTTGTAACAGTCGTAACGAATGCACAAGGCGAATTTACTGCGCCAAGCCTTGCACCCGGTCAATATACAGCAATAACAAATGCTCAAGGTTTCACCAGTCAAACGATCAGCTTCACTATATTAACTGATACACAATCAACAGCGAGCTTTGCCCTTCAGCCAAACCCGTCTCAAATACAGGGGCAAATAATAGATGCGGGTACGGGGGAATCGCTTGCAGGTGTAAGCGTAATTGTCCGCCAGTTCACATCGGCTGGCCCAATTATTGCGACAACCGCTTCAGATTCAAATGGTTTTTATGCTGTACCGAATCTGCCGCAGGGTACTTTTACCGTCATAGTGATTGATCCTGAATTCAGTTCACAAGCATCATCCGTGACCCTTGTTCCAAGTGAAACGGCCACATTGAATTTTGCACTGACTCAGCTCCCTTCAACAGTACAGGGAACGGTTACCGACACAGACACTGGTACCCCTCTGGCCAATATACTTATACAGCTCATCGATGAAACTGGAATTTTAGTGACTCAGACTCAAACGGATATTAACGGTTTTTATCAGATCAGCGGATTTACAGCGGGAAATTACACGATATTGTTTATAAATAATGAGTTTCAGGCACAATCGTATAGTTTTACTGCCGAGCCAAACCAGACAACGGTCATTAATGCATCCCTTATTGCGAATCCCGGGGAAATTACAGGGCTTGTATTGGATTCTGAAACATCTACTCCGCTCGCTGGTGCTTCCGTTCTTGTTTACCCAGCACTTGGCCTGAATCCAATTGCTTCACTTGTAACAGACGGGACCGGGCGCTATACATTAGACGGGCTTGCACCAGGGCCGTATATACTGGTCGCTGCCTATGAAAACTATTCTTCCGCTTCCACAGGTATAACGGTTCGTTCTAATGCATCTGCCGCTTCAAACATTGTACTCAACCCTAATCCTGCGACTATATCGGGCACTGTCACTTCAGAGCTGGGTCAAGCGATTATCAACGCAACGATCCGGATTCTGGATCAGAATGAAACGGTCCTCGGAACAACCGTGACAGATGAATTTGGTGTGTTTTCCATTACAAACATCCCGCAGGGCAATCAGCAGATTATTGTGACTGCACCTGGTTTCGCTACCCAGCTTGGCGGCGTTATTTTATCACCGGGGCAGCTTGTGGAAAATGTTAACTTTGTGCTTGCAGCCAATCCAGGCAGCATCGCGGGAAGAATAACAGCATCCGACACCGGTCAGCCTATAACAGGAGCCATCGCAGTAGTTCGTACAATAGCGGGTGTTCCCGTTATTGTATCTTCAACGTCAACGGATGTGCTGGGCAACTATTTCGTCAGTGGCCTCCAGCCTGGTTCTTACACAATCACAGGATCAGCCGAAGGATTTGGCCTGACCCCCATTGGAGCCATTGTTTTAAGCGATCAGACAACACAGGCGGATATCAGCCTGCCTCGTCTTGTTGGTTCCATTTTTGGCATGGTAACGGATATACAGGGAAATACTTTACTAAATATCCCGATCCAGGTCCGCGTTTTTGACCAAAGCGGCAGCTTACTGGAGACGTTTAATGCCCAGTCGGACGGAACCTTTGTTATTAACAACCTGCAACCCGGATCCTATCAATTAACCATTCTTGCAGAAGGCTATGCAGCACTGTTGGTAGGAGCAACCGTAAGTGCAAATGAAACAACTACACTCTCCGTTCCGCTTACACCGAATCCAGGTACCGCATTAGGCAAGGTTATCAATGCTGAAACAGGGCCGCCAATTGCCGGTGCGATTGTTACGGTTACGGATTTAAACGGACTCCCAATCGGAAATACCATTACCGATGCTGACGGCAGCTTCATCATTCCTGGTTTGCCGCCTACGTCACTTGTAGTTTCAGCAGTCGCACCTGCTTTCGGAGCAGATTCGCGATCGGTCATTTTAACACCTGGAGGGAAATTTTCCACTATATTAAGCTTAACACCAAATCCTGGCATACTAAGTGGATTTGTTACAGATCAGTTAACAGGGAATCCGATTGCAGGGGCAGTTCTTCAGGTATTCGATAGTACGCGTGCCCTTGTTGGCACCCTTACCACAGACAGTTCTGGTTTCTATCAATTTAATAATGTCTCCCCCGGCATGTACCGAATCACTGCTACCGCAGCAAATTTCGGTTCTGAAGTTCAGGATGCAGTAGTGTTCTCAGCTCAAACAATAAATGCAAGTTTCGAGTTAACACCTAATCCCGGTTCTATTTTCGGGACTGTCGTCAATCAGCAGAATGGAGCATTCATCGTTGGTGCGGCAATCGTTGTCCGCCTCTTCTCTCCAACCGGCCCAGTCGTTCAAACAACAGCAACGGACAGCAGCGGACAGTTTACCGTTTTGAACCTGCAGCCGGGAACCTATGCGATCACTGCAGCAAATCCGAATTTTGGCGCTCAAACTGCAACGGTGAGCATTCAGTCCAGCTCAGTGACTAATGCAGCTCTTGCTCTTTCGCCAAATCCCGGTGCAGTCACAGGAACGGTTACTTCTGCCCAAACTGGGGATCAGCTTGTCAATACGGAGGTTCGCGTAATTGATGACAATGGAATTTTAACCGCAGTTGTTCAAACTGATATAAGCGGAGTTTATCTTGCTCCAGGTTTAACACCAGGAGCATATACGATTGTCTTCATAAATGACAATTTCCAAAGCCGTACCATAGGTACCGTTGTAGGGGCTGGTGAAACGGCTACAGTAAACGGCGTGCTCGAACCAAATCCGGGGAGCGTTTCAGGAACCATTGCAGATGCCCTCGGCGGTACGCCGCTTCAAGGGGCGGTTGTTCAGCTCTTTCCCGCTCAAAGCCTGATTCCGATTACAAACGCCGTGACGAATGAGAATGGCCAATATTCTTTCGGCGGTATCGGACCAGGGGAATATATTGTCGCAGCAAATGCAGAAAACTATGCGAGAGGAAATGCCGGTTCAACAGTGTTCCCGAATACCGGGACAGTCACGAACCTGCAACTGACACCGAATCCTGCGACCATATCAGGAACGATTACACAAAATGGCGGCGATCCTGTTGGGGGAGCGACTATTAGAATTGTCGATCAAAACGAGACGGTCCTTGGCACAGGAGTTTCTGATCAGAACGGTAATTATACGATCGGGAATTTGCCCCAAGGCTCTCAAACAGCCATCCTTACAGCATCGGGATTTGGAACGCAAATCATCGGCATTACCCTGACTCCAGGACAAACGGCTGTCCTGAATGCCCTGCTCACGCCAGATCCAGGTTCTGTCAGCGGAAGCGTAACAGATCAGCAGACAGACCTGCCAATAGCTGGTGCGAATATTGTCGTCCGGAAAACAGGTGCTATTTCGATCGTTGTTGCTAATGCAACAACTGACGCGGCTGGAACCTATTTAATCAATAATCTTTCTCCTGGATCTTATACCGTGACAGCCGTTCGAGATGGGTATGGAACGGCAGCAGTGGGAGTGACCATTGTCAGTGATGCCACAGCTTCAGCTCCAATTAACTTGACGCCTCTTTCAGGTACAATTGCGGGTACAATCACAGATCCCCAAGAAAATACGATTACCGGCAATAACCTCCAGCTTCAAGTACTAAATCAAAACGGGCAATTAATCAAAACAGTTCTTGCCAATTCAGATGGCACATTTATTATTAACGGGCTTGCTCCCGGAAACTATCAGATTACGGTAACAGCACCAAACTTTGCGACAGGTTCGTTCAACAGCACGGTCATTGCTGAACAGACCACTGTACTGAATTCTGTTCTTCAGCCTAATCCGGCAACAGTGAATGTGACTGTAACAAATCAGGATACTGGTTTGCCGATTGCAGGTGCTGTTGTGACAGCGGCACTCCCTAATGGTTCAGTTACAGGGGTAGGGGTAACGGACGTAAACGGCTTTGTTTCTATAGAAAACCTGCCGGCTCAATCATTGAATCTTTCCGTTTCAGCGGACAATTTTTCAAGCGTCTCCCAAGCTATTAATCTTGCGCCTGGCCAAACATTAAACACATCAGTCTCTCTGGCCTCTCAAATAGGCACATTGTCTGGAACTATCTTTGATGCCAATACACAAAGTCCGATTGCAGGAGCGACGGTTGAAGTGTTTGATTTTACTAGGGGATTGATTGCAACAGCAGCAACGGATGTTTTTGGAAACTACCAGGTTCAAAATCTGTCAGCGGGTATGTACCGTGTCATTGCTTCTGGTCAAAATTACGGCTCTACCGTACAGGAATCAACCGTTGCAGCCAATCAGCAGACGGTTCTCGATATCTTCCTTCCGCCTAATCCCGGAACCATTCAAGGGACGATTTTCAATCGGCAAACCGGAGAGCCCGTTTCTGGAGCATCAGTTGCAATCCGTCAGTTCTCTCCGACAGGCCCGGTCATTGCTTCTGCCTCTACCGATCAAAACGGGCAATTCACTGTCGATCACCTCGCCCCGGGGGCTTACACTGTTATTGCATCAGATCCGAACTTCGGCACTCAAGCAGGCTCGGTTTTTGTTTCATCCAATACCGGATCAAGCATTACGCTTTCACTGACTCCAAATCCAGGGGCCGTTCAGGGTACATTGACAAATGCCCAAACAGGCGAGCCACTCGCAGGAGCGTTAATAAGAATACTGGACAACAATGAAACCGTCATTCGTGAGGTTCAGACAAACGAAAATGGAATCTACTTTGCAGACGGTCTGGCACCGGGAAATTACTCGCTGATCGGAATTACGGCAAGCTTCCAGCGGGATATTATCGGGTTCAATGTTGCATCCAATACAACAACAACAGTCAATCTGGCTCTGTCGCCCAACCCTGGTGCGATAGCAGGAAGGATAACAGACCAGCAGACTGGCGAAGCTTTAGCAGGTGCTTCTGTTCAGCTATTCCCATCACAAGGTCTATTTCCGATTGCAAATGCTCTTACCGATCAAAATGGAAACTTTTCAATTATAGGGCTGGCTCCAGGTGAATACATTGTTGCAGCAAATGCAAGGAACTATGCACGGGGGGCTGTCGGGGCCATCGTCTTCGCTGACCAGTCAACAGTTGCCAATATTGGTCTGATGGCTAATCCTGCGACAATCAGCGGAACGGTCACAAGCACAGGCGAAAACCCAATTCCTAATGCAAGCGTCAGGGTCATTGATTTAAATGAAGTCGTTCTTGGCAGTGCCCTTACCGATCAAAACGGCAGCTATGTGATTGGAAACCTCCCTCCGGGTTCACATACGATCATCATTTCGGCGGATACGTTTGCAGGCCAGCTAAGCGGGATCACATTAATACCTGGAGATTTCCTTGAAAATATCAATTTTGTTCTGACTCCGAATCCCGGAATTCTTACAGGGCGTGTGACAAATGCTCAAACAGGGGATCCGGTTACTGGGGCCATTTCCGTAGTCCGGCTGAATGGCGGCACAGGGGTGATTGCGGCAAATGATGTAACGGATGCAAATGGATTTTACTTCATTACAGGCCTTGCACCCGGTACCTATACAGTCACCGTTTCAAAAACCGGCTTTGGAACAGTTTCTGTAGGCGGAATCGTGTTTAGCGGCACGACAACAACTGCGAATCTGCAGCTGCGGGCAAATACCGGTTCCATTTCTGGCGTTTTGACAGATCTTCAGGGAAGTCCGATTCTTGGAATGAACACGCAGGTGCAGGTTTATGACCAAAACGGATCGCTTGTCAAAACCCTTCTTGCTCAATCGGATGGTACTTATTCTGTATTAGATCTGCTGCCTGGCAGCTACACCCTTGTCATCACAGCACCAAACTTTGCTGCAGCAATGGCAAGCGCCGTCGTTGTTTCGGATCAGACCACACAAACGAACATTTCACTGTCACCTAATCCCGCAGCTGTTACAGGACAGGTGCTGAATGCGGGAACTGGAGATGTCATCAGCGGAGCATTGGTAACGGTGACAGATTTAAATGGCAGTATAATAGCATCTGCTACAAGCGGAATCGATGGAAGCTTTTCCATTCCGAATCTTCCGCCGGCTACTCTGTTGATTTCAGCTTCTGCACAGAATTTCGGAGCGGATTCAAAAGCGATTTTGCTTTCTCCTGGAGAAGCAGAAGCAACGACACTGTCTCTTACTCCAAACCCGGGCACTTTGTCCGGAACGGCAACAAACGCTTTAACAGGCGATCTGATTGCTGGTGCTGTTCTGCAAGTATTTGATTTTACAAGAGCTCTCGTTGCAACGGTGCTGACAGATCAGAATGGGGAGTATCAAGTTCAGAATCTATCGCCTGGCTTATACCGTGTAATCGCTGCAGCGGAAAGTTTCGGCTCCGTTACCCAAGATGCGATTGTCAGCTCGAATGCCGTTACAACTCTAGAATTTACCCTGCTGCCAAATCCCGGTGTCATTACAGGAACGATTTATAACCAGCAGACGGGTGCACCTATACAAGGTGCAAGCATCGTCATCAGGCAATTTTCACCTTCAGGACCGGTCATTGCTACAACGGCAACAAATGCACAAGGCGAATTTACCGTTTTTAATCTTGCTCCCGGAACGTATTCAGTCATCGCATCACAGAATGACTTTGGAACTCAGGCAGCTTCTGCTTTTGTGCAAGCAAACCAAACAACTTCCGTGCTGTTGAATCTCCCGCCTGATCCCGGAATTGTTCAAGGGACGATTACGAGCGCACAAACAGGCACAGCCCTTCCTGACACCATTATCAGGGTCATTGATTCGTTTGGCAGCATTTTGGCAGTCTCCCAAACAGATGTAAGCGGGGTTTATCGTATAGAAGGGCTGGATACTGGAACATATTCACTTGTGGTCATAAATGAAAGGTTTCAGCGCCAAACACTTGGATTTACTGTTGAATCTAATCAGACGGTGACATTAAATGCATCGCTGAGCCCTAATCCTGGATTTATTGTAGGTACTGTTTCCAGCGTTCAGCAAGGACTGCCAATCTTGGGTGCAGCCGTTCAGGTTTTCCTGTCAGAAAGCATTATCCCTGTCGCAGAAGCTGTTACAGGCCAAAACGGAACTTTTACAATTGTTGGTCTTGAACCGGGTGACTACAGCGTGGTGGCCACCGCATCCAATTTTGGGTCTGTCACAGTCGGGGCAGTAGTAATCGCTGACGGTACGACATCCGTGGCCATACAGCTGACGCCTCTTCCGGCAGTCATTTCCGGGCAAGTCACGGATATATCCGGAAATAAAATCCCGAATGCCACTGTACGTGTTTTGGATCAAAATCAAAATGTGGTCGGCACCGGTGCCACAGATTTAAATGGAAATTATTCGATTGGTAATCTTGCTCCCGGAACCTACACGGTTGTTGCATCTGCTCCTAATTTCGGTACAGCTCTTCAAGGAGTTACGGTTGTGGCTGCTCAGGAATTGACAGGAATCAATCTTGCCTTGCAGGCAAATCCGGGTTCAATCACCGGCCAGGTGACGAACTCCTCGACTGCAGCACCGATTGCCGGAGCGACAGTGGCCATTAGAAGTCTTCAGGGAAACAGCGGCGCTGTTGTTCAGTCGGTAAATACAGATCAATTCGGGAATTACCTGGCGCAAAATCTTGCTCCTGGAGTTTATTCCGTAACAGGAACGAAATCAGGTTTTGCTCAACAAACACAAACAATTACTGTAGCAAGCAACCAGTCAGCGGCGGCCAATTTCGTCCTGCTAGCAGACACAGGAAGCATTTCAGGAAACATCCGGGATGGGAATGGCAATCCAATCACAGGCGGAAATGTGTTTATTCGAGTGTTTGATAGTAATGGCATACTCATCAGATCCGTGACAGCGCAGTCTGATGGAACATACGGAATTCTGGACCTTGCACCTGGAACATACAATCTTGTTGCAGAAGCGCCAAGCTATTCAGCTAGTACCGTTACAACAGTGGTAGAAGCCAATCAGACAACAGCACTTGATATTCAGCTCGCCCCTAACCCTGCATCGGTGATCGGGCAAGTGCTGATCCAGGGAATGAATACACCTCTTCAAGGGGCTTTCGTGACGTCATCTGTAAATGGTCAGCTTATTGCCTCTACTGTTACAGACGTAAACGGAAATTTCCAGCTCACTAATTTGCCTCCTGGCAATGTTGAAATTGCTGTTTCACAGCCTGGATTTGCTCTGGATGTCCAAACCGTAAATCTGAATCCTGGAGAAACACAACAAATAACGGTATCCCTTGCCACTTTGCCAGGAACGATATCAGGGACGATTATCAATCAGCAGACATCCGTTCCTATTTCTGGTGCCGCTATCACCATCCGCCAGTTCTCCCCTGCCGGTCCAGTAGCGGGAACGGCTGTGACGGATGCCCAAGGGACATTTCTTGTTTCCGGTTTGCCGCCGGGTTCATATACAGTTGTTGCACATGCCGCGGCGTTTGGAACACAGGCAGCATCTTCTGTCGTTTTTGCCAACGAAGTGACCGATGTGTTGATTGGCCTTACCCCAACGCCTGGTACAATTCAGGGAACCGTACGCAGCACAGATGGAAATGTCCCGCTTCCCGGATCAACTGTGCGGGTCATTCGCCGGGACGGCACGCTTGTGGATGAGGCACTAACAGATGGATCAGGCTTTTACGTGATTGAAGGGCTGCCTGCGGACTCCTATACGCTCTTCGTCTTGAATGAAAGCTATCAAAATCTGGTAATCGGCTTTGATATTTTACCTGCACAAGTCACGGAAGTGGATGTGTTCCTTTCTCCAAATCCAGGAGTACTAACAGGCACTGTAACGGACCTATTCTCCGGCGGGCCGATTGCTGAAGCTGTTGTGCTAGTGTTCCCTTCTCAGGGAGTAACGGCAATAACTCAAACCGTGACAGATCAAAACGGTCAATTTTCAGTGACTGGGCTTGCTCCTGGGGAGTATAACATCGTGGCTTCAGCATCCAATTATTCAAGACGAGGGGCTGGTGCGGTCATATTCGCTGATCAAACAACGAATATCATCATCCAGCTTGCTCCTAATCCGGCCACGATCACTGGAACCATTACCGGACCAGGCGGCACTCCGCTGACAAATGCAACGATAAGAGTTCTGGATCAAAATGAGACGGTTCTCGGAACAGCAATCACAGATGAAAATGGTAATTATGCGATTGGTAACCTGTCTGCTGGAACGCTAACGATTATCGCATCCGCTCCTGATTTCGCTGCAGCTCTTACAGCTGTTACTGTCACACCTGGGCAGTTAATACCAAACGTTAATATTGAACTTACTCCGCTATTTGGAAGCATCAGCGGCCAGATCACAAATGCAAACACAGGAGAACCGATTGTCGGGGCCATTGCAGTTGTCCGCACAGTAGGCGGCACAAGTGTCATCATTGCTTCCGATACAACTGATGCTGCGGGCAAATATTTGATCAGAGGCCTTGCACCTGGTTCCTATTCTATTGTCGGAACAGCTCTAGGTTTTGGAGCCATTACAGTTGGCGCCATTGTTTCTGCAAATGTGACGGCCACAGCAAATATTGCTTTGCCCCCGGAAACAGGAATGGTTGCCGGCACTCTGACAGATGCTTCGGGAAATCCTGTCACAGGATCAAACATTGCTGTTCAAATATTCGATATTAACGGCATTCTTATAAAAACACTGCTTGCAGATTCTGACGGCACTTTTACCATTATCGATCTTGCCCCTGGAACATACCTTGTTAAAATTACGGCTCCTAACTATGCGACCGCAGTTGCCAGTGTGAATATTACAGCTAACCAGACAACTTCACTTCCTGTTGTCCTTACACCTAATCCGGCCACTATCACTGGTCTGGTAATAAACAAGGATACGTCGGCACCCCTTTCAGGTGTCATCATAACCGTAACTGACCTGAATGGACTCATCGCAGGAAATGCGATAAGCGATCAAAACGGGCAATTTACCATCCAAAACCTGCCTCCCAATACGGTTAATGTATCGGCAGCAGCTACAAAGCCTGGCTTCGGTACAACATCGGTATCTGTTCAGCTTGGACCTGGAGCGGTCAATAGTGTCACACTTGCTCTTTCCCCTGTTGCAGGTTCCTTAACCGGGACCGTAAGAAATGCACTGACAGGAGATACAGTATCTGGAGCGACGGTTCAGGTGTTTGATTTTACAAGAGCACTTGCAGCAACTGTTGTAACCGATCAGAATGGCCGGTATTTAGTGAATAATCTTGCACCTGGCAACGTCAGAGTTGTGGCATCCGCTTCCGGTTTAGGAACAGTGGTCCAGGAAACAGAAATCGCAGCCAATGTTCAAACCTTACTGGACTTTGATCTCATTCCGAACCCGGGAAGGATTTCTGGAACCATCATCAATCAGCAAACCGGACTGCCGCTTAGCGGAGTAAGCATCACGATAAGGCAATTTTCACCGACGGGCCCTGTTGCGGCAAGCTCAGCGACAGATGGAAATGGTGCTTTTACCATTCCGAACCTTGCACCTGGGTCTTATACCGTCCTTGCGAGTTATCCTGGTTTTGGAACACAGGCGGGTTCTACAACCGTTTCGTCCGGAGAGACATCTGTTATTCAACTTGCACTGCCTCCAAACCCGGGAACAATCCAAGGAATTGTCACAAATGCTGAGACTCAGCTTCCTTTAGTTAATACACTGATCCGTGTCGTTGATGTAAATGGTGTGCTGACATCTGTAGGCCAAACCGATTCAGGTGGCAGGTACAGTGTCCAAAATCTGCCGCCAGGCGCCTATACGATTACAGCCATAAACACCGAATATCAGCAGCAAACGGTTGGGGCAGCCATCGTTTCCGGTCAGACAGCAACACTGAATATCCAGCTATATCCGAATCCGGGGTCCATTACGGGAATTGTCACGAGCAGCCAGACTGGTCTTCCTCTTGCAGGCTCTTTTGTTCAGCTCTTCCCGTCTCAAGGTCTTCAGCCAATAGCGAGTGCGGTGACTGATTCTTTGGGTCAATACACGTTCAACGGGATAAGACCGGGCATCTACACGGTTACGGCTGATTTATCAAACTTTGGCAGAAGCACGGTAGGGGCAACGGTTTTCGCTAACGCACAAGCAACTTCCAACCTGGCTCTTACCCCAAATCCAGCTACGGTTTCGGGAACTGTAACTGATCTTAATGGTACACCGATTGCAAATGCGACAGTCAGATTGTTGAATGGAAATGAAACGGTTCTTGGTACTGGTATCACTAGTGAAGATGGAACCTACACCATTTCTGGTCTTCCGCCTTTTACGCTCAATATCATTGTTACGGCTAGCGGATTCAGCACTTCCATTGCAGCCATCACCCTTTCACCAGGGGAAGTTCAAACAGGCATAGACTTTTCACTTGCTGCAAATCCCGGTTCACTTACCGGCACTGTAACGGAAGTAACTACCGGTAATCCTCTCGCCGGAGCAAGTGTTGTTGTTCGAAATACATCTGGGATCATTGTGGCTTCCAGCTATACAAACACAGATGGGAGCTACACCATCCAAAATCTTGCACCAGGCCAGTACAGTACAGTCTTCACTGCAGAAGGATATGGGATTACCATTATTGGTGTGCAAATTGTATCGGATGCAACGATCCAATTGAATGCAGCTCTTTCTCCGCTAACCGGAAGCATTAGTGGAATTGTTCTTGACGAACAGGGGCAGCAAATTACCGGACAGAATATTCTTGTGAAAATCTTTAATGAAAATCTTGTTTTAATTGAAGCTTTAACTGCACAGGCTGACGGCACATTCCTTGTATTGGGTCTACTTCCAGGAACGTATCTTGTAAACGCCTCAGCACCTGGATATGGAGCGAATACGGTCAGTTCCATCGTTTTTGCAAATCAGGAAACAGCAACAACGGTCAATTTGGCCAGCTCTCCTGCCACGTTATCCGGTACAGTCGTTAATTCTGTAACAGGATCAGGAATTCCAGGCGCCTTCCTGACTGTAACCAGAACAAACGGCGTGATTATTGCAACTAGCTTCAGCGGCGAACAAGGGGCGTTCTCCTTCCCTACTTTGCCTCCTGGAACATATACACTCTCTGCCCAGGCTCAGGGTTTCGGAAATGAAGCTTTATCTGTCATTTTAAATGCGGGAGAAGTCACGAACACGATTCTATCCTTAGAGCAAATTACAGGCCGCGTTCTGGGCCAAGTGACAAACGCTGCAAATGCAGCTCCGATTGCAGGGGCAATTCTCCAGGTTTTTGATGAAAATCGAACACTGATTACAACGATTGTAACGGATGTTCAAGGAAACTTCTCTTTCCCGAATCTTGCACCAGGCCAATATACCGCAATCATCAATGCTAATAATTTCGGCAGCGAGCTTAGGGGATTTAAAATCAACCCTAATGCTGACACGGTTTTAGCTATTGATTTAACACCCAATCCAGGTGTTATTCAAGGCCGTGTAACGAATCCAGAAGGCAGCGCACCAATCCCAAGCGCAAGTGTGATTATCCGCGCTTTGAGTCCTGCAGGGCCAATCATTGCCACAACATTGACAGACAGCAATGGTTTTTATCAAGTAACAGGCCTGGCTCCAGGATCCTATAGCGTCATTTTCAGCGGTGCCCCTTCCTTTGGTTCTGAAATAGCTACGGTCGGACTTGATCCGGGCGAAACGGAAGCAGTCAATGCAACGCTGGCCACTCTCCCTGGCGCTGTTCAAGGTCAAGTGACAGACGAAGCAGGGGCTGGCATATCGGGCACGTTAGTTCAGTTATTTGACTTACAAGGCGCTCTTGTCAGAAGGGTTCAGACAGATGTTAACGGAAATTACTTGATTACAGGATTTACAGCAGGAAGCTATATTCTCTCTGTCATTCAGCAAAATTTCCAGTCAGCAACAGCTGGATTTGCCGTTCAGCCCGGGCAATCAACGGAGGTAAACTTCACCCTGCTTGCAAGTCCGGGGTCCATCAGCGGAGTTGTCCGGGATGCAGTTACAACTCAGCCTGTGCCTGGAGCAGTGGTCCAGCTTTACCCTAGCCAGAGCTTGGTACCAATTGCGTTTGCTGTTACTGATCAACAGGGATCATATACGTTTAATGGGCTCGAGCCAGGCAGCTACCTCGTAACTGCTGCAGAATTCAATTACTCAAGTGCATCAGCCGGCGCTACGGTGGTTTCCAATCAGCAGACACAGGCCGCACTATTCCTCCAGCCAAATCCTGCGTCACTTTCAGGGATTGTGACAGATGCTTTCGGTACGCCTATAAACAACGCCTCCGTCAAAGTGCTGGATCAGAATGAAACGGTTATTGGTTTTGCTGAAACAGGACCGGATGGGACTTATTTTATCGGCAACCTTCCATCTGGGAACTTTACCCTAGTAGGTTCGGCAGAAAATTTCCAATCGGTTCTTTCAGGAGTAACGCTTGCAACTGGAGAACAAAGGACCGAAGTCAACTTTGCCTTGGCAGCAAACCCTGGATCCATTACAGGTAGCATAACGGATGCTTTTGGAAATACTGTGACAGGTGGAGTCATTACTGTTCGGATAGCAGGCGCTGGAGGCATCATCATTGCGACAGCTGTAACCGATCCTGACGGTCAGTACACAATTGGAAATCTGCCGCCTGGATCCTACACCGTTACAGTGACGGCTCAAGGATTTGCAGTACGAACAGTTGGAGCTATCGTTCAGTCCGACACAACGACCACAGCAAATGTTTCCCTTACAGGCATCTTCGGCTCACTTGCAGGAGTGGTCCTTGATAATCTCGCGCAGCCTTTTGTAGGTACTGCCGTATCAGTCTCTCTATTTGACGAAAATGGAATACTCATCTTTACCGCAATAGCCCATTCAGACGGCAGTTTTGTCTTCCCGCAGGTTCCTCCTGGAAGCTATGTCATCACAGCATCTGCAAATGGATTTGTAACAGGGGTGATTGGGGCGGTCGTTACTGCTGACACTACAACAAACGTAACCATTCTATTACAGACTGGTCCAGCAACGATTACGGGGGTTATCACGAATAATGCGACTGGCGGTCCAGTTCAAGGGGCAATTGTTATTGCATCCACGACCGATGGTCAGGTTCTGGCCATTGCAGCCAGCGGAGCGGATGGTTCGTTCACAATTTCCAACCTGCTGCCTGGCACAGTGATCGTATCAGCAACCGCTCCAAATTTCGGAAATGATTCTAAGGTCGTTTTACTTCAAGCGAATACTGCGACTCAAACAACACTTGCCCTTAGTCCGAACCCTGGATTCCTGATAGGGACCGTGACAGACCGAAACTTGATTCCAATACCTGGTGCCGCCGTTCAAATCTATGATCTTACCAATGGACTTACAGCAAGTGTCCTGACAGACAGTTTCGGCCAATACAGGATTGAAGGACTGACACCGGGAACCTATCGTGCTGATTTCAATGCTTCCGGATTTGAAAGACTGACCGCCGGATCAGTCATAACTGCCGGTCAAACCACTCAACTGAATGTTCAGCTGGAGGATACGTTTGGTGTTGTGAACGGAACCGTTCTTAATGCACAAACACGATCACCAATACAGGGTGCAGCCGTTACCTTACGCTATCAAAGTCCATCTGGACCCATTTTCGCAACCGTCCTAACCGATAACAACGGACGCTTTAACATTCAGGGAGTCACTCAAGGCGAAGTATCCATTGTTGCAAATGCAGCAGGTTACGGGGCACAAGGACTTAGCGCAATCGTCTTTTCAGGTCAGACCGTCTCGTTTAACTTCCTGCTTCTGCAGCAGACAGCATCCATTCAGGGATTGATTACCAGCCTGGCAACGGGGGCACCGCTGCCCGACACAAGAATACGGGTTATTAACTCCTCAGGTGTAGTGGTCGTTACGACGCAAACGGACGATATTGGTCGCTACATCGTCCCTAATCTTGTCCCCGGAACGTACCAAGTGGTTGCCTTGAATCCGAACTTCCAGGCACAAACCCAAACCATTTCTCTAAATCCGGACGACATTGCTGCTGTTAACTTTGCTTTATTAGGGAACCCTGCTGACTTAACCGGGACGGTAATTGATGAAGAAACAAGGCAGCCGATTGTAGGTGCATTAGTTGAAGTATTTGATGAATTCGGAGTATCCATCGCCTTTGGACTCACTGATCAAAACGGGGAATATCTCATTCAAGGCATGCCTCAGGGAATCTTTACGGTTCGTGCGTCAGCACCTGGATACCTCTCTGAGACAGTGTCTGCAGACCTTGGCGCTGGGGAAAACGTCCTTAATTTAGAGCTTAGACGCGTGCCGGAGTCATCAAGCGTGATTGCGGGAACGGTCACGGACAGCATTTCCGGAGCACCTATTACAGGCGCTAGAATTGACCTGAATAATAGTCGCGGTGAGCTTATCGGATTTACATTTACAGACAGTAATGGACAATATTACTTCGAAGGACTGGAGCCAGACACTTATAACATTTCCGCAAGTGCAGAAGGCTACCTCGAAGCTCAGCTAACACTGACACTTGAAGCTGGTGAGTCCGATTTAAATGCAAACATCTCGCTGATCAGAGCTTCTGGATTGGGATCTATCCGAGGCCAGGTAAGGAATGCTAAAAACAACCTGCCAATTTCAGGTGCACGAGTTGAAATCCTGAATAGTCAAGGTGTCCTTGTTGCAGCAGTATCCACGGATTCGTCGGGATTCTTTGAGGTTCAGGGCCTGTTACCTGGCAGATATACAGTTAGGGCCTCTGCTTCATTATATATTACCGGCAGTACGGAAGCCGTTGTAACCGCCGGGGAAACGACGAATGTAACACTCCTTCTCACAATGGCTCTAGCAAGCTTAAGCGGCACAGTAACAGACAAAAAGAATGGAAAGCCGATTCCTTGCGCTTTGATTTCTGCATTCAATCAAGCTGTCAAATTGAATGTATTCGGCAAAACCGATGAAAATGGGAAATATATCATCACGGCACTCGTCCCAGGAACGTACACCGTTCGCGTAAGTGCAAAGGGATACCTTACCGAGACAGTTACCGTCACCCTTGAACCAGGGGAAAACCTTGTTCTTGATTTCCAGCTGAAACCGCTGAAGATCTCCAAAGGGGTCATCATAGGAAAAGTATATGATAAGTCAACGAAGAAGCCGATTAAGGGAGCTAAAGTCGAACTGCTCACATGTAACGGAAAGCTGATCACTTCCCAAAAAACAAACCAAAAAGGCAGCTATCATTTTAAAGATCTGCCGCAAGGAAAGTATATCCTCATCGTTCGCTCAAAAGGCTATCAAAAAGAAAAGAAAAAGGTGAATCTGCGTAATGGCCATTCCATTCTAGAGGTAAACTTCTATCTCAATGCGACGGATTATTTCGGAACCATTAAAGGAAAAGTAAAAGACGCTGATAATAAAAGTAAGATTTGCAATGCGCTGATTGAAGTATTTAATGAATCCGGAGAAAAAATCGCATCAACATATACTGATAACAAAGGAAAATATAAAATCAAAAACTTGCCGGAGGGCCGATTCGCTGTTCATGCATCTGCACCTGAATACCATTCACAAACATCTGCCCTTGTATCAGGGGAAAAACTTATCCTTGATTTCCAGTTAGTACCTCTGAGCATTTCCAAAAGGGTTATTACAGGTAAAGTATATGATGAGACAACGAAGAAGCCGATTAAGGGGGCTAAAGTCGAGCTGCTCACGAGTAACGGAATGCGAATCAGTTCCAAAAAAACAAACAAAAAAGGAATCTGCCATTTTAAAGATGTGCCGCAAGGAAAGTATATCCTGATAGTCCGTTCAAAAGGCTATCAAAAAGCGAAGAAAAAGATAAAGCTGGGTAAGGGCCATTCCATCCTAAAGGTATTATTCCATCTCAATGTGGCAGATTGATTCGGAACCATTACAGGAAAGTAAAAGAAGCTGATGATAAAAGCAAGATAAGCGAGGCGCTTGAAGCATGAATGATGGAAACAGCAAAGAAATATGGTGATTCAAAAAAATTACTGAAACATTAGGATCTGATCAAACAGGTGTGACGAACTTACAACGAAAAAGCATGGTGTACGGAGGGAATTCCTACACCATGCTTTTTTTCTTTTGTTATTTACGATGCATCTTGAATTCAAGGAAGAGTTCATTGTAATGGGCCAAGTTTTTCTTCCCAAGGTTTTCGTACACTTCCAGTTTCTTCGTCAGTTCAGGTGATGGATAGAAACGTTCATCCTTCACCACTTCTTCAGGCATATATTTCAGTGCTTCTTTATTAGGTGTCGAGTAACTTACATATTCAGCATTTTGTGCCGCAACTTCCGGGTCCAGCATGAAGTTGATGAACTGGTGAGCCGCATCGACATTTTTCGTTGTTTTCGGGATGACCATATTATCAAACCATAAATTGGACCCCTCTTTTGGAACAACGTATTGGAGATCTTCATTTTCAGCCATGATTTCAGAAGCAACTCCCGACCAAACAAGACCAATCGCCGCTTCCTGGGCTTCCAATAGCATGCGGCTTTCATCTCCGACTATCGCTTTAATATTCGGGGTGAGGGCATCAAGTTTGGATTTTGCCTCTTGAAGGTGTTCTTCATCTGTATCATTCAAGGAATAATTCAAAGAGTTCAGGCCCATGCCCATCACTTCTCTGGCCCCATCCGTCAAAAGGATTTCATTTTTTAAATCTGTATCCCATAAATCCGCCCAGGCCGTTATTTCCTTTCCACCGAGCATCTTGGAATTGTAAACAATTCCAACCGTTCCCCAGAAATACGGCACGGAATATTTATTCTCCGGATCGAATGGCAGATCGATGAATCGCTCATCGATATTTTTCAAATTCGGAAGCTTGGAATGATCCAAGGGAACAAGCAAGTCTTCTTGCCTCATCTTATCGATCATATACTCAGACGGAATGGCAATATCATAAGTCGTACCGCCTTGTTCGATCTTTGTCATCATGGCCTCATTCGAATCAAATGTCTCATAAATGACCTTTATGCCCGTCTCTTCTTCAAAACGTTCGATTAGATCGGTATCGATGTAATCGCCCCAATTATAGATGGTAAGCGTATTGCTGCTCGTAAATCCCTGTGATGAATTCAATCTTGAAATCGCATATAGAAGCAAAGCCGATACGAGGGAGATGATCAAAAACATTTGGACAAGCCTTTTCATCGTTTACCCCCCATTCCCGTTTGCCTTACACGTTGAGTTATAAAGTAATAAACGACAACTAACAGCAGTGTCACGACGAACAGCAGTGTCGACAGTGCATTGATATTCAATGAAATTCCACGGCGTGCCAATGAATAGATTTCCACAGAAAGAGTGGAGAAGCCATTACCGGTCACAAAGAAAGTAACCGCAAAATCATCAAGTGAATAAGTCAATGCCATAAAAAAACCAGCAAAGATACCAGGCAGGATGTATGGAAGGATGACCTTCGTTAATACATCCCACCGGCTTGCCCCTAAATCCCGTGCCGCATCAATTAAAGTAGGGCTCATTTCCTGAAGTTTCGGAAGGACCAGCAGCACAACGATCGGGATACTGAAGGCAATATGCGACAACAGTACCGAGTAGAATCCAAGCTTGATCCCGGCCATCGTGAATAAAATCAGGAAGGAAGCACCAATGATCACATCGGGACTGACAATCAATACATTATTCAATGACAATACCGTATTCTTAGCTTTGCTGCTCGCAAAGGAACGAATTCCAATTGCCCCTATCACCCCGATGATCGTTGCAATCAGGGCAGATAATAAAGCAATCACAAGTGTATTCAATACAATGATCAACAATCTTGTATCTTGGAACAACTCCTTGTACCACTCCATCGTGAACCCTTTAAAGTCATACATCGTTCCGCCGTTGTTAAAAGAGTAAAAGACTAAAAAGAAAATCGGTGCATAGAGTATGAGAAAAATCAAAACGAGAAACGCTTTTGATAGTGGTGATAATTTATAGCCCAATTTACACACCCTGCTTTCGGTTACCCGTTACAAACATAATCAGGAACATTATAATAATCAAAAATACCGCAATTGTGGAACCCATTCCCCAATCCTGTGTTACAAGGAAGTGCTGCTCGATAGCCGTACCTAGCGTAATGACGCGATTACCGGCAATCAGTCTTGTAAGCATGAACAATGAAAGTGCCGGGATGAAGACTACCTGGCATCCTGTCTTTACACCATCTATCGTCAATGGAAAAATGACTCGGCGGAATGTCATCCATCTTGACGCCCCCAAGTCATTGGCCGCATCCAGAAGGGTTGGATTCATTTTATCAAGCGCATTGAATATCGGTAAGATCATGAACGGGATGAAAATATAAACTGAAACGAATATGAAACTGAAATCGGTAAAGAGAATCTGCTGCTTTCCAATTCCTACTGCCTCCAGAAAACCATTCGCCACACCGTACGTGCCAAAGATCCCAATGAAGGCATAAGCCTTCAAAAGTAAATTGATCCAGGAAGGCACGATAATCAGCAAAAGCCACAACTGCTTATGCTTGGTTTTCGTTAACAAATATGCCGTCGGATAAGCGACTAAAAGGGATATCCCCGTAATCAGGAACGCATACCAAAATGAGCTTAAAGTCATTTTTAAATATACTGGCGTAAAGAACTTTTGATAGTTAATCAAAGATAGATTGCCTTCAATATCAAAAAAGGAATAGTAAAGGATCAACAAAATGGGTGCAATCACGAATAAAGCAATCCATAAGACATAGGGTATGAAGTAAATATTCCGGGATATTTTATTCTTCATGACTTTCCCCATCATGATACGCTTCCAGACGCTTATCGAATTCCTCTTCAGTTTCACCCAATCGCATGACATGGATAGATTCCGGATCGAAATACAGACCTATTTCATCTCCAACTGCCACTTTTCTCGTAGATTGGACAAGCCATTCATTTCCATCATGGTCATAACAGCTGATTTCATAATGAACTCCGCGAAATAGCTGGGAATCCACACGAACTTGCAGTTTCCCGCGATTGACGGAAGTAATCTCTAAATCTTCCGGGCGGATGACAATATCGACCGCCTCATTACTGTTCAATCCTTGGTCGACACATTCGAACTGTCTGCCGACGAATTCCACGAGGTAATCTTCAATCATTTTTCCTTTTACAATATTGGACTCGCCGATGAAATCGGCAACGAATCGATTCAGAGGTTCATCATAAATATCCGTAGGGGTCCCGGTTTGCTGAATTTTCCCTTTGTTAAGGACAAAAATCTCATCTGACATCGCTAATGCTTCCTCTTGGTCATGAGTGACGAAGATAAACGTGATTCCAAGCCTCTGTTGCAGCTCCCGCAATTCATATTGCATTTCTGTACGCAATTTCAAATCGAGGGCAGATAGCGGTTCATCAAGAAGGATGACTTCCGGTTCATTAACGATTGCCCTGGCAATCGCCACCCGTTGCCGCTGACCGCCGGACATTTCCCTTATCTCCCGCTTTTCATAACCCTCCAAATTAACAAAGCTGAGGGCTTCCTTCACCTTTATTTCAACTTCCGAGTTTTTCATTTTTTTGATCCGAAGACCAAATGCTACATTTTCAAACACATTTAAATGCGGAAAAAGTGCATAATCTTGAAATACCGTATTCACTTGCCTTTTATTGGCTGGCACATCATTGATCTTTTTTCCTTCAAAGTAAATATCACCTTTGGAGGCTTCCGTAAATCCGGCAATTAAACGAAGGATCGTAGTCTTCCCGCATCCGGAAGGACCCAAGAGCGTATAAAACTTCCCTCTCTCGATTTCAAAACTAACATTATCGAGAACTACCGTATCATCATCGAATTGCTTCGTAACCTGATCGAAGCGTATTATATTCCCGTTTGCCATAGCTTCTTCCCTCTCTCCATTCCCTTACTCATCAATCTTCAGCGATTGCATTTTTTTGAATTCTATAAGTATGATTCCGTCACCACGAGTAATAACTCGGAAGGACCTACAAAATCATTGATGATTTGATGTTCATCTGAAGCATGAAAATAAATCGATTCCCCTGCCTTGACGAAATACATATGTTTACCAAGCTTTACAATGACTCTTCCGCTTAATACATAACCGAATGTTTCCGACAAGGATGGTTCAAATTGTTTGAACTCCCCCTTTTCCTGGAGAGTCAGTCGAATAGGTTCCATTTCCTTCTCATTCGATTCAGGCACGAGCCACTGGATTTGATAACCGCGTTCTTCATCGATGAAAAACGTTTGTGCCTCTTCTTCATACACTACTTTTTGGACCTGATCCTCTTCATCGAAGAACTGCTTCGGTGTACAGCCAAGCACTTCTAAAATATTGAAAAGAGTTTCAATTGAAGGGGAACTAAGGTCCCTTTCCAACTGTGAAATATATCCTTTGCTTAAATCCGTTCTTTCCCCCAATTCTTCCTGGGTCAATCCTTTTTTCAAGCGAAGGTTCTTTATTTTTTTTCCAATTTGCATCACAATTTCCCTCAATCGGTTTACTTATAGTAAACCCATAGTAGATAAAGTTTTATATAAGTAAACTTTCAGTTTAATTTTACGAATATCATTATACATGAAATGCCGGAAACTTCAAACGGAATATCCAGTCATGATAAAAAAGGACCGCCACCTGGCAGTCCCCCTTTTACAACTTCAGACATATTTCTTGTGCTTTCTTTTCCCCATCTGCAATGCAGTCCGGGATTCCGACACCATTGTATGAACAGCCCGCAAGTAAAACATTCGGATAATTCTTGGAGATTTTCGCCTCCAAGGATTGAACGATTTGAGGATGTTTAATATGGTAGTTCGGCATATTTTCATGCCATTTCGTCACTTCACTCGTAATTGGATCCCCAGAAATACTTAGGCTGTTTTCAATGTCGCATAAAGCCACGGAGATTAATTCCTGGTTTGTAAGTGACCGTAATCGTTCATAGTCCGGACTTGAGCTTTTATAAAAAAGCCTTACCAAAAGCTGACTGTTTTCAGAAGTATGCTCCCATTTCCGGCTAGTCCAGGTACATGCATTGCAGATCAAATCACTATTATCACCTGCAATGAAACCTGTCCCGTCTTTAGGAAGCATGCTGTCCGGGATATCGAATCCAAGATAAACGCTAATCATCGAACTATTGATCAAGCCGTCGAAGTCCTCATCCAACTCCCGATCCGCCAATAATTTCTGGGCAACAGTATGCGGTGTACTCAACACGATAAAGTCCGTTTCGAGCGTTTCACCGTTTGCCAATGAAATGATATAACCCTCAGCATTTCTTCCAATTCCAGCTACACGGACCCCTTTTAAAATCTCGACCATATCGAGGCTTTCCTCAATTCGTTCAACCAATGTTGATAAGCCATTTTTAAACGAAAGGAACTTCTTATTTCCCTTGCTTTGGTATTTCTGCTTATTTTCCGATAGACCTCGTATTATACTGCCATATTGATTTTTATAATCCAGCATCTCTGGCAGTGTTTTGGCAATGGTCAATTTATTTAATTTTCCTGAGTAAACACCCGAAAGGACAGGCGATATCTGTTTTTGCACCAATTCCTTGCCTAAGAAGCTTTCAAGAAATAAACCGATGGAGTCATTTTTGGTAAACGTCTCATTTTTTGTATAGAAATCCTTTAAGGCGTCGACCTTTCCTTGGGCTGAAACCAGATCACTTTTCGCCAGCGACTCCAGGCTCATTGGTATTCCGAATAGGGCATCTTCGGGGATTCCCTTCAGCATCCCGTCTGTATGGATGAATGATTTTCCCGTTGCATTATAGACAACTTGATCCTCCAGGTTCAATTCCTTAAGGAATGGTTGTATATTTTGTTTCCTGGCGACAATCGAATCGGCACCCGCTTCAATTTTAAAAGGACCTTCGTGCACAGTCCTTATTTTACCGCCAAGCTCTTCATTTCCTTCTATTAATATCAATCGTACCGAGAGACTCCTCGCTTTAACTGTTTTTTGTAAATAATACATGGTTGATAAACCGGTAATGCCCCCACCTACGACTACGACTGTTTTCATTAGGACTACACCTCGATTAACGAATTTTGCATTAAGTAAAGTGTACCATAAGGCAGCGGGATTATTAAAAGCAGCCCTTCTAAATCACGGGTTTAATAATGAAACCTGTAACAAATTGGACAAAAAAAGACCTCCCCTTTTGGAAAAGTCTACAAGCCAACAATATTTCTTATTCCATATCCTTGTTTAGCGTATCTAATCTGCATTCCATTATCTCCATCAACCCGCTTCTGCCTTCCTTCTGAATCCCTGTATCCTGAAACCCCGATTTCTCATAAAGCATTTTTGCAATCACGTTCATGACGTCCACTGCCAGGATGATCGAATCCTTGTTTGGAAAAACCCCTTTTGCGAATTCCGGAAGGATTTGCAAGGCTTTCTTCGCAATCCCTTTGCCCTGATGCTTTTGATCAACAAGAAATCCACGAAGTAATATCGCTTTTTCATCGATGGTGAAAGGGGCGATGTTTTCGCCAATGTGTAAAACGAAAAAGCCAACAGGGATACCATCGGCCAATATTACAATAGGGTTCCTGTCGCAATCTTCCCGGCAATATTCCAGTGACTCTTCCGGCAAAGCTGAAAAAGGGGTTTGTGTACCCGGTAAATAAAACTGGGAAAGCTGGTGAAGATGTTCCGGTAAATATGGCGTTAAGGTGATGGTCTCGATTTCCTTTTCCATTAAGTACAGCCCCTTTCATCAATTATTGGATACATTAAAAATTCGATACCCGGTCCGATATCCCTTCACAAACCGGAAGGAGCACTGCCCAATATATCGGCAGTGCTCCTTCTGTTAATCAGTGTGTATTTTCATTGATTGTCAGTGCTTCCCGTAAATTGATTTGCTGGCGGAGTATGTTGGCAACATCACGGGAGATTTGTCGTTTTTCAAACATATCCTGCACTTCGTCCCGTTCTGCCTGGATCGCTTTATAGAACAGCTCTCTTTCATATTCGACCATTTTACTCGGGGTACGGCCTCTATTTTCACGTTTGCATTTTAAAATCAACACTTTATACTCGTCTATGATCATCGAGGATGTCTTATGATTATCAGACGTAATCCCGGCTTGTATCTCTTGGATGGCAGCTTTATACATCCTGATTTTAAGATCCCTGACCTTTTCCAATCTCTCAAGATTGATTTTTCTTATTTCACTTTTATTAGGGAAAAATAATTTTAAAACCCTTAGCATACTTCTTCTGAAAAGCGTTACTGACCTGAAAAAACGGAACTTCAGTCGATTTGTTACGGCGCCTTCCATACGCTGGATGTATTCCTTGCATATATACGCCGTTTCCCGGTCCACTTTTTCATCCTTAATAAGTTTATCCAGGAATCTTTGCTCTGCTTCAAGGGCCTTGAAGCGAAGATCCTTCTCTTCTTCCCTTAATGCAGCCGGTTCTTTCTCCTGTTCTACATAGGACAGTTCATTGATCTTGGTACAGTATCTGGAAATGATCGATAAAGCCGCTTCCCGGTTTTCATCTGTCATTTGGGACTCAATCACCCGAATAGCGGCTTGATGTGAGTGAATGGCAGCAGCTTTCGTTTTGTCAGCCTGCTTGTCCACCACTTCCTCTTCTTCTGACCGTGCCACGATTGGCAGAAATACACTCGCAACAATCAGTGTCAGCAATATGACACCCGCAGCAATGAAAATGATCAACGAACGCTCAGGAAATGGACTTCCATCTGCCAACACATATGGAATCGAGAACGAACCCGCTAACGTTACAGCTCCTCGAACACCGGAAATGGTAATGATTCCAGCAGCTTTGAAGTCTGGTTTTTGGGCTCCCGCTTTTTTCGTCATCCAGCCAATCGACCAAGCAGCCGTAAGCCAAATGAATCGTAAAGCGAAGAGGAAGAGTGTAATGATCACGATATAAAGAATCACTTGCCCATTATTGAATGCTGGATCTTGAAAAATAGTTTTCGCAACGCTTGGGATTTGCAAGCCAAGCAAAACGAATACAAGACCATTCAATACATATAAAATGACGGACCATGTACTCTTTGAAACGACTTGAAGTTCTACAGTTGGTGATATTTCCCGATCCCGTTCAATGGCATGGACAATTCCCCCAGCCACGACCGCCAAAATCCCAGAAAGGTGGAAATGTTCCACAGCGAGGAAAATAATAAAAGGAGTTAGGATTTGAATCAGCATATGCATCGTGACATCTTCCATCCCTAAGCGGCGAAGAAATACACGAAGCCTGATAATGATGAAAGCTAGTATCGCTCCACCTACAAACCCACCAATTGCAATCCATATGAAACTGAAGGTTGCGTCGACTAAGGAGAAAACACCGGTGACTGTAGCTGCAACGGCAAACTTAAAGGCAACTAAACCTGAGGCATCATTCATTAGCCCTTCGCCTTCGAGAAGGTGCATGATGCTCTTCGGTAACTTGACCCGACTCGCCAAAGCGCTTACGGCCACTACATCCGTAGGTGACAAAATGGCTGCTAAAGCGAACGCTGCCGGCAATGGTATCGAAGGGATCATCCAATTAATTAAATACCCGCCTGCCCAAACCGTTATGAATACCAGGCCTAGTGCAAGCATCAGAATGGGTGCTCTCAACTTCCAAAGTGCTGTTCGTGGTACATTTTTGCCATCATTGAATAATAGGGGTGCAATGAATAATAGCAAAAATAATTCCGTCTCCATCTCAACATGCATACCCAGGGGTAAAAGTGCCAATATGACACCCAGTGCTATTTGTATTAATGGTACAGGTATAAAGGGTATAAAATGGTTAATTACATTAGACACTCCAATCAATATAAGAAGTGCTAATATAACAAGAAAAAACTCCATACAAACATCAAACTTCCTCTCTCATCTATAATCATAACTATAAGCGTAACATATTTATACCCAGTCATTCATGCATTAACTATTCTAACCTTGAATCCTCCTGAATAATGATACCTTTTATAAAAGCGAAGGAGCTTACGTTGTGCACGATGAACATCACAAATCAACTCCAGCAATAAACCTTGGGTAACCGCATAGAAAAAAGCTGATTGGCTAACCCATAATCAGCTTTACCACATGATGAATGACAATGAACCCACATAACAAGTTATTTAGTTCCCGGGACAAAGAGACGAAGATGTTTGTGCAGTACATTTGCCTGGAAAGGAAGAAGAATGCCTTCATCTCCATCGATATTGACTGCAAGTTCCTCTGATGTAGTTAAATGGAGCTTGGAAGTTTTAATATATTCAACTTCGTCATTCCCCATGATCTCCCCCCTAATCAAACTGGGAATGATCTTGACGATGAGAGGAAGAGATAAATCCTTAATGATGAATGTGTGCAGCTTTCCATCATTCACTTCCGCCTCTGGTGCTAGTTGTTCGAAACCGCCGACAGAGTTAGTCATTGTTGCAATTAGTAAATGAGCCTCGCCCATCCACTTTCCCTGATCATGTTCAACCGTTAAAGGAAACGGAGTCTTTTTAATGATCGCTTTTGCTCCTTCAATGAAATATGCAAAAGACCCAAGACGGGTTTTTTGTTCAACGGTAACATTATAGGTGGCCTCGGCGATTGCCCCTACTGCCAATACATTCATGAAGTAACGGTCATTGATCTTCCCTATGTCCGATTCCTTAATATGCATATCCTTCAATATCTCGATGGCAGCATTGGGATTCAGTGGTATTCCCAAAGATCTAGCGAAATCATTGATGGTTCCTAGAGGAACGATTCCAAAAGTAGGCCGATGCTGCTGCTCGCCCAAACCATTCACTATCTCGTTCACCGTTCCATCCCCACCCATGGAAATGACAGCATCGAACCTTTCTGCACAGGCCTCCTTAGCAAAACCCGTAGCATCCCCTTCTCCTTCCGTTTTACGAACGCATACCTCATCAAAAATTTCACCAAGTGCCTTTTCCGCTTTCGGTAAAATCTTCCCTGCCTTTTCCTTGCCTGAAGATGGATTGACGATAATCATTGCTTTAGACATATGCTCCCCCCATTATTTGTACTTCTACTAGCAAGTTACCTCTTTACTGATGTATTAAAACCACACAGACAGGAACTTACACATAATCGCTGCCGCTTGAATTTTGCTGACATTTTAGAACAAGCTCTTACATGTTACATCGACTGTGAAACAGGCTTTCATTGATCACTGATCTTCCTGTTTCTCATCTGTTACATTAATGCCTATCACAACTAGCTGAAAATTGTCTGTCCGTATCGCTCCCTCTTTGTTTTTTCGTTTTATAAAAGCGTTATTTCTTCCATTTCCTACTTGCCGTGAAGAAAAATTCAAAAATAAACAGATGAGGATTCCCTTACCTATAAGGTTTTTAGACAATCAGTGAAAAAAATTTCAAATTTTCTGTAAAATACCTATACATTTTCCAAATTCGGGTATATACTGTATTATAACAACAAGCAAACAACAAAAACTGTACTATAAAGAGGGGGAGCGAGACATGCAAGCAAATCAATCAGATTTACTCATAATCGATTCATTTAAACATTGCCCGGAATGTGGTGAAACACATGTGGACCACTCAGATTCCTATCTGATGGAATGCGATCGCTGCCTTTCCAAACGTGAAGAATAAAGCGATCGGAAAATATATCTACCATTAAAAGGAGGAAATCATCATGCAAATGAAAAAATCCATTGAGTTTTTTAACAATATCCCTGCAAAACATTGCCCTGAGTGCGGTGAACATATTACTGAGCATGCTGAATCCTACTTAATGGAATGTGATCGCTGCCTTTCCAAACGCGAAGACTGATTAAACCAAATCAAAAAGGAGGAACCATCATGCAAACGATAAATCCACTGGAATTCTTCAGGACACTGCCGCCTAAACAATGTACGGAATGCGGCACCCATATCACTGAACAAGCTGAATCTTACCTAATGGAATGTGACCACTGCCTTTCCAAACGTGAAGACTGATTAAACCATATCAAAAAGGAGGAGTCATCATGCAAACCAAAAACCCTTTGGAATTCTTCAGGACACTGCCGCCTAAACAATGTACGGAGTGCGGAACCCATATCATTGAACAAGCTGAATCTTACCTAATGGAATGTGATCACTGCCTTTCCAAACACGAAGACTGATTAAACCAAATCATAAGGAGGAGTCATCATGCAAACTAAAAACCCTTTGGAATTCTTCAGGACATTGCCGCCTAAACAATGTACGGAATGCGGCACCCATATCATTGAACAAGCTGAATCCTACCTCTTGGAATGTGACCGCTGCCTTTCCAAAAAAGATGAATATTAATAAAAGATGCTGACATCAAGAAGCTATATAGGCCATTTTGATGTCAGCATTAACCTTGTCATCTGCCTCCCTTTCCTTGCATTCAAAAAAGGATGTCCCCTGGACACCCTTCAGTCTTACTTATTTTTTATCTTCCAATATATTTGTCTACATATTTCCCTCTGATCTTCCTGCTGCTGTATTGTAAGAAGTCCAATGCAAAAATCATGAATTCAAGGCCCAGACGCTTATCTGAACGCATAAAATCAGAACCTAGCAGTTTCTCCAATTTTTCAAGCCTATGATATAACGTTTGCCGGACAATGAATAGCTGTTTCGACGTTTCCTGTTTAGAACCGTTACAAGCTAGGTAGGTCTTTAAGGTAGGCATTAACTCACCATTGTTTTGCTTGTCATATTCAATGACAGGACCTAAATATTCGTACACCGTTTCCTCTAGATTACCATGCTTATTTAAGAGCGAAATCATGCGATGCATATGTAAGTCCTGATAAAAGATGCTCCTGCTATCCTCTGGCAACGTATCCTGAAGCAGCAAAGTTTCACGGGCCGTTTCATAACTTTTATAAATCTCACTTAATCTTTGAACATGCTTTCCAAAACCAATGGAAAGCAGACCCATACGATTACGCCCGCTTACATCCATTTTCATGATTCGATCCACCGCACTTGTAACCCTTGATTTCCAATCTTCAGATGGACGGCTATCACCCAAAATAAAAACAAGATGCTGATGCACTTCCATGGAAAATATCTGAAAGCCGTACTGTTCAAAAATTGTTCTAAACATTATCTTAAAATAGGTTCCATCTAACTTTGTGGAACCTTTATCATACTTTGGGTGTTGTTTGCATATGCAAACGATTCCGCCATCCATCTGCATTTTCGGATCAATATAGGATAGCCTCTCCCGGATTGCTTCATCACTATATTCACCTTCAATCCAATTTGTAAGCCATTTACTTTCTTCCGACATCTTCTTTTCTTCTATATAGATCTCCCTTAATAGATGCTGAGCCAATGCTGTAGCCGTTCGATCCAAGATCAGTGAATCAAAATCAGTCAACTCCCTGCCGTTGCTGCAAATGAGCAGTTCTGCATAATTTTCACCTAGCACTTGAATCGGCTGTCCAAGAACGGTTTTATCCATTTTCCGCTTCTCTTCGTATATGTCCGCCATCATTTGATAGGTCGTTTTTTTCTTTATTTTTGGAATGCTGGCTATATCATTTTCATTAAAGATAAGAATAACCTGTACATTTAAATAGCTGTGGAGAAATTTTAGAATTGGTTCATAATGGTCAATTTCGAGGAGATTTTTATTTAACTGCTGGGAGTAGTTTTCTAAGTTGGAGATCATCTGATATTGTTTATTGATGATAAGGGAATGTATATCCTGCGTGATTTCTACGAAAGGGACTTCTTCATGAAATAGGATGATAGGGAATTGCCGTTCATTTGCGAGATCAATGGCACATTGCGGCACTGCCGTGGTGTTGGCGCCAATCTCTATACAGAGTCCAGCTGCATTGCATTCCATTAACTGTCTTAAGTAGGATAGAAATGTGTCATCGCAGTCTTTCCACCCTAAACCGGTAGTCAGTATCAGTTCGTTTCCATTTAACAAATGGCTGATTTGGGTGACTTCCATGCAGTGGACCCACTTCACTTGACGCTTTATCCCACTGCTACCTGCAATTATATCCGTCAGATTAAAATGCTTGCGTGTTAGAATTTCCTCGATTGTAATCGATGTATTCATCCAGCCACATCCTTTTATAAAACTGCTTTAAAATCTATTATAAACGGACAACCCTTAAATCTCCAGACACTTGTCAGAAAATCTAACGTCAAAATTCTACAAAAAACTCGAACAAAAAGGACCCATTCGTGAGGAATAGGCCCGGTCCATAACTATTTCAATTCAATTTTTTTTTGAAAAGCAATGTAGAGAAGTATTTCCTTCCTTCCGGGGTTTTGATGTTCAATTGCTTCCATTCCTGCTTCGTTCCTTCAATCAGTTCAAAATCGAGAAAGGCTCCACTTAAACTTTCGGAAACCCGGGTGATTCGATATCCTCTTTCAAGTAAAAAATCGATTTGTTCCCTTTCTAAGCGATACTCTTGATATTCGGACATTTCCATTCCCCCTTTTTCAAACGTTTTCCTTGCCGGTCGAAGCCGTAAAAACCATCTCTTCCTCCAGTTCCGGACCTTTCCTAATTATCCAATCCCTGCCAACGGAAATGCCTAAATATTTCTCATCGCTCGGATCAATGATTTCAGCTTGTTCATATCGCTTGAACCACCAATACTTAGCTAATATAAAATAACTGGCACCGCCGAGAAGAAAGCCAATAATAAACGAATAATTTGAAAAAATCGTTGCACCGATTCCTCCAATCACCCAAGAAATGATTCCTGCCCAATTCACTCCATTCAAGTATTTATACTGGCCTTCACTTTCATAGAGTTCTTGTACATTCACTCTCCGTTTACGAAGGAAATAGTAATCCGCTACCAGGATGCCGACAATGGATGCCAGGATTCCGCCTATTATTAATAAAACTTCTATGATGATGCCGAACAGGCTCCATGGCTGAACTACTATCCCAATCACCCCCGCTACAACGACTCCCGCCCAAAATGGCATTTTAGGACCCATGACATTGGAGAAAATGGTAGCTGCGGGAATGACATTGGCCGTAGTATTCGTCGACCATTGAGCGAATACGATCATGATCAAAAGGACGCCGAGGGCAATTCCACTTGCTGATCCCTGTATGGCAACTACAGGATCATAATTGGAAACAGCCATATAAGAAACCGCTCCGATAATCACCATGAACGTCTGAGTGATGGGATAGGTGATAATATTCCCAATTATTTGCCCCTTATTGCGCTTGAACCAATTTTTTTCATTTTTTGGTGCCTTTATATATCGGGAAAGCGTGGGCATATCTGCAGTCAGCGTGCCCCAAAATCCCATATTTGCCATAATGACGACCATGAATGCCGTTGCAGCGGCCCCGCCAGTGACCGGACTTTCAATCCAGGACCATACATCTCTTCCTTGGGCTACAGCCTGATCGGATAGGGTGAAATACATCCAGCCGGAAATTAAAATGATGACGGGCGCCGCCAAGTCGGCGAATCGTTCTATCGACTTTATTCCCATTGCCGTGTTGACTAATTGTAAAACGGCAAAAATGAGGAAGCAGATAAACCAATTATCAAACTCAAAAAGAGTTGTGAAGATAGCGTTCATTGCAGTGGCTCCAAAGTAAGTATTTAGCCCGAACCAGCATGAGGCTACAAAACCGCGTACAACCGAAGGGATGTGGGTGCCTATCGTACCGAACGGCGCCCTCATATAAACTGGGAATGATATTCCATGTTCAACACCAATATCCCCTGTCATTGTCATCAAAAAGCCGAGAACCACACAGGCAATGACCGTTGCAAGAACGACCCAGCCTAAGGATAAACTTTGGACACCGTTCCCACCGATTGCGAAGGCAGCCAATACTACAGCCATGCCCACCCAAATGAAACCAAATCCGGCTGCACTTATGTTTTTCTCACTATGAGGTATAGGCAGCAAATCGGGAGACTTTAAATAATCTTTCTTCTCACCCATAGAAAATCCCCCTAATTTAATTTGCAAGATTCCTTACCGAAGTTAGACTGGAAGCTTTTTCCCTGTATCCGGCTTCAGCGCCGCATTATATTTTGCCCGTTTCAGGAATTGCCCTTTTCCAGCTTCGCCCACAAATTGTTTGTCTTTAATGACGAATTGACCTCTCGATAAAACGGACACCGGTTCACCTGTAATTTCCATACCTTCAAACGCATTATAATCTACAGCCATGTGATGGGTTTCTGCAGAAATGGCCCTTTCAACTTTCGGGTCAAAAATGACAATATCAGCATCCGAACCTACTGCTATCGTCCCTTTCTTCGGGAATAATCCAAATAGCTTGGCGGCACGCGTAGATGTCATGTCGACGAATTGATTCAAGGTAATACGCTCTTTCATGACCCCTTCAGAAAAGAGGATACTCATGCGATCCTCAATCGTTGGCCCGCCGTTCGGTATTTTCGTGAAATCTTCACGTCCAAGTTCCTTCTGTCCCTTAAAATCAAAAGAGCATTGATCGGAGCCGATCGTTTGCAGCTGGCCCATTTTCAAAGCATTCCATAGTACTTCCTGGTTTTTCTTCTCTCTTAACGGCGGGGACCATACATATTTAGATCCCTCGAAATGGGGCTTTTCAAGATAAGACTGGTCAAGAACCAGATATTGCGGACAAGTCTCCCCCCAAATATCCACCCCTTTATTTCTTGCCTCGGTGATCTTTTCAACCGCATCTTCACAGGTGACATGAACGACATAGAGCTGGCCATTTGCCATTTCCGTCAGTTTGGCGGCCCGTCCAGTCGCTTCCCCTTCAAGCTCCGGCGGCCTTGTTAATGCATGGTAAATTGGATCCGTGTTCCCTTCAGCCAGCGCCTGCTTCGTAAGATAATCGATGACATCGCCATTTTCAGCATGAACCATGACAAGTGCGCCAAGTTCCTTTGCTTGCAACAGTGTGCGGTATAGCGTGGCATCATCAGCTTGAAAAACATTCTTGTAAGCCATGAACACTTTAAAGGAAGAAATCCCTTCATTATCGATGATACTTGGCAACTCAGCCAATACATCATCATTAATCTCACTGATCATTAAATGAAAACCATAATCTATGGCCGCTTTTTCATTGGCCTTTTCATGCCATGTTTCTATCGCTTTCTTTAACGGCACCCCTTTTTCGGTCAGACAAAAGTCGATGATCGTTGTCGTGCCTCCATATGCAGCAGCAATCGTACCCGTTTCATAATCATCCTTCGTCGTTGTCCCTCCAAACGGCATGTCGAGATGGGTATGCGGATCAATGCCCCCCGGAAAAATATAAGCGCCTTTTGCATCAATGATTTCAGCCCCGTCAGCCGGCAGGTCCTTGCCAATCATTGCAATCTTCTCATTTTCAATCAATATATCCGCTTGATACGTATCTGCAGCCGTTGCAATCGTTCCATTTTTAATGATTTTCTTCATATTAGACCCCTCCATCATTTTACGAAATCAACTCTTTCACTGCTTATGCCCCCAAGGAACGATTGGCGTTCATTCCACGTCATTGGCGGTAATTCATTTGTCAATTCGATCATATCGATTGCCCCATCGGCCGGACAGACGATCGAGCATAGATTACAGCCTACGCAATCTTCTTCGCGCACTCTCAAAAAGGAGCTGCCTGACGTGTCCTTTAACATATCTATACATTGATGAGAAGTATCTTCACACGCAATATGGCATTTATTGCAGTTAATGCACACATCATTATTAATGCGCGCAACGACCTTATAATTAAGATCTAAATTCCCCCAGTCGGAATAGCGCGGTACGGACTTACCGACAATTTCCATCACGGAGGATATCCCTTTTTCATCAAGGTAATTGGAAAGTCCATCAATCAAGTCTTCTACTATTCTAAAACCGTGATGCATGGCAGCCGTACAAATTTGAACTCCAGTCGAACCCATCAATAAAAATTCCACCGTATCCTGCCAATTTGAAATGCCGCCTATTCCGGAAATGGGAACATTGATCTTATTATTCCTTGCACACTCTGCCACCATATTCAAAGCGATCGGCTTCACGGCGGGACCACAATACCCTCCGTGAGCCCCCTTGCCGCCTACATGGGGAATCGTATTCCATGAATGGATATCCACTCCTGCCAAGCTGTTGATCGTATTGATCATGCTTATTGCATCCGCACCGCCGCGCACCGCCGCTTCAGCCGTAACCGTAATGTCGGTTATATTCGGTGTAAGCTTGACGATGACGGGTTTGGATGCAGCTTCCTTCGCCCAGTATGTTTGCTTTTCCACAAGTTCGGGAACCTGTCCCGAAGCAGCTCCCATCCCACGCTCTGCCATACCGTGCGGGCAGCCAAAGTTCAATTCATAACCATCGACCCCTACATCTTCTATACGCTTGATGATTTCATGCCACTTTCCCTGTTGTGGCTCCACCATCACCGATGCAATGATTGCATGATCCGGGAATCTCTTCTTCGTTTCATATATTTCTTTCAGATTCACTTCAAGAGGACGATCCGTAATCAATTCTATATTGTTGAACCCGGCCACTCTCTGTCCATTAAAGCTGACCGCTGCAAAACGTGATGAAACATTCAGGATGGGATCGCCCAATGTTTTCCAAACAGCTCCACCCCAGCCAGCTTCAAATGCGCGCTGGACTTGATAACCCGAATTAGTAGGTGGTGCTGAAGCAAGCCAAAAAGGATTGGGAGATTTAATACCTGCAAGATCAATTGATAAATCAGCCATGATAAGCCTCCTATTTTTCATAGTTATTAAGCAATATCCTCCGCTTCGCAATTCAAAATCGAGTCAATTTCATAGGCTGTCTTTTTCCCTTGCTGGGCAGCTGAAACAACCATTGCCTCACCTTGGCCTTTTCCGAAGATCACGTCACCGCATGCAAAGATCTTATCATGCGATGTCTTATAGGAATCACCCTCCAATGTAACGACACCATCATCATGTTTAATGCCGAACTGTTCAATCAATCCTATATACCTGGATTGGCCTATAGCACGAATGACCCCATCGACCGGAATGACGAACTCCGATCCGGAAATTGGGACTGGACGGCGCCGCCCATCTTCCCCTGCCTCGCTAAGCACCATCTTCACGCACTCGATGCCCGTAACCTGACCGCTTTCATCCGAGAGGATCCTGGAGGGGGCAGTCAGCCAGTGAAACCCGACACCTTCTTGTTTGGCAAACTCATATTCAAAATCATAGGCTGTCATTTCCTTTTGGGTACGACGATAAATAATGCTCACCTGTTCAGCGCCCAGACGTACAGAACAGGTCGCGGCATCGATCGCCGTGTTTCCAGCTCCTATTACCGCCATCTTCTTCCCAATGAATTTATCCGTGATAGCCCCTGTTTTCGTTGCTTTCACGAAATCGATTGCATCATAAACTTCAGCCAAATCCTCCCCTTCAATTCCAAGCTTAGGAACATCGGACATGCCGATCGCTAAAATGACCGCATCATAGTCGGCAGTCAGCTGATTTGCGGAAATATGCACTCCGACCCGTGTATTCGTTTTAATATCTACATCCAAACTCTTTACTTGTTCAACTTCCCAATAAGAAATGCTCTGAGGCAAACGGAATGATACAATCCCATAAGTATTTAATCCGCCTGGATTCTTTTCAGCTTCGAAAATGGTTACACTGTAGCCAAGCAAGGCTAACTCCCTTGCTGCAGACAAACCCGCCGGACCGCTTCCTACAATGGCAACTTTTTTGCCATTCTTCTTCCCGGCCTTGAATAGGGCTTGTTTATTTTGGATGGCCCAATCTGTGGAATAACGCTGGAGATTGCCAATCATGATTGGCTTTGTAGAATGGTTCAGGACACATGCTCCCTCACATAACTCTTCAGTCGGACATACCCGCGCACAGCTGGCACCGACAGGATTGGCCGTCATGATCGTCTTGGCCGACCCTTTAAAATTACCTGAAGCTATCTTCTTAATAAAACCTGGAATATCTATTCCGGTCGGACAGGCTTGGATACATGGGGCATCATAGCAGTATAAACATCGATTCGATTCTTCCAAAGCTTCCCTTGGAGATAAACCCCTCTCCGCTTCCTGAAAGTTAATCTCTAGACCACCTTTTAACGGGCTCGTCATACTCATCCACTATTTCTCCTTCCAAACATTTATTTTTGAAAAATAAAAAGGGAGGAATTGCATGCATTTCTCTCTACTGTCCTCATATTTAAACGATTGAAAGCATTGCCAACATGTTTTCCGTCCATTTATTCAACTAACAGTCATGGCGATTTCCCAGCCAAAATTCTCTCGTTTTGTTTATTTCTCTCACTGGTCACGCCTCGATCCCTGCTTCCTTCTAACACGAAAAGCCCCCCCTACTAATCTTAAAAACTCAAAACCTGATTATAAATCAGAGAATTGAGTATTCTTTATTTTATAATGTTGAAAAGCAAGTTACATTATACAAAGTGTAAAGCATTTCCAGATGCTAGATATGCAATATGTAATATTCATGTTATATTTCCTAACAATATGTGATAAACATCGTCATTTTTCTACATTCAAAATTACTTTTCAACATACTTACTGATATTATTTGAATGATTTGTTCCAAAACCTACTTATCAACACTTTGTCCACATAAAAAAAAAGCCCAGAAACTCAATTCAAGGTTTCCTGGGCCTTTTCGCTTTTATCCACAACTTATTCACATATTGTATGCCAGTAACCTCTTTGTTTTTGCGGAATAGAAGCATTTCAATAAAAGTTATCCACATCCAGAAAACAACTTTTCCACTTATCAACAAACCGTGAACAACTTATCAACAGGCAGGCTCATTCCGGATGAATAACGTATCGTTTATATTTCTCATAATCCGTTTTCTTGCACTCAAGCTTAATTAGATATCCGTTTGCCTCATATTCCGTTTCCGTTATGTGACCATTTTCATTGAAATAGGAAACCAGCTGCCCTTGATCATACGGAATCAGCATTTCACAGTGAGTATAGTCAACAAAAATATGCTTGCGAATTTGATCGATCAATTCCTCGATGCCGACTTTGTTTTTTGCAGACATATATACAGAGTCACGATTCACCTTAGGGATTTCCAAATCAGTAAGGTCCGCTTTGTTATAGGCAAAAATCGTCGGAATCCCTTTAATGCCTATCTCATTTAAAGTTTTATCCGTTATCTCTATTTGCTGCTCATGATTTGGATTGGAAAAATCGACAACATGGATCAACAAATCCGCTTCTACCACTTCTTCTAGTGTTGATCGGAATGCTTTCACGAGATGATGGGGCAATTTAGACACAAATCCCACCGTATCAGTCAATAAAAATTCCTTATTATCCGGCAGCGGAATGTTTCGGACGGATGTTTCAAGCGTAGCGAACAGCATATCCTTCTCAAACACCTGCTTCTCTGCTGTTGGATGGAACATCTCGATCAAAGCATTCATGATCGAGGATTTACCTGCATTGGTATAACCCACCAAGGATACGACAGGGATGGCATTCTTTTTCCGCTGTTTCCTCTGCGTTTGCCGGTGTGCAACAAGGTCTTCCAGTTCCTTATTCAATACACTTATATTTTCCTCGATCCTCCTGCGGTCAAGCTCTAACTGCTTTTCACCTGCACCTTTGTTTGTACCGACCCCGCCACTCTGACGCCCTAATGATTCCCTCAAACCTACAAGACGCGGGAGCATATACTGCAGCTTCGCCACTTCTACCTGAAGCTGTGCTTCCTTCGTTTTCGCCCGATGCGCGAAGATGTCCAGAATCAAGATTGTCCGGTCAATCACCTTGCAATCCATGTCCCTCTCCAGATTACGAAGTTGCGAAGGGGAGAGCTGATCATTAAAAATGACGACATTGGCTTCTTTATACTCTACGAGATTTTTTACCTCCTCGATCTTCCCGGTACCGATAAAATGTGATGAGTTCACCCGATGTAAATTTTGTGTGATGGTCCCTGCAACCTCCACCTCGCATGCTTCCGTTAAATTGGCCAATTCCTCCATAGAATACTCAAAATCCTTTGAACCGTTGAGATTAACTCCAACCAAGATTGCCCTTTGCTGTAATTCCATCATTTCAAATCCCTTCCGTACATACCTTACTCCCTATATTATATTAAACAAACCTATCATGCTGCCTGAAGCCAGCCACATTGTAGCATACCAGACATCGCTTGCATAACGATTGCTGCCAAAGCAAAGTGTTTCCATTGAACCTCCTTTTACTTTCAACAAAAAACTAAGAGGACCGATACTTTTTTCAAAGTTTCACATGAAACATTTGGAAAGCTCATAAAGAAAAGCTCCCTGGTGCACCTTAAGATGCACCAGGGAGCCCATATTATTCTATTCTTTTATTCTCAATAACCTAAGACTGTTCAAGGTAACTAATAACGTCGCACCCATATCGGCAAAAATCGCCATCCAAAGTGTTAACCAGCCCGGTGCTATCAATAATAAGGCCAGGATTTTAATCACCAATGAAAACGTGATGTTCTGCTTTATGATTTTTAATGTTTTGCGGCTTAAGCGGATTGTATAAGGCAGCTTCGATAAGTCATCACCCATTAAGGCAATATCGGCAGTTTCAAGGGCCGTATCCGTGCCCGCCCCGCCCATTGCGATTCCTACCGTGGCAGCTGCCAAGGCCGGAGCATCATTGACACCATCGCCCACCATGGCCACTCGATCATATTTTTGTTTCCATCGTTTGATGATGGTCAATTTATCCTGCGGCAATAGCTCCGCCTCAATCTCATGAACGCCGGCTGCCGCTCCAATTGCTTTTGCTGTTCCAATATTATCGCCAGTCAGCATGATCGTTTTTTCAATGCCCAATTCATGCAGTTTCCGAATCGCTTCCTTACTGCTTTCCCTTATTTCATCTGACACTGCGATCAGTGCCAGGAGCTTCACTTGATCACCAAGCATCATCACCGTTTTCCCTGTATTTTGAAAGCCGCTGATTAATTTAAGCACATCCTCAGAGAAAACTATACCTGGCTCTTCTTCAAAAAGATGGGGCTTACCAATGTAATAGATTTCTTGATTGATTTTCCCTTTTATGCCTTTACCGGTGATCGCAGTAAAATCCTCTACCAATAAAGATTGATAGTCCACATCGTGGTTTTCCGCCTTTTGAAGAATGGCCTTGGCAAGGGGGTGCTGTGATCTGCTTTCTAAAGCAGCAGCGATAGCCAGCACGTCCTGTTCATTCAACACATCAGATAACACCTTGAAATCAGTCACTTCAGGTACGCCCTTTGTTAAAGTACCCGTTTTGTCAAACGCGATCGCCTTTAAGGCCCCTGCTTCCTCCAAATGGACCCCGCCTTTAATCAGCACACCATGTTTCGCAGCATTTCCGATAGCTGTCACGATGGCGATGGGCGTAGAAATGACCAAAGCACAAGGACAGCCGACAACCAGTACAGCCAATCCCCGGTAAATCCATTCACTCCAATCCCCGTTCATCACAATCGGGGGTAATACGGCAATGGCCAAGGCAATGAGCATGATGGCCGGCGTATAGAATTTTGCGAATTTATCCACGAAGGCTTGGGAAGGGGCCTTTTCGGCCTGTGCTTCTTCAACAAGGTGGATGATTTTTGCAATCGTCGTATCCTCGACCCGCTTCGTGACCTCCACTTCGAGCAGCCCTTCACCATTTAAGGTTCCGGCAAACACTTCACCCTCAACCGTTTTAAAAACCGGCTCGGATTCCCCAGTAATGGCTGCTTGATTAAGTGTCGAGGCCCCTTTCATGATCCGGCCATCCATTGCAAGCTTTTGACCCGGTTTAACGATCATGATGTCGCCCACTTCAATCTCATCAACAGCAACCATCATTTCGTGATGCCCTCTCAGGATCAAGGCTTCTTTAGGCGCGATGTTCATTAATGATTCGATGGAATTACGGGCTTTATCCATCGAATATTTTTCCAATGCTTCACTTATCGCAAATAGAATGACGACGGTAGCGCCCTCGCCCCATTCACCAAGCACTGCCGCTCCGATGATGGCAACCGTCATAAGGGTATGCATATCAAAGCGAAGCCTTACAAGGTTTTTCAATCCATTGACAAATAATGAATATCCTCCAACTATGATTGCAGCTGCATAACCGATTACCGGCATGATGCTTCCATCAGCATATCGATTATCCAATATCCAGCTGACCAGCAATAGGATAACCGAAAACACCACTTTAATATTTTCTTTTTGCTTCCAAAATGGTTCCTTTTGCGTTACCTGTTCCTGTTCACCGCGGATCTTCAGGTTATCAAAGGATCCCGCCTTTTCAATCTCTTCAATGGTCGCGCTGCCCTGTACCGAAATCTTCGACGCCCCAAAGTTGATTTTGGCGTCATTCACACCCTCTAGTTCACGGACATTATTCTCAAATTTAGCCGCACAATTCGTGCAGGATAGACCCTGGATACGATATGTTTTCATTGGGGAATCAGCCATCGGCCCTTACCTCCTGCTGATGTTCTAACGCAATGAGAATCAATTGCTTTATATGGTGATCATCCAAAGAATAAAAAGCCAACTTTCCTTCTTTTCGGTATTTTACGATTGCGTGTTTGTAAAGGGTCCGAAGATGATGTGACGTTGTTGCCATCGAAGCACCAATGATATTGGCCAGATCGCACACACACAATTCCTCGTCCGTACAGAGCGCATAAGCTATCTTCGCCCTATTTTCATCGCCTATAACTTTAAACAGCTTCGACATGCTGGATATATCCACCTGGCTCATTTCCTCTTGAATGCGATTAACCTTCAGTTCATCATGCAGGTGGACATCACATATATCTTTCAGTTCCGCCATCTTCTCACACCCCTCATTCAAATCTTCGTTTGATTATAATATAACACAATTTCCTGAATATTCAAATCCATATTTGAATGTATTGGATCTTTTCCCCTTCCTCCAAGTTAGTGAAAGTGTCCTATATGTCTTTATATGTGGTCCATCGTTTTTTTGTTTCAGTCCCCTGGAAATTTGCTGAGATGTTCTCTTTCCTATCTTCAGGCGAAAAAAAGAAGGGACATAAATTCCTTTACGTCCCTTCAATCCAATGATTTCAGTAATTACCTATGGATGCCTTGAAAAGTATAATATATTTAATTTAGTATTTTTTAGAAAAACTATGATATACTTAGTCAAACCTTTTTAAGCGTTTTACTTTACTTGTACCATTTACCCTGCTTATCGTTGAGCAGGGTTTTTTGTTATGTATTTTCACAAAACAAAAAAAGACAGACCCTATAACAAGGATCCGTCTTTTTTTGTTTGTGAAATTATGCTTTTTGAACGTTAGAAGCTTGAGGTCCGCGTTGTCCTTGTTCTACTTCAAAAGTAACTTCTTGACCTTCGTCTAAAGATTTGAAACCTTCGCTTTGGATAGCTGAGAAATGTACGAATACGTCGTCTCCGTTTTCGCGTTCGATGAATCCAAAACCTTTTTCTGCGTTAAACCATTTTACTTTACCTTGTTCCATTGTTGTTGCCTCCTAGTGCATCTAAGCACAATGTATTACTATCCTTGCTCTAAGTCATCATCGAAAACGAAAAGTAGTACTTTTAGTATCCTTAGTACCGAACAAAAATAATTAAGACTAAGCATAACATTAAATGGTAGCGATTGCAAATGGTTTGGATAAACTTTTTTCCAGCAATTTTTAATACTCTCTCAATTCGATGAAAAAATTAGCAGTAACGAAAGTGATTCTATCTATTACACATGACCTCTTACTTGCATTCATCCACACAAAAACCTCCCGTTATAACGAAAGGTTTTTTGTTGTTTACATCAAATATTTATTTTTCGGTAATGAACTTCTCTACCATTTCTTCTAAAATCGCCGATTCATTTGCTAAATCTTGATTTTGTTCCTTCAATCCAGTCATTATTGTACTTTGTTGAATGGCAGCTGCCGAGATTTGCTCCGTTGTTGCGACTCCTTCTTCTGATATCGCCGCAATTTCCTGAATGGATGCCAGGCTTTCATCCGAAGACTCATTGATTTTTTTCGAATGGGCGGCTAATTGTTCCGTGCCTTTCAGCAATTTCTCTACGGAATCAAATATCTTATTGAAAATCTCGCCATTGTTTTCCACTAAGGAAACACCATTTAATATATCCTGAAAACTCTCATCATTATTTTGAATGACTTTGGCTGTTTGTTCATTAATCCGCATAATGGATTCTGAAATGATATCGATGGATTCATCTGTTTGCACAGCCAATTTTTGCACCTCTTGAGCGACTACGGCAAACCCTCTGCCCGCGTCCCCCGCCCGTGCCGCTTCAATGGAAGCATTCAGGGATAGCAGGTTCGTTTGAGAAGCAATCACCCTTATTAAACCAATCACTTCATTTATCTTCACTACATCCTCTTCCAGGCTCACCAAATTGGCTTTGGTCGCTTGGCCGTTTTCCATGATTTTATCCATCTGGCTCGTTACATCTTGCACTTGCTTACTTCCTTGTTCAGCAAGTGTATTCGTATGCGTCGTAAATTCATTCATTTCATTCGTTTGCTCGTTCATCAAACGGATTATATCCGATAAGTCACTGATCATGTTGGAAATTCGGTCAATATGATGGGCACGTTCTTCCGAAGCTTTTGCTTCTTCCGTTGTCCCCGTCACGATCTGGCCATAGGATTCCACCATCTCTTCAAAGGATCGCTGAATGGACACTGTCGTTTGATTCATCGTTTGGGCATGTTCACGGACATTCTGGATAATATGCGCCAAACTTAATCTCATATCTTCGAATCCATTTGACAGATCGCCAATCTCATCCTGTCTGCCAACGGGAATCGATTTACTTAAGTCCCCTTTTGCCATTTCATTCGTGTATCCAACAAGTTCATTGACGGGTCCCGAAATCTTTTTCCCGATGACAACGGCGCATAACACACCTAATATAATGGCACTTGCCAGAAATAAGATATTATAAAATATCATTGTGCTTTTCAATTCATCAATGAATTTTGCATCCATATCGATTCCGACAATCGCATCCGTTCCTTCGATTGGCGTAAAGTATGACTTGTGTGTACCCCACTTATCTTTATATATTTCACTTAATACATCTTCTTTTCCATTTATCGATTTTGCCTGTTCCGGCGTGAAGGGGGATTCCACCATGTAGTCCTCGCTGCCGTTCAAGGCTACAATCATGTCGGAATCGTTCTCCCGCATCAAAACATAAACATATTCGATTCCCTTTTTATCTTTAACAAAGGCATCCAACTCCCGCTTAATCTCTTCTCCCCGTACCGAAGCCTTGTTTATCAACGTGGGATTGAGGCTGGCTGCCAAACTATGGGCATTTTCGGAAAGACGATCATCGAATTGCGGAAGGACATTCTCATTGATCATTTTATTTGTAATATAGGAAAAGCAAAGGCCCATGGCCCCTGCGAAAAGTACGAAAGGAATAATATAAAACAAGAATAGTTTTGCCAATAGAGATTTTTTAGGATTCAGCTTTGAAAATCTCATTTCCATGCCCCCCTTAGTTGAAAACCAGGTGTTTTATAGTCAAATATGGTATTAAATCCAAATGAAGCAATTTGAGATTTTTATTCAAATCCTCACTTCTATAAAAGATGATGGCCATGCTCCGGTCATTTTGGAAAGGAAGCTGTCTATATTCCAAGACATGTTCGAATTCATGACAAAGTCCTTCATGATCAATACGTGCAACATCTTCCAGATTGATTTCCAGTGGCACCTCTGCAAAGAAAAAGCTATATATATGATCGTCCATCTCTTCCAATATCCGATTCCAATCCGGTTTCGTTCCTGAAAAATAGTGTTCATACATATTCATTCCATAGGCATGGTAACCTAGATCCGTTGTACCAGCCCCGGCAAAACGCAAGGGATTGATTTCGATGGGTATCACCCTGTCTCCTTTTTTGCGAATTTCAAAGTGTACCGGGTAATTCCTAAGGGGAAGGACCGTTTGGATATTCTTCATGAACTTCAGTGCATCATGATAGATTTCATTAATGGCCAACTTCGAAGTATAATAAATTCGATCGGAAGTATCGTAATCATCCTTGAATAGGCGCTTAAAGACATTCAAGATGACCGGTTCACCATCTTGATTGTAATAACCATCAATGGCATACTCTTCACCCTGAATCCACTCTTCTATTAAAACGGTCTGGGAACCGATCACCTCTGAATCATATAATCCATCCGAATGAAGTAAATCCGCTTTAAGCTGGTTCACGGCTATATCCCAATCCTGCTCATTCTTGACTTTGTGCACCCCTACACTTGAATAGCCAATATTGGGTTTGATAACTACCGGAAACGGTATTTGACTTTTATCCAGGTCACTTATCATGGATAAATCAATATCTTGGAAATAAAAATCAGGATATAAAGATTTCGTCAAATTTCGTACCTGACTCTTATCCTTCAATAACTTTGACCAAATGTATTCATTACTATTCGGTTGAAAATGACCTAATAATGTTATGCCATTTTCAGAGTTTGTAAGAATTCTTTTGTCCATATCCATGGACTTGAAAAATTCTGTATCCTTTTGAATGTTTAGCTTTTCTGATGTTAATCTGTCTCCCCATTGCCCTTGTTCCAGCACTGGAATTTGCTTTTCCTCTAACACCTTTAGAAGAATTGGCGACACAATGGACTCATTCAAAATAATCATTTTTTCCACCTAACTTATACTGTTTTTTGTATCTCCATATTTAATCGGTTAAAACCGGTAAGTTTTTAGCTTATATAGGTATTTATCATTAAAAATGCATGAAAAATCAAGATATCACTATATCTTTTTACCTATTTCAACTAAAGCTGAAAATTATTTGAGGACAAGTGAAAAGCCCGGATCTAGCCCCGGGCTCTCCTTTTTCCTATGCTCATGTTAAAGGAACTCCTTCTACAATAATACTTGATGGTTTTTCGATTTGATGCCGAACTTGAATAGGGCATACCCTAGCATTCCGCCAACCGTATTTAATAGAAGATCATCCACATCAAAGATGCCGATATTAAAGACGGCCTGAGAGACTTCGAAACAAAGACTTACTATAATGGAAATACAGCATACCCTCTTTAGGTTTATATACCCCTTTCCAATAACGAGGGGTAGAAAAATACCAAAAGGAATGAATAATGCGATGTTTCCTAGCAAATTGAATATATTGTGATATGTACTATTTTGGACAGCATTCACTATTTCATTAAGCGGTATGAAATTACCGATCAATAATAATCTATCCTTTATATTTGCTGGGTTTTTTAGATTACTTTGAAGCTGTTCCAGAAGAAAAGTTATATCAATATGGCCAAACTTAAATAAAATCACTTTGGTTAGCAAAAATATATAACTAGCAAACAAAGCTGGAATAATGATATCCTGTATTATTATTTTCTTCATTTCTCTTGCCCATCGGAAAAAGCAGTCACGATGACTCCACCCATATTATCTCCAGATACTTCATACGCGTTGGCCTGTATCTTAACCGTCCTTTTTGAGGATACAGGATAATAAGAGACTTCATATTCCACACCCGTTATGGTTCCCCTAATTTTCTTTTTCTCTTTTATATAAGTAAGGTATTCTTCCAAAGTAAAATTCTTTTTCTGCATGACTCTACTATGGGGGAGACCAACATAGCGGAAATGCCATGGCTCATATTCAATTCCTGTAATAGCCTTTTTATTTTCCGGATAACGTAAAATAAAACCGTACTTCGAAGCATTCTTTTGCAGCCACCTTCCTTCCGGGGCTTCATTCATACCTGATAATTCGGAGCCTATATCAAGTGATAACCCTAAGTTGTGCTCACTATAGCCAGCCGGTAAAGCAAATGCAGACCCCTTTTGTTGATAGAGCTGACTTTGCTCCTCTTCATTCCGATACCCGCTGCTAATCATGAAATGACGGACATTATCTTTTTCAGCCGCACGAACCATTTTCAAGAATTGCTCTGCCACACCCTGTGACAGGCGAATCCTTTCGTCCAACAGACCATATCCCTCTATTAGTTCTTTGTGTTGGAATAGATTAACCACATCAGATTTGATCCCTCCCCGATGTACAGGATGCTCCTTATTGACCAATAACAAATTCCCTTCGTAAACCTGATCCTTAGCTATTTCTAACGTTACACTCTCCTTCGGAACCCTTAGACCATGTCTCCCATCAATCATTTGAAAATCACCGTCAGATTTATATTCGGTTACTTCACGTGCAAACAGTAAAAATAAAACAAACAAAAAAACCCACTTCTTCATGAACAATCCTCCTTACCTTCTTTCTATAGGTTAGGAAAAATAGTTTAAAAAAATAGTGGGCAAATTATAAAATTTTTCTTAAATCACTGCGGTAATCGCACTTCAAATAGAGTCTGAATGGAATCGCTTTTAACGGATATCGTTCCATTATGCTGTTCGACAATATTTTTTACGATGAATAAACCGAGACCCGTGCTTCCATCTTTATGGGACCGCGCCTTATCATTTGTGTAGAACATATCAAAAACATAAGGCAGTTCACCCTCAGGTATGCACGTTCCATAGTTGATAACTTGCACCACAACCTCCCCTTTATCAGTGAAACCAAGGATATCCACGAACTGGCCATCGTTTCCATAACGTACGGCATTGGTCAATAAGTTTTCGAATACACGTGCCAATAGGTCGCCATCACCTGAAATATCTAAATGCGATGGAAGAGTCAATCTTGCACTCAAGTGGTTTTTTTCGAAGAGTGGATATAGTTCTTCACTTAATTGAATGAGCAATTCACTTAAGTTGAGGTTTTTTTTCTCTAATGGAAGCATGCCATAGTTCATTCTGGTTATTTCAAAAAGTTCCTCTATAAGTTTCTCTAAACGTTGGGATTTCGTATAAGCAATCTTCGTAAAATGCCTGATTCGTTCTGCAGGTAAATCTTCTTCTCGAAGGATAAAGTCCAAATATCCCAAAACGGAAGTTAGAGGTGTACGTAAATCATGGGCCAGGTTCAGAACCAATTGATCCTTACTGCTTTCTGCAAAATCGCCTCTTTCTACGGCTTCTTGTAATTTCTCACTTGCCCGGTTAATATCTTCCGCTATATCCTGGAACTCATCCTTTGATAAGATATCGACTCTGCTTTTAAAGTCACCATTTGCGAGATCATTGATTCCATTGGAAATCTTATTAAAGTATGTCGCATAAGGTTTTGTAAGAAAAAAGAAGAATAGTATCGAAAGTGGGATAAAAATGATTAAAAAGAAGTTTAGATCTCCATATATATTCATGATCAAACGCAAACGGAACAATGGATCCTCGACCTTTACATTCGCATGATAATAAAGTTGAAGGCCTTTATATATCAGGAAGGTAATGGTTCCGGCTATCAACATACTCAATGCAAGCAATACAATCATTTTAGCCCGGAAGCTTCGTAACATGTCAGCCATTGAATTTATATCCCACTCCCCAAACTGTCGTGATGAACTTGTTTTTATTTTTGTCCTCGCCAAGCTTTTTCCTTAGCGTACGAATATGAACCATGACAGTATTATTGCCCATTTCATAATACGCTTCGCCCCATACATTCTGAAAAATACTTTCCGCACTATATACTTTTTGGGAATGACCGGCTAAGAGAACCAATATGTCGAATTCCTTCGGAGTAAGCTCGATGACTTCATCATATAGTATCACTTTGCGCTGATCCGGATAAATGGTCAAGCCGCCGACTTCCAATATAGATTCGTTTTCGTTTGAGGGTTGATTCAACTGCATTGCCCGTCGCAACTGCGCATTCACGCGTGCGACCAATTCCATTGGGTTGAAAGGCTTGGTCATATAATCGTCCGCCCCCATCACCAATCCAGAGATTTTATCGAGATCGGAACTTTTTGCACTAAGAAAAATGATAGGCATTTGATATTTCTCTCTAATTTGACGGGTAACTTCATAGCCATTCAACTCTGGCATCATGATATCCAAAATGGCCAAATCTATCTTCTGATCGCTAATAACACGAATGGCCTCTTTCCCATCCGATACCTTAATATAGTTATACCCCTCTTTCTCCAAATGCAAAGCGACCAGGTCTGCAATTTCCACCTCATCATCAGCTATCAATATAGTAATCCGCTTCATCTGTATCTTACTCCCTTTTACATATTCCCATTACTATAATTGTACTCCATTCCATTCCGATTTTCCAAATGGCTACTGGTGACCCATCATAACTGATATGCCTTGCCATTAACCATGAATTTCATATCCCTTCACCTTCATCGTCCCCTGAAAACTTCAGGCCAATTTTTTTATTGTATCTTAATAAGAAAAAGCCACACACTATTGATCAGCTTTAACATTTCATCTTTTTAAAACTTTTTCATTCAGCAACAGTGACGGTAGTATTAAAGAAAAGGTTCACCAGAATTTTCGTGGAATAACTCAGAATAGTTCATATTCAATTCATAACTTCTTTATATACTTCTCTGTAATGAAAACCAAGAAAGGATGTATGTACATATGTCAGAAGCAAAAAATCAAAAAGGATGGCGCCAGTTCATTCGGTTGGTTCAACAAACGAAGCCTTCCAAACTGATGATAGGGCTTGCTTTAGCATTAAGCCTGGGTACAACAGGTGTAGGTTTAATGGTCCCTCTATTCACAAAAAATCTAATTAATGATTTTTCAATCCGTTCACTAAACACTGAACGGATCACACTTCTCGTTCTTGCCATCATCGTTCAAGCATTGGCCAGTGGATTTTCCATCTATTTATTAAATCGGATCGGTCAATCCGTCGTGGCCGGTATCCGCGATCAACTATGGAAAAAATTACTCATATTACCCGTGAGTTATTTTGATGAACATCCATCGGGAGAAACAGTCAGCCGAATGACAAATGATACAACTGTTGTGAAGGGATTAATCTCTGAACACCTCTCAAATTTCGTTACTGGAATCATTTCCATCGTAGGCTCCATGATCGTGTTATTCGTACTGGATTGGAAAATGACATTATTGATGTTCACTGCCATTCCACTCTCTGTTTTGATAGTAATGCCATTAGGGAAAAAAATGCATAAAATTTCAAAAGGGATGCAGGACGAGACAGCAAGCTTCACCGCAGTCCTTCAACAGGTGCTAACGGAAATACGCCTTGTAAAAGCTTCGAATGCAGAAGCTTTGGAATATCAAAATGGAAAAAAAGGCATCCATAAATTATTTCAATTCGGATTAAAAGAGGCAAAAATCCAAGCATTGATTGCGCCGCTTATGAGTTTTGTGATGATGGCATTACTCGTGCTGATTTTAGGTTATGGTGGAATGCGCGTTTCTTCAGGAGCCCTGACAGCTGGAGCTCTAGTTGCATTCATCATGTATCTTTTCCAAATAATCATGCCAATGGCTCAATTAGCCAGTTTCTTTACACAATTCCAAAAAGCAACGGGTGCAACAGAGCGCATCATTTCCATTCTGGATTCAGTGGAGGAAGAAGATGCGATGCAGCCCGTTCAAAATATAGGTCAATCAATCAGCGTGGAGAACCTGAACTATAGTTATAATAATGGAGAACAGGTACTTAAAGATATAAGCTTTAACGTTGAAGCCGGAAAGGTCACGGCAATTGTCGGCCCAAGCGGCAGCGGAAAAACGACCCTTTTTTCGTTATTCGAGCGTTTCTACAAACCACAGCAAGGGTCCATATCCATAGGCGGGAAAAACATAAATGATTTCACACTGCTTTCATGGAGAAGCCAGATTGGATATGTTTCACAAGAGAGCCCGATTGTATCAGGTACAATTCGAGATAATATTTGTTATGGCATCGAACGGGATATAACCGATGAAGAATTAAATGAAGTGGCTAAAATGGCGTATGCAGATCAGTTCATTTCTGATTTGCCGAACGGATATGATACAGCGGTTGGTGAAAGGGGCATGAAATTATCAGGCGGTCAAAGACAAAGGATCGCGATCGCTCGTGCGTTTTTAAGAAACCCTAGAATATTAATGCTTGATGAAGCTACCTCCAGCCTAGACAGCAAATCAGAAAAAGTGGTTCAACAGGCGTTAAATGATTTAATGAAAGGCCGAACAACAATAGTGATTGCCCACCGCCTATCGACCGTTATCGGTTCAGATCAAATCATCTTCCTTGAAAAAGGCAAAATAACAGGCAGCGGTACACATAAAGAGCTATATAATACGCACTCATTATATCGCGAATTTGCCGAACAGCAGTTACACAAACTTGAATTGGCCTAATTCACCGAAAGGATGGAAGAAGGATGACAAAGATATTGATAGTCGATGATGATGCACATATTCGCGAACTTATAAACCTGTTGTTAAGAAAAGAAGGATTCGATTTATATGAAGCCTCGGATGGACTGCAAGCATTGAAAGTAATGGAGAAAGTGAAAATCGATTTGGCAGTCATCGACATTATGATGCCTAACATGGATGGATGGCAATTATGCAAGGAGTTACGGGAATTTAGTGATATCCCCATTTTAATGCTGACTGCAAAAGGGGAAACAACACAGAAGGTAAAAGGTTTCGGGCTTGGGGCAGATGATTATCTTGTAAAGCCATTTGAACCGATCGAATTGGTTCTGAGAATAAAGGCCTTACTAAAACGCTATAAAATCACTATTTCACAAACATTAAATATCGGCGAATTAAAGATGAATCGCAACACACATGAAATTTTATTCAAAGGACTGGAATATACGATTCCCTTAAAAGAATTCGAATTGTTGTTTAAATTAGCAAGCTATCCTGGAAAAACTTTTTCCAGGGAAGATCTTATCGAAGACATTTGGGGCTATGATTATGAAGGTGATGAACGAACTGTCGATGTTCATATTAAAAGAGTGCGAGAACGATTTCCAGAATCGGAATTCCCCTACCGGATTAAAACGATTTGGGGATTGGGCTACCGTTTGGAGATAACGAGATGAGAAGCAATCAATTTTTCAAACAAATGTTTGGCACGCTGTTTTTTGTTACGTTTATTTCAATTTGCTTTTCCGCCGGATATTTTATCATTGAACTATTGCCCTTAAGGTTAACCGATTATGTTCAGTTTCTGGCCACTATCCTGACAAGCATCGCAATTATGATATCCATCGGTTATCTTATCCGCGCTATCCACCATAATAAACGGGTAAATATTTACCTCGAGATCATAGATGCCTTAAGGAAAATAGCAAATGGCGATTATAATGTACAATTGGACTTTAAAACGGAAAAGAGAAACGAAATGACGGATATCATTAACCACTTCAATCACATGGCCAAGCAATTGAAGCAAATGGAAGAAATGCGGCAGGAATTCATCTCTAACGTCTCACACGAAATACAGTCGCCCCTTACCTCCATTGTAGGTTTTGCTCAAGCTCTTCAATTTAATAAGCTGACAATCGAAGAACGAAATCATTATCTTCATATAATTGAGACAGAGAGCCGGAGATTATCTAAATTAAGTGATAACCTCCTAAAGCTTACATCCCTTGAATCCGAGCATCATCCTTTTGAAAGGACAGATTTCCGGCTGGATCAGCAAATACGAACCATTATTTTGGCTTGTGAACCCGCTTGGTTGGAAAAAGAACTCGAATTGGATATATCCTTAGAAAAAGTTCCAATAGTTGCAGACCAGGATTTAATGAGCCAAGTATGGACAAATTTAATACACAATAGCATCAAATTCACCCGCCATCGCGGAAAGATCACGATTCGATTACAACAGATTGATAGCCTGGCATCCATAACGATATCCGACAATGGAATCGGCATTTCCGAAACTGACCAGTTCCACATATTCGAGCGATTCTATAAAGCCGACCTGGCAAGGGAACGCTCAAAAAGCGGCAGCGGTCTAGGCCTATCCATCGTGAAAAGAATTATAGAGATGCATGAAGGGACCATATCCGTGAAAAGTGAACTCGGAAAGGGAACGACTTTTACCGTTCTGCTTCCTATTTCGTGAAGGGTTTTGTAAATGTTAAAAACCTTTTTATAATAAAGGGTAATCATTAATGCTCCTGTATTGTTAACAACACTGCCCGTTCGTTGATGATTATCCCCTTTAATGTCAAAGCTTCTGCGTAAATCCAGGATTGTCATCAAGCAACTTTTCGAGTTGAACTATAACAAAGTAACTGGTTTATAGGATTGAAATAAGAATTCGATAATTTTAATCAGATTAATAACACTTATATTATAATCATTGGGGCGTATCGATGGAATCAAATCGGTTTCGATACCCAACGGTTAACAAACCAGCAAGAATTGTTGTGTCAATAAATATGGACATCGATTTAAATGTTATCGTTATATATTAGGTTCCTTTGAATACCTTTAATTAAAATTTATTTTATTGTCAGGAAAAGAACATACATCAAAAACAACAAAATAATATATCTATCAAAGAATTTAACTTTTTCACTTTGAAAATGACTATTTTTTCTTACTTTCATAAATAAGAAAGTTAATATAGATAGAAAAAGTATCATACCACTTATGGAAGTAATTGGGGACACCATTACCTTAAAATAAGTTTCAGTAACCTTATCCGGGAAATGCATGATGATTCTCATTATTTCATTCACTAAAAAGTGAAAAAAAATAGCCGGAACGATACTTCCAGTATAGATGGTTAATAGTGCAAGAGAAATACCCATTACAAATGCAAAAAACAAATTTCCCACCGTCATATGATACATGCCAAAAATAAGGGCACTTATAATTATGGCCGATTTTATGTTCACTCTCTGATATTGTTTTAATAATATACCTCTAAAAAGAATTTCTTCACTAATTGCCACTGAAAAGCCAATCATGATAATGCTGTAAAAACTTATGTTTTTACTACTCTCCATAAGAGTACTAACAATTTTTTCAGCAGTTAGCCATTCGCCCGTTAGTAGATAATGTTGGATCCTACCAAAAAAAACAGTTAGCATGTGAGCTATACCACCCATTAAAATACCAAGAAGAATATATTTTATATGTACCTTTTTAAGCATAATGCTTGATAAGGTTATTTTTTTCTTTTTTAAGAAAAGAAAAAGCACATAGATAATAACCAGTTTACTTATAAAGAAAAATAATTGTTTGTTTATTTGCAAAAAAAGTTCTTGTAATGTAAGTTGGGCAAAAGGAAAAATAATCATAATTAGTATTGTTATATATAATATAAAGCGATGTGTTTGCTTAATATCAGTATCCATTCTTACCCCTTTGTGATACGATATTTTCAATTTTCAAAGAAATCCCTTTTTAGAATAAGGGTTTGTATTTGCACTATTGTAACTTATTTTGTTGCTACTTTTTTATATTTAATGTAGGTTTCATTTCTTTGTTCTGATTTTATCAAATTACCAGTTGGACTATATGTTTTTAGAGTTCCGGTCAATTTCCATGTTTCTTTGTATTGGTTCCATTTTTTTGTTGCCGAATATACCTTTTCTCCGCCACCAGAAACAACTAATTTACCAGCTATCTCCACCTTGAAGGTAAGGTTAAAACTCCAGTTTGTAGTATCAGTCACTTTTTTGTGAAAGACACTTGATTGTCGTTTATCTGTGGCTGTTTTCCAAGTATACCGATTACAAGTAGCACACACTGGAGAAATACCAATTCTATTATTCGTCATTTCTCCTGTGTTTTCATCTACAAGTATAGGTATTTCTTGACCTAAAAGTACATCAGAGCCTGATAGAGTTGTATATTCTGTCAGAAACTCACCTGATTGGCTTTCCTCTTCTAATTCAGTTGGAGAACTTGCAAAGGTTGATATGGGATAAAACCCAAACAAAAATACAGGAATTATTAATATAAAAAGGTATAGTAACTTCTTCATTTCTTCACCCCACCTAATATTTTTTCCTTAGATACACCCCTTATGAATTTTTGATTTAATATCTTAAGTAGTTTGGTTGTAATATTTGTATATTTCGATTTTATCAAAACCAATAGCACAGGGAGTTCCAAATATGGAACTCCCTGTGCTTTTTTTGAACTTTAAACTATTTATAAATCGCAACCTTAAAGGTGAGGTCATAAGGACCGAGGAATCTGCCTTTTTGCCTAGGGAGTTAGATCAGACGGTAGATATGTAATATAACCTCAGGACCACCCACATCGTTTCACTTAACAGAACCTCGAATAATGGTCACTTTAATAGAGGGTCAGCTCACCCTTTATAATCAGCTTTTTTTATTTCCGCCAAAAAGTTGAACAGTCTGCCTTATCCAAGATGTTAAAATCAATCATTTTTTCAAGTAATGAGTAATCAACCGGACCGTCCCACTTGATACGTACCAACTGCTTGGTGTGATCATAGCCAGCCTGCACGATTTCATCAGAGAAATGATCGATCCCTGCCTTTTCAGGGGCAACGGCCAAATGATGTTTGGATACGCTAAAGCCAATGATATATGTGTCATGATCGGTAAACATAGGCTGATTCCATGCGATTTTCGGCATTAAATTTGGAAACTTCTTAGATACCCATGCCAATACTTCTTCCGTTCGGTCCCTATGTAGCGGGTTATCAATATTCGCTAAAAACTCTGCAAAGACTTCCATGTCATCTCTCCTAAATTAAAAAATTTTTATGAAGACTTCATTTTCAGCATCAGCTAAATTTAATGCCAATATGGGGCTCTTTCAACAATGCACCATAGGAGGATCATTACATTGCTCTAATGGATGCCGTAATTACCTACCGATGGATTTGATAGATTGCATTAAACAACTTTATCGTCACTGTACATCGTTTATTCTTAGCCTGCTTTAAACGACTTATCAACCTGAGAGCTTTTCGTCATTTTAAACATAATAAATACCCCTTTGGCTAATCATAGCCAAAGGGGTAAAGCGGTGCAACTTTTTATAAACCGTTGATCTTTATTTAGATCTACATTGCATTCATTCCAACTTACTCAACCGTTACACTTTTCGCAAGATTACGCGGTTTATCCACGTCACATTCGCGGTGCAAGGCTGCGTAGTAAGCAATGAGCTGCAGCGGGATAACAGAGATAAGGGGTGTTAATAGTTCATTCACTTCCGGGATGACGAAACGGTCATCCTCTTCTTCAAGCCCCTTCATGGAAATGATGCAAGGGTTGGCGCCTCGGGCAACCACTTCCTTCACATTACCACGGATGCTTAAGTTGACGCCTGCTTGCGTAGCAAGTGCTATGACAGGTGTACCTTCTTCAATCAAGGCGATCGTTCCATGTTTAAGCTCTCCGCCAGCAAAGCCTTCCGCCTGGATGTATGAAATCTCCTTCAGCTTAAGGGCGCCTTCAAGCACAACATAGTAGTCAAGGGAACGGCCGATGAAGAAGCAGTTTCTCGTAACGGACAAATATTCACGGGCAATGTCTTCCATCTCTTCTTTCGAATCACATAGGGCTTCCATTGCTGTAGCAACGATTCCAAGCTCTTTTACAAGGTCGAAACCATACTCCATCTTACGGAATTGGCCAGTTACATTTGCCAAAATCGACAGGACTGCCACTTGAGCTGTGTAGGCCTTTGTGGAGGCAACGGCAATTTCAGGGCCAGCATGCAGCAAGAGCGTATAATCCGCTTCACGTGACAATGTAGAGCCAGGTACGTTCGTGATGGTCAGGGCTTTATGTCCAAGCGCTTTGATGGCCACTAACACGGCACGGCTATCTGCAGTTTCACCACTTTGTGAAATGAAGATGAATAACGGTTTTTTCGATAATAACGGCATATTGTAAGTGAATTCCGATGCTACATGGACCTCAACCGGAATTTCAGTCATTTTTTCGATGAATTGCTTACCAATCAACCCTGCATGATAGCTGGTTCCGCAAGCGATGATATAAATACGGTCAGCCTCACTTACGGCTTCAGTAATGTTATAATCGATTGCAAGTTTACCTTCTTCATTTTGGTATGCTTGAATGATTTTACGTATGACAGCTGGCTGCTCGTCGACTTCCTTGAGCATATAGTGCGGATACGTACCTTTTTCGATATCACTTGCATCCAGTTCAGCAGTGTACGGAGCACGCATGACTTCTTCGTTGGAAAGGTTCTTGATCGTTACCTTTTCTTTTGTCACGATAACCATTTCCTTATCCATCAGTTCAAGGAATTGATCTGTGACTTGCAGCATCGCCATTGCATCCGAAGCGACAACGTTAAAGTCATTTCCGACACCGATCAGCAGCGGGCTTTTATTTTTTGCGACTAAGATGGTTTCATCATTTTCAGCATCCAATAGGGCAATCGCATATGAACCCTCTAATAGAGTGAGTGTTTGACGGAATGCCTCTTCCACTTCCATGCCCTCGTTCACGAACTTCTCGATGAGTTGAACGATGACTTCTGTATCCGTTTCACTTTTAAAGGCAACATCCTTCAAATATTCACGTTTTAGAATCGCATAGTTTTCAATGACCCCATTATGAACTAAAGTCAATCGACCTGAATTACTTTGGTGAGGATGGGCATTTTCACGGCTTGGCACACCATGGGTGGCCCAGCGTGTATGTCCTATTCCAGTATGCGCCATAGTATTTTCATCCACGGCTCCACGTAGGTCCGCGATTCTTCCTTTTTCCTTAAAGATTGTAACGCCTGCTTCATTTCTCACAGCAATCCCTGAAGAGTCATAACCGCGATATTCAAGTTTTTCAAGACCTTTTAATAAAATTTCCTTAGCATCGTTAAGTCCAATATATCCAACAATTCCACACATAATTTCTGTTCCTCCAACCGATTCGAGGGAACAGGAATGCACGGGGGCATCCCTGCCCCCTCATCTCTGATATATATTTTTTATAAAGGAAATGCCTTAAAGCACTTTTTCCCTTTGTGCATTTCCAACCCTTTGTGCAGTAAGTTGCCCTACTGTTTTAAGATTGGAATTACTGCGGCTGTGCACTTCAGCCGGGAGGTATCCGCCGATCATTCGATAAACCTCCTCCTCGTCAACTAAGCCATTTCTCGTCCAGACTTAGTTCAGGCGCTTTTTTGAATCCGTTTCTCCTTGCCTGCCCTCCTTTTTAAAACAACCATTTTTAAGAAAATGAGTTGTAAATCAGGATAATCATACCTTAAACAAGGGACATAGGTCAATTCTTTATTATCAAGACCTGTGAAAAAGAACTTCTTTATAAAAATATGCATAAAAGGAAATTTCGTTCCTTTTATGCATAGGATTGGTTATTCGTTTATTCCCATTTCCGCTCTTACAACTGCTACGATGCGATCTACATAATTCGTGCATTCCTCAACTGTCGGTGCTTCAGCCATAACACGGACTAGCGGTTCAGTACCGGATGGTCTCACCAAAATACGGCCATTTCCGTTCATTTCCCCTTCAACAGCTTTGATGACTTCCTGTACCTTTTCATTATCGGTCACAGCGTGTTTATCGGTAACTCTGACATTGATCAGCGTTTGTGGATATTTCTTCATCTCGCCAGCAAGCTCCGATAAGGTTTTTTGGGTATCGCTCATGATGTTCACAAGCTGTAAGCCCGTCAATAAGCCATCACCTGTCGTGTTATAGTCCAGGAAGATGATATGTCCGGATTGTTCACCGCCAAGGTTATAGCCGCCTTTTCGCATCTCCTCGACCACATAGCGATCCCCCACTGCCGTCTGGGCACTTTGTATGCCATGCTCTTCAAGACCTTTATAAAAGCCAAGGTTGCTCATGATCGTAGAAACCACTGTTCCCTGTTTCAGACGGTTATTTTCTTTCAAGTATTTCGCACAGATATACATGATTTGGTCGCCGTCCACTATATTTCCTTTTTCATCTATGGCAATGACACGGTCTCCGTCACCATCGAAAGCAAGTCCAACATCCGCACCTTTTTCTTTTAAGAATTCAGCAAGTGCTTCAGGATGGGTGGAACCTACCTTATCATTAATATTCAAGCCATTGGGCGATGCCCCCATTGTTGAGATGTCTGCATCAAGATCTGCAAACAAATGCATGGCCAAGGCAGATGTCGCCCCATGTGCACAATCAAGAGCAACATGAATGCCTGTAAAGTCTTCATCCACTGATTGCTTCAAGTACTGGAGGTACTTTTGCCCTCCTTCGAAATAATCGTTCAAATGGCCTAAATCTCCGCCAACCGGGCGTGGAAGTTCATCCTTTTCCATATCTAATAGTGCTTCAATTTCCGCTTCTTGATCATCGGATAACTTAAACCCATCCGGTCCAAAGAATTTAATGCCATTATCCGCTACCGGGTTATGCGAAGCGGAAATCATGACACCTGCTTCAGCACTTAAGGCCTTTGTTAAATAGGCAACTCCTGGTGTCGAAATGACCCCAAGGCGCATCACTTCAGCCCCAATGGATAAAAGACCGGCAACAAGCGCACCTTCCAGCATTTCACCTGAAATACGAGTATCGCGCCCTATCAGCACTTTTGGTTTTTCTGTATTTCTAGTAAGGACATAGCCACCAAAACGGCCTAGTTTAAATGCCAACTCCGGTGTTAATTCGCTATTCGCTATACCCCTTACTCCGTCTGTTCCAAAATATTTACCCATCTTTATCGCTCCTTCTTCGAATCGTTACTGAATTAAATGATGATGTTAAAGCAAGGTCATGTCTCTTCGTCTTTTTGTGTGATGGTTACCGAAATCGTTTTAGAATCCAGTTCCCAGTCCATTCCCTCAGGTACTGATACCGCCAAATCCACATCATGCGTACCTTCATCTAAATTACTCACATCTACTGTAAGATTAATGTCGTCTTTAGTTATTTTCTTCAAATCGTCCGCCTCACCAAGCAAAGTGATGCTAGTTACATCGGATTCCAATTCGGCATCTTGGTCATCCTGTATGCCCACAGGCACAATTTGTATATTGTTGAAAGTTTTAGACTCAATGGCAGCCGTTTCATCTTTTTCTTTTTCTTCCTCTTCTTCAACTACTTGCTCTTCTTGTTTTTGTTCAGTTTCCTGTTCTTCCTCTTTTACGACTGGCTCTGCACTCTCTTCATCCACATCCACTTTCTCGGTACGAATCTTGACCTTTGCCTTACCCAAGGACATTTTTTGTACACTCTCCGGTTTATTAAGATCGAGTTCCAGTTCTGTATCACCATCGATTTTCGAGATATTTACAGGAAGATTTATTTCATCAATTTTCTCCAGATCCGATTCCGAACCGAATAAGGTGACCTCTTTTGGGTCGACACTCATGCTTGTGATCCGGATGCCATCCTTTGCCTTGCCAGTTTGCTTCGGTTCTATCGAAACCGTCTTGGAAGGAATGCTCACTTTTAAGGAAACGGCAACTGAAGATGGCTCGATCGTCACATCCAGCTTATTCAAGTCCCTGTCCAAGGCTTTAACGGTTGCCTTACCGTTCACCGTTTCGCTAAGTCCCTTACTTATTTCAAGGTTTGCCTTTACATATGAAATTTGTTCAATCGCATCTTTAGCACCCGTTATTTTGACAGTTTTCGGGCTGACTGTTGGCTGACCAGCGGTATATCCCTCTTCAAGTAAAGAGCTATTATACTCGGCTTCAACGGAGAATTCCTTCGTCACCCGTTCCTGAACGTTGACTTCGGCATATTCCGGATCGATCGTCGCCACTAGCTTTTCATTCAAGTCACTTATTTTAAATGTGACAGTTCTGTCCCCCATTGAGATTGCAGGATCAGACAGGTCTACATACACTTTAAAGTCCCTTTGGTTTTTCGCATTTATCAAGAGGCTTTTTGCTCCCTTAAGCGTAACATCAACCGTCTCCGGCACTCCGCTCACCACTAGATTCTCACGGTCATAGTAGACTTCAACCGGAACATTTTCAATAGTCTCCGTACTGATTTCAGGGGCTGTCGATAAACCAAGCGATTTTTTATCCGACTCCATCTCAAAGTTAATGGAAATGAATAAAAGTGCTGCCAAGGCAAAAGCTACGATTCTCATAAACCAAGCGCTATTGGTGAATTTATCCATTCTTTTTCCCCCTCCAGTTAAAGATGCTTGAGGAAGTTGATTTGATGTTTTCCACTACCAGTTCACTTGTAAGCATGGCCTTAAATGATTCTTGATTCAAATCCCGGTAAAGTTCCCCGTTTTTAGTGACGGATATCCCTCCCGTTTCTTCTGAAACGACAATCGTAAGACTATCCGTAACTTCACTCATGCCTATGGCTGCCCTATGCCGTGTGCCAAGTTCCTTTGATATGAATGGACTCTCTGATAATGGCAAATAGCAGGCTGCAGCCGCCACCTGGTTATTTTGCAAAATAACTGCGCCATCATGGAGCGGCGTATTAGGGATGAAGATATTAATGAGCAGTTCTGAAGAAATATAGGATTTTAGGGGGATCCCCGTTTCAACATAATCCCCAAGCTCTGTACCTTTTTCTATCGTAATCAAGGCTCCTATACGCCTTTTTGCCATATAGGTGGACGCCTTTAGGATTTCTTCGACTAAACGCTCTTGCTGATTCTCTTCTGGAACGGTGCCCCTTGCAAAGAGCTTCCCGCGTCCTAATTGTTCAAGTGCCCTTCTCAGTTCAGGTTGAAAAATGACGAGAATCGCCAATACTCCCCAATTCATGACTTGTGCCATTAACCATCCGAGTGTATTGAAACCAAACAGGTTGCTTAAGCTTTTTACAATGACAATTACAAAAATTCCTTTTAGCAGCTGAATAGCCTTCGTGCCTCGAATAATAGTTAACAATTTATATATCACAAACCATACAAGGAGAATATCAATGAAATTTACTACATAGTCCCAAACAGTCAAATTGGTTAAAGACATGTTGTTTCCTCCAGTCAGTATTACTCCAAATACCAATTACAATCTACAATAACCTTAATAGTATACCATTTTTTAAATGATACATCTAAAAACTAGTGTGAGAAATTTACATAGGAAAAACGAATCATGAAAAATGGTTCCCCTTTACTTTAAAAAATAAAGCTGAGCGAAGTCACCGTAAATGAAAAACGGTGCCCTCTCCCAGCTTCTATTCCTTATTCTCCTCTTTAGCAGGAACCAACGAGGTTGCAGTGTCCTTTACTTTATACCACATCCACTCAAAAGCTTGGTCAATAACATGGATGCTCCCAGTCACATTCCCTGCCTTAGACATATATTCATGCCCATTTATGACTGTCACATCTCCCTCTACTTCACCATCTATTTGAATGTTACCATTTTGAACTACCACATTTCCCTTGATTGTCTCACCCTCAGGCACAATCACCGTTTCACCATCGACCACTAAGTTAGGCTGCTTTGACACTGAAAAATGTTCGTCCTGATTATAAGTGGAAAAAACAGATCCTGTCATCAATATGATGAACATCGCTGCCGCTGTCATGAAGGGATGGCTTTTGAACCAACGTTTGGCACCTGTTGTTTTCGTTTCCTTTGGCAATTGAGCCATAACCTTTGCTGTAAAGTCATCCGGGGCCTTTATATGGGAAGTGCTTTGTACAAGAGCGACCGCCTTTTTCATTTCATGAAAGTAATCCCGGCATTCAGCACAGGTATGCAAGTGCTCCCGTAAAACTTCTTTATGCTCCGGTTTGATGTCCTCATCTAAATAATCATGCATATATTCAATGATTTCCTCATGGCAGTTCATTTTTCTCACCTTCTTTTTATAAATGGCGTAGTTGTTTACGCAAGGCTTCCCGACCGCGATGTATCCTCGTCTTAACCGTACCGACCGGCAAATCGAGTATTTCACTGATTTCCTTTAATGATAACTCTTCAATATACTTCAATACGATTACCGATCGGTATTTCTCGGGCAATTTCATTATTTCCACTTGAATCGTTTCCTGCAGTTCTAAAGATTCAACTTCTTCCTCGGGTTTCGCCATATCCGATGCAATTTGGGAATACATATTCAATCCCTCTGTTCCGGCCACCTCTGCATCCAGATAGTAGTCCGGTTTTTTCTTGCGAAGCCGGTCAATACAAAGATTGGTCGCAATTCGATATAACCATGTAGAAAATTTCATTGTTATATTGAAACTCCGAATATTCACGTAGGCCCTTACAAAGGCCTCTTGTGCCAAATCTTCCGCTTCTTGCCTGTTTCCGAGCATCCTGAAACATATTTGGAAAACTTTGTCCTTGTAAATTTCGACAATTTCCCCAAATGCATTATGGTCTCCCTTTAATACTTGATTAATTCTCTCTTTAATGAGTGCATCCATTTTCCGGTATTACCCCCGCTCATGCGGCTATACGATTACTACGAATCGTAAGCTAAAAGGTTTCAAAAATTTAATACATTAATTTTAACAAAGTTTTACATTTTATGTTTAAGAAAAAAAAAACAGGGCTATATAGTAAGAAATTGTAAAATTCAAGGGAGTGATTCTCTATATGACTGCTGAACAAATTTTAGATCATATTGAACAATACAGACAGAAAATGATGTTTTTGGCTTCCCGTTCTTCGATGGTGGATAATGAAGTTGTTGAAGTTAGCAGCAAATTGGATTCTTTAATCATCCAATACATCCATTTAACTAAAAATGGAGATCCTACAGACAGACGTGCTCTCAAGTGAATACGGATATACGATTTCATCCATCAATCTATAACTATGTTCCTGTTACATACACCCTGAAAATAAACCTACGCCTTCTAGCATATAAAAAACAGTAACCCATTACAAGTCGGTTACTGTTTCTTTTATTTTTCCAGTTATAATAATTTTTCTCCAAATAGCGAACCCATTAGGGCGACAGCAACGATCGCCGTTTTATTTCGCTCATCTAAAATGGGATTCACCTCTACGAATTCAGCTGATGTAATCAAGTTGGATTCCGCAAGCATTTCCATGGCCAAATGACTTTCCCGATAGCTTATACCACCAATCACCGGTGTCCCCACTCCGGGTGCATCTGCCGGGTCAACACCATCCAAATCCAATGAAAGGTGGACGCCATCCGTTCTTTTCCTTAGGTACTCAATGCACTCTTCCATGACCCGTGTCATTCCCAAACGGTCGATCTCATGCATCGTGAATACCTTAATCCCTTTCTCACGGATAAGTTCTTTTTCCCCTTCATCCAATGACCTTGCCCCAATAATTACGATGTTTTCCGGTTTCACTTTGGGAGCAAAACCATGGAGATTGATTAGGTCAGGATGTCCAAGCCCGATACTGACAGCCAGGGGCATACCGTGTATATTCCCGGATGGCGAAGTATCTTCCGTATTTAAATCCCCGTGTGCGTCGTACCAAATCACTCCTAAATTTTCATAGTGCTTTGCGACTCCTGCCAATGTTCCTATGGCTATCGAATGATCGCCTCCCAATACAAGCGGGAAGGAGCCTCCTTCTATTATTTCATCAACTTTTGTTGCAAGCAGGGTGTTACCCTTTGCCACAAGCTGTAAGTTTTTTAGATTTGTCCCAGGCTCATCTGCATTTTCAGGTCGCCCTACAATTATATCCCCTAAATCCTCTACTTCTATATTCAAACTTTCAAGCCGCTCGACAATCTCTGCGCAGCGAATGGCGCTAGGTCCCATATCCACCCCTCGCCTTGCTTGACCAAGGTCCATAGGCAACCCGATGACGGAAATTTTCTGAATAGACATACAATTCCCCCTTTCCACCATTTTATATTGTATATGCCGATTGGTTCAACTCGACATTTCCATGTATAAAGATGCACGTTTTCCTATCACATATGTTTTGGGTGAAAAAAGATCTTTCTTGCGATTAGTATACCCAACTATCCCTTGAACAAAAAAAAGTCTTAAGCCAGTTTTGGCTTAAGACGTAAGTTTTTGGTGTATGTAGTTGATGGTGGAGCCTAGCGGGATCGAACCGCTGACCTCCTGCGTGCAAGGCAGGCGCTCTCCCAGCTGAGCTAAGGCCCCTAAGGGATATGAAATATATTAAGCGGAAGACGGGATTCGAACCCGCGACCCCAACCTTGGCAAGGTTGTATTCTACCACTGAACTACTTCCGCAAATGGCTGGGCTAGAAGGGATCGAACCTTCGCATGACGGAATCAAAATCCGTTGCCTTACCGCTTGGCTATAGCCCAATATATGATATGCAATGATTAATATTCAACAAAATAAAAAGGTGGTAATCATATAATTCCCCAATAAAGAGAATATATAACTGATCCACAGGATTTTATTAAAATGGTGGAGGGGGGCAGATTCGAACTGCCGAACCCAAAGGAGCGGATTTACAGTCCGCCGCGTTTAGCCACTTCGCTACCCCTCCGCAATATATGGTTGTAAATGGTGCCGGCAAGAGGACTTGAACCCCCAACCTACTGATTACAAGTCAGTTGCTCTACCAGTTGAGCTACACCGGCAAGTAAAGAATAAAATGGTGGAGGATGACGGGATCGAACCGCCGACCCTCTGCTTGTAAGGCAGATGCTCTCCCAGCTGAGCTAATCCTCCGGATTAATGATTTAAAATGGTGACCCGTACGGGATTCGAACCCGTGTTACCGCCGTGAAAGGGCGGTGTCTTAACCGCTTGACCAACGGGCCGAACTGTTTTGTGTTCATAGATAGATTGGGAAGCTCCCAAGCGGATTCGAACCGCTGACCTCTTCCTTACCATGGAAGTGCTCTACCTACTGAGCTATGGAAGCATATGGCTCCGCAGGTAGGACTCGAACCTACGACCGTTCGGTTAACAGCCGAATGCTCTACCACTGAGCTACTGCGGAATAATATAATGTTTCCTAAAACCCATTTAAAGATTTAAATGAACAGCCTGGCAACGTCCTACTCTCACAGGGGGAAACCCCCAACTACCATCGGCGCTGAAGAACTTAACTTCCGTGTTCGGAATGGGTACGGGTGTGACCTCTTCGCCATCATTGCCAGACTATATTCATTTTTGAAGAATTTTCATTCCTTCAAAACTAGATAATAAGAAGGTATTTCATTTTTCAAAAAGCGTTGGTTAAGTCCTCGATCTATTAGTATCAGTCAGCTCCACATGTCACCATGCTTCCACCTCTGACCTATCA
>NZ_JAKXEE010000006.1:0-150569 GCF_022603275.1 Peribacillus sp. Aquil_B1 | reverse complement strand
AGGGGTACTGCCAACATTTTAACGAAAACATACGCTAAGACAATATTTGGAACATAAAAGCCGAATTTCCCTACGCTAAGGGAAATTCGGCTTTAGTTATTTTCATTGACGGTAAAGACTGTAAACTAGTTTTACTTATGGAGTCGAACTTGTATTCACCAAGAAAATTAATATGTTCCCATGCTAGAGGTGATACATGAGGTAACAAATCTTCATCTAATTCCCCATTTTGTTTTAAATGATTAATGGCTTCTGTGAGATAAACTGTATTCCAAAGACTAATAGCATTAATTAAGGACGACCCAAGAAGTTTAATAAAAAGCAGATTGAGCATGCACTAGAACTACTTAACACTCATTCCTATAAAGAAGTCTATGAAAAAACTGACATTAGTAAAAGGGGTACTGCCAACATTTTAACGAAAACATACGCTAAGACAATATTTGGAACATAAAAGCCGAATTTCCCTACGCTAAGGGAAATTCGGCTTTAGTTATTTTCATTGACGGTAAAGACTGTAAACTAGTTTTACTTATGGAGTCGAACTTGTATTCACCAAGAAAATTAATATGTTCCCATGCTAGAGGTGATACATGAGGTAACAAATCTTCATCTAATTCCCCATTTTGTTTTAAATGATTAATGGCTTCTGTGAGATAAACTGTATTCCAAAGACTAATAGCATTAATTAAGGACGACCCAAGAAGTTTAATAAAAAGCAGATTGAGCATGCACTAGAACTACTTAACACTCATTCCTATAAAGAAGTCTATGAAAAAACTGACATTAGTAAAAGTACATTGATTCGTGCGAAAAAAGTCCGCAATATATGAGGGTACTGCTGCTGCGTGCCGGATCCCCGGAAACCGGAACCGGCAGGTAATGGCCGGCCATCGAAAGGAAAGTGGCCAGGTTTAAAAGAAGAATAAGTCCCACGATAAAATGCTGCAGCTGCGCCGGATCCCGGTGCAACAAAAAAACCACTTACCAGTAAGTGGTTTTTTATAATATTTGGCTAAAAGTAGGGATTTAAATATATTACTTATTAGTTAGTCCATTGTAGGTATCCAGATGCTAGTGTAACACCGGTCACTGAACCATTATAAGTAAGGGTTCCCTCAAGTCTACCACCATATGTACCAGTAGGAATCGGTGGGGTCAAACTGCCTGACATGGTAGTAATGTGATACCTCTGGTTTGATCCTTGAGTTAAATGTGTAACACTTAACCATCCGTTAAATCCATTACCTTTATACGGAGGATTAACATGTACTTTCCAATTAATTTTCTTAGGACTCTTAGTTACCCATACATCTACATATCCAACATTACTAGCTGCAGCTGCCACAGATTTAGATTCCTTAGAAGAATCCTTCGAGGAGTCCCCATTTGAACCCTCAACCTTTTCAATAGGCACCTGAATATGTAAATTTTCCTGATCACCATCAGGTACAGTATTGCCCTGTTCAGCACTTGCCAAACTAGGAATTAAGGCAAACACAAACACTAGGGTAAAGAATAAAGCCAGCTTTCTTAAAAAAGTCATTTTTTGTTTACATCTCCTTTTTATTTTTTATCTATGATAATGTAATTATCATCTATGTAATTATTGGACAAAGTTTGTAAGTATAAGTAGACTATTAGTTAAAATTGGAAGTAAAAAAACACATAACAACTATTATGGTTAATAAAACCTAATTTTACACTTAGTTACTAATCTTGTATAGCCGAATTTATAAATATTAGGAGGAACTATTCATGAAAATTGTTACATTTGAAGAAAATATTGAAAAAATGAAAACATTATACAAAATGTCAGATGATGTAATAAATAAGATTTTCTATACTAATCACAAAATGTATCACACTCATCCAATAGAAATGAGTGCCTTTTTAACAGCTGTTGATTTTGATGAAGAACAAAGATTATGTAGTATTATAGAAGGATTGCATAGAGACATAGGATTAAGTTATGAGACGTTGGCTGCATATTGTGAAATAACTACGGAAGAGTTGGAAGAATTCTTGAGAAATCAAGAATCCTTAACCGATAAGAAAAAGTTTATAATAGCTGTTAGAATAATGTTTCTGCATCATGTTTTGAAAGAAAAATATCCGACTGAGGGTACTGTCGATGAGTAAATATTGTTATTTCTACAGGTGTACCCTAAGCAGTTAAAAAAATCATAAAAAGTTATCCAGATTATCTATTTAAAAATTTAAAAAAGCGTTAGATAAACAAAACCCGAACCGACAGTCGAAACACGACCGTCGGTTTTTTGTGATTGGGGTACAGCCAACTTTTTAACGAAAACATACATTAAGACAATATTTGGAACATAAAAGCCGAATTTCCCTACGCTAAGGGAAATTCGGCTTTAGTTATTTTCATTGACGGTAAAGACTGTAAACTAGTTTTACTTATGGAGTCAAACTTGTATTCACCAAGAAAATTAATATGTTCCCATGCTAGAGGTGATACATGAGGTAACAAATCTTCATCTAATTCCCCATTTTGTTTTAAATGATTAATGGCTTCTGTGAGATAAACTGTATTCCAAAGACTAATAGCATTAATTATAATGTTCAAAGCGCTTGCTCTTTGCAGTTGATCTTGTAATGATCGTTCTCGTAATTCCCCATGTTTTCCAAAGAAGATTGCCCTGGCTAAGGCATTCATAGCTTCTCCTTTATTTAGTCCCCGTTGTACACGCCGGCGCAGCGATTCATTTAAAATGTAATCCAGTATAAATATAGTTTTTTCTATTCTTCCGATTTCGCTAAGCGTCCTTGAGACCTTGTTCTGCCTTGCATACGATCCAAGTTTGCCCATAATAAGAGACCCAGAAACAGTTCCCTCCCTTATAGAATGTGCTAACCGTAATACATCATCAAAATTATCTCGAATGATCTTGGTGTTAATTTTCCCTCGAAAAAGAGTGTGTATTTCTTCGAAGTCTTCCATTATATCCATAGTGTATAGTTTGGAATCAGTTAAGTCACGGAGTCGTGGAGCAAAACGAAATCCTAGTAAATGACTCAGTCCAAATACTGAGTCTGTATAGCCAGCTGTGTCTGTAAAATGCTCTTCAATATTTAAATCTGTCTCATGATGAAGCAACCCATCAATGACGTGCACAGCATCCCGAGCATTGGTATTAATGACCTTAGTATAAAAGCTTGAAAATTGATCACTGGTGAATCTATAAATGGTAGCTCCTTTTCCAGAACCATAATGGGGATTTGCATCGGCATGTAAAGAAGAAACACCCACTTGTACACGCATTCCATCAGAGGATGATGTACTTCCGTCTCCCCAAAATGAAGATAAAGACATTTTATGATGGAAATTGACAAGGGTAGCTTGTGCTCGATTTAGAGCATCTTCATCCATTCGCCATTGAGCAACGTTTGCCATTTGTCGATAGGAGATCCCTGGTGTTGCTTCTGCCATTTTCGTGAGTCCAATATTTGTCCCCATACCCATTAATGCTGCCAGTATCATCGGTTTTTCTTCTGGATGCGGAGGTTTTCCAGTAGACGTGTGAATGAATTCCTTATCAAATCCTGTCCAATTGGAGACTTCCATCAGTAAATTCGTTAACTTTATGCGTGGAATCATACGATAAAGGGATGCACTGAATGGTCGGGCTTTTTCCGGAACATCTTTTTCAAGCCTGTGGATGTGAAGTTTGCCGTTAGCGAAATTAACTCCCTCTAAATCATGAATATTTTCTTTTATGAGTTGAAGGCGTTTTAATAAAGAATTTCTTCGTTCTTCAAGATAATGGTCTACAGACAAATTAACCGCAAGCCTTGTTGCGCCCGTTGTAGAGGCACCATCCCATTCTTTTTTAGAAACTAGATAATCCTCAAAATCTTTGTGTTGTCGACTCCCAACAATGGAAATATCCCCTGACCTTACATGGTTACGCAGCTCGGTTAATGCTGCCATTTCATAGTAATGCCGATTAATGGTTCCATCTTCTTCGTACACATGCTTTTGCCACCGATTAGATACAAAATCCAAAGGAGCACCTTCTGGTATTTTTCGTTTATTAGATTCATTCATTTCACGAATGGTATCTAATGCTTTCATTAATGGCTGTGTAGATTTGGTCGAACGGAATTCAAGTGCCTTTAATAGAGTCGGTGTATATTTCCGAAGATAAAAAAAGCGATTCTCTAAGAGGTCTAAATAATCATAATTCGCCGGTCTAGATAAATCCTTAGCTTCCTCAATGGAAGTAATAAACTTTTCCCATGGCATGATGGTTTCTAAGGTTGTAAAAGGATCCAACCCTTCTTCGCGTGCTTTTATAAGAGCTTCACCTAAGCGAGCATAATGGATGACCTTCTCATTCACTGATTTCCCATTTTTCTTTTGTAGCTCCTCTTGAGCTCTACGCCCTTTCGCTTGAAGAGTCATGATTTGTCTGTCGTGAATTTCAAATGCTTGATCAATTAAGTCTTGGCTCAAATGGAGTAAATAAGCTACTAATATCGCATATCTTTTTTCTTTGATGAATCGCCGGAAGGAATGGGGTTCATATCTAGCACCTATTTTAGATAGTTGTCTCAAACGGTTGGGGTGTATGGTCTCAGTTGTTACATTAAGTTGAAGCATTTTAATGTATTCTAATCGCTCAATCACTTTTAAAAAGGCATCTGGAGATGATTGTCCTGGAATCTCTCTTAACCATGATAAGTATGTTTTCCCACTGTTATCAGGCATTGGTGATAGTAATCGATCCAGTTTTTCAAGTTGAAATGACGTTAGTGAGGAGTTGAAGTGTTTAAAAATTTGTTGTTCCGTTCGTTTACGAGTTTCCCAAACTACTCTTTCAATGGTGGCCATACCAGGTAGAATGATTTTCCATTTTCGCAATATCTGGATTGCAGTCTGGATAAGGTGAATAGGATTTCCATTAGCCATAGCATCATCGAACAGAAGTCTAGAAAGTTGGCGATATTCTGAAGTTGTAAACGTTCGATACCCATACTCTTTACGGATTTCTACCAAATGTTCATATTTCGTTGCTACTCGTTTTGAGTACATTGTAAACTCATTTGGCTCCACTTTAATTTGTTTGGCGATATAGGAAATGGCTTTTGAAGGAACTTCATCCATATCAGATAACGTCCATCCTGAAAATCGGATAATGCAAAGTTGTACCGCAAAACCCAAACGATTATAGTCTCTTCTATGGCGAAGAGTGACATCCAAATCATGTTGGCTAAGTGTGAAATATGTACCTAATGTCCATTCATCTAATTCGTTAGGAATCGACATATACGTTTTACGTTCCTCTAAAGTTAGTAATTCTCTTACTCGGGCGTACATAATATAAGAGCTCCTTTCTTAAGAAAAAGTGGTTATTCCGAATGATACATAACTATCTTTTGTATCATTCGGAATAAAGTGAAACTCCTTGGTAAATAAGGGTTTTCAAAGGTTTTTTTAACGGTCGTATTTTTGCCCAGCTTTTGAATCATACATAATATATAATAATATACGTTAAGGATCATAGTTTTGGAGGGATCATTTTGGAATATGTTCAACCCATTCGGGACCGAAAACAAATCAACGCGATTAAGAAAATCTTAAAATCGACTAATATTAGAGACTACTGTCTTTTTAATGTAGGAATTAATTCAGGACTCAGGATTAGTGATTTACTCCAATTAAGAATTGTTGATGTAATCGACGAAAAACGTAATATTAAGGACCGCATTTCCCTTCGGGAACTAAAAACGGGAAAAATCAAGGATTTCCCTATCGGGGATACATCCAAAAAAGCGATCAGGGAGTATTTGATGACAAGAAATTATGAAGAGAATGAACCTTTATTTCGTTCCAGGAAAGGGAAAGAAGCATTAAAGCGACAACAAGCCTATCGTATTATTAATGAGGCAGCAAGAGCCGTTGGAAATAAAGAGAAAATTGGAACTCATACGCTAAGAAAAACCTTTGGCTATCATGCTTATCAATCGGGTGTCGACCTCTCAATTCTTCAAAAATTGTTTAATCATTCCGCACCAAGCGTTACCTTGGCCTATATTGGCATGACACAGGATGATCTCGATAACGTGTATTTAAATTTAAATCTATGAAAGAGGAAGCGCGCTACTTATAGCCTGTGCGTGATTGACCTTTGAAAGGATGAATTACGTGGATATTGAACAAAAGTTATTCGAAACTGTTACTGATCTAATAAAAAGAAGATATTCTGAAGGCTGGGGTGGAGCCGCAGCAGTTTGCTTAGAGGACGGTACAATTCTTACCAGTATAGCACCTGAGGTAATTAATGATTCCACAAATCTATGCATGGAAACAGGATCAATACTAGAAGCTCATAAGATGAACAAAAAAGTAACACATTTCAATTTGTATAGTTCGTGATGATGAGAATTCTGAGTTTAAAGTTTTGTCTCCTTGCGGAATATGCCAAGAAAGACTTTTTTACTGGGGACCAAACGTTAAAGTAGCAGTTAGTTTACCAGGAAAAGATTTAGTTTTTAAAACTTTAGCAGAAGTACAACCATATCATTGGTCAGCAGCCTACAAACTGTTTAATGAATAATGCCCACGAAAAATAATTATGAGTTACTGTTTTTTTACAAAGCCTATTCTTCCTTAGCGTAAGGGAAATAGGCTTTTATAATCCATATTTTGTCTTAGCGTATATTTTCGTTAAAATGTTGGCGGTACCCCATCCTTAAGGACAATTGCTTTTAGGTTGCCATTAAGGCAACCAGTGGTGTGATTTTCAATACATTACGTTTTACCCTTGCCGGCCCCATTTATAAAGCTATTAAGGGTTAACAAGTATCATTTCTTGAATTTCTATACTCTTTTTCACATAAAGCTCTGGCGTGTTTTCCTCTGGGATACCTTCCAGCATTAATGCAGATTTTGCCTGTTGAAATGCTTTATAAACAGAGTATCCAAAACCTATTGCTGAATAAAATTGTGCTGCAAAAATGCGTGCTGCATCATCCCCAATTGTTGTATTCATTCCAATTGCTGCATCTACATGTTCTATAAGGGACTCTGCTTGTCCATATGAGAAACATGTATTGAAAAATACTAATCTAATATCATCTGATGTAGACACCATCGTTTGAACAATCGCCTCTTTGGCAATAAGTTTTGTTTTCCCAGAGTTATCTTGAAAAACAAGTTCGTCTTCATCAGATCCATGCCCACTAAAGTGTATAATGGTTGGATTAATTTCATTGATAGCTTGTAGAATATCCAGTGGTCTCGCTGCCCATTTAGTTACGAAAAAAACTGAATCTCTATATTCAGATTTTCTTATCATTAACTCAATTTCCCTTGCTTCCTCATCTAAACGGAGTTGTTGTTGGTCAAGGGGATTAGAAGCTATAAATAAAACTGTTATCTTTTCAGGGACCTTTCTTAAATCAGCAATTTCTTTTTGCGTCTGTATATGAAGTGAATCGTGTTTAGCTATAGAGCTCTGCAAATCTTTCATATGTTTTTGAGTCTCTTTTTTTCTCTTGGCTTCAATTTGCTCTCTTTTTTTAAATTCTTTTGTTTCTTCATTTTGTATTTTTTTCTCTTCACTAGCTATTTCTTTCGATTTACTTGCTATTTTATTTTCTAGGATTGCTATTTTTTTATTACACGTAGCCAATTTATTGCTGTATCGTTCAATATCTCTAAGTTTTGAGCGTATAATAGATTCGCTTTTTGTACGTGAAATACTATTTTTAGCTGCAATAATTTTTTTTTCACTATCTGATGCCTTTTTTATTTCACTAGCTTTATCAGATTGTAAGTTTGATAATTCCTTTTTCTTTCTAGCAACATTATTTCTGTATGGGGTAGCGTCAGGAAAATGCGGATTTACAACGATAAGGAATTTCCAATATAAAAAGCCTGATTTCCCATCACCTAAATTGAGAAATTAGGCTCTTTTTTCGTTACTCCATAAACAGCATTCTATTACTGAATATGTAATTTACTTCGGGATAACAGGGACCCAGAGTTCGTGTCTTGGTTTATGCTTCGGACCGTAATAACATTCTATACACGGTAAATTTGCAAGTTCATACTCGGAGGTAGGGACCCACTCGGAATATAAACGTTTCCATGCATCCACTATGTTCGGAAAAACTGCCCATGTACTTGCGGGAATAATAAGCGTCTCCATATTTTCTGGGGATTCCCCATCGTATCTTACGCCCATGAAATAGGAAAATTGTTCATCTGTTATGGCAGCTTCTTTTCCGCAAACCCCCAGAAGGCTTTCAAGCGTGCATTTTGGATTTTCCCATGACATATCTACTAGTTCTTGCATAAATCCATCTTTTTTCGCAGTGTTCCAAAGCGTAGGGATTGTTTTAAATGCTCTGCTTGTTTTTACTGGCTTACTTTTTCCAACAATTCTTAATTCAAAATCAAGGTTTTCAATTCTGTACTCCATCTCGGTATCTCCTTTAATAGAAATTTGAAAGGAAATTCTGGGAAAGGCTTTTAACTGTACCCCTCTATTACGAGCATTTGAAGGGGTTACTCCATGCATTTTTTGAAAAGCACGTGAGAAAGTATCAGAAGAAACATAACCATATTTAATTGCCACATCAATGATCCGAATATCACTTTTTTGAATTTCAAATGCTGCGAGTGTTAACCGTCTACGTCTAATATATTCTGATAGCGATATACCTGAGATTGAAGAGAACATTCTTGAAAAATGAAACTCAGAACAATTAGCTGCTTTTGCAATCTCTTTGTAGTCTATTTCTTCATTCAAGCTATTTTCAATGTAGTTTAACGCATTGTTCATTCTTTCTAGCCAATCCATAAGTTTACTCCCTTTCAATATTTACTTTAAAACAAAATAGATAATAATTGCCGACATTTCATGCCTAAAAATGTTGGTATCAAAAAATAAACCTTTTGATAGAATCAGGACAAACTATTTGTTTCCTTCCGATAGCCTTCTATATAATGAAGCCCTAGACACATTAGTAATTTCGCAAATTTGATTTACAGTCATACCGCCTTCTTTATATAGTTTTACTGCATATTTCATTCCTGCGTGATTTTTATGATATTTCTTTAAACGACCCTTAAACTTCCCTTCTTTCTTAGCCAGCTCAATCCCTTCTCGTTGACGCATACGGATAAGATCTCGTTCTAATTGGTTCACACCAGCCATTACTGTAATTAAGAATTGGCTGTATGGATTATCCTCTGATAAATCTAGCCATGTATCCTTGAGTGATTTTAAGCTTGCCTTTTTCCTGCGTATTAAATCAATCAATTCAAATAAGTTCTGCGTACTCCGAGTGATCCGAGTTAAGTCTGTAACATAAATAATGTCTCCTTCCTGTAAATCCTCTAACATTTTTTGAAGTTGCTCGCGATCCTTTGCTGCCCCAGAAACTTTTTCTTCAAAAATAATATCCATACCGATTTCGTTTAATTGCTGAAATTGTCTTGAAGGATTTTGGCTAGTCGAACTGACACGTATATAACCGATTTTTCGCAAAATATCACCTCGTTTTTGAGACAAGTCTTATGAGACACTCTTAACTATGATTTTATCAGTCTACTACACTTGTATCAATAGAGTACACTCTATTGATATATAATTGAACTAATTAACTGAATAATTATGGAAATGGGATGATACTGAATGAAAATTGCGAGAGGTAGAGAATTGCTTACACTGGAACAGAGGCAGGATTTTATGCAAATCCCTGAAGATGAATGGATATTGGGGACCTACTTCACTTTTTCCAAACGGGATTTAGAAATAGTTAATAAGCGAAGGAGAGAAGAAAACCGTTTAGGGTTTGCTGTTCAATTAGCTGTTCTTCGGTATCCCGGTTGGCCATACACTCATATCAAAAGCATCCCGGAATCAGTCATACATTATATATCGAAACAAATCGGTGCCACTCCATCTTCGATTAGTCTTTATCCTCAAAGAGAAAATACACTTTGGGATCATTTGAAAGAACTTCGAAGTGAATACGACTTTGTAACTTTTACTCTAAGAGAATATCGAATAGCATTTAAGCATCTTCATCAATTAGCTTTTGAAAATGGCGATGCCATACATCTACTACATGAATGTATAGATTTTCTAAGAAAAAACAAAATCATACTGCCTGCTATTACTACACTTGAAAGAATGGTGTGGGAGGCAAGGGCAATGGCTGAAAAGAAACTGTTTAATACTGTTAGTCAATCTCTTACAAATGAACAAAAAGGAAAGCTTGAAGAGATCATTACTTCGCAGCATCCATCCGAATCCAATAAAACGATATTGGGTTGGTTAAAGGAACCGCCGGGTCATCCTTCACCCGAAACATTTCTAAAAGTAATAGAACGACTCGAATACATACGAGGAATGGAATTAGAAACGGTACAAATTAGTCATTTGCATCGCAATCGCCTGTTTCAACTATCTCGCTTAGGCTCAAGATATGAGCCATATGCATTCCGTGACTTTCAAGAAAATAAGCGATATTCGATATTAACCGTCTATTTATTACATCTTACTCAAGAGTTAACGGATAAAGCTTTTGAAATTCATGATAGACAAATACTTAGTCTGTTATCAAAAGGCCGTAAGGCTCAAGAGGAAATTCAGAAACAAAACGGTAAAAAGCTGAATGAGAAAGTTATACACTTTACGAACATCGGACAAGCTTTAATCAAAGCAAAAAAGGAAAAATTAGACGTTTTTGAGGTTTTAGAATCCGTTATCGAATGGAATTCTTTTGTCTCTTCGGTCGAAGAAGCTCAGGAGCTTGCACGTCCTGCCGACTATGACTATTTAGACTTACTGCAAAAACGATTTTATTCTCTTAGAAAATATACGCCAACCCTATTAAGGGTATTGGAATTTCATTCCACAAAGGCGAATGAGCCACTTTTACAAGCTGTAGAGATTATACGAGGAATGAACGAATCTGGGAAGCGAAAAGTACCTGATAACTCACCTTTGGATTTTATTTCAAAACGGTGGAAAAAGCATTTATACGAGGATGATGGTACAACAATCAATCGGCATTACTATGAAATGGCTGTTTTAACAGAACTTCGGGAGCATATTCGGGCTGGTGATGTTTCTATTGTGGGCAGTAGACAATATAGAGATTTTGAGGAATATTTGTTTTCCGAAGATACATGGAATCAAACGAAGGAGAATACAAGATTATCGGTTAGTTTATCATTCAAGGATTATATTACAGAGAGAACTAGCAGCCTTAATGGGAGGTTACAGTGGTTAGCTGCTAATTCCAACAAGTTAGATGGAGTTTCTCTTGAAAAAGGAAAGCTGTCACTTGCACGATTAGAAAAAGATGTTCCAGAAGAAGCAAAGAAATTTAGTGCAAGCCTGTATCAGATGCTACCAAGAATAAAATTAACTGATTTACTCATGGATGTGGCTCATATAACAGGATTTCATGAGCAATTCACTCATGCTTCCAATAATCGAAAACCAGATAAGGAAGAAACAATCATTATCATGGCTGCTCTTTTAGGAATGGGAATGAATATTGGCTTGAGCAAGATGGCCGAAGCCACACCTGGACTTACATATAAGCAATTAGCCAATGTATCTCAATGGCGCATGTATGAAGATGCAATGAATAAAGCCCAAGCCATTTTAGTAAACTTCCATCATAAATTACAGTTGTCCTCCTATTGGGGTGACGGTACAACATCCTCGTCAGATGGTATGAGAATGCAGCTAGGTGTTTCATCACTGCATGCAGATGCAAACCCTCATTACGGGACTGGAAAAGGAGCAACTATCTATCGTTTTACTAGTGATCAATTTTCTTCTTACTACACAAAGATTATTCATACAAATTCAAGAGATGCGATTCATGTTTTAGATGGATTGTTGCACCATGAGACGGATCTAAATATAGAAGAGCATTATACAGACACAGCTGGTTACACAGACCAAATATTCGGGCTGACTCATTTATTAGGATTTAAATTTGCTCCTAGAATAAGAGATTTATCAGACTCAAAATTATTTACAATAGATAAAGCAAGTGAATATCCAAAATTAGAAGCCATTTTACGTGGACAAATAAATACAAAGGTCATTAAAGAAAATTATGAGGATGTTTTGCGATTAGCTCATTCTATAAGAGAAGGAACAGTTTCAGCATCCCTTATTATGGGAAAACTAGGTTCCTATTCAAGACAAAACAGCTTGGCTACGGCCTTACGTGAGATGGGCCGAATAGAAAAAACGATCTTTATTTTGAATTATATATCGGATGAATCATTAAGAAGAAAAATACAAAGAGGATTGAATAAAGGCGAAGCCATGAATGGATTAGCAAGAGCTATTTTCTTTGGAAAGCAAGGTGAGCTTAGGGAACGAACCATACAGCATCAATTGCAAAGGGCCAGTGCTCTAAACATAATCATCAATGCCATCAGTATTTGGAATACTTTACATCTAACAAAAGCAGTTGAATATCAAAAACGGTCTGGTCGTTTTAATGAAGAATTATTGCACCATATGTCGCCTCTAGGTTGGGAACATATTAATTTACTAGGGGAATATCATTTTAATTTGGAGAAAGTGGTCTCGTTAGATTCTTTAAGACCATTGAAACTTTCTTAACGTTGTAAAAAATGGGGGAATCGTCCCGAAAATGTGCTTAGCGTTGTAAATCCGCATTTTCCTGACGGTACCCCTTTATAAGGTCATTCAAGAATTGAAACAAATAAAGCGGTTAAAAAAACAGGAAGTGGATGTATAAACAAAAATAGCCTTCAAGGCTAACCAATGCAGGCTTAAGCCTGCTTTATTTTTTTGCTAAGAAAGTATAAAACTTTGGTTAACCGCAGTTACTTATGTTTTATTTCTTCGCTAGTCTTCTTCTTTATATATATTCTAGATATAGTAACCAATACAATTGTTTGTATGAGTAATTTAAGCGTATTTATCGTATATCCATCTGTTTCTATGTATATTTCTTTTGTGTAAATAAGGCGAATTGCAAAAAAAATTCCACATATCATCAATATGTTGTCTTGTATTTCTAAGATTTTTCTAAGCTTATCCATACTTGTTCATACTCCTTTTTATAGTGAAGTATTAACATTTCCTTATATTGTTAATTTTATTCTTAAACTTACAAAAACGACTCAATCCGAATAATGGCTTTTGAAAATTCAATGACAGGTAGTATTTTTTTAAAGGGCAAAAAAAATCTCCACCTTTACCATTGATTTTTCAAATTTCTCGCTTTTTGGCTTCACTGACAAGCCGAGCAAACCCAAAAAGGAGGTGGTGGCACTCGGCTTGTTCTGGCACAGTATAAAGCGAGAAAGCGCCCAGCTTCCGAACGAAACAGCGTGCTTTGGCTTTGAGTAGATTCGCTAAAAACGACAGCCTTCACACCCCAAAAAGAAGGGGGGGAAGAGTAAAGAAGTACCCAAAAAATTAACCAAGTGGTTATTTTTTTTATGCCTAATTATTAATATTAATTTAACAATTTTATTAACATATGATTATTAATTAATTATAATAAGAATTATAAAAAAAGATAATTTTTTTGTTAAACTAATAATTAACAAATTTGTTAACAAAAAAATAAAAATGAAAATAATTATCCCTTTAAAAAAGGAATTAAAGTTTTATTAACGAATTGTTAAATCAGCTATTTTTTTTAAAAAAGGGGTGTTTATATGGCAAGAGTTTTTACTACTGTGATGAATAAGGGCGGTTGTCTTAAGACTTCCATAACAGCAAACTTATCTGCTCAGCTTTCTTTAAAAGGGTATAAAGTTCTCGTAATTGATCTAGATGAACAACAAAATGTTTTGCTTACTTTTCAAAAGAAAAAAGCAGAAAAAACTGTTACAGATTGGCTTATAAATGATGAAGATTTTGATGATGTGTTCGTTAATGTTTCGACTAATCTAGACATTGTAACTGGACCTGAATCTGGTTATTCATTAGAAAAAAATATTAGAGAAAAAAGAAAGCAAAACCCATTGTTAATTTTAAAAGAAAAAATTAATGAAATTGGAGATCGATATAACTTTATTTTCCTCGACACCCCACCGTCTCTTGGATTCCCTACAGGTTTAGGATTGGTTGCAGCAAATGAAATTCTGGTACCTTTCCAACCGGAAATGTATGGAGCAGCTGGTCTAATAAAAACCATTAAACAAGTAGAAGATTTAAGAAAGAGTTTAAATCCTGAAGCTAGAATTAAAAAAGTCATTCCGACGAAAGTTGATAAACGCTCTAAAAATCATAGACAAACGATTGAACAGTGTGAACAGTTTTTAAGTAAAAACGGACTTGAAATGTCTAAAGTGAAAATATGGGATACAAAGGACGGAATTAATAGTTTATTTGCGGAGAGTAGACCGCCTGTACTTTCTCGAAGACATAACAAATTAAAACAAGTATATTTTAAGTTAACAATGGAGGTTATTGAACAATGAGTAATTTATTTGAAGAAATGAACGAAGAAACACCCGTAATTAATGAAAAGGGTAACAAAAAAAATAAAGAAAAAATTAATATAAGTAACAATGAAAGTATTAAGTCAAAGGTTATAGAAAATGATAATGAAAATGTTAATTATTCTGTTAACAATCAAGTTAATGAAAATGTTAGTGAAATCAAAACAACTCGGTTTGTAGAAAGCCTTTTGCAAAAGAAAACAGCACAAGAAGAAAAAGTTTTAGTTGGTTTCAGACTAGATCAATCTGTCAGTGAAACCATCGATACAATAGTGAAAAAGAATAGGCTTAAAAAGTCTGAATTTGTAAACGATCTTTTAAGAAAAGCGTTAGGGTTATAAAAAAAATGTGGGGGGATGACACAGTTTGTAAGCCTCTGTGGTCGCTATCTTAGTAAGTATTTAATATGAAAATGTAGAGATAAATATATAACCCAATAAGCAGGTTAAATACTTGTTATCATTTTGATAAGGTTTTTTTGACACAAACTATGTAGTTAAATTAAAAAACATCTCAAAGACAATTGAAAATAAACCAATTACTCCATAGATAGCTAAAGCCCAACGAAGGCCGTTGCCAGGAGTTTTAATAAACCTGTATATAAGATAACCTTCACTCCCAAGAAATAAGACAATTAAGAGTATGTAAAGAAAATGCTTTATTTCAAACAAGCAAGAACACTCCTTTACTAAATGAAGTCTTATTATGTCTAATTTCTAAAAAAATATTCATAGTAGGGGTCCTGCCGCATACCCATCAAGCTAACAACGTAAATTACTAGATATGAAATGATCCTCGTTTCAAAACTAGCGAGTGAGGAAAAGTAGGCATGCCAAAGAAGCCTATTAAAACGCGATTTTTTCGCTAGGCAGCTTGTCTATGCTTCACCGTTGTTTCATACACGACCCCTAAAATATCAAAGACGGTCATCTTCTTATATCGATGACATTTACGACCGTTCTTTTTTAGCAGCTGATAAAGGCGATGCAGAATTTTCAAAAGTTCTTCTGTGCCAACTGCTATCGCTTGAAACAATAATGGAAAGTAATCTTTTATCATATAAATCGCTTTGTATTCACTCAGCTCATGCTTTTTCTTTTCAAGCAGAAGCTGTCGCATTTGAAACATCGTAGAAGAACAGAGGAGGATGCCAATGAGTTGTCCATATAAATGGCACTCTAGGCGTTCTTTTTTGATCGTTTTGCATTCATCGATTTCAAAGAATGACTTCCATGTTTTAAATAAAATCTCAATCTGCCAACGCAGGGAATAGAGGGAATGGACATATTCAGTGGGGACTTCTTCTGGCGATGTGTTCGTGATATAGACGTTCATTCCCATCAAGCGCTTACTTTTCTCCTTCATGACAATGCCTTTCTTCTTTTCACGTATCGCTTGGTTTTTCAGGCGTGTTTGCGTTTGGTCGTCGGTTAAACGATGAATTATGACACGTGCTGGAAGCTTCTGATTTTGGCCAATGTATGCCTCGGGGATTTCCATCGTTTCACCAGGGGATAGACCAGACATCATTTGTGTCATATCAAGCTGGATGTATTCGGTTTGCTTTTTTAACGTTCCATTGTTGAAGTATTCTGGCTCAGGGTTCTTGGTATAAATACGTGTATTTAGCTTCAACCGCGAGATATAGTAAGCCTCTTTATCATGAATGGCTTTTATGTCTCCTAAATCGAAGTAACCAAGATCACGCAAACATAAATCACCAGCCTCTACCGTTTCAAGGCAGATAGTACCGTATGTTTTATCATTATTCTTTCCTGGTCCAAGCTGCACGTTAAGAAATTGACCACTCAGTAAATCATATTCCATTTGGATTTTTACACCTGCCGTATTACTACTTCCACCTGAACCTTGATAGTCAGTGGCAAAATGATCAGGCAGTTGAAACACTGTCGCATCTAAAATACGGATACGATTGAAAGTAGATATCATATGTGCAGAAAGCGATTGATTGGAACAGAGTTTTTTTGTAAGAAGAGAGGTAAAGACTTCTCGAAGAAATGCAACAGCTGCAGGATTAAAGCGTTGATTCAATCCTTCTGGGCTCATCAGGACCCCAGTATAAGCTTCTAACCGACTGCACAATTGTGTAAGTGATGTGCTAGCGATTTCCTGACTGAGCCATACGCAAAGGGCAATGAGTTCGTTTGCTTGATACTTACTAGATCGCTGTACAAAGCCAACTTGTTTGGAAATAGCTTGTAAGACTACTGGAGATAAAGAGTATTGTAGCTCTTGTGCGAAAAGATTCAGTTCATTTGAAATGATAGGATTCATTAAAAAACACCATCCTTTCTCGTAAACTTCTTACGATAAGCATAGCGTTTTTTCTCTTTAAGGGTGTAATTTTAACTTAGCTTGATTAACATGTGACTCTACCCCTAATGAACTTATCTTCAATCAAAATGCTTGAAGAGCATAAGGGATTTTCGATATCACTAACCGTATATGCTAGGCAAAGCTATGCTAGGCAAAGCCCAACGAAACCCTGATATCATGAAAGTCCTCGAAATATCGATATACTGTTGAAATGCTGTAGACATAGTGTCGACATGACTTTTTTAATTCTAGATAAAATGGGTTGAGCATCTAAAAAGATGCCCAACCCATTTTCGCTGACATAAAACCCGTTAGAAAAAGTATTTTTCATTAAATACTTTTAATTTCTTACTCGTTCTATCAGTTGTAACAATTCACCACTAGGTCCATAAAACAAAATCATTAGGCCACCTTCAAGTGTTGATTGTGGCTGGATCGATAAAAATTTAATCCCTTTTTTCTCATAATGACTAATTGCTTGGTTAATATCATCTACAGTAAAAGCAAGATGGTTTACAATCCCACTTTTGTTATACTCACCAATAGGATCAATATCTCGAATTAATTCAATTTCCATACTAGGCTGTTCTTCCAGAAATAAAAATGCCATCTCTCTTTTTTTAGAAGATCCCCTAAGGCGAACCTTAAATCCAAACATATCTGAATAGTATTGAATAGTGTGATCCATATCGGTCACAATGATGGCTATGTGTTCCATTTTATTTATCATTTATATTCTTCCTTTCGCCATAAATAATAAATTTAAAAATTTAAAAATTTAAAAATATATACACTAGCTTAGAGTTTCCAATTTTTTTATTTGATAGGAAATTTCTATGTAGCATTCTGACTTAGCCTAATCAAATGAATTGAACTAGTTGTACTTCATGATATCGATTTTATCCAATAGAAAAGTACAAATAATTCTTAAAAAGGACTTTTTTCTAAATCGGCAATGCCCCGGTTAATGTATAAACAACTAGGTATATAAGTATAATGGGCCAAGCATAAATTACATACTTTTTTTGAAAGTCTATAAAGTTTGTCTCCGTAGAATCAACTAACATATATAGAGCTGGAATAACTGGTGAAATTAGACGGAATGCCTGTCCCACCATGGAAGCTACAGCTGCTTCGCTAGCAGAAATACCATATTGGCCCATAACATCTGACATAACGCCGGCAATCCCAAAGTAGAAAGCATCTTGCGGTAAAAATGTAATTGCAGGTACTGCAATTAACGCGTAGATTGGTGCCATATTTGAGCCTAATGATTCTGGGATCATAGCTGTAATAGATGTTGCTAAAGCAGTTGACATCCCACTACCTGTTAAAACGCCAGAGAAAACCCCGGCAGCCAAAGTTGCCAAAGCTGGTGCTAAAGCATCTGCTGCTAAGTCATCAATTCGTTCATTAATAAGACTTGTTGACTTATAGTTTACCGTAAGGGCAATTGCTGCACCTATACCAAATAAAACACCGCCATGTGCAACATCCATCACAAGCATAACTAAAATAGCAAGCGTTAAAATCAAATTAAAAGCATATAGTTTAGGTCTCTTTAATTCAGGATCTTTTAGACGAATAGCGTTTAACATACTTTCCAATTGCTCTGGAGAAATATCTTTAGCAGTCTTAGGATCAAAGTTTAAGCGTTTTCTTTCTTTTATTCCGATAAAATAAGCCATAAAAATTGCAAATACTTCAGCAACTAGCATTCCTGGCAATAAATCTGCAAACAATTCGCTAATACTTACACCCATTGCTGTGCTTGCAGCAATTGTTGGGCCTCCCCATGGTAACTGATTAAAAATGCCAATAGGGGTAACAATAATTACAGCTAAATAAATTAGCTTAATATTCATTTGTTTATAAAGTTGAAGGAAAGCAGCAACACAAATAATAATAGTTGTAGTAGTATCACCATTCATAGTGACTACTGTCGCAGTTAAAACGGTTGCTATTGTAACTTTCAATGGGTCCCCTTTTGCTTTTTTAATAAAGAATTCGCATAAAGGGTCAAACAAACCGACATTAAGCATTAAACCAAAATACAACACCGCAAATAAGATAACAATAGCAGGTGAAATAACCCCAGTAGAAACCTTTCCTGTTTCTTCATCTACACTAAATAAAATACCTTCTTTAATCCATTCAAAGAGATCCAAAAAGGAAGCACCCGTTACAAAGGTTGCAATTGCTCCAAAAACAAATGGAACAATTGTTAATGCCCCGAATACAGATAATTTATTTTTTGAGAGAAGTACAATGAATACAATGATCATTAATAATGCTAGGAATGTTAACATACAAACCAGCTCCCGTATTAAGTATGACATTAAGTTATTAGTAATTTTAAATAGTTAAGTTATGACTACGCTATTAAGCTTTGAATATATTTATCTTTTATCCAGAACCTTATCAGAAGGGCCATCATTTAATGTGGTTCTAGGTTCTTTTTCATTTAATTGATGAAACTAAATTGTTAGCAATGGAAGCGTATACAAAATGTTCATCCCTTATGATCATACAAAAAACAAATCGTCTCATGTGGGAGAATAAATTGGTAGGCAATGTTGCTCAAATGATCTCTTTTTACCTACACCTCCATTTCTTTAATTTTTGTATTTATTTTTTGAAAGCGCATCCAATAATATCACTCCTTATATTTCTAAATTTGATTGTATGTTAATGTATACATTAATGTCAACGTAATTTTTAGAATATTTAACCTTTTCCAATGTAATAATTATAAAAAACGTAGAAAATATACATTATATGCAGGAAACTAACTATATTTATTCGGAAATTAATTTTATTAAAATAAATTAAAACTATTGACTTTAATGTATACATTATTTAATAATTAGCTCATAAGATATTCACATTAAGCTGATTCACATGAAAGAGATGTGGATGGTGGTACGAGATTTATCGATGAGTGAAAAACGTGTTGTGCATCTAGCTGTCATCCATGATGAAGGAATTTGAAAAGAGATAAACAGTATGGTTACATGTACTGGCTCATTTAGCTCAAGTATCAGGCGGGAATTTTTATTTTGAAAGCGATTTCTTCCTTTAAGGTTGTGAGTATTACTTAGAAAATGGACGTATGGTGGATGCTAAAGGATTAGAAAAACTTTAACACGATCCTGTTATTTATGAATTCATTCGCGTTAGCTTAGCAACCGATATAGCTGGAACTGGGGTACTGATATCAGAAAATTCTTTCATTAGATCTTTAAAGACAGCTACCAATTCCCTTCCTTTCTACAGAAAAAAATTAAAGATAAAAAAGGAGAGTTATTATGAGTGTTATTATGGATAAGTTACAGCAAAAAGAAAAGATGACTGATTTGATGGCAAGGTTTGTCTCCCTTGTCAGCTACAAGTTACCTGATGATGTAGAAAATAAACTGAAAGAACTAAGTGAAGAGGAAGATAATAAGCTTGCAAAAATCATTTACAAAACCATGTTTGATAATCAGAAGCTGGCTTATGAGTTAAAGAGACCTTCATGTCAGGATACAGGTGTTCTCCAGTTTTTTGTTAAGTGTGGACAGAACTTCCCCCTGATTGGACAGTTAGATAGTATTTTGAAGGATAGTGTGTATAAGTCAACTCAAGAAACTCCATTGCGACACAATTCTGTAGAAACATTTGATGAGTACAATACAGGAAAGAACATCGGTGACGGTTCACCAAGCATCTTTTGGGAAATTGCAGAAGACAGTGATAAAGTGGAAATCTATACTTATATGGCTGGTGGAGGTTGTACTCTTCCTGGAGTGGCGACTGTTCTGATGCCGGGTGAAGGCTATGAAGGTGTGGTAAAGTTTGTACTCGATCGGATGACTAGTTACGGAATTAATGCCTGTCCTCCACTTCTTGTTGGTGTGGGCGTCGGTACTTCTGTAGAAACAGCAGCTATGAACTCTAAAAAAGCTCTTATGAGACCTGTTGGAAGTCATAATGAAAATGAAAATGCTGCTAAGATGGAAAAGCTTCTTGAAGATGGAATTAACGCTATTGGCCTTGGACCTCAGGGACTTAAGGGATCTAAATCTGTCATGGGTGTAAATGTTGTGAATACGGCAAGACATCCTTCTACTATTGGAGTTGCAATTAATACAGGGTGCTGGTCCCATAGAAGAGGAAAGATTTCCTTTGACAGTAATTTGAACTATGAAATTAGTACTCACGAGGGGGTAACACTATGAGTAAAAAAGTATTAACCACACCTATAAAAGATGAGGATATTAAGGACATAAGAATTGGAGACATTATCTACCTATCAGGTACACTGGTAACTTGCAGAGATGTTGCCCACAGGAGACTTATAGAAGAGAAAATCCCTTTACCTGTAGATCTTAAGGGCAAAGCCATATTTCACGCAGGTCCCATTGTTAGAGACCTTGGAAAGGAACAGTACGAAATTGTTTCTATTGGTCCAACAACGAGTATGAGAATGGAAAAATTCGAAAAGGAATTTATCGAAGAAACAGGTGTTAAACTTATTGTTGGAAAAGGTGGAATGGGGAAGAACACTGAAGAAGGATGCAAGAATCATAAAGCGCTGCATCTCGTCTATCCAGCCGGAAATGCTGTTTATGCGGCAACAAAGGTTGAACAGATCAGAGAAGTACACTGGAAAGACCTTGGAATGCCAGAATCTCTTTGGGTATGTGAAGTGAATGAGTTCGGTCCTCTTATCGTTTCCATTGATACAGAAGGAAATAACATCTTTGAAGAAAATAAGGTGGAGTTTAATAAAAAGAAGGAAGAACAATATGAGTTAATCAGTAAACAAGTAAGATTCATCAAGTAAGTTATGGAGTTGGTGTGCTTATGCAGGTACTACAAAAAATACAAACGATAGTTCGCTATCTGCAACATAACGGAAAAGTATATTACGGAATTGTTGAAGATGGTGAAATTCTACAATTGTCTAGTGATTTTAGTGAAATTGTCAACAATGAACTAAAATATGATGGATTAAGAGTTAAATATAGTGATGTGAAGATTTTGGAGCCAGTAGTACCCTCAAAAGTCGTTAATTTTGGATGGACATATGTTGAACACGCAAAAGAGACTGGGGGGAAGGCAAATCTGAAAGAACCGTTCTTGTTTTTAAAACCGACATCTTCGGTGATTCCAGATCAGGGGGAAATCATTCTTCCCTCAAGTAATTTAACCAAGCAGGTGGAAATGGAGGGGGAAGTTGCACTCGTTATTGGTAAACGCGGCAAAAATATAAAAGAAGAAGAAGCATTGGATTATGTTTTTGGCTGCACTATATTTAATGATGTGACTGCAAGAGATCTTACAAAAAATGATCCCCAGTTTACGCGTGGTAAAGGGTTTGATACCTTTGGCCCGTTGGGTCCGTGTATTGTAAAAGGAATAGATCCAACTAATTTACGAATCGTTACAACATTAAACGGCAGAGTTGTACAAGAGGGTAATACTAATCAGATGTCACTTTCAATTCCTTTCCTTATCAGTTGGATTTCACAGGTTATGACACTAGAGCCGGGTGATGTTTTGGCTACTGGTTCGCCTTCTGGAAGTTGCCCAATGAAGTCGGGAGATATTGTAGTGGTTGAAGTAGAGCAGATTGGTAAGCTTTGTAACTATGTAAAATGAAAATACAATATGGGTGCTAATTCCATAATGGGTTAGTTTATGATAATAAACATCATATCATAACTGATTTATCAATATTAAGCACGACTGTCTAACAAAAAAAAGGCTGTAGTTGATTTCTGTGAAATCTCTACGGCCTTTCTTTATTAATAATGATAGATTCTTACATCATGGAAAAGTCTCCTTATTTACCGTTTCTTCCTGTAATGGAGGCATAGATTGAAGAGCCTCTAGAATTTCGTTGCGTGCTCTATAGCGATGAGACTGCAACATAGTTCGTACAGCTTCAGGCTCGCCTGCTCGCATGACTGCTAAAATCGCCTTATGTTCAATCACTGAACGTGTTGGTTTTGGTCGAAGCCCAATTGTGTATAAGCGTGCGCGATAGAGTTGGTCAGACTGACTGTCAACAATCCCTCTGAGGCGTGGGTTTTGGGCTAAATCAACAATGTAATTATGAAATTGTTCATCAAGTTCTGTCCATGCAAGTAAATCGTTTTGTTCTAGTGCCTTTTCTTGTTCTTCAATCAGATGCTCAAGTTGGTTTAACTCTTCGTGAGTAGCACGACCGGTAGCGAGTCTGCCTGCAACACCATCGAGCGCTTCCACCACTTCATAAATCTGTTGAAGATCATCTGCCACAAGTGGTGCAACAATAAAACCACGACGCGGTATGAGCCGTACCCATCCTTCCGTTTCCAAACGGACAAGTGATTCACGTACAGGTGTCCTGCTCATGCCCAAGATTTCTGCCATTTCCCTCTCTAACACAGTCTGTCCAGGGGGCAATTGAAGGTGGCGAATCGCATGTCGAACAGCTAGATACGCACGTTGTGGCAATCGTGACTCTCCATTTACATCTAAATTAGATAAAAATGAACGAACAGCCAGAGAAAGCTCAGACTGATCTCGTCTTTTAACATTAGAATCCGGTGTTTGAGGTGTTTTTTGATTATTCATTTCATTATCACTCATCCCGACAAGTTTCAAATTTTATGTAACACTATAACCAAATACTGTTGAGTAGGTTATGATTATCAAGGTTATATTATGACTTTACAAGTAAAATCATAACAGAAAAACAATCACTCTCTCAATTGGTAAAATAGAAAAACAGATAATTTGGGTAAATGGGTACCGCCACATAGTCATAAAGCTAATGTTCCACATTTATTCCAAAACGAAAATTCTGAGCTTTAATTTAGTAAAGACTCTATAAAATTTTTATTTTTGGGGTAGTCTTTTCTCTTAGCTTGATGGGTATGGGGTACTGCCGACAAAACGCAGATATTATACGCTAAGACATTTTTTGGATATAAAAACCCTGATTTTTCTACGCTAAGCAGAAAAATCAGGGTTTTATTTATGTTCTGAGTGGACGTAGGGAATGAAAGGTCGAAATCTCAGGTTTAAATGAATATTCACCTAGAAAGTTTATGTGTTTCCATCCTAATGGTGATATGTGTGGAAGCAATTTCTTTTGATATTTTCCTGTAGTTTTAAAATGTTCAATTGCTTGTGATAGATACACGGTATTCCAAATACTAATAGCATTAATAATGAGGTTTAAGGCGCTGGCACGCTGCAACTGATCTTGTAGTGCTCTTTCTCTAAGTTCCCCATGTTTCCCAAAGAAAATAGCTCGTGCCAAGGCATTCATGGCTTCACCTTTATTTAATCCACGTTGGATTCTCCGACGTAATGTTTCGCTAGAAATGTAGTCTAATATAAACAAAGTTTTATCAATACGTCCCATCTCTCTTAGTGTAGTAGCAAGGCTATTTTGACGAGAATAAGAACCTAATTTCCCCATAATGAGAGAGGCAGATACCGTTCCTTTACGAATGGAATGTGCCAACCTTAATACATCATCATAATTTTCCTGAATGATCTTGGTGTTAATTCTTCCACGTAGCAACTTCTCCATTTCTGGATATTGGTCGGGCTTTTCAAATGAGTAAAGTTTTGAATCTGCAAGGTCTCGTAATCTTGGGGCAAACCGAAACCCTAACAAATTAGTTAGTCCGAATACTTGATCTGTATAACCGGCTGTGTCTGTATAATGTTCTTTAATATGCAAGTCGGTTTCATGATGCAATAAACCATCTATAACATGAACAGCGTCTCTTGCGTTTGTATTAATCACTTTCGTATAGAAGCTAGAAAATTGGTCACTAACAAAGCGATAAATGGTTGCTCCTTTTCCCGTTCCATAATGTGGATTTGCATCAGCGTGTAAGGATGAAACTCCTACTTGAACACGCATTCCATCTGAAGAAGAAGATGTACCATCTCCCCAGTACGACGACAAGCTTAACTGATGCTGAAAATTCACCATAATGGCTTGTGCTTTATTCATGGCATCTTCATATAAACGCCACTGTGAGGCTGTGGACATTTGCCGGTATGAAACTCCTTGTGTCGCTTCTGCCATCTTAGTAAGACCGATATTTGTTCCCATAGCCATAATCGCTGCCATGATCGCTGGCTTTTCTTCTTCTTTTGGAGGATGCAGTGTAGAAGCATGAAGAAACTGCTTGTCGAATCCCGTCCAACTTGCTACTTCCATAAGCAAATCTGTCAGCTTCACACGAGGTATCAGTTGATATAGAGATAAACTATATTCTCGTGCTTTTTCTGGAACGTTTTTCTCCAAACGATGGACATGCAGCCGTCCATCCTCAAAATTAACCCCATCTAATTCTGTGATATTCGCTTTAATCCATTCAAGCCGATTATGTAATACATCCATTTTTCCTTTTAAGTATTCATCAACAGAAGGTGGTGCGGTAAGTTCATTAAGCTGCTTGTTTTGCTCCCATGTTTCTTTTGTCACTAAATAATTATCAAAATCTTGATGCTGACGACTTCCTTTAATAGAAACGTTACCTGAGCGTACAAGATTTCTTAACTCGGTAAGAACAGACATCTCATAGTATTGGCGATTTATATTCCCGTCATCATCATAAACGTGCTTTTGCCAGCGATTCGAGATAAAGTCCAAAGGAGCACCTTCTGGAACCTTTCGTTTATTATTTCTGTTCATCTCTTTAATGGTCTCAATAGCTTGAAGCAATGGCTCTCCTGATTTTGTAGAAGTGAATTCCAAGGCTTCTAACAATGTTGGGGTATATTTACGTAAGTAGTTAAAGCGAAATTTTAGTAAGTCTAAGTAATCGTAATCCATTGGGCGTGACAATTGCTTCGCCTCTTCTATTGAGTTTACGAAGTCCTCCCAAGGCATAATAGCTTCTAATGCTTCAAATGGGTCCTTCCCTTGTTCTTTTGCTTGAATCAATGCTGATCCCAAATCTGCAAAGTGAATAACCTTTTCATTAACTGATTTACCATTTAACCTCTGAATCTCTTCTTGAGCTTTACGTCCCTTTGATAACAATAAGCTGATTTGCCGATCATGTATCTCAAAGGCATGATCAGTAAGGTTTTGGCTAAGTTGTAGGAGATGTAAAATTAAAAGTGTAAATTTCTTATTCTCTTTAAATCTACGGAATGAACGGGGTTCATATTTGGAACCCAATCGTGCTAACTGTAAGACCCTATTTGGATGAATTTCTTTAATATCCACATTAAGTTGCAAAGTTCGTATGACTTGAAGACGTTTTATAACCTTTAAGAAGGCATCTGGAGAAGATTGACCGGGAACTTCTCGTAACCAAGCAAGGGGTGTCTTTGAATAGGTGGAACTTACATCAAGTAAGTGATCTAACTTTGGTTTTTGAGATTCATTTAATGTAGAGCTGATAGATTTAAAAATTCGTTCTTCTGCCCGTTGACGAGCCTCCCATACAATTCTTTCTATTGTTGTCATAGCTGGCAAAATTACTTTTTGTCTTCGCAATTCCTTAATTGTTGAGCGAATCAAGTAATCTGTATTCCCGTTCCCAAGAGCGTGTTGAAGAGTATATTGTGCAATTATTCGATACATCCCAAAGGATAAATTTTGGTAGCCATAATGCTGTCGAAGTTCCTCTAGGTGTTCATTTCGAGTTGCTACCCGTTTTGCATACTGTGTATATTCTTGTGGGGAGACATCAATTTGTTTCGCAATATAATCGAGTATTTGGTTGGGAATGTCTTTAATCTGAAATAAAGTCCAACCCGGATACCGAAGAACTGCAAGTTGTAAGGCAATCCCTAAGCGATTATGGTCTCTTCGATGCTTATTAATAAATGCAAGATCTTCTGTGGTAAAAGTATAGTGCATTTCCATATCATGCTCAGTCATATCATCAGGAATAGACATAAACATATTTCGCTGATCAAGGGTTAATAGTTCTTTCCCTCTCATGTTACACCTCCTCGCTGGATAGCCCTTTCTTTCCCAAGTAACGATATAGCGTTGTTGCTCCTATTCCTGTGGCTTCTTTAATTTGAGATAAGGAGTAGTCTTTACTTTCATACATCTTCATGGCAAGCATAATTTTTTTTGATTCAACCTTCGGTCTACCTCCATTTCTTCCCCTAGATCTAGCTGCCACCAACCCATCTTTCGTTCGTTCACTAATGATATCCCGTTCTAATTCAGCTATGCTAGCCAACATTCTGAAAAAGAATCGCCCCATAGCTGTTGTTGTGTCAATTTTATCCTGAATAGACGCGAAATGGATTCCTTTTGCTTCAAACTGTTCCATGAGTTCGATTAAATGTTTGGTACTCCGACTGATACGATCTAATTTATAGACAACTACTGTGTCACCCTTACGTAATACTTTAAGAAGCTCCTCCAACTGCGGGCGATTTTTCCTTTTACCAGATTCTTTTTCTTCAAAAGTTTCGTCCACTCCATGACGATCCAATGCATCAAGTTGTAATGATAATGACTGATCTTGCGTACTCACACGTGCATAACCAAATTTCAATTTGAAACTCCCCTTTCCATACAAATTAATTATACCAAAAAGGGGGTTAAGGCTGATGTATTGGTATTCTGTTTTTGGTTATAGTTTTGGGTATGTATTTTAGCACTATTTGAGACTTTTAAAGACGCTCACTCACCATAACCATAAACGGTCGTTTTTGGTATTTTTTTATATAGAGGAAATGGATATAGGAGATTGTGAAAAGGTGTACTTACACTACCATGAAAATTAAACACTAATAATCAGGAAAAAGACCATATTAAATAAAACGCAAGCTTCAATTTTTTTGAAAAAGAGCAGCGCCCTATTAGATCTCCTAATAAATCGGTGGTTAGGATGCCTCTGATATATTTACGGTATATCCTAAGTTTTCTAACCTTCGGACTGAATTTCGTACAATGGAAGCTTGCTTTTGCTTATCAAAATAATCTTCGCCTAAGTCTACATACATTTCTTTTCTTGTTAAAAGATAATAAGAAATTCTTAACATAGCGTGGGCAACGACAATTCCAGCTCGTTTTCTTCCTTTTCGCGCAGCTGTCCGTCTGTATAGAGCGCCAAGATAGTTTTTGGAGGCTCCAACTGAATGAGCAGCTTCAGTTAAAGCAGATTTTAAATATTTATTTCCCTTTTTGCCTCTGGTTGATTTCCTTTTTCCGGCACTTTCATTGTGTCCTGGTACGAGGGCGGCCCATGAACATAATCTGGCTGCACTTTCGAACTGTTTTTCAACGTCCGTTCCGATTTCAGCTAGAATTTGTTCTGCCATTCGAGTGGCAATTCCAGGTATTGAATCCAGTCGTTCTATGTTTTCTTGATACACACTAACTCTTTGGGCAACCTCTTGATCGAGTTTTTCAATCTGTTCAGTCAGAAAATCAATATGAGTTAGAATCGTTTTAAGCATCATGCGTTGATGAGGATTCACATACCCATTCAGGGCAAGGATTAAATCATCTTTTTTCTTCTTCATCGAACGTCGCGCAAAGTTTGCTAGTTTCTCAGGATCATCCTCACCATTTGCGATTGCTTGAAGCATGTCCTTTGATGAAACACCCATGATATCCGATACGACAGAGCCTAATTTAATATTTGCACCTTCAAGCACCTTTTGAATTCGATTATGCTGTCTAGCTCGTTCTTCAATGATACTTCTGCGATAACGAACAAGCTCACGCAATTCTCGCTGATTTCGATCAGGGATAAAGCTTGCTTTCAACAACCCATGACGAAGAAGTTGAGCGATCCACTCAGCATCCTTGACATCTGTTTTTCGACCAGGGACTGCTTTCATATGCTGTGCGTTAACAACTAAAAATTCCATTTCTTCAGCCTCAATTAAGTTCACGATAGGCTTCCAAAACACACCTGTGCTTTCCATAGCGACATGAGTGCAACCATGTGATTTAATCCAATCCATCAGTTGAATTAAAAACACCGTTTTTGTAGAAAATGTTTGAATCTCCTTTCCTTCGGGGGTCATAATGCAGGCGGTAATGTTATCTTTATGTACATCCATTCCGCATACTCGTTCAATGATAACTTCCATTGAAACCATCCTTCCTATGGCGAAAAATTAGAGGCTGGTGCAAAAACCAGAATAGGATTAATCTACCATGAGTGCTTCCCGTAAGGGAGCGACAGTCTGTGATGCACCGAGGTCGTTGGAGTCAGACTAACGGATGGGCTCTAATGGCACCATAGTTCATCGACCTTCCTCACCCAGCCATAGAATCAGTATGGACGGTTTTCCACCATTTTCATTCTCTGTGGTGCAGCGCTGGTCGTGCGCTGCATGGTTGGCTAACGGGTGCTTTAGCTGAAGATCGGAGCTGTCTTTAAGGCAGCTCTTTTCTTATGGCACTAACGGGGCAGGTTAGTTGAAGAAGTTTTCTCGATATGTACTGTTTCCCAAAGTTATTTCATACAGCTACAATAATGGTGAAACACAATGTGAAATTGAGAAGGAGCTTATGCAGATTGAATCTTATTAAATATTTTGGAATCCAATTTATTCTTTTTACTGTAATAATCCTAACAGGGTTTTACTCAGATAGTTACATAAGCAAGCCCTTTACTTACACTGATTTAATAGCAATGATTATTCATTTTGCTATACTAATCGTCGTGTTAAATGGATACTTTAAGCTAAAGGAACGTCTAATGCCTATTCATTTATTTAATAGAGTTTTACTTTCTTTGATAGCTTTTGTTTTTACCATTATTTTTATAGAGATTTTAACAGGAGGATGAGGTTTTATCCCTAATGAACGATGCGTTAGCTGAAGATCAGAGCTGTCTCTAAGGCAGCTTTTTCTTATGGAACTAACGGGGCAGGTTAGTTGACTAACAATAATTTACAAATGTATGTTCGGATGATAATCTGTAAATAAATTGAGGGGGAATAAGGTTATGGAAAAAGTTGATTACGTTGAGTTAAAACATTTTTCGAATGAATATTTAGATGTATTAAATTCTTTTGAACTTCCTGAAGAACAAGTGCAGTTCACTGCATTACCAAACAAGATTTTAGAGGCGACAGAAGGGCAACATCGGATTGTTATTTTAAGTGAGAATGAACCTGTAGGTTTCTTTTTATTACATTCAGCTGAACGAGTAAAGGAGTATTCAGATAATCCGAAAGCTATGTTGTTAACTGCATTATCTGTTAATCATGCGAAGCAAGGAAAGGGTTATGCTAAACAAGGTATGCTCTTACTAAGTGATTTTGTTAAATCTGAATTTCCTAACTGTGATGAAATCGTTTTAGTTGTAAATCATAAAAATCTGCCTGCCCAGCAACTATATTTGAAAGTGGGTTTTCAAGATACTGGCAAGAGAAAAATAGGTCCAATTGGTGAACAGTTTATAATGAATTTATCGGTGTAAAATACATAGTGCTTAATGAACTAAAAGGTGGGTTAGCTGAAGATCGGAGCTGTCATTAAGGCAGCTCTTTTATTATGGAACTAACGGGGCAGGATAGTTGCATAAGAATTAATAGTAAGTGAGTGTTATAATATTATAATAAATAAATTAAGTGGGGGAAGCATTTTTGCACAAACTCAATGCATTAATACCAGAGCTCTCGGTTTCAGATATAAAGCAAAGTTTATATTTCTATTCGGAAATTCTCCTGTTTAAAATTGAATATCAACGACCAGAGGATAAGTTTGCTTTTCTGTCTTTAAATGACTGCCAGATTATGATTGAAGAAGTAAATGGTCATTGGAATACTGGGAAGTTATCTTATCCGTACGGAAGAGGAATTAATTTTCAAATCGTTATAAATGATATTGATCTACTATTTGATAATTTGAAAAAGAACGAGTATCCAATTAAATTTGATATTCAGGAGAATTGGTATAGAGCTGAAACTAAATTAAAGGGACAAAAAGAATTTTTAGTTATGGACCCTGATGGTTATCTATTAAGATTTGTCCAAATTTTAGGTGAAAAAGATGTTGAGACTGATTAAGCTATGCAACAGGGGAAATTTAGTAAATGGATCAAGCTACTTTGCGTTAATAGATGCTTTATTTAAATAAGGAGTTGCTTTGGCAGCTCTTTTTTCTTATGGAGCTAAAGGGCAGGTTAGTGTAAGAAGGAAAGTACAACAAGTATGAGGAATAACCAAAAAACAAAAGGGGAACAGTGTATGAATAATGAGTTTGACAAGGTCATAAATTTACTGAAAAATAAGGATAATGAAACTTATCCGACATTTGCTTACTCTGTATTAAATAATTATATTCCTGGACAGGTATATATGGATGAATTGAAGAAAACTGTTTTAATTGGAACCGATTCAGGTATTTTTATTGTTGGTGGAGACGAAACGAACGATGGTCTTGATAGCATATTTTTAGAAATTTTTAGAAGTAGAAAAAATGAAAAAAAGCGATTCACTTTGTTTTCTCCATCAAAAGAATGGGATCAAGTTATAAATAAGTTGTTTGAAAATGAGTTAAGACAAATGCATAGATATTCTTTTCATTTTAATAAGGATACATATTCAACAATAAAAAAGGGGAAATTACCCAATGATTTTATAATAAAGAGATTAGATGAAAAAATAATTACTGAAAGTCTGGAATTTAATGAATCTTATTATAAAGAATATTGGGGTTCAGTATCAAATTTTCTTGAGAATGGTTTTGGTTATTGTTTGCTACATAATGATACCGTTGTAAGTGAATGTACATCTATATTTAGTTCATCACAATTTGCTGAAATTGATATTACAACTAAAAATAAGTATAGAGGAATGGGCTTAGCTCAAAATGTTGCAGAGATATTCATTGAACATTGTATAGAAAGAAATTTGAAACCCAATTGGGATTGTAATGTTAACAATTTTGCGTCGATAAAGCTGGCTGAAAGATTAGGATTCGAAAATCCAATGGAATATTCAGTATTTATTAGAAAGTAAAAAATCCTTATTTCGCTAACGGGTGTTTTACTCCAATTATAGAGGTTGCTTTTTTTATGGAACTAACGGGTGCGTTAGCTGAAGATCGGAGCTGTCTTTAAGGCAGCTTTTTCTTATGTCGGGGCAGGATAGTTTTACAGTATAAACACTTACTTATAAAAAAACTTTATGTTATTATTTAAATACATAAATTACCAAATTAATTCATCGATAACTCCCTCTTATTCTAATTAATAATGAAATTAACAAATATTTTCTGTTTTAACCCAGTACATTTCTGTATGAAAATATTCGGGAATGTAACTCAATACTTTAAAGGAGTGAAACCAATGTAAATCATTATTTCTCATTCGAAATTTTGAATTAGAGGGGTTGTTTACATTGAAGAATAGATCATTTAAAGTTCTACTGGTTGGGCAATCATTAGCTGACGCTGGTGATGTTTTTTATATTGTTGCACTCATAACAAGTGTTTACAATGTAACAAATTCTTTATTTTATGTTTCGTTGGTTCCTGTAATAAATATGCTTGGAGGATTTTTAGGGGGATTAATAGCACCCCTTCTCATAGATCGGTACAATTTAAAAAAGATTTTATTTAACTCTCAATTAATTAAAACTTGTTTCTTACTTATGCTAACACTGTACGTATCATTATTATTATCGCAAGAGACGATTGTGACAATTTATATAATTATTTTCTTTATCACCTTTTTAGATAGTTTCTCTAACCCAGCAAGTAGTGCATTACTGCCTCAACTTGTTTTAGAAGAAAACTTATTAAAAGCAAATAGCCTACTGTCTTCTATCCATCAATTTATTCAGATGGGTGGGTGGGCTACAGGTGGTATATTAGCAGCATTCTTGCATTCTAATGGGCTATTAATGTTGACGTTTAGTTTGTATGTATTATCTACATGCTTACTGGCATTCGTTAAAGTCAAAGAAAAGAAACCATCTGAAGAACTTGAAGAACTATCAGTAAAGGAAAGTAAAATGACTTCAATGTTTGAAGGCTGGAGAATAATTGCAGGAGATAAGAGGCTGCGTGTCCTCCATTTAACGCTAATTTTTAGTTCTATAGCTAGTCCAGTTTGGGTATCGTCCATTCTATACCCTTTTATAGACATAAGGCTAGGTGTAGGAACTGAGTGGTGGGGTTATATAAACACCTCTTTATTATTCGGATTATTTCTAGCCGGAATACTTGCATATAGACAATCTGATTTCATTAACAAAAATATCCGGAATGTTCTATTGCTTGGAGGCTTTATGGTCTTTCTAATGACTCTTTTATTTGGACTTAATGTAAATCCCATCTTTTCTCTTTTACTGATTTGTATGTTTGGTTTATTCGAAGAACTGAGGATGATTTCTATACATACAATCATCCAAAGTTTAGTTAGGGAAAAGATTTTGGCTAAGGTTTATGCAGTACAGAGTTCCTTAATAATGGTAACATTCGGTATATCAACTCTTGTGATGGGGATACTGGGCCAGCGATATAGCATAGTAGTTGTCTTTATTATTGCTTCGACATCCTTATGTTTTTCGTTTATTAATATTATTACCTCTAGAAAGTATTTAACATTAACCATAGGTGAATCTAACAATAACCTCGAAAAGCAGTTGTAAATTATTTAGACATAAAAGCCAACGATTCCGTTGGCTTTTTGAATGTAGAATGTCATGTGTCGTTAAGACACAAATTGTGCAATTACTCTGCAACTAACTGGTGCTTTTCTTCATTATCAGGAGCTGATCAGTATCTCATGCAACTATCGGGACAGATTAGTGCAATAAGTATTCCTTGAAAGAAGGTAATATTATGGAACAAGAACAAAATTCACTGGTTTTGTATGGAAAAAGAAAGATGAAATGGATACAGAATAAATTACCCCCTCTTGAGAAAGATGAAATTCTAATAAAAACTATTGCGGGTGCAATCAGTATCGGGGCAGAACTGCCGCAATATATGGAAAGTGATCTTACTGATAAATCTCCTATTTATCCGAAAGAGACTGGGTATGAAAGCTATGGTGAAATTATAAGGACAGGTGATGATGTAAAGTCTTTAAATCTTGGAGACAGGGTAGTAGCATTTTATGGGCACAAGGATTTTGGAGTAATTAATGCTTATAAAGCTATTCCAGTTCCAAAAGATATTCACTATTCCGACGCATTACTCACTATTTTATCCTGTGACTCGTCAAAGGGTGTCCTGAAACTCAAACCTAAGGAATCAGATCGAGTAATAGTAAGTGGGATGGGGACAATAGGGCTTTTAACTCTATATTACTTAAAACAACACTCAAAAGTTCAACATGTGGATGTAATAGAACCAAATACTTCAAGAGGGCAATTGGCTAAGCTGCTGGGGGCAGACTCTATTATTAAATCTGGAGCTGCATACCCAATAAATCATTATGATTATGGATTAGAGTGTTCAGGACATAATGATGGATTTAATATATTACAGAAATCACTTACGAAAGAAGGTAGTATATGTATTCTTTCAGATGGGAATAAAGAGAGATTTGATTTACAACCTGAATTTTTTGAGAAAGAATTAAAAATTGTCGGTTCAAGTGACGGTTGGGATTATAAGAAGCATTCCGAATGGTTTCTTAATGAAGTGCGAAACGATACTAAATTAAGGAAAATATTCGAGAAAAAAATAAAAAAAGAGGAACTGATTAGTTGTTTTGAGGACATAGCTGAAGGAAAAGTCAATCCTTTAAAGGTCTTAGTAGAATACTAGATAGCATTGTGGCATTTTAACTTCCTTTGCTAAAGGAATAGAGGTTAGTTAAAGATAGAATTCTCAATTTCTTATTAAAATAATGAGTGCGTTAGCTAAAGATCTGAGCTGTCTTTGAGACAGTTCTTTTCTTATGGAACTAACGGGGCAGGATAGTTCAACAAGTGAACGGAGATTAAAGAGGAGAATGTTGATCTTTTATTGAAGGGTATATAATTAGAATTGGAGGTGCAACAATGCCAGAATATATATATCATGCGGTTCCTAAAGAGATGATTGGCGACAAACTTATATCATTGAATGCTTTAGGTAAGATCTATCCTCATTTGTATGAGAAATATACGAAAAAGTATTATGACCACCCTGAGAGACCGAAACTGCTGAAAAAACAAATACCTAAACTTAATTGTTTATGGAATGATGTCATTCATTTTCTACCGTTACATCCTTATTATGTTTACGAAGCTGTCACTAGCTTAGGAATAAAAACTAAAGAAGAACAACAATTTTTAAAAATCCCAATTGAAAGACTAACAAGTAATATGAATGCTATATATCTTTACACAAAAGAGAAATACAAAGGTCCTGCTGAAGATATTGAAGAAGATGAAATTAAGCTATTGAATATTGAGACTTATAAAGAACTTAAAGAAATACCCTCACCTTCAGTAGAATATTACAAAATTGAAAATGAAAAGGGTAACAAATTTGGTCTTTTTCCATACATACCACATTTATTAAGTCTTGGAGAGGTTGAAATTAATGATGTGGAGATTGTAACTTGGAATAAACTCGAATAAATAGAATTCTTATAGAACTAATGGGTGCTTACTTCAATAACAAGGATTGCTGCGGCAGCCTTTTTTCTTATGGCACTAACGGGGCAGGTTAGTGGAAGATGTAACTATAAATATAAAACATTAACCATAAGAGATTCTTATGTGTTTTTATAAAAAATATAAAATTTTATTTACGTTAGAAGTTTAGTATCCTTGTATTAAAGGAGAATTTTGGTAAAATTTTGAATTCATCGGGGGTGCTAATATGATTAAAGGATTACATCACGTTCAGATAACTATTCCAAAGGAGACTGAAGAAAAGGCTAAAAATTTCTATTGTGGTATTTTAGGTTTACAAGAAATCGAAAAACCCAAATCCCTTAAAGGACGAGGAGGATTTTGGTTAAAAGTCGGTGATAAAGATGTACATATAGGAACAGAAGATGATTTTGATAGATTGAAAACTAAAGCACATATTGCTTACGAAGTAGAAGACATCTCATATTGGAAAAATAGATTAACAAAAGAGAATATACAAATACTTGATGGTGTTCCAATTCCAAATTTTGAACGATTTGAATTTAGAGACCCATTTGGTAATAGGGTAGAAATGATTCAAAATTTGAACTTATAAGTTCTTTTTTGAAACATAGAGTACATACAAGGCCTTAATAAACTAACGGGTGCGTTAGCTAAAGATCAGAGCTGTCTTTAAGGCAGTTCTTTCTTTATGGAACTATCGGGGCAGTTTGGTTGAAGAACTATCTAAGATGTTACAATTAAGTTGGATATTTGAATTGAGAATAAAAGTAGGGGGAAAAGAGTGACTATTGAACAAAAGTTATTTCAAGCAGCGAAAGAACTTATAGAAAAAAGATACCCTACTGGCTGGGGTGGAGCAGCAGCAATATACACTATCAATGGTGAAATATTGACAAGTGTATCACCAGAGGTCATAAATGCTTCAACAGAGTTATGTATAGAAACAGGTGCGATTTTGGAAGCACATAAATTTAAGACAAAAATCACTCAATCAATTTGCGTTGTAAGAAATGATGAAAACCAAGAATTTAAAGTATTAACTCCTTGTGGGGTCTGTCAAGAAAGATTATTTTACTGGGGAAGAGATGTAAAGGTCGCAGTAACTAACGATGAGCAACAATTAATCTTTAAAACCTTAGAAGAAGTCCAGCCATATCATTGGTCTCACGCATACAAAGATGAAGAATTATTCAATTAACCGGTGCTTTAGCTTAAGAACAGAGCTGTGTCTTTAAAGGCAGCTCTTTCTTTATGCAACTAAACCAGCCAATAGTTTGTCAATATTTTTCAATAAAACCTTAAAATATTTCATGCTATACTAAATTTGTGCATACCAAATAACCTTCCAAGTTTCTGTGTTTGGAAAGTTCTGGGTGGTTTAGTTATACTTTCAAACTAGGCTATCTTGGAAAGGTGAGTTGCTTTTTAAAAGTGCATAAATCCAATGTAAGAGTTTATTGGCACATGCTATCACAGCTACTTTAAAGGGCTTTCCTTCTTCACGTTTCTTATCATAAAACTCTCGTAATCGCTTGTTACGAGGGATGATTTCATCTGTCGTTTTCTTCTTGCGACAATCACGAATGGCACATTTAACAGCCATATACAAGGCGTGTCTTAGTCTGCCAGAACCTCTTTTGGTAATCCGATTTACTGTGCCTTTAAATTTACCTGATTCAAAGATACTTGGATCAATTCCGGCAAATGCCACTAGTTTTTTAGGGTGATTAAACCGTTCAATCTCTCCAATTTCAGAAATAATCGTTGCAGCGATTTTTTCACCGATTCCAGGGATGGATTGGATAATCTTATATTCTTCAATTTCTTTTGCCAAAGCATCTATCTCGTCTTCAAATTTGGATAGGTGCTTTTGGTATTCTAGAAGCATTTTTATATACATTTCAAGGCTTAAAATGTGACTCTGATATAAGGTTCTCTGAAAAGGGTTTCGAGCTGAGGCAGCCGTAAGTTTCTCTGCCTGTGTATTCGCCCACTTTTTAGAACGACTTGGACAAAGTTCATTAATCCTATTTGCTACAGTTTCTTCACCGACTGCTAATATGTCTTCAGAAGTAGGGAATTCTAATAGAGTAAGCAAAGAAACAACCGAATACAAATCTCCAAAAACCCCTCTATATTCAGGAAATACTTGATCAAGAACAGCCTGGAACTGTAGTTTTGTTTGTACATAGATACCTGTTATATTTTCGTGTTGTCTTGAAAGATTACGAAGATTTAAGAGTTGTATCCCTCGTTTTTTATAAGGCTCTAAATCCTCTTTATAGTACAGCTCGCAGAGGTGACGTGCATCGATTATATCTGTCTTTACTTTGCGTAAACTTGAGCTCTTCGCACGATAAGAAATGAGTGGGTTAACGACAATTAATAAGTAGCCTCTCTCCTCAAAATACTGTACAACTGGCGTATGATAATGCCCCGTGGATTCCAATACAATCGGAGGTTTGATTCCTGTTTTATTTTCTATTTTTCTCAGAAACTGAAATAGCGTTTCTAATCCTTCAATGGTATGTGTAACTTTGAAACTGCCTTGATAAGGCTTCTTCTTTTCCAAGAATGCTTGAACCTGACTTTCACCTTTAGCTACATCCAGACCAACCACTGGATTCATTTTTTATCTCCTCCAAAAACATAATATTTGCCGGTAACCCCTAATCCTTCTTGCAGTATCATAGCTTCGCTTGTTATACGAGATCTTGGTCCCAACCAGCCAAATCATGTTTAAGCAAGTAGGGGGCGAACTGTTTAGTTGACGGGATCTTAAGCCCCACGGGCAGGTACGTTCTACCCCGGCTACCGTTATAATAAAACTATATAAAAATTGGTCAACCAGAAATATCTGGCTGACCTAATAATACGAAAGGGGCAGGTTAGTTGATTAAGCCAGTTGTATTTATTATATTATGCTAATTACCCCGACCATTTATATAATTATTCCTAACCTGTTACATTAGCAATACAACGCTCCACATACTCCAGTACTTCTTCCGAAATCGGGTATAGGCCCGTTTCCTCAGAGGGCAGTTTTCTGACTTCCCAGAACTTATCCATCAACTTCGTATCTCCTTGAAAAGTATCATTTGATATTTCTATTAACTCGCAAGCAATTTGATGACCTTCGTCTGATTCAGGTTTAATATCGTGTTTTATACACCACTCAATTCGTCGTAGCAAAGAAATATACTGATGTGTTGTCCAATCATTGTTACCGAGATTTGGAATTGTCTCTTGCAAGAGTACCTTTTCATCAACTTCAAAATAGTCAATCCATTTTTTAGAGCTATTTTGTGAAATTTGAATAAGTTGAGAGACACGTTCCCAAGACAAAGATTCTTCCAAGTCGATCATATTAATTAAAGAATTTGTATTAGAAATGCTTGTTTGAAGTTTGGAAAGTCCATCTTGTAGATAATTATGATGCGAAATTAGAATTTGTTTATAGGATAGTCTATCTAATAAATCGCGAATATTTTCGAGTGGAAGTGAAAGTGATTTTAGAATGATGATTTTTTCTAATTTAAACAAATCCTCTTCTGAATAATATCGTCGTCCATTATCATCCTTAAAACTTGGTGTGAGGAGATTAATCTGATCATAATAACGAAGTGTGCGAACGGAGAGATTTCGCTGTTTTGATACCTGTCCTGTAGTCCATCGTTTCATTTCATTCCCTCCTAAAATTAAAGCTTGCAGGTGACGTAACGTCATCTAATATAGTTGGATTATACCATATAAAGGAAGAGTGATGCCGGTTGAAAACAACTGAAATGAACTGGAAGGAAGAAGACCGTTGGGGTTTGAAAGAATTTATATTTTTAATGTTACTTGAATTTGTATTTGTAATTGGGTGTATTAAATTCGTTGTTCACCCAATTTATTCTCACTGGTTCGGTAATGTTCTATATGCTGGAACATTAATGGGGTTGACAATAGCAATTATTCTAATTTTAGGTGTTTATTTTATTGCTCTCCGCCCGAAAAAACTTTTTTGGAGTGAAGTAGGGATAAAAAAGTTCACTGTGAAGGATTGGAAAATAATTGTTGTATTTTCTGTTATCTTAATGGTTGGTGCCGTGATAATTGTAGTGCTTACTAGTTTTATAGGGAATTCGTGGGAGAACAGCAAAACAGAGGCAATACAGCAAAACGTAACTTTCGTTACGGTTCTAATTGCCTTTATCTCTGCCGCAGTTATCTCACCAATATACGAAGAAATTTTTTATCGCGGTTTTTTATATCGCTGGTTACGTACACGCATAGGATTTATTGGAGCAATTTTACTTAGCTCAACAATCTTTACAATTATTCATATTCCAACATATAATGTAATGCCAGTAAATTTCTTTAGTGGTATCATTTTTGCTTTAGCGTATGAACGAACTAATTCGATCTGGCCATCAGTTATTATTCACGGTTTAACTAATGGAATTATGGTTTTGTTGACAAGTTTGGGATAAAGATATTGTTATGAGTAGCCGGAACATACAATGCGAACTACCCGATACAAGAGATGAAAAAGATTAATTATGTAAAATAAACAAAGTTTGTGAAGGAATATACTTAAACTAACGGGTGCGTTAGCTGAAGATCAGAGCTGTCTTTAAGGCAGCTCTTTCTTTATGGAACTATCGGGGCAGGTTAGTTGCATAAGGTTATATTTGCATTAAGATAGAATATAAGTAAAAAATTAAAAAATAAGGGGTGTTTTTTTGGCGGGAAATATCGGGAATTCAGATACTTTTAAACAAGTAGTAAAGAGACTTTGTAAAATTAAAAATATCCGCCCCCCCAGAAACTTAAATTTGAAGTTATCGATAACCTAATGGTTATTAATATAAAGAACCATTTAAAAGATGGAGTAGACATAGATTGTTTTAATATTTTAAATCTGATTTACCAAATAATTGGACCTTTAGGGATAAGGTTCAATCAACAAATGTACCTCTATCCAAATTCGGAAAGACTGGCTAGAGTAACTGTATCTTTTAATATAGAAGATTATGATGACTTAAATAGCAAACTGAAAGAAGTGTGTGAATAAATGTACTTCAGCTAACGGGTTGTTAGCTGAAGATCGGAGCTGTCTTTAAGACAGCTTTTTCTTAATGAACTAAAGGGGCAGGATATTTCATCAAGCATCGTGTACTCGTACTGTGCGGTAATTAAGATAAACACTACTTAATACTCATATCTTCAATGCTTCAGGGCATCTTATTTAATAATAAGAAAGGGCGGTATTGTTATGAGATTATTAAAATTATTTATCCTATGTATTCCTTTTTACTTCACATTCACTGGAACAACTTACGCAAGTAATGACAGTAAAGAGTTTGAAAAGTCGCTTTCTGAAATTGGTTACACTTCAGTACATCAAGCTTTACAAGATAGCAATAAGCATTTTAATCATACTATTTCTTTGCCTATTCAATTACCTCCAGTACCGTTCACTCATAATTACGGCAGGTTTAATAACCTTGAAGGTAATATCAATGATGGCTTTGAGGCAGAATACTTTAATAAAGACCTATCTGAAAACCACTATGCGATTCGGGTTAGACCGGTTGAAAATAAAATTAAATTTAAAAAAGGTAATATTGACCAAACTTTTAAATTAAGTGATGGTAATAATGCCATATATAGTAGCAAGGCTTCTGGAGTGGTTAATCTTTTAATTTTTGAAAAAGGTGGATGGCAATATATGTTAAGTGTTGATAAGAGAATTTCTAATAAAGTAACATCGGAAATATTGGTAGAAATCGCAAATTCCATAAAATAAATTACCACACAGTTTGGGGCAACTCTACAATAATCCTTAAAGAACTACCATGAAAATAGACTTCTGGAATTTAGGGGAAAAGGCAATACTTAAGAAGACGCAGCTCATTGTTTTTTTAAAAAGGGGAGAGCGCCTAATTTACTGATTTATTGTAGGTAAGTGGATTGGATTAAGATGCTTCAGGTTCTTGTAATGTAACTGTGTAACCTAAACTTTCAAGTCTTCTAAGTGAATGCCGAAAAATTGATTGTTGTCTCTGCTTATCAAAGTAGTCTTCGCCTAAGTCTACATACATTTCTTTTCGAGTTAAGAGATAATAGGAGATACGTAACATGGCATGAGCGACTACTATTCCTGCTCGTTTCTTACCTTTTCGTGATGCTGTACGCCTATACAGTGCTCCGAGATAGTTTTTAGATCCTCTTACAGAATGAGCTGCTTCTGTTAATGCTGATCTCAAATACTTGTTTCCTTTTTTTGTTTTAGCCGATTTTCTTTTTCCCGCACTTTCGTTATGCCCAGGAACTAGTCCTGCCCAAGAACACATATGAGCTGCACTTGGAAACTGTTTCTTAATATCAGTCCCAATTTCAGATAAAATTTGCTCAGCCATTCTTGTAGCTATACCAGGAATAGAGTCTAATCGTTCCACATCTTCTTGATAGGAGCTTACTCTTTCCTCGACCTCTTGGTCGAGCATCTCGATTTGCTCTGTTAAAAAATCAATATGCTTTAAAATGGTTTTTAACATGAGGCGTTGATGCGAATTGATATAACCTTTAAGGGCGAGTTCTAGTTCATCTTTCTTCTTTTTCATTGTGCGTCGAGCAAAGTTTGCTAGTTTTTCAGGGTCTTCTTCACCTTCGGCAATTGCGTTAAGCATGTCTCGAGCCGAAACACCCATAACGTCTGAAACCACAGAGCCTAGCTTAATATTTGCGCCCTCTAACACTTTTTGGATGCGATTATGTTGTCTAGCACGTTCTTCAATGATACTTCTACGGTACCGAACTAGTTCACGTAGTTCCCGTTGATTTCGATCTGGAATGTAACTAGCTTTTAGAAGTCCATGTCGAAGAAGTTTGGCAATCCATTCTGCATCTTTAACATCTGTTTTACGCCCTGGCACTGCTTTCATATGTTGAGCATTCACAACTAAAAACTCAATCTCTTCAGCTTCTAATAAATTAACAATAGGTTTCCAATATACACTGGTACTCTCCATGGCAACATGAGTACAGTTATTCTTTTTAATCCAATCAAACGTTTGAATCTCCTTTCCTTCTGGTGTCATAATACATGCAGTAATATTGTCCTTATGGAGATCCATACCACATGCGCTCTTTCAATGACTACTTCCATTGAAAACATCCTTTCTACGGCTCTCAATATAATTGGAGGCTGGTGCAAAAACCAGAATAGGATTAATCTACCATGTGTGCTTCCCGTAAGGGAGCGACAGTCAGTGGTGCACCTTGGTCGTTGGAGTCAGACTAACGGATGGGCTCTAACGCACCATAGTTCATCGACCTTCCTCTCCCAGCCGTAGAATCAGTATTGACTGTTTTGAACCATTTTCATTCTCTGTGGTGAAGCGCTGATTTTTGCGCTTCATGGATGGCTAACGGGGCAGGTTAGTTCATTAAGAAATTGGTTTATTATGGTATGATTATTAGGTAATTCTTATTTTAGACTTTACAATATTCGCATATTTTCTGGGTGCGGATTGGAGAGAAATATGAAACAAATAGCTTGGTTTTTGTTGCTTTTTCACTTAATAATTTTGATATTTTGGGTTGCAAATTCAGAATATTTATTCACTTTATGGGGTGTAATTATATGGATTGCGTCCATTGTCCTTGGGTTTGTTGCTTATAAGAAAATGAAAGAAACAGACATTGTAAAGAAATTGATAATGACATCAAGTTACTTTATGGTTTTTTTAGTTATAGTTACAATTGCTATCTTCTTTACAACTAATTCTATGCCTTAGTTTTACTTTCCACGAACGGGGGCGTTTTCTTATGATCAGAGCTGTCTTTAAGGCAGCTTTTTCTTTATGGAACTATCGGGGCAGGTTAGTTGCACAAGGATTATTTATTATCGTTGAAGAATATATACTCATAAATAGTACAAGTTGAGGAGAAATATAGGTGGATAAAGGCAAATTAGAGTTAATAAAAGTTGTGAGTTTAGCTGTAATTGCAATTAGTTCAGCAATAATAGCTTGGAGAATGGGTAAGGTTGTCAATTACTTATATGACTTAGTTATGCTAGGTAATGGCTAATTCTTTTATTTCCTTCGAGAGATATTCGCATTAAACTGAGGGAGTTGAAGAAGGATTTTTAAACTAATAAGCACAGATATGGGGCGTAAAATACAATAATTATTCACTTATTGTATAATGTTTTTAGTTGAAAACTTATAACTTTTGGTAAGGAGTAGTGGACTTTCATGGGAAATAATACGGATGAAAAATTGTATCGTCAAATCGTGGAATCGACCACGGAGGCAATTATTATTCAACAAGATGGGAAATTTAAGTATATAAACCCTTCAGGAGTAGACTTTTTACGGGCAGCTTCCAGTGAGGAAGTTATAGGTAAATCTGTATTCGATATCGTACCCGAGGAGTATAGAGAGCTGATAGTAAGGCATACAAAATCGATCCTTGATGAAAATAAACCAACTGGAACTATCGAAAAACAATTAAGACGGTTTGATGGTTCACTAGTTGATGTAGAAACAAACTGTACTCCTGTTTTGTATGAGGATAAAAAAGCGATTCAATCTGTCGTCAGAGATATAACAAAGCGTAAAGAAATCGAAAGATCACTCGAAAAAGTGTCCAAAGAAATTAACACACTATCAGCTCCAGTCGTCCCTATATTGGAAGGGGTCGCTGTGTTACCCCTGGTAGGTTCTATCAATTCTGAAAGAGCGAATTATATTTTAGAACATGTGCCTTTAAAAATACAGGAACAGAGTGTCCATACTTTGATTAGCGCTTTTTCAGGCATCTATGAACTTGATGCAATGGTAATCCAATGTCTGTTTGAAACTAGTGCCGTACTTGGTTTGCTTGGTGTTCGTTCTATTGTAACGGGAATAAGACCCGAAATTGCCAAAAGTGTTGTTCAGATCGGAGCCGATTTATCCCTAATACAGATATTTGGAACTTTACAGCAGGCAGTACGTGAATTGGTGTTAAAGGATAGCATCGTAAGTGCTTGAATAGGATATAACTATATTCCGTGATATATTGTTATCTATCTTCATTACAGGTTCGTTCTCTGGAGTCAGAGCCGTCATGAGACGGCTTTTTCTTATTGTGCTAATGGGGCAGGATAGTTCTATAAGAGGAAACGTTAGGAAAATGCGGATTTACAACGATAAGGAAGTCTCGAACATAAAAAAGGCGATATACAGTTTAGAAATCGCCTTTTGCTACCCGTTCGTGAAAATTTTTCTTGTATTCGAACTTTTTTGATATTTACTCCTTTCGTAATTTCAATAATTTAAATTGATAAGAAAGGTATGGCAGGCCGGGGAAGATAAGAATGATAAGGGAAATTATCCCTAATACTTGAAAAAAGTTCCCAATACTTTCAGGTACCCATCCCCAATTACTAAAGACACTGAGCATCCAAAATATTATGGTAGAAATGAAGAATGGAAGAGAAGCTTTCCCCATATGCTTCTTTTCTCGTTCATATTTTTCAACAGTAGTGGGTCTGTCTGTATAGATTGGCTTGGTTCCTGTAGGGGCACTAAATATATGAATTTCATTACCTACAGAACATACATGTGACCATCCAGCAACTTCAAAGAAGGCTAAATATTCATCATCTACTTCTTTTTGATAATCCAATGAATACTCAATGTTCTTACGTTCCCCTTTTCTTAGCTTGTACCCTAGCCCTGCAAATTTTTCTAAAACCCATCCCTCTTTTGCATATTCGGCAAGCTTTTTCATCTCTTTTTCTTCAAAAAAAGCTAAACCACCACTAGGAATATATTTAACTTTTTTCATGATAACTGCTCCCCTTTTCTTTTAAATACTTCTTCTGCATGTAATACCATTTCCCGTCTTCGCTTTACTTCTTTTTTCAAAAGTTCAATGCCCTTTTCTGTTGCAATATAGGTTTTTCTTTTCGGATCATGATCATCAAACAGTTGAATTAATTCAGCAGCTAATAGTTTCTTGATTGTTGTATACATAGAGGCAGGTCCAATTGAAAATCGCTGATTAGTCATTTCTTCAATAGTTTGCATAATGAAGTAACCATGCTTCGCATTAACTAAAGACAATAAAATATAGTAAGCTGTGTCCGTCAGTTCACCTATTTCTAATGAGACATTTCTCCCCATGATATTCCCCCTTTATATATCATTAAATGATATATCATTAAATATAATATATCGTTTAATGATATATAAGTCAATGGGATATCGCAGATTATTGATACTAAGGTGTTTAAACAAAAAAGTAGGTAAAATGAAATTGTAACTTGGTGTATAGTAAAAAGGAAAATTTCCCTTTAGATCTAAGGGGTGGGAGGATCTTCCATAAGAAAAAGAGCTGCAAATACCTTCACTTAAGTCTGTCTAAATCCAAGAAAAGAGAGTAATTTTATTGAAGTGTTTAGTTTGAAAAATGAAAAATAAATGGGGAAATAAACATTTATTTGAGGAGCCAATGATCCAGAAAGTTTAATATTTAAAAAATAGTCCTCTTTGGTTAAAGAAAATGATAAACAAAGGTGGGTTTAAGATGGGGTTGTTAGGTAGGGTGGTATTTTTAAAAAGATTACGAGAAGAGCTGTTGGAAAAAAGAAAACAAGGATCCACTGAGCTTCAAATTGATGAAATTGACAAGCAAATACGGAAGATTAATCTAGAGATACAGAATATGAGAAAAATGATGGAATAAAATATTTTCATAAATTACGACTTGATTGATGGGTTTGTTTGTTGACCATTTCAAATAAATGGAGCGTTTCTACAACATTCTGTACATGTCGCTTCGGCATTAAATATTCGATAACGATGAACTATACGACTCATGCTTCGCCTACATTCGGTAGTTCCTGTACCATTTATGGCTAACTGCCGCCATACCGAACGGAAACCGTAAGAAATAAGGGATTAAAGGATTAATAGAATAAAAGGTCACAAGGATAGCAGCCGGACGACTGCTTTTTTATTATTTTTTTCCTTTGCCTTCCGAATCGTAAAACATCACAGGCCGACTAACCTTCCAGCCGGTAGGACACCCGAACCTTTCCGGCAGGAAGCTAAGAAGGCCAATCAATCGGTCAAGGGGCAAAAAAGTTTTTGATTAGGGGCGCTATCGCACATCAAAAACTTTTTGTGCTTAATCCCTTGACCGATAGCCTATGCATGATTTTCGTTCTACATGTTAAAGGGGAAAAATAATCCCCCTTTGGGGAACTAATTCGCTTCGCAAGTCAAATGAAAATAGGAAAGAAAAACCCACCAGAGAAAAAAAGGGGCAACAAATAAAAAATGAAAAAACATCCGTTTTTTCTCGATTCAGAGTAGGCATCGAGCCTGCTTGACGGTGCTTGATGTACTATCTAAATTTACAGTAGCCTCTTCGGGTATAAGGAACAATTTGCGGAGCAAATACTCTAGCTCGTAATAAAAGTCTGAATGTCATACCTTCGCTTTTTTCTTACTTTATCTTTACCTTTACAATTTTCCCTCCAGCTTTTTTACCCGTCTGTTCCATTAGTTTTGCAAACTGTTTCTTTATCTCCGTATCCTTTTTGTTCTTTTTCAGCATATATATCCCTCACAATTTAATATTCTTGCTAAATAGTATCGCCCTGGTAAAGGAAGCTTATACATTCCCCTGTTCTAAAGTGACCCCTTCCCCACTATATTGTTAGTAAAGTGGAAAACTGGCAAAGTGACCCTAAGATATGTTTCCATTTTTAAAGAATGAGAGGGGAGAGGAGGGAAGGGATGTCATCATTGAACCCTTTTTTCGAGGAAATGAAGAAAAAGGATCCAAAACCAAAAGCTATTCAAAAAACATCTTCCGGAGGAGCTTCGCACCAAATAACGTCGGTGAGAAAAGTCCGGAAAGACAAGCAGCATGACATAAAGTTCCCAGTCGATTATGTCATGAAGGTCAAGCTCCGGACGCTTTGTAAAACGTTAAATCCGATATATAAGCAAAAAACGGGAAAATCTTTGACCCAAACGGCCTGCAATACCTTATTGCTAAGGTTCGGTTTGAATAGATGGAAGGATGTGAATTATGCAATGGACTATACGGACACGAAGGAATATATGCATACCTACTTGCTGGAAACGGAATACGGCGGAAGGGGAGGATTGCATGAAGTCGCCATCTTGAAGGACCTGTCCGATCGGAGGGTTGCCTATTGCATGATCCAACATACCGTTGCCTGGTTAGAAAGAGGGGGTATCATTGAAGAAATCCTATAGTCAATTTAACCTTTTATCGAACAAGCTGTTTTATGGGACCAAGGAAAAAAAGAGTTTTTTTGATTACTTTTTGCCAAAATATCGATATCTGCAAATCGAGGTCCCCTATTATGAATTTTTAAGGGGGGAGGTATTCGTCGAAGACATGAAGGATTTGTTTGAAGAGGCTCCGCAAAACCTAAGTTTGTATCACCTTATTGCCCTCTTATATTTCGATTTTCTGGAACAAGTGAAAAAGGGGGCCAAATATGAACAGCTCTGTCCTTTTTTGATTTCTTCCAAAAAAAAATTCCTGGAGCGACCGATGATTGAAAAGAGGGTATTAAAGCAGGTGACGACCAACCTTTTCTCTTTCGAGCAAAGGGAAGAAGAAATCGAGGTGACCTCAGAAGAAAAACGAGCAGAGATCACGCTTCGAATAAAGGAGTCGGAGATATACAGGGGTGAGGTATTTCTGCATGACATTTCCCCATACTTGATGGATGAGGAGTTGAAGGTCGAGGATTTACTGGTAATTTTGTTCATGGACTTTCTGAAAAGGATTAAAGAAAAGGGAAACTCAAGCCAAGCTATGAAGGCCATTTTATTGAACTTTGAGGATTATTTTTAATGAATCTGGATAGTTTTCTACTATCCATTTTTTTATGGATTAAATCCGTTATAAGAATAAAAATAAAGACTAAAAGGTTATCTCTAAATATATTAACCTCGCTAGAATATATGTAATTTGCCCGGAACCAGTCGTTCAACCAGAAAGAAAGCCATTCAATGGGCAGCGCCATCGAATAGCTAATAATTGAAAAAAGGGGAAAAATCTAGAGCAGTAAGAGCCACCAAAAGAAGCTGAAATAACGGTGAAAGGTAGTGGTATTTGTCCTTTGCTTCATTATGTATATGGTGGAATGGTACCACCATAGATGCCTTGCGTATATGCATATTCACCTGGACAATACATACTATGTAGGTAAATGGAAAGTATGTACCCCATTTGGTAGGACAGTGAAAGAGAAGCAATGATCCCATGTCTTCGTCCTATTGAGGAAGAAAGGGCGAAGAAGATATTGGAGCTGTTTTTACAGAATGGAGTAACCCACTCAGGCTCAGTATCAAGAAGACCTTTTATTGGTAAATCGTATATAATATGTAAGATTAAATGGGAAAGTGAATTGTTTGGAAGTTTTATTTAGTTTTGTTGTGGGTGTTCTTTTTCTAATCGTTGGCATTATTGCGTTTTTCCCTCCTCCTAAATTGCCTTGGATAATGAGATTTTTAATTATATTTGCGCTTAAAAATTATATTATGTTTTACTGAGAGATAGAAAGAGGGGGGAATTTTCAATGAGTAAAGCAATTATTTTTGATATGGATGGAACCTTATTTCAAACAAATTTAATTTTAGAACCTGCCCTAGAAGAAACATTTGATGTACTACGAAAAGAAAATTTATGGGATACAAAAACACCGATTGAACAATATAGGGGAATTATGGGTGTCCCTCTACCAGTTGTATGGGAAACACTTTGCCCAAACCACTCACTAGAAATACGAGTAAAGAGCAATGAGATTTTTCATAAAAAGCTTATTGAACTAATCCAAGCACAAAAAGGTGCATTATATGCTGATGTGGAGAGAACATTAAATGAGTTAAGTAAAAAGTATCCCTTATTTATTGCCAGCAATGGACAGATAGAATATTTACAAGCAATTGTAGAAACTTATAATTTGGATAGATTTATTCAAAATACATATAGTATCCAACTGATTAAATCTGGGCATAAATCTGATTTAGTGCAAATGGTGAAAAATAAAAATCAAATTGGAAAAGGTTACGTTGTCGGAGATCGTTCTTCAGATATAACTGCTGCTAAGGATAATGAACTTATTGCGGTTGGTGTGAACTTTGACTTTGCTCAAGAAGATGAATTAAAACAAGCAGATTTTGTAGTGAATAATTTCAAAGAAATCTTAAAGTTAGTTTAAATTCTAAAAAGCTGCCAATTGGCGCCCTTTTGTAATACGATTTTTAGCATTATCATACTTTCATATTCAAAGAAAAACTACCTTTAATGGTCTGACGGGGCAGGTTAGTGGAAGAAGGAATTGAAGAAACAAAAAGAGAATTGGTATTGTTTTAAAATGATTTTTATAGAAAGAAGATTAATATGGCATATTGTAAAGTTCGCCAAGCTGAGATTTATTATGAAGATTTAGGGGAAGGTAAACCAATTTTAATGATACACGGTTATTCTCCGGACCATCGATTAATGAGTGGTTGTATGGAACCAATATTTACTAAGAGGGAGGGGTGGCGACGTATTTATATCGACCTACCTAGGATGGGATTAACAAAAGAATCTAACGAAATAAGTAGTTCTGATGAAATGTTGAATGCTGTTTTAGACTTTATTCAAGCTGTAATTCCTAACCAAGAGTACGTAATTGCTGGGGAATCTTACGGTGGCTATATAGCTAGGGGCATTATTGAAAAGCATCAAGAACAAATACTCGGTGCAGCATTTATATGTCCTCTTATTATTCCTCTTCCAGAAAATAGAACAGTTGAGAAACATAAAATAATGAGAACGGATGAAAAGTTTATTGGAAATTTATCAAAGGTTGAATTAGAAGATTTTAGAAATAACAATATTGTACTTGATGAGTACACATGGTTAAGGTACAACAAAGAAATTCTAAGTGGTTGTAAGATTGGAGATGAAGAGTTTCTAAATAAGGTTAAGAATAAATTTGGGTTTTCTTTTAAGATTGACCAGTCTTGTTTTATTAAACCCAGTGTATTCCTGTTAGGAAGACAAGACTCTTCGGTTGGATATAAAGATGCTCTTGACTTAGTAAACAAGTATCCGTGAGGAACTTTTGCTGTATTGAATCTAGCAGGTCACAATTTACAAATTGAACAACACAACTTTTTAGCACTCGATTAAATGAATGGTTGGATAGAATTGAAGAGTTCCAAAGCTAATACTGTTACGCAGTAAGTGAGGTTTGAGAAATATTGTACTTAAACTAACGGGTGCTTTACTTCAATAAGGGAGGTTGCTGAGGCAGCCTTTTTCTTATGGGACTAGAGAGGTAGTTTAGTTGAAAAAGCTTAGTTTGAACACACAGTGAATGACCTTTGCTTTCATAATATGACTGTATGGATATGTGTAGTACAGTATCTCAGTTCTTTGGACGTGTTTTAAAATAATGCAAGTTGCTCATAGTTTTCTTTTAAAACTATTTGACGAAGGACAATTATTAATAAAGGTCGGTAATGTTCCTGGTTGGAATCTTATATGACACTCCTCACAAGTAATCTTAACAAGAGTGCACTCTGCAGAATTACTTGCCATAAATGTTTCTCCTTCTACAAAAAGATCAACTGTAAATGAAATAGCTCCAAAGGCTATCTTCAAAAGATCACTCATTTCTTTTTCAAACTATGATGAACCTCTAAAGGAATTTTTTGAAATTTGTTGAATTTCTTTAGATAAGATTCAATGAAAGGTGGAAAAAAATGAAGATAGCCAGTTCTCCTATTAATAGTAAAATAAACAATGTTTTTATCCATGTTAAAGATTTAAAAAAATCAGTTGAATGGTATTGCAGTCTCCTTGGTATCCCTCAGAATAATGACTTTGTAGAATCACCTGTTTACAATATCCCTGTAACAAGTGAAACTGGATTAACCTTAGATGACCATTCGTTTGATCCGAATTTTATATTTAAGCCATCCAATAACGTCTTATTTAACTTCTACACAAAAGATATAGACGAAGCTTACCAATTCATCAAGAGTAATAACATAGGCATTGTCAAAGAAATTGAGCGTATTGGAGATTTTGCTTACTTTAACTTTCAAGACCCAGATGGTAATGTACTTATGATCTGTAATGGTTAATTTTCTTAGGAAGTAGTCGGCTATACTACTTCCTTTTCTTTCAGCCTTTTTGCACTTCCTTTTCGCTACACAGTTTGGGTCAACTCTAGGTCCTGGCATATCCGGAAAGAAAACGAGAAGGACGGCTAGCAGCCATCCTGCCATGGTCAATGTCACAAAGACCCTTTTTTCCTTCTTCTGATTCTTATTCATTTTTTGCCATTCATATAGCGTCATGAGAATAGCAACTACGGTTATACCGAACACAAATGCCCACCTCAATTTCCTATCACCTCTTTTTTCGGTACTCCTTGCGGTGAAGTAGACATTCCTGGTCTCCTTATATACGCTTTACTTTTGATTTCAACCTCTATTTCTGGATGCAGCAAGTCCATTTGGCGGCTACAAGCAATCTGGTATTGATCGTGAAATGGGAAGTTACCTATTAGTTAACTATACAGAAGTGAAGAGTGCCTGTGTGAACATGGACTAAGTCCTTCAACTCTTCCATTTTATATAAAATCATTTTATTAAGAGGTGAGACGTGTATGGAACGTGTGACAACGTTTATACACGTCTTTTTTTGTCGCAGACTAACAAACCACTTTAACCTCTAATATTTAACCAAATGGCATAAGGGAGACACCTTCTTTTTTAAAGTGGTCCATATACACATGTCTAGTTAGGGACTAATAAAATTCCTTGATTTAAAAAGTAGAAAAAGTGCTAGGACATGTAAGTTATGTCTAGGGACATTTAAAATTCAGAAAATTATAATAAGTTTATCGAAGTAAAAAAGAGGAGGTTATAGTCAAAAGAAAATATTCCACCTATTACGTTAGCAGTACGTAGGCTCCTTGCCAGCTAGTTGAGCAACAAACTTCCAATGGAAGGAAACAAGGATACGCCCCATCGCTTCATGGAGGTGACTTTTAAAAAATGGAAAGAAGGTGTGTCCCATAAAAGCATTAAAAGGGGAATCAATCGCCGAGTTTATTGGCTGCTTTATTCTGATTTTCTTTGCTGCTGGCTGTGTCGCTGCTCTTGTCTTAAATGACGCCCAATACACGATTTGGGGTTTAGCCATTTTTGGATACCTATAATCGCACCTATGGTCGGGGCGATTATAGGGGGAGGACTGTATCACTCTCTCATTGGAAACTATCTACCTTCTAAAGACACTGTCTCTCTGAAAATAGTAAGCACTCAGGAAGAAATTGCTGCTTCTATGGAAACAAATTCATCTTAAAAAATTATGTAACCAAATAATGATAGAAAGAGGGATATTTCTTATGCTGCGTTCAAAACGATTTGAGATTTTAGAAGAAAGACCCGTGAATAAAGATGGATTTGTCAAAGAATGGCCAGAAATGGGATTTGTTGCAATGACAGGTCCTAATGATCCAAAGCCTTCTATCAAAGTAGAAAATGGCACGATTGTAGAATTGGATGAAAAAAGACGAGAAGACTTCGATATGCTCGACCAGTTTATTGCCGATTATACGATTGATGCAAGCGTAACGGAAAAAATCATGGCTCTTGACAGCTTGGAAATTGCTCGAAAACTTGTGGATATTAATGTTCCTCGTTCAGAAATCGTAGAGCTGTCAAAAGGACTCACGCCAGCAAAAGTGTTGGAAGTACTCAATCATATGAATGTCGTGGAAATGATGATGGCTTTACAAAAGATGAGGGCAAGAAAAACGCCGTCCAACCAATGTCATGTCACGAACGTGCGTGATAATCCTGTCCTCATGGCGGCGGATGCTGCAGAAGCGGGAGTTTACGGATTTGATGAACAGGAAACAACTGTTGGAGTTGTTCGTTATGCCCCCTTCAATGCGTTAGCATTACTCGTCGGTTCCCAAACCGCAAGAGGAGGAATCTTAACACAGGATTCATTAGAAGAAGCGACAGAACTTCGTTTAGCCATGCTTGGATTAACGTCTTACGCTGAAACCATTTCAATTTATGGCACAGAGTCTGTGTTCATGGATGGAGATGATACCCCATGGTCTAAATCATTTTTAGCCTCTGCATATGCTTCACGCGGTGCTAAAATGCGCTTTACATCAGGTACAGGTTCAGAAGTGCAAATGGCCGGAGCAGAAGGAAAATCCATGCTCTATTTATAAATTCGCTGCGTGATGATGGCCAAGGGAGCAGGCGTGCAAGGGCTACAAAATGGTTCCATTAGTTGTATTGGTATACCAGCCTCTGTACCGAGCGGAATCCGCGCCGTCTTAGCAGAAAATTTGGCGACTACCTTGTTTGATATGGAAGTAGCATCAGGAAACGACCAAACGTTTTCCCATTCTGAAATCCGACGTAGCGCTAAAATGCTGTGCCAAATGCTACCTGGTACAGATTTTATCTTTGCTGGATTTAGTGCTGTACCGAACAACGAGGATATGTTTGCAGGATCAAATATGGATTCCAGCGATCTGGATGATTACTTGATTCTTCAGCGCGACATGATGGTGGACGGCGGTTTAAAACCAGTAAGTGAAGAAGAGGTAATCAATGTCCGTTATCAAGCGGCGAAAGCGTTGCAAGCTATTTTTGATGAACTAGGATTCCCGGTCATTACAGATGAAGAAGTGGAAGCCGCCACTTATGCCAACAGTAGCGAAGATATGCCGACAAGAAACGTGGTAGAGGACTTAAAGTCGGCTGAGCAGATTTTACAGGATGGGATTTCAGGATTTGACATCGCGCTTATTTTAGCGAAACGCGGATATCGACAAACAGCTGAGCGGATTTTCGATATGTTAAAACAAAGGGTAGCTGGTGACTATTTGCATACATCAGCCATTATCAATAAGGATAATGTGGTGATAAGTGCGGTCAATGATGAAAATGACTATAAAGGACCTGGAACGGGCTATCGCCTTAGTCCGGAAAGGTGGGAAGAAATCAAAAACATTCGTCAAGCTATCAGTCCGAAAGACTTTGATTAAAGGAGGGAGCAACATGACGGTACCAACGTTTTCTATTGAAATGAAATTAACAGAAATTGAGACGCCAGCGAAAGGAACGAATGCAAGAGAAGTGATAGTAGCCATAGGCCCAGCTTTTGGAAAAGAGATGAATAAAACAATCGTGAAAGTTGATCACGCTTTGGTTCTGCGTGAAATCCTATCTGGAATTGAAGAGCAGGGAGCCGTTCCTCGGGTGATTCGTAGCTTGCGAACGGCTGACTTAGCTTTTATGGCGCATGGAGCAGCCCAAATAAGTGGTTCAGGTATCAGCATTGGCTTGCAGTCGAGGGGAACGATTGTAATCCACCAGCGCGATTTGGATCCGCTAAGTAACCTTGAATTATTCCCTCAATCTCCAGTCATTACGTTAGACATGTACCGGGAGATTGGACGGAATGCTGCCAAGTATGCGTTAGGGGAAAGCCCTAATCCAGTACTGGTAGTAAATGACGAAATGACACGTCCTAAATATCAGGCGGCAGCTGCCTTGCTTTATTTAAAAGAGTGTCAGTCACTGGTTCCAGAACAGAAGCCAGTTGAACTGAAAGCCGAATTTTTCATAAAAGAATAGGGGGATGAACATGGAAAATAAAATGAAAGAAAAAATAGAATTTCTAACAAAAGAAGACTATCCACTAGGTTCAAAAAGGCCGGATTTATTGTTTACACCTAAAGAACAGGCTTACAACGATTTAACATTGGATGCTGCTTTAAAAGGAGAGATAACGGGTGCCGATTTACGTATCAGCCCCAAAACGCTTGAAATGCATGCAAACATTAGTGAAAGTTTAGGAAGAACACAACTCGCGAAAAATTTTCGCCGAGCAGCTGAAATGATCAAAATATCTGATGCCCGTATACTAGAAATCTATAATGCTTTGCGCCCGAACCGTTCTACGAAAGAAGAGCTTTTAGCGATTGCCGATGAATTAGAAGAAGAATACGAAGCGACAGAAAACGCAGAATTAATCCGTGAAGCGGCAAATGTGTACGAAAGACGCGGAAGATTAAAGAAGAATGAGGACTAAAGGAGTGGTCAAAAAAATTTTAGCCGGTGTAGATATCGGCAATTCATCCACTGAAGTGGCAATCGCGTGTGTGGAGGAAGACCATGCTTATTTTCTTTCCCAACATTTAGTCAAAACTACGGGTATTAAAGGAACGACTGATAATGTGAAGGGCATCCGTCTTGCTTTGCAGGAAGCGGTCAAAAATGCAGATATTGAGTTGAAGGATATTGATCTTATCAGATTGAATGATGCTGTGCCAGTCATTGGCGATTTGGCGATGGATCTTATTAGCGAAACGATTATCACGGAATCGTCCATGATTGGCCATAATCCGGATACCCCAGGCGGAGCCGGTTTAGGTGTTGGGACAACGGTTTTAATCGATCAATTGTTGAACGTCGAAGAAAAAGAGCAGGATTATATCGCTGTGATCCCTAATTTATTTGATTATGAATGGGTGGCTCACCGTCTAAATCAGGCAAACAGCGTAGGGATTTCTGTTACAGGGGCAATTGTACAAAAGGATGATGGGGTGTTAATACACAATCGACTGTACAAAAAAATTCCTATCGTCGATGAGGTTGCGTTGATTGAAAAAGTTCCTCTTTTAAAGTTGGCCGCGATTGAAGTTGCTTTACCAGGTCATGTCATTCGAACATTAAGTAATCCATACGGGCTCTCTACTGTCTTTCAGTTGGATTCGGACCAGACGAAACAAATTGCTTTAGTCGCTAAAGCATTAGTTGGCAACCGTTCGGCCGTAGTAATCCGGACACCGCAGGGGGAAGTCGTTGAACGGAAAATAGAAGCGGGACGATTCATGTTAATAGGGACAAACAACCGGCAGCTAGAAGTATCCATTAACGATGGGGCAGAATCCATTATGAAAAAGTATGCAAAACTGGAAACGCTAATAGACGTCAAGGGAGAAACAGGAACTAATGTCGGAGGGATGTTTAACGGGCTCCGTCATGATTTAGCTCAACTCACCGGACAATTACCCCTTGAAATTACCATCTCAGATCTTCTAGCGGTTGATGCGGTAATCCCGACCTCCATTAGCGGTTCCATGGCAGGTGAGCTTTCCATGGAAAGTGGCGTCGCATTAGCCTCCATGGTCAAAACCGATAAAGTGCCGGTCCAAAAAGTGGCTTCTTTATTGGAAAATGAAATGGGCATCGAGGTTGAAGTGGGAGGAGTTGAAGCGGAAATGGCCATCCGCGGGGCCTTAACGACTCCCGGCACGAGAAAACCAATTGTCATTCTCGATATGGGCGGTGGCTCAACCGATGCTGCCATGATGAATGAATCCGGCAACATCATCTCAAGCCACTTGGCTGGTGCAGGAGACATGGTAACGATGCTGATTAATTCTGAACTCGCATTGAGAGACAAGGAACTAGCTGAAAAAATAAAAAAATTCCCTTTAGGAAAAGTGTTGAGCTTGTTCCATATGCAACTAGAAGACGGGACAATGTTATTTTCTGAAGAGCCTTTTCCTCCGTACACCTTCGGAAAAGTAGTCATTCGGGAAGAAAAAGATCTAACGCCATTATCAACCAAGGTATCCATGGAAAAGGTCAGGGAAATACGCCGCAGCGCCAAGCGAAGAGTATTTTTAACGAATGCTCTGCGTGCGCTTAAGCGAGTAATCCCAACAGGCAATTTAAAACACTTGTCCTTTGTTGTCATGGTGGGGGGATCGGCACTTGACTTTGAAATTCCACAAATGTTGACAGAAGAACTAGGTAAGTATGGTATCGTTGCCGGTTTTGCCAATATTCGCGGTACAGAAGGCCCAAGAAATGCGGTGGCAACCGGTTTGGTCTTATCCTCTATCAGGCATGAGGTATTCAAATGAATAAACGAGACGTATACATTACAATTTTATATAACAGCGCACTTTCCACTAGACAAATTCAAGAAGTGTGTGCGGGCTTGGAAGAAGAAGGGGTTCCATTCTTACTTCAAGAGGGGAACAAAGCTAGTAGTTTTATAGAATTAGGGTGGGAAGCAGCATCTATATCCCCTTTGCAAGTTGGTATAGGCATTGAACAAAATGGCGATTTATGTTTACATCACGAAAAATTGAAACCAGAAGAACCCTATTTACAGGACAGCCTTCAAAACGGGCGCAGATTAGGAAAGAACGCGGCTCGTCTAATCAAAGGCTTACCCTTAATCTTTTTAATAGGAAAGGATGAAAAATATGGAGCAGATTAATTTAGAATTAGCAAAAAAGCTAATTGAGGGTGCTGAAAAGGTAGCAAACGAAATCGAAGTCCCTATGGTCATTAGCATTGTGGATGAAGGAGGGAACTTCATAGCCTGCCATCGAATGGATGATGCTTTATTGGTCAGTGTGGATATTGCCCAAAACAAAGCCTGGACTTCAGTAGCAATGAAAATGCCCACAGCAGACTTAGCTCAGGCAGCCGGAATGGGAAATGAACTTTACGGTATTAATACAACCAATAATGGACGGGTTGTCGTGTTCGGCGGAGGCATTCCTTTACGTAATAAAGGCCGAATTATTGGGGCAATTGGCGTAAGCGGCGGCTCAGTCGAGGAGGATATACGAGTAGCCCAAGCGGCTGTTAATGTGCTGGATGATATAGAAGTAACTTCTAGTCTCATCAGATAGGGGTCCGTATGGTATTCATTGGAGGTCTACTTGCCATCCAGTTAATACCATGTTAATATCCTGGGAACCAACGATTCAATCTGTTTGGTTCCAAGGATATCATCTGTTTGGTGAAAGTTAAATTGGTTAGTATGTTTGAAATGAAAGACAAAATAAAGAGATTGCAAAAAATGAAGCTTTACACAAAATCCGGTGATAAAGTTGAAATAATATCCTTGTATATGGAAATTTGATGTAAAAAGGCATCTAATTCTGTAGAAGCCTAAAGAACGCGTGGTGAAGCTAATTCCATGATTGGATTAGCTCTTTCGTTGTATTGGCCAATTATGTGCATTACCATCACTTTATCGAAGGAGACAATATACTTTTTAGCTAGAGAGGAATAAGCTATAATGATAGGTATAAATGTTCCAAAAAGTGTAAATTTAATAATATAAAGTAAATTGACAAGGAGGTACATAGTGAATGCATTTACATTACGGAGCATTGTGAATGTTGAGACTCTTCAGGAAATCCAGGAGCGATTTTCCGATGTGACTGGTTTGGGAGTCATCATTGCAGATGATCAAGGAGTGCCTGTCACCAGTCCAACTAATTTCACAAATTTTTGCAAACACATGCGTTCCTCACAGGAAGGAATGCGATGCTGTGTATGGTCTGATAAAAAGGTGGGACTGATTGCGGCTAAACAAGCAAAGCCAAGCATCCATTATTGCCATTCTGGTCTAGTTGATATAGCTGCTCCTATTGTTCTTAACGATAAACACCTTGGATCTGTTCTGTGTGGCCAGGTGCTACTAGAAGATCAAGATGAAAAGCAGTTGGACAAGATTCGAGAGAAAACAAAACACTTGCCAATTGATCAAGAACTCCTCCAACTTTATTTTGAGAAGATTGAATTTACAAGTCAAAAAAAGATCGAAGCATCAACAGAAATGCTGCAGCTTGTTGCCAATCATATCGTCAAATTGGGCGCTAATAACCTTGTACAAGAAGAGCTAAATGAGAAGAATCAAAAACTAATGGAAGAGATAAAGGTTCGTTCCAGACTGGAGAAACTCCTTCAGGAAACACAATTAAAGGTATTGCAATCACAGATTAATCCGCACTTTTTATTTAACACTTTGAACACCATTTCACGACTTGCCTATTTAGAGAATGCGGAACAGACACAAAATGTGACGTACTCGCTAGCTAAAATCATGAGATACAGCCTGCGAAATATAGACCAGCTTGTTTCATTAAGGGAAGAACTGGATTACACAAGAAATTACTTGAATATTCAACAATCTCGTTTCCGTAATCAAATTCATTACGAAGAGATAATAGACTTTGATACAGAAGCTATAAAAATGCCCATTCTTTCTATCCAGCCTATAATTGAAAACGCTATCATCCATGGATTTGAGCCACAGGATAGTAGAGTGGTTATTAATATTCACGGATTTTTAGTAGATAACCACGTGGTGTTAGAAATTTCTGATACAGGAGTGGGGATGACGGAAGAAAAAGTAGCCTCTATTTTTTCACATTCAGGAGTGGGAAAAAACAGTCATACCACAGGAATTGGGATGAATAACGTACAAAAACGAATTCAATATTATTTTGGAGAAGAGTACGGGATTACAGCCATTGAAAGTAAATCAGAAGTTGGTACAACGGTGCGGCTCGTCCTTCCAAATTCAGGAGGAGTTTTGTATTGAATGTGATGATAGTGGATGATGAATCATTAGAACGGGAAGTATTAACGATGATGATTAATAGAGAAAACCTCGCAATAAGCCACTTATTTGAAGCTAAAAATGGAGCGGATGCTGTATACCTGGCGAAGCAAAATCGTATGGATATCGTTCTAATGGATATTCAAATGCCTATTATGGATGGCTTGGCAGCAGCGGAAATAATCAAAAACGATGTTCCAGACTGTCGCATCATTTTCCTTACAGCGTATGATGAGTGTGACTTAGTCAACCGAACGAGTAAATTGGAAGCAGATGATTATTTATTAAAACCAGCTCATCAGAATGAGATCAGACAAATATTAATTAAATATATACCGGTGGTAAAAAGCCCGGCTAAACCCTCTTTAAAAGCATCCTGCACGCATGACGATGTTGTAACCCTTATAGAATATATAGAGAACCATCTTCATTTAGATTTAAACTTAGACACATTATCTAGGTTAGTTTACCTTAACGGTCAGTACCTCAGCAGACTGTTTAAACAAGAAACGGGCTGCACAATCACTCACTATATAACGTCCCGTCGGCTGGAAAAAGCGAAACAGCATCTTAGCTATAGTAGGGAAACTGTAATGGAAATAAGCGAGAAATGCGGATTTACCGATTCCAATTATTTTGCTAGGGTGTTCAAAAAATACGAAGGAATCACACCTACGCAATTTCAGCAGAAATCTCTTTTGTCAAGAAAGAAAAGAATCAATACATTCAATAATTTTGTGATGTAAAGTAGATTTTTTGCAATGAAACACAAGAAAGAGTTGAATTACCAGGAGGCACACCGGCTGGATGTCAGCTGGTGCGCACGCATGGAGAAAAAAACATCCTTTTTTCTCGATTTAGAGCAGGCATCGAGCCTTCATTGGCAGGAGAGGGGAAGATTTCTTTCTTGCTTAATTTATATTTGCGTAAAATATCTATTTTACGCATGAATAGCGGACTAGAAAACTTTGATTTAATAAATGAAGAAATTCGTATTCAAAATTAATCAAAGAAGGCTAGTGGGAGCTTGGTTTTACAGACATTTGGGTAGTTCCATAGAAGAAGGAAGAAGCTTATGTGAGTTTATCCATATCCAAAAACGGGGATATGTTACTAAACGATAAAGAGGAGGAGACATTTTATGAAACTCGAAGTTTTGTGTAACGTAGAGAATTGTACGTACTGGGCCGAGGGGAATCAATGTGTTGCCGACTCCATTTATGTCGTGGGGCTTGAAAACAATGATGCTGACAATGTTGAGGAAACGGCTTGTAAAACCTTTGAACCGCGCAAACAATAGTGAATACAGAATGGGCCGGACGGCTGATGCCGCCCGGTTTTTTAATTTGAGAAATAGGAACAGTCCCCTATCGGTATGCAGTCATACCGGGTTCCTTTACCATTTTTAATGGAGACTTTCCCCTTAAAAATAATTTAATTAGCACGACTATGCAAGAGGGGATATAACTTGAAAATCAATTTAAAAACTTTATTAAATTAATGAACAAAATAATTTTATTAAAGCGAGTTTCTATATATTTGGTGGATTTTCAATAGTCTTAGCGGGATATAATGTTGGACGTTTTGTCGTAATGATAATGTTCTAGGCTAGGCAATCAATAGTCATTCCAACTGTTAAAAAGGAAGGGAAGATAACTAAAAATTATCTGCTCTTTTTTAATTTATCTTCTATCTGAACTAACATGTGAACAAATGTACTTACACTAAAGGGTGAGTTTGTGCCATAAGAAGGTTGCCAAATGGTGGCCTTAGGATGAGAAAAGTGAGAATAGCTGATTAAATCGGTCTTATAACAGGTGAATAAAGAATATAATTAGACTTCAGATAGGGGTGAAAATAAAAATGAAACCAGATGAAACAGAAGAGTTTATTTTACTAAATCAGATTGTTGTAACGGAAGAGTTTTTAAATTCCAATCCGAGTGTTGAAAAAACACAACAAGTTTTAAATCATGTTAAACGGACAGGCTGCTTAGATGAACCCATTATGATAGATAGGGATACAAAGGTCCTTAGGGACGGTTACAGACGCTATATTGCAGCCCAAAAGGTGGGGATGGAACTAGTCCCTATTATTTATGAAAAATAAGCTTTTACATAATCAAAAATAGAAAAAAGGAAGAAAACCCCTGCAATCAAAAATTTCAGGGGTTTTCTTCCTATAAGTTCGTTTAGTGTAAACTAGATCCAGCAATCACTGAACAGCTAAACGTAAACCTACCTGAAAGTAAAAACATAACTTTTTAAGTCAAAAACACTGCTTTTTTAAAAAATTTAATGCTGAGAAACGCTCTACAAATAAATTAACTAACTTTTGATTTATAATTACCTATTCGATTCAAATTAGAGATATAAGATTATTTAAGGAAGTACTTACGAAATATATAATTAGTTTTGTTATTGAAAACATATAAAACAATTATCTGACTAATGGATATATTATATTATTGGAACTACTTAGCTAAATAATTGAATGTTCTGAAAAATGGTGGTATAATAGAAAAAAGGTCAAGGAGTTGGTTTCCTATGGAAAAGAATTTGGCTAATACACCACCACAACCTGAAATAAACATTAAGGATTCTGAATTTGCTGAAATGGTGTTAAATAAAGCCCTTCTTAATTTCCGAAAAGAGCAAATCCGAAAAGAGATTGACCAGTCATTACAGGATCAAAACAAAGAAGAATTCCTACGATTAACAGAGGAATTGAAAAACATTTCTTAAAATGTTGTTTATAAAATGAACTTAACATATTTGTAACTTTAAGAAGTACGCCAAAACGCCAATCCCATATCTATAAGGGATTGGCGTTTATGATTTTTATCGATAAAGCACGATATTATCAATAAGTTATTATTTGTTCCAAAACACGTCCTTTTCTGAACACGCTTCTTTTTAATTTGAAAGAGGCATTTTTTATTGACTTAAATGTAATAAAACCCTGTTCATTATTCTATTTTCAAAGATTGATTTATTTTTATATTATCTTAAAAAAAATCAGAGCAACAATGAGAGAGAGTGATAGTTGGTGTTAATTGGATAGGCACGTGTACAAACAGATGCGTTAACGCAACATGGTTGTACAAAAATTTTTCACGATAAAGTGAGTGAGACAAAAAAACAACGTCATGATTTAGAGGAAGCACATCAGTTTGCATGTGAAGGTGATACAAACGTGACCAACTAGGCCATAACATGCAAGATTTGATTCAAATTGAGTATAGCTTAAATGAACTAGGTATTGGCTTTCATAGTCTGCCAGAAAACCTAACAATGGACAAAAGCAATGCAACTGGATGGAGGTGGCCCAATCTAAAGACTGTATTCGAGATCGAAGATCTTTATTTATGCGTAAAATTTCAGTTTTACGAACAAATGGACATGAGAATGAATGTTTGGTATAATCTTCATATAATAATTTAGGGAGCGTGTCTTATGTATACAGAGATGTTTCAAACCATTCAAGATACTCTCATAAAAAAAATTGATCCCGTTTTCATTATTATCTTTGGTTCTTATGCAAAAAACTCTACACATAAAGAAAGTGATATCGATATTGCTTTCTACAGCGAAGATCAATCCCTTACTACATATGAAGTTTTTCAGCTGGCACAAGAATTAGCAGATATTCTGAAAATTGAGGTGGATTTGGTCAATATCCGAGCAGCATCCACGGTATTTAAAGCCCAGATATATACTACTGGTACAATTATATATTCAGCGAACGACACTCTTCTTAAAAACCTCCAAATGACCGCATTAAGCATGTACGCTAAATTAAACGAAGAACGCGAAAATATCTTAAAAAAAATAGGAGAAAGTGGGACCATTTATGAAGAATGATGTGATATTGAACAAAATCAGTGTTATAGAACGTTGCATAAACCGGGTTAAGGTCGTATACGAAAATAATCCAGAAAACCTAATGGACTATACCAAACAAGACTCCATAATCCTCAATATACAAAGGGCCTGCGAAGCGTCAATCGACTTGGCTATGCATATTGTAGCTGAACAGAAATTAGGATTGCCTCAAACCAGCAGAGATGCTTTTGATATGCTTCATGGGGCTTTAATTATCGACGAAAATACCGTCAAACGATTAAAGGCCATGGTGGGTTTTAGAAACATAGCAGTTCATGACTACCAGACGGTTAATATAGACATTTTGAAGCAAATTATTGAAAACCATCTTGGAGATTTTACCGACTATACAAAACAAATCCTTAAATTCTAATAAAGGGGTTTTAAGATGAAATACATAATCCGAGTTTATGATCCCCATACAAATAAAGAAACAATCAAGTTAGATGAGGTTTTTGAAGATAAAAATGCAGCTGAAGCAACTATCGAAAATCATAAACTTCAATATCCAGATAAATATGAGTATGTGAAAGTTCCAGTGAAAAATTGATTACTGCAGTCCTATTCCCTGGATGGGCTGTAACGAAAAACAATGTAAAATAAATAATATTATTATGTAAACAACTATTCGTAAAAATTGAATTTTACGCATAAATTAAAGTTAAAAAAGGAGTAAATCAATGGCCAATACCAGACAACATCAAGTCCATGAGCAGAAATTGGAAAAGCTGGTTAAGTCCATGCCTTTTTATATCGTTGAATATGTTGACAATAAATTGGATATTCGATCTCCTTCCACCCTATTGAATTACGTTCTTGATTATAAATTATTTTTGGAGTGGCTAATAGCCGAAGGCATTGCTGAGCAGGAGCATATTAAAGATATCCCCCTATCCGTGCTGGAAAAGTTGAAGTTGATTGAGGCTCAATCCTTTATAAAATTTTTGGAACGGAGAAATATCCCCATCAACAAGAAGGAAACAAAAAAAGCGGAAAAAGTATCCGTTAATCGAAAAATTTCAGCATTACGTTCCCTTTTCAAATATTTAACGACACAGACAGAAAATGATGATGGCGAACCTTACTTCTACCGAAATGTCATGTTGAAAATTGAAGTGAATAAAGTGAAAGAAACACTGGGAGCGCGTGCTTCCAGGATATCAACAAAGATTTTCCACAACGATGAGGATGCGCGATTTCTTGAATTCGTGAAACATGACTATGAAAAGGAGCTACCTGAAAAGTCCAGAAAACTCATATATTTTAAAAGGGACAAGGAACGTGATTTTGCGATTTTATCCCTCTTCTTAGGAAGCGGCATCCGGGTGAATGAATTATCCAACTTAAGGCTACGAGACTTGGATTTCGAGGAAAAACAAATACATGTATTACGTAAAGGTGGAAAAAAAGATATAGTGGCAGTCTCTCCTCCGTCCATGCAGGATATAAAAGATTACCTAGCTGTGCGATCGGAACGTTATAGGGGATCAAACGATGATACGGCCTATGTATTCTTGACTAGGGTGAATGATGGAGCCACCCCCCTTTCCAACCGCGCCATTGAGGCTTTAGTAAAGAAATACACGAAGGCCTTTAAGTCCAATAAATCCATGTCCCCTCACAAACTGAGGCATACTTATGGGACGAATTTAATGGAGCAGTCCGGAGATATACATTTACTGATGACTCAACTGGGTCATACTTCAACCACAACGGCCGCCCTCTATACAAATCCTGAACAGGAGAAGGCTAAAAAGGCTGCGGAACAGCTGGGGGAGAGAAGAACCAATTATCGTGAAAAGGATTAAATGAAAAAGAGAAGACCTTCAGTCTTCTCTTTTTGTATGTGTGTAATCACTCAATTTTAATAATTATTTTATAATGTTTGATAAGAATAACAAACATTATAAAACACCTTTGACATTCTTGAAGAAACACTAAGCTTTTTGAGATAACCAGCCTTACCTCGATAAAAGATGATGCATACAGGCACTAGGGTAGTCTTCGTCAAGAAAAGTATAATTTAATCCAGTGAGATACAAATCTTTATGTTTTTACAAGTAAGAAAAAAAAAGACCGTTCTTTACTTTATTACGCAACAATTTCTTTATGTATGGTACTACCTGATGCTGAAAGGTCATTTATGATATCTTGGGCCATTTTATCTAATTCAAATATCATTAATTCTAAATCATTTACAGTTGCCCTTTCGAATATAGCTCTTGATTTGTCAGGGACTAACAAATTAGTTCTATATGATTTATTGTGATAAACATTTTTCAAAAATGAAAGGGAGTTTGTAATAATCCTCAACGGTGAATGGCCAACTAAGTACGAAGAATTATCCTGGTGATACATAAGCGCAGCAATATCATAACTACTGAGATTAATTTTTGCATCACTGTCAGCCTTTAATGTCTTTAATAATCTTACAACCTTTTTATAATTTGTTGCAGTTTGAAGATCTTTATCATTCAGAAGCTTATTATGGTAAAAAGGTGTGTTTGCTAATCGTGTTTTATTATGATAATCCAGGACCATGACCCCTCGATGGTATTCTTCTCCGGTTTGACTATACAAAATTGTGTTATACCAGTTTGATGGTACTACATCGACTTTTCTTCTCAAGGAACCTCCTTGTAACCCGATTGATTTTGCTCCTGAGTTATCAATTTCTGCTGCAGGAAAAGCACTTGATAGAATAGAATAACAATCCTCTCTCAGTTCACATAAATCCTTCACAGGATCTCCTGCATACGGATATGTAGGTTTTTGAGGGATTTCTAGTGTATAGAAACCCGAATGCAAAGTTAATACATCAATATCGCTGTGAGCCTTGATATGTGTATTATTGGTGACTGATCCCTGATATTGAAATTCAACATTAAAACCACTGTCTTTAAGTTTTGAAAGTTGATTTTTTACTCTTTCACCCTCTAAAATTGTATTATGGGTATACTTTAAATCAACTGGATTCATTGCACCGATTGCGTACTTAATAGTGGAAGACTCTTTTAGTTCTTCATAGGATTCCTTTATTACTTCATACTCACCAAAATGCGACTTCTTAATTAACTCGCCATCTTCTTGCCTTCTTTTTTTAAGGTTATCCAGCCTTTTAGAGTAGTCAAAATTCGCCATTTTTTTTCTTTCCTCCTTCTCAACATCATATCGCCATAAGATTGTCTATCTTTCATGTTATTAAAATAGCAACCTTCTGCTGTTTTTCCATCCTCGCTAAAGGTTAAAATGCAATATCCATCATGTTTTCTTAGATCCTTATCTGAGTTAGCACTTGGATTATTTTCATAATGATAGGATAACTTATACCCCATCCCCGCATAGTACTTAATTCCACCCGTAGTACTTAATGAATTAGAATTGGAATTTTTAGTTTTTAAAGTGATTAAGATTTTGTCCCATGTTTGCCTTATAGTTATAGTTCCATCCCACTTAAATTGTTCGTTCAATCTAATGTTATTTGATAGCCCGGAACATTCCCATACCCCATCTAAATTCGGAAAGTTGAAAATTTTCCGGAACAGAGGGACTTTCCAGACTAAGAGATTAAACAATAGATAGAGTGCGTAAAATATAGTCACACCACTTAGAGAGATAGTAGCGACAATGGGGGCATTAAGGGCTTCTTGGACCCAAGGTTGGATACGATTTGAAATCAGGCTAGATAAACCTATAGATGCTATTGCAACCCCAAATAAGATCTTGTGTTTAGGATGGTCAATTACAGTATACTCATGCATAAATATCCCCATTCTATATGTTTGTTTTAACCTAATGTTTCCTAATTTAATAGTACTTTATTCACAACTAGAAAACTAGTTTTAATTGTCTGTATTATAGTTTTTTAGATATTATACCCTGAGTTGAATCTGAAATATTTTTCTCTAAATGGACCCTTGCCTGCATTGAGATTCCTCCTGAGAAGGGTTGTGTAAACTTAATATTAGCGTATCATTTGGTGGAGCTTTATTCATTGGAAAATCAAAAAACTTCCTAATGTCGTATACATGTAAAATCTCCCCATTAAGGGTAGATGGAATGGACTTTTTTAGTAAACTTCGATGTAGAAATATGTAAAAACAGTTTTATCAAATAAGATATTTCCTGACTTCTTCGAGTAACTCCGATATGAAATGGGCGGTAAACACAAAGAATTATTGTCCCTATCCGAAGCCATACTAGCAGTTTTACCATACCAATTGGTGTGTCTAAAAGGGTCTCCTCTGCCATACCCTTGAGATGAAGAATTATATTCTCCTGATTTAATAGGTGATTTAGAAAACAGCATTGTTAAATATCTATTTCCTAAAAGGGTTTTCGAAGTGAAAAGCAGACTTCTCTTGAGAGTACAAAAAGAAATACTGGACTTTTACAAGGGAATATTTTATTAGTACATTCCATCATCAAAGAGATATCAGATCTTCTTGTAGAAATTGAAGCTTACTTAGCATTGAGAATAGAGGAAATCGAGGAAGACCTTGAAGCTAAAGATATGGATATATAAATGTAGTTTTGTCGGTTTCCTTTGCGCTGCGCACCTTCATTAATAAATGTTCTTATTCAACATACAGATGCTTTACTTCTATGGGATTTGTTTCCGTAGCTCTTTTTCTTATGGAGCTAAAGGGGCAAGTTAGTTATATAAGGATTATCAAATTAACTTTGCCTTATTTCTGCCAACCTGCCGCTTATCTGCAATTAATCTAGTTTATAAATTTCTTATAGCCCATTGTATACTTTTCTTAACCAAGTTTCACATTCAGCAGGAAAAGTCATAGGAGGTGGGACTTCTATATTGTCCACTACCTTTCCCGCCTTCTTAAACACAGCTAAATCTTAATTTCCGGCTTAACTTCAGTAGCTATTTGAGCAGCGATTTGATTTTGAATTGGAGTTAATAAATCAACTTGCGTTTCGGGAGTTGACAGAGAAACAACTAAAGAATACCTTATTTTATGGTCCCATTTCCCTAAGTGAGGGCGCTCTCTCCACCAGCCAATTACAGGGTATATACCAATATAGTTACTAGTTGCAAGATTAGCCGCAGGACCAATCCATGTATCTGAATGGATAGAACCAACATCTCTATTACCTGGTCCTAGCTTCCAGCCAATACTCGAGGAACCGCCGCCTTTTTCATCTTCAGCTACAGCTGCTTTGTTAATTCGCTTCAAAAAGGACTCTTTATCACTCGTCCCATTTAAATCAAAACGCAATCCACTAGAGGCATATCTGTATTTATCTTTCCAGCCTTTTTCACCAGGTCCTGGTTCAATATAGTAGGATAAAGTAACTTTCATTTCAACTTCTGCATCAAGCATGTTTAGTAATTCTTCTTTAGGCCAAGGCAATTCATGGATATGCATTTCATTTGTTTTGTAGCTGCCATCTAACTTGTCAAAAGGTTGTAACTCTGATTGAATGATCAGGTTCACTCTATTATTTGCGGTTTCTATTGCCCGTTCAAAACTCGGTACACCATAGCCACATGTTCTTAATAGCTGTTGATAATCGCCCTTTTTGGTTCCCTTCAAAAATTGTTTTTTCATTTCATTTGTCCATTCTGCCGAATGGATTAATAGGGCTCTTACTGTTTCAGGCCATGCTTCGGGATATTCAGTCTGAATTTTCGCTGCTAGCCAGCTTGCAGAAGCTGTAGCTGCACTTGTTGCATTTACAGTAGTGAAAATCCCCTTAACTGGGCTATGATGAGTTGTTAGGACAGAAAGTTCTGCGTCCTCATAAGCTCCATCGCCCGACTTTACTGCGTTACCACCTTCAAGCACAATTTCCGGCTTAATCGGCCATATTTTATCAAATAGTACGGACGACCTTGAATAAGGAGAAAGTCCTCCACTTTGTGCAACAACTTCATACGATGAATCCTCCGGAGCATCCAAATTCGTATAAGCACCTACAGTAATTGCATTCCATGATTGACCTGGGTCTTCAATGGCTTCTAGTAAACTACTATCGGGATAATTATAGACTTTCTGCGGACCACGAATATTACCTGCCGAAACAATGAAAACTTTTTGAACTTCGTCCATCGTACCGTGAATAAGATCATCGATTGCTGCTGACCAAGAGGAAGGACGTCCGTCCAAATACATATAATCTTCAGCGGTTACTGCCATACAAATAATTCTTTCTCTTTCCGGTTTTTTAATATAGAGAGTACTAACAGATTGAGCTGTAATAGCACCAAAAAGTTCTGGGGCGTTCTTTTGTCCATCTGGAAAAATCTTCATAGATTCTAAAGAATGTGACAAAATCATCTTTTCTTCAGACAACAATGCTTCTTTTAAATCACCGTAAGCTGATATACCACCCATTGCTGTCCCATGCCCTTCCAAATCATTTCCTGAGTCGTTAAAATAGCTATGTATATCTTCATCTGCGACTATTTTAGCTAATAATATATTCCCGTTGTTTATACCCGTATCTAATATGCTCACAGCAACATTGCTTTCTTCTTGCTCCAACCTTTCAAGTAAATCCCTAGCCCAATCAACTTGTTCCTTGTTTTCTATATCTAAAAAGAAACTATTGGCTTCAGTTGCTCTTTTTATTTCTGCAATAAATTCATTTCGTGCAATTAATTCGGTTAACTGTTTTCTGTCTGCTTTTATTAATATTACTTTACGCTCTGGAAAACTAATTTCTTCTCTTTTCATGACAATACCAAGTTCTATAATCGACTTCTTAACAAAGCTTAGTGCATTCCCATCTTTCGCTTCATCTCGAATCCAAATCTCACACCAGATAGGATTTTCACCAGGCATCCACTCTTTTTTACCAATCCAAAATGATTCTAGCACCGCTCCCCTAATATCATTGATTGTGGCAACTAATTTTTCATGTTTGGGAGTTCCTTTGGTATCTTCTCCATACTCCTCTATCCTTTTCAAAAAAAATCCTTCTTTCCCTTTCGGAACATATACCGTTGCTTTAATAACTCGATGATTGTCAGCATCTACAATTCGGGAATTCAATAATCTAATACCAGAAGGTTTATTCTCTAAGCTTTGGATATTCAATAACTCATCTGGACTCCCCATAAACTCCAAGTACGTCCCATTACGAACAGGCAATGAGACTGCCAGCCTAGCGCTATCATTTTCATTAACTACCTTCCAAATATCATTTAATTTATTTTGTAAAAATTTCGCATGAGTTCTTCGCTCTCTGACCGGTACATTGTCTTTTATAGGTGCTCCAAAGGCAGTGTAACGGTGACTTTCGGGTTTTCCAGATATAAAAATGTGTTCCGCCATCTTCAATCAATCATCCCTTCGTGTAGATATCTTTTCTTTCCTGAATCATTGCTAACACTAAATCTTCAACCACTAATTCTTTGTCACTTAAAATAACTTCCTTAATGCTATCTACACAAGCTCTAGAAATTTCGGCATGACTTAAACCTAAAGCTGATTCAATAATTATCGTTAAATCTAAGTTTTTTTCAAGTATGGCTAATTTGTTTTCAATCAATGATTTAATTTGTCGTTTATCTGGATTTCCATAAAAAATGATATCATCAAACCTTCTAAATAAAGCTTCATCTAACAAGCTAATATTATTAGTAGCTGCAATAATTAAACTGTTTGAAGTATCTTGTTCTAAAAGCTGTAAAAAAGTGTTAACAACTCTTCTCATTTCGCCAACATCATTATCCTGCTCCCGTTTAGACCCAATTGCGTCGAACTCATCAAACAAATAGACGCCTTGTAATTCGCTAATGGCTTCAAATATAGTTCTTAACTTTGTGCTCGTTTCTCCCATATATTTTGTAACCATTTTGTCCATCATAACAGTTCCTAATGGCATACCCAATTCCGTCGATAATACGGAGGCTGTCATCGTTTTTCCAGTTCCCGGTGGACCAACAAGTAATATCTTTCTTCTATTTTTTAAATTATATTTTTTTAATTCGTCTTGTCTTCTGAACTCATTTTTAATTCGATGAATGCGTTCTTTTAATTCTTCACTAATAATCATTTCAGATAATCTTTGATCTGTTTCTTGGTAATCAATAAATTCATTATATTTGTTTAAATGCAATATATTGTTTCTTTTACTTCGCTCTTTATTGACAATATCCTGGATTTCTCTCGCTAATGCTACATGCCCACTTCTCGCTTCATGTGCTGCTAATTGTAGAACGGCAGTATTGAAATGTTCATTATTCTCGGCATAATGAGATTTTATTAGCATTTTTATTTGATCAGCTGTCGCCATTTTTTCACCCTCATTTCACTTTAAATTGATTATGTTTAACTCCACAAACAAATCAGGATTCTTTTCACAAATTTCCAATAATCGCATCGCGACACCATTAGGTCGATTCCGTCCATTCTCCCAAGCTTCTATAGTCTTCACTGAAACACCAAAGGCTTCTGAAAATTGTTTTTGTGTCATACTCATTCTTTTACGTATATTCTTCACATCAATATATGTATAAACCGGTGTACGGTTAACCAAAATACAGTCCTTCTGAATTTTTCCAGATTTATTTTCTTCAATTATCTTCATTGAATTCCACCCTATTGTCTGTTTAGTACTTTTTAAAATCATTATACCCCTACTATATAGGGGTATTCAATACGTAGGATAATCGAGTTGGAGGTAGGGATTAACTCCCGACTTTGCACACCACCGTTCGTACCGTTCAGTATACGGCGGTTCAATTAAGAAAGATAACGTAAGGTTTCTAACGTGATAACAAACTTTTGACCCCTTGGGTACGATCTTCGGCAGAAAGAGCTTTATTTTGTTTGGCAAACTCACCCAATCGTACATAGCCTTCTATGATGTTTGTGTTCCTCAGACAGGAGTTTTGCCGCCCGCTGTTTTCAGACTCGGCGTCACCACGGACACCCGTGCGTTTAGCTAACTATTACTTATGCCTTCACAGTTTGGGACTTTTCCGTATAGTTATTTGAATTAAGACAATATCTTATTTCCTCCAAACAAAATCACTTTAGCAGTGATAATAATCTTTGCTCTACCCACTTACTTATACTGATTCCTTCTTGTTCAGCTAATTCTGTCATGCTTTCTAGTAGATCAACAGGTAATTCAAAACTAGTTTTTCGGTAAGAACTTCTAAAAATCAGGTGTCCTTCTTCATGGTTGATGTATCCTTTTATTAAAAATGGCAGGATATCAGCCACAAAGAAACCCTTTGTCCTTAATGGCCTTTCCCCTGCCCGAATGAAGAGTAGGATCGTGTCATCCTGTTCCCTCAATCGTATGTTTTCCATTCCCCATATTTCATATAAATAGTCCAGGAATGGGTAAAGGACAACAGCATCCTTCGGAATTTCTAGCTGGATATAGCCTTTATTCTCCAAAGTAGATTGATGAATGGGATAGACCGGTTTTAACTGATAATCCCTTAACCCTTCTTCAAATGGTAACCATTTTTGAATATTGGGTAAATAAAAACCCCATTCATTGTCTTTATTCCGTATAACACGTGCTTCAGGAACCTTGCTTGAATGGAATTTCTGAAATAAGACGATATCCTGACTAGATTGATAATACTCAAATCGTTTTGGGCGTTGGGATGCAGATGGCTTCAGTAATTCCGCGGCTTCCTCATATGCTGTTTCAGATATGACATAGATCGTCCTCTCATCACCATAAGGGACAGCCTTAGCTTTTATTGAACCATCTTGTATATATTTATAAACACTTTGTACAGATAAACCCAATTTCTTTGCCACATCATTGGGACTCATACCAGTAGGGAAAGAGTGTTTTTCAGATACTAATCGATCCACTTCCGTCTTTTGATAACGGGCCTCTTTATGTAATCGATGGGGATCCAAAATTTTAATGATTTTCTTCTGCTTTCCATAATGGTAGACCGTTGCCTTGGATACGCCTAATAAATCAGCTACTTCTTTTTGTGTATACCATTCCACTTTATCCCCCTCCCATCCTTCTTGATGATCCGTTCCTGTTATGGGAACATCCCGTTGGTTCCCATTCGTCAATTCCTCATGATACAAGACTGCTTCCGCCTGGCCAAATTTCACACGATATTGGAGACGTGGGTGTTCGATCACTTCCAAAATCACGCCTTCTTTTTTTTCAAATTGTTTAAAGTAGTAAAAGCTCTCTGGGTCTTCTTCTTCCGTACATGTTGGGAGAACATAAACCGTTTCCCCCATTTCATAAGAGGCAGTCTGCGTGTTTTTTTCATGGTTTAGTTTATTCATGATTTGTCTCTTCACCTTTTATCTTTTATTATTATATCTCTTTCATTCTCCAGATTATCTATTAATTTCTTATATCTATCATAATATATAATATAGATTTAAATAAGTATAATAATAAATTCCTTTTATATAAACATTATAGATATAATATAAGAATCCAACAATATTATTCTAATTTTAGAATCTATTTATATACTAATTATGTTTGACCTAAATAAATATAGAATTTATTTAGGTTTTCCATAATTAATTAATTCTTGTATTTTGATATAATGTAATGTATAACCACAAGTAATGAAAATATTTTTTATATACTTTTTCTTATTAATAGATGGATTATAAAAGTGAGGGATACAGGTATGCATGAACTGATGGTAAACACGAAAGAGATTCAGAGCCTTGCATGGAAAAAGAGACTTTCAGACATTTCGATTCATACGTTACAGGAACGTTTAGATACGACAGAAAAGAATGGGCAAAAACCGTTTTCCGATTTTAGCGATCTAGACATGTTACAGTGGTTTCTTCAACGGCGAGAGCATTTAAAACAGCAACATGAAAAGTCCACCCGTACCGTCCAAGCCTATGAGCGAGAACTTCTTCAATTTATTGAGCAATTAATCACTTATTCGGTGGAAATCAATATAGACTTGGAAAAAGTGGTGGAGGGTTCACTCTTTAAATCTCTATCCACCCGCCACATTCGAAGATATCAGGAATGGTTATCGGAAAAAAGCCCCTATGTCGTAACAAAAGGAGCGTATTCCGTTGCCACATTATCCAGAAAGACAACCATCATTAAAAACTTTATGAAATTCCTGTTCGAATCAGGCTATATCACGGATCCCATTCATGAAGGGTTCTATAAGGTCAATATTCGTAAAGATAATCGGCCGAACCGTGATTTGGGACCAAAGGAAGTCATTCAGCTACTTGATTACTTCAGGGAAATCAACCACCCCATCGTTTTTTCAATCATTCATATCCTGACGATGACAGGCATGCGTAATGAAGAGTTTACAAGACTCCGAATCAAGGATCTTCAATATGATTCCATTACCAGCACGTATTTTTTAGAGGTCCTTGGTAAAGGAAATAAAAGAAGGCAAATTCCATTGAAAGAAAAAGGGATGAATAGTATTCGCATGTTCCGTTCAGCTAGAGGGCTCGACGATATAGATGTAGCAGAAGGAGATGACCCGCTCTTTACGACCAATACCGGTCGTTCCTACTCTCCCTCTTATTTGTCTCAATACCTAACAAAAGCCATTAAGGAGAGTGGATTGCCTTTTTTGAAGTTTCGTTCTTCATCCATTGGTCCTCACACCTTTAGGCATGCTTTTGCCATCATTTCTCACTTAAATGGAGTGGATGTCTATCAGATTATGAAGAGTCTGGGCCATGAGCAGCTCTCTACTACAGAGATTTATTTGGAGAAGGTTTTTGAAAAAGAACGACATGCGATTCATTTATGGAAATCAGATGTGTTTGGGGAGTATATATAATAGAAGAAACTCGTCATAATTAGAGAAGTTATTGCTAATTCTAGACTCCACTTGAGTGGCGCGCTTAAAAGATAAAGATATAATTTGGATTTAATGCTTTCATTGGCGATATAAATCTTCATTAATGGCAATGTCCAAAATCATTACATTTTTTTTGATTGCATTTGTGAATTTTTTTATCCTATTTTCCTTACTCAAGATTACCACTTACATTAATTTTATAATAGCTGGGGTTATATACGTTTGATAAAAGTGCCAAGCTCGATGGTAAAACGTAAAAAGTTTACGACATGTATGCAGATAGCTTTAACCCAAAGCAAAAACACAGTTAGAATAAACCAAATGGTGTTTTACTAGTTTTAATCTTGAGTATAGAATATACCCAGAAATTTGGCACCTATCATAAATGCTAATGGGAGGACAATCAGATTCCACACTCCATAAAATATCAATATTACAAAAAGTCCCCTTCCTTCTCGTCACTAATAGAAGTTGTTCCTCTATTAGATCAACCAAGACGATAGCAAACAAGATCAACATACATCAAACCCAAATTTTTTAAATATTTGCCTTGCGAACTTGCCTTTTTGTTTTTCCGCTATAAATATATGCTAAAATTCATCAGTATAAGTAATTCCTTTTGAACTTACAGATTTAACATAATTATTAGATGATAGTAGTTTGATTTCTTTCTCTGTAAAAAGCTTTTTACTCATAACCTTCTCCATTCCCATGTTGTGTTTTCTCGTTATGTTTCTTAATTATACAAAAAAGTACCCCATAGGAGACTTTGGTGTCTACTCTATAGGGTACGGTTTAGCCATGACGAAGTAGCTTTTTATATTTGTTTTTCCAATGAAACTTTTTCTTATAGTTTAAGCCAGTATGAATTTGCTGCATATTTCCATCATTATATTTTTTAATGCCCTTATCTGAATTTTGGTAAATAATACCAAATAACTTAAATCCTCCATGAATCCATCTCGAACCCTTCTATAAGGCCTTTATGTTCTCTTTGATGATTCTTGCGATAGCTTTAAAATCATACTTATGGTTGACTACATCTACAACAAAATCCTGTTCTTCTTCTATACCCATTAGCCATTGATAATGATTGATCTTCAGAAACATAATAAGGGAAGCGAGTGCTGTCCTCTTGTTTGCGTTGTGGAACGCATGATTTTTAGAAATGGATTCGAATAAGGCTGCAGCCTTTTCATGAATAGATGGGTAAGCATCATTCTCGAAAACAGTTTGTCTGGGTCTGTTCACTGCAGAATCAAGGAGGCCGGGATCTTTCACCCCGATTTGTTCAGTAGGAGAATAAACTTTTATTTGAATGGCATTGATAGCAATAATTTGATTAGTGGAAAGATAGATAATATCCAACGTCATATTATCTATCCACCAAACCCTTGAATGCTTCGTCATGTTCTTTAATAACATCTGATAACATTTCCATAAATTCCGCATCTACACCTTTAGGTAATTTCACATTTTTATTTTTCCTTAAAATGATTTCTTCACCTTTGAACTCAACCTCTAATTCGTCTCCAAAAGCTAAATTTGCAGTTTTCAACATTTCAACTGGAAACGTAATACCCAAGCTATTTCCGACTTTAGTTAATTTCCTAATGGCCATTATTCATTCCTCCTTCAAAAGAAAGTTATAATTGTTATTACTATTATAACATTAGTCTTTATGGTTTATACTACTTTTATCTAAATCGGTTATTTTTAGCTTACAATCATTCGAACAACCTTGATCGATGGAAAGCAGGGGAAATGACAGCTGTTAAAGCTAGGGGAGGTTTAGGAGTTAAAAAGACGATTGTTTCTTTACTCCTTTTTTACTTTTTCGTCTTATACACTTCTTTATTACTTCTGTAACTTCAACTTTTGGTATACCAAACTTTAGCAAAAATACCGAACGTAAAAGTGTACTTTTACGTTCGGAGTATACAGTGACGGATTCGGAAAACCCGAGTGGATGAAATAAGTGATAAAAAAATGGCCTGCTCCCTTTTTTAGGATCATGCCTTTAATAATAGGAAAATATATGTTGAAGCAACGAACTAACCTAGACATTTCGTTCAACCCTATTTGGACTTAAATTATATGATTGACTTTGTATAGAATACAAAAATAAATCCAAATTTTATTCTTATCAAGTGTATGGAGAATAACTTTACCTTAAAGTAAGTCCAGCCTATCACTTGCTTATTTGCGTCTGCCTCCATATACCAAGGTTTTCATTTTCCATCACTCCATCAATATGGGCGATAACTTTCTCTGCATCACTGCCGTTAGCTATTATTTTAATAGTAGCTTCTTTGGGAATCCCAAGTGACATAACGGCTATAATCGATTTTAAATTAATTTGTCTTCCAGCATACTCCAATATCACATCTGATTCAAACGGAGTAACGGTTTTGACTAATAAAGATGAAGGACGTGCATGAAGTCCTGCACTATCGGTTATTGAATAAATTTTATTAAGCATTTTGATTCCTCCTGAATAAACATATTAGAAATTATCTCCTCCGTTAAATTCATTGCTAATGTATTGGATAAGTTCCTTAGCAGTCATTGTGTACCATTTCAAAAAGAGATAAGAGAAACGATAACGGATGTCCTTATCTCTGTTTACTCATTGCTTCTATAATATATAACAAATTAATAAACACTAATTTTGAGTTGACTCAAGCTGTCTTTCACAAGAAGAAAGTAAAGTAAGAGCCATTGGTACATCAGAGACATCCCATACAGGAATAATCCAAGGCGGAGATTGAACCTTTGTTCCTTTATCCTTCCTAGATAAAACAATAGGATTTTGAAGCCATATGGCATGCATTCCACAAAGGTTAGCCCCTATTATATCTGTATCCCAGGTGTTACCTACCATTACTGCTTGTCTTGCTTCAATTTTAAGAGCATTAAGAACGATATCAAACACAGCCCGGTTTGGTTTTTCTGGTTTTTGGTGATCTAACTCGGATTGAGTAGCGTATACATATGTGAAGTATTTATTTATTCCGAGGTTTTCCATCATCCTTATAGTAGTAGCACTGTCACTGCTTGCTGTGTTACTCAGAACAGCTTGTGTATACCCAAGCTGTTCAATGGTATTCAGCGTTTCCTGAACACCTGGACGTAACTCTATCTCCTTGTATTGGTCAAGAGGTTTTAAATCCATACCTTCTGGTGGCAAAGTGTTAATCGTCTCACCTAAGTCCCAAATTACGTGTGAAATCATCAAAATAACCCCTTTATCTAAAAAAACAATTTAATGTAGCTAGATAGAATCAAGAATTAAGCACACCCACTCTTACTCTACTTTACTTTTCATAACTTCTCCAAAATCAGAATAAACTGGGTTGGATAAATCTATTCCCTTTGCCAGACTAATATAATAGGACAATACTTGATAAGGTACTACTAACATAAGAGGTGATAAATATTCATCTAATTCAGTATCTAAGCCTAAATGTTTTTTATTTTCACTCTGTGGTAAATTTGATATGGAATAGACATTACGGCAGTGTTTGGATAAATAATGATTCAGTTTGTTCGATCTTTCAAATACAGTTGATGGAACTACTTCAGTAAAAATGACAAAATAGTCTTCTTGAAGTTCAAAAATGGGTCCATGCATATAAGCTTCCATTTCAAATCCTTGAGTTGGCACTCGTATGGTCTCTGTAAACTTTGTTTCGGCCTCTTTTACTGTACCTACATTTGGGCCATATCCAATTGGGGTAAAGCGCTGCGCTTGGTCTAATTCTTTTTTATTTTGATTATAAAATTCAATAGATTTTTCAATAGTTTTTGGAATCAATTCTATTAATTGCTTTATTTTATCTAGTTCACTCTCAACATCTTCATCAGAAAGTTTTCCTAGTTCCTTACCTGCTACAACACCCATTAACATAAGAGTAAGGATAGTAGCACTAACACCTTTGGTTGAATATCCAACAGTTTCTATAGCGCATCCCATATCGATTACTTCGTGTGCGTATTTAACAATTGGGCTATCCATTATAGAAGTAATGACAATTTGTGGTACTTCTGCTTCTTTTGCACACTTTTTAATAGCCTCTATAGTCGAGTAACTCGTACCTCTTTGGGAAACGGCAAGTATTAAATCCGTGTCACTTGATATTTTTTCATACTCGTAAAAATTAAAAGGTTCTTGAATTTCGATTTTCACTCCTGCAATTCTTTCAATATACATTTTTGCTGATAGTGTTGAATTATATGAAGATCCTGTAGCTAATACTAACCATTTTTTAGCCTTCTTTTCACGGATAACACTAGCAAATCTTGATAATCTTTCATTATATTTCGAAGTAATATCCATAAGTATTTCGTATTGCTGATCAATATATGTCATCATTGTATTCATTTTAAATTGCCCCTTTCAGGCTTGATTTTATTGTGCGATCGAAAGTATATTTAAACCTGCTGCAACTATTCCCAACACAAAGATTCCTAGTAAAATAGTAGTCGTTTTTACATTTCTACCCAACAACCAATAAATAATCCAGAAGGCCCAAAGTGGTAATAGTCCCGGCATGATTGAGTCCAGAACACTTTGGATACTAGTGGCACTATCTCCAGAACCGATCTCCCATGGCACATAGATATTAATCATCGATGCACTCATCCCACCAATGACTAATAATCCTAAAATGGAAGCACCGTAAGTTAGTTTACCCATTGCACCTGTTTTTTGAAGTTTTGATATAAACCCTGTTCCTAGTTTATGCCCCATAGTCATATAGGAGAAAAATAATGCCAGCATCGGAATGTTGAATATTAAAAAGAATAAAATGGGTCCTAATAAGTTTCCATTAAGGGCTAAGGATGTCCCAATCCCAGTTGCAATTAGCCTTAAAGTACCCCAATAAAGAGAGTCACCAATACCAGCCAAGGGTCCCATCAAACTTGCTTTTACGCTATTAATGGATGATTCATCAAATTGTTTGTCTTTTGCGTTTTGTTCCTCCATGGCACCCATAATTCCTAGAATTAGAGGTGATACATATGGGGTTGTATTAAAAAATTCTAAATGCCGTTTTAATGCCTTTTCCATATCCTCTTTTTTAGAATAAAGTTTCTTAAGAATCGGAATCATCGCAAATGCAAATCCTAAACTTTGCTGACGTTCATAGTTAAATGAAAATTCCAAGCTTAACGCACGAAGTACTGATTTTCTAATATCACTTTTTGTAAGGGTTTTAGAAGTCTTCGTCATCGTCAATCATCGAACCTCCTTGATTTGCAATAGATGGATTACTTTGATTACTATCAATATTTACGATAATTAGGGCTATTAATGTGCCAATTACTGCAATAGCTATTACCGGCAATTTGAGATAGGCTATTGCTGCAAAACCTAAAAAGAAATAAGGAACAACCTTTTTGTTAATCAACATCCTTCCAAGTAGAGCAAAACCCAATGCTGGTAATACTCCAGCTGCTACTTTTAATCCTATTTGGACAAATTCAGGAATAAAATCTAACAATTTTGATATTTGTTCACTTCCTGCATAGAATGATATACCTACCACAAGCCCATACATTAAAACCAGTCCGAGGCCTGAAGCAATATGCATTAATTCAATTCCTTTATAATTCCCTTCCTCTGCATATTTATCGGCCTTATGAAGACAAAGAGGAGCAACAATGATATAGTATAGATTCTTTAATATTAGTACAAGTGAAGCAATTGGGAAGGCTAATAATAAGGCTGTCTCAGGTCCATTACCGGAAATGATGGCAAATGCGGTCCCTAAAATCCCTCCTGTTAATATTTCTGGTGGGATTGCTGCTCCTACTGCAAACATTCCAATGAAAGCTAACTCTAAGGTAGCGCCAATGATTATACCAGTATGAAGATCACCAAGTATTAAACCGGTTAATACCCCTGTTATAATCGGTCTATTAAACATATTACGACCGCCGAATTCGTCAATAAGCGCACAAACTATCGCTAACAAAGCTAGAATGATTGCTTGAGCCATTTGATATCACCACTTTCCTATTTATTATTTTAGTACTTTTGATGCTGGTACCTTTTTGTCACCTGGTACAATTCGAATCTCAACCTCAACATCATCGTCTATGAGTTCTTTTAACATTTTTTCTTGGGGATTACTGACATTTACAGTGTTTGAAATGCTTCTGGTACCTTCTTTTCGTTTGGTCCCTCCGAGATTAATATGATTAATTTCAGGACAATTCTTAGCTAACTTGTAAGCGTCCTCAATCTTTTCAACTACAATAAAAAGCTTATAGGAATCAGTTGCACCACTCCGGATAGATGCAATCGCATCGTCTATTGTCTTAACGACTAGTTTAATTCCTTGAGGCTTTGCTAATTTTATCGTTGTTTTCCTTAGTTCATCCATTGGAACATCATCATTCGCAATTAATATGGCATCAATATCCAAATTTTGAGACCATGAAACAGCAACTTGTCCATGAAGTAATCGGTGATCAACTCTTAGTAATCTAATCATTTTTCCTTCTCCCTTCAAAAATCCTCTTCAGCAATTTTAGAGTTTCTCAATTCATTACAATATTTAATAGTGCCCCTTGAAAGCTCCAAAGAATGTTCAATTAATTCTTTTGTAGACTTGTTAATATTGATATTGCTAAGCAAATCGATCAATAAGGCTAAATTTAGACCTGAAATTAGATAAAAATTGTGTTCATCTAATTTACTCATAAAAGTATTATTTACACTTCCGCCAAATATATCTGTTATCACAATCCATTCACTATTGGAATCTTCTTTCATTTGTTTTAACTTTTGATCCACTAATTCATCAATGTCGTTATTCTTATCCACATAAGCACATAGTGTATCTACATGCTCCACATCACCCATGATGATGTGGACAGAGTTTAAAATACCTTGAGCCAGGTATCCATGACTCGCTAAAAGGAGCTTTTTCATAACATTTTTAACCTCATTTCCTTCTCCTAGTATGCTACTTTGAAAATGCCTTTATCATCTCAAATTTTGGTGAATGTTATAATAAAATCACCCCCAGCCCTCTTTATTTACTTATTTACTATTTATTAATGCAAGAGACGCGCCAATTTAGTGTCAAAGCCTATTTTTAAAATGAACTTTTACATTAAAAGTGTAAAAAAAGAAGTGTTTCACCCTTGATATAGGCTAAAATCACTTCAAAAGTTAATATAATAATATTTTTTTAAAAATATCAATAATTCAAAATATCATATATGTATCCTATTTCTTCAATAGGAATTTTGACATTATAGACATTTTCTATGACACTAAATGCCGATCTAATGATTTCTATGGATTCTTTTTGACTCTTCACAAATTTTTCTACATCTCTATAGTATTCCATGGGGACTTGGCGAATTAATCTTTCCGTCATACAACTAATATGGATATACAAACTGATTTTTTTATCATTTGGAATCCGTTTTTTCGTTAATATCTCTAAAGATTGAAAGCTGCTTTCAATATGTTCAAGAATCTTATCAGTGTCAAGAATGGTTAGTGAATCTAATACTCTTTTTAATGAGAAATTACGAACAATGTTATCATTAATAGTTTTGATCATATTTTCATTCGTAAGACCACTAAAAATTTTTCGTATTCTCTCTTCCCCTTTTCCACTTACTAAATCTTCAATGGAAATAAAAGGGGTTCTTTGAACATTTGGATTTGCTGTTCCTACAATAGTTAAAACGTTATAAAGTTGAAAGAGTGCTTCTCTCGTTCCTTGGGTCTTTAACCGTTCGTGATCATGAGCGATCACTTTAATATCAATCGACTTAGGAATACTATCCTCCAATAGGCTTTTTAATTGTAAGGCTGTTCCCATCCCAGTAAAACAAGTTGTAACGATCACTCGTTGTTTTTCTTTTTCCGGATAAATAAGTTTAAACTTTGTATTATAGGATTTTTTTACTTTTTCAACCAATTCATCTGGATACACATCTTTTTGTATTAACTCTCCCACTTGGATTGCCATTAGTGTAGAGACATTATTAATGATTAGGATGGGGGAACCTATTACATTTTGAATCCTAGAATAAATGTCTTTTAATGATCCCATATCGACTAAAATTACAAGACCTTTTGAAGTATCATTATCTCCAATATATTCTTTAACCTTCGTTGCCATTTCTTCGACGTTTGTATCCAACGGCATGTCAAATGCTTCAAATACGTTACTTTTCAATAACCTATTGGTTACATTTGCGATACTGCTGGCCGTTGCATATCCATGGGCTAAAATAATTCCTTTTGTTCTTACCTTTTTGTTATTTAGATGTAGCCCATTAAGGTAAAGAGTGAGAAAAATTTCGTCTTCTTTTTCTAAATTAGTGTCAAGTTTCATTTCGATTAGTTTTACCATTCTCCTAGTAATTTGGTTTGCTCCAATAGCGTTGGAAAGAACATGTTCATAGAGATTTTCAAGGATATCATATTCATGATTGTCCCAGTTGAAATGTTGCTGGTTCCTAAAGTAAAGATAGTATGCAATCGCATATAGATTGTTACCATTAAATTGAATTTGGTAACTCGCTTCTAAATATTTAGAAACCTCTTGGATACTGGATATAATATACTTCAGAATTAAACTATCCTGGTCTGAAACACCTTCGAATATTAATTTATCTAATAAAACATTGATTTTATTTGAGACATTGGTTTCAAATTGATCCGCATCAAATTTTTTATTTAGCAAATCTTCGAAAAAGCCAAATATTTGTTTAAAGACATTTTTAATGATTACTCTTTCTCTTATTGCAGATTGATATAATTGTTCTAGGTTATCATTTGGGTGAATCGTAATGAGTGTGTTTTGAATCATCTTCTTTTCACTATTTAAAGACATTTCATCAAAAATAGCTGAGGGTATATCACGTAATCGTAGAACTAACTCGTCCTCATCTTGTTTATTAGCAAAGAGGGAAGCTGTCAAAGATTTAATTAAACTTTTGATTCCCCCTATATTTCCTTTATTATTTTGATTAGCTATTATATTTATCACTTTTGACGAAATGGATATCTTTTTCTGTATGATTCTGCTTTCTTCAAGAAAAAAGAAGTATAAAAATTGCATTCTTTCCTTATGCCCCCGCTCGTAAAGTGGTGGTATCCATGCCTTAACGGGGATCCTTCGTAAGAAAGTATTTAGGAAATGTTTATCTGGCTCTTCAGTTGTTGCAAATATTAACCTTACATTTGAGAAGCGATCTTTATCACTTTCTCCCATTCTGCGAAATAAGCCGTTATCCATAAAGGTAAAAAGCTTTTCTTGACTCTCGGGATTCAGTCGATGAACCTCATCTAAAAAGAGTATCCCCCCATTGGCTTTTTCTAGCATTCCAACGTGTGTCTTATCTGCCCCAGTAAAAGCTCCCTTTTCATGACCAAATAAATTACTTGATAATAGTTCAGGATTATTAGCATATTGAGCACAATTGAACGACAAAAAAACTGCATCCTTCTCTAACACTCCGTTTTTAATTGAATATTCCCAAACCATTTTTGCTAACATACTTTTCCCTGTCCCAGTTGGTCCATGGAGTAGGATCGGAAGTCCCCTGCCCGGATAAAATACCGTTGATTTTATTTGTTCAATTACTTTTTTTAAACTGCCCTCTGCTCCTATCAAGCTACTAAAATATTGTTGTTGCTTAGCTTCCTCTTCACTATGCTCATCTTCCAATAATTCACTGAAACTATTAAATTTCACTCTTGAAACCTGAAAAAATTCAGACTCAAATACTTCCTTATTAAGAAAAAACACAGGTCTTGTATTTATTTTTATGATCTTGTTTTCTTCAACCAATTTATTTAAATAGTGACTAACTGTATTTCTTTTCACGGAAAATTGTTCAGAAATTTTTTTCGCGGTAAAAAAACTGCTAGGTTGATCCCATGAAAAAGAAGGTGTATGTTGTGCTAATAAATTCAAAATATCTTCCTTAAGCATTTTTGTCATCCTTTCACAGTGTTAGTCATCATAAACTTTAAGGTAGATAGAGTTCTAACGAAATAGTACAAATAATGATTAGTAGGAATTTTAGTTTATCTTAGTAAATTTAAATTTTCAGGAAGAAGCATTATGGTTTTATTTTTGATGTTTACTCACACGATTAGGAATACTAATTTCAGGGGTATTAATTGAAAAGCCTAATTTTCAATGGAGTGACTCCAGGTCAAAGGTATTTATAAATTTTTCGATTTAAATTCTTCTCCAACCATCCTGCCCCTTAAGAAAAGGGCTGCCGAAGCAACCCCTGGTTGAAGTAAGCGTTGTAATTCTTGTACGAAAAGTGTTAGTTTACTAGAGATGATAGGATTATAAAAAAACACCACCCTTTCTCGTAAACTTCTTACGATAACCATAGCGTTTTTTCATTTTTGAAGGTATCCGTTTTAACTTTGCTTGATGGGCATGTGACGCTACCCCTATCAAGTTTATCTTAGGTGATGTTTGACCATTTTTTTATATAAAGTAGTTCGGTGGATGCCGAGAATTTTAGCTGCCTTCGATTTGTTTCCGTCTACTTTCTCTAAGATGTTTAAAATAAGTTCACGTTCACGTTCTTCGTTCGCCACTTTTTCATTAACCAGCAAATTAGATTTTGTTGAACTATTTCCTTGGTGAGGAGAACTTAATTGCTGATCTAATTCTAGATCAGTAGTTATATGAGGATTAATAGTATGAGTGGAGATCTGTCCTGTTTTTTCACTAGGATATTTACTATATTTATTTTTAGTCCTTATAAGACAGTCTGTAAGATGTGGTGGCAGATCTTCTAGTTGAATTCGTGCTTGATCTGAAAGAACAACTAAGCTTTCTAAAAGGTTTGCCATTTCCCGAACATTTCCAGGCCAATCATATTGAATGAAGCTTTCCAAAACTTCTCGACTTAATTTAACGGGGGGGATTTGGTATTTGTTGTAACAATCTTCTAATAATTTCGATACTAAAATAGGAATATCTGTTTTTCTATTTTTAAGGGGAGGGATGTGCAAACGAATGATATTTAGACGATAGAATAAATCTTTTCGAAAGGTTCCCTTTTCAACCAACTGCTCTAATGGCTGGTTCGTTGCGGCAATAATACGTACGTTCACATGAATTTCATTAATGCCCCCAATCCTTTCAAATTTTTGTTCCTGCAAGATGCGGAGCAGTTTAGCTTGTAGGTGAAGGGACATGTCTCCAATTTCATCCAAAAAAAGCGTTCCGTTGTGAGCCAATTCAAATTTCCCTGGTTTTCCTCCCTTGCTTGCTCCTGTAAAAGCCCCATGGTTATACCCAAAAAGCTCAGATTCAAGCAACTCATCAGGAATAGCCGCACAGTTAATGGATATTAATGGACCATTTTTTACTGGACTTAAATTATGAATAGCTTTGGTAAACAACTCTTTTCCAACACCGCTTTCACCGATAATTAAAATCGTAGCCATTGTCTTTGCTGCTCGACGGGCTATTTTTTTAACTTCACCTATAGAGCTACTTTCACCGATGATTTTATCAAATGTAATCGTTTCTTCATCTTTCTTGGGATATTCAAGCGTAACCTGTTTATGACTCGATTTATCCTTAAGAGTCTGCATCCTATCAAAGACTTTAGAGAGCTCTGAAACTCCTTCGAAAACAAGCATTCCTATCGCACCAATCACTTTATCATCTCTCCATATCGGAATTACGCTAGCAATCATTTCTTGTCCCTGCAAAATAACAGCATTATTACGTTCAGGAATTCCCGTTTCAAGAACAACTGGCAACCGGGTATTGTCAATTACTTCAGTACAATGCTTACCTATAACTTCTTCCTTCCTCTTTTGTACAAAACGGCTGTAGGAATTATTAAAAAGTTGGATTATACCGTTTTGATCTACTACAGTTATACCTTCATAGGCTGTATCAAAACAAAGATCGTACATTTTTACTATTTGATCTAATGATTGTACTTTTTCGTTCAATACAAAGAATTGGTTTAACAACCTTCTTGTTGAAGGGAAACGACCAATAAGACGTCCATTTCTATCTAATACTGGAATACGCGTTCCAAACTGAAAGGAAAGTTCGTTTATAGGATCGTCAGCATAGCAAGCAGGGAATTTCTTAATCATGATATTTTGAATTTCTTGCTCTAAAGGTATGCCATTCAAAAATGCTCTCATTATTATTGAGAAAGTGACAATCCCCTTTACTATTAAATCTTCGTTAACCACTGCTATGTTATCTATTTCGTATTTCGACATGATATTACCAGCTTTATAAATAGAGTCGTGAATTTGTAATAAATAAGACTCTTCTTCCATCCAATCTTCAACGATTTCGTCCTTAAAAATATTATAGGAGACGCTTTTATTATTTAAAACATTCATCAAGAATCACCTATCTTATATATAATTTTAAATTGAATGTTAATTTTGAATAATATCAATATTCAAAATAATTTTAAAGGAAATTGTTGTCATTTGTCAACGAAGTTGTTCTTGTTTGTCTACATAATTATCGAATGAGTGTTGCTTTTCGAAAACAGATATTTAAGAAACAGATGGGCAATTACAGAAGTTTTAGCTTAATAACGAATTGGCACAACTCTTGCATTAGTTTATAACTGAAAGTCAATATTTTATAAGGGGGTGCAGTATGAATTTCATCGGAGAATTACGTACGCCTAATATTGTATATTATGGAAATCGAAGCCTTTCTAAACTAGGCAAAGTGGCAAGTGATTTAGGCTCCAAAGCATTGTTAATCAGTGACAAGCCTATGAAGGATTTAGGTTATGTGGCTAGGGTTATTGAATATTTTCAAAGTGAGGGTGTTCACTCGATTACATATTTGGGAGTGGACTCAGAAACAAAAGATACTCATGTTGAAGAGGCTTTAACTCTCTTTAAAGAGAAGGAATGTGATTTAATTGTTGGTCTAGGCGGAGGAAGTTGCATTGATGCTGCTAAGGCGGTAGCTCTATTAGCTAGAAATGAAAGCGCTTTAATTGAATACGTGGGTGTGGATAATGAGATTATAAATGATCCCGTTTCAGTAATAGCTATTCCAACAACAGCTGGAACAGGCTCTGAGGTGACGGATGCCTTAGTTGTGACTGATACAATTAAAGATATAAAAATGATGATTAAACAACCTAAAATAATGCCACAGGTAGCTATTGTTGACCCAAGTCTAACGCTTTCATCACCAAAAATGTTAACAGTTGCCACAGGGATTGATGCATTATGTCACGCTTTAGAAGCTTATATCTCACGTAAGTCTCATCCTTTAACTAATACGCTTGCTTTATCATCTATCAAATTAATTATAGATAACATTCAACGTGTTTATGAAGATGGAAATGATTTAGAAGCAAGAACACAGATGGCTTTAGCTTCAATGCAAGCAGGCATTGCTTTTTCTAATTCATCCGTATGCCTTGTTCATGGGATGTCTCGGCCAATTGGTGCTTTGTATAAAGTACCACATGGGATTTCGAATGCAATGCTTCTATCAACTGTGTTGGAATTTAGTGAAGGCAGCTGCGTTGAGAAACTAGCTCAAGTAGGTCGGACAATTATGGAGGGCATGGAGCAGAAAAGTGATGTGGTCGTGTCAAAAGAAACTGTATTATTCATAAAAAAACTATGTCTTGATTTAAATATTCCTAATCTTAAAGCATGGGGAATTAATGAAGAAGATTTTGAACAATCTTTAGAGAAAATGGCAACTGACGCATTAGCAAGCGGAAGTCCAGGAAATCACCCCCGAGTACCTAGCAAAGAGGAAATTATTGATCTATATCGGGTCTCCTTTACTAATGACTATTCAACTATGAAACTATCCAAAAAATAATATTGAATTTGGAAAGGGGGGGATTGGTTATTATGGCAATTAGTTTTTTAGGTTTAATAATAGGTCTTGGACTACTCATGTATATGACCATTAAAGGGATAAACATCATTATTGCAGCTGTGTTGTGTTCTGTAGTTGTAAGTATCACGGGCAAGCTTAATATAATGGAAGCGTTAACAACAGACTACATGGGGGGCTTCACTGGTTTCTTCGCTTCCTGGTTTTTAACATTTTTACTAGGTGCAATTTTTGGGAAAGTCATGGAAGATACAAAATCTGCAAATTCAATTGCAGATTGGGTTCAGCGTAGATTCGGAGCTAAGCGTGCAGTATTTGCCGTTGTAACCGCGTGTGCGCTTATGACGTATGGTGGTGTAAGCGTATTCATCGTTGCCTTTTCTGTTTATCCTATTGCAGTTTCTTTGTTTAAAAGTGCTAATTTACCTCATCGTTTTATACCTGGTGCACTTGTCTTTGGATCCATCTCTTTCACTATGACGTCGCCAGGGTCACCAGAAATACAAAATTTAATTCCCACTGAACATTTTGGGACAACTCCAACTGCTGGAGGTTGGGTAGGTGTGGTTATTGCTCTATTAATTATGGTTGGAGGTGGAATTACCTTAGGAAGGATGGTTCAAAAAGCTATAGATAGAGGCGAAACTTTTTCTATGGACCACATTGCTGAAAGTGCATCGAATGAGGTTGCTGCAACTCGGCTGGAAACAGATGATGAACCGAATCGAGGAGTATCTGAAAAGGGCTTGCCTAATATAATTATTTCAATTATTCCTTTGATCTCTGTAGTAGCAGTCTTAAATATTGTTGCCAAGTATATGCCGACGGACCAAGCGGTATTGGTTGCTTTATTTGCGGGAATTGTTGTGGGATGGGCGCTTATGTATAAAAATGCTATTGGCACTCATTGGAAATCTCTTACTATAGGGGCAGAAAATTCACTTAATGCCATTGCTAATACATGTGCTGTGGTAGGATTTGGTGCAGTTGCAGCAAAAGTACCAGCATTTACTGCTATTGTTGATACGCTTACTAATATGCCTGGGCTAGAATATGCGGGTCTTGCTATGGCTGTTACGACTATAGCCGCTATTACGGGATCAGCCTCTGGCGGTTTAGGAATCGCCTTACCTATACTTGCACCTATTTACCAAGCACAAGGTTTAGATCCAGGAGCTATGCATCGAATTTCATCCATTGCTTCTGGTGGACTAGATTCTTTACCACACAACGGATACGTCGTTACTACTATCAGAGCGGTATGTAAAGAGACACATCAACGAGCATATAAGCCAGTATTTGTTCTCAGTGTGGTCGTACCTACAGCAGCTTTAGCTTTAGCCGTTATCTTATATATGGTTTTTTACTAGATGATACCTGAAGGAGAGAAAGAGAGATGAGTTTAAAACAAAGGATAGGGTTTATCGGAATAGGAAATATGGGTTTACCTATGGCAGAGAATTTGATTAGTCACGAATATATAGTATACGGTTTTGACATTAATCCAACAGCCCTTGTCAAATTTCAAGAAAATGGTGGACATGTATGTCAAAGTATTAAAGAAGTTCTCCAACATGCAGATGTGATATTTATTAGTTTACCTTCACCAGCTATTGTTGAGATGACATTTTTCGAAGAAGGTATTATTAAGTATGGTGCTGATAATTTAATGATTATTGATACAAGTACAGTAACACCAGAATTAAACCGTAAAGTTTTTACTGCTTGCCAGAAAAACAACTTAAGATACTTAGGTTCTCCAGTAAGTGGCGGTGTTATTGGTGCCGTTAATGCAACCCTAACATTTATGGTTGGCGGACCTAAAGTATACTTTGATGAAGTGCAGCCACTGCTAAATATTCTAGGAAAAAATCTGTTTCATGTTGGAGAAAATCCAGATAGTGGCACTGTGATTAAGTTAATCAATAATTTGATGATCGGCTTCTATACCCAAGCAGTTGGGGAAGCGCTAACTCTTGGTAAAAATATGGGATTAGATCACGAGCGTATGTTTGAAATCCTAAATGTAAGTTATGGCCAAAGCAGAATATATGAAAGAAATTATAAGGAGTATATCGCCGAAAATAACTTTGAACCTGGCTTTACAACAAATCTGTTGTTAAAAGATTTAAAAATAGCTAAGCAAATGGCTGAGGAATGTGAAATTAAACTGCCAATTGGAGACCACTTGGTAGATTGGTATACGCAGGCGGCAAATGAAGGTTATGGAGAGAATGATATGTCTGCAGTTTACTTAATGACTAAGAAGCTAGCTGAAAAAACAATACAAAAAAAATAATAATAAATTTGGAGGAATAAATAATATGACTATGATTAAAAGTGAATTTAATACGAAAATATTAACTCATTTTATTGGTGGAGAAATGAAACCTGGCAGAAGTGAACGCTTTGGAAAGGTATATAATCCTTCAACGGGTGAAGTAACGGCTTTTTGTCCATATGCTTCTGTAGAGGAAGTAAATGAAACAATTGAAGTGGCACATTCGTCTTTTTCAGCTTGGAAAAATACGTCTGTAGCAAAAAGAGTGGAAGTTATTCATCGCTTTAGAAGCCTTCTAATAGAGGAAACAGAACGACTGGCAAATATAATAGGTCTTGAAAGCGGCAAAACAATTTCTGATGCAAAAGGTGAAATTAGTAGAGGAATTGAATCGGTTGATTTAGCGATAAATGCTCCACATATGTTAAAAGGTGAATACTCTGTCAATGTTGGTGGAAATATCAACTCTTTTTCAATGAAACAACCTCTAGGTGTAGTTGCAGCAATTTCTCCATTCAATTTTCCAGTAATGGTACCGCTCGCAATGACTTCTATGGCAGTTGCTTGTGGAAATGCAGTAATTTTAAAACCCTCTGAACGTGTTCCGAACTCAGCTTTATTTATCTCGGATCTATGGAAAAAAGCGGGCCTACCAGATGGGATTTGGAGTATCATTAACGGTGACAAAGAGGCAGTTGATGCATTACTTAAAAATCCAAAAGTATGTGCCATATCTTTTGTAGGTTCTACTAGGGTAGCTGAATATGTTTATCACGAAGGAAGCCGTAATAATAAGAGAGTAGCTTCTTTTGGTGGAGGAAAGAATCATATGATTATTATGCCGGATGCTGACTTAGATCAAGTTGTTACTGCATTCCTAGGTGCAGCGTTTGGTTCTGCATCCCAACGCTGTATGGCGATTTCAGCAGCTGTTCCAGTTGGTAAAGCAACAGCTGATGCATTTGTAGCAAAATTAAAAACTCGTGTACTAGAATTAAAAGTAGGGGCATATAATGACAAGAATGCAGACTTCGGAGCTGTAATTACACAGGAATCAAAGGATACCGTTATCAAGTACATTAATGAAAGTCTTGAAGAAGGTGCACAATTATATGTGGATGGCCGGAATCCAAAAATATGTGAAACGGAAAAAGGTTTTTATTTAGGACCAACGATTTTAGATCATGTTACTCCTGATATGAATATTTATCGTGATGAGGTGTTCGGACCGGCACGTATTGTGGTACGCGTGAATAGCTTAAACGAAGCGATTGAATTAATTAATAATCACGAATATGGTAATGGCGTTACGATTTTTACAGAAAATGGACCTGCTGCAAGAAAGTTCTCAGAACAAATTGAAGTGGGAATGGTCGGTGTGAACGTACCGATTCCGATACCAGTCGGATACTACAACTTTGGAGGGTGGAAGCGTTCGAAATTCGGGGAAGGCCACATGTTTGGTCCAGACACCATTCGCTTTTTCACAAAAACCAAAACGGTTTCAGAAAGATGGCCTGAATCCAAAGACAACGAAAATAAAGTGGAATTTTCTTTTCCAAGTAATCAATAACTAAATAATTTCATTACGTGGAGATAAGTCGAATTTTCATAGGGAAATGTAATTAACAAATGAAATATATTGAAATAAGCGTAAAACGCTTGGATGATTTTATGATTCCAAGCGTTTTTTTGCTTTAATTTATTAATTTATCTACGAAATTAAGGAACTCAAGATAATAATTCCCTATGTCTATTTTTGAACGTTTCGAAGATATAATAATCATCTCCACGACTTGGGACCGTTTGTTCAAAAAACCTTCTATTATTGCATTCAAATGTAAATAACTCTTCCGCATCTCGTTCATTTTGCCTATCAAAAAGTATTTCCATCACTACACATCCCTTTCCAAAACACTTGGCTCATCTTTACAAAGTTTGATAACTTCAATACCTCCTTCAAAAAACCCAGGGATTTATCCTTCCCTGATCAAATATAAAAAAGGAATAACCTAATAAAAGGCAAAGGGTGCCATAAATTGGACAGCCCTTTGCCTTTATAGTTATCCACTGTTAAATAGGGAACGCTTATCTTAAAGCTTTTGTAAGTGAATCTATCATCTTTTGATAATTTACTTTCTGTCCCGTCCATTTTTCAATCGAAAGTGCATTTTGAAATGCAAGCATTTTTATACCATTTTGTGTATTCGCTCCATTTTCACGAGCTTGTTTTAATATTTTCGTTTCTGCAGGATTATAGATTATATCCGAAACAAATGCACCTTTTTTTAGATTAGTTATGTTAATAGGTGATTGATCTATATCCGGCCACATCCCAATAGATGTTGTCTGAATAATTATATCGTACTCATTCTGCTTGATTTCTGCTTCTTCAAGGGAAATTACACTTGTATGTCTGTGATTTCCACCTAACTCTTTTAATGCTTCAGCTTTCTCAATCGTCCTATTAGCAAGATCTATATGTACATCATCAAAGTGAGATAGCGTATAAAAAATGGATTGTGCCGCTCCCCCAGCACCTAAAATAAGAATATTTTCATTCTGTAGGCTTTGTCTGTTCATGTCTTCTAATAATGCTTTAAGACAGCCTTCTCCATCAAAGTTAAACCCAACATATTTTCCATCAATCAGTTGTACAACATTGACTGCCTTCTTTTTCTCGGCTATCGGGTCTACTTCATCTAGAAAAGGGATCACTTCCGCTTTAAAGGGAACCGTTACCATAAACCCTTTTATACCAATCGCTTTCATGCCTTTAATAGCTGACTCTAAATCTTCATGCTCCACATGAAAAGCTTGAAAATGCGCATTTATTTCATGTAATTCATAAGATTCATTTTGAATTAAGGGTGACAAGGAGTGCCCTATCGGGTTTCCTATTATGCCAAATAATTCTTTCATCTATATCCCTCGCTAAACAAAATAATCGTTAAAATTCTTCTTGATTCCAAACAACTAATTTCATTTCTGTCATTTCTTCAATGGTATATTTTAACCCTTCACGCGCATTACCGCTTTCTTTAACTCCCCCATATGGCATTTGATCTACTCGATATGTTGGAATATCATTAATCATAACGCCACCTACTTCAAGTCGCTTAGAAGCATGCATTGCTGTATGGATATCCTTTGTAAAAATCCCCGCCTGTAGCCCAAATCTTGAATCATTGATGTAGTCGATTGCTTCATCTACATTTTTAATTGGATTAATCGTCACAATCGGTGCAAAAACTTCTTGGCAGGATATTTTTGAATCGGATCCTACATCCACAAGGGCAGTCGGTAACAAAATATTATTTTCAATCCGACCACCCGAAATGATCTGTCCACCATCGCTAACCGCTTCATCAATCCAAGCTTTTGCTCTTTCTTGTTCTTTTCTAGAAATGAGTGATGATAAATCTGTGTTTTCATCTAACGGATCTCCCAATACAAGTTGCTCTGTCGCCAATTTAAATTTTTCCGTGAATGCCTCAAATGAATTTTCATGAATATAGATCCTTTGAAGAGAAATGCAAATTTGTCCTTGGTTAGAAAAAGCACCTATTACGCACTTTGGAATTATTTTATCCAGATTTACTCCATCATCTATTATAAGACCGGCATTAGAGCCCAGTTCTAATGCCACTTTCTTTAAACCAGCCTTCATTCTGATACCAATCCCTACTTCAGGACTTCCAGTAAAAGTAACCATATTGACCTTATCACTTGTTACTAATCTCTCTCCAACCAAACTTCCACTTCCGCTCACCACATTTAATGCACCTTTTGGTAATCCGGCTTCTTCCAATAGCTCGGCAAGAAAATAAGCCGACAAAGGAGTTTGAGATGCTGGTTTTAATACAATGGTATTACCAGCTGCAATGGCTGGGCCCACCTTATGAGCAACCAAATTCATCGGAAAATTAAATGGTGTAATAGCCGCCACGACACCGATAGGCTCTCTTAATGTATATCCCAGTCGGTTTGCACCATTTCTAGCAGCATCCAAAGGAATCATTTCACCATGAATGCGTTTGGCTTCTTCAGCTGCGAATTTATACGTTTCAATCGTTCTGTCTACTTCTCCTAAAGAGAATTTTAATGGTTTTGAAGATTCCAAGGAAATGATTTGAGCAGCCTTTAATCTATTTTCATTTAGCAAGCCAACTAATTTTTCTAATATGTCAGCTTTTTCATAAGCTGTTAACTTTGCCATCACTGCTCGATTATTATAGGCAGCATCGATAGCTGCATCCACTTCTTTTTCTGATGCTTGAGGAATCTCGGCAATTTTCTCTTCTGAATAAGGGGATATTAAATCAGCATATTGTTCAGATTCGATCCATTCACCATTGATAAATAGTTTTTTTTTCAATCCCATCTCACACTCCTTCTATTTTTCAGTTACCTTCCTAATACGCCACCGTCTACAGGAATTAATGTGCCTGTCACATAATCTGAAGCTGGAGCAGCTAAAAACAAAGCGACACCTGCAACATCCTCAGGTGTTCCCCATCTTTTAGCAGGAATTCTAGCCTCTACTTGTGCCCCTCTCACTGGATCATTCATTAGATCCGTATTCATCGTAGTTAACATATAGCCTGGTGCGATGGCATTCACTTGAATACCATACTCAGCCCACTCGTTAGACAAAGACTTTGTTAATTGTAAAACGGCACCCTTGCTAGTAGAATATGCAGCCGCATTAAAACCACCTAATACAGATAGTATGGATCCCATATTAATGATTTTTCCCGCCCCCTGCTTCTGCATTTCTACTGCAGCTAATCTAGATAATTCAAAAACGGCCGTTACATTCAGTCCTAAAATTCTATTCCAACTTTCGAGCGAAAACTCAAGAGCTGGTTTTCTTTCAATTAACCCCGCACTGTTAATTAAAATATCAACAGTTCCGCCCAATTTCTCTAAAGCTTCGTTAAACGACTCTCTTAAACTTTCCACATCTAATAAATTCCCTTTAATAGCATGGATTTGACCTTCAGTGGCTTCTAATTTGCTAGAAATAAGAGATAGCTCATCCGAAATATCTATCACTGCAATTTCTACACCCGCATTGTGAAATGCTTCTACCATTGAATATCCTAATCCCTGAGCTCCACCAGTTATAATGGCCTTTTTACCTTTTAAATCAAACATATCCTTACCTCCCATTAAGAATGAATTCCCTTTCCAATTAGTATATTTGCAGATTCCATTAATACCTCAGAGAGAGAGGGATGAGGTTGTACCATTTGTGCAAGTTCATCCACCGTTCCTTCAAGATACATAAAAGCCGATGATTGGCTAATCAATTCAGTGACATTAGCACCTACCATAACGACGCCTAATATTTCCCCATATTTCTCATCAATCATCACTTTAGAAAACCCTTCTGTTTCACCCAATGCCAGAGCTTTCCCATTTCCCGAAAAGGAATATTTATTTATCTTATACGGGATATTTTTTTCTTTAAGTTCCACTTCACTCATCCCAACACTAGCGACTTGTGGGTTTGTATAGATACAACGAGGCATCACTTTATCATTCATCTTTTCTTTTTCTTCATCTAAATTTTCGACAGCTACTATCCCTTCTGCACTCGCAACATGCGCTAATTGCAGTCCCCCAATAACATCACCTACAGCAAAATAACCTTTTTTGCTCGTTTCCAGATAATCATTGACTGCTATATGTCCACCATTCATAGTAAGATTCAGTTCAGAAACACTAGAGAGATTAGGTTTTCGGCCAACTGCCAGAAGTATTTCATCTGCTATGAGGGTCTCTGTTTTACCTTGTTGCGAGGCAATGGATATTGTCTTTTGATTATTACTTTCTTTTATGGATGTCACTTGATATTTCGTTAAAACTTTAATGCCTTTCTTCTTTAAACTTTTATGTAAAGTTTTCGCAGCATCTTCATCTTCTGTTGATATGATTCTTTCACCTAGTTCAACAATCGTGACCTTCGCTTTCAAACTAGCAAATATATTAGCAAACTCAACCCCTATGACGCCTCCGCCCACAATCACAATGGATTGGGGGATCTCCGTGATATCAAAAATAGTATCGGTTGTTTGAAAATCAACTGAATGAAGGCCATCAATTGGCGGTACGAAAGGGTGGCTTCCTGTCGCAATGATGATTTTTTCACCAGTAATTTGTTTCGTTTCATTTTCTGTTTGAATCGTTACTTTTTTTTCAGCGTGAATGGTTCCATATCCGTTATAGACATCGATTTTCCCCATACTTAATAAATGTTCGATTCCACTTCGCAGTTTTGTAATAACCTGATCTTTACGCGCAAACATTTCTTTCAATGAAAAGCTTACATTTTCCGTTTTAATTCCCCAGTTTTTTGCTTTTTCAATTTCTTCTATAATTTGTGCATGTTTTAATAAAGTTTTTGAAGGAATACAGCCTCTATTCAAACACGTACCACCTAAATGACCTGCTTCCACAAGTGCTGTCCGCTTACCTTTTTTGGCAGCTCTAATTGCGGCAACGTATCCGCCTGGACCACCGCCAACAATTACTACATCGTAAGAAGTCATTCTGACACCACCTTATATCATTAATTTGAATGGATTTTCTAGTACATCTTTTAAATCTGTCAAGAATGCTGCTGCAGGAGCGCCATCAATAATTCGGTGGTCAAAAGATAAGCTTAGGCTCATCATTGATCGAATGGCTATTTCCTCATTCACGATGACCGGCTTTTTCTGAATGCGCCCTACGCCTAGAATAGCTGCATTGGGACTATTAATGATCGGTGTGAATCCATCAACGGCATACATACCTAAATTACTGATGGTAAAAGTGCTTCCCTGCATATCATCAAGAGAAAGTTGTCCCTCCCGGGCTTGCTTACCAATACTTTTAGCTTCTTTTGTAAGAGTGGCCAATCCTTTTTTATCAACATCTCTTAGAACGGGAACTACTAAACCATCCGAAACTGCAACAGCCATGCCGATATTTATACGTGAATGGTAGACAATCTCTTTTTCCTCTAAGGAAATATTGATACTTGGGTTTTGTTTTAGAGCAAATGCTGTTGCTTTAATCAAAATTTCATTGAAAGATATTCTTAAACCTTCCGCTTTTTCAATAACTGGCAATAAGTCTTGACGAAGTGATACACTATTACTCATATCAATTTCTGATAAGAGGGTTACATGTGGATTTGTATAGGCACTTTCAGAAATTCTATCCGCTATGACTTTACGCATGCCTTTAAATGGCACTCGTTTATCGACTTGATTTGTATTTGAATTCTCAACTTTTGCACTTGCCCCATTTGAAGAAACAAGATCATTTTTGAGAATTTTCCCATGTAAACCTGATCCAGTCATATCGGTATAATTAATCCCATGATCATGAGCGATTTTCTTCGCTAATGGTGTGATTTTCTTAGGATGCTCCTCTAAGAATCTTTCAACGTCCATTTTATGAATACGCCCAAGCTGACCTGATCCAACAATTTCCTTTAAATTTATTTGATTATCTATAGCAAGCTTTCTTGCAGCAGGTGTTCTTCTGATTTTGTTATCATGGTTTGGCTGTCCTACTTTACTCATTTCTTTTTCAGGCGGGGTTTGCTTCTCTTCTATAGGTTCATGAGAAGCGTGTGGCGATTGTTTTTCTAATCCTTCTACACTTTCGCCTTCTTCACCTATATATGAAATGATTTCATGTACTTTTACGACAGAGCCAGCATCGTATAAAATTTTCAATAAAACACCCGTCGTCTCTGCTTCAATCTCCATCACTATTTTATCCGTTTGAATCTCAGCAATGGGATCTCCTTCTTCGATCATTTCACCAATTTGGACTAACCAAGAGACTATTGTTCCTTCTTCCATTGTTGCGCCCAGTTTAGGCATGACTACTTCTGATACCATCATGACACCTCCTTACTTATTCATTAATTTTCTGCACTCTTGAACAATGTCATTTACCTGTGGAACTGCTGCTTTTTCTAATTCTGGATTATAGGGTATTGGTGTCGCAACTCCACCTAAGCGTCTAATTGGAGCATCTAAGAAATCAAATGCATCACTTTCCGCAATCATACTCGCGATTTCCGCACCGTATCCTCCTCTTTTTACCGCTTCATATACAACTAAGACGCGACTTGTTTTCTTTACGGAATTTATAATAGTTTCTATATCTAACGGCACTAAAGTACGAGGATCAATCACTTCTATGTTAATCCCCTCTTTTTCAAGTTCTTCTGCTGCTTCGAGTGCTCGATTAACCATGATTGCTGTCGCTACGATTGTGATATCCGCACCTTCTTTTTTGATATCCGCCTGACCCAATGGAATTTCATAATCTTCTTCTGGCACGTCTCCTTTAGTATTGTAAAGAAGTTTATGCTCATAAAATAAAACGGGATTATCATCTTTAATCGCTGCCTTCATTAAACCTTTTGCATCAAAAGCATTTGAAGGCTGAACAACCTTCAGGCCTGGTACATGTGTCATCCAAGCTTCTAAACTTTGTGAATGCTGTGCAGCAAATCCTGCACCCGATCCCCCTGGGAGCCTAATAACTACAGGAACTTTGGCTTTTCCCCCAAACATATATCGCGTCTTTGCAGCCTGGTTAACAATATTATCGGTAGCTATCATAATGAAATCTGAAAACTGAAGTTCTAAAATAGGTCTCATACCCGTCATGGCTGCACCAACTGCACATCCACTTATAGCTGCCTCAGAAATTGGGGTATTTCTTACACGCTCCGGACCAAATTCTTCAATCATCCCATTAGTTAATCCGAAAGCTCCTCCATAAATCCCGATATCTTCTCCCATAATGAAAACATCATCATTTTTGCGCATTTCTTGACTCATTGATTCTCGAATCGCTTCTAAATAAGTAATTTCTCTCACACTATTCATCACCTTTCTATTATGCATAAATGTCAGTTTCTAACGTATCTAAGCCTGGCGACTTACTATTCTCAGCAAATTCAACCGCTTCATCTATTTCAGCTTGAACTTTTTTATCCAACTCCATAAATTCTTCTTCTGTTATTACGTTTTCGTCAATTAATTGCTTTTTAAATAATGCGATGGGATCTCTCATTTTTTTCCATTCTTTTTCTTCTTCCCTTGTTCTATATTTCCTTGCATCACTTCGTGAATGTCCTCTCCATCTATAAGTGTGGGCCTCAATTAACGTCGGACCTTCGCCCTTTCTTGCTCTTTCAACTGCTTTTTCTGTTGCTTTCACAACTTCTAATACATCGTTTCCATTAATCGTCTCGCTTGGAATACCGTATGCTGTCCCTCTGTCTGCAATATTATCAATATTCGTCATTTCTTTAATCGATCCTGACATACCGTATAAATTATTTTCACAGAAAAAAATAACAGGCAAGTTCCAAATGGATGCTAAGTTAAGTGATTCATGGAACGCTCCTTCATTGGTCGAACCATCTCCAAAGAAACACACCACCACATATCCTAAATCTTTCATTTTTGAGGTTAAGGCTGCACCTGTTGCTAAAGGTAAACCCGCTGCAACAATACCATTCGCACCTAAATTACCCACATCTAAATCTGCAATGTGCATGGACCCTCCCTTCCCTTTACAATAGCCTGTTTCTTTTCCAAGTAATTCAGCCATCATCCCTTTGACTTTTGTTCCTTTTGCAATGCTATGCCCATGACCACGGTGAGTACTTGTAATTTTATCTTCGTCTGTCAACGGTACACATGCACCCACCGCTGTCGCTTCTTGTCCAATACATAAATGCATCGTTCCATGAATTTCCCCTTGTTGAAATAATTTTTCAACGGTTTCTTCAAAACTTCTTATTACCATCATGTCGTATAACATCGTTTGTAACTGAACGGATGAAAAAGAAGTTTTCTCTATTAATTTAGACATATACTTACCTCCTAGATTTTTAAGAAAGTACTCTCACTATTTTTAATGCAAGTTACGTGCCAACTTTAAAACGCTTTCTTTTTCATATTATTTCTATTTTTCTATTATAAAATGATGTATAATCGATTAAATTGATGCAATATGTCATCATTTTAGTTGCAAACGATGCAAGGAGGTAAGTTTATGGAGAACATCCTGTCTAAAGTCAACATCATTGGTGTCCTTATATTAAATAAACAAGGCGAAGTATTATTTTCAAATTCAATAGCCAAAAAATACAACTACTATTTCGATACGATTGTCGAGTCAACTTTGAAAGGTGCTGAATCTTTCAGCTTGATTAATTACCCAGCGGAAATTACAACTTTTATAAACAACAAACAACTTGTTGTTTTAATTAATCCCATGAATGAGTTAGTGAGATTAAAAAAAGAAAAAGAATCCTTACAAGCTTTAAGAAAGGAATTAAACGAGGTTATTAATTCCTCTTTTGACGGGATAGTCATTTGCGATAAAGACGGGATCATCATTCATCAAAATCCATCTTACGAACAAATTACAGGTTTATCTGCAAAAAATTGTATTGGCAGAAGTTTAAAAGAACTTGAAGATGAAGGAATCATAGATGTTTCTGCTTCTTTAAAAGCTTTAAGAGATAATAAAGAGGTCACCATTATTCAGAAAATAAGCACAGGAGCTACCGTTCTGGTGTCGGCGGCGCCGATTCGAAATAATAAAGGTGAAATCGAAAAAGTCGTCAATAATGTAAGAGACCTAACCCATTTAAATGCACTTGAATCTGAAATTCAGCAATTAGAACAACAAAACCAGCAAATTCACGAAGAATTAGAGCTATTAAAAGAACAAAATGATCCGAAACTTTCTATTATTGCTCAATCAGATATCATGAAAGACGTATTAGATCGAGCATTAAGAGTTGCTCATATCGATTCCGGGGTCCTAATTCAAGGAGCTTCAGGGGTAGGTAAGGAGAAGGTCGTTGAATTAATCCACCGCCATAGTTTTAGAAAAGATTATCCTCTAATCAAAATTAATTGTGGAGCGATACCAGAAGCATTATTAGAGTCGGAGTTGTTCGGCTATGAATCTGGTTCTTTCACAGGTGCCAATCAAAAAGGAAAAGCGGGATTATTTGAAGCAGCTAATCACGGCACGATCTTTTTGGATGAGATAGGTGAAATGCCGCTCCTATTACAGGTGAAATTATTACGAGTTTTACAAGAACATGAAATTACACGCGTGGGCGGAACAAAACCAATCCCTGTAGATATTCGAATTATTGCGGCAACACATCGTGATCTATCCAAAATGATAACTAATGGCCAATTTAGAGAAGATTTATATTATCGGTTAAACGTCATCCCTATTAAAATACCTTCTTTGAAAGAAAGAAAAGCAGATATTATCCCACTAATTTATCATTTCTTAAATACCATTAATCATAAGTATGGCATTAATCGCAAATTCTCAAACGATACTTTAAATGCATTCATAAATTATGACTGGCCAGGAAATGTACGTGAATTACAAAATTTAATCGAGAGAATTGCCTTAATGAGTTTAAATCCCGAAATAAATATTGATGATTTACAAAAGGAATTACAATTTAATGATGGTTTCCAATTCAACGTGAATACATCGTCTTCCGATTCGTCTTCTGACAGCCAAGATCTGGATTCATTAAAGAATCGCGTAGAATCATATGAAACAGAGATTATCAGAAACGCCATCGACCGTTTCCCAAGTATCCGAAAAGCCGCAACCGCATTAAAAGTTGACCAATCAACGCTAGTAAGAAAAATGCAAAAATATAAGATTGATAAAACCGAATAGTTTGCTTCCCTCTTCATTGATCACTTAAAAAAACGAGAACCGTCATTAAGACGATTCTCGTTTTTTTTAGCCTCCTAATAAATTCGGAAGAAATAACGTAATGGAAGGTACGTAAGTAATGATTAGCAAGACAATGAGTAAGGCCCCAAAAATGGGTGCTACATATTTAAACGTTCTTTCAAATGGAACATTAGCGATATTACTTCCTATGAACAAATTAATTCCTAATGGCGGTGTAATTAATCCTAAACTTAAATTCAAACAAACAATCATACCAAAATGAATCGGATCAATACCTAAAGGAATGACAATTGGAAGTAATAATGGCACAAAAATTAATACCGCTGCTACTGTTTCCATAAACATACCAACAATAAGTAAGAAAATATTAATCAATAGTAAAATGATTAATGGATTTGTCGTCCAACTTGCTAATGTATCAGCTAAAAATTGCGGTATTCTCTCAATCGATAATATTTGGCCAAAAAATGATGCTGCACTTACAAAGATTAAAACGGAACCCGATGTATGAGCTGATTTCAAAAATATCCCTATAAAATCATTGAAATTTATTTCTTTATAGAAGAAAATACAGATAATCAAACTATAGACAACGGCCACAACCGCTGCTTCAGTAGGCGTTACAATCCCCCCGTAAATGCCACCCAATATTAAAATAGGTGCTAGCAGGGCCCACTTCGCTTCATTCAATGCTTTCCAAAATCCTACCTTTTCTTTTTCCTCTAAAGCAACTTTTAAAGAACCGAAACCTTCTTTTTTACAAATAAAATAGTTAACTATTAATAATGCAATCGCAACTAAAATACCAGGAATAATACCTGAAATAAATAGATCGCTTATTGAAGTATTCGACATGACTGCATAGAGAATGAAGACAATACTAGGTGGCACAATTGGACCCAATGCGCCTGCACTAGCAGAAATAGAAGCTGCATAACCAGGTGCGTATCCGCTTTTTAACATATAAGGTATAAGAATGGCACCGATACTTGCTACAGTAGCCGCTCCTGATCCAGAAATAGCCGCAAATATAAAACTAGCGATTATTGTAATAATGCCTAAGCTCCCCGTTAATGATCCAACAATACTTTGAATGAAGTCTACTAACCTTCTTGCCATGCCTCCCCTGCTCATAATATCACCCGCTAGAATGAAAAATGGGATGGCGATTAACGGAAATGAATCCATGGAACTAAACGAAGTCTGAATAAATAATGATAATGGAACAGACCCTTCAATTAATACGACCAATAGACTTGCAGCTGCTAATGCGATCGCAATTGGCACATTAAATAAAACAAGAATAACCAATATGCCAAATAGCATTAATGTTACTGTACCCATCGAACTCACCCCTTTCTACTGTTCAATATCTTGAACCTCTGGATTAGTAATCTCTTTAAATAATTGAATTATTAACCTTAGACTCATGAGTAAATATCCTATTGGAATACCTAAATAGACAATGCCTTTCGCCAATCCCAATGAAGGTGAATTTCCGCCAACATCCAACATCGTGAAGGAATAGTTAAAACCAACATAGGTAATCACAATCGAGAATATTAACCAAATAAGTAATCCGATTTTTTTAATCGTTGGTTGTGCCTTTTTAGGAAATATGGATAATGCCACCTCAACCTTAATATGAGATTGGGTAGCCGTTACATAGGCTGCACTAATAAATGTTAGCCAAATAAATAAATATCTCGTTAATTCTTCTATCCAGATAAATGATGAACCAAAAATGTATCTTGCCACAACTTCAGTAAACATAAGTACCGTCATAATGACCAGTAATAACACGCAAAATAATCCCTCTAACGAATAATCCACTTTCTCTTCATTCATAATCTCACCTCAAATTTCTATTATTGAGTTCTACTAATAGTAGATAACTAATTTTTTTCCAAAATATTTCGAGCCATTTCATAGTTTTCAATCCCGACTTTATCAATATTATTATCGATAGCTGGCTGAACAGCTTCTTTGAATGCTTCCAGCTCTTTTGGTGTCAACTCCACGACTTCAACACCGTCTTCTTGCATCCCGATAATCGCTTTCTTTTCAGCTTCCACAGCCAGTTCTCTCGCATATTTAATTTGCTCTTCTGCCGCTTTATTGATAACCGCCTTCATTTCATCAGTTAAGCCATCGTAAAACTTCTTATTCATCATCATGATATGTGGCAATGGGAAATGTCTTGTTAGAGTCAAATGATTCGCCACTTCATAAAACTTATCACCGTAAATTAAAGGTGTGGTAGTCTGCACACCATCAATCGTTCCTTGCTGCAAAGAAGTGAAGATTTCACCATAAGAAATGGGTGTAGGGTTCGCTCCCATTGCCGCTATTGTTCCTGATTGAAGCGGTGTTGTTGTACTTCTGATTTTTAATCCCTTTAAATCTGAAGGTTTACGAACCTTATGGTTGTCATTTGCGATAGCAAATGAACCGATACTAAAAGCACCCAGATAATAAGCATTTGAATTCTCTTCCAAACTGTTTTTTAAAATATCCCCATACTTACCATCTACTAACGTATACATTTCATCTTCATTAGAAAATAAGAACGGTACATCAAAAATATTATAGGCAGGTATTTGTGCATTGCTTGCTACTACGAACGCTGCATTTGTTACAATATCCAATACACCCGTTTGAAGCATTTCATATTCAATATCTTCTGAAGTCGTTAAAGTGCCACTGTTATAAATTTGAACTTCAATTTGCCCATTACTTTCTGATTCAGCAACCTCTTTAAATTTTTCATAGCCAATATTCAAAAAATTTTCGGCTGCTACTAAATTCGCCATTCTGATCACTACTTTTTCGCCGTCAGAACCGACTGTCCCATCTACTGCCTGGGCGTTACATCCTGAAAGAATCAAAATAATGGCAACCAACGATAGAAAGATTGATTTCACCTTCAAATTCATCACAACTACCTCCTTTATCTACCTAAAAATCCACCATCAACCGGAATGATAACACCGTTAATATAATCTGATTTACTTGAAGCTAGAAATTGTACGGTTCCGGCAAGTTCTTCTGGGTTGCCAAATCGGCCTGCGGGAATACGACTTACTAATGATGCAAGTCTTTCTTCATCTTCAAGAATGAACTTATTTAATTCTGTATTGTAATAGCCCGGTGCAATGGCATTCACATTAATCCCCTCTTTTGCCCACTCATTTGATAAGGATTTAGTCAATTGTGCGACCGCTCCTTTACTAGTGGAATAAGCAGATGCATTAAAACCTCCTTGTGTTGCTAGTACAGATGCTATATTGATGATTTTCCCTTTTCCTTTCTTTTTCATGATCTGACCTGAAAGTTTGCATAGTTGGAAGACAGACGTTACGTTGACGTCCATCACCCGCTGAAAATCTTCAACCAATAAATCGACTGCTGGCATTGGTTTATGAATACCGGCATTATTGACTAAAATATCTAATTCACCATCTAACCTTTCAATAGCCTTATTAAATACATCAAGAATTTGATTTTGCTGAGATAAATCCACATGTAACCCTTCTACTTGATAGCCCTTCTGTCTCAACTCTTCTACCACTTGATTCAAATTCGGTGAAATATCTAAAATACATACTTTTACTCCATATTCACATAGCCCTTCAGCTATCGCTAAACCTAAACCTTGTGCTGCGCCCGTTACAATGGCCTTTCTATTGTTCAACCCTTTCATTGCTTTCGCCTCCCTTATGTATTCGCTTACAAATAAGAACTAACATCTCAGTTGCATTTTTCCATTAACTCAATGATATAGCCATCTGGATCAAACATATAAACAGCCTTTGAGCCTTTATTTGCACCGGCTGTAATCGTAGCCACCTTTTTAGATTTGAATTTAACCCCTATAGCTTTCAATTCTTCAAACATCTCTTCCAAATTTTCAACACGTAAACAAATATGCCCTGTTCCATAATCACACGGTCGTGCACTGCCTGAATAAGTATCGATGCCCACATATTCTAAAATTTCTATGACCTGGCCTCCGGGAATTTTAACGAAAGCAATCTTGATCTCTTTTAATCCAGGAGTTTCAACAATATCAAATATATAGTCACTATTCGCAACTTGAGTTGATAAAAGTTCCAAGCCTAATGTGTCCACATAAAAATCAAGAGCATTTTCTAAGTTTTTTACAGTGATACCACTATGAATAAATCCAACTATCTTACCTTTATTCATTTTCACCCTCCTCTTCATTCGTTTTCTAAATTATACATAATGCAAAATCCGTGCCAACTTTTTTCTATTGATAAAACACTATTAAAACACTTTCTTATCTATTTTTTGATGCATTTTTACAATAGTGATGCAATAATAACACAAAAAAACTGCTGAACTTTAATCATTTTGCAGTTTTTTCATTAGTGATAAACGTGTATGTACAAAATCCATTTCTAATGTTGGTACTAAAAAGGGTTCTGGTGCAAAAACTTCAAAATATCTGCAAGTAATCTCCCAAACTTGGACATACTGATACTAGTACTCTAAAAAAAAGGACGTGATCAGTATGGAAAAGCAAAATCTATTCAAGTGGAAACATTATCAACCTGATATTATTTTATTAACCGTAAGATGGTACCTACGGTACAACCTCAGTTTTCGTGATTTAGTTGAAATGATGGAAGAACGCGGACTATCTATTGCTCAAACAACCATCATGTGCTGGGTTCACCAGTATGGTCCTGAATTAGATGAGCAAGTACGGCGTCATCTTAAGCCAACCAATGATTCTTGGCGAGTCGATGAGACGTATGTGAAAGTCAAAGGTCAATGGATGTACCTATATCGTGCCGTTGATTCAGAAGGAAATACGATTGATTTTTATTTAAGCAAAACAAGAGATCATAAGGCTGCAAAGCGCTTTTTCAAGAAAGCTTTGCGGTCTTTTTATGTTTCAAAGCCCCGTGTTATCATAGTAGACAAGAACCCAGCCTATCCTATTGCGATTGAAGAATTGAAGAAAGAGAAAAAGATGCCCGTAGGCATCCAAATAAGGCAGATAAAATATCTTAATAACATCGTTGAACAAGATCATCGTTTTATTAAAAAGAGAGTTCGTTCGATGTTAGGATTGAAATCTTTTCGTACAGCTAAATCTATTCTTTCGGGAATAGAAGCGATGCATATCATTAAAAAAGGACAACTTGCTTTACGGGACAAGTCTGTCCAAAATCAAGTGAAGTTCATTCATCAACTATTTGGAATTACTGTATAAGAACAGATTCCATTAGGAATCTATACCTCTTTCAATAAATGCAATCTTTGCACCAAAACCGCATATGGGTTATTTAGATCAAACCATAGAAGAATTGGAAAAATAAATCGATCAACTCCTGTCCCCTTATCGTAAGGAAGTAGAATTATTGGATGGTATACCTGGTGTGAATAAAGCTGCCGCTGCTACTTTTATTGCGGAGATGGGTGTAAATATGTCCGTATTTAAGTCAGCTAAACATCTTGCCTCTTGGGCTGGTGTGAGTCCTGGAAATTACGAAAGTGCCGGTAAAAAAAAACGAGTAAAACCACACAAGGAAATAAAGCTTTAAAAACGATGGCCGTAGAATGTGTATTAGCGACATCAAGGCAAAATAATCGAATAGCTTCACATCGAAAAAGGATGACCAAACGGCAAGGAAAAATGAAAGGACGAATCGCTTCTGCCCATTTACTAGTAACAATTGCTTACAACATCTTAAAAACAGGAGAACCTTATCATGAACTAGGCTCAAATTACCTTGAAGAAAAACAAATTAACAAAGAATTAAAAATGATCGAATACCTAAAAAAGAAAGGCTATACAATCGCTCCATCTGAACAACAAACTGCATAACCAATCAAAATATCGACATAGTACACTTAGTCCTTCAAAAAACTAGAATTATGATGGGCTTATTTTAGTATGGTCTTTCACTAATGTGTTTTCATACAAAAAAGAGATGCCAAACGCTCTAGGAGCAGTTCTCTCTAATCGATTAAATTAAAAATCACATCTCCATTAGAGGAAGTTACACCAAAATAGACCCTTTGGGAGCCAAAGGGTCTATCGTTTTTCACTTTTATTGTTTATGTATGATTTTATTCAGCTAAAAAAGGATATGTTCTCTAAGTCCTCTTCCGGTATCGGCCCCGCCTACGCCAGATACTATGACAGCCACACATGCCATCCAACCCATTTTTATTATAATAGGAAACGCTTACATTTCTAATGACTACTAGAAAACATTTTAGAATTCTTACTCTACGCTTTAGTTTTACTTGGTTGTTCCTCTTAGTAGTTTCTCAGCTTCAATTATACGGGGACCCTTATCATGTATGTATTCAAGTGAGATCCCCCTTCTTAATGCTGATTGTTCCATTAATCTAATTTCATGATACATGGCATCAGACAAGATTCCCTTTTCAATGTTCTTATTTATTTCAAAATAAAACCCAGCTAATAAATCTATCGGTAATTTATCGTAAAGGGAACATTTTTCGTTCACCATAAATCACCTCCTAATAAGATCATCCAATAAAATAGTGTAGATTGAAAGATTTTTTAGAAAGTAAAAACATAATTGGGGTAGCATAATCAAATGTGGATTTACAACGTTTAGAAAGTTTTAATGGTCTCAATGAATCTGCGGAAAGTTCAGGTTACGCTCGGGCCGATATTTTTCCAGTGGCTTCCCTATAATATCTGTTGGTAAACCAGTAATACGTGTATATTCAATATTGATCATTCGTTCATACCCACTATGATCAATCATTAGAACACCGTCATTGATTGACTCTATAATTGCTTTCCACCAGCCTATGCTGTTTTCACTTATAGAAGCTGTGTTTTATTATTTGATTGCTCTTTCAAGGAATAAACTCTCTTCACTCTTATATACTATTGTTAATCCAAAATCACCTCTTCATTTAGTTCATTTTTCAGCTTTTTTCGCCTGGATCATTTCTTTGATTTTCTCTCTAAATTTCTCATTCGTAAAAATATCCTGTGTGGTTGTTAGGTGTCGCTTGGCATGTCTGGCGAAGTTAGTCGCTGCCAACCACTGACCACAATATGGACATGGAAGCTGTGCGTCTACTTGCCATTGTGTCGTCACGAATCTATTTGTATTTGAATGACTTCTTTTCGCAACCTTATTGACCACCTCTGTATTCACATTGACTACATCATCATTCATTTTGTATTCGTCCGTGAATGCTAGTTCTCCAAAAACCCTTTCATTCCCTGCCATTTCACGTTCTACCAGGAGACAAACCGCTTCACTGATAGACAAATTCAGTTCGTCACAGTAACCTTTGAAATCACCGTACAAGCTTTCTGGAATGCGTGCGGTTAATACCTCGGTCTTTTCTCTTCTTCTCCGATTACGTGCAAATTGTTCCAAGTATGTCATGCAATTCCCTCCTAAATCATCTTATTGACTTATTCTGTATTCATCACCATACTTCCTTCAATTCATCCTGTATACAATTCGAAACATAATCCAATCACTTTGAAACATTTATTTTGGATTACCTTGTATACTTGCATATTAGATCGAAATATATATTCTATCGAGGTTATTACTAAAATAATTCATAAGCAAACCTCACGAGATCAACAAGATAATTTTTTCTCCTGGAATCTATGATGATTGTTCTTTTTAACGCTCCTATCGAGTAGTTTTTTGGTTCAACTTACTTATGTATTCCAGAACTAGGACGATGCAATGTTGAATAAGAGAATATGTACTTCAACACCTTTATTCTGAGTGCAAAATAAAAACGACAATTAAGTCGCCTTTTCTCTATCTTTTTAATAAAAATCTTCTAGCTGCTAGTTTTGTTGTACCTCCCATAGCACCCATCATTCCCCTTCCAGAACCAGATGAATACCACAAGTTTCTAAGAACCGAAGGACTCTCTTTATCAGAAGAATACAGCATCCCATGAGTAATGGGAAATTAAGAAATGTAAGGTTTTCATTGATTAATATACTTAAAGCTATTACAAATAAAAAGATTTTGGAAAGAATCGTAACGATCAGACTTAGTAATTCACGCCACCAAACTCCTAAATATTCAATATCATCCGCAATAACCGACACACAAGCCAAAGGGCTTAATAAATATAGGAACATCACGTCCGCGTGGAAAATGGCTACTGAAAATAAGAATGCTATAAACGCTATTGCAAAGACAGCTAACAATATAAGAAGAGCAGCCACTTGGAAATGAAGTGTTTCAAAGTGGCTGGGTTCTAACATAACTGCTATTTTTTCCTTACTAACCCTACTTCCTTCTCCAATAATCCAGTTTCCCATATTATAAGCAACTTCTTCTAATAAGATTTTCTGAACAAAAGGCATCGCTGGAATCAGTCGGGCGCTTTTTAACGTATTTACAATCACAGGTCCGTATGCAATGGCATCTCCTGCTGCGTTTCTTGACATAACCTCTATAATCTTATATTAAATGTTCGTTACAGATATCGTTGAGGTTAGGGCAAGCAAGAGATTATTGACGGATGAAAAGAACTCTACTTCAGCATTTTGCTTTAGTAAAAGATCATTACACATTAAAAGTGCCCATTCAATAAATTCCTCTAGCATCCCCTGAATAGCTTCTACAATCTTTTCTTTAAAATCAAACAAATTGATTCACATCTTAATGGAGAAACGATTATGAAGGTTGATCAGTGTCTATCTAAAATACTAGATTCAACTTGGGATAAGTCAGCTTTCAAAACTTTGAAAAAGGCCTTTAGACGTTGAACCTTCTGTTTCACAAGGTCCCTAATGAATTCTGCATCATCATTAAAGTCTTCGGTGTCCGTAACTTCTGTGGAGAATATCTCCAAATGGTTGATTTTCGTTGAACTGTTACTACTGAGATGAACAACCTCACCTCCAAGGGTTTTCACTATATGCGAGTACTCATTTTCTGGGTCAATGATATATATCTTGATCCCCATGGCGTAGCAGCGAAGAATCTTTTGAACCATAAAGGTAGATTTTCCAACACCTGATGTCCCAATGACAACCATATTTTGATTTAATGTACGTTGTGTATCCAAATAATCTATCGCCACCAACGAATTGGTTGTCTTATTAATCCCTTCCACCTGAGCCGTCGGGGATAAACAGCAAATCTCTTAATCATCGAACGGAAAGAAAGAAGATGCCGCTTCACTGTTGCACATCTGATAGGTATAATCCTTTAATTGATCATCCCCTAAAGGCATAGCCGACCAGAATTATGCCATCGGTGTTGCGTAATGAGGGTTTAGAGCTTTCATTCTTAGTTTCGTTAAAATCCTCTGGACATCGTCTTCAAAGGTCTTCAGCTCTTCTAAGGATGTAGCTTGAATGAAGATGTATGTATACAGATACATAAAGGTAGAACGATTGGATAGTACCTGATTTAGTTGAAATTTTGCGCTTTCCAGTTCGGATTGCAACCTGATGCGGGTGGCTGGATCTCTTGTTTTTAATAGTTCAGCCTCTTTATTTTTAATAGAGTCATTGTAATAGCTGTTCATGCCTTCTGAATTGGACGGTTCTAGTGATAGCCTTGTCCCTTGACCATTATTTGAAATATTTTGGATTGTAACGGTCTTTCCTAAAAGATCTGAAGGAATAAAATGCTCTTCTAAAGCCCTACGAAGAGATTGTTTTCTAAGTTTAGGATCATTTTTCAATTCCTCTTTTACAACAAAGGTGCGTGCTTGTTCGATATTTTCATAAGTTGTTAGGATTTTATAAGATTTTGCTAAATTTAGCCGAAGTTGTTTATTGTCATGGAGGGAGAATGCTTTTCCATCATCTTCAATGAAGAATGAGTGCATTCTAAACTTTTCAAAATGGGAGGTTCCGAGTGTTTTTTGAAGCAAAGCCTCTTTGGTTGGAAATACTGGTGTGACGATGTGCGCTTCCTTAGATTCTTGTTTATACACCCCGAAGTACGCATCTTTATCTTTCAGGATGAAAAAAACACTTTTTTCCTTATCGACTGGGAATGCTTCAATATAATTCCCTTTTATTTCGAATAACTGAGGGTGACGTTCCTTTATCATGGCGTAATATAGCTCATACTCAGCCTCTGTCTTCTCTTCGCTTGACCAAGAAGTGGAATCTTGTTTCCAACGTTCTTTTCCTTATTCATGAGACTTGTCTTATCTAAACTTTTTTGTTTAGACTGTTCAATTATTTGTAGAATAGACTCAGCAATCGTAAGCATGGAATCGTTGACCGATCTTTCAATCGAATCATTTCTCATAACAAGATCATCTCCTTACTGAATCGAAATGATTTTACAGAATGAAACAACTTAGAGTTCATCTGTATCTCATACACAAACCAATTTTCCCTCTCCACTAAAAAGGATGCTATTGCATTACCTTTGACGTCTCTCTTGCTTGTATTTTACCAGTGATATTCCTTTTATTGATTAAATCAGCCAAAAAAATACAAAAAATGAACCTGTTGATGGGATTCGTAGTCATATAACCCTAACTTTTCTGGTTAGTATTCTAGAGACTTTAGTCTTGTTATTATTCTTTTTACTTATCCTTGATCTTTTCTGGCTAGATCAACCGCTAGATTCTGATTTCAATTAAGTTTTTTAAGTCCATAACGGTAAAAACCTTCTTTTAAGAAGAAAGAAAACAAAAATACGCGGCTGTATTATTCTCAAGGAATAATGCAGCCGCGTATTTTTGTTGTTATATTATCGTTATTGTTTCATTATTTTAGCGTCTTCCATATGCTTTGGAACATAATCATTAAATTGGTTAAATAAATAATTAAGGTAGGAGTTAAGTTCAAATCGATCTTCCTGAATAAAATTGACAAATGGGGTTTTATTTTCTTCTTCCATCTTTTCCTCCCCTTTACTTTATCCTTAATATCATTCAGAACCTTAAGCACACCAATTTGAAATTCATTACATTTTCTGTTTAGAAATAATAATTTTTAAATGAATCATCATTTTTATAAATGTTGTATTGGCCCTGCCTACACCAAGATAACATCGCCTGTTTTTATTATAAAAGAAAACGCTTACACTTACCAATATTACTTAAATACAAATTTTTACAAAATCTTTGAATATAAAATGTACGTCCTGCTTTGAGAACTTTGTATAAAGATCCAGCCGCTCGATGGAACCCCCTATATATAAAATTTCCAGTTAAAAAGGGCTCTTTCCATTTGATTTGGGTGTAAAATTAACAAAAAAGAGACTGATTTAAATTAGTCGCTATTCAACGACCTTTTTGAATCAGCCTCTTACAAATATCTGAACTCTAGTTTTATCCCTTTAAATTAGTCATCTTCCCTAACTTCAAAAGTTTAGAAAGGGCTTCGTTTGATTGACCCTTTCCTTCCTTAGCATATTCTTCATGATTCACAGGTGCTTCAGATGGAACGATTGATGAGGAAGCTGGCTTACTTTTCTGGGATACTGGCTGCACCATTTGCTGGGCAAGCGCTGCCCCTTCTGGATTCCCTACAATTAAAGAAACGATATTATAAAGAATCCTTTGCCCTTCCTCCGTTTTCAAAAGTGCTAATTGATCATTCGCAAAGGTGTCTAGTGGAAGGTAAATACCTTGTTCTTTATAAGATCCATTCCGAACCTTTAATCCATCTTCAATAAGCGCGCTAATAAGTTCATTTCTGCTTTTAAAGCTGTCTACCAACTCATTAAATTCATTAGCCCATTTTATGGAGGTTTTTGGGGTATATTGAATTCCCCTACCTGGAGTGATTTTTCTATTGGACAACGTTAACACCACCTTGTATCACAACTAAAAGAAGATGCTGCTCCTACTCTTGAATTTTTATGCTTCAATTGATTGCTTCTCAATTTCAGCTATAATATTTTTCAAGAGATATGCCTTACTTGTAAAGAAACTCGCTTGATCGATATTCGGAGGAAATAAGCAATCTTCATCTTTAAGTTCCGCTAGGTATTGATAAGCGAAGAGAAGCCCTCCCCCGACGATAATCATTTGCCCAACGTTTGTATCAACAAAATACCGGATTACTTTATCTTTCACTTCTTCGGCATATTGTTTTGTATATTTTTCTACAATCTTGGTGATATCTGCTGTTTTGGACTGCCATGTCGCTTTAAAGACAGGAGAATATTTAGGTTTTTTAACCATTTTATCGATTTCCGGCTTGATGAACTTCCTCATGAATTCTTCACGTGTAAACGAGATCTTAGGAGTTTTATTCACCCTTTCAAAACGAGCCCTTATGCTGTCGAATTCCTTTAGTTCAGCTGCCTCTTTCATGATTAAATCAATATATTTATTTGTACCTATCAGATGGTTTGTAGATTTAGTTGAGTTTAAACCATTTTCATCATAAAGAGCCAAATCCAATGTTCCAGCTCCCAGATCAGCTATGGCAAACTCATCATGGATTTGTGTTGAAAATTCAGTTTCCACCACTTCCCCATCCACTAAATCAAAGGCCAATGCTAAGTAGCTCGTTACGCCTTCCACATTAAGCTGAACATCCGTAATGTTAATGGTTATGGTTTTGCCTTTATAAGGACCTTTTATTGCTGTAATTTCATGCTCACCCATATACAAGTTGATTTTTTCCGAAGACGCCTGTTTGGCCTCTTCTATTGGAAGCCCAAAACTCAATGGAACGTCTACCTTATTGTTCTTACCCGATTTCCAAGCAGCTAAGGCTAATCCCGCTAAAGTTGTGACAACATGGATTTCATTCCCCAATTTATCTCTAGCATCACTGCTGGTTTCTCTTAAATTATTTTTGTCATTCGTTGAAATTTGAGCATATTCCCCTACTGTATAATAAGCATTTGTCCGATTCTTTGGTAAGGCTTTGCTTTTAATATGTAAATGAAGGATCATATCATCAGGAAAAGATTTATCTGCGCTTTCATCTGGCATATCTTCGGCAGTCGTTTCCGCATTTTCCCCGATAATACTTGCGATATTTAATGAAACAACATTTCCTTTTTGATCGATATATGTAATTTTATTAGAAATGTTCCCACTATCCACTCCTGCAATTAAATAATCCTCTTTAAATAAAAAATCAAGTTTTGTCATGGTCTTCCTCCTTCGGACTAATCTAGTTTAGTCTAATTACTATCCAATATATAGAGAATCTCCGTTAAAGTCAATGGGAAACTAGCGCTAAATTGACGTTAACGACATTTTAGCGCTGATTTAAAATCGGTAAATTAACGATATCTCACCGCTTAACAAACACTTTTGTGATTAGTTGGACCGTTTTAACTATATATTTGACGATAATTTGGCGTTATCGGTCGTTTAACGCCATTAATCACAAGTGATTCAATCGCAATTTACCGCTAATCCACCCAGCGTCCTGGCTGCTTATCGCCAGATTAACGTTATCGGTCATTTAACATTGGTGGTTGTAAGATAATCCACTTTACATAATACATGTTAAACTAGATTAGATTAGTTTAGTAATGAGAAAATCATCCCAAAATTAACGCTAATGATTCCATATTGTTGCATTCTACCGCTAAATTAATGTTATCGGTCATTTAATGCACCTAATGTAGAAAGAACCCCTTGAAAACTTAAACTAGATTAGATTAGTTTAGTTACTACTGTACTTAAAGATTGATCTAGACTAGATTATAATGGAACAAATTCATTCATTATTTCTATTAAAGCAAACAAACTTAGTTGATTAGTCTTTATCTAGTAGGTAAACTATAGATAATGATAAATTGACGCTTAGCGATAGGTAGATAAAAATAAGCTATAGTTAAACTAGCGTTAAGAGGAGGGTTATCGTGACAAATAGAGTCCAGGCTAATAAGGAGTTCATTATAGAAGCACTTCGTGACGATGCTTTATTCACTTCGTTGGTGCTTGATAAGGAATACAGTGCCAAACTATTCAAAGAAAATATACTAGAGTTGGATCCGAATGCCATGTATTCAACTACCGATTGTTCCGATAAGATTTTTAATATCGCTAATTCAACGCTAAGGTATTACGTTAGGATGCTAGAGGGATACTTAGAGATTTATGTAGAAGGTAGAAAGAAACGTTTGCCATTTCTCACTGTATTTAAAATCCATATGACTTTACTGGCAATTGAGAGGGGAGAAACGATTTCCGATATTCAAGTTAAATTATCGCTAAAATCGATACCTCAACAAAATGGCGGAAAAGCAAAAGGGAGTAAATATAATGAGGATACCTTAGATCAATTATTCTCGGAATTTGATAGAAGGCAGAATGTAATGATGAGAACCTTCACGCTACAAAACACAATCAATCTAATTGAAGTGGAGTTGCTAAGAAGGAGAACGGGAATAGCTGATAGACAGAGACAAATTGAAGTTATAGAAGAAAAGATTAAAAATCATCGGTTAAATCGAAAAATGGATCGACAAGCAGCCAATGTGTTACGAAAAAGTTTGGAGCAAAAGAAAAATACAGGCTTTTTCTCTTTCTTTACAAAAAAAAGTACAGAAGATACTCTGAATATAGAATCTGACATACTAGTGGATGAAAGGGATATCAAAGCTGATCATATAGAAGTGGAACTCATTGAAGAAATTAATGCAATAAGGCAGAAGATTAGTCAAATGGAAGAAGAATCACTTGCTTTAGATAAAAGGTTAAAATCTGAAACAGCACTTCTAACAAATGAAAGGGAAGTATTAGAACAAACTATGGAAGATTAATGGTTCTTTTCGTTTGTTTTTGGTCTATGGGATAAGGCGGGAAATTAGAACTTCCCAAATTTTTATATGTAGTTCATTTTCTAGAAGATGGGTAGTTAACGTTTCATTTTGTATATTCAAATTGGAATTAGAGTGTCCTTTGGCTTTATGAAGATCAATGAAGGTCTATAGTTTCTTTATGAGCTATCTAGCGCCTTAATGCAAGTAGAAGGGGAAAGGGGCCTTGCCCCTTAATTAAATACGTTGAATGCAGGAAAAAGATATAAGTTTAGGCCACCGTCTTGGGTGGCCTAATTTTTTTACAAAGTATTTTCTTTTTTTAAGGTATTACTTGCGGAATTTTTGGCTAAAAGTGATTTCCTGAAAGGTGTTATAGGATGCTGCTCATTTATTTGTGCTGAATATCATAGTTGTCGTTTTATGCTTACCCAACTAATTGGAGGTTTCTTCTTTTAATTGTTTAAAATTTATAATAAATGACCTATTAGCTTTCTCATTAGCTTTCTCATTAGTTTTTCAATAGGTGAATTTTGAAAGGCACATTGTTTTACGGCGAGTAAATTTTCTTAAGCATCTAATATTTAAATTATGTTTAATTTATTTCGTAAATAAACAAATTTAATAAAAAGGCAGATTTAATAAGAGAAAACAGATTTAATAAAAGAAACAGAATTAATAGGCATTTATCTATTGTTAGGTATATCCCTTGAGGGGCAAGGGTTTTAGCCATTTCTAAGAGTCGTTTTAACAGAGTTTCCACTTTCCCACATATAAAATGTAAATGAAGTCACATATACACAGGGCCTTTTTTTAACTATTTACATATTCACAGAAGGGAATTTTAAATATCCACTATTTCACAAGGCTACATTCGGAATAAGTTAAGCGTAAAAAAATAATCCTTCTCGAGAATTCTGCCAAAATTCGTGACAGAAGAGGGAAGGAAAGACTTTTGTTTTAAGGGAATACTTCTATATTTTTTTTGCGTATATTCGAATAGCCCTGTGAATGTCTTATTTTTTCACAAGGCTGGGTTAAGCTATTAAATTACACCATGTAGCTCTGGTGCTTGGCCGGTTTTGGTGTACTCTCTAATTTTGGCTTCATGGATTAATTCATAAGGAATCTTTTTTAAGGCCCCAGGGAGATACTTTCTAAAGGCCATTCTGAAAAAGGCGCCGATCGAGTAGAAATGGAAAGAACCTTTTCGTTGTTTTTCTGTATGTATATGAATTCCTATCTGATCCATTGTTTGTAAAAAGAAGGTTTTCATGAATCGATCACGTATGGTGAAGCTTTCATAGTCCTCATCCATAAGATAGTTCAGTTTATTCATTACTTCCTGCTTAAAGGAAATCATGACATCGATTTGGTCTCTTGGCTTAAATTTAATTTGATGTCCATCAAAGAAGTAGGTGAGCTCTTTTGATAGTTTCGCCATGAGTGAGTTGACATTGAATTCATCCGTGTTTTCTTCGACACATTCCGGCTTCAAGGAAAAGGAGGCTTTCTTTATCCATATTTGCTTGCCACGAATCTCTATCCCTGTGAATTCGATGGAAAAAAGAGCTTCTAAAACGCTTAAAGTTTTACGAACCCCTTTTGCATTTTTGTTTAGTTGAAGTTTAAGTGTCTTCATTGTCCGTTCTTGTTTTATTTTCTCCATTTCACCTGTCTTGCTAAAAGACAGACCAGTCCGGAACTGGTTAAGTAAGGATAAGAGAAGTTCGATCCCTTCTGGGTTCGAGGTACGTACGAATTCTGCTAAAATATTCGTTTCAAAAAGGGCGTGCGGTATGATTAGGTAGTTAAGAGATACACCTTTAATTTCAGGTGTATTATACTTATCAACATCTTTTAACCTGATAACAGGTAACCCTTCGTGGATTTCCTCTTTTACAAAATGATGATCTTCTAAAAACTTTTTTCCTCCCCAAAGGGTAGAATAAGAGATTCCAAGTTTCTTTGCCCAGTAAGAAAGATTATATTCCTTAAGCATGCCACGTTGGTTTTGTTCTACTTGTAATTGGTTTAACATGGTCATATATACGACATAGGAAGAGGCAGGAGGGCGCTCAAATGACTGATCACGAAGAAAATGGAATTCTTTTAAGATGGCGTGATGCATTCTAAAACCATCGATTCTTATTCTGGATTCTTTCATTTTTGGGCCCTCCTCTCGTCTATTTTTCTAGTTTGAATTATAGCAGAATGGAAAAACAGGAAATGGTGTCCTTTATTAAGGGATTTTCAAAGTTGCACAACGTGTGCTCATCCCTTGGGGGGCAAGGGATTGAAAAAAACTCTAAAAATTTTTGTGTGAAAGGAAACGTCATCTTTTCACACGGTTTGTGCATATTGTGAAAGGAACCGTCATGAATTGATGGATAAGCAAATTAGGATAAAGGTTGATATATCAATGTTTTCATAAAATAGTCCATCCATAAATGGGCTAGAATAAAAAAACTTGCACAGAAATGTGTGCAAGTTTGTGTGAGAGCAAACGTCATTTTTCTTCATTTTAGAACAAAAAGAGATAAATTTAGGCACTGTTTTGTGTGGAATTCTAATTTTTGCTGGTGATGTAGAGGTGTAAAAGATTGGTTGATAAAATGTTTTAAAAAATCACAGAGTAAAAACAGGGAATTGTGCACATTGTGAAAGCAAACGTCAAACAAGAAAAAGTTGCACAGCTTATGAGTGAGATGTACAAGAAGGCGTCGAGCTTATGGGATGTTGTTAATGGAAGATAAACTTGCATACCCTTTTCTTTGTGCACATTGTGAGAGCAAACGTCCAATGAAGGAATAGTTGCAATCCCATATAATGGTGTGCATGTTGTGAAAGGAACGGTCATCCTTTAATCATTAAGAGAGTTGAGACAACCACTGGTATATCAACGTTCTAATGAAAAAACCCGTTTATAATCGAACTAAAAGCGTAAAAGTTGCACAATACGTGTGCAAGTAAACGTCATTTCCCATTTTATTTGACCAGAAGGAGATGACTTTATGAAAGGATTTTGGTAAAGAACCTATATTTTAAAGGAAGATTATTAAAAGGCTTGTGCACATTGTGAGTGGAAGCGTCAAATACAAGATAAGTTGCAATTTTATGGAGAGTAGCCATCCGGCTGCTTTTTTGATTTATTTTCCCCATTTGCCTCCCTAAGCGTAAGACAGCGCAAGCCTTCTAACCTCCAATTCTGCAGGAAGCCAAGGAGGCAGCCAATAAGTCAAAGGGGTACCGAACTTGCAAAAGGGGAGAAGAAATCATGCCCCTATGTGGAAAAGGTGCGCTTCGTGAGTTAAAAGGGAAAATATCGCAAGTGAACAGAGAAGAAGTGTTATGTGCACATTGTGAAAGCAAACGTCAAAATAAAAAAAGTTGCACGTTAAAATGTGTGTTGACAAAAGCAACAATACTCATTCATAATTACCATATTACTAGATTAGAAGGGGAACACATATGGATTTTTTAGTAGGAGTTAAAGAGGTGGGGGAAATTCTCGGATGGGATCGGAGAAAGGTTTCCACCTATCAGCTGCGTGGGGTGCTTCCTAAACCTGTGGTCCAATTATACAGTGGTCCCATATGGTTTCGAAAACAAATCGAATTTTATAAGGTTGGGAAAGATTTTGGTGTCAGGACTTATTATATAAAAGATGAGATGGTTTATGAATGTATGCATAATCAACCTCTCAAAGATACTATCTATTCTCCTAACGACATCAAAGAACAGAAAGGAAATTATATCCTCTATCAGGAAAAGGACATACAACAGTTGAAAGATGCCATCTTAGAAAAAAATCCGATCGTTCAGTTCCTTTCTTTTGAGTCCGTTAGCTTTCTGCACGATTTGGGTATTTTGGAAACCGTTGTTTTTCAAGATTACATCCAACAGTACTCATTTGAGGACATAGAGTCGACAAAAGAAGGGCGGGTTAAAGAATAATGTTACAACCCCTGCAAACGAAATTTTTGAATGTCATGAAAACGATTTTTCCAGATTATCCTCAACTCTTTGTCGATTGGAATATGGATATCAACCATCTTATGTCAGGTCAAGATGATTACCAGCCTAGCCAAACATTAAAAGCATTTTTTGTGATTTTGGATAGCTTGGTGAAAGATTATGAATTGAAATTCGAGGATATGGAACAATGGGTTGATGATTACATAGAAGAAATTAGAAATTTTGTCCTTCCATACATACAGATTATAGGAGAAGAGAATTCAGCACCTTCCCCAAAGTCTAACAACAGGGAAGTGATAAATGCCTTGTTGAATCAAAATTTTGCCGAGTCCGGTTCGGCCTTATTATTTCATAAATTAAGGGAGACCATCAGTAAAAATGAATTCGACATTGCGACCGAGATTCCTACTGCAAGGATTGCAGAGAGGGCTTTAGAAGCGACGGCTCAAGTGAGGGCAGAAAATGATTATCTGATGATGAAATCCAATGTAGCCATCGAACAATGGAAAAATCTCACCTCTCAAGCCATCACGTCGATGGATGACTTAACCGCAGATATTTTTGATATTGTCTCGATTCTTTGGATGCAACAGGCTACTCATAAGGACCAAATGATTCATTTCCATACGGATGATGCTTTGAATCTTAGGAGATTGCAAGGTCGGAAAGAAGATTTAGACGGCTATCAAATGTCTTATCGAAAAAAAGAACGTGATGATATCATGAAAAGGTTGGCCGCTCTCACAACGATATGGATAAGAATTGAAAAAGAGAATTTGAGGTTCATCAATGAGGATCAGGGAGATTTTGAGGAAATTGGACAAGTCCAGTTTAATCCCTTGTTTTTGGTGGATAGCGTGACGGTAGCCTATCGGGGGGATAACCCTATTGGTATTTATGAATGCAGTATTCGTCCAGGGGAATTGCTCGCAAACTTCTTATACGGTTCCCAAAGGAGCAGTGGGCTGCTTGCATTAAAGACTCTAGAATACCATCCAATTAAGCAAAAGTACCATAAACGGTTATCCAGGTATCTGTCCTGGCAGTGGAGGATTCGCCAGAAGAGTGCAGACTATCTCAGGGCTTATCATATTGGGGGAGACAAAGGGCTTTTAAAAGTCATGGATTTGGACGTGAATCCGCGATATGGTTCAAGAATCAGGGAACAATTTGAGGAAATATTGGACACCCTGCAGCAGGATGGGATCATTAAAGGGTGGAGTTATAAGGAAACAACCCTTGAGAAGCAAATTGAGCAGGAGAGAAATTGGTTCGCAAACACCTGGTTGAAGGCACGTGTCCAAATCATCCCACCTACAGAAATCACGGGAATGGGAGATGACCAGGACTTATTATTGATTGAGGATCAGGACTATGACACAGAGAATTTTCTAACGATGTTGAAGGGGATGACGGACAGGGAGGATGGTGCAACCAAGGAGATGGTTGAAGAAAAGCAGGTTTCTCCTGAGACGATAAATAAGGAAAGAACGGATCGGGGATTAAGCATTTTAGAGGCAGCTAAGGAAATGGGAATCTCCCATAGTACTTTGTCCAGGTATGAAAGGAATCTAATTAAACGCCCGTATACAGTCAGCTTAGAAAAGATGAAAGAGTGGTTAAATGCAAAATAAGCATCTAAACGGTGCTTATTTTTTTGAAGATTTTTCTAACATATCATCGGAGCATCATCTCAATAAATAAAGATAAATCATCTTAATTTGCACCGACATAAATCATGAAGGGGGTATGATCGATTAGTTATTTTTCGCATGGAACAGAGTGGTAAAAAATGTTGGTGTTGGAATGTGTGTTCCATGAGATTTTAAATGCTTTTATACAACAAACAAAAGAACGTTTATTATTTATTGAACAAGTAATAAAGATTGAGGCCATTATAATTTTTTGTGATTGAAGCAGAGAGCAAGGATCGCTGGTGAAAGTGCTATTGGTGACTAAGTTGCCTTGCTCGAAATATACTATTCCCTCAAAGGGCTAATGTTACATATCAGCAACAAACTGTGAAAAGTTTAAGACGAAAAAGTAACTATCCATCGGCCAGTCATATGTTGCTACAAATACTAACAATAGATTGGACTTGTCTCCCTGTGTAAGCCAGTAAGCCAATTCAATATCCGATAAATTTGGGGTGAGTATTGATGCAAATATTGTTGGATCATAGTCCGTTGATATGAAATAGGAGAGAAGTTATTGGTTAACGAAGGGGGCTTGTGCTGAACACCGAAAAGTATAGGTAATGAGCTTGGAGAAACTTATACAAGTTCATTACCTATGAAAATTGCATTGTGAATGCATAGGTTCATATTTTGAAATTTAGTCTGAGGATTTATGGACTTTCCCCTTCAAATATGTTCCTTAGCCTTTCGTATATTCTATTCGTTTTCATCATCAAGAAGGCGCAGGATATTTTCTATGACACCCGCATGATCACCTTTTCGAAATTTATCAATAAAATCTATATAAAGAAGCTCAAATACCCTTTCTAGTGTGTAACCATGTTCTGGCTGTACTTCCTCCATATCGGCAAGCAAAATTTCTCCACGTAAAGCATATTTCCTTCTCATGCGTAAATCCAACGTTTTTATTTCTTGGTTCTTTTCTTTATGGATTAATTTAAAAGCAGATTCCCCATACTTTTCAAGCCTTGAATCTTTACCAGCATACTTATCCAATGAGGTGAGCAATCGGAATATGGCATTTGAGTCTGGATTCTTTTTCGCAAACAGTAAAAAGTCATTATATAAAAGATTCATTAAGTCGTTTTGTTCGAAATGCAGGTCTGATAGGTCTTGAATATCTTCACAGAAAACTTCTGCTCTTAGAAATAGATTTAAGGGGACGTCTATACTCAGTAAGATGGTTGAAGATTTATTTACTTTATGGAGTAGCTTTCCGATAAAGTTTGTTGATCCAATTAAAGATAGTTCTTCATCTATAAGATTGGCTTGGCTATATTTCCCCATCTGTTACGCCCCCTAGTTGCCTTTTTTTGTATGCTTCTATAAATATCCGATGAGCTGCTTTTCGAACGCTGCATTTCCAACCGGCCGCATAATCACCTATCTTTTGATACGTTTCATGATCTACTTTGCAATGAACCGTGTAAGGCTGGTCTGTATAGGTGACGTCAGGGTATACGAGCACATGTTCAAGACCAAACAACAGTATTTCCGTGCCAAATGCTGTTTTGGAGCCATTCCAGTATCGTCGGGATTCCCGCCTTAAAATCATGTCCATGGGTTCGTCCACGGGGATTTTTATGTCATGAAGCTTATCAGAACGAACTTTTCTTTTTTGTGGTTCAATCGTTTTTTTATTAGAAGAAGAGAGAACCGGATTTAAATGTTTAACCTTTCCCATTTGGTTTTCCCCTTTCAGAATCGTCTTTTTCTTTGGGTTGGTTGGTCGGTTGGTTACATCGTTACGCTCTGCCAAGAGTGGAGGGAGGTATATTTACTAGGGATTGTGGCAATGCTTTTTTTAAGTGAGGTGATACGAAATGAGTAAAGATATTTCAAAAGAACTGGCTGAAAAGCTTGCTAATAAGGCATCCACACTACATTACGTAAAGAGCACAAATGAATCTAAAAAGAAATAATTAGCCTAATATAATCTTGATTCCACCCTGTTCAGTGAGTTTGTATGGGGCTTGATTCTGTTTTGTAATATAGTTTTGACCCGTCCAGTAACCATCTTCATCCCGCCCCCAATCTGGGCAGGGGAGAGGGACGTCAGCAATTTTATGTTTTTGAAGGATACTTTTATACTCGTTTGAATGTGCGGCAACAAATAAGGCCAAACGGATGATTTGATTACGGTCTAGATTGGTCGCTTTATACACATTCTCTATATAATTTTTATAAACGTCCGGGTATCTTACGGTAGGTCTATACACCATTTTCCTTCCTCCTTTTTAAATAGTATATGGACGTCTGCTGGTTAAAATGCCATTTGGTCAATTATGGTTTAGTGCAAAAATTCTGAGGTTGATCAAGGAATAATTAAGCTAGATTAGTCTGGTCTGGATTTTTAAAAAAAACAAACTAGTCTAATCTAAGTTAGACTAGTTTGTGGTGATTTAGTTTATTTTGTTATTTGAATCCATGGAACTTCCAATAAAGAGGGATAGTTTAAAAAAAAGAAAATTTGTCTGTTTGTTTTACTACTACGCCGTTAGATTAAGAAGGTAAGAGGGGGCATGTCCTACCCGAAACAGAGTAAAGTAAAGACATGCCTAGATATTGAATAGCAAGAAGGAATCCCCTTTTTAAAGCAAAAGTACGTGTGCCTAGGCATTAATATCGATTGATAACCACTACCTGTAAGGTTAACCCTAAAACTGCTTCATTTAGTCACATTTTTTGGCTATCGCACCATAGAACGTTCTGAAAACCAGAAGATATTAAAAGACAAAGAGAATAAAAGTTTCAAGGAGAGCTGTATATTCTTCTCAAGAATTATTCACCTAAAATCGATGTAAAAAAGCAAACTCATATTAGTCATGGCTAATATGTGTTTGCTTTTTTTTGAAGCGAACCAATCTATGATCGTGTTCATTTTAATTAATCTAATTTTGGTTTTTCATTCATGATAAGGGGTTATTATTATTTTTGACCATTAGGATGAGAGCATATTAACATATTATATGACTAAAAAAATTGATTTTAAAAAGATTTATCCATTTAAGTAAAAAATTGAAGTTACCCGATATGTTGTCGTTAAAACCACAATAAATATTTGATTTATTTTAAAATAAACCTCGTTAGAATATATAATTTATCTCCCTCCCACTATCCATCAATAGCAAACAGTGGAAGGTAAGAACAGCGAAATGGGTTGGCGAGAATACACCACAGGTATTGGTTTACATGGCATATCTTCAGGTGCCCTTAGAATGTGGAATGTGATTTATTATAAAGATTATAGATCGTATCAAAATGATACGGTCTTTTTTGTATCGCTATGAAGGCTCCCAAATTTAGTGAGGAAGGACCATTGTTTTCCAATGCGGTATTTTGTTATTTTATACACACGGACACACAAACACACGACTAGGAGGTGGCTAGTTGTCTAAAGCACCCGAAGGGCATAAGCGTCTTAGCGCTGATATACCAGAAAGGCTATATAAAGACTTTGCTAAAAAATGTATTGATGAAGGAGTGAGTAAAAAGGAATTTATTATGAGTCTTTTAGAAAGAGAGCTTTATAAAAAGAACTATTAGTAACAGCAATAGAAAAAGGCGCATTCTGCTGGCACAGAATACACCTTTGTTGTGGGCTTTTCGCCCAATTTTTAAAAACTGAATTTCATGGAGAGATTATCATGAAAAAGCCTTTAAATCAATTACAAATGGAGTTTTTAAAGAAACACGTACATAGCATGAAGAAAATGATGGTGCTTTAACTGAAGCTTTCACGTTCGATGGTGACCCAGGCATGATTTTATACACATTTGTGTCTCCGAATAAAACTGTGAAAGGTGCGGTTTTTATATAGATCAATAAATACAAAGGGGTTTTGTAAATGAATTTAAAAAAGGTTTTTAGTGGAGGTCTTGTTTTATTGCTTGTATGGGTTGTATCAGCTTGTGGGAGTGGTGTTAGTGGTGGAAGTGGTAAAGTCACAGAACTTACTCTCGATGAAGCTAAGGAGTTTCAACCTAATAAAGAAACAGGATTCGTTTACGTAAGAGATTCACTTGAATCTGAGGAAGAGGACGATAAAAATCAATTTAAAGAAATAAAACGTGTTGCTGAAGCTGAGGAAATTGATTTCTATGTTGCTAATGGTAAGGACTTTCCCCAATTAACTGCAGAAAAATGGGAAGAAGGTAAAGAACCGGTAAAGATACTCGATCAGAAGAACGGAACATTAGCCTACTATGAAGATGGTGAAATGATGGAGGAAATGGACTTTATGTATACTGATGAGGAAGAACTTTATAGCAAAATTGAGAAGTTTGTCCAAAAGGTTAAGTCCGATTACATCGATAATTAGGAGTAGATACTATGGATGAAATAGCAACGCATATACTTGAGAAATTTTCTGATTTTCTCGAAATAACCAATCCGATCTCTTACATGCTGCGTTGGATTGGTTGGGTAATTATAAAAGGATTGGCATGGCTTGTTGATAGTCTTGAAAATGTAACAGACAGTATTCTTCTAATAAAAGATTTTTATAATTACACAGATGTTGAGGGACTTGTCGATATGTTGTTGCCTCTCTGCGGAACTTTAATGGGTCTGTCCTTCCTGTATACAGGATATCAAATTATTTTTCAAAAGAAAGTGGATCGTGAAGGAATTATTGTCAATATGTTCATGGTATTTGTTGTTCTGGCTTTACTTGGCGAAGGCATGGACAAAGCAAATCAATTTACGGATGATGCTGTAAGTGTATTGGAAGAACAATCAGACGGCTCCACGGCTGAAAAGATTGTTAAAGATAATATAACGGATGTGGCTCAATTTGATGGAACAGGATGGAAAACAACTGAGCCCGAACATCCGAATCGGATACCAACTAGTAGTATTTTAAAGATTGATATCACACAATCGATTGATAAAGATTTTAAATTTGATAGTGGGAAAGAATTATCCGATGAAGGAAAAGAAGTTCTAGGCAGTAAGATAGCTTATGGGGATACAGGGAATCCAAAAATAGCAGAACTAGATGGTGGATGGTTCAAATATGACGAAAAATATTATCAATACCATGTGAGTTGGGTTACAGTCATTGTCACTTTAGCAATAACGGGGTTCACACTGCTGACAATCGCCATTAAACTTGCAAAATTATTCTTTGAAATGACCTTTAACTATGTTTTAGCAACAATCATAGCCCCAGCTGACATTCATTCAGGCCAAAAAACAAAACAAGTGATTCAAAGCATTTTAAATACCTTTCTTGTAACAATTATGGTGTTCTTAAGCATGAAAATTTACATTCTCGGTACGGACTTTATAGATGCTAAATTAGACGGTGTCGCATATCTCATTGCTCTATTCGCTTTTTCTCTTGCGGTCATAGATGGTCCTAACATTGTTGAACGGTTATTCGGCATTGATGCAGGATTGAAGTCAGGTTGGGGGGCAATAGCAGGTGGTTATGCTCTTGCAAAAGGCGCAGCCGGTGCAACAAAAGGTACGGCAAACACTCTGAAAGGATTATCAAGTGAAGGTAAATCCGCGGCATTGAAGGGTGTAAGTGGTATCGCAGGAGTTGCAGGAATAGCGCAAGGTCTTAGAGCAAAAGGACAGGACCAATCCAAAGAAGAGACTTCGAATGGTTCGGAAAATGGTCATTCTGCAGATTTCAAGGTACAAGATCAAAATCAAGAAAAGCAAAGTCTAAATGGTTCGGAGGGTTCTGGGGAAATTGAAACTGGAACACAAGAAGTTGCTTCCTCAATTGAACAAGAAATGGCACAACAACAGCAACAAGAAGGACAAACAGGAAAAGGAAAAGTGGTAGGGTTGCATCATCAAATGGATTTGAATAGTGTTTCCAGTAATAAAAAACGGAGTGCAGCTGCCAACAACAGTCCACACTCCATTTCGTCTGGATCGCTAACCAAAGTAGGAAATAGCGATCTTCAAAAAAATGAGACAGGTGACATCCACCCTCTTAGTAGTTCGTCGCCTGCACAATCAAATTATCCATCGATTTCGGAAGAAATGCAACTAGATTCAAATTCGGTTTCTTCCGAATTACCATCACAAGTGAACAATGGTGATTTCCAAAGAAGTGAGGAAATCTCAAGTGGATTTAACGAAGCAAGTAATTCACCAGTTTCATTTTCGCAGTCAAATAATTCGTCGGTTTCATCTGAAATGCAACAAGAATCTAATAACATAATGCCACTACAAGAAAAAAGAACTGATCGAGAAACTCGTCATATTGGAAGCATAATTTCAGATAATGTGCGGAACAGTCAATCTGTAAAAACAGTAAAACGAACGTACCAAATTGGACAAAATACAGGCGAATCTTTAAGGGAAAACATCGCTAAGTTTCGTCGAAAAGGCCAATAAAAAGTGAAATTAAAGAGAAGGTTTCCTTCTCTTTTTTTAATAACAATAAATAAAATAGGGGGACGTGAAGGGGACATTGTAGTTTTCTGAAGGGGACACAAAGGGGACATTGGTCGAAAATAGGGGGACATAAAAGGGACATTGATTAAATTTTAGTGATATCACTAAATAACTGTTTTTAAATTATCATTTAAGACCCACATCAGCCCACCTGATAAAGTTCATGTATCCCACGTCAGCCCACCTATACCAATCAGTAGACCCATGTCAGCCCACCTGGAAGAAATCAATGATATCATATAAAACACTAGGCTTTGCCTAGGATATCACCCTTGGTGATATCAGTTTTTCCTTATGCTCTTTTCTTTTTAAACAGTGGAAAGCTTGATTATAGTTTAATTAAAAAGGAGAGATAAATCATGGATATATTCTTAAGAAATATAGACCCTATTGTAGTAAAAAAATTTGATGAAATGGCAAAGAAAAAATCAATTTCAAGACAAGAATTTTTAAAATCATTATTAGAAAAAAACGCATACGAAAAAGATATAGATGAAAAAGAAGCCCGTCTCGAAATGATTATTTCAAAAAACATCGAAGCTATGGAGCAAATGAATAATTCGGTAACTAGATTAGAAAATTTGTTAGCTGATTTGATGGAAGAATAAATGGAGATAAATATAAGAAATGTTAATACCGATCCAGTAAAGATAATTAGATTTGATAAATATGGATTTATAACAAAACCATATAATTCTTCAGTTTTTTATCATTCTTTTGCCTTTCTTAATATAGGGGTACCGCCAGCAAAACGCGGATTTACAACGTTAAGGGTATTCTAGTATTGAAAAATCCCAATCTCTCAGTGATATAAATGAGAAATTGGGATTTAATTATTCAACAATTGCGCTCTTTAATTGAAGATTGCCGTGGAGTTTCCACGTTGCATAGATATTCCAAAAAAGACCCCAATTAAAATAGGACCATATCTCCTCTCAAACCTATGCTACTATTTTAATTGGGATTCTTATATAACCTATATTGTGTATTACACATCGGCTTTAACGCTAGAAAGGGAAACTATTGAGACAATGCATTAGACTTGATTTTTTTGCCAATTTAAAGACGATTGAATCACAAGTCATTCGAACCTTGCATTTAATAAAGTGACCCCGGTATTTTGTTGTGCAGAGGTTATTTATTAGTTACATAGGGTCTCTTTTATTAAATTGTAGTCCAGTACAGTAAACGTTAAGAGATCAGCTTCTCTTTTTAAGTAGAGTTCTTCTTAATTTTAGGTGGATATATTAAGAGGATTCTTGTATATCAAAATTATCTTGGTTAAAAGTATATTTAAACACAACACCTTTATCAGAACCTATATATAAATTCTTCTTATCAAATAAAGTAAATGGCGAGTGCAAACCATATCCTTCTCCATCTAAAGTCCATAATATTGAAGCGTCTTTTGTTGAAACTGCAAAAATATTTTGGTTTGTAACAAAGCATAAAACATTTCCAGTAATTAGAGTTAGAGATGTATAGTATAAGTTTTTAGAGAATTTTTCAGTCCAAACTTTTTCGCCAGTAAATTTATTAATACAATGTATCACGCCATCAATTGTTCCAAAGAAAACGAAATTATCGTTTAAAGCTGCACTAGAATTTATTTTATTATTTGCTTCAACTTTCCAAACTATTTCAGATGTTAAAATATCAATACAATAGAAGAAATTATCTTCAGAACCAACATAAGCTCTATTTTCCTGATTATCAACAGCTACAGTTGCATCAATAATTCCTCCTGTAGTTAACCTCCAAATTTCACCAAGATTAGAATTATTAATACAAACTAAATCATTACCTGTACCAAAAATAATTTCGCTACTAGGAAGTACACATGGGCTGCTATATATATCTTCAGAAATATCTGGGTTAAATGTTCTTTTATTAATTATTTCCCCTGTATCTTTATCAATCACATATAAGTTATGATCGTATGAAGCAGCATATACATAACCATTAAATAAAATAGGGTTAGCATGAAAAGCACCGTTTACTCTACAAACCCAGACTACTTCACCGTCTAATGATATTTTTCTCATTACTCCAGCATCATTGGCAAATATAAAATAATTATCGTCAACTTTTATTGGAGAGCTGTAATTGGGTCCTTCTGTGCCTATTTTCCAATTAATGTCGTTTTTTGTCTTATCAAATGATATTGATAAGATATCACCATTCCACAATCCTACAATAACTGAATTTGTTGAATAAACTAATGGCTTACTCCAGACTCTATCGTTTACTTCTATGAAATTTTCAAGAGTAGGAACCTTATGGAAATTATCAACAATGTGATTATCATATTCGAATTCAACCGAATTTTTACTCCAATACCTGTTCATTATAGCCTCCATACGTAATAGACTTTTTTGTTATACGTAAATATCTTATATAATAGGCAGTTGCTAAAATAACATTTCCTATGCCATCGATTATCCAAATATAGATTGGATTTTTAGTATAATAAGCTACTAAAAAAGATATTGGTAGTACAAATATATATGTTGTCAAAAGCGACATAATACTAGGCCATTTTGTATCTAGTAGAGAATCTAATATTGATAGATTCATGTATTGTAGACAATAAAATGGAAAGAAAATTATATGTACAATTAGTATATTTTTAGCTAACTCATATGTATCTGAACCAATTTCAATTGAGAATAATGGTATTAGGTTGGGAAGACTAACACATGTTATTAGAGCTATTAAAATATTTATGGACATTCCATATAAGAATAATTTTTTTATGGTACTTCTAAATAAATTATTCTTATTTTTTATCACTTTTGATAGAACAATGACCACTACGGTTGAAACTGCTTGAGGAATCATATACATTAGACTTGAAATTAAATCACCGATTTGATTACTCGCTATATTAATTATACCGCCAAGTCCTACAAACAAAACTAAAACAAAAGATGAGAACCATTCATTAACGTACGATATTCCTTTTGGTACTCCCTTAACTAAAAATTCTTTTAAGAAATCACTATGAAAGACGATTTTCTCTTTCGAAAAAATTTTAAATGGAAATATTTTATTTGATATAACCAAAAAAAATAGAATTACGGATATTCTTGCTATATTAGTTGCTAGAGCACTTCCTTCAATCCCCATAGCAGGGGCACCAAGATTACCGTAAATAAATATCCAGTTAAAGATTATATTAACAACATTACTAAATATTACTGTCCAAACTATATACTTAGACATATTAGTGATATTTAACAAATGAACAAAACACGTATAAACTAGTGCCCATAAAGCTGACCACTTTAACACAGAAAGGTATTTTTCAATTAAAAATACAACCTCTACTGGTTGATTAAACATAGTAAAAAAATATCCTGCGTATGCATTTATTATAATAATAGGGATTGTCATAAATAAAGAGAGGATTAATGTGTTAAAAAAATACCCTCTTAATATCAAATTATCATTTTCAGTATTAAATTTTGAGACCAAGGGTATAAACATTGAAAGCACCCCTTGAAAAAACATAAGAGACACTGTAAAAAAGATACCAGCTTGACCAATTGCCCCTAAATATTTCTCACCTAGGGGGGCAATCATGATACTATCAACAATTGTAAAAAGAAAACTTATTATATTGTAAAGAAAAATAGGAAAACCTATAAGTACAAATTCTTTAAAAGAAATAGTAGAATTCTTAATCATAGTTACTTTCTACAGTGAAAAGTCACTGAATTCCTCCTCCTATTCGTTCTGAAATCTCTAGTTTATATCCATTAGGATCTCGAAAGTATATGGATCTTGAAGAATGGTATTCAATTAGATGATCATAAAATAACTCAACATTATGAGATTTCAATTTTTCTAATGTATTATCAAAATCTCTAACTATTAATCCGAAATGTGTAATTTCTAATCCTTGGTTCTCTATATCTCTCCCTTCTGCAAACTCATGCATACATAAGAATATATTTGCCTTATTTCCCACTATTGCCCATCTAGTAGTAGCACGAACTCCAATCTCAATCAGTTCAAACCCAAATACTTTAGAATAGAAACTAATACTTTCTTCCAAATTTGCAACATCCAATTGGATATGATCTATTAAATCTACTTCTATAATACTTTCCTTAATCATGCTGTATAACTTCCTCCTTTATACTCTCATTTATAAGTCCTTTGATTATGAACTCATCAATTATACTTTCAAAATATTCCTTTTCATCTTTACCTAATTTAATACTTATATTGAATCCATTAATAGCTGAACTTAAGTTTAAATCATCTAGCAACATAATTTCTTTATAACCTTCTAAAGCCTTTTCATAATTCCGAAGTTCTTCATGTAGTAGACTTCTTTTGAATAGTGTATATATATAGTTTGGTCCATCTAGATTTAATGCTTTAGTATATTCTTGTATGGCCATTTCTTTATGCTCGAAATGAGAGTATATATCTCCTTTTTCCTGATATGTAATATTCCAATTCGAATCTATTTCTTCCATGGAATCTAAATACTTTATACTAGTTTCTAAATCTTTATGATAGTATGCGAATTCTTTAGATGAAGATTCATAATAGGTTTTTAAAGCTTCTGTCTTTTTAATGAAGCCCAATTCAGAACTAGCTTCCAATAAATCTGCTGTTTTATAAGACAGTTCCATTGTTTTTCTCATATCTTCTTTGTTGTTAAAACTCATAAATACCATAGCCGACGCTCTATAATAATTAGAAGCTGCTAATAAGTTATGAAAGTCTTTACTGTTTTTAATTTTCTTTTCATTTAATTTGCCTCTATCTAGAAACCATTTATAAATATCTACTGAGAAGGATTTGTTCTTTACATACCATGCTATTACCTGCGTTACAAACACCATTTCAGCACTAGGACTCAATTTGTTATTTTCTAATATGTTCTTAATTTTAGAAAACTCTTCGTCAAAGAAGTTTCTTGTTCCAAGTCTGTTTCCTAATAGGAATGATTGAAGATAATAGTAAGCTTGTTCTTTTGGCAAGAGTTTACTAAATTCCACATTCTTTAAAATGTTGTCAGCTAGATGGTATTTTCCCATCGAAGATAATACAAAACTAAGGTTTAATTTTTGTACGGGCGTTACATATGATAAATTACTTATTAACCACTTGATAATCTTTAAATTTGGTGATTGACTTTCGTAATTTAAATTCCTTACGTCTTCCAAGTTAAGATTCATAGATCGTGCTATCTCAAAATTCACAGTTTCATCAATTAACTGGCTTTGATAATACGGTACATCGTCAAAACTATGTGTTTCAAATGTCCTTACAACACTTTTCGACCAATTCGTAACATTATTTAAATCATGTTGTAAATGCATAACGGTAGAAAGAAAATCTGATTTTAATGAAAATATCATGTAAGTTCCTCCAGTTTATTTTCTAAGTCTGTAATATGCTCTAATGTATGACTCGTCACATTTAAAATTATGTCTCTTAAATAAACCTTTTTATCTCCGGCAAAATAATGATTATTAAACTTATCTATTTCTAAAAAATGCGAATTATATTCCCGCATTGTTAAAAATAATTTAATACTCAATGGTATTGACATTTTTGAATATTCCAATTTCTCTTTCCAGACATCCGCATCATGTATGTTTAACTTTAATTTCTTTCCGTTCTCAGCAATACACGTCTTCATACTGCTTATTGAGTTCATTTCAAATTCTAGTAGATGGTTTAACCATTCAGCAATGTATTCTCTAGTATGAATATTTACTTCATAGTTTAAATTTAGAAGGTTTTTAACTCTATCATATGACTCTACATATATTTGGTATAAATCTTGATTTGAGATAATTTTTCTTTCAATTATTTGATGATTATATCCGAAAGAGTTTATATACTCATCTTTTCTAATTAATTCATTATCAACCACATTACGAAACTTAGAATTAATTAAATTAGGGGACTTTTCATTTATATTGAAGTAAATCGTTTGATTTAAATTTTTAATTACGAAATGTTCATTACTAATGTTGTGCAACTTTCTTAGTTCTTCTAGGCCTATGCTACTGATAATTACTTTATTAGTTGAACCGGGGTATTCAACTATAGTATATAAATTGTTCTTATTAGTTATCATACAACCTATAGATCTATAATCTAATTCAAGTTTATTCACTTTGTCATCAAAAATAATAAAGTCAATCATAATTTGGAGTCTCCTATAGACGTAGTACATATAATTTTAGCTATAATACTGCTATAAATAAACTAAGAATAGAATGAGTCTATTACTCATTCTATTCTTAGTTTAAATGATAACTATTAAGTAGTTGGTGATGGGAATAATGATGGTTTCGGTAATTCTATGTTAATGCTTTTCATTTTCTTTTTCATATTCTCACCTCCCTAGGGAGTTTTTTATAAGTGAATCCGTACATATTTAACGTGTTCACTTATTATCTTTTTAAATATCAAGCTATTAAGTAGTTGGTGATGGAAATAATGATGGCTTTGGTAACTCTACATTAATACTTCTCATTTTCTTTTTCATATTTTCACCTCTTATGGATAATTTAGGAACTTCCTCTTAAATAATATATTGAATTTTCTGGAAAGTCAAATCGGTTTTTGGGATTTTTTGTGATAAAATGTAATTTAGTTGAAATAAAATGAATAAATGGTAAATTATTTAGAAGAAATAATTTTTATACTTGTTAAATAATAATACAAAGTAAGAGGTTGATAATATTGAGTATTATTAATATTGGAATACTTGCACATGTAGACGCAGGCAAAACATCTTTAACTGAATACTTACTCTACGAAACTGGAATAAAAAAAGAACTTGGTTATGTTGATAAAGGTAATACATCTACTGATTCTCACGAGTTGGAAAAAGCAAGAGGCATCACTATAAAATCAACTCCAATATCATTTCATTATAAAAACATAAAAATTAATATTATTGATACACCAGGGCATTCTGATTTTATTTCTGAAGTAGAAAGATCTCTATCAGTTCTAGATTGTGCAATTCTAGTAATTTCTGCGGTTGAAGGCATACAAGCACAAACAAAATTTATTTTTAACGAGTTAACCAAACTTAATATACCCACATTTATTTTCATAAATAAAGTTGACAGATCTGGCGCAGATTATGAAAAAGTACTTTATGATTTCAAAGTTCTAACTGAAAAAAGGTTATTGAAACTTTGCACTATTCAAAATGAAGGTAAGAAAAATTGTAGTGTATCTTTCGAAATGAATAAAACAAATATTCTTGACATTCTTTCGCTAGAAAATGACAGGATTGTAGAAATGTTTATTAACAATAAAATTAACGATTCTGAGATTCAAAATGATCTCATTAGACAGATTAGAGCTGGCCTAACTCATCCAGTTTTTCTGGGCTCGGCAATTCAAGGTAAGGGAGTAACAGATCTGCTTAAATTTATTGTTATGTTTGCTTCACATAATAACTGTATAAATGAAGATAAATTATGTGCATTGGTTTTTAAAGTAGAGATAAGTGACACAGGATCTAAAAAGTGTTTTTTTAGAGTTTTTTCTGGAACTATTAAAGTAAGAGATTCCATTAATATCATTAATAAATATAATGATGAAAACTCTATCAAAGTAAAAAAACTATGCAAGTTAGACTCAGGGAAAATAATTCAGAGTCAGTTTATTCAAACAGGAGATATTGGTGTTATTTATGATTCTATTCCTCAGATTGGAGACGTACTTGGTTATAAATCAGAGTTGATTAAACACCTTAAATATACTTCCCCTAATATAGAAACGTCTATTATTCCAGTAAACGAGAAAGACATATTCAAGTTATATAATGCCCTTTTGCAAATAAGTGAAGAGGACCCATTAGTACAAATAACAAAGGATGAAATAAGTAATAACATTAACGTCCGATTTTTTGGTGAGGTACAAAAAGAAGTCATAAAAGCGATACTCCAACAGAAATATAACCTTTCAGTAAAGTTTTCTGAAACGAGCGTTATTTACATTGAGAAACCTTTAAGTAAAGGCTTTGCTTTATATGAAATAGGTGATAGTAATAACCCGTTCTGTGCTACAGTTGGAATAACCGTGGAACCAAATAATACTGGTAGTGGTCTCGAATATGTTGTGAATTCCGAATGGGGTGCTCTACCGCACGCCTTTTATAAAGCAATAGAAGAAACAGTTAGGAACACACTAAAACAAGGTATATATGGTTGGGAAATTGATGGTATTAGAGTCACAATTACTCATGCTGCTTATAAAAGTCCAATAAGTACTGCTAGTGACTTTAGAAATCTTACACCATTAGTATTAATGGAAGCTATAAAAATATCTGGAGTAAGAGTATTTGAACCAATAAATGTTTTTAATCTTCATATACCATCCAGATTTCTTAAAAAATCTATTTCAAATTTATTACAATCTGGAGCTGAAGTGAATAATCAAATAACAAAAGAGGATACATGTTTTATTAGTGGATTTATAAAGGTAACAGAAATAGATTTATTTAGGCATAAATTGAAGGATTGGACTGAAGGAGAAGGGATTTTCATTACAGAACCACACTCATTTAGAGTATTAGCACCGAATGTATATCCAAGAAAAAAATTTGTAAGAATAAGTCCACTAAATAGAGAAGAATATTTACTTAGCATTTTTAAAGGATTAAAAAAGTAGTTTTTAAGGAGAGTTGTGTAATGATAGATATAAGTGGGATAAGAATTGTAATTACGGGTGCTACAGATGGTCTTGGACTTTATTTAACTAAAGAATTTATCAATACACACGATGCGAAAATTGTTGCTATTGGTAAAAGAGATATTTCTGAGACACCTTTATATTGCATTAAAGATAAGATTGAATATATTAAATATGATTTAAGAGATCCTAATAATATAAGTGATTTAGTTGATCGTACAATCAATGTTTACAATGGGGTTGATTTGTTAATTAATAATGCATGTCATCTTGAATCTGAAGGCACTTTATCGATAAACTATAACCATTTGCTTGATCACTTTAATGTAAATACTTTCTCTCCCTTATTATTCACATCTCAAATAATTCAAGAGATGAAAAAGGATGATTTCGGGAGAATCATTATGATAAATACTGAATCTTCTCTACAAGTAAGAGAAGGATTAGCTTCGTATTCAAGTAGTAAAGTGGCATTATTAAGTCTTAATAGAGCTATAGCACAAGCTCTAAGAGGTCATAATATAACTTCTAATTCAATTTTATTTAGTTCTTTAGCGACTCCGTATTATTTAAATGAGTATCAGAAAGCTGCAGATAATCTTAATGTAGATGTTAGAGAATTTACAAGTAACTTCTTGCAAAAAAATTTCCCATATTCAACATACGATTCTCTCATACCATTAGAAACTGTATTAGATACTATAATGTTTATTTATTCAAGCAACAATAGTTTGAATGGATTGAATTGGAAAATCGATGGAGGTGCTTTATCAACTATCATATAATATATGTAATTTACTGTTTGAATTAAAGAAAATAAGTTAGGTCGTCTTCTTAAAATGCTTTATGATTTGATGACCCAAAAGTAATAAACAGGTGCAGTAGTGATCACATCTTTTCTTCCAAAAGTTTCACTTTCACTAATTTACCAGTTACCTGAATAAACTAGTATACTTTCTAATTGGAATTCACCACAAAAAATCCCTGATCTTTAACAATCCCGCCCTTTGAAAAACATGATTAACTTTATTAAACAACAGTAAAAAATGAATTTGTTTACCAGATTAAACATCTTTATTGTCATTTAATAACAGAAATATTAGGTACTGTTCATGTTGTGGTTACTGTCAAAAAGCATACTTAATGACACGTTGGAAACAGGTATTATTCCACGTGTCATTAAGTGTTTTTTTTCATTTTGAAACATTTCAAATTGTTGATATACTTTTTGACATAGATTAATAGTTTTTGGAGGGAGTTGCTATTTTTGAAATTGGGGTACGTTCGTGTTTCAGCTAAGGATCAAAATCCAGAACGACAGCTTAAGAAATTTCGTGAACTTAAAATTGAAGAACGTTATATCTTCATTGATAAACAAAGTGGAAAAGATTTTAATCGTCCACAGTATCAGGCGTTGCTCCTAATCATTCGAGAAGGGGATTTGATTTACCTGGATGCATTAGACCGATTAGGTCGGGATTATGATGGGATTATTCGAGAATGGAAGTATATTACACGGCAGCTAAACGCAGATATTGTTGTATTAGAGAATGAGACGCTTTTTGATAGCCGGAAATTCCGAGGAATGGGTGATATTGGGAAGTTAATGGAGGACCAATTTTTAAGTTTGCTTTCTTATGTAGCTGAGCAAGAACGTAAAAAGAATAGACAACGGCAGGCTGAAGGAATTGAAGTAGCAAAGAATAAGGGAGTGAAATTCGGGCGTCGTAAGTACGAGATCAATTCTGATTTCATTGGGGTATATGATGAGTGGAAATCTGGATTAATTACTGCGACAGAAGGAATGAAGCGTCTTGATTTAAAGCCAAATACCTTTTATCGACGTGTAAAAGAGTATGAAGATCAAAGAAAGGGGCAACTCCCTTGCGAGGAAAAGAACTTCTTACAACAGACCAACGTTTAGAATGGATGGTACCTCCCAATGGTGAAAGAGAACTTGCTACTTACTACACCTTCTCACAACATGATTTGGAAAACATTCATAGTCATCGACGGGACTACTCCCCCTTTATACAGTTGGTTTAACATAAACTCTTTTGGCTGATTCAGGCATAATCAAGTGAAATCCTTCCTTTGACTCCTCTCATTCTGGCAGTAGTTTCCTACGTTCTTACGAATTACCCTTTTTTCTCAATTATCATTTCTTAACACATAGAAGTGAACGTTCACTCTCTATTGTAAATATAATACCAGTAGTCAGTGATTTACACAATATAAAAATCATAATATTCGGAAAATTAAGTCAAGTCTTTCGTTTCACTTACAAAACAGTTTCTCTTAACATAACTATATCTTGATATGCTTTTTGTTAGTAAAGTCCCAATCAGAGTCTATACTTCGTCAAGCTGAATATAGTATTATCTGAAATTTCAGATATAATATGACTAATAAAAAGATTAAGGAGGAGACTCAATGAGTTTACAAATGATACAAAAACTTACACAAGACATTGCAGAAGCGATTAGAGCAGCTTTTAACATAGATGTTGAGATTATAGATCATCAACTGAAGAGGGTTGCTGCAACCGGATTTGCCCGGAAAAAGGTAGGTCAAAATATGCTTTTTGGGACTGCTTGCCGGGAAGTTTTAGCAAAAGGACGACCTATTATAATTCGCCATGCTACGCAACACAAGATTTGTAAAATCTGTCCAGGGTTAGGCAAATGTACATATGTAGGAGGAATCGTTACTCCAGTTTATTTAAGAGGGAAAGTCATAGGCACTATTAATATTGTCGCTTATGAAGAAGTAAATATGGAAAACATTTATGATGCCAGACAAGGAATTCTCGATTTTATTGAAAAGATGGCAGAACTTATTGAATCGAAAATTATGGAAAAAGAATTCATACAAAAAAAGTTAGAACTCTTGAAAGAAATTGAGGAAGTTGCTAATTTTAATCCCAATGGTTTATTAATGACTGATAATATAGGTGTTATTAAATATGGCAATAACCTTTCCTTTTCATTGCTGGAGGAAGACCAACATGAAATATACGGAAAAAATATTTTTGACTTGTTCCAAAACTTTCCTGAAGAGATTTACTTAATAGGAAATCAACTACAGCAAGGGGAAATTTCCCTTAAACTGAAAGTAAGTGGCACCATGATTCTAGGTGAATATAAACAAATCATGAACGACCATAGGGTAACAGGTGTGATGTTTTCCTTTCAATATCTTAGTCATTACAATACACTAAGCCTACCTGAAGATAAGATTCAAATGAATGATATTCAAGGTAGTAGTAAGGCTTTTCAAGAAATTAAGCTTCAAGCTTTAAAGTTTGCCAAACATTCTTCTACAATTCTTTTAACAGGAGAGAATGGAACGGGAAAAGATTTATTTGCACAAGCCATTCACAACGAAAGCTCCAGAAACTCCGAACCGTTCATAGCGATAAATTGTGCTGCAATCCCGGAAAATTTGATAGAAAGTGAGCTTTTTGGATATGAAAAAGGGGCTTTTACAGGGGCAAACAACATGGGGAAAATCGGAAAATTTGAATTAGCAAACAAAGGAACAATATTTCTCGATGAAATTGGCACAATGCCTCTGTATCTGCAAGCAAAGCTGTTAAGAGTCATACAGAATAGGCAAGTTGACCGCATAGGAGGAAAAGAATCAAGAAAAATTGATATTAGAATCATTGCAGCCACAAATGAAAGTTTACAAGAATTGGTGAATCAGGGGACTTTCAGAAAAGATCTTTACTATCGTCTTCATGTTATTCCGCTCCATTTACCACCTTTAAGAGAAAGAAAAGAAGACATCTTACTATTAGCCAGAGGATTTATCAAGAAATTCAAAAAGTCTCTTTGCAAAAGTGGCACTCATTTGACGACGGAGGCTGAAAAATTACTGGATTCCTATCCATGGCCTGGTAATGTAAGAGAGCTTGAAAACATTATTGAATATGCTATGAATGATGTCCCTCCCAATAATATAACCATTAGCTCCGAAAATTTCCCTGCCTATTTTTACAAAGCTGTTTCTGAAGACCGGTCGGTCTCTATGATTACAGAAAGTACAAGTATGAGTCTAGAAGATATGGAAAATGAAATGATTCGCAGTTATTTAAGGAACTATGGTTGGTCTACAAAATCAAAAAGACTTATAGCACAAAAGCTAAATATTAGTGTTGCAACCCTCTATAGGAAGATTAAAAAATATCAAATATAAATATTAAAAATGAGAATTTTTCTTATTATGAGAATCATTTTTCTCAATATGAGAATATAAACTCCATTTTTCCAAAAAAACAGGGGAATTTAAAGGGAAAAAGTTGGCACACATCTTGCAATTAATTGAATACAAGGGGAGGAGGTTTAGTTTAGCTTCCCTTCCCTCATTCTGTTCCCTACCTAGGGTAAGAGGATTGAGCAAGTCAAAAGTTTAGGAATGATTGAGAGACACTCGGATATAGGGGGATGGAAGACATGGAGTAGTAACGATTATGGGTGAGGGCAAAGAGATGCCTCTATGATGACCATAACTACCATGACGGCAATCATCATGTGAAAGAAAAGTAAATAGAAGGAGGGAATTGCTTGAGCATTTTTTCTGAAGAGGCTTTAAAGGGCAAACACATTTTAATTACAGGTGCAACTGGAGGAATTGGTTATGAAACGGCCAAAATAGTGGCGGGAATGGGTGCCTCCGTTTCGATAACAGGAAGAAATCAGGAAAAGCTTACACAGCTATACACGGAACTGACTAACGTGACAGAAGAATCAAATCTTTCTGTAACGATTGCTGACATCACTCAGACTGAAGATCGAGTACAGCTTGTGAAAGAGTGCGAAAAAAAGCTTGGCACGATTACAGGTTTGGTCAATGCTGCAGCTATTGCAGGAAATTTAACAGTTGACAACCTTACAGAAGATTATTTGAACAATATGATGAACATTAATCACACCTCAACCATTATGCTAACACAACTGGTTTATCAAAAGATGCTCAAAAAACGGGAAGGAGCGATTGTTAACGTTTCTTCTCTTTCAGGATTAAGAGGAACCTTTAGCAACTCAGCTTATTGTTCTAGCAAATTTGCTTTAATAGGCTTTACCCAGTCCTTGGCATTGGAAGCGATACAAGCAAATATACGAGTGAACGCTGTTTGTCCTGGGTATGTTGATACGAATATGGCAAGAGATCTTATCGAAAAAAAAGCAAAACAATCGGGGATATTAATTGAAAGTAAAATAGCTGAAATTGAAGCCAGCATTCCGTCTGGAAAAATATCTACAACGATTGAAGTGGCCAATACAATCGCGTTTTTATTAACGGATGCTACGGGAAATATCATTGGGGAATCCATTAAGATTTCCGGTGGAAGTGTTTTGTAACTGATGCATGGTGGACCAATATGACACGCAATTGATCATTCATTTGGTTACTTTCTCCCTGATATGTGGTTTGTTTTGATAGTAACTGTACGATAAGTATTACCTGAATATTTTGGCTAGCGATTGTAAGTGAGGCAAAATATCCACCCTCATTTAGATTAAAATACAAATTTCAGAAAAGAGGTCAGATATGGAGATCACAGCATGGAGTATGTTTATAGATATAGGTTTTGCTTCACTTCTCTTGCTAATAGGAATGATCCTAAGAGCTAAAGTTTCCTTGTTTCAAAAATTGTTCTTGCCTGCAAGCATTACTGCAGGTATGATTGGACTTCTGCTTGGACCTAATGGATTAAATATTCTCCCTTTCTCCAATCAAATTGGTGTTTATCCAGCCATCCTAATTGCTGTTATTTTTGGTGCACTTCCTCTTTCTTCTGAAAAAGTAAAATGGAAAGAAGTTGCAAAAAGAATCGGAGGATTGTGGTCATTTTCCCAAGTTGTCATGATCTGCCTGTGGGGAGGAGGCTTGCTCTTTTCTCTCTTACTTCTCAACAATTTTTGGGGAGATTTGCATCAAGGATTCGGTGTTCTTTTAGCAGCTGGTTTTGCTGGAGGACACGGAACAGCTGCTGCAATTGGAGCTTCATTTGAGTCACATGGGTGGGCTGACGCTACATCAATTGGCATGACATCAGCCACGATTGGCATTTTAAGTGGAATCATTGGTGGAATGATTTTTATAAAAGTAGCTTCACGTAAAGGCTTTTTCACTCCACTGACCAATATGAACCTTTCTACTTCTTTGGTAAAAGGCTTAATTCCCGCTAAATCAAGAAAAAACGTCGTTATTGATACTGTTTCAAGTATCTCTATAGATCCGTTGATTTTTCATGTAGCCATTGTAATTCTTATTGGTATGGGCGGTTACTATTTGAGCCAATGGGGAGCTGCTTTACTTCCAATGGTGGCATTGCCAGCCTTTTCTTTGGCCTTTATTTTAGGGAATTTTGTAAAAAAACTGCTAGAATCTACGAAAAGTGATGAATATGTAAGTAAGGAATTAATTTCAAAGATAAGTGGAAGTGCAACTGACTTGCTTGTGGTATTTGGGATTTCATCAATTAGCATATCTGTTGTTGCGAATTATCTTGTGCCGCTCATCATTTTAATGATATTCGGCATTGTTTATTCGTATCTTTGCTGCACATACTTATCTCGCCACTATTTTAAGGAAAATTGGTTTGAAAAAGGGTTGTTCACTTGGGGTTGGCTGACTGGAAGCGTTGCAACAGGGATTGCCCTCCTTCGCATAGCTGATCCAGAAATGGAAACTAAGACGCTCGATGATTTCGGGCTGGCATACATTCCCATCGCTCCAATTGAAATCGCGATAGTTACATTTACTCCACTAATTATTGTTTCAGGCTATTCATGGGCATACATATTAGCCACACTAGGATTTGGACTAATAGTGTACGGCATTGCCCGATTAAACAAATGGACTGTTCAACCTTTATCTAATAGAAAAATCCCTGAAATTGGAAATACATCAGAGAAAGAAATGAAATAAATTTAGAACAATTAAAATGATATTGAGGAGGAATACCCTTGAATTATGAAGTAGGCGTAATTGGACTGGGAGTTATAGGAAGCATGACTTTATGGCAGCTAGCCCGTCAAGGTGTGTCGGTTGTTGGATTTGAACAGTATGGAATCGGACACGATCGTTCTGCGGCAGGTGGGGAGTCCCGCTTGTTTCGCACTGCATACAAGGAAGGACCACAATACGTGCCAATGCTTAAGGAATCAAAAAAATTATGGATAGAACTGGAAAAAGAAACAAACAAACAGCTGCTTTTACTTAATGGAGGATTAACAATTGGGCACCCTGATGCAGAATTTATGCAAAATGTATTAAAAAGTGTCAACGATTTTGACATAGATCATGAGATTCTTGATCATAAAACTGCAACTGAGAAATATCCTCAACATATTTTATTGGAAGATGAAATAATAATATTTGATAAAGAAGCAGGCGTCCTAAAGCCAGAACACGCGGTCCTGGCTGCAGCGAAAAGAGCTGAAGCGCTTGGTTCGTCCGTTCATTCATATACTAAAGTGCTAGATATTAAAGAAGTTTCAGACGGAGTAGAGATTCGAACCGAAAATGGAACATTCAAAGTAGGTCAGTTGATTGTTACTGCAGGCCCATGGCTGACAGATTTATTGCCGCAATTTAAGCGTGAAGTGAAGGCAAAAAAGATTATTCTCTCATGGTTTGCAGCAGAAGACATTGGCAAGTTTGAACCAGATTGTTTCCCAGTCTTTACAAGAAGGAACAATACGCACAAATTTTTTGGAACACCTTCTATAGACCACAGTATGGTAAAAGTCGGCACCAGCCTTCCAGTATGCGAAGTACCAGATCCAAACCTGCTAAACCGTACGGTTGAAATTGAGGAATTAAAGGATACCTTGGAAATTGTCCGAACGTATCTTCAAGGGCTTCATCCAGATCCCATCCGAGTTGCTGCTTATATGGATGCCTATTCATCTGATGATCATTCCGTTATCGGCAAGCTCCCTGGATCTGAGTTTATAACAGTTGCAGGTGGATTCTCTGGACATGGATTTAAAATGGGACCTGTAGTTGGGAAAATAGCAGGTGAGATTGCTCTCAACCAAGAGATAAGCTTTCCTGTTCATTCATTTGCTCCAGCACGACTACTGCAAAAAGTTGAAAAGTAGAAGTTTTAAATATAGCGTTTCAGACTTTAACAAACCTTCATTTTTTATTCGAACTCAAAAGAGGCTGTCCCAAAATGTCACTGAAAAGTGACTTTTGAAGGGCCAGCCTTTCTTTTGGTCACTCTTTTAAGGAAATTTTGAAGTAGTAGAATTTGAGGATACACTGAAGGATATTCTAAATCTAAACTTCCTATCAATGCGAAGATTGAGAATGTTCTTTTATTGGATGGTGATAAAATAATGATTCACATCACTTTTTGTGATTTAACGTAAAGAAGGAAAACACTTTAGACCTCCTGGCAATAATGTTAGATTTCCAATCAAAGGTTCTGGTGCAAAAACTTCAAGACAATTGAAATTAATCTCTAAATCTTGGACATACTGATACTATTACTCTAAAAAAGGTGTGTGATCAGTATGTCTAAGGAAAATTTATTTAAATAGAAACATTATCAACCAGAAATTATTCTTCTCACTGTCAGATGGTACCTACGGTACAACCTTAGTTTTCGTAATCTTGTAGAAATGATGGAGGAACGTGGTCTATCAATGGCTCATACAACAATTATGCGTTGGGTACATCAATATGGCCCTGATTTAGATAAGAGAATTCGTCGTCATCTTAAGCAGACCAATGACTCGTGGAGAGTAGATGAAACATACATAAAAGTAAAAGGACAATGGATGTATTTGTATCGTGCAGTCGATTCAGAAGGGAATACGATTGATTTCTATCTAAGTGAATTAAGAGATAAACAAGGGAGCCAAGAGCTTTTTTAAGAAAGCCTTGGCTACTTGCCTTTCTACAACTCCACGTGTGATTACGGTTGATAAGAACCCAGTTTATCCTGTAGCGATTCAAGAGTTAAAAGAAGAAAAAAGTATGCCAGAAGGCATACGAGTACGACAAATACGGTACCTGAACAACATTGTGGAACAAGATCATCGTTTTATAAAAAAACGGGTCCGTTCCATGTTGGGATTGAAATCGTTTCGAACAGCCACCTATATTTTGAGTGGTATCGAAGCTATGCATATGGTTAAAAAAGATCACCCTCATCAACGGGCATAGTCTGCCCAAAATGAGGTTGAATTCATTCATAAGTTGTTCGGAGTAGCTGCTTAATCTCAAAGTTAACAGGATATTACCATTCTATGTTTCTATTGCATTAATTTTGCACCAGAACCCGTTTTTCTGAAATGGTTTTCGAGATGGGAGTCCATTATTTTTTTGGCTTTTCCCCATGCCCATTGACCAGATCGGCTAGGGCAGAACTCCATTACACTCTCTGCTAGTTTACTTTCTCCGGCTTTTAATACCGCCTCTGAAGTAGGATATTCCTTTAACATCAATAAAGAAACCTTCGAATATAGATCCCCAAAAACCTTCCGGTATTCAGGAAACACTTGATCTAAAATGGTGTGAAACTGAAGTTTAGCTTCCACATACATATTCGTTACGATTTCCTGTTGTCTGGACAAATTCCGAAGGTCTAATAGCTGAATTCCTCTAATTTTATGAAGTTCTAAATCCTCTTTGTAATACAGCACACACAACTGGTACGCATCGATAGCGTCTGTTTTTACTTTCCGTAAACTGGACTTCTTTGCCTGATAAGAAATAATCGGATTTAGTAAGATATATAGAATCCCTTGATCCTCCAGGTATTGAATAACAGGAGAATGGTAATGCCCTGTAGATTCTAAAATGACCATAGGCATCTGCCTTGTCACCTCTTCAATTTCTTTTAGAAATTCTAAAAAATGATCTAACTCCTCTTTGATATGCTTCATTGAAAAGCTCTTCCCATACGGTTTAGATTGATCTAAGAATGCCTGAACTTGGCTCTCTCCTTTTGCCACATCCAGACCGACAACTGGATTCGTTGTTTTTCCTCCTCTACTTACTAACCAGTACCCCTAGCCCTCCATGTAGTGTCATAGCTTCGCTTGTTATACGAGATCTGTGTCCCAACCAGCCTCAAACATGTTTCTACAAGTAGGGGGCGGACAGTTTAGTTCACGGGATCAAGTCCCACGCACCCGTACGTCCTACCCTGGCTACTGATATAATAGATTCTATTAAAAAAGGTCAACCAGTAAAAACTGGCTAACCTTATAATACGAACGCACCCGTTAGTTTATTAAGACAAATAAAAAATCTATTTCTTAATGTACAGGAAATCGATTTTTTGATTTAAAATTGTTGGTGGTACCCCTTAACGTTGTATATCCGCATTTTCCTGACGCTGCCCCAATAGGGGTACGGAAATGATTCGAAGAGTGAGGGGCCACTATGGGAGTAAATACCATTAAAACAATTTTGATAAGTGTATTTGAGACGCTTTAAAGCCTTGAAAATCAATAAATCGCTACCTTCTCAATAGGGTGTACTCTATTGGAACGAATTTTTGAGAGGGATTTTTTCAATAGAAGACTCGATAAGATAAAAGCACTGAACTTAGGTAATTTGGACAAGCATGTATTTTTTCACCCCATTAAAAAGGAGTGTTGTATATATGGGATGGTATAACAAAAGCTACAATCAGCGTCCTCCACAGCTTCCAATCCCACCACCCCCACCAGTCCCACCACTCTAAGCTGAAATTGGGGTACAGACATCAAAACGGAAACCTGCTTAGCCTGTAATGGGCTGGGCTTTTTTACTTTTTACGGTATGGCGGAAACTATCAGAACCTTGTTAATTATGGTTGCTTTACCAGTTTGATAGAGTTAAAATTATCAGTAACTTAAAAACGAACGGATAAACAAAAAAGCCATTTCCATATGTTAGTGTTTCTCAGGCACTAACGGAAATGACTTCTTCTATAACCTAGTGTGCGACCACTAAGTTAAATTTTTAGCCCTGACGCAACAGGACTATTTGATACACCTATTATAAACTCATTGTCTACTGAATTTCAAAATGTTCAAGTTGGGAAGATTAATTGCAAGATGTCAGTAAAGAACTACTCTAGGAATATCAAGTTGTAACATAAAATTCAGGTTTACGGTTAACTACACTAGGGAGTTTTTCTCTCACACGATGTACACGATCAAGGTCAATATCAGACATAATCAAAGTTTCTTCTTCGCCTCCACTAGTTGCTATAACTCCCATTGGATCGACAATCATACTCCGTCCAGAAAAGATATTGCCGGCTTGGTTAGAAGCACAAACGAACACAGTATTTTCAATGGCTCTGGCACGGAGTAGAGTTTCCCAATGATCCTCTTTCATAGGCCTAGTGACAGGGTAGCTGCTCTAGACCGCAAAGTATTGTTTTCATCCTCTAATCAATAGATTACACTCAAAAGAGTGATTATTCTAAAGTTAGGGGAAGGTTATTTAGGGGTACTGCCAACATTTTAACGAAAACATACGCTAAGACAATATTTGGAACATAAAAGCCGAATTTCCCTACGCTAAGGGAAATTCGGCTTTAGTTATTTTCATTGACGGTAAAGACTGTAAACT
>NZ_JAKXEE010000020.1:0-520 GCF_022603275.1 Peribacillus sp. Aquil_B1 | reverse complement strand
CCTAAGGTGGGACAGATGATTGGGGTGAAGTCGTAACAAGGTAGCCGTATCGGAAGGTGCGGCTGGATCACCTCCTTTCTAAGGATAATTACGAGAGCGCTTTTGTTTTGTTCAGTTTTGAATGAGTGATTCATTCAATTAAATAGCAATCCCGCGATAAGCTTGGGAAGCAGAAGCTTATTATTTATGTGAATGGGCCTATAGCTCAGCTGGTTAGAGCGCACGCCTGATAAGCGTGAGGTCGATGGTTCGAGTCCATTTAGGCCCACCATTCCATTTCCCAAAACGGGGCCTTAGCTCAGCTGGGAGAGCGCCTGCCTTGCACGCAGGAGGTCAGCGGTTCGATCCCGCTAGGCTCCACCAATGAAACAATCACGTTGTGATTGGGACAGCTTGTTCCTTGAAAACTAGATAATAGATAGAAGGCAATTAATTTTTTTCAAAGCATCTGTAAGATCTTTTTTAACGGTTAAGTTAGAAAGGGCGCACGGTGGATGCCTTGGCACTAGGAGCCGATGAA
>NZ_JAKXEE010000005.1:0-181891 GCF_022603275.1 Peribacillus sp. Aquil_B1 | reverse complement strand
GATCAGGTTGATAGGTCAGAGGTGGAAGCATGGTGACATGTGGAGCTGACTGATACTAATAGATCGAGGACTTAACCAACGCTTTTTGAAAAATGAAATACCTTCTTATTATCTAGTTTTGAAGGAATGAAAATTTCTTCTTGCATTTTCTCAAAAAGACGTTATAATAATATATGTCTTGAAAAAATGTTAACATTGTTTGGTGACGATAGCGAAGAGGTCACACCCGTTCCCATTCCGAACACGGCAGTTAAGCTCTTCAGCGCCGATGGTAGTTGGGGGTTTCCCCCTGTGAGAGTAGGACGTCGCCAAGCAGGTTTTATATGGAGGATTAGCTCAGCTGGGAGAGCATCTGCCTTACAAGCAGAGGGTCGGCGGTTCGATCCCGTCATCCTCCACCATTTTACACCTGCCGGTGTAGCTCAACTGGTAGAGCAACTGACTTGTAATCAGTAGGTTGGGGGTTCAAGTCCTCTTGCCGGCACCATTTTAAGATCGTACAAGCACGAGCCATTAGCTCAGTTGGTAGAGCATCTGACTTTTAATCAGAGGGTCGAAGGTTCGAATCCTTCATGGCTCACCATTTCATATGCGGGTGTGGCGGAATTGGCAGACGCACCAGACTTAGGATCTGGCGCCGCAAGGCGTGGGGGTTCAAGTCCCTTCACCCGCATCTTTCATGCGGAAGTAGTTCAGTGGTAGAATACAACCTTGCCAAGGTTGGGGTCGCGGGTTCGAATCCCGTCTTCCGCTCCACTTTTCGTATGTGCCGGGGTGGCGGAACTGGCAGACGCACAGGACTTAAAATCCTGCGGTAGGTGACTACCGTACCGGTTCGATTCCGGTCCTCGGCACCATCATAATATGCGCCCGTAGCTCAATTGGATAGAGCATCTGACTACGAATCAGAAGGTTGTAGGTTCGACTCCCGCCGGGCGCACCATGTTTTTATTGCGGGAAGTAGCTCAGCTTGGTAGAGCACTTGGTTTGGGACCAAGGGGTCGCAGGTTCGAATCCTGTCTTCCCGACCACGTGATTTTTAATGAATGGGGCCTTAGCTCAGCTGGGAGAGCGCCTGCCTTGCACGCAGGAGGTCAGCGGTTCGATCCCGCTAGGCTCCACCATTTTTCAATCAGATACTTATATTATATTGGCGGTGTAGCTCAGCTGGCTAGAGCGTACGGTTCATACCCGTGAGGTCGGGGGTTCGATCCCCTCCGCCGCTACCAATAAATATAAGGACCTTTAGCTCAGCTGGTTAGAGCAGACGGCTCATAACCGTCCGGTCGTAGGTTCGAGTCCTACAAGGTCCACCATATTCATTTCTTTAATGCCGTGGAGGTATACCCAAGTTCGGCTGAAGGGATCGGTCTTGAAAACCGACAGGGGAGTCAAATCCCGCGGGGGTTCGAATCCCTCTACCTCCTCCATTTTTTAAAAAGCAGCAAGTTGTTTTTAAACAACCTTACATAGAGGAAGCGAAAAAACGATATACACGAAAACTTGATGCAAATCGTTTCATTATTACCGTCGCGGGGTGGAGCAGTCCGGTAGCTCGTCGGGCTCATAACCCGAAGGTCGCAGGTTCAAATCCTGTCCCCGCAATTATTAGGTCCCGTGGTGTAGCGGTTAACATGCCTGCCTGTCACGCAGGAGATCGCGGGTTCGATTCCCGTCGGGACCGCCATTTTTTAAATTAATATAAATGTGGCTCAGTAGCTCAGTCGGTAGAGCAAAGGACTGAAAATCCTTGTGTCGGCGGTTCGATTCCGTCCTGAGCCACCATATCTTACAAAATTACGGCGATTGTGGCGAAGTGGTTAACGCACCTGATTGTGGTTCAGGCATTCGTGGGTTCGATTCCCATCAGTCGCCCCATTTCGCGGGTGTAGTTTAGTGGTAAAACCTCAGCCTTCCAAGCTGATGATGAGGGTTCGATTCCCTTCACCCGCTCCAAATATGGGCCTATAGCTCAGCTGGTTAGAGCGCACGCCTGATAAGCGTGAGGTCGATGGTTCGAGTCCATTTAGGCCCACCATATTCATATTGTTCCGCAGTAGCTCAGTGGTAGAGCATTCGGCTGTTAACCGAACGGTCGTAGGTTCGAGTCCTACCTGCGGAGCCATGGGGAAGTACTCAAGAGGCTGAAGAGGCGCCCCTGCTAAGGGTGTAGGTCGCGCGAGCGGCGCGAGGGTTCAAATCCCTCCTTCTCCGCCATTTGGCCCGTTGGTCAAGCGGTTAAGACACCGCCCTTTCACGGCGGTAACACGGGTTCGAATCCCGTACGGGTCATAACAAAAAAGGAAGCATATATTCATGTATGCTTCTTTTTTTCATTTCTTTTCATTGATATAACTATCTTTTTGTTTATAAGGAATGTCTCCAAGCTGGGAATCGATATTTTCTTCTTCTAATGTATTTTCATATTCCTTTTGCTTTTTGTTCGGTATATCCACCCTATTTTTTCCTTCGATATCATTTGCCGCAAATCCTTCATAGTCTTCTGGAAATCCATCCGTTTCATCTTCGGTTTTATAAAGATCATTATAATTGTCATGATCGCCGGTGTAATCAGATGGCGTCTCGGATGTACCGAATTTGGCGACTTCACCAAAGCTATCCTCTTTATCCACTATTTCATTTCCATGACGATTTTCAAAATGATCACCCTTGGATGGAATCAGTATTTCCTCCTCCACTGGCCGGTCTTGTGAAAGTGATCGTTCCGGGGCATGCTCGACACAGTAGAGAGTGCTTGGGATCGCTTCAAGCCTCTCGATGGGGATTTCCCTATTGCAGGTTATACAATGGCCATACGAACCTTCTTCCATTGCTTTTAATGCTTCGTCGATTTTCTCCATTTCTGATTGTGCATGTTCATCGAGTGCTTGATTCCGTTCCATCTCGTATAATTCGGTTCCTAGGTCAGCAGGATGATTATCATAAGAAGATAATTCCCCTACTGATTCCGTCTGGCTTTTATCCAGAACGGATTGTTCATCATTTTGAATTCTACTACTTAACTCATTTTTTTCTTGAAGCAGTTCCTTTTTTAATTTCTGCGTTTGTTGTTTCGTTGCCATATCCTATTCACTCCTTCTAAAGTCCAAATCTCATTTTATATTGGTAAGATGGTTGTATTATCTATTACCCGAATCGGAGTATAGGAAAACAATATGCAATGGAATACAGAAAAAAGGACTGAGCGGATGAGCTCAGTCCTCGGAGATTAGATAAGATAGCTGATGAATAATCCAATGGCCATGAGTAAGCCGAAGAACGTGTTCGTTTGGGCCGTGGCTTTCATTGCCGGGACCATCGTGATCGGCTGCGTTTTGCCTACGAAGCCTTTGATTGCGGCCATGGCCTTCGGTATGCTAAGGAAGGCAAGGAGAATCCACGCCGTTACGCTTCCGGTAAGAACTAGCCCAACAAGCCATAGATAAGAGAAAGCGAACATGATTGCCATGAATGTCAGGGCGTTTTTCCTGCCCATCACTACTGGCATCGTTTTGCGGCCATGTGCCTTATCCCCATCGTGATCACGAAGGTTATTGGATAAGTTGATCAACCCGACCAAAACCCCACTTGGAATGGCAATTAAGATGGCTGTTGAAGAAACATCACCGGTTTGAATGAAAAAGGCGATCAGGATTATCAAAAAGCCCATGAACAATCCAGAAAAAAGTTCCCCGAATGGTGTATATGATATGGGCAGGGGACCGCCTGTATAAAGGTAGCCGACAAGCATGCAAACCAGTCCGACTGCAGCAAGCCACCAAGATGATGCGGCACAAATATAGATTCCAATTATCAAGGCGATGGCATACATGCCAAGGGCCAAGCTCATGATTAGTTTAGGGGCCATCCCATGACGGACGATCCCGCCGCCGATGCCTACGGATTCCTCCGTATCCAAGCCTCTCTTGAAATCATAGTATTCATTGAATAAATTGGTTGCAGCTTGAATCAGGATACTGGCAATCATCATGGCAGCGAATAGTAACCAATTCACTCCATCTTCCAAAAGTGCAATCACAGTTCCAAGTAAGACTGGTACAAAAGCTGCGGTTAGTGTATGTGGACGAATTAACTCCCACCAAATCTTCCAGGTCCGTTTAAGGGGAAGTCCGTCGTATTCTGTTTGCATTATTTCTCTCCTCAAAATCATTATTGGTTCTCTCGAAATTATAACAAATATTGAAATGTTGCACAAAAGGTTATCCTAATAAATGCAGGAAAAGTGGGAAAGGGTGATAATTGGAATTCCTGGATGATCACATTTCCAAAATCAAGGGTATTTCTCTACATTCGCTAAGATTCATATAATAAGGAAAAAAGCAGGAAAGAATCGTCCGGTAAAGGGGCGTTTTATTGACATGGGGTTCAAGTGAGGTGTATCTTTAAATAGGTTAAAAAGCTTTTAAAATGTACATTTGGGGGGATTTTTTTGGCTATCTCAGAGGAAACTGAACAGTTTCAGGGACTGGCTTCAGCTATACAAAAGGCGAAGGACTTGAATGATCAAGTTCTATTCAGTCATATTAAGAAGATTAAATGCAACAACCCCCTTTCATTTTATCAAGCTGGAAGAGAACGGTACGCGGGTGAACGCTTTTTCTGGGAGGACCCTGCAAAGGAAATAACCATCACCGGTTTAGGCAATGTTAAGAAACTCAAAGCGGCATCGAATGCCGAACGTTATAGAGAAGTCGAAAAGAGCTGGATCAAACTGCAGAATAATGCTGTCAAAACGGGAGTGACCGATGTAGAAGCGACAGGTCCTTTACTGTTTGGGGGCTTTTCTTTTGATTATGAAACTGACAGTACGCTCCTTTGGAATCAGTTCGGGGACAACCTTTTTTATATACCCGCCTTCATGCTGTCAATAGTGGGGAAACAAGCTTACTTAACGACAAACTTACTTTGTTCGCCTGATGATTCAGAAAAACTCTTCATAGATATGATAAATGAACGGGAAGCTTTCCTTTTCGAAAGCGTGGATGGCAATGGATTGGGTGCAAATTCCCTGGTTATGCAGAGGGAAGTCGAACCTGAGGAATGGAAACGGACGGTCGCAGAGGCTGTTCAGGAAATCAAGACGACAAATCTCGATAAAATCGTTTTGGCAAGGGAACTTCGACTTGGTTTTGAACATTCCATTGATTCAGGGAAAGTGCTTGAACAATTGCTTGCAGAGCAGCCATTGAGTTATATTTTCAGTTTGGAAGCTGGTGGTGACTGTTTTGTCGGTGCCACCCCTGAACGTTTAATTAAGAAACAGGGAAATGAAGTTTTTTCTACCTGTCTTGCTGGATCGATGGGACGAGGAAAAGATGAGCAGGAAGATGTTTGTCTTGGTGAAGAATTGCTTCATGACCAAAAGAATTTACAAGAGCATCAATATGTCGTGTCGATGATATCCAATGCCTTTGATTCAGTATGCGAAAAGGTGATGGTCCCGGCCGGACCGACACTTATGAAAAATCGCCATATCCAGCATTTGTACACTCCGGTCCGCGGTATATCAAAGGAAGGTGTCACGATTTTTGAATTTATCGAGAATCTCCACCCAACACCTGCTATGGGCGGACTTCCCAAAGAAAAGGCCGTTGTCCGAATTAGGGAAATGGAAGGTCTGGAACGTGGCTTTTATGCGGGTCCTTTAGGCTGGGTGGATACGTATGGAAACGGGGAATTCGCTGTCGGGATCCGTTCTGCCCTAATACAGAACAATGAGGCATCGCTCTTTGCCGGATGCGGAGTCGTGGAAGATTCGACTCCCGAAAGTGAATACCGGGAAACGGGGATTAAATTCAATCCGATGTTAAGTGCTTTAGGAGGAAATCTTAATGAATGACCGAGATGCATTGACAGCTTATGCTGCTTCATTCGTCGATGAGCTGGCACAAAATGAGGTGAAGCATGTGGTGGTGAGCCCTGGTTCACGATCCACACCCCTGGCTTTGTTGCTGGTGGAACATCCTGATATCGAAATTCATATTAATGTGGATGAGCGTTCGGCTGCTTTTTTTGCCCTTGGTTTGGCTAAGGCCCTAAAAGAACCTATCGGACTTCTTTGTACGTCAGGTACAGCCGCTGCAAACTATTACCCAGCCGTCATTGAGGCTTTCTATTCAAGAGTGCCGCTTATTGTACTTACCGCTGACCGCCCGCATGAATTGCGTGATGTCGGAGCCCCGCAGGCAATCGATCAGATACACCTTTACGGGAGACATGTAAAATGGTTTGTCGAAATGGCACTTCCTGAAAGCACGGATGGGATGATGCGGTATGCCAGAACGGTCGGTGCAAGGGCAGTGGCAACAGCTGCAGCTGAGCCTGCAGGGCCTGTACATTTGAATTTCCCGCTTCGTGAACCATTGATACCGGATTTGGAGCAAGCAAAGGAATGCAGGCAAAATAAAATGACGCCTGCAGTGTTGATTGACAGTGGAGAACTTTCACTGTCATCATCACAAATAGAAGCTGTCGCAACTACATTGTCACAAGCAAAGCAAGGTATGATTGTTTGTGGCGAATTACCTCATCCAGAGATGAAGGAAGCCATCGTCGCATTAGCGGAAAAACTTGCTTTTCCGGTACTGGCTGATCCCCTTTCACAGTTAAGGAGCGGAAGTCATGACAAGGCCGTTATCATTGATGCGTACGATACGTTTCTACGCGATGAAACGGCAAAAGCGGCTTTCAGGCCGGAAGTGATCTTGCGATTCGGAGCAATGCCTGTTTCTAAACCGTTATTGTTATTCATGAAAGAACAAAAGCAGGCAATCACTTTGGTCGTCGATGGCGGAGCAGGCTGGCGCGAACCAGCCGGATTGGCAACGAATATGATTTACAGCGAAGAGAAAGATTTTTGTCTGCGAATTGCTGAAAGCATTACTTCCTCCCCTGATGATGAATGGCTTCGCTTATGGCAAATCGTCAACGGTGCGACGAAGGAGGCCTTAGCCTCCGTCAGAGATGAAGCGGAGTTAAGCGAAGGCAAGCTGTTCGCCCTGCTTGCTGATATGATGCCGTTGGAATCGACGTTGTTTGTCGGGAATAGTATGCCCATACGTGATTTGGATACTTTCTTTTTGAATAATGGAAAAGAAATCAAAACCATTGCAAATCGCGGGGCGAATGGCATTGATGGTGTCGTTTCCACTGCGCTTGGCGTAAGCACGGTATCAAAAAATACAGTGCTGGCAATTGGGGATTTAAGTTTTTTCCATGATATGAATGGCTTGCTTGCGGCAAAGCTTCAAAAACAAAATATCACGATATTGCTGGTTAATAATGATGGCGGCGGCATTTTCTCCTTCTTGCCGCAGGCAAATGATAGGGAACATTTCGAAACGCTATTCGGCACGCCACATGGGCTTGATTTTTCCCATACGGCCGAGCTTTACGGCGGTAAATACAACAAGGTGCAAAATTGGGATGAGTTAGAGAAGGTATTTACAGAGTCATTCGAAATCCAAGGACTTAAAATCATTGAAGTTCCGACAGAAAGAGAGTCCAATCTACAAAAACATCGAAATTTGTGGAGCTTTGTTTCCCAGGAAATAAAAATGGTGTTAGACAGGGAAATATGATGAATATTGTCAGCAAGGATGTCAATTATGCTGTTGAAATAACGGGAAATGGAGATCCTCTTGTACTTTTACATGGATTTACGGGAAATCGGGATACATGGAAATTCCTCATTCCGCTACTGAGTGACAGGTATACGTTAATCATGGTCGATATCATCGGTCATGGTATGTCTGCGTCACCAGCCGATCATCGAAGGTATGAAATGGAGCGTGTCGCTGAGGATATCAAGTATATTTTGGATGTGTTACATTTCCCGAAAGCCCATATCCTTGGATACTCGATGGGCGGAAGGCTCGGATTGGGATTTGCCTGTTTGTTTCCTGAGTATGTTGATACATTGATATTGGAGAGCGCTTCACCGGGCCTTTTAACAGAAGGGGAACGTGAAAGGCGAAGGGAAAATGATCGGAAGCTTGCCGAAAGGATTCTTGAAAATGGCATGGAAGCGTTTGTGGATCAATGGGAAAACATCCCTTTGTTTGAAAGTCAAAAGCGGTTGTCGGCCAAAACCAAGTCAGCCATTCGGGAGCAGCGGTTGGCAAATAGTCCTGCCGGCCTTTCCAATAGCCTTCTTGGTATGGGGACCGGCAGCCAGGCTTCATACTGGGAACAATTGCAAACCCTTGATTTCCCTGTGCTCCTTGTAACTGGTGAACTTGACCGGAAGTTTTGTCGGATTGCGGACTCGATGAAAAAAAAGCTGAAGCAGGTCGAATGGAAAATAATAAATGATGCGGGACATGCGATTCATGTGGAAGTTGGAGAAAAGTTTGGTAAAATAATAAGTGAGTTCTTAAAGCGAAATAAAAGGAGGAATTAAGGTGACGATTCAATGGGAAACAATACGTGAGTATGATGAAATTTTGTATGAAAAATATAACGGGATTGCGAAAGTGTCCATCAATCGACCACATGTACATAATGCATTCACGCCAAAAACGACTGCTGAAATGATTGATGCATTCGCAAGAGCGCGTGATGATTCCAGCATTGGTGTCATTATTTTAACAGGTGTAGGCGGCAAAGCATTCTGTTCAGGCGGAGACCAAAAAGTACGCGGCAATGGCGGATATGTGGGTGAAGATAACATTCCTCGTCTAAATGTTCTTGATTTGCAACGTTTGATTCGCGTAATTCCAAAACCAGTCGTAGCCATGGTTGCTGGATATGCAATTGGTGGCGGTAATGTCTTGAATGTGGTATGTGACTTGACGATTGCTGCTGACAATGCGATTTTCGGACAAACTGGACCGAATGTAGGAAGCTTTGATGCTGGTTATGGTTCTGGCTACCTTGCACGTATCGTAGGTCATAAAAAGGCGCGTGAAATCTGGTACCTATGCCGTCAATACAATGCACAGGAAGCATTGGATATGGGATTGGTCAACACAGTCGTACCATTAGACCAATTAGAAGCGGAAACGGTTAAATGGTGTGAAGAAATGCTTGAGAAGAGCCCTACTGCACTTCGTTTCTTGAAAGCGGCAATGAACGCTGATACGGATGGCCTTGCAGGTCTTCAACAATTGGCTGGTGACGCTACACTATTATACTATACAACAGAAGAAGCAAAAGAAGGCCGCGATGCATTCAAAGAAAAGCGCACTCCGGACTTTGGGCAATTCCCTCGTTTCCCTTAATGAAACGCGTGAATCGATGAGACTGACAGCTTGGCGGAAAATCGCCGGGCTGTTTTCTATATCAAAATGGAAGAGGGTAAGCAGCAATGGCAGAAGAAAAGTTGCCGAACTGGCTGAAAAATCGGGCGCATCTTTCACCGGGGCGCCCGGCAATCGAGTTTGAAGGTCATACGTATAGCTTTCTTGAACTGCATACATTATCGGAGAAGATGGCTGGTAAGCTGGCAAGCATTGGTCTGGGTGCTGGCGATTCATGCGCGGTTTTGCTCCGCAACCATATTGATGGTGTTGTCGTTATCCATGCATTATTTTATCTCGGTGTGAAGATTGTGATGCTGAATAATAAGTTAACGGCAAAAGAGCTGTCCTGGCAGATCGAGGATAGTGGGACTGCCTATTTGGTTTCAGAAGGTGCCTTCTCCGACAAACTTTCTGATATTGGTGAGATTCTTCCGGAATTGAACCTTCATTTAATGGAAGGATTGCCGGATGAAGGCACGGCGGAGATACTTCAAGAGTTTTACCTTGAGGATACCGCTACGATCATGTATACATCAGGTACCACAGGAAATCCAAAGGGTGTGATCCAAACATTCGGCAACCATTGGTGGAGTGCAGTAGGGTCGGTTCTGAACCTTGGATTGCATGAGGAGGATTCTTGGTATTGTGCGGTTCCGATCTTTCATATTAGCGGTTTATCCATTCTGATGAAAAACGTGATTTATGGCATGAAAGTCGTTTTGGCGGAACGATTCGATGAACGGGAAGCAAACCGGAGCATTCAGGAAAATGGCGTGACGATCATTTCGGTCGTGACGGCCATGCTGAATAGGATGGTTCAGGATTTGAAGGGAACAAGCTATCCAAAAACCTTTCGCTGTTTCCTGTTGGGCGGCGGCCCTGCACCCGTCCATTTACTTGAAGCCTGTAAGGAGAAAGGGATTCCCGTCTATCAAACATATGGGATGACCGAAACGTCATCACAGATTGTGACACTGGCTCCGGAGTATAGTATGTCAAAAATCGGATCAGCTGGGAAGCCTTTGTTTCCTTCGCAGTTACGGATAGAGAAAGACGGCACGATGTGTGAACCGGGTGCAGTGGGCGAAATCGTGGTTTCAGGTCCGAATGTCACGAAAGGTTATTTTAATCGAATGGATGCTACACAGCAGGCCATTACCGATGGATGGCTTTATACCGGGGATCTTGGTTATCTTGATGAGGAAGGCTTTTTATATGTGCTTGACCGACGTTCGGATTTAATCATCTCCGGCGGTGAAAATGTCTATCCGGCCGAGATTGAAAACGTCCTCGGTATGCATCCTGATGTTTTCGAAGCGGGAGTGACGGGGACTGACGATGAAAAGTGGGGACAGGTCCCGCTTGCTTTTGTCGTCTTGCAACAAGGTGCAGAGCTTGATGAGAGTGAACTATTGGAATATTGCAGGGGATATTTAGCATCCTATAAGCTTCCCCGGAACGTGATTTTTTGTAAGGAGCTTCCCCGTAATGGCGCAAGCAAGCTTTTGAGACGAGAATTGAAGAAGGAAATGGGGGAAGGGCAATGAGGTTATCCTCCATTACCCTAAAGCTTATTAAGGCTCCTTTAAAACGGCCATTCAAGACGCATCTCGAAACGGTAAGCGGTCGGGAAGTGATCATTGTCGAAGCCATGGATAAGGATGGGTTGATTGGATACGGTGAAGCTGTACCTTTTACAAGTCCTTGGTATACCGAGGAAACGATCAAAACCTGCTTTCATATATTGGAGGACTTCTTAATCCCGTTGACATTGGCCAGTCAGGTCAAGCATCCCGATGAGCTGCCGAACCTATGGAGCGGAATCCGGCGGAATGGGATGGCGAAGTCAGCTTTAGAGCAGGCAATCCTCGATTTATATGCGAAGCAGAAAGGAGTCTACCTCGGACGGCTGATGGGCGGCGAACGAAGTGAAGTGGCCGCTGGTGTAGTCGTTGCATCCAGTGATATTGAAGATGCGATGCGCCAGATAGAGGATTTTTCCGGATCTGGTTATCAGCGTTACAAAATAAAAATCAATCCTCAAAATGATCTGGAGTTTTTAGCGGAAATCCGTCGGGCTTATCCTCATATACCGCTCATGGCAGATGCCAATTCAGCGTACACTCTTGATGACATCACCCACCTTCAGAAACTTGATGTGTTTAAGCTGATGATGATTGAACAGCCGCTGGGACATGACGACATTGTGGAACATTCATTTTTGCAGAAACAGCTGCAGACACCCATTTGCCTTGATGAAAGCATAAATTCATTTCATGATGCCAAAAGTGCGCTGTCGCTCCAGAGCTGTGGGGTGATCAGCATTAAGATGGCTAAAGTCGGCGGCTGGATGGAGGCTGTACGAATCCATGATCTATGTCTGGGAAATGATGTGCCGGTTTGGTGCGGTGGCATGATTGAATTTGGCATTTCACGTGCACATAATATTGCACTTGCCACATTAAAAGGATTCACGATTCCCGGGGATATATCATCTTCATCCCGTTATTGGGATGAAGATATAATAGATCCTGAAGTACTTGTCGAAAATGGCATGATCCGAGTTCCCGATAAAGCTGGAATCGGTTTTGCCATCAATGAAAAGCGGCTAAAGGAATTGACTGCATATAGTAAGTTGTACAAGTGAAAACATCAAAGAGGTGCATTGCCCACCTCTTTTGATCAAATATTGATAATCCTTTAACTCCTCTCACTCCCCCCTGTCTATGTAACTCACCCAATTAGAATTTTCTTGGACGGAAACCCCACCCTTTTGGAAAATGATTTTAATAGGATACTAACAAATCAGTTCTTTGTTTTTCATGTTAAAACTCTTACTAAATTGAAGAAATTTACGACACTTCTGCCGGATAACCGGCTAACCAAGATCACGCTAGATGCTGCTTTGATGAGGCCTGGCAGACAGTCGGCGGAAAGGGAACGAATGATTGAAATCAACCAGGAACTTTTTTTTTGAGGGTTTGTAAAATTTGATCGTTGATTGGACGTAAGGCAACTCACTTTCCGCGGGCTCCCTTGACACGCTCGCTTTTCCCGCGGGAGTCTCGTACCCTCCATTCCAAGGAATGTTCTTTAGAATAAACTCTAGGTAAACTGGATTTTCATCGAGTTCGTCTGCAGTCTGTAACTATTTTTTTATCTCCAGTAGTCCCTTTATAAAACGGGATTTTAGAGTAGGAAAATCATTTGAATGGCCGGGTAAACCATAATTTTTTTCCGAAAATGGGGCTTTGTCTATTTTTTCTTTATTGGATTATTTTGTATAATGAGATTAAAAGAATGGCAACCAAGGGAAAGGGAGGGGAGAGTGTATGAAGAAAAAACCGTACCTTATTGCGGAGATTCTACTAAAAAGGGGCATGGCGGACTATGTCATTAAAGAAATGACGGCATTGGAAGAGTGTGAGCTGTTTCTTTTGAAGAGAAAGTGGGGCCTATATGACCGGAAGACAGGTGCGTAAAGAGTAAAAGTAAAAAGGGAACCATTTCGAGCCGGTCCCCATGCGTTTTAAGTTTTTTTAAGCCGGTACCTATTGACAGGGCGGCCTATGCTGCCATATTGTACGTCAAGCTGAAGGACTTCTTCGCCATGCAAGTATTCAAGATAGCGCCTTGCTGTAACTCTGGCGATTCCAATCCCATCAGCCACTTCTTCTGCAGATAGTGACCCAGGCTGGGTCTTTATGAACTTCGTCACCTGCTCAAGAGTCGCGCCATTCAACCCTTTGGGAACATCATATTTCGGACTCGCTTCAGAATGTGTTTTATTTTGAAAGAGAATTCGGTCGAGCTGGGTTTGAGAAATTTGATGGTCAGGTTCAACCTCCATCCGAAAAGCGAAGTATTGTTCCAGCGTATGTTTAAGCCTATCGAATTTAAATGGCTTGATTAAATAGTCAAAAGCCCCATTCTGCATCATTTTTCTGATCGTTTTCTGATCATTTGCCGCTGAAATGATGATGACATCCACATCCATTTGCTCTTTTCTGATTTGATAAAGTGTATCAACCCCGTTTAAAGATGGCATGAAGATGTCCAAAATGACAAGGTCGGGTTTAGACTGCCTGATTTTTTCCAGCCCTTCAAGCCCATTTGAAGCTGTATCAACGACTTTAAAGGCAGGAAGGCGCTCGATGAACTGTTTGTTGACCTCTTGGACCATTGGGTCGTCTTCAATTAAAAGTACACGAATTTCGTTAGTCATTTTGGTTCTCCTCTATATCGTGCATCGGAAAAGAAAGAAGAAAGCTTGTTCCTTCGTCAGGGCGTGTCGTGAATTTCATTTCGCCGTTCGCTTTTTTTACAATTTGGTCTATTAGATAAAGACCAATTCCTGATCCTTCCGCACCTTTTGTTGTAAAACCATACTCGAATATATCTTTATGAATGTCCTCTGGAATGCCGGGTCCATTATCCTCAAGCACAATTTGACAATGACGTTCATCCTGGTAGATGGATAGATAAACCTGTTTTGTTTCCTCTGAACAATGCTTTAGCGCTGCGAATGAATTTTCAATCAGGTTTCCGATTATCAATACAAAATCGTGATGATCCAAATCAGCGGGGAAGCGGTCCAATTTCGTGTGCTTGTCCATGATGAGCTCGATTCCGAGTTCCCTACCCAAGGAGATCTTACTTAATATCAGCCCCACTAAATTATCATCGTGAATGTGCTTCGTTAAAAACCTGGTCAATTCCTCTTGTTCTTCGGTGATCTGAAAAATGTAATGCAGCGCTTCGTCAAGATTGCCTAGCTGGATCAAACCTGCTATCGTATGAAGTTTGTTCATATGTTCATGGTTTTGAACGCGCAGAGCTTCAACGAATGCTTTGACACTAGTCAACTCTTCAGCTAGCTTCGTCACATCGGTGCGATCCTGGAAAATGGCCACCGCACCGATCGTTTTATCCGCAATCTTTATCGGTACCCGGTTGCTTACAATATTCCTGTTTTGAACCGAGATCTCCTGATTAAAGATGGGAGATGTCCGGTCAAGCACTTCCGGGAGACGGGTATCGTGTATAATATCATTGATATTCTTACCAATGACCGCACCGTTAATATTGAATATTTGCTTAGCCTTTTCATTGAAAATCGTGATTGTCTGATTTTTATCTATGGCGATCACCCCTTCATGCATCGCATTGAAAGCGGCTGTCCTTTCAACTAACATCCGTGAAATTTCATGTGGTTCAAGTTGGAAGGTCTCTTTTTTTATCCTTCTTGCCATGAGCCATGAGCCGCATACACCGAATAGAAGTGTAAGGACCAGGATAATCGCGATTTCACCTTTCAGGTCCTTGATTAATTCCGGTATCGTAGGCAAGATATTCCCAACCAGTACGACGCCGATTTGCTCTCTATCTTTATCGAGGATCGGGACAAAGGCGCGGATGGAAATGCCAAGTTCCCCAGCGGCCTTTGAAAGGTATTCGTGTTCAGCGAACGCAGCGCTTTCGTCGCTGCTGCTGGATGGGGTCCCCAATTGACTAAACACCGGGTGGGAATAGCGTATATGCTGATTGTTGAGTACAACTATATAATCCGCTTGATGGATTTTCCTTAAGTTTTCAATAATCGGATTAAGCTCAGTCCATCCTTCAGGCTCACGAACCAATTTTTGTACTTCAGGGAGTTCGGCGATAGTATGGGCAGTGATCATGGAGCGTTTGCCGATTTCATCCTCCCTGACCGAAACGATATTTCCGAATATAAAAATCCCGCCTATTAGTATCGAAAAAGCGACGATTACGAATGATAGCAGGGTGATTTTAATTTGAATGGGCATATGAAAGGATTTATCCATTGTTTTTCCTCCATTACTTCTATACTTTATAGTAACAGAATTTCTACCACTTTTCGCTATTTTTCGCGCATTGTATTACGACAGTAAAAAGCTGTGATAGAATAGTGATAATGTGAAGTGAGCGGTGAGGAGTTGTCGGTATGCGTGCATTATGGGGGTACTTCTTATTAATTGGCTTGGGGCTGTTGATAGCTGTGTATATATCGTTTCAATCGTTCTTTTCAGGCTTCGGTTTCAATTTGCCGAAGGATGAGGAGCAGGTCGGGATGAAGGATCAAATCGTGATTAAGTTCAGTCATGTCGTTGCCGAAAATACACCTAAAGGGCTAGCTGCGAACCGATTTGCCAAACTGGTAGATGAATATACAGATCATCGTGTCAAAATCGAAGTTTATCCTAATCAGTCATTATATAGTGATCATGAAGAAATCGAAGCGTTACAAGAAAACAAGGTGCAGATGATTGCTCCGACTGCATCTAAAATTACGAGCTTATCAAAGAAATGGATGCTATTGGACCTTCCTTATGTCTTTCCAACGGACGCTGCCTTGCAGGAAGCATTGAATGGGGAAGTGGGGGAAGAGCTGCTTAAGCAGCTGAACACCATCGATATCGAGGGACTCGCATTTTGGTCGAATAACTATAAACAGATTACAAGCAGTAAACCGATAAGGCATCCAAGTGATTTTGCAGGAAAGAATTTTAGAATCATGCCAAGTGCAGTCCTGAAAAGCCAATTCAATCATTTTGGGGCGACAACTTCTGAGCTGGAGTTTAACGAAACGTTTAAAAGCCTTGAAATCAATGAGACGGACAGTCAGGAAAATACGATTTCCAATATCTATTCCAAGAAATTATATGAGGTGCAAAAATATTTAACGATCAGTGACCATGGCTATTTAGGGTATGTAGTCATGATAAACAAACAGTTTTGGAACAAACTCCCTTTGGATATTCAGCAGCAAATTCAACGGGCGATGGATGATACAACGAAATGGCTATGGATCAAATCAAATGAATTGAACCAGGAACAGCTTCAGGAAATCCAGCAAAAATCGAATATCGACATCTATACACTGTCAGATGAAGAAAAGAAAGAATGGATGGATGAGATGACTGTCATTTATCCGGAATTCGAACAAACGATTGGAACCGAATTGATGACGAAAATGGAAAAGATCCGTGAGAAACATTTAAAGGAATAACTAAATAATGGGGACAAAAAAAGGAGCGGACCCAAAAGGGCCCCCTCTTTTTCCTATTGTAATGCAGTTTGTAATGTCTTTACATTATTTTCCATAATACTGAAGTAATCTTCACCGGCTTCGATATCTTTATCCGTCAACACGGAAAGGTTATGGAGCTTAAGTGATTTCGCTCCCATTTCCTTTTGGATGATCTCGGTTAGTTTAGAACTGATATTTTGCTCAAAGATGACGTAGTTCAAGTCTTCTTCTTCAGCCATCGTTACGATTTTCCCCAGTTCCTTTTGAGAAGGTTCGTTTGAAGACGTTAGTCCTGTGACGCCAATTTGTTTCAATCCATAGCGTTCCTCCCAATAACCATATGCAGAATGGGAAACGATGATCTTATTGGTACGGCCTGACTCGATTGTCGTAGCGAATTTTTCATCAAGTGCCTCAAGCTTTTCGGAAAGCTCGTTGAAATGATCGTTGAAATATTCTTCCTGTTCCGGCATTTTTTTTGTTAATTCGTCCTTGATGGTTTTTGCCATGTCTATGGAATAGATGGGATCTAACCATAAATGCGGATTAACGCCCCCATGGTCATGACCGTCTTCTTCATGTGCATGTTCCTCTTCATGTGCATGCTCATCTTCATCAAGATGAACCGTTTCGCCCACCGCAATTGTGCTGACGCCTTCTTTGCTTAGAATTGGTTCAGCCTTGGTTACAAAGCCTTCAAGATTATAGCCAATATAGAAAAATAGGTCTGACTCAGCCATTTTTACAATATCTTTTTGAGAGGGTTCGAATGAGTGTTCATCCGTTCCGGGAGGATAAACCGTCTCGACATTTACGTACTCCCCGCCAATGGCTTCCGTGAAGTATTGTAAAGGGTAAACCGTCGTATATATATCCAAGGCATCCTTGGTTTCTTCTTTACTCGATTCTCCCTTCGAATTGCCGCAGGCTGACAGAAATACCGCAGTAACAAGGAAAAGTGAGAGCAATGCTCGAATTTTCATATGAAATGCTCCTTTATAATTCGTATTGATTACGATTTGAATGTTATATGGTAAAAACGAAATGATTACGATTTGACTTCTGTATGATACAAAAGATTGCAAAAGAAAGCAAGGTTTTTTTCTATTGGTCCTCACTTTTTTCTTTTTTTTCAGGAACAAGGTCAATGCCCCCTGGATGAAACGGATGACACTTAAGAATGCGGATGAGTGCTAACCAGCTTCCTTTTATAGGTCCGAATCGATTGATCGCTTCCAAACCATAATGGGAACAAGTTGGGTAAAAACGGCAGGTAGGCGGCTTTATTGGAGAAATAGCAACTTGGTAAAAACGAATGATTCCCATTAATATTTTTTTCAACACAATGCTTTCATCTCTTTTCGAGTAAATTCACTACCCTTAATTATAGCATATTTTCTAAATTTCCAATAAGGGTAAAAAAGGAATAAGCATGTAGATATTCCGAGTGATATAATGAGAATTAATTTTAAAGGATGAAATATATTGTTATTCAAGGTAAAATAGAGATGACATACAATTAAGGAGTGAATTAAATGCCTTCAGTTGAAAGCTTTGAATTAGATCATAATGCTGTTAAAGCCCCATATGTTAGACATTGCGGTGTCCATAAGGTCGGAACAGACGGTGTTGTTAATAAATTTGATATCCGTTTTTGCCAGCCGAATAAACAAGCGATGAAGCCGGATACGATCCATACCCTGGAACACTTGCTTGCATTCAATATCCGTAAGCATTCCGAGCGCTACGATCATTTTGATATAATCGATATATCGCCAATGGGATGTCAAACGGGATATTACCTTGTTGTCAGCGGTGAGCCGACAGTGACGGAAATCATCGATGTTCTTGAAGATACATTCAAGGATGCTGTTACAATTACCGAAATTCCAGCTGCAAATGAAAAACAATGCGGCCAAGCAAAATTGCATGATCTTGAAGGAGCTAAGAAATTGATGAATTTCTGGCTTGCACAAGATAAAGAAGATCTTCATAAAGTTTTTGGTTAATAAAAAAAGTTCCTGTCCATTTGTGACAGGAACTTTTTTTATTTTTCAGGTTCTTCTTTTTTCGCCTCATCCTCAGGCAAAGGATCGACGGGATCCACTGTATGCTTGTAGCTGTAACCCTTTCCGATTGTTAGGACCGATAATGCCAATACAATCAGAATCACAATAATGGAAATAACTAAAACCGTAATCATACTTTACAGCTCCTAACGTTCACAATTTAGATTCATTTTAGCATAAGAACCTAGTCAGATAATGTTTCAATTTTCGAATAGAGGGAATTATAAAGGTATAACCAACTTACGGAGGTAGATATTTATGGCTCAGAAAAAATTAGGAACTTTAGTGAATAAGGAAATTGCAAACTTCAGTGTTCTTTATACGAAAATTCATAATTACCACTGGTTCGTGAATGGACCGCACTTCTTTGAACTTCACCAAAAACTGGAAGAAATATATAAAGAAGTGACATCCAACTATGACGAATTGGCTGAAAGACTATTGGCCATTGGTGAAAAGCCGGTTGCTACGCTTAAAGAGTACCTGGAATTAACGACGATCGAAGAAGCGACAGGTAATGAAAATACAGAAGATATGGTTCAAAGCGTCATCAGTGATTTTGAGAAGCTTTCCGAAGAGTTCCTTGAAATCATCGAAGTTGCCGAAGAAGAAGATCCGGTTACGGCTGATATGCTGACAGGCATGAAGAAAAGCTTAAACAAACATGCTTGGATGCTGCGTGCATATTTAGGACATTAAGATTTAGGAAAAGCCCTGCTTCGGCAGGGCTTTTTTTTATGGGTAAAACAATAAAAAAGGCATCCATCAAAAGAAGGACACCTGACAAGGTATGTATTAATGAATATTCCTTGGCGGAAAATGTGTAGGTTTCGTGTCGTTCATACTATTTTGAGCGAACTTCCCTTTTAACGTTTCTATAATGTAAAGGCCCATTAAATTGGTTAGTTCTTGATCATCCATCTCTTGAAGCAATTCGAAAATTTCCTTGCGGTCAAGCTGTTCCAGAACCGCAAAAGTAAGCATATCAATATCTTCTTCATCACCAGTCATCTTATCACGGTACATATTGTATAATTCTTCAATTAACTTCAAAACTCTCACCTCACATTTATTAGAAATCCGTTATCTCTTTATATGTAGGTTATCAAAAAAACCTCTGGGTGCATATAAAAATCTTAAGGGATGCTTGGGCTTATTATATGTTTTACCCTTTGAAAGATACTTTAATCTATTATTTAACATCTTTGTTCTTCTGTAAACAAAATTTTCCATTGTATGAAGTAGGAAAATACGTGAAAAATAAGTGTAGGATATATGGAAAGGGTGGATGGATGTGTCTGAAAACAGGAAAAAATATTACATTTGGCTTCCGAATGGGCAGATAACACAAGATAGGGAAAGTTCTCCATGGAATTTTGAGATCGAAGCGACAGATAATGAAATCATAAAATTACGTGAATTATTTGATTATAATTATTCAGTAGGGGAAGAAAATTTTTACCGGGCACATGTCCCATACCTACAATATCATTTTGACCGCGAAAATGATAAACAGGATATAACACTCCAAAAAATTTACGAGATGATTTATGCCCTAGGTACTGAAGAAGGAAGACGGCATATAGAAAGCATGGGGATTTTACAGGCAAAACCAACAGACGATGGCCTCGAATATTGAGGATCCATCGTTTTTTTGATGTGATGCAGATTCTGGCTGGATAGTGGTTTTTTTTACCCATATAATGAGAGAAGGGAATAGCATTATTTCTTATACGGAGAGAAGGGGAAAAATGAAACGTTTTCTTGATAAGAACGGATATAAGGTCGAATTCTCCGAGAATCCTGTCTTTGGAGAGTCTTGGCATGTTTTTATACTCAGCAGATATAAGGGCAGTTGGGTATTGACCAAACACAAAGAACGGGGATTGGAGTTCCCTGGAGGTAAACGGGAAGCAGGGGAATCGATTGAAGAAACAGCCATACGTGAAGTGTATGAAGAAACAGGAGGCCTGGTGGGCCAGCTGCAATTTTTGGGACAATATAAGGTACATCATCCAGTCAAACCATTTGTTAAATCGATATACTATGCTGCGTTGAGCGGGGTAGAAAAGAAACAAAATTACCTGGAAACGGATGGTCCGGTCTTTTTGGAAGCATTGCCGGATGAACTCGGTGAGGAGTTTAGCTTCATCATGAAAGATGAGATTGTACCGTTGAGCTTATCAAGACTGGATGAGGGAAATTTGCTGAGAAACGATTGAATCGCTGGAACTTGCCAGTAAACCGCCAAAATTCACGAGTAAATCGCCAAAACTCACGAGTAAACCGCCAAAACTCACGAGTAAATCGCCAAAACTCACGAGTAAATCGCCAAAATTCAAGAGTAAACGCCAAAATATACAGGTAAATGGTCGAAACTCACGAGTAAATCGCAAAACTCACGAGTAAACCGCCAAAATTCACGAGTAAACGCCCGAACCACAAGTAAACAATCCGAACCACAACTAAATTCGATTTTCATCTCAAGCATGAATGAAAAACTGCCGAGGTTTATCGGCAGTTTGGTCAGTCTTTGATTAATTTTCTCTCGAGCAGTTCTACTAGCTGATACATGATTGTGGCAAATACGGCAATGATCATTAGGGCAAGCATTACAAGGGTGAAGTTGAAGACTTGAAAGCCATAAATGATGAGGTAGCCGAGTCCTTTGGCTGAAACAAGGAATTCCCCTACGATGACGCCGACCCAAGAGAGGCCGACATTCACTTTCAATGTTGAAATGATCGTCGGGAAGGAGGCGGGTAATATGGCTTCCCGAAAAGCTTGTGTTCTTGTGGCGCCAAAAGTTTGGAGCACCTTCAGGTAGTTTGGGTCCACTTCGCGAAATGCGGTGTAGACGACGATGGTGGTGATGATGATGGAGATGATCGCCCCCATCGAGATGATGGATGGAAAGCCAGGGCCGAATGCTACGATGATGATGGGGCCGAGTGCCACTTTCGGCATGGCATTTAAAATGACGAGATAGGGGTCAAGTGTTTTGGATAATCTTGGCGACCACCATAGCAGGGATGCCAGGATCGTTCCAAGCAGTGTCCCAATGATAAAGCCGAGAACGGTCTCGAATAGGGTCACTCCGGAATGGGATAGAAGTGTTCCATCACCCAATTTTTGTATGAAAAGATGCCACACTTTAGTTGGGGAGCTGAAGATGAGCGGATCGATCACTTCCATTCTGGATAAAAGTTCCCAACTGCTGAAAAAAACGATGAAAATCAGGATCTGATAAAAGCGAATGAGCCTGTTTTCTTTTTTTACTGAGGTTTTATATTGGTTATGAAGCTGTTCAATATTCAAGGCTCTCAAGCTCCTTCCAGATCGTTTGGAATAGCGTCGGATACTGTGGATGGTTGCGTGCATGGAAAGGCGTGAGTTCCCGCAGTTCATCGGGCACCTTGAAGGTTTTGTGCACGCTTCCTGGATTCGCGGAAAACAGATAGATGCGGTCACTCATTGCAATGGCTTCACCGATATCATGGGTGACGAGCACAGCTGTCTTTCCGAAGGATTTCAGGGTTTCAAAAACAAGGTCTTCCAGTTTCAACTTCGTTTGGTAATCAAGAGCCGAAAATGGTTCATCAAGCAAAAGGATTTTTGGGTCGACCGCCAGTGTCCGTGCCAGTGCAGCCCTTTGCCTCATTCCTCCCGAGAGTTCGCGCGGATATAATTTTCCGGTGCCTCCCAATCCAACGTCACTTAAAAGTTTCAGCGTTTTTATTCTCTCAAGGCCTTCATCTTTTTTAATCAGTTTCAATCCTAATAATATATTTTCTTCAATCGTCTTCCATGGAAATAGATAATCCTGCTGCAGCATATAGCCGATTGAAAGGTCACTGTTGGCTTTCAGCGGTTTGTTTTCGAGCAGGATCTTTCCTGCAGTGGGCGGAAATAACCCGGCGATGATGGAAAGCAGGGTGGTTTTTCCGCAGCCGCTCGGACCTAGAAAAGAGACGAATTCACCTTTTTCAATGTCGAGGGAAATGTCCGCTAGTGCGGTCGCTGCCGTCTGATTTGAAAAATAAGTATGGTGAATGTCTTGGATTTTTAAAAAGCTCATCTGACATCCTCCTTACCTTTAGCTCTGCTATTTTGTGACTTCTTCAGCAAAATCGGTATTGACCAGCTCTTCATGGCTTATACGTGAAGGTAGCTCGCCTGCTTCATCCATGATGTTTTGCAGATTATTCCATTCTTCTTCATCAAGGATGGGGTCGGTGGCAAAGGAACCTTGTTCTTTGTAACGGTTGATGACAGTTTCCATCGTTTCGATATTGGTATCTTCAAAATACGGCTGAATGACTTCCGCAATTTCAGCAGCATCATTTTCCTGAACCCAATCCTGTGCTTTCTTCAATGCTCTCGTGAATTTTTCGACAGTCTCTTTGTCTTCTTTCAAATAGCTTTCCTTAGCCATATAAACTGTATAGGGAAGATGCCCGGACTCGGAACCGAAAGATGCGACGATATAGCCTTTTCCTTCTTTTTCAAACACACTGGCCGTTGGTTCGAACAGTTGAACAAAATCGCCGGTTCCGGAAGCAAAGGCAGTTGCGACATTCGCAAAATCAATGTTCTGGATGAGGGTCAAATCTTTTTTCGGGTCTATGTTATGTTTTTTCAATACGAACTCGCCGGCCATTTGCGGCATCCCGCCTTTTCGCTGGCCTAGGAATGTAGAGTTTTTCAGCATATCCCAATTGAAGTTATCAATTTTTTCACGTGAAACAAGAAACGTTCCATCCGTCTGTGTTAATTGAGCGAAGTTGATGACGGGATCGCTCGAACCTTGTGCCTGAACGTAAATCGATGTTTCAGAGCCAACGAGAGCAATATCCGCCCCATCGGACAGAAGCGTGGTCATGGTCTTGTCGCCGCCTGCCGTCGTTTTCAAATCAATGCTGAGACCCTCATCTTTAAAAAATCCTTTTTCAATCGCTACATATTGTGGTGTATAGAAAAGGGAGCGGGTTACTTCGGCAACCCTGACCTTCGTTGTTTCCTGTTCCTTGTTGCCGCATGCTCCAAGCGGGATCACCAGCATGCACAAAAGTAAAAATACGACACCTGCTTTACACCATTTTTTCAAAATTCCTTCCTCCTTGATATATAGGTATTTTGCCTACATTATCGTATGAACGGAAGAAAAAAATGTGAATGCCTCGCAGGGGATAAAAACAAGCGGATGTTTTACAATAAGATTAAAGTGAAAGGAGAGTGGAAATTGGAGAACGGAACGATTATTTCAAAACGGCGGTTTCCATCACCGCATCCACGAATCCATCTTTATTCAGTTACGTACATATCACAAGGCCTGAAGGTAAAGGGGTTGCTGGCTGAACCTGTTGATGGCGAAATACATGATGCCTTCTTATATTTACGCGGCGGGATTAAAAATGTAGGCAAGGTGAGGCCCGCTAGGATCGTGCAGTATGCCGTAGAAGGTTTCATCGTTTTTGCCCCTTTTTACCGTGGAAATCAAGGCGGAGAGGGAGATGAGGATTTTGGAGGCGAAGATAGATTCGATGCGATATCAGGATTCAATCTTCTTGAACAGCATCCCCGAGTGAACAAGGATCACATTCATATCCTTGGATTTTCTCGTGGCGGCATCATGGCGCTTTGGACGGGGATATACTGCAGGAATGCAGCGTCGATCGTCACATGGGGTGGAGTGTCGGATATGTTTTTAACATATGTCGAACGTGTCGATATGCGTCGGATGATGAAGCGGGTCATCGGCGGTACACCTAAAAAATGCCCCGATCAATATGAATACCGTACGCCATTGTTTGCGATTGAAGATTTGAATGTACCCGTATTGATCATTCATGGTGAAAAAGATGATAATGTCGCCATTGAACACGCGTACAGGTTGGAAAAAAGGCTGAAAATGCATGACAAAGAGGTCGAAAGCTGGTATTTCCCTCAATTCACACATTACTTCCCGCCGGCCGTGAACAGAAAAGTAGTCGAAGATTTAACATCTTGGATGAAAAGTAAAACCGAATAATGATAGAATGAAGTATATATTGGCAAGAGGAGGAGATACACATGGGCATGCCTATGGAGCTAAATACCATGATCGTTACAAAAGGGAACGAAACCCGTGAAGAAGAAAACATTTTTCGGCTCTCGAAAGATGGTTACAGGTTATACCCTATCGATATTCCAATCGATGTCCGCAAGACGATTCAATCTGACTCAAGCGGAACAGCCGTTATCCAAAAAATTGAATGGACCAGTGAAAAGACCATCATTACGTACCAACTACTATCACTGAACTCAACTAACTAAATAGACAAGCGCTTGCCGGGAATCGTCTTCGCTGCAAGCGCTTTTTTTGATTTGTGGCAGAATTCGACCAGATGTGCGAATGATTCGGGCTTTATACGCCCATAATTCGCCCCACGCATCAAGAAATTCGACCGTACACGCTCATAATTCGCCCCACGCCCAAATAATTCGACCGTACACGCTCATAATTCGCCCCACGCCCAAATAATTCGACCGTATACGCCCATAATTCGCCCCACGCATCAACAATTCGACCGTACACGCTCATAATTCGCCCCACGCATCAACAATTCGACTGTACACGCCCATAATTCGCCCCACGCATCAACAATTCGATCGTACACGCCCATAATTCGCCCCACGCATCAAGAAATTCGACCGTACACGCTTATAATTCGCCCCACGCATCAAGAAATTCGACCGTACACGCCCATAATTCGCCCCACGCATCAACAATTCAACCGTACACGCCCATAATTCGACCTCTGCACCAATAAATCCAACCTACGTGGTAAAATGGTGGAAAGTGCATGAAACGGGGTGATTTGATGATTTTGGTGAGTGCTTGTTTAGCGGGTCTTGAGGTAAGATACAATGGTACACATAGCCTGGATGATGGAATTATGGAATTAATGAGGGAGAAAAAGGCTATAGCGGTTTGTCCTGAGTTGCTTGGCGGTTTTTCAACACCGAGGGAGCCTGCTGAGATAGTTGGCGGTGAAGGCGGGGATGTCCTTGATGGAAAAGCGAAGGTCATTGAAAAGTCGGGCAGGGATGTAACGGAATTGTACATAGAGGGAGCCAATCTTACGTTATTGAAAGCCCAGGAGGTAGGGGCGACGTTAGTCGTTTTAAAAGAAAATAGTCCATCCTGTGGAAGTGCCACGATTTATAATGGGAAATTCAACGGGGAGAAGAAGGTCGGGAATGGAGTGACCGCGGCTTTGCTTAAGCGGCATGGATTCACTGTCATTTCAGAGGAAGGGTTATATGAAAAATGAGTAATGGCATTTTTGATAATGCTTTTGAAAGAAGGGGAATGCATGGAGGATATCAATCTCTATACTTTGCTATTTTTAGTACTTGCGGGTTTTATTGCCGCATTCATCGATTCCGTTGTGGGCGGGGGCGGATTAATTTCCATTCCGGCTTTATTGTTCACGGGGATTTCGCCTTCAGCGGCACTCGCCACTAACAAGCTGGCGGGTACTATGGGATCTTTAACGAGTACGATTTCATTCATTCGGGCTGGAAAAGTGGATTTCAAATTTGTCATCAAGCTGTTTCCGATTACCGTGATTGGAGCGGCGTTAGGAGCATACGTTGTACATTTTGTTTCCGCAGAGGTACTGAAGCCCCTCATTTTGATTTTATTGGTCGTTGTTGCGATTTATACGTTGGTAAAAAAGGATTGGGGCAAAGATGCAAAGTATAAAGGGCTGACAAGGAAGAAAATGATTCTTTTGATTGTCATAATATTTGCGATTGGTTTTTATGATGGTTTTCTTGGACCAGGCACAGGTTCCTTTTTATTATTTTCATTGTTGATCATCGGGTTTGATTTTGTCCAGGCAGCCGGGAATGCAAGAATATTGAATTTTGGAAGCAATATTGCCGCACTTATCATTTTCTTATCTTTGGGGACCGTTAATTTTGCCTATGGAATTCCGATGGGTCTGGCAATGGTCGCAGGAGCACTGGTAGGAACGAACTTCGCAATTAAAAAAGGTGCTTCCTATGTACGAATATTATTCATTTGTGTCACGATTGTATTGATTGGAAAAAATGTCCTTAATTATTTTCATGTGTTTTGATGCATCGTATCTGCGATTGATTCTATTAAAAATGGCCGGGGATACAAATCGTATTTTCGGCCATTTTTACATTCATTTTGTGAAATTCAAGTCCCAGTGAATGCCGAATTTATCCTTGACCTTACCATACTTAGCTCCCCAAAAGGTATCTTGCAATTCCATTAAGGATAATCCTTGATCACACATAACCTCATATAAATGCTTGATTTCCGTGTCGCTTTCACATTCGAGAACCAATGCAACATTATTCCCGGCTTCAAAGGGATTGCCTGGAAACGTATCGGATACCATGATCAACAAATCGCCTTTTTTGATTTTGGCATGCAGAACAAGGTCATTCGCTTCTTCAGGTGTTGGGAAATTAGCTTCCCCGTAAGTTTGCATATCGGTAATCTCTGCATGAAATACCTCTGCATAAAAGGCTAATGCGTCTTTTGCTTGTCCATCGAATATTAAATAGGGGGTAACTTGATTTTTCATACTAATCCTCCTGTTTCGTGTCATGACTATCAATTCGACAGGGAGATCTTATCCTCCTTTATATTCACGGGGACTTAGCTGCATTTTCATGTTCAGCCATCAAATAAATTAAAAACAAATTTTCTTATCAAAACAAGCTTCGCAGATGAAACGTCCTTCATTTTTTTAATATGCTTTTATTTCAGTCATCCTCGGATAACGTATTTTCACAAGAACGACTTCATCCCCCTTAATTTCTTTACCACATTTACCACACTTAGGATCTTTCCCGAACATTACAACACCTCCAAGCAGGTTTTAACATATACGATTGACTTCAATGAAACTTTGATCTCCCAAACTATCACATATGTATTTAGCATTTTCAAATTTAAATTAGTTATGTACTCTTTGCGTTAATCCGGCGCTAATAAAAGGGCAAATGAAAATGGAAGCAGCCGTTTCATAATCTGACTGAAAAGAAAAAGCCTGCCGCTTACGTGACAGGCTTTTCTCACTATTTGATTTTTCATAATGGAAGGGGGGATTTCATTCCGCAATGCTTCAATAGGATTTCAACTATGCGTTTTGAAGCGAATCCATCTCCGTATGGGTTGGAAGCAGTCGCCATTTTTTTATAGGTTTCTTCATTTGTAAGTAAGTTTGTGGCTAATTGATAAATTCGTTCTTCCTCAATTCCTGCCAGTAAAAGAGTACCAGCATCGATTCCTTCCGGACGTTCTGTTGTATCTCGTAACACAAGGACAGGAACGCCGAGTGAGGGAGCTTCTTCTTGTACTCCTCCAGAATCTGTCAATATTAGATGGGCGTGCGCTGCAAAATTATGAAAATCAAGCACCTCAAGCGGCTCAATTAAGTGAAGTCTTTCCGTTTCACCAAAAATCCGGTAAGCAATTTCACGGACAACCGGGTTTTTATGTAGCGGGAAAACTACTTGGATATCCGTGTAATCTTCAAGCAGACGTTTGACGGAACGGAATATTTCTTCCATTGGTTTTCCGATATTTTCCCGTCTGTGCGCTGTCATCAATAACATACGGTCTCCATTTAAACCAGATAGAATCGGATGTTCATAATCTTTTTGTACTGTTGTTTTCAACGCATCGATAGCCGTATTGCCAGTAATATGGATACAATCACTCTTTTTATTTTCCAAAATTAGATTCTCTGCCGCCTGATTAGTTGGCGCAAAGTGCAAATCAGCCAGAACGCCTGTCAGCTGCCTATTCATTTCTTCAGGATATGGAGAATACTTATTACCAGTCCGGAGACCAGCTTCAACGTGACCAATCTGTATCTTATTATAGAAAGCTGCCAAGCTTGCAATGAAAGTTGTCGTTGTATCCCCATGTACGAGGACGATATCCGGTTTTATATCTTTCATGAGCGAACTCAATTTTTCAAGCCCTCGAGTTGTAATTTCTTCTAATGTTTGTCTATCCTTCATCATATCCAAATCGTGATCAGGCTTTATTTTAAAACATTGCAAGACTTGGTCGAGCATTTCCCTATGCTGGGCGGTGACCACCACGATGGTTTCTATTTCTTCTGGATGCTTTTTCAGTTCCAAAACGACTGGTGCCATTTTGATAGCCTCTGGTCTTGTACCAAATACGGTCATGACCTTAATACGTTGTTTAGGCATGCTCATTTCCTCCCCTTCTGAATGTCTCCCTCATTATAACGGGAAGTTCATGGGAAATATAAAAACGAAACAATAATTAACAGAATTTTTACAATATTAATAAGGACTTTATATTTCTTTAACCTTCAGTTAATATCTGGCATTTACAATATAAAGCAGGAAGTAAAGCACAGCAGAATAGAGGTGATAGGCGAATATGAAAAGCGTCCTGATGATCGTGCAAAACTTTTATCCGGAAATCGGAAGTGCGGGAAATAGAATGAAAAATATATATCTCCATTTGAAAAGAAACGGATTTGAGGTAACGGTCATCACATTGAAGCCGAGTTATCCTAATCAAAGTTTATATCAAGATACAAAGTTTTGGGATGAAGAAAGCATTGAAGAAGATGTCATCAGGATTAAACCGGACAAAGTGAAGAGGTATACAAGCAATATGGGAAAGCGGTTGCTTCATTATCTTGAAGCGATGTGGCTTTTCATTTATACAATCATCCGTCTCGAAAAAAAATATGATTATGTGTTTGCCACGACCCCGCCGATCTTCCCGACAATGGCGGCTTTGATCGCCAAGAAAAAGATGAAGGCGAAACTCATTACCGATGTCAGGGATTTATGGCCGGAATCGTTGATAGGAGTAGGAGTATTTACTAATAAGTGGGTTTTGAAAGTCGCTTTTTTCCTGGAAAGGAAGCTATATCGGCATTCAGATTTTATTATCATCAATAGTCCTGGTTTCAGGGATTATATCGTTGCAAAGGGAGTCAAGGAAGAGGCCATCCAATACATCCCCAATTCGCTTACTGCGGATGAGCTTACGTTAAAGAATTTACTTACACCCGTATCGGAAAAGGTAATCAAGGTTGTTTATGCTGGGAATATCGGACTGGCCCAGGACTTGAAAAAACTGATAGCCGTAGCTGAAAAGCTAAGGGAACATAAACAAATCGAGTTCTCGATGATTGGATATGGATATCGGATATCCGAAGTGGAGAAGGAGATAAGCTCTAGAGGGCTGACAAATATTAAAATGATTAATGCGATGAATCGAAGAGTGACTCTTCATGAAGTTTCATCGTCCCATATTGCCTATGTGAGCCTGGTTGAAAAAGAAGTTTTCAATAAGGTGCTGCCTGGTAAAATCATCGATTATATGTGTGTCGGAATACCCATTGTCGGTGATGTGGACGGCAGGGCCAAAAAGATGCTATCAGAGGCGAAATGCGGGCTTGTGGCAGAGAGCAGGAATGTTGATGAAATCTGTCAGCATATCTTGACCATGGCCTCAGATCCAGCCCTTCGTGAAGAACTAGGGGAAAACGGTCATCGGTATGCTAAACAACATTTTCAATGGTCTAAAAATATTAAAGGTCTCATCAATGTGATGGAAGCGTCAGGCTGAAAAATCCGGAAGTGGAGGACAACATGGCGAAGAAAGTATGTATGTTCGTGTGGAATCACTTTACAAACGATGCAAGGGTTCTAAGAGAATGCACAGCACTTACTGAAGCGGGTTATGAAGTCGATTTAATTGCCATTCATAACTGGAAAATCGAGGGTTTGCCCAAAAAGGAGAAACACCAAAATGGTTTCTCTGTCACCAGGGTGAATAACCGCTGGGAGGCGCTTCATAGGATTCTCAGGATCGTAGGCAAATTGAAGAAAAAGAAGTTTGAAATCGTTCTGTTGGCCTTATTGGTCTGGAATACGTTATGGAACTTGAACTTGATCAACGGCTGGTTGGGATCGGCAATACTGTTCGGTTCATTTGCACTCCTTGCGATGGGCACCCTGATGATCACTAAAACGAAGCTGCCGACACTATTAACAAGGAGCTACATTTTTGGTCAAATGATCTATCATGGCCGGAAAAGGAAATATGATTTTTATCATTCAAATGACTTGAATACGCTCATGCAGGGAGCGATCAGCAGTAAATGGTTGAGAAGGAAGAAGCTAATTTATGACTCGCATGAGGTACAAACGAGCAGAACGGGATATAATAGCCGAATTTACGGGATGATGGAGAAATTCCTATTAATGTTCGTCGATGAAATGATTGCCGAAAACCATACGAGAGCTAAGTATAACGAAGACTTATATGGTCTGTATCCCAAGGTGGTCCATAACTACCCGATTCCAACCAATCCCGAGGAAAGTACGGCCGTGAATTTGCATGAACTGCTCGATTTGCCAGAGAATGAACCGATTTTGTTATACCAAGGCGGCGTTCAAATGGGAAGAGGGTTGGAGCAATTGGTTGATGCTGTACCGATGATCGAGGGCGGGACGGTAGTTTTTATCGGAGATGGAAGAATCAAGGATGATTTAATGAAAAAAGTAAGCGACATGAATCTGGAGCATCGTGTGAAGTTCCTGCCGAAGGTTCCGGTCGACGAGCTGCTTCATTATACAAAAAATGCGTATTTAGGTTTTCAGATATTGAATAATGTCTGCTTTAATCACTACTCCGCTTCTTCAAATAAATTGTTTGAATACATGATGAGCGGTGTGCCTGTGGTTGCTTGCAGCTTTCCTGAAATCCAAAAGGTTGTCGATACGGAAAAAATCGGTGTGTGTGTCGATTCACATGATCCAAAATCAATTGCCGAAGGTGTCAATTACTTATTGAAGCATCCTGAAAAAAGGGCGGAAATGAGCAATAACTGTCTGAAGGCGCGGCAAAAATACAATTGGAAACAAGAGAAGGAAATCTTTATCGAAATCTATCAAACAGCCTAACAAATTGAGTGTAGCAGAAAAATAGATAGGAGTGGTTTATATGAAACTTTGTACAATCGGACTTGGTTATATAGGACTTCCAACTTCTTTAATGTTTGCGAAATACGGTGTCGATGTTGTCGGCGTGGATATCCATCCTGAAATTATCTCCAAATTGAATAGCGGCAGGCTCCATATCGAAGAACCTGGATTGGATGAGGTATTAGAAGAAGTGATTGCTTCCAATAAGTTCCGAGCTGCGTTAAGCCCGGAACATGCAGATGTTTTCATCATCGCGGTGCCTACTCCAAATAAAAAGGACATACACCAATCTTGTGACTTAACTCATGTACTGGATGCAACCTCCAACATTCTTCCTTTTATCAAAAAAGGAAATGTCATCATTATCGAATCGACAATAGCGCCGAGAAGTATGGATGATCATATTAAACCGATGATCGAGAGGACGGGCCTTACCATCGGAAAAGATATTTTCCTCGTTCATTGTCCGGAACGTGTTTTACCTGGTAGGATTCTTGAAGAGTTGGTTCATAATAACCGTATCGTCGGGGGCATCACGGAAACATGCTCATATAAAGGAAGTCTTGTTTATAAAACCTTCGTTCAAGGAGAGATCATTCAGACGGATGCGAAAACGGCTGAAATGTCCAAACTGATGGAAAACACCTTCAGGGATGTCAATATCGCCCTTGCGAATGAGCTGACGAAAATCTGTTTCGAGCTGGATATCAATGTTTTGGATGTCATATCGATGGCAAACAAACACCCTCGTGTCAATATTCACCAACCAGGACCAGGAGTTGGCGGCCATTGTTTAGCGGTCGATCCGTATTTCGTCGTTGCAAAGGCACCAGAGCAAGCGAGAATCATTAAATTGGCCCGCGATACCAACGTATCGATGCCTTATTATATCGTTAATTCCGTAAGGATGATGCTAGAGGGGATCCGGAAGCCAAAAGTAGCTGTTTTCGGTCTTGCATACAAAGGAAATGTAGATGATATTCGTGAAAGCCCAGCCATTGATGTCGTCAATATCTTGATGGGGATGGAAAACATGGATGTATCCTTGCATGACCCGCATGTCCAATCTGGAAAGATGCCAGTCGTATCAGTGGAAGACGCTGTAAATGATGCCGACTTGATACTTGTTCTGACCGACCATGATGAATTTAAACAAATGGATTATGATAATCTATCAAATCTCATGAGAAATAAATTGATTTTGGATACACGCAATTGCATTGATGCAACTAAAACAGATGTCCCGGTGGCCAATCTGGGCAACATATATCAATACAAAACGATGTCCATGAAAAAAGCCAGGAATAAAGCGATCATCTAAAAACTTGGACAAACATCGATAAAGGTATAAGGATTCAGGGGCGCTGACTATGACAGTGCCCTTTTTGAATTTCATCATCTGGCGGAGGAACGGAGGACAGATGATCATTGAAGAAAAGGAACAAGCGAGAGCTTGTCCTTTCAGAAACTGTGGAAACGTTTCAGTTGGTCTCAGAAATCCGCTCCCTTTCCGCCAAGCCCCCGCCAAACAATCTGGAGGGGGCTTGGCTAGCCATATATTAGGCCGTTGCCGCCGTTATTCTACCTAAACCGTACTTATTGACCTAAGACGCAGTTAATCGACCAACAGGGCACAATATTCGGCCGATGTCGCAGTTAATCGACCAACAGTGCACATTATTCAGCCGTTGTTGCAGTTAATCGACCTATAGTGCACAATATTCGACCATTGTTGCAGTTAATCGACCAACAGTGCACATTATTCGGCCGAAGACGCAGTTAATCGACCAACAGTGCACATATTCGACGGTTGTCACAGTTAATCGACCAACAGGGCACAATATTCGACGGTTGTCGCAGTTAATCGACCAACAGTGCACTATATACGACGGTTGTTGCAGTTAATCGACCAACAGTGCACAATATTCGACGGTTGTCGCAGTTAATCGACCAACAGTGCACTATATTCGACGGTTGTTGCAGTTAATCGACCAACAGTGCACAATATTCGACCGATGTCGCAGTTAATCGACCAACAGGGCACAATATTCGGCCGAAGACGCAGTTAATCGACCAACAGTCCACAATATTCGACCGTTCACGGCAGTTAATCGACCTACAGTGCATTATATTCGACGGTTGTTGCAGTTAATCGACCAACAGTGCACAATATTCCACCGATATCGCAGTTAAATGACCTAACCGGCACAATATTCGACCGTTCACGAATTTAATCTACACCTCACTATTCGGACTCCGAAGCATTTATTTTTAAGGTCCACGCATGATATCCGCTTCATTTCCGGCCACTGTTGTCTGCTAAGTCTCTCGCTAATGTATCTAGCGGGTTCTTGGTTAGCCAGTGGCAGGAGTGTAGCAAATTTCTGAGGAATCCATTCAAAAAGTAAACCATGAAGGATAACCAAGTCCAATCAACTTTTTTGACAAATTGAAAGGACCAAGCAAGAGCTTGGTCCTTTTGTGTACAATTTATTAAGCTGTCGGTCCGCCAAGTTCTTCGATTTCACTTGGAACGCTGCCGAATTTTTTGAAGTTAGCACGGAATTGTGCGGCAAGGTCCGTTGCTGCTTCTTTATAAGCGGCAGGATCTGCCCAAGTCTTGATTGGTTGAAGCACTTCATCAGGAACACCAGGAACATGAAGCGGGATATCCAAGCCGAAGATATCATCTTTGATCGTTTCGATGTTCGCTAATTCACCTTCAAGTGCCGCTTGTACCATTGCACGAGTGTAAGCAAGTTTCATACGGCTTCCAGTTCCGTATGCTCCGCCAGTCCAGCCAGTGTTGACAAGGTATACTTTTGCATTGTGCTCGTCAATTTTATCACCAAGCATCTCAGCATAGCGTTGAGCTGGAAGCGGTAAGAATGGTGAACCGAAGCAAGTGGAGAATGTAGCTTCCGGTGAAGTTACGCCTCTTTCAGTACCAGCCAATTTACTAGTGTATCCGCTTAGGAAGTGGAACATTGCCTGTTCTTTGGAAAGCTTGCTGATTGGAGGCAGAACGCCTGAAGCATCAGCTGTTAAGAAAATGATTGTATTTGGATGTCCTGCAATACTTGGGTTCACGATATTATCAATCGCTTGCATTTGGTAAGCAGCACGAGTGTTTTCAGTCAATGAACTGTCATCATAGTTCGCTTCACGTGTATCCGGATCAACAACAACATTTTCCAATACGGCACCGAAACGGATTGCATCGAAAATTTGTGGTTCTTTCTCACGTGAAAGATTGATCGTTTTCGCATAGCAGCCGCCTTCGATGTTGAATACGCCGTTAGAAGACCAGCCGTGCTCGTCATCGCCAATCAGCTTACGGCTAGTATCTGCTGATAAAGTTGTTTTGCCTGTACCGGACAGTCCGAAGAATAAAGCGACGTCCCCTTCACGTCCTACGTTAGCAGAGCAATGCATTGGAAGGATTCCAGCCTCTGGAAGTAAGTAGTTCATGATCGAGAAGATCGATTTTTTCATTTCTCCTGCATATTCCGTTCCGCCGATCAGGATGGTACGGCGTTCAAATGAAACGATGATGAAAGTTTCGGAAGTGGTTCCGTCCACTTCTGGGTCTGCTTTGAAGTTAGGCGCAGAAAGGATTGTGAATTCAGCTTCGTGACCTCTTAGTTCCTCTTCATTTGGACGGATGAACAAAGTATGGGCGAAAAGGTTATGCCAAGCATATTCATTAACAACACGGATTGGAAGACGAGATGATTCGTCTGCACCAGCGAAACCTTTAAAAACAAAAATCTCTTCTTTTGCTTTTAGGTAGTCAACTACTTTATTATATAGTTTATTGAACACATCTTCGGAAATTGGTTGGTTCACTGAACCCCAATCGATTTTATCTTTAACGGATGCTTCTTCCACGATAAATTTATCTTTAGGTGAACGACCAGTATATTTGCCAGTTTCAGCTTTTACTGCGCCGGTTGATGTTAAAACGCCTTCATTTCTGCTTAATACTTTTTCGACCAATTGAGGAACTGAAAGTTGAGTTTGCACATTGTTTCCTGTTAATAACTGGTGTAACTCATTAGAAACATCTACAGAATTCATATATGAGGTACCTTCCTTTGTTTAAGTTTTTAGATTACAATTAGTATAACACATTCATTTAAATAGTCTATACTATTTCTTCTAATTTGTGATTATTTTCAGATGGTCGCGTTAATCATTTTATTCCGGCAGGAACCGAGTCAGGATTATCACATATACTTTAATGAAGTGAATTTATTTTAATAGGAAGTAAGTAAGCAATAATTTCCAATGTTGAAGTCGTTTTTCATCTGCTTAATACTTATTATTAATGGCAATTTCCAACATTTCTATTCGTATTTTGCATTGTAATACGCTGTATCAACATGTTTTTCAAATGAACGCCATACTGGGCGGAAATGTTCTTTTTAGAAAAGCATTGACAAATTCCAACCAGATACGATAATATCTTAAATTGTACGGATTCTCTTATCCCGAGTTGGTGGAGGGACAGGCCCTTTGAAACCCAGCAACCTGCCATATTGAACTTGACTCCAAGATCGATCGCCGAAAATAAAGCGAAGGTCTTCAAGGAATAGTGGTGATGGTGCTAACCTGAGCAAGGTAAAAAACCCTTGAACGATAAGAGTGAAAGGATAGAAGACAGAATTTTAAACCTTTCCTCATTTGCCAGGGAAGGTTTTTGTGTTTTTTATAAGTAATTCTGTGTCTATAGTTGAAACTAATGAGGGAAACGAGTTCCGTAAAAATCAGGCTTATGCCTACAACATACTAAATTCCAAGGAGGAAATATGATGTCAAAGAAACGTCTATTTACTTCTGAATCTGTTACAGAGGGCCATCCGGACAAAATTTGTGATCAGATTTCAGATTCCATTTTAGATGCTATCCTAGCTAAGGATGCAAATGCACGTGTTGCGTGTGAAACTAGTGTAACAACAGGACTTGTACTTGTTGCTGGTGAAATTACAACGTCCGCTTACGTGGATATTCCGCGTATCGTTCGTGATACGATTAAAGGAATTGGCTATACACGTGCGAAATACGGTTTCGATGCTGAAACTTGTGCCGTGTTGAGTTCCATTGATGAGCAGTCTGCCGATATCGCAGCTGGTGTCGATAAAGCATTGGAAGCTCGTGAAGGTAACATGTCTGAGGAAGAAATCGATGCAATCGGTGCAGGAGACCAAGGTCTTATGTTCGGATTTGCTTGCAATGAAACAGAAGAGCTTATGCCGCTTCCGATTTCATTGGCACATAAACTTTCATTCCGCTTGGCTCAAGTTCGTAAAGATGAAACTCTTGCTTACCTGCGCCCTGATGGTAAAACACAGGTAACAGTGGAATATGATGAGAATAACCGTCCTGTACGTGTAGATACGATCGTTATCTCTACACAGCATGATGCAGAAATTACACTTGAACAAATTCAAGCCGATTTAAAAGAACATGTGATTAAAGCAGTCGTTCCAGCTGAATTGATCGATGCTCAAACTAAATACTTCATCAACCCTACTGGCCGTTTTGTAATTGGCGGACCTCAAGGGGATGCTGGTCTTACTGGACGTAAAATCATCGTTGATACTTACGGCGGATATGCTCGTCATGGCGGCGGTGCATTCTCTGGTAAGGATGCCACTAAAGTTGACCGTTCTGCTGCATACGCTGCTCGTTACGTTGCGAAAAACATCGTGGCAGCAGGCCTTGCCGACAAAGCGGAAGTTCAATTGGCATACGCAATTGGTGTGGCAGAGCCTGTATCGATTTCAATTGATACGTTCGGAACTGGTACAGTTAGCGAAGAAGTCCTTGTTGACCTAGTTCGCGCCAACTTCGACCTTCGTCCAGCTGGCATCATCAAAATGCTTGACCTTCGTCGCCCGATCTACAAACAAACAGCTGCCTACGGACACTTTGGCCGTACAGATGTCGATCTTCCATGGGAACGCACGGACAAAGCAGAAACATTAAAAGCACAAGCGTAAATCATATAAAAAAGGTGTCCCGCAATTTGCGGGGCACCTTTTTTTGTGGATTAATTTTGCCGTCAGCGGGAATAATTCAAGAAATCCCTAAGAAATTCAACTTACGTGCAATACGCGTGATTCAGGGTCGTTTACAGTTTGTTTGGGTGAAATACTCGTGAGTCAGAGCAGTTTACTCGTGATATTGTAGCTTTACTTGTGAATAAGAGCGGTTTACTCGTGAATTTGAGCCATTTACTCGTGAATTATAGCGGTTTACTCGTGAATTTGAGCCATTTACTCGTGAGTCAGAGCAGTTTACTCGTGAATTTGTAGCAAATACTCGTGAGTTTGAGTATAATACTCGTAACTTTCAGTCAATTCACTTTATTCGTTCCGCTGTTTTATAGTATTGTCCTTTTTCGGCATATTCGCGAACGATGCGTTCCATATCCTGGCGATCTTCTTCGTTGATTTCGCGAATGACTTTAGCTGGGCGTCCGAATGCCAGCATGTTCGGTGGAATGACTTTACCTTGGGGAACGAGGCTGCCGGCACCGATGAAGGCTCCTTCGCCGATTTCGGCTTCATCCAGTACAATCGATCCCATGCCGATCAGAGCTCCTCGACGGATTTTACAGCTATGTAAAATGACCTGATGGCCAATGGTTACTTCATCCTCGATGATCAATGGATTATTTGGGCTTTGGTGCAGGACGCTGTTATCCTGTATACTGACTTTTTTCCCGATGATGGTTGGGGATACATCACCGCGGATGACGGAATTGAACCAAATGGATGTTTCGTCGCCAATTTTGACGTCACCTGTCACGACAGCATTCTCAGCGATATAAGCGCTTTCGGCGATTTCAGGTTCTTTGCCTTTATACGGATAAATAATCATTTTCAATCATTTCCTTTCCGAAGTGAATGTTTTTATGTATTATTTTAATATACCGTATGCAAATACACTTGGCTATTTATAATAGCAATGTACAACTTGTTAGATTTCTTTTTTGTCGAAAATCACGAATATGGTTATAATTTATATATATTATTTTTACTATCATGGATCGTACACAACAAGTGAAAAGTGAAAGGGGGATTTCGAATGTGGAAATGGGAGACAGAAGGAGACGCAAAGGGCGTCATTGTCATCATTCATGGGGCAATGGAACATCATGGACGTTATAAGTGGGTAACACAAATGTGGCTTTCGGCTGGATACCATGTCGTCATGGGCGACCTTCCTGGGCAGGGTATGACAACTCGCGCCTACCGGGGACATATCGATTCCTTTGATGAGTATTTGGACGAAGTGAAAAGCTGGATAGAAGAGGCTTACGAATATTCGTTGCCGGTTTTTTTACTTGGACATAGCATGGGCGGTTTGATTTCAATACGCCTTCTTCAGGAAGAGGAATGGGACATTGCAGGGGTGATTCTTTCTTCTCCATGCTTGGGCCTCATGACGAAGCCGCCGAAGTTCCTGACAACCATCTCGCATGGTTTGAACATCGTGATGCCTAAGTTCAGGGTTGAATCTGGATTGACACCTGAAATGGCGACGAGAAGTGCGGAAATCCGTGAATCTGATAGAAACGATACATTATATATCACAAAGGTTTCGGTTCGCTGGTATCGCGAGCTTGCACAGGCCATGAAGGATGCTTTTGAAGAGATTCCTGAATTTCAGGATGTGCCGCTTTTGGTCATGCAGGGCGGAGATGACCGAGTCGTGAACAAGAAGGCGGTTCGTGAGTGGTTTAATTATAACTTGGCCAGTGAAAAGCAATATAAGGAATGGCCGAAGCTATATCATGAAATCTTCAATGAACCAGAACGTGATGATGTATTTCAATATGCGCTGAGTTTTGTTGAAAACCGTTTAAAAATATTAGGGTATGTCGTTTGATCAGTACATACTTCAGGATAAATAAAAAACTGCCGAGGTTGGACCTTCGGCAGTTTTTTATTTGAATCAGCCTGCGTTTTTAAGCAACTCGTTCGACTTGATCACCGGTGCCCAGAAAGTAACCGGGTACATTAATTGGTTCAAGTGTGTAAGTTCTTTTTTATTGGATAATGCGGTGGATAGAAGATAAATGGATTTGAAGGTTAAGTCATTGGCGAATAGGTCCAAGAGCGTCGCTTTCATATTCATGATCGCTTCATGGTTTTGAGTGGAAATCATTAAATCGAGCTGTGGCAGGAACCTATCAAAATGGTGATCGAATTGTTTGAGGTCCTCCATGGTTTTTTGGTTTTCTGTCAACGTGTTAAGCGAGCTGACAAACTCCCCGTATTGTACACTTGAATCCCTTTTGATTTTTTCAGTCAATATATCCGTCAGTAATGAAGTAGGCAAATGTTCCATTTTCTGCACCCTCTTATCTATTTTCTATCATTATAATCATTATAGACGAAAAATTCAAAATGTTGTGATTGGTAATTTTGTTTCTACGATTTGGGATTGAAAAAACACCGTTCGATTGAACGGTGTCAAAAGTCATCATCTCTTTTCAATCGCGACAATGAATGGCGGATTGTTTGATTGGTTGATGAACCCGTATTTTAGGATATGGGCTTTCTGTTGAGGGAAGTTCTGTACATAATCCATCAATGCATCCCGTTCTGCCGATCCCCCTGGATGACCATGGTAAATGACGAGGATGATGAGGCCTTCAGGCGCCAGCAGTTCGAATAGCTGTTCAATGGCTGATATCGTCGTATCGGCTTGGGTGATGATTGATTTGTCACCGCCAGGAAGGTAGCCCAGGTTGAATATGGCACCCGTGACCTTTCCGGAATGCTCTTTTCTGATGTACTTATTCAAATGTTGATGCCCATCGTGAATGAGGGTGCAGCACTCTTGTAAATTCTCAGCCTTTAGTTTCGCTGCTGTGGTTTGGATCGCTTCTTTCTGAATATCAAAACTATAGACATGTCCGCTTTCACCTGTAAGTCCTGCAAGAAAGACTGTATCAAAACCGTTGCCCATCGTGCAATCAATGGTTATATCCCCGGGATGGACCGTTTTTTCCAGCAGAATCCTAGCGAATGGCAAAATTCGGTCAAGCTTCATGATTGTACCTCCGTATGATGATTTTTTCCTTGCCAGCTGTTACGGCGTTTCAATTCGGCATCAATGGCATTCAAGACATCCCATTTATTGACGCTCCACATTGGACCGATCATCAAATCGATCGGACCGTCACCCGTAATGCGGTGAACGATCATTTCTGGAGGGATTATTTCCAGCTGGTCACATACCAGGCTGACATAATCGTCACGGTCAAGAAATTCGAGCAGGCCTTTTTCGTATTGTTTGACCATCGGTGTCCCTTTTAATAAATGAAGTAAATGGATCTTTATCCCCTGCACATCGAGTTTGGCGACTTCCCGGGCGGTTTCCAGCATCATGCCGTAATCTTCCTGAGGAAGGCCATTGATGATATGGGAGCATACGCGGATGCCGTGCTTCCGCAGTTTATCGACGCCTTCTTTGTAGCAATCGAAGTCATGGGCACGGTTGATCATTGTCGCGGTCTTTTCATGAACCGTCTGGAGACCCAGCTCCACCCAAAGATAGGTCCGTTCGTTCAATTCGGCTAAATACTCGACTACATCATCTGGAAGGCAATCCGGACGTGTCGCAATGGAAAGTCCGACGACACCCTCCTGGATCAATACACTTTCATATTTCTCGCGAAGCTCTTCCACTGGGGCATGTGTATTGGTGAACGCCTGGAAATAGGCCATATATTTTCCATCTTTCCATTTATGATGCATCCGTTCGCTGATCTTCTTAAACTGGACGTCGAGGGGTTCAACCCTGCTGCCCGCAAAGTCACCAGAGCCTGAGGCACTGCAGAAGGTACAGCCGCCATGTGCGACGGTGCCATCACGGTTCGGGCAGTCAAAACCGCCGTCCAGGGCAACTTTAAAAACCTTATGTCCAAAATGTTCCCTCAGGTGGTAGTTCCATGTATGATATCGTTTGTTATCCGCTGCATATATAAACGGGTTTGCCTGATTCAAATCAGCAACCTCCTAAATAAATTAAATCGCAACATATATTATACAACATTCTCGCAGCTAGGTCTTTTTTTGAAAAATAAGCGTATACTGTATACTTGAGGGCTAAACATTTTGCTGCTATTTCCAGTTATCTTTGAAGACTATATCGAATCGGGAGCTGATGGACATGACCGGTCAAGTTGAAGAAGCGATTAATCAAATGAAAAAGAAATTAGCCGAAAATAATCAGGTGATCGAAGTAAATGAAGATGGATTCATATACAAAGCCACTTGCACCTTCAATTCACCTGCTTCGGATGAACAAATTCATTCCTTTGAAAAGAAAACCGGACTGCTTCTGCCCGAGGATTATAAGGAGTTTTTAAAAATAACCAATGGATGCCGCCTGTTCGATAATGTGGAATCGGGCGGAGAAAATGATTTATACAGCTTGGATGATATTATTAATTACACATATGAAAATTCCTACGAGGGATGCTATAAAGTGGCCTGCATTTATCAAGATAATATCGTCATCGATGGGGAAGCTGTCGCTAAAGGCGATAAGGAGTATTTAATGGTAAAAGGCCATATCGATGATTTTGAAGAAGGCGAGAAGCTCCATATGGGCTTTGCCGAATGGATCGAGCAGTTCATTTCCCATCAAGGTGAGAAGTTTTGGGATAAAGGTTGATTGCTCAAAAAAAAATGATAATCCTCCCGTCATTTGCTCAAACTAGAAAAGATGATTCCGAATCATCCAAATGAGACGCGAAGGAGAGGGTTTGAAATGGCAACCAGACAATCCGTCGATCATTTTTTAGAGCAATGTGAAGGGGCACTCCATTTTGCAGAGTTTGAATTTAATGAGGCCTCACGACAGGAGCATTATGATGATGAACAATTTCAAAATTCGCAAAGGTATATCGAAGAGGCTTTGACGGATATGGAACGATTGTATGCCAGTTCGAATGACCAGCAACGGGAAATGCTTTCGCGGATGAAGCAGCAGTTGAATCAATTGAGGAATGAAATGACTTTACTGCGACATTAAATGGAAGCAAGGGAGCTATGAATGAATAGCTCCCTTTTTTGCACGATTTTTCTTGAATTCGCATATATAATGTAAAACCTGTCGATAATGTTTATGTACGGCTATTGCAATTATCGTTGAAATTGACTAGAATGTAATAAAATCCAATATTCTCATAAAGACTATGATGAGGAATAGTAGCGGTTTAAACCAGTAAAGAGAGTTGACGGGTGGTGCAAGTCAACCTGGGATGGTCGTGAACTCGCCTTGGAGTCCCGGGTGTGAAGGTGAAAAGTAATGCCTGGCGTTTAATCCATGTTACGGATATTTTAAGCTGGGCGGATTTTAGCTATCGCCAATGTGGGTGGTACCGCGGGAAGATATACATAATCCTCTCGTCCCTATTTTGGGATGAGGGGTTTTTTATTGTTTTTTTATACGGAAATTAGGAGGAAATCATATGAGTTTTGACCATAGGAGCATAGAAACGAAATGGCAAAAGTATTGGGAAGGCAATAAGACATTCAAGACGGGTGAAGAAAGCGGCAAACGCAAATTCTACGCGCTGGATATGTTCCCATATCCTTCAGGGGCAGGTCTTCATGTAGGGCACCCGGAAGGTTATACGGCAAGCGATATCCTGGCACGGATGAAACGTGCGCAGGGATATAATGTATTGCATCCGATCGGCTGGGACGCTTTTGGACTTCCGGCAGAGCAATATGCGATCGATACGGGGAATGATCCAGCCGAATTCACGGAGCACAACATCAACACGTTCCGCCGCCAAATCAAAGCCCTAGGTTTTTCTTATGACTGGGATCGCGAAATAAATACGACAGATCCCGACTATTACAAATGGACTCAGTGGATCTTCTTGAAATTATATGAAAAGGGCCTTGCATATATTGATGAAGTGGCCGTTAACTGGTGTCCGGCACTTGGTACGGTATTGGCTAATGAAGAAGTCATCGATGGGAAAAGTGAGCGTGGAGGCCATCCGGTTGAGCGCCGCCCGATGAAACAGTGGATGCTTCGTATCACTGCGTATGCAGACCGCTTGATCGACGATTTGAATGATGTGGATTGGCCGGAAAACATCAAGGATATGCAGCGTAACTGGATTGGCCGTTCCGAGGGAGCGGAGGTTACATTCAATATCGATGGCTTTAATGAAACATTCACGGTGTTCACGACTCGTCCTGATACGTTATTCGGTGCAACATATGCGGTATTGGCACCTGAACATCCGTTTGTCGATAAGATTACGTCGGCTGATCAAAGGGCGGCGGTTGAAGCCTATTTAGATGAAGTGAAACATAAAAGCGATTTGGAAAGAACAGACTTGGCCAAGGATAAATCAGGCGTGTTCACGGGGGCTTATGCCATTAACCCGGTAAATGGCGAAAAAATGCCGATCTGGATTGCCGATTACGTGTTGATCAGCTATGGAACAGGTGCGATCATGGCCGTTCCTGCCCATGATGAGCGTGATTATGAATTTGCAGTCAAGTTCAACTTGCCGATCAAGGAAGTCGTAGCTGGCGGAGATGTGACAAGTGAAGCATATACAGGCGATGGTCTTCATGTGAATTCGGAATTCCTTGATGGATTGAATAAAGAAGAAGCCATTTCAACCATGATCAAATGGCTGGAAGAAAAAGGAATCGGTACGAAGAAAATAACATACCGTCTTCGCGACTGGTTATTCAGCCGTCAGCGTTACTGGGGTGAACCGATTCCAATCATTCATTGGGAAGACGGCACGATGTCTCCAGTGAAGGAAGAAGATCTTCCATTGATTTTACCGAAAGCTACGGACATCAAGCCTTCAGGTACAGGCGAATCACCACTTGCAAACATATCGGAATGGGTGAATGTAACGGATGAAAATGGACGAAAAGGGCGCCGTGAGACAAACACGATGCCACAGTGGGCAGGCAGCAGCTGGTACTTCCTTCGTTATATCGATCCGGATAATAAAGAAGCACTTGCAGATCCTGAAAAATTAAAAGAATGGATGCCGGTCGACATTTATATTGGCGGAGCTGAGCATGCGGTGCTTCACTTGCTTTACGCTCGTTTCTGGCATAAATTCCTGTACGATATCGGTGTCGTGCCAACGAAGGAACCGTTCCAGAACCTATTTAACCAAGGAATGATCCTTGGCGAGAATAATGAAAAAATGAGTAAATCCAAAGGGAATGTCGTGAACCCGGATGATATCGTTGAAAGCCATGGTGCCGATACACTTCGCATGTACGAAATGTTCATGGGTCCATTGGATGCTTCGATTGCCTGGTCCACAAACGGATTGGACGGTTCGCGCAGATTCCTTGACCGTATCTGGCGTTTATTAGTCAACGATGACGGTACACTCACAGATAAGATGACAGAGACGGATGATACGGGCAAGCTCGAAAAAGTCTATCATCAAACGGTTAAAAAAGTGACCGAGAACTATGAGGAATTGAAATTCAATACAGCGATATCACAATTGATGGTATTCATTAATGATGCTTATAAAGCGGATTCGCTTCCTAAGGTGTATATCGAAGGCTTCGTAAAGCTGCTTGCACCAGTTGCACCTCATATTGCTGAGGAGCTTTGGTCTAAACTCGGTCATTCCGAGAGCATCACTTACGGAACATGGCCGGCTTTCGACGAAGCGAAGTTAGTGGATAACGAAGTCGAAATCGTCATCCAAATCAACGGAAAAGTCAAAGCGAAATTAATGGTGCCGACTGACACAACGAGAGAAAAACTGGAAGAAATCGCGATGGGTGATGATTCCATCAAAGAACAAATCGATGGGAAAACCATTCGTAAAGTGATTGCCGTACCAGGCAAATTAGTCAATATCGTCGCAAACTAAATAAAATGATTGGAAGCTGTCCAGCATATTTTACTGCTTGGACAGCTTTTTTTTCGTGTCATTGGCCGGCCATAGGAATTAGGTCATGTTAGGATTCGCACCGATTTAAATCTATTGGCGATCAATCTACCAATTGGGTTACTATCGTCATGAGAGGAACAGCGGAACGCAAACATCTTGCTTAATTGGTTCATGGGAATCATTTTTCAGCTCTATGGCCAAACAAATCAAGCATTTGACATAAAAAAGGGAAAAAATTGGTTGATAAAAATTTACAGTGTGATAGTTTGGTATAGTACTGTTATTTTTTAACCAATTATTGGAGGGAAAACCGTGAAATTTAAGAATGTGAGTCGAATTACGGCGTGTGTACTTATTTTTGCACTGATATTCAGCTTGATGGTTCCGCTAAATTCTCAAGCTGCAGCTGCAACGCCTATTGAAAATGTAAAAATGATTAAAAATGGGGACACTCTGAACGGAAAGTTTGAAAAACCGGAAGTCCAATGGTACCAAATCAGTCCCACAACAGAAGAAGTACAAAAGTTCTCCCATATTGAGTTCGAAGTCAATTCGGACAAAATCTTGAATATCTCCGTATATCAAGATAAAGAAAAAGCAGAAAAGGATGAGAGCAATTATATCGTCTCTTCTTATCCTGATGAAAAAGCTGTAGTCGATTTCCCATATGCTTGGGAAGGAACATATTATGTTAAAGTTGAATATTTCGGCGATACGGATGATGAGGGAAATCCGATGCCGGATGCGGAAAATGTAGCTGAATACTCCATCAATGCTCATTCAGTGACATTGCCGCCATCTGCCGGGGACGAAGGGGAAGAGCTTGAATCTTGCCCGGTTGAACTGAGTGTAAACGATAAGAAAACGGGAGAATCCATGTTGAAAACACTCCGCGTGTTTAGAGATGAAGTTCTCACGAAGTCGTCTGAGGGACGCACCCTTTCCTCTTTATACTATAAAGCTTCGCCATTCCTGGCTCTACATCTTGCTGGTAATAAAACGGCAAGGGAATCCGTTTTTAATCACTTAGTCGAGATTAAGCCACTTATTGAGGATCTTAATGAAAATGGAGCAAGCAGTACGGCAGTCATTAGCAACAAGCAGCAAGAGGCGATTAAGGCCTTATTCAATAAGTCGGCAGGCGTCGCTCCGGCCGGATTGAAAAAGGATATGGACGCCATTGCAAAGAAAATCAATCTTGATAAGCTTGCAGGTGAGAGAATCGTCGATATCGCAAGCAAAGCGGGAATCGAACTTCCTGCTTCGAAAAATGTAAAGAACAAATATATCGTCAAACTTAAACCTGGGAAGTCATTAAGCACTGTCCAATTCAAGATAAGCGGAAAAGGATATGGAACATTATCGGCACCTAAGCAACAAGAGGTTCTGTATGATGATATGTATGTTGTAGAGTTAAAGAACCAAGCTAAAATGAGCACTGCAGCTCTATCCAGTATCGAAAAGCTTCCGGAAGTGGAGTATATCGAAGCGGTAAAAACGTACAAAGCACTTTCTGCCGACATTCAATCTCCGTATCAATGGTCTTTAGATAACGCCGGCGGGGAAGAAGGCATTAAGGGAGCGGACATCGATAACGAAAAACTGCAGAACCTTATTAAGAAACGTAATTTAAAAGATACGCTGGTAGCGGTTATCGACACAGGTGTCGATGATTCACTGGCGGATCTACAAAGTGTCGTTGAAATGGAGTCAGGTAAGAATTTCATCGATAAGAAAGAAAAAGCAATTGATGACAATGGTCATGGTACACATGTATCCGGTATCATCGCTGCCAAAGCAGATAATGGTTATTCCATGCAAGGGATCAATCCAGTAGCTAAAATCATGCCTGTGAAGGTCTTGGATTCTTCAGGGTATGGAGACAATGAGAAAATTGCATTAGGCATTAAATATGCCGTGGATCATGGTGCAAAGGTCATAAACCTTAGCTTGGGCGGAGAATATAGCAGGACGATTGAATATGCCTTGAAACATGCCGCTGCCAAGAATGTAATGGTTGTCGTAGCAAGCGGTAATGATGGGATGGAAGGTCTTTCTTATCCTGCATCATCAAAATACGCCATATCCGTCGGTGCAACCAATGCCCTTGATTTAGTATCCGATTATTCCAATTATGGATCGAAGTTGGACTTGGTCGCTCCAGGGACAGCCATCCCGAGCCTTGTGCCCAATGGGAATGTTACCTACATGGATGGTACATCAATGGCAGCTCCGCATGTTGCGGCAGCTACAGCCTTGTTATTATCCGGAAACCCTGGGTTGAAAGTGAATGAAGTAAGGGAAATCCTTCATGAGACATCGGAATATGTCGCTTTTGAAGAAGAAGATAATGTAGATCCTTATGAGGACTATGAACCGGAAGATGGGGAAATCATCATACCGGAAGAAGAACTTCCTGTCGGAAAAGATTTAGTATCAGGATACGGAAGATTGAATGCGTACAGTGCACTTAGTGCAGTGGATTTACAAGCTAAAGTCAATCTAGTGATGGATACGCAAACAAAACTTACTGGTTCAGCTAAAAAAGGTTCAGTAATCGAAGTGAAAAGCGGAAACAAAACGCTCGGTAAAGGAACTGCGGCAGCTAATGGAACGTTCACTGTTACGATTCCGGTTCAAAAAGCTGAGCAGCAGCTTACTGTGAATATCTCTGATTCTTCCAAACTAGCAGTATCTTCAATCAAAGTATTCGTGAATAAGGGTGCAACCCCTAACAAGCCGACTGTAAAAGCTTTAAGTGACAAAGATACGTATGTAACGGGTCAATCACAAGCGGACATGAAAATCACGATCAAAAATAGCGCAAAAAAAGTGATTGGTTCAGGTAACACGGACAGCAAAGGGAATTTTAAAGTGAAAATCAGCAAGCAAAAGGCTGGCACTAAACTTTCAGTCACAGCTACAGACTTAGCAAAACGTGAAAGCAAGGCGGCAACCGTGACTGTTCTCGATAAAACCGCTCCAGATGCACCGAAAGTGAATGAAGTAAGCGATAAAGCTACTGCAGTAACAGGTAAAGCGGAAATCGGTTCAACCGTTACCGTGAAGCACAGCAATAAAAACATCGGAACGGCAAAAGCTGATAGTAAGGGGAACTTCTCCATTAAGATCAGCAAGAAAAAAGCAGGCTCCGCATTATACGTCTCAGCAAAAGACAAAGCGGGCAATACAGGAAAAGCAGCAAAAGTAACGGTTAAAGATAAAACCGCTCCAGGTACACCGAAAGTGAATGAAGTAAACGATAAAGCAACAAAAGTAACAGGTAAAGCGGAAATCGGTTCAAACGTTACCGTGAAGTACAGCAATAAAAACATCGGAACGGCAAAAGCTGATGGTAAAGGGAACTTCTCCATCAAAATCAGCAAGAAAAAAGCAGGGTCCGCATTATACGTCTCAGCAAAAGATAAAGCGGGCAATACAGGAAAAGCAACAAAAGTAACCGTTAAAAAATCTAAATAGCAGTGAAGGCCGTTTAACTACATGTTAAACGGCCTTTTTTGTGAGAAAACAAATGAAAACACCGCTCGATGATGAGCGGTGTTTTTGCCATGGGCGTGTTCTTTTGCCTGTGCGTTGTCATTGCATGATTTCAGATCTGGAGTTTCGTGTTTTAATTCTGAAATAGAACTTACTCTTTTTTCTTGTACTATAAATCTTTATTAGAGAAAAGGAGAGGAGAGAATGAAAATGCAAGAACAAACAATGGCAACGATTCTTACAGTGATAGCAATATTGTGTTGCTGGTAAGTTCCCATTTTGCGTTTGCTTTACATAATTATATAACTTTGCTTAAAGATGTGGCGGATTATAGGTGCAATTTACAATTAGTAACCTTTACCCCAAGTAGAGAAATCAAATACCAAATTTAAGGAGGAACAATAATGATGAAAAAAGGAAGAGTACTAGCATTAGGTACTATTTTAGCTTGCTCAATCGGGTTAGGAACGCTTTCGGTTGAAGCTGGAAATGAAAATAACAAGTATTCATTTACAATTCAGAAGGATCAAAAAAATTCGTACACAGGCACAGAGTATCGCCAAACGACTACAGAACGGAATACATGGAAAGTGAGAATGTATAAATCAACAGAAGGAACCAATACGGTAACGACGTATTGGCTCGAAAAAAGCAACGGCACGAACGTATCTCCTTCAGTGAAAGTTACAGCCGGTAGCGGCGGTTTAAATAGTGGGCGCAATCATTATGTTAAAGGCAATGCAGGTGCCAATGCGACCGATGTACGATTAACGGCACAAAATAATAATTATAGCTCTAATACCTATTCCGTAAACGGATATTGGGATGAAGAGACAGGGAGAATATTACCTGGACAGTATAAAGAATCTTACACCACGGAATATAATAAATAAAAAATGATGAAAATGGTGACGCCACCTTGGATGATTCTCTATTCATGGTGGCTTTCTAAAGGGAGACAAAATGAATAGTTATTACTATCGATTAACAAATAATAATAAAACAAAGTTCATCGTTTTATGTATTGTGGCGATTGTTATTATTGATATTTTTATTTTGATCGGCAATGTTTTAGAATCATGGATCATGCCCCATCTAGCCACTTTTTTAGCGGGAAGTTCATTAGGTCATATGATGCAAATACTACTTATTTGGTTTTTGCCTATTTTTCTATTAATCTTGTGTGCCGACAGCTATATCCAAGACTATAAAACAGGCTATCGATATATCGTAGCGACCAAAAAAGGGCGATACTCTTATTATAAAACGATGTTATTGGGAAATATGTCATTTGCCTTTTTAGTGATGGTTGGTTGCTTATTATTTAATATGCTCATTGCATATATGGTTTTCATGAATGGTGAATTTGACACTGGGTTGACCCCAGATTTATTTCCGGAAAATCCTTTATATACACTCGCCAATAAAATACCTTTTGTCACTAATGTGGTTTATATCATCATTTTTGGATTTTTCACTAGTTTATGCGCAGGGATGGCTACCGTCCTTAGTTGGTGTTTCCCAGATATAAAGTATACGTATCCGCTAAGCTTTGTTATTTGGTTTTCACAAATTTTAGGACTGAATTATTCATTAGCAATGATCATCCAGCCGTTTAACGAAGTGACCTTGGAAGCTTTCGTTTTTATTTTCTTTAGATCGACCATCCTTTTTTTAGCGGTCATCACGGTCGGGTTCATGTATAAGGTGAAAAGTGATGAAGTCTAATCAAAAAAAAGTATATGTATCACTGCTGCTTGTTCTGTTATTTGGATGTTTATGGATGACCTATAATATTCATTATTTAAAAATAAAGCAGCTTGACCCAGTGTATCTATTGATCATTGATGTAAGTGCGAGTGTAGAAGGCTATCTCTCGGTTAAAAATTTATTGATCACATATATTGTTCCTTTGTTACTATTTTATCGTTTTTTTATTGAAGATGAGCATCCACACATTATCGTTCGCTTAAAGTCAAGAATCGACATGTATCGGAGACGGACCATCCAAGTTTTTATAAGTTCGTTTATCTTTGCGTTCATCATTTTATTGATTAATTTCGCAGCTGTTTTCTTATTCGATAGATTTCACTTTATATCATCAAATTATTGGAACTTATCTCTTCTTAATCTAGCGCTATTAACGTGCATTTATTTCTCGATTGGCCTGATTTATTATTTCATTTTTGATTATTCCAATTTAATCATAGCGATGGCAGCGACCTTTTGTATCTGTTTTCTCTTATATGTGATGAAGAGTCAGCTGAATATTGATTGGGGTCCTGCCAGTTCCGCAAATGTTATCGATCCTTTATTAAGCAGCGGAATTACAGGATATTATTCGCTAATCATGATTGGAAAAGAATTATTTCTATCTCTCGTGATGGTTTTACTTGGGCTTTTCGCGATCGAGAAAAAAGATTTCATGTTTGGTGTTTCTGATGACTAAACGAATCTTCTTAACGATGTTGATCGTCATTTTGTTGCAAATTTTATTATTTGATTATTTTGATGGCTCTAAAGCCGATCTTACGGGATATATGATCGTTAGCGGAGTTCCCATCAGTAATAAGTTTGTTGTATTGGGAACATGGTATATGTTCTTTTCTGGATTGAGTTTTTTATCGTTAGGTTATTTGCGGCAATATATTTCCGGTTATGGGGTTTACCTCATGATCAGGGAAAAAAGCAGGGTGAAACTTGGGCTTAGAAGAATCGGGAACTTAATGATCCTTATATCTGGATTTTCTTTAATTCAACTTCTTTTCTCGATCGTATTCGCTTATGTAAATAATGTCGGTCAGGCCTTTTTTTATGATGATTTTCAATCATTGATTTGTATAGCAGGTCTTTATATGATGTCCAATATTGTCCTGGTTTTCATTCAAATGGCACTCGAACTTCATTTTACGGAGGAAGTATCTTTATTGCTGATAAATGTTTATGTGCTTTTTTCGGTTACATTAGGCGGAGTTCTATTATCTACACAAAAGCTGACGTGGATTTTATATTTTTTGCTTCCCAATTTCGGCATGTATGTAAGAAGTGATGTACTTGAAACTGGCGGAATATCAGCAGTAAATGCATATATCGTTTTAACCGTAATGACGATCATTTTAACTGTTTTAACATATATCCGATTAAAGAAAATCGATTTAATTTAACGAGGTGCACAATGACGACAATACGAATTAGTTCTTTACATAAAAAGATGAGGAAGAAAACACTTTTGCATGATATCAATTATGAGTTTAACAGCGGGAAAATTTATGGTTTGTATGGAAGGAATGGCTCCGGTAAAACGATGCTGCTTAGAGCGATTGCAGGATTAATCATGCCAAGCTCAGGGGAAATTGCCATAGACGAAAAAATTCTTCATAAAGATATTTCCTTTCCTGCTAATATTGGTGTCATTATTGAAAACACTTCGCTGCTGCACCAATATGACGCTTATACAAATCTGAAAATATTAGCAAAAATCAGGAACATCGCTACTGATGAAGAGATTAAAGCGAATATAAAAAGAGTCGGCCTTGATCCGGAATCAAAAATGAAGGTTGGAAAATTTTCGTTAGGAATGAAGCAGCGTCTAAGCGTAGCCCAAGCGATATTTGAAAAACCGGACATTTTATTATTGGATGAACCGACCAATGCCATCGATGAAGAAGGTGTTATGCTAGTTTATCAGATCTTGAAGGAAGAAAAGGAGCACGGCGCACTCATTCTGTTGACAAGCCATCATAAACAGGACTTGGAGGCATTAGCCGATGAGTATGTAAAGATGGATAATGGAGGAATCGTCCTTGACTCTAAATAAAAGAATAGCCGCGATCAGTTTATTCATATTAGTAGGAGGATTCCTTATCAATAGAATGTACATTGTTCCATCAGCGATGAGTGCCGCTAATAGAAATACGGAAAATAATGCTGCTTCCTATAAGGTGTTGGAATCACAAAACATCATTGTCGGGAGAGATATCGATCAGGGTTATTATGATATTAAAGCTCTCGATAGTGAAGCGGTTGTTGCTGGCTATAAAATGCACAAAAATGCTGTACTGCATGCAGAGCCCTCATATATGAATGAAAATTTCTCTATTAAAGGGAAGATTGAATTCAAGCCTTCTGAATTTGAAAAACCTGTGAAAAAAAATCAAAAAATCATCATGAAATCTCCTGGTCATTATGTGGTCGGTGCAGAAATACCAGCGGGGGATTATGTACTATCAAGGACCACCGATAAAATCCGAGTGTTTGTCGATATAAAAGATGAACCGCAAACCGAAAGCTTGCAAACGATTCAATGGGAAATCGACGAAGAAGTGAAAAAGCCAATCGAGGTCGAACTGAAAAAGGGCTATAACGTATATATCGATAAAACGGGAAAAGACGGGTATATATCGAATGAGGGTGATCTGATATTGGAGAGGAATAATGAGGAAAGCGAGTAATGTAAAGTTCTTTAATAGTTTAAATCCTGGCAACTGTAACTTAAAGGTGGTCATTTATTCAGTTCCCATTTCCGACAAAGAGTCGACCAAATTTGGGACAAGATATATAGGGAATTTAAATTCGAGCCAAGTATTTCTGAATTTTCGTCCTTTAAAGTGCCGCATCCTTTTATAACAAAAGATGTTTCTGATTACTTCGGAGAGTCAGTAGAGTTGGATGATGAAGACCTAAGAAAAAGCATTACTTGTATTTAAAGAGAACACATCATTTGAAGAGTGTATACTGGCACTCGATTGGCAGCATGAATGACGTCTCAGTGGAAAGCATTCAATTATCAAGGAAGTATAACTTGCATGGGAGTTTTCAGATGAAAGTATGTAGAAGTATAGTAATATTCATTCTGTTTATGGCCGTTTTCTTTTCGCTCCCATCCATGACATTCGCGGCAAATCCGGTTTGCGAAACAACAACAGGAACGACAATCCAACAATTCGACAACAATAATACGCTTATGGAAACGTCAACATTAGCACCCAATTCTACGGCGTCATCAGTAAGAGTTGCTGTTAATAATGCCATTCTAAGCGTTTCAAAATTTCCGAAGGATGGGGCAACCGGAAAACGGGGGACCGTTCTCTTATCAAAAGGAAATTTCACGGCAAGTGCCTTTCTTGTGATGAGATCTGGAGTTACATTGGAAGGAACCATGGAGAATGGAAAGTCTGTCACGACAATCTGTACTGAATCAAGAAGTGAACCTGTTACCATTAAAATACTGGAAAGTCAGGTGGGCATCAATAATCTTATTCTGGATGGAAAACGAAAAACAGAAGATACCGTAACAGGAGAACCAAGGAAGTATTATGTATCTCAGCATAGAGGGATCCAGGTTACCTCTATTGATCAAACGAAATCAACGGATGACTTAGTCAGTACATACCCGACAACTGATAAAGATGGTGATGCGAAACGGATAAAAAATATCATTATTGAGGATGTTCAAATTACAGGATATGAAGGGTATGGCATCTATTTAGAGCATGTGGATGGGGTAACCATCAAAGGATCCGATACCGTTTATAAAAAAAGGATGAACATTACGGATATTGGATATGCGGGCATTGGCGGCGTCTCAGCGAATAACGTGACCGTAAAGGATACTAAGGTTAGTGATATTTGGCCGGGAGTAAAGGTGGGAAGTTCCCAGCAAAGCTATGGCATGGCCTTTAGCCATAGGAAAGTCAATACCACAGATGATGCCAATGCACAAGCAAAGTTCCCGCCAAGCAACAACATTGTGGTGGATCAGAACGTGGTCGCCAACAACCCGACATGGGAGGGAATCGACACACACTCGGGACAAAACGTATCCTTCACGAACAATGTCATTTTAAATACACGTTTCCCTATTGTTGTTGGAGGAATGGATTATGATGGTGGGAAGGTCTCTGCCTATCCGCCTCGAAACATTACGATTTCAGGGAATCGGATTAACAGTCATAGAATGGGCATCCAGGATGATTATGATGTTTATGATATAGAAAAAAATGACACAATTACAGAACGGGGCATCACCGTTAACGGAACGCAATTTACGGACCTGGCCAAAATGGAGATGGGATTCTTGGATTCGGTTGTGATTAAGCATAATTACGTAAGCAATGTCCGAACCACCGTCGAGACACAGGGAGGCATCAGCATCCACGTGACAAAAAATGCAATCATTGAAGACAATACCATTGAAAACAGTTTCAACAACGGGATTGTGTTTCTTAGTTCCAACAAGCTCACGAAACTACATAGAAACAAAATTCAACATGTCAAAAAATCCGAAAATAACTATATCCAAGCTGGAATTGGCATACGCGGGTCTCATAATAATGGGAACTTTAATAATGACTACACAACCCTGCCATTGACCTTGACCAACACCTTGATTGAAAATGATCACACATTTACCGAGGTTGGACGTGAGATTCATTTTCAAGTAGGGTCAGAAAATAATTTATTGAATAATCGGATCGGTATCCCTCCTGACTTTAAAAATCAGGACGGTTTTACATTGAAACCAGAATGTGGGGATGACATAACATGGAAGTGTCACCAAAGCGATAATTGAAAAACCGGATATCTCATAGAGATGAAATCTAAAACCGAAAATTTGCAAACCGTCGATGTGAAATTGATGAAAATATAAAAAAGCCAATCGAAATCGAACTAAAAAATGGGTATAACGTATCTATCGATAAAACGGGAAAAGATGGATATATATCAAATGAGGGAGATCTGGTATTGGGGGAAAGTGAGTAATTTAAGGGGATTTAATACCTAGCTTAATTGAGTGATAAGTTTGCACAGGTTCAAATTCCATGAACGTTTCTTAAAAATGATAATATTCATTGACTTCCAAAATGATAAGGAATCAAGCTCAAAAGCGGATTCCTTATCTCAAATGTATATACCTAGGGCGGGATTTACGCGGGTCATTATATCCGCCGGTTATTTGATGTCCGAGAGAGCTCGCAATGACTACTGCTGCAAAGAGGAGGATGATTTTCTTCAAATTAATAATCTTCTTTCCGTTTTATTATTTTAAAAGATTACACCCAAATTTCTCTTCCTTCAACCCCTTTATAACATGTAGAAAAATTTACTACATTAAAATCTTCCATACCCATAATTTGGACTTACACATCAATCGAATGAGCAAGTTCAGTCATCTAATGGGCTTTTCTACCTTAGTCCATTAGATGACAAACCTTTTTTTGATTCTACAACTGTCCCATTTATTTTCTCGAAGTCATATAGGTGAAGGATCCACTTTTGCAATAGTATCGTGCAAAAACAATCTTGCCTCTGCATTTGTCAGCTCATTTAGTGAATTCACTTCTGAGGAGGTAGACAACATCGTATTCCTTCAACTCGTCCATATGTCCATCACTATCTCCATAAAAATCAGTGGAAAGTGAATGTATGCCTTTATTACCGCTTGAGTAACATATACTCGCCAATGCAAGCTTGTTTGTGCTGTTTATTTTGAGTTTGTCAATACTGCTCCATACGCTGGAATCCATTTCATCAATGGTTTCAGGATAAGTAACTGTATCCGAACCATCATCGCTTTGAATGCTGATGTTGAACATCGATCGTTTTTGGTCAGCATCCGTTTTGGATGTGGTGAAGATGATCGTCCCATTCTTTTCAACCCCAGTTGTCATGCGGCCTTTTTCCTCTTCGACCAGTTTGCCGAATTCATATTTTTCGACCCAGACTGACATCTCCTTGTATGTATCATCAACACTGAAATTGATAAGGAAGGAATGTTCACTTGAATTCTCCAAGATGGCCTTTTCCCTTGCTGTCAGCTCAGGAACTGAAAGGTTATTTTCGGATTTTGGATCAGCTGCCTTACATGCGACTAAAGAAAATGTGAGCAGGGATAGGATGATGGATAAAAAGATCTTTTTCATGTTTTTCACCTCTTGTATACTATTACCCAATTAAAGCCAATTCTTAAATATTATAACATTCTATAAAAGAAACGGAATCGGAACGCGGCAAAAAGGCAAGCAATCGGTATGCTTGCCTTTTTTTGCATTTACAATGGTTGGGAAAGAGCCTTATTGGCAACATCGACGTCATTTTGGAGCAATTGGTTCAAGTCGTAAGCAGGATAGAGGTTTCTTTCATAAAGGTAGTTGAAAATCTTGGCATGGGTATCGACGGCTCCATTTAAATGCTTCTTAAATACTTTTCGAAGGGAAGGGGTGGCCGTTTCCGTAATGGCACCTGCATAACTTTTGATCGATGATTTGGCAAAGCCCAGCAATTCCCCGGCGGCAGCTGCCGATGCGTCATCCCTTGATACATCGTCATCCCGGTGAGCTTTAGGCGTCAATGGGTAAAATTGCAGCAGCTCCATGATGTTTTGGGTAAGGGTATCGATCGTTTGCTTATAAATCGTTTTTAGAATCGGGTCTTTTATTTTTGGATAAGCTTTTTTAAATTTCATAAGGGCATTGGACTGGGCGGCAACCAACTCATGAAGCTCGAGTGTTTCATGCCAGGCAAGATGTGAATAGGTGGGTTGCATGTAAATTCCTCCTGAACGAATAATCTTGATAAATTATTCGTTCAGTGGGCTACAGGCAAGTTGTCTAGTGAAATATTTATGGGAAGAGCTGTCCCATCTACGAATCCCATTCACCGTTTAGAAGGATCGCCATAATTATTGATATTGCTCGAGAACAGAGAAGAACTTTTTGGCAAATTGGTAAAAAAGTTTTTCAGATGGAGCCAAGTCCCTGTTTTTAGGAGTGATGATGCCGACAGTCCGTTTTACTTCGGGTGTATCGATCGGAATTTTAACAGTCAGTCTTGGAGTGACTTCATAAAAGGTACTGTCAGGGAGCAGGCTGACTCCGATTCCGGCAGAAACGAGCCCTTTTATGGAATCCATGTCTTCTCCTTCCGAGGCGATGTTCGGTGCGAAACCGGCGGCTTTGCACGCTTCAAGAGCGATAGTGTGAAAGATGTATCCCTTTGGAAACAAGACGAAGGGGTCATTTCGTAGGTCACTTAGACGCAGACTCTTCCTTTCAGCTAATGGGTGAGTGATTGGCAGTAAAGCGGATATGTTTTCCGTGAACAGGATATGACCTTCGATATCCGGATCATCTGTCGGGATCGGTCCAAGGAAGGCTAATCCGATTTCGCGATTTTTAACAGCCTCTTTTAAAGAGGAATAAGATCCCTGTCTTAAGTGGAAGCCGATATTCGGCTGCTCATCTTTAAAAGCGGAAATGACGGTAGGCAGTAAATGGGTGGAAAGGCTGGTCGGGAACCCGATTTTAATGCTTCCGTGTTCAGGGTCCAAAAACTCCTCAATTTGATATTTGGCATATTCAATCGCCTGTATCGCCGTTTTGGCATGGATCAAGAAAATTTTTCCGATTGGGGTTAACTGGATATTCCGGCCGATTTTCTCGAATAAAAGTACGCCAAGCTCATCTTCCAGTCTGGAGATTTGCCGGCTGATTGCTGATTGTGCGATATGCAGGTGCTCTGCGGCTTCTGAGACGTGTTCCCTCTCGGCGACTTCAACAAAATAACGTAATTGTCGTAGTTCCATTTATTCATCCTCCTGCCATTCATCTCAAATTGAGATGGATTCTACTAGAATTATATATTGTTTATATCGATTTGAAAACCTAGAATAAATGTAAGTGACATAACGGTGTAAGAATACGATGGGGGCGATTAATATGACATACAATCAAATACCAAAAGCACAAGGGCTCTACCATCCTGAATTTGAACATGATGCATGTGGGATCGGTTTATACGCTCATTTAAAAGGGCTTGCTACACATGACATCGTCAAACAAGGACTGAATATGCTGTGCCAACTAGATCATCGCGGCGGACAAGGCAGCGATCCCCTTACAGGAGATGGCGCAGGATTAATGGTGCAGATTCCTGATGAATATTTCAGGCTGGTATGCCCGGAAATGAACTTGCCGGCAAAAGGGCGCTATGGTGTAGGCATGCTCTTTTTCTCTAACAATGATGATGAACGGAATGAAATCGAAGCTCGTTTGAATGCATTCATCGAACAAGAAGGCCAAACGTTATTAGGCTGGAGAACGGTTCCTGTTGATGCAACGAAAATCGGGGAGGTCGGCAAGGAGACATGTCCGACGATTCGCCAAGTATTCATCGGGGCAAGCGAAGGGATGACTGATGATTTAGCTTTTGAGCGTAAATTGTTCATTATCAGAAAACAAGCTGAAAACTGGGCTCGTGAACGCGGCAATCGTTTTTATTTTGCCAGCCTTTCAAGTGCTACGATCGTTTACAAAGGATTGTTGACGCCGGAGCAGGTGGATGCTTTTTATCTTGACCTTCAACAGGAGTCCTTCGTTTCGGCTTTCGCTTTAGTGCATTCCCGCTTCAGTACGAATACTTTTCCTAGTTGGGAACGGGCACATCCAAACCGTTATCTGATCCATAATGGCGAAATCAATACGCTTAGAGGTAATGTGAATTGGATGAAAGCGCGTGAGCAGCAGTTTGTTTCGGAAGCATTCGGGGATGACCTGCAAAAGGTCCTGCCTATTCTGGATATAGACGGCAGTGATTCCTCGATTCTTGATAATGCACTTGAATTCTTCGTGCTTGCCGGGCGTAAACCGGCACATGCGGCGATGATGCTCATTCCTGAACCGTGGACGGAAAATCCGCATATGACGAGGGAAAAGAAGGCATTTTACGAATATCATAGCATGCTCATGGAGCCATGGGATGGACCGACGGCCATATCCTTTACGAATGGCAAGCAAATCGGTGCCATCCTGGATCGAAATGGTTTAAGGCCGGCAAGGTATTATGTGACAAAAGATGATTACATCATTTTCTCCTCTGAAGTCGGCGTGATCGATGTGGAGCCTGAGAATGTATTATATAAAGATCGTTTAAGCCCAGGCAGAATGCTTTTAATAGATTTAGAGGAAGGCCGTATAGTTTCTGATGAAGAGATCAAGTCGGAAATGGCTCAGGAAAATCCATACCAGCAATGGCTGGACGAACAGCTTGTTCAATTAAGTGACGAAGAACCTGTGCTCGAAGGGGAGCCATTGAGTGATTTACTATTCAGGCAAAAAGCGTTTGGATACACATATGAAGATGTCCAAAAATATTTACTGCCGGTCATTAACGAAGGCAAAGATCCGTTGGGCAGCATGGGGAATGACATTCCGTTAGCGGTCTTATCAGATCGCCCGCAATCGCTATTCAACTATTTCAAGCAATCCTTTGCACAGGTAACCAACCCGCCAATCGATTCGCTTCGTGAACAGATCGTCACGTCAACGATGACATTCCTCGGTGCGGAAGGAGATTTGCTGAAACCGGATGAAACGAACAGCCGCCGCATTCAATTGGATTCACCTGTTTTGACGCCAGGTCAAATGCAGCAGTTGAAAGAAAATGTTTATCCTGAATTCAGGAGCAAAGTCATTCACACTCTATTTTCAGAAGATTTAGAGAGCGAACTTGATCGCATCTGCCGTGAAGCGGAACAAGCGATCGCTGATGGTATCAGCCTTTTGATTTTATCTGACAAGGATATGGGCAAGGAAAAGGCTGCGATTCCTTCCCTGCTGGCTGCGAGCGCCCTTCATCAGGAGCTGATCCGTCATGGGAACCGTACGAAAGTGAGCATTATCGTTGAATCGGGGGAAGCAAGGGAGGTCCATCATTATGCGTCCCTGATCGGGTATGGAGTGGATGCGATTTACCCGTACCTTGCTTATGAAACATATAAGCAGGCGGTATTGGAAGGCAGTTTGGCCATCAGCTACGAAGAAACGGTGAGGAAATATGTACGCTCATTGACGGAAGGCATCGTAAAAGTGATGTCGAAAATGGGGATTTCAACGATTCAAAGTTATCGCGGAGCGCAAATTTTCGAAGCGGTCGGAATCGGTGCTGATGTGATTGAACATTATTTCAGCGGTACGGCATCGCAGCTTAGTGGGATCGATTTGGAAACGATCGCAGATGAAACGTTGATTCGCCATAGAAAAGCTGCAGCTGATTCCCTTGACGAAACTCTTGAAAGCGGAAGTGATTTTCAATGGAGAAAAACAGGGGAACATCATGCATTCAATCCGAAAACGATCCATACACTGCAATGGGCCTGCCGGAAAGGCGATTATAATTTATTTAAGCAATATTCAAACTTGGCGAATGAAGAGAGACTCGGGTTTTTACGGAATTTATTCTCGTTCGATCAAAAACGCCAAAGTATTTCTATAGATGAAGTGGAATCCGTGGAATCCATCGTCAGCCGATTCAAAACGGGCGCGATGTCATTCGGTTCATTGAGTCAGGAAGCACATGAAACATTAGCGATTGCGATGAACCGTTTAGGCGGAAAAAGCAATAGCGGTGAAGGCGGGGAACACCCTAGCCGTTACCAACTGGATGAAAATGGCGATGACCGCCGCAGCGGAATTAAACAAATTGCATCCGGTCGTTTTGGAGTGAAAAGCCATTACCTTGTTAATGCCGATGAGCTTCAAATCAAAATGGCGCAAGGTGCAAAGCCGGGTGAAGGCGGCCAGCTGCCTGGAAACAAAGTATATCCTTGGGTCGCAGAGGTAAGGGGTTCCACACCGGGAGTCGGCCTTATTTCACCGCCTCCGCATCATGATATCTACTCAATTGAAGATCTGGCACAGCTGATCCATGATTTGAAAAATGCGAACCGTGATGCCAGGATCAGCGTCAAGCTTGTGTCAAAAGCAGGCGTAGGCACGATTGCAGCCGGTGTGGCCAAAGGTGCCGCAGATGTCATCGTTATCAGCGGGTATGATGGCGGTACGGGTGCATCACCAAAAACTAGTATCAAACATACTGGTCTTCCTTGGGAGCTGGGCCTTGCCGAAGCACACCAAACATTGATGCTGAATGGCCTTCGCAGCCGTGTAGTCCTTGAAACGGATGGGAAATTAATGACGGGACGCGATGTGGTCATGGCAGCTATCCTTGGAGCGGAAGAATTCGGCTTTGCTACAGCACCGCTTGTGGTTCTTGGCTGTGTCATGATGCGTGCTTGCCATTTGGATACATGTCCTGTCGGGGTGGCTACTCAAAACCCTGAGCTTCGCAGCAAATTCACAGGGGATCCGGATCATGTCGTGAATTTCATGCGCTTCATCGCTGAGGAAGTTCGGGAGACGATGGCTGAGCTTGGTTTTAGAACACTGGAAGAAATGGTCGGCCGCACTGACGTTTTACAAGTGAGCGAGCGGGCACAAAACCATTGGAAAGCGAAGCATCTGGACTTGACGACACTACTTTTCCAACCGGAAGGGATACGTACGTATCAACTTCCTCAAAACCATAAAATAGAAGAATCCTTGGATATCCGTGAGATTTTACCTGTTGTTGAGCCTGCTTTAAATGATCAAACCCAGGTGGATGCGAGCTTCCCGATTACAAACGTGAACCGTGTGGTCGGAACGATTGTCGGCAGTGAAGTATCCAAACGCTATGGTGAAGAAGGGTTGCCTGAAGATACGATCACACTTCGTTTTACAGGATCGGCGGGCCAGAGCTTCGGTGCATTCATTCCAAAAGGGATGTCCATGTATTTGACAGGTGATGTCAATGATTATGTTGGGAAAGGCTTATCTGGCGGAAAAATCATTGTCACGGCACCTTCTGGCAATCAGATCGAGGCCGGGGACAATGTAATTGCCGGAAATATCGCCTTATACGGTGCAACAAGCGGCGAGGCCTACATTAATGGCCGTGCGGGAGAACGATTTGCGGTACGGAACAGTGGAGTCAATGTTGTTGTTGAAGGAATTGGAGACCATGGCTGTGAGTATATGACAGGCGGGCGCGTGGTCATTCTTGGCGGCGTCGGCAAAAACTTTGCGGCAGGCATGTCAGGCGGCATCGCTTATGTACTTGCTGATGATGCAGAAGAATTCAAGTCATTATGCAATGGTGAAATGATAGAATTCGAGACACTTGATAATATGGATGATTCAAACGAGGTAAAAGAAATGCTTTACAGCCACCTTCATTATACAGAAAGTGCCAAAGCATCGTATGTACTGGAGAACTGGGAGGATTTCGCTAAGAAATTCGTGAAAGTCATTCCGAAGGATTACAAACGGATGATCAAAAGCATCAATGAGCAAAAGCATGCAGGGCTGACGGATGAAGAAGCGATCATGAGTGCATTTCAAGCAAATGCCGTTCAAGATAAAAAAATCACTAAACAAGCTGTGATGCAGTAAGGAAGGGGAGAGAAAGATGGGAAAAGCAACAGGATTTATGGATTATCCGAGAGAAAAACCAAAAGACCGGAATCCTCTCACTCGTTTAAACGACTGGAGAGAGTATACAGCTCCTTTCTCTGATGAAAAGTTAAGTACACAGGGAGCGCGGTGTATGGACTGCGCCACCCCTTTCTGCCATATGGGCATGGAATTGAACCGGGTCACAACGGGCTGTCCGATTCATAATCTGATTCCGGAGTGGAATGATTTGGTGTACCGCGGCAGATGGAAAGAAGCATTGGACCGTTTATCGAAAACAAATAATTTCCCTGAATTCACCGGGCGCGTCTGCCCGGCCCCTTGTGAAGGGTCTTGTACGGTGGCGATAAGCGATCCTGCCGTTACCATTAAGAACATTGAACGGACCATCATCGATAAAGGATTTGAAAATGGCTGGATCACGCCTCGCATCCCTGAAAGCAGGACCGGCAAGAAAATTGCCATCATCGGTTCAGGCCCGGCAGGATTGGCGAGTGCCGACCAGTTGAATCAAACAGGTCATTCGGTCACGGTTTATGAGCGTTCAGACCGTGCGGGCGGGCTGTTGACATACGGTATCCCGAACATGAAGCTTGAAAAAGATGTCGTTGAACGCCGGATCAAATTATTGACCCAGGAAGGCATCGACTTCATTACCAATACAGAAGTGGGCAAAGATATTTCAGCCGAAGAACTGCAAGATCAATATGATGCAGTCATCCTTTGCACAGGTGCCCAAAAGCAGCGTGACCTTGTAATTGAAGGCCGCGGGGCAGCAGGCATTCACCTTGCAATGGATTACTTGACGACTTCGACTAAAAGCCTGCTTGACTCCAATTTTGAAGACGGCAAGTTCATAGACACAAAGGGGAAAGACGTCATCGTCATCGGGGGCGGGGATACAGGAGCTGACTGTGTCGCAACTGCCCTTCGTCAGGAATGTAAGAGCGTCGTACAATTCGGGAAGCATCCAATCCTTCCGACGGCCCGTACATCCGATAATATGTGGCCAGCCTACCCGAATGTATTTTCCCTTGATTATGCATATGAGGAAGCGGAAGCGAAATTCGGTGCAGATCCGCGTCAATACTCAATCCAAACAAAGAAGATTGTAGCCGATGAAAATGGCAACGTTAAAGAATTGCACACAATCTCAATGGAAAAAATCAAAGGCGATGACGGAATGTACATTTTCAGGGAAGTTCCAGGAACTGAAAAAGTATGGCCTGCACAATTCGTATTCATCGCAATCGGATTTGAAGGAACGGAAATGCCGCTATTAACTCAATTTGGCGTAGAAACAATCAATCAAAAAATTGATGCCGTTTATGGCGATTACAGAACCAATGTCGAAGGGGTCTTCGCTGCCGGAGATGCAAGGAGAGGGCAAAGCCTCATCGTTTGGGCAATCAATGAAGGCCGTGAAGTAGCGCGAGAAGTAGACCGCTACTTGATGGGCGCATCGGTATTGCCTTAAAAGCAAAAAAAGGAAGTGCCATTATGGTGCTTCTTTATTTGTGTGGGGGTGTGGTACTCACGAGTAAAAGCCCCGAATTCACGAGTGAAAAGCCAAAACTCAAATAGTAACGAACTCAAAAATTATCAATAATGTAACGGGAAACAACACGCTTAGGAGATTCCTAAGCGTGTTATTTATTATTATTATTTAAAACTAGCTGGCAAGTATTGTTCACAGACGATGATATCATCGTCTTGTAGAACATAAGGATGTGTTTCCAACAATATGGTTTTGAGGTAGTCTGGCATCCTCTCACTTTTGTACGCACAAATTAATGGAAACGACAGCTGATTTACAGCTTCATCTACTGTTCTCTCAAATTCCTCTATGATGTGCAGCGGCTCTTCCAGGGTTGCCCATTCCACATGTGCCCATGATCGGAAGGAGATTTTATTTTCAACATAGGGCTGTACCATTTTATTAAAGTATTCTTCGATTGCAGGAGGATGATAACTGCCGCTTGAACAATAGAAATCGAAGTTGTTCACAAAATGAAGGAACTCCATTTGATCTTCCGTTAATCGAGTGCTCAGCTCTTTATGAATAATGGGGTAAATACGGTCATTTTCAACAAGAATGACATAATCCCCCGCTGCGATGCCATCTTGGATATACCTTAAAACCTGGTTGATGTAATTTTCCATTTCATTATAGGAATACAGCACATGAATGTTTTTTTGATCTTCAAACAACTGATTCATTTTGCTTTTCAATATATCATTCCTTCTTTCATGTATCGCTTCAATTATACTTGAATTCCATAGGCAGGACAAAATGAGAATTTTTTAACAAGGAAAAAAAGCAATCCTTCGCCAATGAAGGATTGCTTTTCCGTATTATTTCAGCCGCTCGATTAGGTCGGTCATTTTATCCAAATTGCTTATGTTTTGGTTGCATTTCATACTGTCCAGACAAATATAATTCCCTTTTTTAATGAAAGTACCTTGGACGGTTCCTTTTGTTTCAGACATGAAAATCCCTACTTCTTCAAAGCGGCTGCATATGGCACAGATCCCTTTTTTGTTGGCAGGTTTAATGGTTCCGTGCAATCCGGTGAGTTTATTATGATGGGGTGCAATGATGTATTTTTTTCCGGATCCGAGATCATCCCATCCCAAGTAGGTAATCTCTCTCAAATCGATGTTTTCCAGCAAAGGGGCTTTCAATTTCTTTGCTTTCGGAAATAATTTTTTTATCGTTTTTTCGGTTACTTCTTTAAATGGGATCACAAATGGCTTTACCTGTAAAAGAAAGGCTTCGGCATGGGCGGGATCCTTGATGGTATCCACTGGATCCAGCAGTTGTTTTTGCTCTTCGCTCAAGTCATTGAATAAGCCTAGTACTCGTTCTTTGGCGACTGTTTTCAGGGTGTTGATCACATCCTTATCGTTGGCAGTCGCGTGTCCATTTATGAGAATCTGCGTTTGGGATTTTACGAAGTTGTACTGCTCGCTCCTGATAAAAGGTTCCATTTTCTTCACTCCTGTTTCTGTTGCTCGATACTTGCCGTAGTGTACCGTTTCTCTTTACTTTACAGAAATGGCATCTGCTTTAAAAGGGGGAAAATGACTAAGAAACATACTCGGCATACGAATAGCACTGATATCATTATCAGTGCTACTCCTGCAATTCTATTTAGAATAAACGATTTTCTTGATGGTTTCCTCGGAGAGAAAATGTTCCTCGGCTAATTGGTGGACGGTATGCCCGTGTTTGAATGCATATTTTATAGAGGCATTTCGGTCATCGATCATTTCCCTTGATCCCGAACGGGTTCCCCATTTGTGATGTGCCTTTTCAGGTTTAGGGATATATATGGTTTCACCTTGCACATATTTTTGAATTTCAACGATCAGCTTTTCAGGCAAAACGGCCGTCGCTTTTACATATTTCATTTCTGCCAGCCCCTTATTCTTTTTTAAGAATGAAATAAGGTGCAAAGCCGAATATTAGAAATGATAAGGCGGGCGATTAAATTTAGCTTAATTCAACCCCATGCAAAGTATCGCCTCCAATACTAGGCTTTGCATGAGACGCTGCAGAAGGTGGCATTAACATTCGTATTGCCATCTTTACACCTCCCCTTTGTGTTCCTGAAGAACACGTATTGTTCTTATTATAAAATAGATAAGGGTGGTTGCCAAACTTTTTCCAATGTTAAAGCTGAATCGGCGGGCTGATTGTTTGATAATGTTCTGAGTCCATGAAATAATTTGAAAGGAAACCAAACTAACCATTATGGGAGCTGACTTTATGAAAGTATTCGTAGTTGGGGCAAATGGGCAGATCGGTAAACATCTTGTAGATTTATTAAAAGACAGCCCGGATCATAGTGTACGGGCAATGGTTCGCAAAGAGGAACAAAGTGAGCATTTAGAGAAAAAAGGAATTGAATCTTCAGTCGTCAGTTTAACTGGAACAGTGGATGAGATTGCGAATGCGGCAAAAGGCTGTGATGCCATCGTGTTTACTGCAGGGTCCGGAGGAAGCACCGGTGCTGATCAAACGCTGTTGATTGATCTGGATGGTGCAGTTAAAACGATTGAAGCGGCAGAAAGCTTGGGAATCGACCGATTCATTATGGTGAGTGCATTTCAGGCCAATAATCGCGAAAACTGGAATGAAGCGATCAAACCGTATTATGTGGCCAAGCACTATGCGGATAGGGCATTGCTACAAAGCAATTTAAATTATACGATCATTCGGCCTGGCGGTCTGGTGAATGAACCGGGAACGGGAAAAGTGACAGCCGCCGAGGAATTGGAAAGAGGTTCGATTGCCCGTGAAGATGTGGCTCGAACGATTCTTGCGTCATTGACTGAGGAAAATACCTACAAGCGTTCTTTTGATTTAATCTCTGGCGATATTGCAATCGCGGAAGCATTGAGGAAAATTTAACGAAAAAAGGAGGCGGAGCCACTCAGGCGGAGTGGGCTCTGCTTATTTAATTCCTTCAATATGCTTGATGACCTTCGCTGGGTTTCCACCGACAACAACGCCTTCAGGAACATCCTTTGTAACGACGGCACCTGAGGCGACGACGGAATGACTCCCTATTGTAACGCCAGGATTGATGATGGCCCTTCCGCCAATCCATACATGATCCCCGATCGTAACCGGCTTTCCGTATTCCACTCCAGAACTGCGTTCAAAGGGATCAAGCGGATGTGTGGCTGTATAGATATGCACTCCGGGAGCCAACATGCAATCCTTGCCAATTTTCACTTCACAAACATCCAAAATGACACAATCAAAATTAGCATAAAAGTTTTCCCCGACAGAAATGTTGTATCCATAGTCACAACGGAAAGTGGGTTCAATATATACATTTAGCCCAGAGGAACCTAAAAGCCGCTTCAGCAATGCACTCCGTTCATCCCCTTGACTTTCCGTAGTCTGATTGTATAACCGGGTCAGTTTTCTGGCATTTTCCCTGTCCCTGATTAATTCCGGATCAGCGGCCATGTAAGGTTTCCCGCTCACCATCTTTTCTTTTTCAGTATTCATGTGTACTCCTCCTGTTTCTTTTTTTATATAGTTTGGATAAATATCTGAATATTAAAACATTTTTTCTGCAAAATAAATTGCAGTACTTTTTACTCAACTTTTCTGTTGAATCTAAATGCCTCTCTCGTTTTCTTGAAAAGAAGTAAGAAAAGAAAGATTTTTCCGAATAATGAATGAAATAGCTTTGACAAACGTTCCGCCGGATTTTATAGTAAGGAGAGTTATGGATGATTCATAGTTTCATGAAGGTCCATTTTAACAGATAAGTAGAATGGTTCGAAGTTCATGTCACTTTTTTTACCGGAAATAGATGGACAACTCTTTTCTTCGTTAAGATAATCACAAAACAATGGAGGGCTCTATATGTCACAGAAAGCACCGATGTCTTTTGTCATTGTAACAGGATTAATGCTTTTTGCTTTATTTTTTGGTGCAGGAAACTTAATTTTTCCTGCCATGCTCGGTCAATCCGCGGGGACCAATTTATGGTCGGCCAGTTTAGGATTCATCATTACTGGTGTTGGACTGCCATTCATTACAATATTGGCCTTTGGTTTTTCGGGGAAAAATGATGTTCAATCGCTTGCAAGCAGGGCACACCCGTTATTCGGCATCATTTTCACAGTCGTTCTTTATTTATCTTTGGGACCGCTTTTCGCGCTTCCCAGAACGGGAAGTGTATCCTACGAAATAGGGATTAAACCTTTCCTATCTAATGATGTCGGCTTTTTACCATTGCTGATATTCACCATCATATACTTTGGAATTGCCTGTTTGTTATCCATCAATCCATCAAAAATGCTCGATATCGTCGGAAAAATATTAACTCCTTTATTATTGATTTTCATCGGGATTCTCATTGTGGTCGCCATTATTAACCCAATGGGTGAAATCCAGTCGCCATCGGCTGATTATTCAGATAATTCTTTCTTCAAGGGGTTTAAAGAAGGCTATTTGACCATGGATACGCTGGCTGGATTTGCATTTGGGATCATCGTCATCAACGCGTTCAAAGATAGAGGGATAACATCAAGAAAAGAAGTGTTGGGCTACTGTCTGAAAGCCGGCTTAATAGCTGCCACCTTGTTGGTGATCGTTTATGCGTCCATAACTTATGTGGGGGCAACAAGTGTGGAAAAACTCGGTCAACTGGGGAATGGCGGAGACGTTTTGGCTCAAGCCTCGAATCATTTTTTTGGACCGGCTGGTGCCGTGTTGTTAGGGTTGATTGTAATCGCTGCTTGCCTGACGACAAGCATCGGTTTGATAACCGCTTGTGCTACGTATTTTAATAAATTACTGCCTGCCGTATCGTATAAATCATATGTCGTCATCTTCTCCGTTTTCAGTGCGGCTGTTGCCAATGTAGGTTTGACCAAGCTCATTTCCATTACAGTCCCTGTGTTAACGGCGCTTTATCCCGTGGCGATCGTTTTGATCGTTCTTACGTTCTTCCATTCCTTATTCAAAGGGAAATCGGAGGTATATTTAGGAAGCTTATTATTAACGGCCATCATAAGCATTATGGATGGAATAGTGGCATCAGGCATTAAAATGGATGCCGTGTCGAACCTTTTCACTCAATACCTTCCACTATATAGTGTAGGGGTGGGATGGGTGATCCCTGCCATCATCGGCGGTGTATTGGGCTATATGGTTTACCTTATGAAAGGTGACCCTAAAGAAGCCTATTAAGGGATATCATTCACTTTCATCGAATCTTGAAAGGAGCTGTCTTGATGACAGCTCCTTAGTTTGTCTACAAAAGTGAGTAGGCACCTCGAACCATGATTTTAAAACAGGACTGAATTACATGTTTTTTACTATAACCCTTATTGGATATAAGAGATTTGCGACACTCCTGCCGAATATCTGGCTAGCCGAGACTTCACAGGCGCCTGCTTTGATGTGGCTGGCAGACAGTCGAAAGGGAGCGGATTTCTGAAAGAAAAAATGCAGGGCAAACTCGCTTTACTCCGGTCAGGGAGCTGTCTTGATGACAGCTCCTTTTCTTAGTGTTTGTTTTTAATGGGAAAGAGCCTTAAAATGTTCAGAAAGGGGTGTAGGAACATAATGATCAATCGATTACCAATAGAAATAGCAAATATATTACAAGCAAGCAAAAAGAATCCTGCTCAATTTGAGGAATTGATCAGGAGCGGCGGATATTTGCCTCCCGATATGGAGTTGATGGTGGATGCCATCACGGCCTTAAGCATGGGGAAGAATATCCTTTTGAAGGGTCCTACAGGGGCTGGAAAGACAAAGTTTGCCGAGACATTATCGAATTTATTCAACCAGCCGATGTTCAGTGTCAACTGCTCAGTCGACTTGGATGCCGAGAGCTTACTGGGCTTCAAGACGTTGGCTTACAAAGAGGAAAAACAGGTGATAGAATTCATACCTGGACCTGTGACCAATTCGATGAATCACGGTCACTTCCTATATATAGATGAAATCAACATGGCAAAACCGGAAACTCTGCCGCTTATCAATGGTGTGCTTGATTACAGAAGGACGATAACGAATCCGTTCACGAATGAAGTCATAACGGCAAAAGAAGGCTTTAATGTGATTGCTGCAATCAACGAAGGGTATGTCGGTACAGTGCCGCTGAATGAAGCGTTAAAAAATAGGTTTGTCGTAATTGAAGTTCCTTATATCGAAGGGGAGCAGCTAAAGCGATTGATAGAAACCAATACAAAGTTGAAGGACCCAAGAAGTATTGAATTGTTCGTTAAACTGTCGAGTGATTTGATAAATGCCGTGAATCAAGGGAAAGTGGCTGAAGATGCGGCATCGATCAGGGCTTTGCTTGATGCTTGCGATCTGAGTGTGTTGATCCCGCCGAAACGGGCGATTCTTCGTTCCATTGTGGATAAGTTGGACGAGGAACGGGAGCGTGAGTTTGTAAAGAACTTGGCTGACACATTATTCTAACTAGGAGAATGCCACATGAAGTATATCCGGTTCAATGATTCAATAATAGATACGGCTCTTTTTTTACAGCTGCAGGATCTCTCGACTGTTTTATCTGGCATTCCTGAGCTGGAATTCGAATACAATTATGGCTCCTTCATTGATCTGGTCGAAAATAAGGTCACAGCCAGCCATTTTTGGGAAAATGGCAATAAGGAAGTGAAGGAAGCGGGACTGAAAACGGACGTGCTCCTTAGAACGATAGGTACGCTGCATCATACCACAATACAGAGTATGAAAGAGTATCAGGACATCATCGGGGAAAGTTCGCTGCCGAAGTTTGCAGCCCAATTATTCGCTTTACTGGAAGATTTAAGATTGGAAGAATTGGTGAAGAAAGAAAGGCCAGGCACGAAAAAATGGTTTTCGGTAAGGGGAGCTTACCTTAAACAATATTTTGAAAGCCAGTTGGCGACGAATGTCACAAGAAGTTTTGCACTGGATGAATTATACTGCCTCATCTATTTACTGCTTCAATCTGACAGGCCGGATCCGATTTTTCCAAGGGCCAATCTAAGGCAGCTTGAAGAACTGGAGAAACTCAAACCATTCATCCATTCTGTCTTTGAAGCCACTAAAACCAGTGATATCACGAGGATTTGCGAGCAAATCGTTTTCCGTGTGAACGATGGATACGAGGATACGATGAATGAGTATTTCATCTTCCCCATTGCAAATGTGGAAAAGTATAAATCAAATACCTTATTTGATGAACTGACAAGAAATGATGAACTGTTGAACGATGATACAGAAGATGCAGACGAAGATAAAAGTGAGTTCATTGATGAAAAATTCTCGACTTGGCACCGGGAGAATAAGAACGGCGAGAGTAATTCGACATTTCTTCAATTTGAATTGGAGCAGGGAACGAAAACAAGTCTGATGGGCGGCGGTGCCCGGGAAGCGGAAGATGCCGACCAAGCACTGGCTTCGATCCAGGGTTCATCAGGGGAAAGTCAGCAAAAGGAATACAATCAGCAGGAAACGCTGGAGAAGAAACAAACCAATATGGGCAAAAGCGGTGAACATCCATTTGGTGAAGAAAATAAAGACGTCGTCCAAGTGATCAAGGAAGCAAAAATTCCAACACTAACGGAAGAGAAGCGCTACCGTGAGTTTGTTGCGGATATCGAACCGTTTAAGAGAAAACTCTCCAGTACAATTGAAAAAACACTGGAAAATAAAAAGAACGCACCAAGAAAAGATTTGGTTTTTGGCCGTTTATCGAAGAAATTACTGCCGCTTGTATTTGAAGAGAATCCACGGGTTTTTTATAAAAAGAACCAGGATTCAAATGAAATGGATGCCATATTCACATTGCTTATCGACTGCTCGGCTTCGATGCATAACAAGATGGATGAAACGAAAAGGGGGGTGGTCCTGTTTCATGAAGTGCTGAAGAAATTAAGGATCCCCCACTCGATCGTGGGATTTTGGGAAGATGCAAATGAAGTGAGAGAAGGATATCAGCCAAACTACTTCCATGTGATTCAATCCCATTCCGATTCTCTTTATCTAAACTCAGGAGCTAAAATCATGCAGCTTGAGCCAGAGGAAGACAACCGGGACGGATACAGTATCAGGGTTGCCGCAATGGAATTGGAAAAAAGACGCGAAAAAAACCGTTTCTTGCTCGTGTTTTCCGATGGTGAGCCGGCAGCTGCCGATTATGATCAAAATGGCATTGTCGATACACATCTTGCTGTTTCAGAAGCCAGGAAAAAAGGCATAGAAGTCATCGGCCTGTTTTTAGCCGATGGAGGCATCGAGGAAAGTGAAGAAATGACGATGAAAAACATTTATGGCAAAGAACGCTTAATGATTCCAAGCGTAGCAGAATTGCCAGAGCAATTTACACCGCTGTTAAAAAAGCTGCTGCTGAAGACCATATGAGAAACGAAGTTCCCCCACTCGTCATTTAAAACAAGCAAATGCATTTGATTAGAATATTAGTAAAAAACGCAATAGGATTCAATGGATCTTACTGCGTTTTTTTGTTTGTCATGGCAGTTATTTGCAATAAGTGAATATATTGAAGGGGAATTGAAAAAATGAATGCGATTCTTTTGGCGGGATTAGGGTAAACCATAAATGAGGAAGTGATCGTTTTGATGAATTTACTTTTTATGTTGCTTTATCTTATAATCATTATTCTTGTTATTGAAATATCGGTTACCTTGATGAAATTGACCGGATTAAAAAGCACAGTGGCAAGATTTCAGGTTATCTCCATGCTGACGGGTACTGGTTTTACAACTGACGAGTCAAAATCCATTATTGATCATCCCGTTCGAAGGAAAATAAGCATGTTCTTGATTTTATTTGGTGCTTTCTCACTTGCTGTCATCATTTCATCGATTAGTACATTGCTTACAGATGATCTACGCTTGATGGAGTTAAGCATCATTATAGGGATACTGGTGGTACTGGTCGTATTAGTGAAAGCTCCTTTCCTGAATAATAGATTATCGAATAAGATGAAAAGTGAAATGTACAATCATTATGAATTATGGGAACACCCGATAGAAGAGGTCCTATTTTTAGAAGAGGAAGACGTGGTCATGGAGATCGATATTTATGAGGATTCCGAATTCATCAATGTCAAAGCATTTGATGTCATTTCAGATGGAGCCGACATCAATATTTTATTTATTGAAAGCGGAGAAGTGAAGATCAGGAAAGAGTTATATGAGTATGAAATTAAATTAGGGGATAACCTCTTTTTATATGGAAATAAAAAAGAGATAGAAGAAACATTTTCTAAAGAAATCGAAGAGATGAAGAAGAAAAAAAGTGCATCGGAGTGAAAGGAATCCCAGCCTGAAATTTAAGGCTGGGATTTTTTGAAGAAGGGCTTCATTAATGTTTTTTATTCGGTAATTTCTGAGCGGGATTCCCATTGCCTTGACGGCGCATATTGCCTTCTTCCTTTTTCTGCTGCTCTTGAATGCTTTCAACAAACTCCTTTGAACTTTTCATGAAAAGTACCTCCTTCGTTAGTTTCTTTTTTACTATAACCAGAACAGGCAGAATTCATGAGTAAGCAAGGGATCTGGCTACCTTGCAAAAAGTAAAGGTAGTAATATATGGACTTAATTCCACAAGTGATAAGAATGTGGATCAATAATTTAAATATCGTTATCTATGTTAGAATACATCACATTAGAATATTTTGAATATTGACAAAAATAGGGTGGGTATCTATAATAATCAATAATAATATCCATGAATAAACGTTTATTGGAGTTTTGCCTATGGAACGGACAATGACTGTCCGCGATTTATGTGAGGTGCATACTCATTTACTGGACAGTGATATTCAAATTCTTGAAAATCTATCAACGAATTTATCGTTGATAGCCAATTTGAATAAAGCGAATGTATTTATTGATTGTCCGGTGCGTGAAGGAAAGCATGCCATTGTCGTCGCAGAGGCATGCGGGCATTCCGTGAATTCGGTTTATGATTATCCGGTTGTCGGGAAATTTGCCTACGAGGCTTTCGAACCGGCCGTATTTTATGTATTGCGTACCGGAAAGGACATGTTCGTGAATCGGGCATTGACTCAAGAGGGAGCAATGGTCCAGCAAAGTGTCGTTCCCATCAAGGGGGAATCCAATCGGGTCATCGCCGTTTTGATCATGGAAAAGGTGATAGACGAAGAACCTGAAGCTTCAAATCAGTTTGATAGGCAAGATCAACAGAATTCCTTAGTTCCTGAATTTATCGAGGAGTCCATTTTCCTGATAAATAATCAAAATCGACTTGTTTATACGAATCCTTCTGCCATTAACTTAGTATCGGAAATATGCATGACGGAATGTGTCTTAGGGGTATCCATTTTCGAATATTTTCCTGACTTTGCCGAAGTTCTTGCTTCAAAAGAGGACATTCTAATGAAGGAAATGAACATTGGTAAAAAGATTTTCCAAATAAAGAAATTCCATTTGGGCAATAAGAATTCCAATGAAACGTTCTTCATCATCCGGGACCTGACTGAACTGCGGGATAAAGAGAGAGAGCTGATTAGCAAATCAGTAGCCATTCGTGAAATTCATCATAGGGTGAAGAATAATTTGCAGACAGTGGCCAGTTTACTTCGGCTGCAAATGAGGATAGGGGCCCCAGAAGAAATCAAGCCCCATTTATTGGTCAGCCTGAACCGGGTGTTAAGCATCTCGACGGTTTACGAAATCATTTTGGCAAGCAGTAAGGTCGACCATGTGGATCTTCTGGAGCTTATTAGGAAAATAGGCGATATGATTGTTCATACGGAGGATCAAGCTCGTCAAAGCCTAAGCATTGAATATAGTGGTGGTGAGTTTCATTCCATAGATTCCGACATTGGCATTTCTGTCGCGCTGGTGGTGAATGAGCTCATTCATAATTGTGTGAAGCATGCATTCAAGGAAGGGACGGAAGGGAAGATTACCGTATGCTTGCAAAAGGATGGTCCTGAATTGGAAATTCAAGTTAGAGATGATGGCATTGGATATTCACCTGCATTGAAACCAACTTTAGGGCTGGATATCATCCGCATGACGGTGGAAAATGATTTGGATGGGGAGTTTTTGATTCATCGGATTAAAGAAGGTACCCTGGCTTCTGTAAGATTTCCATACAAGAGGTAGGTGGGAGAAGTGGTCAAGAGGATTTTGGTCGTGGAGGATGAATCGATACTTCTGCTTGATATAACGATCATGCTCAAGGATGCAGGCTTCGATGTGGTTGGACATGCCAATAATGGCGAGAAGGCGATTGAATTGGCACATGCATTACAGCCGGATCTTGTTTTGATGGATATCAAAATGCCAAAAATGAATGGGCTTAAGGCTAGCGATGTGATATCCAATACCTTTCAGATACCGGTCCTGATTTTAACCGCATTCAGCCAGCGAGAATATATCGACGAGGCGAAGCGGGCGAATATCGTCGGTTATCTTGTAAAGCCGATTACGGAGGCGAATTTGATTCCGGCAGTGGAGATAGCTTTGCTGCAAGCAGCCAATACAAAGAAGTATCAGGAACGAAATGCTCAATTGGATGAAACGCTCACAAATCGTAAAGTCATTGAAAAGGCAAAAGGAATCATCATGAAAAGGAAGAATGTAACAGAAGAAATCGCTTACAATAAGCTGAGAAGGTTAAGCATGGATAAGCAGCTTTCCATGGAGACGGTGGCACGACGAATCATTGCAAATGATCAAAAACAAGTAAATAGATAAAGCAATGGCGCTTTGATGGACCAAATTGGTTGTAGGCAGGCATTTCTGCCGAAAAACCTGAGTTTGGGCTATAAGAGGCGTCTTTTTTATACCCTTTTTTAAAGTCTATAGGCCAAATCAAATCCGAATTCAGGGGGAATATGTATGGAGATGGTAGGTAAATTCGTTATTTATATCATTATGGTGTGTGCCGTTGTCGGTGCTATTGCATCGATTAAAGACAGTGAGCAGGGCTTGGGGAAACAGTTCATGGAAGGTTTGCATACCGTTGGCCATATATTTATCCCGGCAGCTGGTATCATGGCTTCGATTCCTTATTTATCTTGGTTCATCGATACAGTATGCGGCCCGATTTTCGCTGCGATCGGTGCAGATCCTGCCCTCGCCGCAACAACGATTTTGGCAACGGATATGGGGGGTTACCAATTAGCTGCCGAGCTGCAGGAATCATATGAAGGCTGGATCATGGCGATGATTGTCGGCTTTATGTCTGGGGCAACGATTGTATTCTCTATTCCAATGGGACTTGCGATGCTGGAGAAGCGTGATCATAAATACATGGCACTTGGTGTCATGTCAGGAATCCTGACGATTCCGATTGGCGCTTTTATCTCAAGCGTGCTTGTGGTGGCAACGAATTCGAAGATCCGCGAAGTGATTTCAACAAATGCGGATTCTACTTACGAATTCGCGTTGAGCTATTTGAAAATTGCCCTGAATCTTTCCCCTCTTCTTATTTTTGTCGTCTTGCTGGCGTTAGGTCTATATTTCCTGCCCGATTTGATGATCAAAGGTTTCATGTGGTTTGGAAAAATATTGGATGCCGCGATAAAACTTGTACTCGTGTTTTCAATCGTGGAAATTTTCACCGGACTGTTTTCCAATGTATTTGGTGCTTGGGGTTTCCATCCGATCATGGCCGATAAGGCAGACCAGTTTCGTGCCCTGGAAACGGCCGGGTATATCGGGATCATGCTGGCAGGTGCTTTTCCAATGATTTACCTGATTCAAAAATATGCAGGCAAGCCTTTGGAAGCGATGGGCGGGAAAATCGGATTGAGCAAAGCTGGAAGTGCAGGGATATTAGCCACGGTAGCCAATATATTAGCAATGTTCAAGCTTGTTAAAGAAATGCCGCCGAAGGATAAGGTCATAAACATTTCCTTCGCTGTGTGTGCAGCCTTCCTATTAGGCGATCATTTATCATTTACCGCCAACTTTCAGCCCTCCCTGATATTACCGATCATTGTCGGAAAGCTATCTGCCGGAGCGATTGGAATCGGTCTTGCTTACTGGCTGTCCGTTCCGAAAGCTTTGGAATTAGAAGAAAAGGATCGTGCTGCAGGGGTTATCGGCATAAATGAATATAAAACGAAAAGCGAGGAAGAAAACAGCAACGAAATCCAAGTGGTGTAAAACTGGGGTGTGATTTTAATGTATGAACACGTGGAACGAATCATCAGTGCAGGAATTGATATTGGCACCAGTACGACGAAACTTGTTATCAGCGAGCTTTCGCTTAGGAATGTGGCGGGGGGCGGACAGGTGCCAAAAATCGAAATTACCGATAAGGAAGTGCTATATCGAAGTCCCATTTTCAGGACCCCGCTTGTATCCGAAACGGTAATTGATATACCTGCTGTTCATAGAATGGTGGAAAGTGAATACAAAAATGCGGGAATCACGTTCGATAACATACAAACAGGGGCTGTCATCATCACTGGGGAAACGGCAACCAAACAAAATGCAGAAGAAATGGTATACCGGTTATCTAAAGCGGCGGGGGAATTCCTTGTAGCGGCAGCCGGCCCGGATTTGGAGGGAATCATTGCCGCCAAGGGGTCCGGCGCCTATCAACATTCCATCAAGACAAGAAAGACTGTAGCGAACATAGACATTGGCGGGGGAACGGCGAATATTGCCGTATACCGTTCTGGCATGCTTTGCGGAACTTGCACACTGCATATAGGAGGCCGTTTGGTGGAGTGGGAGGGGGCAAAGGTTAAGGTTGCTTCTTCAATAGGAAAATGGCTGAAATCAAAGGGGCTCTCTCCTTTGAATGGTGATGGGGCAATCATCGCAAATGAAATGGCAAAGGCCCTTTCGAGGTTTTTGGCTGGTTCATTCACAAAAGAAGATGAACTTCTTTTAGTGGGGAAGGAGCCATCATGGGAAGGACGAATCGATGTGTTGATGTTCTCGGGTGGTGTCAGTGATTGCATTTATCATCAAGAACGGGAGGACAAAAGCTTCCGGGACATCGGCATGATGCTTGCGGCCTCTATTAAGGAAAATGGAGAATTGGCTGGCTGGGAGTGGGAACAGCCCGTTGAAACGGTTCGGGCGACTGTTCTTGGAGCAGGCGCACATACAACTGAAATCAGCGGAGCAACCATCGAGGTGAATGATTCTCATCTGCCAGTTCGTAATATCCCAGTCTATCGGGTCGATTTTCATGGCGGGCTTGATGATGTAACCGCGAAAATGGCACAAGCTGTTCAGGATGCGATCACAATATACGACGCTTTAAAGGAGGGGCTTAATTTTGCCTTTTATGTAACGAATTTACCTTATCAATCATTTCGGGACATTCACCGGCTCGCAGTCGCTTTTACCGAGGCTTTGATGCAAAAACCGAATCGGCAGCAGCCTCTGATCATTGTCATGGATAGTGATTATGGGAAGGCACTTGGTCAAACCATTCTAGCGAACCAACCGGATCTGCCGGTCATCTGCATTGATCAGACAGAAGTGGAACATGGTGATTATTTGGATATAGGAAGGCTGCTGCGGACAGGGGTCGTTCCGGTTGTAGTAAAAACACTAACCTTTCACAGTTAGGAAAAGGAGGATTATACGATGAAATTATCCACTCAATACTTTGGGGAAATCCATCAATTCAAATCGTTGAAGGAAGTACTGGCCAAAGCGAATGAAGAGAAATCAGGAGATAGGCTTGCGGGAATTGCAGCAGATTCCGTCCAAGAACGGATTGCGGCGAAAGCGGTGCTTAGCGAATTGACTTTGGCTGACATCAGGAACTATCCCCTGCTCTCCCCGGAAGAGGATGAGGTGTCGCGGATCATAGATGGTCTCATCAATGGAACCATCTATCAATCCGTGAAGAACTGGAGCGTTGCCGAGCTGCGTGAATATATTTTGAGTGACGAAACGACCGGCGAGGATTTAAAGCGATTAAGCAGGGGATTGAATAGTGAAATGATTGCTGCGGCAGCCAAGTTAATGTCGAACCTCGACCTTATCCATGCAGCCAATAAAATCGAAGTGCTCACCAAGAATAATAGCACGATCGGATACAAAGGAACGCTTGCTTCGCGCCTTCAGCCTAACCACCCGACCGACAATGTGGATGGCATGCTGGCTTCTTTAAAAGAAGGTCTCTCCTATGGAGTCGGGGATGCACTCATTGGAATCAACCCTGTCGATGATTCGGTCGAAAGCGTAAAGCGGCTGCTTCATGCTACACAGGATGTCATCCAGAAGTGGAACATCCCGACCCAAAATTGTGTGCTTGCGCATGTGACCACGCAAATGAAGGCCGTACAGCAGGGGGCGCCTGCTGATATGATCTTTCAAAGCATCGCCGGTACGGAAACGGCCAATCGCTCTTTTGGAATTAACGTACAATTGCTCGAAGAAGCTAATGAGATCGCGAAGGCCTATGGGACCGGCACAGGCCCGCAGCATCTTTATTTTGAAACGGGGCAAGGCTCCGAGTTATCGGCTGAAGCTCATTTCGGAATCGATCAGGTGACGCTCGAAGCCAGAAACTATGGATTTGCCCGCTATTTTGATCCGTACATTGTCAATACGGTCGTCGGATTCATCGGACCTGAATATCTATATAACAGCAAGCAGGTCATCCGAGCCGGGTTAGAAGACCATTTCATGGGAAAAATGCATGGACTGCCGATGGGTGTGGATATTTGCTATACAAATCATATGAAGGCGGATCAAAATGATATTGAAGACTTGGGTGTTCTTTTAACGGCGGCTGGTGTGAATTTCATCATCGCAACTCCGATGGGGGATGACTGCATGTTAAACTATCAGTCTTTGAGTTACCACGATATAGCGACTTTGAGGCAAACGATGGATAAGCGGCCTGCCCCATTATATGAAGCTTGGCTGGAGAAGATGGAGATTATGGAGAATGGAAAATTAACGAAGCGTGCCGGTGATCCAACTATATTTAACAATTAGGAGTGGATGATATGGGGATGAATAAGGAAGATTTGGATGCCTTGATGGCAAAAACCCCTGCGCGAATAGGTATAGGCAGGTCAGGGACCCGGCCGAAAACGGATTCTTGGCTGAAATTCCGTTTTGACCATGCGGCGGCCGTCGATGCTGTATATGGTGAAGTCAGTGATATTCTTTTGAAACGCTTGGATTTATTCAAGGTGAAAACGAAGGCCGATGATAAGGAAGTCTATTTACGGCGGCCGGATTATGGCAGAAAGCTTTCGGATGAAGCAAAGCGGGTGATAGAAGCTAAATGCAAAAAGGCTCCAACAGTTCAAATCATCATTTCCGATGGCTTAAGTGCCAAGGCGATCGAAGAAAATGTGGAGGACGTCTATTTATCTTTCAAACAATCTTTGGTGGTGGCAGGTCTGGATACGGGTACACCTTTTTATATTGAAAAGGGCCGGGTTGCCGTGATGGATGATATCGGTGAAATCCTTGGTCCTGAGGTCATTGTTCTGTTGATTGGTGAACGGCCTGGTCTAGTCAGTGCTGAATCATTGAGCGCTTATATTTGCTATAAGCCACGTTTGGGCACCATTGAAGCAGAAAGGATGGTCATTTCCAACATTCATAAAGGAGGGATTCCCCCGGTTGAAGCTGGAGCACATCTTGGCACGGTCATTCAAAAGATCCTCAAATACCAAGCGAGCGGCATGTCCCTCGTGAAAAAGGAACATGAAGAAGAAAAGCGTGAAAAACTCGGTTGAAAAAAAGTGGAGGAGCGAATCACTTCTCTTAGTTTGCAGGCAAAAGGGGGTTCGGGATGGTCTCACTCCGGACGATGATTGAGAATGGATCGTTGATTTCTTCTCCAGGTACTCGCTTTCCGCGGGTGGTCCGGGAGCCTCTCATCTCGAGCCATGATTTTAAAACAAGACTAGATTATTATAAATGTTTTTTACTGTGAATCTTATTGGATGGAAGAAATATGCGACACTCCTGCCGGATAACTGGCTCGCCGAGACCCCACAGGCGCTTGCTTTGAGGAGGCCTGGCAGACAGACGGCGGAAAGGGAGCGGATTTCTGAAAACGACTGGAACATTTTTTAAATAAAAAAACTGCAGGCAAACTCGCTTTATGCGAATTTATCTACAGTCTGGGGGAGCGAATCGCTCCTCTATTTACTTGACCCTAAATTCCATAATCCAAACGGGTTGTAGAAGGGATGGTCTTCTTCATATCTAAAGTCCTGAAGGCCCGTCAATATAAAGTCGGGTGCATCTTGCTGAATGCTAAACGTTTCGCCATTCTTAAAGAGAGGCCGTTCACCTACATGGTAATAATTAAATGTGTTAAGCAGAGCAGCCGCCTCTTTCGGGCTCATTGTGTTAAGTGTCACGGCATCCGGAAGACCAAAGGCTTTCATTCCGAATGAACAATAATAGTCTTCCTCTCCGATGATCGTGACAAAATGGGCATATACCGAGAGAATATCCGGGCTATGATGTAGATGCTGCCAATCTTCCTTTGAATGGGCAATTCCAGCGGTTTCTATCTTCACTGCCATTCCGCCTGCCCTTAGGATCGCTGCCCCGGCATCAATCAAATCGATAACGGTTCCGGTATCGGATATATCCGCTATTATATAAACGGTATAGGTATGGTTATGGATTTCCTCTAATGCATTCTCTGAAAAGGCGTCTTTACTTGCGTAAGAAAAGCTCTCTTTTAAAGTGGGTTCATAATCATGGATCTCAGCCTGAAAAGTAATGTTTTTATCACTGTTATGAAAAACATTCCCGGCTAACAGAAACCCTTCGCTTTGGGAAGCGACCGTTTGAATCAATTCTGTCCGGTCCTTCCATTTACCGGGTATCCCGATGATGATTTGGTTGTCCTTCATGGATTTTCTCTCCTTTCCGATCACTTCATACTATACCACTGCTGATGATTTCCATAGTATTTCAAAAAAAATAATGCCAAGCACCGATAAATGCCAGTGAGGGATGTGCAGGACTTTTTCAAAATTATACAATTGATGTATAATATAATCTAGTAAACGTATAGCCTATCTTCATAGGAATTCCCCTTGTGGGTTTTCTCATAGGGCCGTATCTTAATAATCTATTCGTATATATCAATGATGAAAGAGAGTGGAATATAATGGGTCGTAAGTGGAATAACATTAAAGAAAAAAAAGCGTCAAAAGATGCTAATACTAGTCGGATTTATGCTAAGTTCGGACGGGAAATATATGTAGTGGCAAAACAAGGTGAACCAGATCCAGAATCCAATCAGGCATTAAGGGTCGTGCTTGAGCGTGCGAAAACGTACAATGTTCCAAGAGCGATCATTGACCGTGCGATCGAAAAAGCCAAAGGCGGTTCCGAAGAAAACTATGACGAACTTCGTTATGAAGGGTTCGGTCCAAATGGTTCAATGGTCATCGTGGATGCATTGACAAACAACGTGAACCGGACGGCATCTGATGTACGTGCCGCATTTGGGAAAAATGGCGGGAATATGGGTGTCAGCGGATCTGTTGCTTATATGTTCGATGCAACGGCTGTCATCGGGATTGAAGGTAAAACGGCTGATGATGTTCTTGAACTGTTAATGGAAGCGGATGTTGATGTACGTGACATCATTGAAGAAGAAGAAAGTGTCATCGTTTATGCCGAACCTGAACAATTCCATGCTGTACAACAAGCATTCAAGGATTCAGGAATCAGCGATTTTACAGTGGCAGAGCTGACGATGCTTGCACAAAATGACCTAACCCTTCCAGAAGATGCACAAGCACAATTCGAAAAGATGATTGATGCATTGGAAGATTTGGAAGATGTTCAACAAGTTTATCATAATGTAGATCTTGGTGAATGAAATAACATGCAGACCTTTGCTATATGATCAAAGGCCTGCTTATTTTATTTGAAAGAAAAGAGCCTGTTTACGAATCACGAAACAGGCTCTTTCCTTTTGATTATTCACTTATGGTAATTCCGGAAAGTTCACGATCCTTCTTTACCTTTTCCAATTCCGAGATTGTGACAAGTTGATAACCTTGGTCATGCAGTTGTTTGATGATTTTTCCTGCAGCCTGGGCGCTAGTTTGGTAGATATCATGCATTAAGATGATACTGCCATCTTTGGCTTTGCCCATCACTTTGTTTACGATTTTCTTTTCATTCCGTTCTTTCCAATCTTCGGGATCGACATCCCAAAGTGTGACTTTCATATCCTCCATATATTCACGCACATTATTGTTAATCGCTCCATATGGGGGACGGACGAGATTTGGCTCAGCACCTGTAGCTTTTTCTACAGCGTCTTGGGTCTTTTCGATTTGATCTTCGATTTTACTTTTGCTTAAGCGCGTCAGCTGCGGATGATCCCATGAATGGTTGCCGATCTCATTTCCTTGCTGCAGCATTTTTTGAAGAACTTCCGGATAGTGCTGAACGCGGCTTCCAAGCACGAAAAACGTCGCGTGACCATCATACTTTTTCAGGTTTTCAAGAATGGACATGGTATGACTTGGATGCGGCCCGTCATCGAACGTCAAGGCAATGACCTTTTTTGAAGGGTCAATCCATTCATTTTGCACGGGCAGTTTGGCAACGATATGTTTCGGCTGCCATTCCTTTACACGATCCTCATTCAAATCTTGACTTTGATAGGAATCTAGCAAACTATCTTTAAAAAGTTCCTTCTTGATGGCTATTGTATGGGTCTTGGTTGAATCATCAGTCTTAACGTAGAATACAAGCGTATTTTTCAAGACTGAAAAAGAATTGAAGTTGGCTGCCTTCAGTTTGTTTTCCTTTTTAATGAGACTGTTTGAAATGCCTTCTTCTTCCTTCTCCGTTAACTCTTCAAAAACAATATCGGATAAAACGGATAAATAATCAGTATCCGTGGCAAAGATGTCTTCTATGGAGAGCTTTTGCTGAGATGGAATATCATAAGTGAAGATCTGGGTTCCAGACTGCTTCTTTCCTTCCACTTGCTCATATTTATCGAAGGAAATCGTAATGGTCTGTTTGCTGAAATGGAGGATCGTATAGGTGAGGTTAAGCTCGGAAGCTTTGCCGTCGGATGCTTTCCATTTCTTTTCATAATCCTTAATTTCTTTCTTTATGTAGGCTTCTAGCTGCTTGTCGATATTTTCTAAATGCAGAACGGGCCTGCTGGCTGAATATCCGCCTTTCGTATTATCTTTCACATACGTTTGAATATCGGCTTCTGGGTAATTTTTATCGGTTGTATAGGCCGAAACGGTTCTTTTCTTATCAAAAGCAAGGCTTTTGATGGCTAATCCCAATGTACCCACAGCAGCTGTAAGACAAAATAGAAAAATAAAGACTTTTTTATAATTTAATTTCCTCATGATGCACTCCACCTCGATAATCATTCTACTATATAGACGCGCCAAAAGCCTTAAAAGTTTGTTAAAAATTTCATTTTTTTATTTTTATATATTTCCTTGTTCATTTTCAAACTTTTATGGCTGCACAAACGTCTATCCTTTGTACCCAGGATACGTAATTTAAATGTAAGGAGCTCTTTCATGCAATGAAAAATCTAGATATGAATCAATTAATCGCGGCCCGGATAACCGAACGGCAAGAAAATTTGTACAGACTTGCTTTTTACTATGTTAAAAACCAAGAGGATGCGCTTGATATCGTGCAGGAATCAATCAGGAAAGCACTGGCCTCCAGCAGTAAAATCAAAGACGCTGCTTCTATAGATAGCTGGTTATATAAGATCATCGTCCGAACGGCATTGGATGTTTTGCGGAAGAAAAAGAAACTGACCGTCGCCGATGATGAAACAATAGAATACTTACGCAACGGTGAGGAAGATCACTACCCTGACCTGGATTTGCAAAAGGCCCTTGAGGGACTTTCGGTCAAGTACAAAACGGTAGTCGTTCTCCGTTTCTTCGAGGACCTGAAGCTGGATGAGATAGCGGAAGTGCTGGAAGAGAACGTAAGCACAATTAAAACGAGATTATATAAAGCGCTGCAACTATTGCGGATCAACATGACTGAACGGGAGGAAACAAAAAGATGGAAAAAAAACTAAAAGATCTGCGGGAAGAATATCTTAAAACACCGATACCAATGGAATTGAATGATGTCGTCCAAGCAGCCTTGAATGAAAAGCCCAGGAAGAAGCCAAGGGTTGGCAGGAATATCCTTGTGACAGCGGCAGCGGCGCTTCTGATTGTGACAGCTTCCGTAAACATCAGTCCGGCAGCGGCGAAAGCCATGAGTGATATTCCAATAGTCGAGAAGGTCATCAAAGTGATTACCTTCGTCGAATGGAAAGAAGAAGCGAATAATTCCTCGGCAGTAATCAAAACACCTGCTATATCCGGTCTGGAGAATAAAAAACTCGAAAATAGCTTGAATGATAAATATTTAGCGGAAAGCAAGCAGCTTTATAAGGAATTCACGGACTCCATGTCAAACCTGAAGGAAGGGGAAAAGGGCAATATCTCGGTGGAAAGCGGATATGTGATATTGACGGATAATGAAACGATATTATCTGTACAGCGTTATACGGATACGATTCAGGCCTCAAGTTCTACAGAAAGTCAATTCGATACAGTCGACAAAAAAAATGAAGTGCTATTAACGCTAAATAGCTTATTTAAAGATAATCGTTATCTTCAGGTGATCAGCGAAAACATCAAGGAACAGATGAAGCGGCAAATGGCTGAGGATCCGGAAAAGATATATTGGATCGAAGAAGATGACCTTACTGCGTTTAAAGGCATCGATGAAAACCAAAACTTTTATATTAACGAAGATGGCAAGCTAGTCATTGCCTTTAACAGCTACGAAGCTGCGCCGGGATATATGGGGGCCGTCGAGTTCATCATCCCGACAAAGGTGCTGTCAGACCTTCTTGTTGGCGATCAATATATCCATTAAAATGGCCTATTGTAATGCTTATGACGGGCGGAAGGTTTTTAAAACGGCACAATACCCATCGAAAAAGACGAACCAACGTTACTTGATTACAGTAACCTTGGTTCGTCTCTTTTTTGTTCGAATTTCATCTGATCCAGTTCCAGCCTCATTTTTTCCGTCTCCATAAGGAAGTTTTCATGTTTAAGTTTTTCAAGCTCCAATTCAACTTGCAGCATCTTGTGTTTGTTTTTTGACTGTTTTTCGAAATGGCTTGTCAGTATGGCGATTATAGGGATGGAAAAAATCAGCACAACGGTTATGATCCCTAGCATTATGGTGCCTCCTCAGTTTTTTATATCTATTATACGGTGAATAGAACGGTTGTGGTGGGGTTATTTCAACATTCTTCATTTCCGATTCTCATTAATATGTGCATGGCAATCAAACGTAATACCATGGATGAAGTTAGGGCAATATATCATTGATGGTCGTCTCCTATAAGACTTTATAGAGTGTTTTCTTCTGTAAAATACGAACTTTTGCAGTCGTGGTGGAAAGTCACTTCTATTTATTTTGAAATTAATTATTTAAATATACTAAATATTTGTTTACAATAGAGAAAATTAAATGTTATTATACAATAATAAAAGGAGGGCTAGGTATGGCAACGATAAATAAACAGAAAATTGTGGATAGTGTACCTCAAAAAGGTTTTTTTGGAAACCCTAAAGGTCTTTTCACCCTTTTCTTTACTGAGTTCTGGGAGCGTTTCTCCTACTATGGCATGAGGGCCATTCTTGTTTACTATATGTATTACGAAGTTTCTAAAGGGGGACTTGGCCTTGATGAAACCACAGCTCTTTCCCTTGTATCCATCTACGGATCTTTAGTATATATGTCAGGAATAATTGGCGGCTGGCTCGCCGATAGGATTTTCGGGACTTCAAAAGCCGTATTATACGGTGGTATCTTGATCATGCTCGGGCATATTGTCCTTGCTGTACCAGGCAATCTCTCCATGTTCTTTGTTTCCATGGTACTCATTGTTCTGGGTACTGGTTTATTAAAACCGAATGTTTCCAGCATTGTCGGCGAAATTTACGCAGAAAATGATGAACGCCGGGATTCCGGTTTCAGTATATTCTATATGGGTATCAACATGGGTGCATTCCTTTCACCACTCATTGTTGGTTCAGTCATGAACTACAGCTTCCACCTTGGGTTTGGTATAGCCGCAATTGGTATGTTAATTGGACTCATCGTCTTTGTTGCAACAAAGAAAAAGAACCTGGGCTTGGCTGGAACTTTTCCTGCTAACCCATTATCACAGAATGAAAAGAAAAAAGTATTCACTAAATTGGGGATAGCTGCACTTATCATAGCTGCCATCATTGGCATCACGGCTTCTGCAGGCATCTTAACGATTGAAACCTTTATTAATCTTGTAGGTATTCTAGGAATCGTTATTCCGACCCTTTATTTCATTTTCATGTATCGCAGCCCGAAAACGACTTCTGTTGAACGTTCACGCTTGCTTGCCTATATTCCTTTGTTCATAGCAGCTGTCATGTTCTGGGCGATTCAGGAGCAAGGTGCAACAATATTGGCAAACTATGCAGATAAACGGACACAGTTGAATTTTGCTGGAATAGAAATAAACCCGGCATGGTTCCAATCTTTAAACCCTTTGTTCATCATCACCCTTGCACCAGTATTCGCATGGTTATGGATTAAACTAGGAAAGCGTCAGCCGACCATTCCTCAAAAATTCTCAATCGGTCTACTGTTCGCCGGTTTATCATTCCTAGTGATCCTGCTTCCTGTTTATTTCGGTGGATCAGACGCATTAGTCAATCCGCTATGGCTTGTACTTAGCTATTTCCTTGTAGTACTTGGAGAACTTTGTTTATCTCCTGTCGGACTTTCAGCAACTACAAAATTGGCTCCGGCCGCATTCTCGGCACAAACGATGAGCCTGTGGTTCCTGGCAAGTGCGGCAGCACAAGCACTGAACGCACAAATCGTCAGATTCTACACACCTCAAACCGAAATGGCTTATTTTGGAGTGATCGGTGTTGCCTCAATGGTCCTTGGACTTGTCCTGATGGCCTTATCACCAAAGATTCAAGGCTACATGAAAGGCATTCGCTAACGCATTAAAAAAGATGACCTCCGAATTAACGGGGTCATCTTTTTTTCATTTTTCGTGCCCTCGAAAATTCTCGAATGGGTGCTATATCGATTTTTATTTGAGGTCGTGATTCAAACCTTTAACTTTTTTTTATATGATCCACAGTGAACACTAAGAAAAAAAATAAAATAATCTTGGGAATGGGCTCGATATCGAAGATAAAAAAAATACAATATCTTAAAATGAAATATATCGAAAATCATTTCCTCCTCCTTAGCTGGGTATCCATCCCTTTTTTACATAACAGCTGTCATTAGCAATCCATAAAAACTAATCTTCAACTTGATAGATTCCAAAAGAGAGAAGTGGAATTTCATGAAATGATACGGTTACCATAAAGAACTAAGCGAATATGAAAAAAAGAGCATCCTTTATAGGATTGCTCTTTTTTCCGGTTGTAAGAACCTTTTCCTTTTTTGTTTTTGATAATACGGGTGGAGGGGTCAAACCCCAACGCATTCGACTATTTGCCATTTCAACAATGGTTTTCTTATTGGTTTTATTCGTTTTAGTCAATGAACTGGTTCATTTCATTAATTAAGTTCAGCCTTTTCCTGCCTGGAATCCTGGATACTTGGTCATTCCGCCATCAGCATATAAGGTCATTCCCGTTACGTAGCTAGATTCGGCGGAAGCTAGCCAAGCGGCACAAGCCGCAATTTGTTCCGGCTTTCCGATATATCCCATCGGTATCAGGTCGATGACTTCTTGTTTAGATTTTGGATCATTGAATTTTTCGGCATTGATGGGTGTGTCGATTGCTCCAGGTGAAATATTATTAATGCGAATCCCTTTAGGAGCATATTCAAGTGCAAGGGTTTCTGTCATCATCTTGACTCCGCCCTTACTTGCTGCATAGTGGACAAAATGAGGCCAAGGGATCCGGTCATGAACGGAGGACATGTTAATGATATTCCCCTTAATGCCATGATCGAGCATGTAACTGATTGCTTCTCTGCTTGCCAGGAACATTCCGGTTAGATTTACATCGATGACTTTCTGCCAATCTTCAAGAGTCAATTTTTCGCTGGGCACTTCATTTTCAATACCAGCATTGTTGATCATGATGTCGATTGTGCCAAAGGTGTCCGCAGCGAATGAAAGCAATTTCTTCACTGCCGCCTCCTTTGAAACGTCGCCTTGAATGGCTGCGGCTTTCCCGCCTGCCGCTTCAATCGTTTTGATGATTTCCTTATGGTCGTCATTTTCCGTGTGATAATTCAATACGACATGTGCCTTTTCTTTACCGAATCTTTCGGCCATGGCTTTTCCTAACCCTTTTGCCGCGCCAGTGATCACTACCACTTTTTTCTCTAAATCTTCATACATCATTTATCGCTCCCTTGACTATTTTTTTGTAAAGCCGATCATGATTCCGCCTGCAATTACGAGTACACATCCGGTGATGACGAAAACCATTTGCTTTTTGGATTTTTTTTCTCCTAAAAGAAAGATGCCGCCTAAAGTGGAAATGACGATCCCCATTTGGGAAAATGAGAATGCGATGGCAACGCCTACTTTTGGATTAGCGAGCAGGAGGCCGATATTACCGACTGCCCACATCATTCCGGTTAGAATATTTCTTCCGGCATATTTATTAAACGGTTTATGTTTGATGGATAGGAGCAGGGCAGCCAGGAACATGCCAATTGCTTGCGGCAGGATCGCCGACCATCCGTCAACTTCATTCCATCTGACGACAATGACATATGTAACATAACCCACTGTTGAAATGGCAAGATATAAAACCCCTTTTTTCATGCTTCCTGCTTTTTTGTTATCACCATCGCCGTAGCTTGTCAGCAAGACACCTGTAATCAAACAGATTATTGCAACTATGCCGATGATGATTGTAATCCTGTCATTCCATTCCCTGAAAATGATAACTGCAAAAAATGTATTTCCTAGAATTTGCAGTCCTGTTGAAATTGGAACGGTTTTCGATACCCCGATTTCCTTGACGCTGTTGAATTGAAATAACTGCCCGAATGCCCAGCCTATCCCCGAAATGATACCGACAATCCACACTGTACTGCTCCATTCCGGCGGATTGATGAAAGACATCATGATGGCGAACAGTAATGAACCGATTGTAATGCCAAGTGTTTGATTATAAGAGTTGCCTCCGAGTTTTTCGGAAACAAGCACTAAGCTGCCCCATGTCAATGCAGGGAGTAGCGCAAAGAGAAAACCTTCCACAAATTTCATCTCCTAAACTAGAAAACAATGTTTTAATGAATATAAAATAGTTAGTTAGTAAGCTATTGAATGTATTTAGAGTTTTCCCCTTACACGGGAAAGAAAACATGGTTTTAATTTACCAATTTGGAATTTTATTTTTCAGGGCGGAAACAATGAAAAAATAAGGGGGTTATGGTACTTTTAACTTAAAAACAGTTAGGAGAATTAGTATGACGACACTGAAAGAATGGTTTGAAAAGGGGATTCCCGCTAATGAATTTGTATCTTCGATGAAAGTTCATAAAGAAAACTTACAATCAATTCAGGAGGGTTTTTCTGTTTCTGCAGAGGACCAAGGTTTTTTCGATGAATTAAAGACGAAGGAACTTCGAGCCATTGTCATTACTGAAGACTGGTGCGGAGACGCAATGATGAACATTCCAGTACTGCTGAATATAGCTGAAGCGGCAAATATTGAAACTCGGATGGTTTTACGAGATCAAAATCTTGAACTGATGGATCAATACTTAACGAATGGAACAGCGCGTTCAATTCCCATTTTTATATTCATTGATAAGAATGGTGAAGAAAAAGCTGTTTGGGGACCACGTGCACCAAAGGTACAAGAGTATGTAATGGAGTTAAGGTCAGACCTGCCGGCCAAGGATGATGAACGTTTCGAGTCAGCGCAAAAAGCAGTCATCAAAAAGATAACTGCAGCTTTTGCTGAAGAAAAACACCTGTGGGATGAAGTATACAGCAGTATCAAGGAAGCATTGGGAAGCTGTTGACAGCGGGGCTATCCCTTTTTAACCTTCCATAATGAAGGGCTGTTTCAAAACGGAGACTGCAACCATTTTGGTTGATGAATCTATAGTATTCATGGTTCTTTTAGTCCAAGGTTTGGGAACAGCCTTTTCATTTACTTATGATTCCGGAATGATCGTAACGCCGATTGTTCGAATAGGAGAATCTTGTGTAGCACTCTGATTCGTAGCATTGTAGTACTTTACCATTAAATCGTTCAATTCATTTTGAAAGTTACTAAAGCTTTCATCATCAAGCTTTAGTTCTAAAAGGGAAAAGGTTGAACCATCTTCAGCGTAATCTCTTTCTTCTAATTTAGTAAGATAGTTTTGATATTGAGTCATAAGGGATAATTGATAATAAGAAAAGTAGTTCACCTTTTTCTCATTAGAATATTTTTTCCATTCTTCCCCGCTAAGTCGCGCTTCTTCTTCATTTAAAACATAATATTTTTCGGAAACGGATCTCACTTTTTTCTCTTTTACAATGCGGATGACCCCTGAATCAAATAGAACCTGTATATGTCTATATAATGTTGCTTGGGGTACATCTTTAATGATTTTTAACATTTCTAATGGTGTTAAACCATTTACCCTGTTTCTCATTAAAGCTTGGGTAATCTTCATTCTTACAGGATGCATTAAAATTTCAGCTTTATTAATCATCTTATTCTCCTCACATTGGAAATTAAATCATTTCAATTGTAAATAATTAATGTCTTCAAGTAACAAGGCTTAATAAATAGGACTATATTTTTATTGTTATTCATAATGATAATATTATCATTATGAATAACAATAAAACCTCAAACAATATTTTATCAAGAAAAAAGTAGGTGAAAAATCCCATTTTAAATGTTATCATTACTGATAATGAGAATAAAAATTTGATATTAAGGAGTGGTATATATGAAATTGCATTATGGATGGGACGAGTTTAAAGATATTGATTTCATGCCTATTCTGCCGATTATTATACCGGTAATTGCTATTGGGATGATTTTAATCCTTATTGCATTAATTGATTTATACAGAAATCGAAAGACACGGAAAAATGTTTTATTGTGGACACTCATCATTATTTTTGCAAATACTATCGGTCCAATTCTTTACTTCGTTATTGGTAGAAAGGACAGTGACAGAATATGAAATTGGAGATTAATAATGTTACAAAAAAATTCAAAGAAAAAACAGCGGTAAATAATTTTTCAATGGAATTGCAATCTGGGGAATGTGTTGGATTGATAGGGCCAAATGGGGCTGGTAAGTCGACACTAATAAAAGTCATTGCAGATATTATTGATCCAACTATGGGAGAGGTATTGCTTGACGGTAAGAAAATTTCAAAAATGAAAAAGGAAATAGGCTACTTACCACAATACCCTAACTTCTTTCAATGGATGACTGCCAAAGAAACCCTTACATTCATGGGGCAGCTCTCGGGTATCAAAAAGGAAGAATTATTAAGCGGCATTCCAGAGATAATGTCGAAGGTAGGGTTGAGCGGTGAAGAGAATGCAAAGGTGCGGACTTTTTCAGGCGGAATGAAACAAAGGCTTGGAATTGCACAGGCGCTGTTACATAAACCAGCATTGATTGTCATGGATGAACCGGTTTCTGCATTAGATCCGATCGGCCGGAGAGAAGTGTTAAATATCATAAAAGAGATAAAGAAAGATACGACCATTTTATTATCGACGCATATATTAAGCGATGCAGAAGAGATATGTGAGAGGTTTGTCATTATAAAAAGTGGTGAAAAAATTGAGGACACAACTATTTCTGAATTATTAACCAGGAATAGCGGAAATAAAATCAATGTCGACATAACCTCTAGCAGTCAAAAATGGATTGAACATGTTAAAAGCTTGAACTTTGTCAAAGGTGTAGATGTAATCGGAAATAAATTGAAGATAGAAGTGGAAAATATTGATTCAAACAAGAATATGTTGCTTGCGAATGCTTTGGAGCATAATGTTGATCTTATAAGGTTCGAAATAGATAACGATACATTGGAAGAGATTTTCTTAAAATTGGTGGTGGAAAAATGAGTGATTTTGCCGTTTTAGCTAAAAAGGAATTTGTTCAGATGGTACGTGAATATAAAGTGATTTGGCTGCCGCTTGTATTTATATTTTTAGGAATAACTCAACCAGTCGTAAGTTATTATTTGCCTTCAATTTTAGAGGCACTGGGAGGGAGCCAAGGGATCACCATTGATCCAAGCATGGCAGCCCAAAAAGGCGGCGAAGTTCTGGCTAGTACCTTAGGGTCTCAATTTGATCAGCTAGGGATCATGATCATCATCGTTTCCACGATGGGAGTCGTACAATCCGATAAAGCGAATGGTATGCTGGCTTTCATTCTTACAAGGCCTGTGACGGTTGGGTCTTACATAAGCGGGAAAATCATTTCCAATTATCTGTTTGTTGCCTTCAGTGTAGCATTGGGATATTTGGTTTCATATCTGTATGCAGTTTTCTTGTTTACGAGTGTTGATTTTGCGGATTTAATAGTGGCTTTGCTATTCTATCTGCTGTGGATCCTATTTATCGTTTCATTCACGATGATGATCAGTACCATTTTTAATAGTCAGGGTATTATTGCATTAATTTCGATAGTATTTCTCCTCGGCTGTAGAATCATAGTTGGATTAAGTCCCGTAATGGACAATGTGAATCCAGCAAGCATGAGTAAACATGCCATGGAAGTACTGATTTTAGGCACAGTCAATTCACAGGCGATTTGGGGTGCATTAGCGGCACTTGAGTTGACGGCAGTAGCGATATTGGTAACGAACATATGGATTTCAAAAAAGAAATTCAATAACGAATAAGTTGAGTATGAAGGAAAAATATATCGACGAATACAGTTATATCTTCGAAAATAGAGATATATCGACGAAATCTACAGTTATATCTCCGAAATAGGGATATATCGACGAAATCTACAGTTATATCTCCGAAAATAGGGATATATCGACGAAATCTACAGTTATATCTCCGAAAATAGGGATATATCGACGAAATCTATAGTTATATCTCCGAAAATAGGGATATATCGACGAAATCTATAGTTATATCTCCGAAAATAAAAATATATCGGCGAAATCTACAGTTATACGTTTGAAATGAAAAAGGACTGATTTTTTACTCAGTCCTTTTTCAATATAAGCTCTACATAAATCGGTGCAGATCGATTAAATGAGAAACATCGCGACTATTGTAGTGACTGCCAAACCAATGGTTACCGGTAGCAGATTCCGGCGGGCGAGTTCAAAGGGACTGACGTTACATATGGCAGCTGCTGGTATCAGTGCCCATGGAATCAGAGTACCTCCGCCAACCCAAATCGCGGTTATTTGCCCGAGTGCGGTCAAGGTTGCGGTTCCGCTTCCGATTGCCGTGCCAAAGAGTTTAGCGACAGATCCCGCTAAAGAAATGCCTGAGAAGCCCGATCCATCCAAGCCGGTGATGGCACCGATGCCGGTTAATGTGACGGCGGCTATTTCTTTCGTTAAAGGAACGGAGGCCGCCAATGCGGCACCGAGGTCATTGACGATGCCGAGGGATGTTTTAGGTAAGTAGTCACCGATGATCTGATTGAATCCAGAATCACCTAAATAGAAGAATGCGGCGATCGGAATGACTGGTCCGAATACTTTGAAGCCAAATTGAAAACCCTGGATCAAATAGGCCGTTGATTTTTCAAGCCCTTGCTGCTTATGTGCGACAAGGGATAAAATCAGCAAAATGAAAACCGCTGTACCGCCAACCAACGCGGTGGCATCTCCGCCTTGCAACTTCAAAATCGACAATGCCACAACATCCAACAGAAAGGCGATCGGAATGAAGACGGCAAAAAATTTCTTTTGTCCCAGTGTAAGCAGATTTTCACTCATTGTTTGATCTTGGACAAATCCCACATTATCCGCCTTGATTCTTCCAAGCTTCATATCCCGCTTTAAAAGGATAAAGGCGGAGAGGGTGGTGACAACCCCCATTGTAATGACAAGGGGTATGCTCGCAGCGATGACATCACCGACTGGTATCGAAGCCGCATCACCCGTAAGTTTAGGGGCAGCCTGAATGATGAAATCCCCTGATAATGCGATTCCATGACCAAAAAGGTTCATCGCCATCGCCACACCAAGTGCAGGTAAACCAGCCCGTAAGGCAACTGGGAGCAGGACTGCACCAAGTAAGGCAACGGCAGGTGATGGCCAGAAAAACCAGGATATCACCATCATGACGATGCCGATTACCCAAAAGGCGAGTGTAGGGTTCTTAATGAATTTCGCAAATGGTGCAATCATGACATCATTAATGCCTGACTTCGTTAAAACCGTACTCATGGCAACGATGATGGAAATGATTAATATCGTGGACATTAATTCCGTGATTGCGAAAATGAAGCTGTTGAATATGCCGCTTATGGAAGAGGCTAAACTGCCTGTAGCCACTAAAGCCAAAAGGAAAATGCCAATTATGCAGATGAGGGTAGTATCACGACGTTTTACCATAAACCCGATTATCAATGCAATAAAAACAACATAAATCCAATGGAGTGCCGTTAATTCCATCTCCATGATCCGTCCCCCTCATAAATGTGCCTAGTTACAGATTATGAGGGGGGTATGGGGTGGTGAGTTGTTTCAAAAATTTTAAAGGCTTATCTTATTTTCAACTTATGATGTGAATATCGAATATAATAGGAGAATACTGGGTGTATTTTTTCTTTTGCTTAACGCTTAGTTGAAATAGAGGAATGTTGTATAAGATAATTCTACTGAATCAGCTATCGTCCGTGTAAAGTAAGACAATATTGGTGGATTACATTCGGATTGATATAGCCATGATAGGCGGTTCACTTGGTACACTGCTTTTTTTTTCAACCAGTCGGTTTTCAGGATGAATGGTTCAAAAATACAATCAATTCGTTTAATTGAATTTTGAAGGCATCAGCATTAGAAATGATTAAACGAGCATATAAGGAAGGCATTTACGTCCAAATAAGTGCTGGTTATCGTTCCATGGAAGAACAATCTGCACTATACGGTCAGGGTCGTTTTTATAGTTACAAAGGAGAGGATTATAGCAATCTAGCTAAGCCAGAAGTGATAGATACTAAGCCGGGACATTCTTTTCATAACTTTGGACTAGCTGTTGTTTTTTTCATTTAACCGAAGATGGAAAAACAGCATTATGGACAGTAAATACAAAATGGAGAAGTATAGCTACAATTGGGAAAGAACTCGGATTTTAATTGGGGTGGAGATTGGTCAGGTTTTAAAGATTATCCTCACTTGGAGATGACAGGTGGACTATCTTATTCACAGTTACAAGCAGGTTAAAAACCTACTGTTACCTTGAAATTTAAGCCAGGTTCTGAAGCTATGCCCGCTAAAAATGGTAGCTTCCGAGGTTACTAAGGCACCATCCAAGAACAAAGGAGTTAGCATTGTCGTTTCCATTCAAAAGACATTGAATAACCGTTATGGATTTAATCAAATTGTTGATGGCATTCCAGGCCCTAAAACTAAATCAGCCCTTATCAAAGCTTTACGAATAAAACTTAATGTGCAATTCAAAAAAAGCTTATTATGGATGGTAAATGACTAAGTCTGCAATCGAGACGGTACAAAAAGGGGCAAAAGGCAATCTTACATGGATTCTACATGCTGCACTTTATTTAGAAGGATATAATACTGGAAAACTAGATTTTTGACTTCTGAAACTTATATAACGCCAACTCAGTATCTTTACCTATTTACTTATAAAAGAATAAATACAAAAACATAAAATCATTATAAGCGCTAAAAAAAGTATTACGCCTATTAAAAAATCAACAGTTATAAAAGTTGCCGATACATTTAAAAGCGCAATTAAAGTAAAAATATTAATCTTCTCTTTAGTTTTTTAAAAAAATAAAAAAATTAAAGATAAAAAGAATAAGGAACTTGCTAAATAAAATATTGAATCATATTCTAAGTTATCACGATGTGTTAATAAAACAATCGAGTATAGAAACTATAAGTGCCACAATACTTATTACTTTTTTCATAATCCACTCTCCTTTTGTGGAAGTTTAATATCAAAGCATTCACTGGAAACCTCTTAGCATAGTGTAGGTGCGATTGTTGATGTGGCAGTAGTTACCAATAATAAAAGCCCATAAAGGGCTTTTATTATTGGATTTTATTACATTTTTACTATTCTATAAGTTTTATAACCCGTAATAGCATTAAAACTTCTTTCTAAATAATCACTTGTGTGTCCAGAAAGTTTAAGATTATCAGAAGATTTTGAATAAACCCACATTCCATGTGAATAGCGATCAGCACCAGATTTTTTAAATTGAATTACATCTCCAGCTTTAGCATTACTTATAATTGAACTTTTACTTGTACTACTGTATCCTTTTTGAGATCTTGTTAGATGAGAATACATATCTGTTACCACTGTCCAAGAAGCACTTCTACCTTTTCCACCTTTAGGTAAGCTCTTTATATACCAGTATTTATTATCAGAAACCAATTTGGAAGTACTATTAGAAACAACCATTCTTTTTCCACCTGCATTTAAAATTTGAGAGACAAAGTTTGTACAATCATTACTATATTTAGGATAGGAAGGGTTATAGTTCTTATAATATTTTTTCGCATACGCTCTGGCATCAGCTATATTTATTGTGCTAGTTGCGAGAGTTGTCATTCCTGTTTTACTTTTTAATTCTGCTGTTGCCTCTTCCACATCAATTTCTTTCTTCATTTCTCCTAAAGTAGTATTATCAATCGAATTCATACTTTCAATGGTTGCTTGTTCTAAACCGGTTAGTGAAGTACTATTTCGATGTTCTGAAAAATAAAGCGAGGAATTGTTTTCTTGTTCTACTTCTTCTACAGATAATCTATGAAGATATTCGGCAAAATAAGCAGTGATTAATTCGTAATCATCTCTAGATGCTAAAAAAGTATCCGCATCACTATCCATTTGTTCATTCACATATTTAGTAAATTCTTCTGATCCAATTATAAATGAATAACCTTGTGATTTTAAGTATTCCATTACAGTGTTCTCAATTTCTCCAAAAGTATAATCATCTCTTGATTTTTCGGCAGCTGAAACCCCGTTTACATAAAATAAACTTCCAAAAGCTAATGATATAAAGAAAAAACCTAAAATAAAAATTTTTTTCATAATTCTCCCCCTTAATTCAATACAGAGTCTATTATAACTTAATTAATATGAAAAAAAAGGTTATTTTGTATTAATTTGTAAAAAAGGGTAATTAAAAAGGAGGAAATGGCCACTATCTAAAAGATAGTGGCCATAAAGAAAAGCATATTTAGTTTCTCGTTTCCTTTACCCATTTTTCAACCTTCTTCTGCAGTTCTGCTTTTAAATCACTAGCATCTCCTGTATCTTTCAGTGCCTTTTTTGAATATTTGCTAGGAAACATATTCTTAACCGACTCTTTGTATTCAGACCCGTCTGTTGGTTCTTTATATTCTTTTACTATAAATTCATTGTCTTCTTTTGCTAATTTAATAAGTGCAGGATATGAATGTCCAGACTGTATTTCAGTCCCAGTTGACTTATTGTATCCTTCATATAATGCAAATAAGTAGATGCTAATCAAACCGTTTTTTTCATCTGCACCATATATTTTATGTGCTTCAAATTGCTTATCTGTTTGAGATAGAGCATCTTTATTGTGTTCCATTATAGTATTTGAGATGACTTGATCCATTTCTTTAGTAATCGTTACCTCGTTACTGGCTTTACTACTCGTATTAGAACATCCTATAAGTAGTATAGAAAAAGTTAAAAAAACGCTCATAGTTATTAAATTCTTATTAAATAGAAATCTCAATTGAAAGCCTCCTAATATCCTTATGTATTTCCAATCTATTTACAATTAATTATAACATTATTTTACACAAAATATAATAATTTGAAATGCTTATTTTTAGGGAGAGGTTGGGAGTATATTACCAATTAACCTTACTAATAATACTTTTAATTGTAGTTAATTATAGAAACTATGTTTTCCTTCTAATTTGCTCAAGTCTATATAATTCCATTAATCAGCTGGGGGTTTATCCTCGAAAGACAGTAAGACTTCGGATTTATTTTTCTAAAACGTTATAAAAATTTGCATGTTAGTAAATGATAACCGTCAATAGAATACTAACAGCAAAAAGTAATCCACTCTTAACTAAAGCCTATACTAGAACAATTAATCTGATAATACCTGCACCTGCAAATAATAAATAATATCGTCAACCAATAATAATAATGCCACTTAAAGCATCATCTAGCTGAACATATGCAAGAAAGAGGAATTTCTCGAGTACTAGTGTTTAATGTAGTAACAAAAGGTAGCTTATTACCACTACTGAAAACAGCAAGACCTAAATCAAGGTGGGAGTAGGGATAAAATGAAATCTAGGTTACATATGATGAAGAAGCAAAGTTAGCATATTTATATCCTTTACCTTCATCAGTAAAGGATAAGATAGTGTCTACTATTGAATTAGAAGTAAATGAATATTTAGAGTTAGATATTGATGAAGTTGGTAGGATAATAGGGATAGAGTTCTTTCGCCCAGTAATATCAAAGTTGTCTAAAAAAGCTGGAAGTACGAAATTTTATAAGAAAAATGGAGAGAAATTTTCATTCCGCTTAACTGAAAAGGATATAAAAAGTAAGTTTAACTTTAAAGGAATTGACTTTTGTTTTGCGGACAATGATTTTCAAGAATTTGTGGGCTTTGATGTAGTTGATATAAAGAAGTACAACGGGGAATCTTTGAAATTCATTACAGAATGATTCTAAAAGACAATAAATATTGAAGCTTAATTCTGATAGAAAAATTCCTTTTCTTAATTGAAAGGAGCTATTTTCATTTTTAAAGGTAAATTAAATAATAGACAAACCATGGGGAATTTTAAGGCTTATCTTCTTTATTTTCAACAATACTTCAAGTATCCTTAGTTTGAGTAGCAACTACTGTAAATGAGGGATAAGCCGTGAAGCAAATATATAGTGATGTCATACAATTTCGGGGTACACATTATGAGTTTGGATACATGCAAGGGGAGGAATTAAAAGATTCATTAACGGTAAAAAATCGTGAAGATCAGTGGAAGATCAGACAGCCTCGGTTTACGGTTGAAGAAGAAGAGGTCAAGAAAGCCATTACACAATTCGCCCCTGGAGTTTGGGAAGAATTACTTGGATTGCAAGAAGCGCTGAAATGGCCAATGGACCGCGTGCTGCAAGAGTTTGGTGGATACCGATTGGATTATGTTCGGTCCGGCTGTTCCATCATGACAGGCGATGATTATCTCATTCGCAATTATGATTACCACCCGAAGACCTATGAAGGACGCTATGTCTTATTCCAGCCAACCGATCAAGGGTATTCAAGCATCGGCCCTAGTCAGCGAGGGACTGGCCGGATGGATGGAATGAATGAAAAAGGTTTGGTGATAGGCTATAACTTCATGAATCGCAAGAATCCTGGTGATGGTTTCATTTGCTGCATGATTGGAAGACTGATTGTTGAATCTTGTGCGAACGTTCAGGAAGCGGTCGCGATGTTGAAGGAAATCCCGCATCGTCATTCTTTCACTTACGTCGTCTATGATAAAAGCGGAAGTACCTATATTGTGGAAACCTCCCCGAGAAGTGTAGAGGTGCGTACGTCAAATGCCTGTACAAATCACTTTGAAATCATGAAAAATGAAAACCGTAACCATCTTATCGATTCAAAACGCCGATTGGAGATCATCCAAGATCAGGAAGGGAAACTTTCATCTGCATACGATGCTTATAGGTTGTTTAATGATACCAATCAAGGTGTCTTCTCGGATTTGTATAGCAGCTGGGCAGGAACGATCCATACATCCGCATATTTACCTAATGAGATGAAAGCTTGGATTGCCTTGGGAGGGAACCAGGAGCCGACTTCCATAGATTTTGCAAAATGGCTCGAAGGGGAAGATGTTGAGTTAAAACGAATCAAAGGTGTAATTGATACGGATATTCCCTTCGTGCATATGGATGAGGGAGCGAATTGGTTTCGGAATTGAACGTTTGAAGTGATGAATCTGAACCTTACTTTCTTAAAAGGCCCAATCCTTTGGGCTTCTTTTGTTGTTCTATTTTTAGGGAAATCTGGTACTATTTATTAGTGGGTGTCACCGTAATATAATATGATAGAGTAACAGATTTTGGATTTGGGACAAGAAGTTGGATTTGTGTGCCGTACTTGTACAATGAATAAGGGGATGTGCGAATGTTTTCGACAGCTATTGGTTGGTTTCGATTTATTACAATAATTGAGGGAATCTCATATGTTTTATTGCTTGCCATTGGTATGCCCTTTAAGTACATATTGGATATTGGGGAAGCAACACTCATTTTAGGCAGCATCCATGGTTTCTTATTTGTCGTATTTGGGCTTTTATTACTTTATGTGAGCATCATATCAAAATGGTCCTTTTTAAAAATGGCGATGATTTTCATCGTTTCATTCATTCCATTCGGTAATTTTGTAATCGATCGCAGGCTTCTGAAGCAAAGTTAAATACTTTTACTTTAAAAAAATCCATAAAAAACGTCTTCCTATATAAATGGCAGGCGTTTTTTTTATGGATTTAAGCTTGCTGTAAGGTTGGCACAAAGATGCTGTAAGAATGGGCATGTAAAGTATAAGTATCAACAATACTGAAGAGGTGAAACAAATGGAACCATTATTAAAAGTGGAAAATATAAAAAAAACATATGGTAAATCAAGCGCTGCCTACACAGCGTTGGAAAATATATCTTTTGACATTCATGAAGGGGAGTTTGTAGGGATCATGGGACCTTCAGGAGCAGGGAAATCGACGTTGCTCAATTTGTTGGCAACCATTGATTCGCCGACTGAAGGGGAAATTTTCATGAACGATACGAGCATTCACGAAATGAAAGGGGCTGACTTAACGGACTTCAGACGTGATAATCTTGGTTTCATCTTCCAGGATTACAATTTGCTAGACTCACTGACTGTGAAGGAAAATATATTATTGCCGCTGGCGATTGCAAAAGTTCCAGCGAAAGAAATTACTTACTTGGTGAATCGTATTGCTAAAGTATTTGGGATTGAAGGTTTATTAGCTAAATATCCATACCAAATCTCCGGTGGGCAAAAGCAAAGAACAGCTGCAGCCAGAGCGCTTGTGACAGAGCCGGCGTTGATCCTGGCTGATGAGCCAACAGGTGCACTTGATTCAAAATCAGCAACAGGTCTGCTGGAAAGCTTAAGTGAACTAAATGAAAATAATAATTCCACCATCATGCTGGTGACACATGATGCATATGCCGCAAGCTTCTGCCGACGGATCATTTTCATCAAGGATGGGACGCTTTCAACAGAAATTTATCGTCGTGGCCAATCACGTAAAGCTTTCTTCCAAGAAATTATGGATGTCCTTGCAACAATTGGAGGTGAGGTAGATGACGTTATTTAGTCTGGCGAGAAAGAATATTGCTCGAAACCTCTCCCAATATTTTTTATATATTGCATCCATGGTATTTAGCATTATCATCTATTTTACATTTGTAACGTTAAAATATAGCGACACAGTTGCAGAACAAACGGCTTCATCACAGAAATTGGATTCATTAATGAGTGGTGCCGCAGTTATCCTAATTTTCTTCGTTGCCATTTTTATTGCCTATTCCAATTCATTCTTTATGAAAAAGCGTAAAAAAGAAGTGGCATTATATGCATTGCTTGGCGTACGCAATCGTCAGATTGGTTTTATGCTTTTCTTTGAAAACCTATTGCTAGGTTTGGTTTCATTGGTTGTGGGAATTTTACTTGGATTTCTTTGTTCAAAAGGGTTCATGACGGTTTTGATCTATTTAATGGGCTATGATGTCATCGCACCATTTACATTTTCGGGATCTGCAGCTTTGAACACCTCTATCGTATTTCTGATTATTTTCTTGGTGACATCTTTCCAGGGCTATCGTTTAATTTATCAATTTAAACTAATCGATCTCTTCCATGCATCGAAAAAAGGAGAGGCAGCTCCGAAGCCATCGATGACTGTAGCCTTTCTGGGAGTTTCCCTGATTGTCATGGGTTATTGGTTGGCGATGCAAGATCTTTTTACTTCTAAAGTGTGGGAAAAGGTCGGCTTTTTAATGACGGCACTCATCATTTTGACAACGGTTATTGTCGGTACGTTTTTATTGTTTCATAGCGTGACAGGCTTTGTGTTGGCCGTGATTAAGAAAAATGAAAAATGGCTTTGGAAAGGCCTGCATCTGATGACGATCTCGCAACTGCTATATCGTATACGGGGTAATGCACGGACATTAACCGTAATTGCAGTGTTAAGTGCTACAACGGTAACGGCTGGCGGTGCGGTTTATGGCCTTTATTATAACGCGAATGACCAAGTTATGACCATTGATCCGAACACTTTCATGTATCAGCAAACTGATTCAAAAAGCGATCAGCAAGTCAGCGCTGTATTGCCAGATACAAAGTATGATGAAAATGTCGAAGCACTATCAGTCACATTTAATACGAAAGAACTTAGCAAGGGATCCGCATTCGATAGCTCTGATAAAAGGATTTACACGATAATCGATGAAAGAACATATAACAAATTAGCTGAAGTACAAGGTAAGGAAGCATTGCATGTGAATAATGGCAAAGCAGTCATTTTGGATATTGGATTTGACAAAAGATTCTCACCTGAATACAAGGACAAGACGATCAGGACAGAAAACAACACAGCGATAACATTTCAAAGCTTTAAAACACAAACCGTTTTAAATGCCAAAACAGCAGGCATTGCAGTGGTCGTATCGAATGATCAATTTACATCATTGCAAAAAGAAGGGGAAGCCCTAAACTATCGTGTTATCGGAGTTGATCAAGCTTCCACTGATTTATCGAGGGAAATTGCAGAACAATTGCCTGAAGAAGCGCTATTTTCCAGTGCCCCTCAAGATTTTCAAACAAGCATTGAAGGTGTAGGCTCATTGCTCTTTATCGGAAGTTTTCTTGGTCTTGTTTTTTTAGCGGCAACAGGCAGTATCATTTACTTTAAAGTTTTGACGGAAGCTGAGGAAGATAAATCACAATACAATATGCTTCATAAAATGGGCGTTAACGCAAAAGAAATGCGGAAATCCATTGCATCACAAGTGTTTGTAATCTTTTTCGTTCCACTGGCAGTGGGGTTATTGCACAGTGCGGTGGCTTTAAAAGCCTTCTCGGGCTTATTGATGATGGACCTAGAAAAACCTGTGTTGATCTGGATGATCGCTTATACGGTTATTTACGGTCTGTATTATATCTTAACGGTAGCGTCCTATAATCGTATTATCACACAAAATAATAAAACAGAAGGATGATCGAGATGAAGAAATTTATTATGGTAGTTGGCATTTTGTTTATACTGGGAGCGGCAGGGATCTTCGCGCTTACTAAAATAGACTTTAACCGCATGAATGCCGCTAATTATTATTTGCAAATTACAGAGGATGGGGTACAACATGAAACCAAACTGGATGATGGTACAGTGATGACTTACTATTCTTATATGCTGGACGCCAAAAATGAAGCTGGTGAAACGATACCTCTTGAATTCACGGCACAAAAAAATCTTCGGAAAGATGCTTACTTGAAGATGTACGTGAAAAATGGTGATGAGGTTTCGTCATATGATGAAGTGAAATTTGAGGATATCCCAAAAAAGGCACGAACAAAATAACTGAAAGAAGGGCTGTCTGTAAATTATGGACAGCCCTTTAAATAATTATAAAAGTATCGTAATTGTGGTTCCCTTATTTTCAACGCTAGTCAAATCAAGTTTACCTTTATGAGCCAGAATGATGTCCCTTGCAATGGCCATTCCTAAACCGGTCCCATGTGTACTGGCAGTATTCGTACCTCGATAGTAGCGTTCAAATACCTGTTCCAAGTCTTTGTCGGGAATACCGCGGCCATTATCGGCAATGGTGATTTTGGTATGAAGTTCCGATTGTGGACCAATATCATCAATTTGTATTTTCACGACGACATTTTCATCATTGTGCACGAGTGCATTGTAGATAAAGTTAAAAATCGCCCGTTTCAGTAATTTTTTATCCACTTTATGTGTTGCTTTTTCCACATTTGCCTCAAATTCTACCTGTCGATCACCAAATTGTGAATCATTTAAAAGCTCAATCGTCATTTCTCTTATAAACCCAACGATATCAACATCTTCAAATTGCAAAGGAAGTCGTTGGTTGCGCAAACGCATCGTTAAATTGAGATCATCCAACAAATCTTTCATATATACGGACTGTCTATTAATAATGGATGTAAACTCATACAATTCTTGTGGTGTTAATTCATTGTCTTTCATCAATTCTGTATACCCATGGATGGAGGCAAGTGGTGTCTTCATGTCATGGGAAACATTGCTAATCCATTCCTCACGCATTTGGTCGAGTTGATCTCGTTCTTTTTCATACTGATCTAACTTTACCGATAGTTCATTCATATTGTGAAATACATCTTCATAAACGCCTTTTGGTATACTCATCTTTTTAAAGCGCCGCTCCCGAAGCTGCTGAATTCCATCTATTAAAGTATTCAGCGGACTTGTTAATTTTTTTCCAAATAATAATCCGATGATTAATGCGATAATGATATCCACGATTAAAAATAGCACTAGTAAGATGTTAAAGTTTTTAAAAACTTTTTCATAATCATAGGTTATTACATAGCGGCCAATTTTCTGTTCTTTAACTCCTATAAAATAGCTGAAATCATGGGCTTTGCCGATAAAGACAGTCGTCTCTGCATCAATTTCCTTATACTTATACATTTGGACGATTTCAACAGGAGAATATACGGTTGGCAATGTTCGAGGTGTAAAAAAGGCTGCAACTTGCTCACCGTTATGATTCAAAAATTGTATCCAGGCGTTATTGTTCCGCAGTTTTTCCAGCCCTTCTTCATTTACGGCTGGTTTGTCATCTATTATTTCTACATATTGTGAAAATGTTCTGCTAAAGTTTTCTGCATTTACATCTTCTGCCTCAAAATTATGCATGGCTCGATAAAAGAGTAAACATAAAAGTAAAATTGTATTTACGATTCCTACGATTACAACAATTGTCACAACGGATCCTAAAAAGCGCCGTGTCAATTTCCACTTCATCTTGTTTCACCCTTGGTTTGTAATTTATATCCAAGTCCTTTAACGGTTATTAAAAAAGAAGGATTTGAAGGATCTGCTTCGATTTTTTCGCGTAAACGGCGAATATGAACCATAACTGTATTATCAGAGCCAAAGTAATCATCGGCCCACACATGTTCAAATAAAGTTTCCTTGCTCAAAATCTGATTTGGGTGATGCATAAAACAGCTCATCAGTCCGATTTCTTTAGCTGTGAGCTCTAGCGCTTTGCCATCCTTTTTCACTTCATTTTCATTTGCACTAAGCTCAAAAGGACCAACTTGAAATTTTTTCGGAGCAGCTTTTTCCTCTGAAAAGCCCGCACGCCTCAGCTGCGCCTTTACCCGATATGCAACTTCCTTCGGACTGAATGGCTTGGTAATATAATCATCCCCGCCAATCGCCAACCCTAAAAGCTTATCAATTTCCTCATCCTTTGCCGACAAAAATAAAATGGGCACATTCGACACTTCACGAATTTGCTTGCATAAATCATAGCCCTCACCATCTGGCAGCATAATATCCAGCAAGACCAGTGATGGATCGAACTTCTGAAACTTTGCCCATCCTTCCGCAATCGTCCCCGCCGTAACAATATTCGGGATCCCTTCTTTATGTAAAACCGTCTCCATGAGACGTGCCAAATCTTCTTCATCGTCAATAATTAAAATCCACTGGTCATTAGACATTCTTTTACCTCCTAAACATCAATCATACCCTACAGTATAGAGTACCCCTTAACAAAAAATAAGGGGAGGGAAAGTTTTTTAACGACCTCATCCATTATTTTCACGAAAGTGCCATTACATGAAAAATTAATGTTGAGATCAGGAAACCTGTTGTCTGTTCTGTATTTAGTTAAGGTGGTTTGGGTAAGAAGATTGTGCTTCATACTGATTTGGTAAAGGTTGTATGATAAACTGTTTAAAGTATTGTTAGGAAGATTATGCTAAGTAATATGATTCAGGAGTTCATTGCCGTATGCAGCGAATGTGGAAGAGTAAAAGGAGAAAAAAATAATGGAAACAAAAAAGGTGTTACCCGTTCTTTTTTTAGTGATGTTTTTAGTCATGGTCGGATTTGGGATCATCATTCCCGTCATTCCGTTTCTTGCAGAAAAGGTTGGTGGCAGTCCTACTGAACTTGGACTTTTAATGGCTGTTTATTCATTAATGCAATTATTTTTTGCCCCGGTGTGGGGGCGTATATCTGACCGGATAGGACGTAAGCCTGTCATGATGATCGGAATTGCTGGCTTGGCTCTTTCGTTTTTTATCACGGCTTCGGCAGATTCCTTATGGGTATTATTTGTAGCAAGGATCATTGGCGGGATTTTGTCATCGGCAAACATGCCGACCGCAATGGCGTATGTGGCTGATATCACGACGCCGGAAGATCGGGGAAAAGGGATGGGAATCATCGGTGCCGCTACAGGGCTTGGATTCATCTTTGGACCGGCGATTGGCGGGGTATTCTCCAAATCAAGTTTGAATTTACCGTTTTACATTGCTGGAATATCCTCTTTGATTACTTTATTCTTAGTGATTGCGTTACTCAAGGAATCACATACAGTTGAAAAGAGGGCCCAACAGTCAATAAATAAAGAGTCCATGTGGAAAGCCTTTAAAGGGCCTCTTAAAACCATGTTCTTTCTGCAATTGATCGTCACCCTTTCAATGGCAGGACTCGAAACGACTTTTGCCTATTTTGCAGCCAAAAAGGCTGATATAAGCCTTGTCCAATTAGGCTATATCTTTATGATCATGGGTTTTGGCAGTGCGATCGTTCAAGGTGGATTAGTGGGTAGGATGACAAAGAAATATGGGGAAGGCGCGGTCATCCGAATGGGAATCATCGTATCGGCAGTTGGTTTCATCCTCATCTTGTTTTCTTCCGGTTTTTGGACATCGGCGGTCTTCCTGACGATTTTCGGAGTGGGTAATGGGTTCATCCGGCCGGCAATTTCGGCACTGCTGACCAAAAGTTCCATGACGGGCCATGGCAGTGTCACTGGACTGCTATCTTCCTTCGACTCGTTCGGCAGGATTGCAGGTCCTCCGATAGGCGGTTGGTTATTTTCAATTTCGATTGATTTACCATTTATATCGGGTGCGATCCTTTCCGTTTTTGCTTTGCTTCTTTTTCAGTTATACCATGCACGGACACAGACTAAACAGGTCCAAGCAACTCATTAATTTTATGGTGGTCAAAAAACCCCCCATTTCTAAAAATGGGGGGGCTGTGAACGGTGCTTGAATAGCACCGTTTTTTATTGAATCATATTGAGGAATTTACGTGTGCGCGCTTCTTTAGGATTTGTGAAAATCTGCTCGGGTGTTCCTCGCTCCATTATTTTTCCTTCATCCATGAAAATGACTTCGTCGGCGACTTCACGGGCGAAACGCATTTCATGGGTTACCACGATCATTGTCATGCCTTCTTCTTTCGCTAGGTCTTTCATGACCTGTAACACGTCTCCAACTAGTTCGGGATCTAAAGCGGAAGTGGGTTCATCGAATAGCATGACCTTTGGCTCCATGGCCAGGGCCCTTGCAATTCCGACCCGTTGCTGCTGTCCGCCGGATAATTGAAAGGGATAAAAATCGATTTTTTCACCTAAGCCGACTTTTGTAAGCAGGGCAGCAGCCGTTTCCTTCGCTTGCTGCTTGGCTATTTTTTTTACAATGATGGGGCCTTCCATTACATTTTCCAATGCTGTTTTGTGGGGGAAGAGGTTATAGCTTTGGAAAACCATCCCTGTCAAACTGCGAAAAGAAGTAATCGAATTTTTTCTAACGGTTTTTTTGAAGTCCATTACCGTTTCATCGATTTCAATCGTCCCGTCCGTTGGTACCTCAAGGAGATTCAAACACCGAAGAAAGGTTGTTTTACCTGAACCCGAAGGACCGATCAATACAATGACTTTACCTTGCTCCACTTCCAAATCGATGCCCTTTAATACTTCAAGGTCACCAAACGATTTATGAAGATTCTTAATGTTGATCATTTTAAAATCTCCTTTAACTACTGCGGTTCTTATTTTGCTACATAACGATTAAGTCTGTCCTCTAAGCTTCCTTGAATGAAAGATAGAATGGTGCACAAAATCCAATATAAAGCAGCTGCTTCTATGTAAAGTAGTAGAAATTCATAGTTTTTTGCAGCGATTTCTTGAGCTTTACGGAATAATTCCGTTACAAGAATGAGTGAGGCAAGCGATGTATCTTTTAAAAGGCTAATGAACGTATTGGATAATGGGGGAATGGATACCCGCGCAGCTTGAGGCAAAATGATGCGCTTTAAAGCTTGGGTATATGTCATCCCAATCGAATAGCCTGCTTCCCATTGCCCTTTTGGTATGGATAAAATGGCTGCTCGTATAATTTCCGAAGCATATGCTCCTACATTTAAAGAGAATCCTATAATAGCCGATATGAAAGGATCGATGGTTACACCTAAATTTGGAAGTCCATAGAAAATGATAAATAATTGCACAAGTAAAGGTGTCCCGCGGATGATTGACACATATACACGCGCAATTATTTGAAGAATCCTTATGGAAGATAATCTAGCCAATGCTGTGAGTACAGCAAGAATAAGGCCGAGAACGAATGTGATCAATGTTAGTGGAATCGTATATTGAATAGCTCCCTCTATCATAGGATAGAGGGAGGTTTGAGCGATGGAAACAAGCTGGTTCATACGCTCGGGGTCAGCGAAAATATTACTTAGGAGAAACATCTTCACCAAACCATTTATCCGAGATTTTCGCGTACGTGCCGTCGTCTTTCATTGCCTTAAGTGCTTTGTTTACTTCTTCCACTAATTTGCCGCTGTCTTTTCTGAACATTAAACCACTTGCGACTCCGCTTTCTTCCTCATCAGCCACTTTGATAGGTGCATCTGGGTGTTGCTTTTTATAATCAAGATACGATAATTTGTCATTGATCGTGGCATCTACACGTTTAGAGCCAATAAGCTGTACGGATTGAGAAAATCCTTCAATGCCTGTAACTTCAGCACCATGTGATTTGGCTAGATCATTGTAATTACTCGTTAAAGATTGTGCAGAGGTCTTGCCTTTCAAATCATCGAAGGATTTAATATCCGTATTATCCTTGTGTACTAGTAATACCGCTCCTGATTGAATATATGGGTCAGAGAAATCATATTTTTTTTGACGGTCTTCATCGATGCCCACTTGGTTTGCGATCATATCAAAACGTTTTGCATCCAAGCCTGCAAACATGCCGTCCCATTGTGTTTCCTTGAATTCAGCTTTCACTCCAAGGCGTTTTGCCACTTCTTTAGCAATTTCAACATCAAACCCCGTTAGTTTATCTGAATCATCGTGGAATGTGAAAGGAGGATATGTACCTTCAGTTCCAACAGTTAATACGCCATCTTTTTTGACTTTATCATATAGACTTTCTTGAGATGAAGATTTATTGTCGGTATCGTTTGCCTCATTTTTGGTATTGGTACCACAAGCAGTAAGTACGACCGTGAAAGCTAACAATAGCGATAAAAGTGCAACCATTTTTTTCATTTGGGTAAACCTCCTAGTAATCTGATAGGGATTGATACTCTGTGATACTATACAAGAAAAGGAAAAAAGTCAATGAAAATAACTTATAACTTAGTGTTAATGAAACTTGGTGAATTATACGGTTTTTCACGCATTGAAGTGAAAATAAAACTAAAAGAAAGGTGTATCGTTATCCAGGGAATGAACTGAATCGATATCCATTCTAAGGAGACAAAAAGCCCCTTATCCACGTCATCTATTAGCTAAGTGGAAGAGGGGCTTTTTGGACTGTACAGAACTTTAATTTAACGTTTTTTATGATTTTTATCCTCTACACTGACGAAGATAGGGTTCGAATAGAACCAAAGGTCTTTATAGTTACGTTTGTTTATTTCCAAAAAGCGTGTTTCGTTATCCTCGATTTCAGTCTTTGCATCGATCAGCGGTTCACCGTTCATCGTTTCTCCAGGGACATTTTCCCCTAGATTCGTGCCACGCAAACGGAAATATTGATCCTTATTTGCTTTGACTTTGTAAGTGATGGTATGAAAACCATCGCGATCGGTTTTCCAGTCTTTACTTGTAAAGCGTTTAACCACTTTTGTCGTATCATTGGTGGCTTTATTATAAGCAGGTGTTCCAGGTTCTGCTTTCCCGGTTACTTCCCCGGAAATTAAATCCACGTGATCCACCTTGACCGGGTCCCCGTTATTGTTCTTTTGGGGGCTCTTAAATCGGATGGTGATCTTGACCATCTGTCCTTCCTTCACTTTAAGATCCCCGCCCATACCTGCCTTGTTGTTTCCTTTTTTAGCATGGAAATCAAGGGCGTCGATCAAGTCACCAAAAACGGAGAAGGATTGCCCTGATCGCATGCCATCAAGGACGGATTGCATCGATGAACCATTTACCCATGTATAATTTTTGGAATATTCACCTGGCCAGTAGCCGCTAGAATATAGGCGGTTTTCACTGATTTCAAAATGGGAGTCCGAATTGGAAAAGTTCCAGAACTTACGACCTTCCCCAAGAAGCGCATCCCATGCACCTCCTACCTTAGCGAGCATGTAATCGGAACCGCCATAGGTACGGTTTTCCGGTGTTATCAGATTTAAACCGCCTCTATCCGGCTCCATCTGATTACCTGGCATACCTTCAAATCCGAACATGACATCCGGGGCTATATTGTTGAAGTCGCGAAAATCAGATATGTTGTACACCCTTTTTCTTGACGGGTGGTTCAATATGGCATAACTTGTATTCTTATAATTTTTCTCGAGCCATGCCAATGCTGTTCGAGCATCCTCAGATGTCTTATTGGCTCTTTGATCCTGTGCTTTCCAGACGGCTACATCATCAGGATCAAACATCTTTTCATTCTGGTTGGTGAACAGATATTCGAACTGATTGCCAGCTTTCAGACTTTTCGGAGCGCCCGGCTGGTCTCCCAGAATGCCTATGCCGACATGCTCGTATGTGGGCATATCCCATTCGAAGCCAGAAAAGATGACTTTATTTTTAAATTTGCCCTCTTTTTGCAGTTGCTCCATTTTCGGGGTTTGATATAGTATGATTCCCTGAGATAGCGGTATCGGCCCGCCTGGAATCAAATTTCCCTCAGCATCCCTTGAAGACATCCTCAAGTGGTCAGAAATTCCCATCCAATCCATACCATACTTATCAAATGCTTTATTTAGCAAGCTCTCAAGGCTCTGTGATCCCTCGGCGTCATCGGACTGAGCGGTATGGGCATGATATTCCCCCTTCATCCATCTGCCTCCCTGATTTGTCTGATTGTCTGCTGCATCTTTTGCAGCAACCGCGGCTGGAAGACCCTGAAAGAGGATGGCCATGCTTAGAACCGATACTGTGAAAGTCCTGAATTTGTTAATCATTTTACCGACACCCTCCATATATTGAAATAATGTTGAACAAGCTCATTTTATTGTGAAAATATTAAGGGCCCGTTTGGGGGGAGTATGGATTTTGTAAATTAAATGACCGGTTTGCTTCCAAAATATGTTACAGGGAGGTGACAGCCGTTTGGAAGTTGAGGGGGAGGGGCATGAAACAAAAAAGGCTGTAGAGAAAGTTTTCTTTCTCTACAGCCTGCGACAACTATATTACTTAGCTTCGAGTAGATTGATATGATTTACAGTTTGATCTTCACCGACAATGAATTGCAGTTCATAATTCCCTGTCTTGTAAATGTAGTTGATTTCATTCGTACTGGAAATATGGCGTATTTCGTCAGCACTGCCGAGTTGTTTTCCTAAAACTTTAGGAGTGATGCTTCCTAGGTTATGGTCACGTTCTACATTTGTCCCAAAATATCGGATTTGTGAGATGGTATTGTCATCGTTATAGGCAAATGCAAATCCTGGATGCCCCATTTCTGCATGGTAATAGTCAAAACTCTCATCTGTGTTACCTTGCTCAGGGGGAGGACCAAATGCCTCATATACTTCTTTTTGGGTGTTTTCATTAATTTTCAAACCCACGGCAGTATAAGGCATTTCCCCTGAAAAAGCTTTGTTGTAGATTTCATGTAAGGTGGTAAGAGCGTGTTCCTTAGCTATGCCAGAAGCGGAATCCATTGTGGATGCAGCCCCAACCGGTTCTGTTGGAAACGATGCACCTGCCCCTAAAAGAGAGCCTGTTAGAATAACGGCGCTAACCATTCTGGCCGCTGGTTTTTTAGATAACATTTCTTATCCCTCCTATATCATTACTTTTCCACAATTTTCTTACATGAAACATTTACTTGGTGATCGATTGGGATGTTTGGATATGGTCGAGCATCAAGAACAGTTCATAGTCTTTCATTTTGTGACCGCTATACTATTATTTAAAGAATATATAACAAAGATGATAGATTTGATTATGGTTGAGCTGTCTTTGAACTCAGGTTATAGGTCAATAAGGGATGTTTCATGCCTCCGAAAAAATAAAAAAGGTGCTTCACCGTGATGAAACACCTTTTGAAAATGATGCAGTTAATCCCAAACGCTAATTCTAGGAGCTCCAGCAGTTCTTAAGTAGTCCAATAATTGACCAGTATGTACAGACTCATGATAAGCGATCCTTAGCAACATATCTCCTAAATCCCTGATATACCCAATATCGGAGCGATCAATTTTAATAGTGGATAAGTCGTCCTCACTGAAGGATATGATTGTTTCCAAAAACTCACGCCTGTAAGGTTCCGCAAACGTTAATTCGGCTTCGACAGAGATAAGCGGCTGTTTTTCAAATGGTGATTCATAAACGGATAAGCTGCCTTGATTTTTAATGGATAAATGATAGTAATGCTCACTATCAAGGACATGTCTAACCATTTCTAAACAGCTCATTGCCTTGTCGTCTGGCTTCCAATGCAGTGTGCTTTTAGGTATTGAAGTCCATAGTTTAATGTTTCTTCTTCTAACCTCTTCCAGATTCAAGATGATAAGTTCTATCGATTTCATAAAGATCCCCCTTTTTGCAGGTATACATTTACTATACACGAATGAAAGGTGGAAATAATGGGATTCATTTGAAAAAAAAGAAAATTCAATGAACTATTTGAGGTAGTGAATTTATTGCTTATTCTTACTATTATTTATTAGAGTACAAGGAAAATGCCTATGAATTCGTGCAGAATTTACAGGCGATTTCATTCCCTAGTTTTGTATGGATGTATTTTCACAACTATCTTCTTGATTACGTAAAGAGGGGACAGGTGGCACTTGTTATGTTTATATAAAGGATTGAATTAGAATGTCATCTTGATAAGTTAAAATTGGTTTAAAGCCAAGGTCTTTAAATTTTTGCAATGCATCAGGGTTATTTTTGTTTACCAAACCGGACACTGCAAGGAACCCTTTTTCTCTCGCATGAGCTACTAATTTCGGTAAAAGGGATTGCAGAATTCCCTTTCCTCTATATTTCTTGTCAAGGACAACATAATTAACATGAGCGACTTTATATAAATAAAGATTATAACAAAGAAATCCCATTACTTTACCTTTATCATTACAAATCACAAGTACCTTATGGGACCTTTGCAAAATTTCATGTACTGTATCAGACGAAACCCGAAAATTACTTACCGTAATATCCGTTAAAGTCTTGATATCTTTTTTAGGTTTCCAGTCTCGAAAATACATCATAACTTCTCCTTTTTCTCTATTAAACCAAAATGCGGAAATCATATTATTGTTTATTAATATGGAAACCCTTTAGAATATTCCAAAGGGTTTCCATGTTAATCTCAAAAAAGAAATCTCTTAACTCCTTTTGATTTTCTTGATTGAAATAGGTTCCTTGATTGAAGTACCTCTATTATTGTTTAATAAAATTTTTAAAATCCTTCTCAATTCAGACCTAACACTGCTATTTCCATTTTCGGAATTGCCATTACCTGAACCGCCATTATTGGATTCACCAGTTCTTCTTAGTTTTTTGCTTGACACTGCAATCATCCCTTTGCTTTTATAAATTTTCACATTACTAATTTATGTGTCATATTCCTTTTTGATTGGACAAGTTTACCATTTGTTGCATTGTTATGTATTCGTGATACCTATTAATGTAATAAGATGGTATAATTGTGAAATAATTCACAAAAAGGCCAAACTGGTTTAATTGACCTAGTCACTTATAAAAGAAAGCGGGTTGGATATATGCTGAAGAAAGTGGTTTTAGCTGGCGGGACTGGTTTTGTCGGTCAATACTTTGAAAAGCATTTCAGGAATTTGGGATATGAGGTAAGGATCATCTCCAGAAAAACTCCGCATATTGGCTGGGGAGATATAGAAGGAATAAGGGAAACGATCGATCATTCGGATATGTTAATCAACCTAGCAGGAAAAACGGTCAATTGCCGCTACAATGCCAAGAATAAGAAAGAAATATTGGATTCACGAACCGATACGACTGAAGTGCTAGGTAAGGTGATGGAACAATGTGGAAATCCTCCTTCATTATGGATAAACTCAAGTACTGCAACGATATACAGGCATGCTGAGGATAAACCGATGACAGAGGAGGATGGTGTAATCGGATCAGGCTTTTCCGTAGATGTAGCGAAAGCGTGGGAGAGCTCATTTTTCGATTTCCGATTACCAAAGACGAGACAAATTGCTTTACGGATCGCCATTGTATTGGGAGATGGGGGAGTGATGACCCCATATAGGAACTTGGTTAAATTCGGACTGGGAGGTCATCAAGGATCAGGAAATCAGAAATTCAGTTGGATACATATAGAAGATTTATTTAACATTGTTCTTTTTCTAAGAAAGAATCAGGATTTGAGCGGGGTATTCAATTGTTCATCACCCAATCCAGTTACAAATCGTGAATGGATGGCTCATTTGAGAAAGCTCATGAATATTAGGATAGGACTGCCCTGTCCAACACCCATGCTTGAAATGGGGGCTTTCTTTATGGGTACCGAAACGGAATTGATATTAAAAAGCCGGTGGGTCATACCTGAGAGATTGGAAAAGGCGGGGTATGCATGTAAATTCCCTCATCTTGATGACGCTCTGGAACAGATACTGATGAGTTCTTAAAATACTAGAGATGGATTGCTATAATGATAGATAGAAATCATTAATGGAGGGGAATTGTAGAATGAATATGACTCCATCTGAAAAAGTCGGAATATTCACAACAGGGATATTTTCAGAGTTGGCGACACGCAAGCAGGATGCAATGAAACGTGGGCTGGATGTTATCGATTTGAGTGTAGGAAGTCCAGATTTACCACCGCCTGATTTCGTAGTGGATACGCTTGTGAAGTATGTGCAGGATCCCAGTTCCTATGGGTATACGTTAAAAGGTACGCCTGAATTCCATGAGGCAGTCCGTTATTTTTATCGGATGCGTTATGGAGTGGAGCTGGATGCAGAAAGGGAAGTCCTCCAACTGATGGGGTCACAGGATGGCCTTGCACACTTGGCAACGGCGATGATAAACCCTGGAGATTATGTGCTGGTGCCAGATCCGGGATATCCTATTTACGAAGCGAGTGTAGAGCTTGCTGGTGGAATCATTCATCCGATGCCGCTTACTGCCGAAAATGGATTCCTGCCGCAGCTCAACGAAATTCCGGATGAAATACTGAAAAAGACGAAAATGATGATCATCAGTTATCCTGGAAATCCTGTCACCGCCCTTGCTGATGAGACTTTCTTTTCGGACGTTATATCGTTTGCGAAAAAGAATGAGATCATGGTGGTTCACGATTTTGCTTATTCGGAATTGATTTTTGATGATCATCCGCAAATTAGTTTTATGTCCATTCCTGGTGCCAAGGAAGTGGGGATTGAATTTAACTCACTTTCCAAAACTTTTAATATGGCCGGCTGCCGCATTGGGTATGCAGTGGGCAATCGAGAGGCGCTGAACATCCTGGGAACACTGAAATCACACATCGATTATGGGGTTTTTTATCCTATCCAAAAGGCTGCCGAAATGGCGCTAACTTCCAATCTTTCGCTGCTATCCGAACAGGTTAAGGAATACGAGTCCCGACGTGATGCATTAATATCAGGTCTTGCTGAAGCGGGCTGGCATGTTCCGAAAACCTCAGCTACCATGTTTATTTGGGCCAGAATTCCTGCTGGCTGGAAATCGCGGGATTTTGCCTATGCATTGATTGAAAAAGCAGGGGTAACGGTCGTTCCAGGCGATGCTTTTGGGAAGCAGGGTGAAGGGTATGTCCGAATGGCCTTGGTCCAGCCGGCCGAGAGATTGAAAGAAGCTGCTGAACGGATCAGATTGTTTTTGGAGGGGAAAATCGGAGTGTGTGATTGAAAGAAATGGTTACGGCCGGTGATTTCCGATTTACTTATGGATGCAGAAGCTTGTTTTCTAAAGGAAGGAATCAACTGCTTACTGAGGATTATATAGAGCTTAAGGTAGTTGTTGGTAACTTGTTAAAGTAAGGCACTCTATCGTTTTTTTCAAAACTACTTTGAAGTTTAAGAGAAGGTCCATCCTCGGATGGGCTTTTTTATGTTTATGGGAAACTAGAACGATAGATTATTTATGGAATTTCCGAACGTAAAAAGGACAAGCCGCATAATATATAGCAAGTCTGAACTATTTTCGGACTTAATATGATAGAGAGGGGGAAAAGCAATGATCAACTGGAAAGTGCGTCTTAAGAATCCGACGTTTATATTCACGGTACTCCTTCCTGGGCTTTTATTATTGGCGCAGATGGTTGCCGCGTTCATAAACAATTTCATTACCCCTATAGGCTTTACCATTACTGATGATGCATTGAACGGGGCTTTAGGCATCATTAACTTCATAGCGCTTACATTCTTTGGGGTCGGCGGTGTGGTCGATCATACTACTAAAGGTCTAAGCGATAGTGAGAATGCACGACAATACGATGAGCCTAAGTAATGGACGCTATTCTTTCATCCATTGAAGAGTAGAATATACCAGATAACACCGTAACTTGCTACAAAACGGCGTTATCTGGTTATTTGTATTTTTGCAGAAATGATCATGCACCAATTGAAAATGATTTTGGTCTGAAAACCGAAATGCAGCATACATTTAAAATTGTGGTTCATTTTCAGTTTGGGGAGGAAAAAGGATGAGTTATAGTTTACCAGTTTCAAAATGGCTTGCAGCCATAGTTTTGATTGGGGCATTATTGATGGCATTCATATTCAGTCCGGCTAATGCTTCAGCCTCTATCAATTATGGTGATGAAGTTGCCGCTTTGGCAAAAAAGCAGGTGGGAAACAAATATAAATATGGGGGGACGACACCAAAAGGATTTGATGCTAGCGGTCTAACCCAATATGTATATAAAAATGCCGCGACAGAAATGAAGATTCCAAGAACGAGTGCGGAACAATATAAAACCGGAAAGGCCGTTAAGCAAAAAGATTTAAAGGCGGGAGATTTGGTCTTCTATGCGACAGGTAAGAAAGGGCAGGTCTCTTTTGTAGGGATCTATTATGGAAATGGTACATTTATCGGGACCACCACCAAAGGGGTCAAGGTCGTCAAAATGAGTGATACGTATTGGAAAGAAAAATATATAGGGGCAAAACGAGTCATTAAGTAACATCTGATGTTCATATGAAAATAGTCCAGCAATAAAAAGAGCATCGAAAAACCGATGCTCTTTTTGCTAGTCATTTCCGAGTTCATTCATTCAATGATGATATCCGTTAAAACAACATTCCCATTACGAACCTTTACGACGGCCACTGAAGGATTGGCCAATGCTTCTTTCTCCATTTCCTTTGCCTTTTCTTCGGATGCGAAATAATTGTCCAGACCGTATCTGATCTGAATGGTTTCAGCATTTTGCAGGTCATATGGGATTTCCAATTCCCCTTTTAGGTAAACGCCTTTGCCGGGTTTTTCTTTCGTTACGTAATCGACAACGTATAGTCCATCCTTATTTTGTTTTAAACGTACATAGACCTTTTTAAAATCACCCATATTTCTTGTAGTGAACTCGGTTTTAATCGAGTCATCGATCTGTGATGGCTTAACGGATTCAATTTCGTATTTCAAAGCCACATAGCTTCCTCTAAAAAAGTCAGTCGGGTCGACCGGGGCTGTTTTGATCTTGATTACATCTCCTGTCATTGTTGTCCAGACCGGAGGAATAGCCAAGACTAACAGAATCAAGACTGGAATGGAAAATACGATAAGTGGCCGGAATAATGGGTTATTCATTGAGCTTCCCTCCTTTTTTTCGTTGATTTTCAAAGAAGAAGCCAAAACCGATTAGCATGATTCCGCCGATGATGAATGTAAGTGATTTTGGCAGGAAGTCAAAAGAATAGATGTAATATCTGAAAATCAGTGCACATATTATCACGATGCTGGTCAAACTGCCTTTTAGAATGAGATAAAGCAGAAAAACGAAATAAGCTAAAGGGAACCAGATTGAAAAATCAAAGGTAAGGAAGAGTGCAGTAATACCATGTAAAATATGCCCTTGTATGTGGGTGATGTCGTGTAATTTGGCTTTTACCGGAATATAGGCAAGCACGATTCCCAGCACAAAAAGAATGGAAAGGACAATTGTATTCGAATTTTCAAACTCCAGCTTAGGCACGAATTCCATAAGAAATAAGGCAATTGTATTGATGGCTAAAGCGTTAATGAAAAAGGTCAGATATTTAGGGTAATCGAATTTCTTTAACAAAATGTATAAAGCCGGTAGAAATATAAGAATGGCAAGCGGATAAGCTGTTTCATCAACGAATATACTTCCGTTAATATAAATGAAAAGCAGGAAAGATGTAAAAAGGAGAACGAAGACATCCTTCAAATAATATCCAATGAATACCGTACCGATCGCCCATAATAAAAAGGAACTATTGAAATTGATGCTGATATTAAACATCTGCTCGATTAGAAAAATCCCTGCACCAAAGATCAGAATACCTGCATAATGCAGACTTCGTGACGTTTTTGGCAAGCGTACCTGCACCTTCACGCCAGCAAAGTTCACTCCGATGAGGCATGCAATGATAAGCAGGAATTTAACCGCTTTACTTAAATAGATCCAGTTACTGGCTACGAAGGTCAATACGCCTAAACCTAAAAGAAGTGCCCCAATGGATAATAGAATAGTGATGAAGCTCAAATTACCTTTTACGTCATAGGAATCCAACATCCTCACTTTCTCTTGCTGGGAGATGACTCCTTCCTTTTCAAGGTAATTAAATTCATGTTCAAGAAACTCGAATTGCCTTTTCGTTATTTCTTTGTTGGCCAAAGTAAACTCCTCCTTCCACATTTTACTATTATACATCGTATTCTCATGCAGCTTTGAATATAATGTTAATTTTCTTCTACCCTTATTGGAATGCTTGTAAGACCAAAAAATATATTTATAGTACCTTGCAATGAACAGTACCGTGTGGTAAATTATTTACATAAGATGTATTATTCGTTGTTCAGTACTGTTTATTGAACTATACTAAAAGACTATTGGAAGGAGTGATGGTGTTATGAATGTGCAATTTAAGAAAGGTGTCCTGGAACTATGTGTCCTGGTCTTATTGGATAAGCAGGATCGCTATGGGTATGAACTTGTACAGAAGATTTCGGATCAAATTGAAATTTCTGAAGGTTCGGTATATCCGCTTTTACGACGATTGACGAAGGAAGAGTATTTTACGACATATTTGCAGGAATCAACAGAAGGGCCTCCACGCAAATATTATACATTAACCGAAAAAGGCCGGAGGTACCTTCAAGAGCTGTTGACGGAATGGAATGAATTTTCCAATGGGGTCAATCAATTAATCAAGGAAGGTGTGAACCAATGAATAAAGAACAATTTTTAAAACAATTGAATGCTTCTTTAACCAGACTTTCCTTAGAGGAACGGGAAGATATCCTTCAAGATTACGAAGAGTACTTCGAAATCGGAATGGAAGAAGGAAAGTCAGAGCAGGAAATCTCCAAATCGCTTGGGAATCCTAAACAGATTTCCAAGGAACTGATGGCATCCTATCATCTTGGTCAGGTCGAACAAACGACTTCTGCAAGTAATGTAATGCGGGCAGTTTGGGCAGTCATTGGTTTGGGATTCTTTAATTTAGTGATCGTTTTGGGACCATTTATAGCATTGATCGGAGTTGTCATTGCAGGATGGGCTTCGGCGATAGCGTTCATTCTAGCTCCGTTTGGCGTTCTTTTTAACCTTGCGATAGGTAACTTTCAATTATTCGATCTATTCTTCGCATTGGGACTATGCGGGATTGGCATTTTCATTGCCATGGGAATGTTTGTCGCTACGAGTGCTTTAACTAAAGGATTCATTCGCTATTTAAAATTTAACGCTTCTCTTGTGAAAGGCGGTTTGAAAAATGATTAATGTAAAAAAATTATCGATCATAGCACTTGTATTGTTATTGATCGGAGTAATAGGAAGTCTGTTTACGTTTTCCCAAGTGACGAATAAGGAAACGACTACTGAGAAAAAAACGATTTCGGAAATCGTAACGGACATTCGGATCGACACGGACAATGCAGCTGTAGAGATCGTTCCAACCAAGGATAAGGAGACAAGGATAGAGTTGGTTTCAAAAGGGATGGATGTTTCCAAGTTGGATTTCACCGCAGATGTGGAAGGGAAGAAGCTTTCGGTACAATTAAAAGATCGACGTACCTTTAGCTTTGGCTTTCATATTCAATCCTTACATTTAAAGGTGTATGTGCCTGATGAATCTTATAAATCCTTTGTCGTCGAATCCGATAATGGGAAATTGCAACTATCAGGATTGAAAAGTGATGATCTAAATGTGAAATCTCAAAATGGCCGGGTAGAATTAAATGATATAATGACCGAAAAAGTTGAAGTGAAATCCGCTAATGGAAAAGTAGAGCTTAATAATGTGGAGGGAAAACTGGTTGGGTCATCGAATAACGGTAAAATCACATTGGTCACGAAAGACTTGGATAGGGAGATTGATTTCGAAAGTAATAATGGTAAAATCATGATCAAAACGGAGAATGAACCAACAAATACAACTTTCGATGTTCATGTTGACAATGGGAGAGTGGATATCCTTGGTAAGTATGAGGGAGATACTGTCATTGGCAAAGGTGAAAACCTAGTGAAATTGGAAACGAATAATGGGAAAATCGAGATAACGAAATAGTCGTGAAGCATGAAAAAGCCGATTCAATTGGAGTCGGCTTTTTTCAATTATGCGCCATAGCTAGAAGCTGTACTCTTTACTTAAGGAGATAAGGAAAAACATTTAAAGTTTTTCCTTTTAGATATTTTGGAATTATAATATATCAAGGATAATTAAGTTAAAAGTAACGTGTGTAAGTCCGCCATCAAATCTAAGGAAAAGATTTTAATGAAAATGACTTCAAAGTATGGGGGCTGTGGAATGAAATTCAATAAATTGTCATTTGATATATTTAAACGTACGATCTTCACTCGCAAGAAAAGGGAAAAGGACTATCAGAAGAAAGGATTCGAAGTGCAAAAAAGGGTTTTTAATATAGTGGAAAGTTCTAAGGATATTATTTACTGCTACGAAATAAACCCAAGTTCCAAGTTCAGGTATCTAAGTCCATCCATCAATACTCTTTTAGGTCATGGCGTCTTGGAAGAAGCATACAATGACCCTTCCTCCCCTTTCGAAAGGATTCATCCTGATGACTTTGAAATCCTGAATGAAAAAATATACGTTGGGATTGATTATACTAAGCCGGTCATTCAACGCTGGAGAAATATCGAGGGGGATTTCTTGTGGTTCGAGGAATATGCTACACCTATATATGAAAAAGAGCAATTGGTAGCCGTTCAAGGAATCATTCGCAATATCGATGAAAGAGTGAGATTCATACAGGATATTGAGTATCAAATGTCCCATGACCCATTAACGAATATCCATAATCGACAGTTTTTTGATAATATATTTGCCAAATCCAATCTGGATTTTGATACTCCGGTTGCTATGATTATATGTGATTTAGATGAGCTGAAATATATGAATGATACGTATGGCCATAATAAAGGGGATGAATTGATTAAAGAAGCGGCAAATCTATTGAAACGGATTTTCTCGGACATCGCTGTTTTAGCGAGAGTGGGAGGAGATGAGTTTGCCATTCTGCTGATTGATTGAAGCAAGCGAGAAGTAGAATCTCTTTGTGAATTATTAAAGGAAGAACTCCTTTTGCAAAACTCCCTAAAAAAAGGCCCTCACATCAGCATGTCATTTGGGCATGCATACCGTTCGCATTCCAAAGGGAATATGGATAGTTTATTCATGGAAGCGGATCAAAAAATGTTTCAAGATAAACGGCGAAGAAAAGAACAGAAACTCGTTCGGGCGGGTAGATGAAAGACCAGTGTCATACTGGGCTTTTATTTATATATATATATTTAGGTACACGAAATAAATTGCTCGCTTATTTTAACCAATTTTAGTAAACTGGCAATGACTATTTTAATTAGAAGGTGAAGGGATATGAGGGAAACCTTAGTGGATGAACGGGTAAGAGGGACTGATAAGATCTGGACACGTGATTTCATCATGATCTGTTTGGCAAATATGTGCATCTTCATGGGGTTTCAAATGACGATGCCGACCCTCCCGCTGTTTGTGGAACAGCTTGGCGGTGACGATCGACTGGTGGGGGCTGTCCTTGGAATCTTCACTTTTTCGGCCTTGCTCGTTCGGCCAATTGCAGGCAGATTATTGGAGACGAAGGGAAGGCGCATGGTTTTTCTTGCCGGTTTAGTCATTTTTGCATTGTCAGTGGGATCCTTCGGTTTTATGGGGAGCATCGGCTTATTATTCATGATGCGGATTGTACAGGGTGTCGGCTGGGGATTTTCTTCAACGGCTTCAGGAACGATCGCTTCCGATATAATCCCTGCGAAACGGCGTGGTGAGGGGATGGGGTATTATGGATTATCGGGTAACTTAGCATTGGCATTCGGGCCATCATTAGGTCTTTTTCTGGTTACGGTCCTTCCGTTTCAAGAGTTGTTTTTGATCTGTTCATTATTAGGATTGTTTGCCATCGTTACAGCATCACTTATTCGGTATCAAAAAGTGGATAGTGATCCTTCCGCGGCTGTCAGAGCAAAAAGGTTTGATATATATGAAAAGAGTGCCCTTCAGCCATCATTGCTCATTTTCTTCATTTCCGTTACATTCGGTGGAATTGCAACCTTCCTTCCCCTGTATACAGCGGAAAAAGGGGTAGATGGAATTCAGTGGTACTTTTTAGTATATGCAATGGCCCTCATGGTCACGAGATTATTCGCGGGTCGATTATATGACAGAAGGGGACATCGAGCCATATTCGTGCCTTCAACAGTACTCATCATGGCTGGGATGCTCCTGCTTGCATGGATGCCGAGTGAAGCGGTCCTTTACATTGCGGCAGTGCTTTATGGATTTGGATTCGGTTCTGTCCAGCCGGCGCTGCAGGCATGGTCGATTGAAAAGACGGCACCTAATCGGAAGGCGATGGCGAATGCCACATACTTTTCATTTTTCGATCTTGGGGTGGGCATAGGTGCCATCGTGTTCGGGCAGATAGGCTTCCTCTTCGGCTATAGGACCATCTATATTACGGCAGCCGCCTCGATTTTCATTTCCATGATCGTTTATTTATGCATTATCAGGACCGAGGATAAAGTAAAATCAATATAGGGACGTTGAATGGCTTCAATGGAGGTCATTCTTTTTTTTGTGTCAGTAGGAACATTCCTGGTGCATTATCCTAAATATTTTAAAAATGGAAAAACTTTGTTATTATCGAAAAGAGAATATACATAAGATGATAGAAGGTCTATTTGAAGGAAGGGGAAGCTTGGAATGAATGATTCTTCAAACGAAGAAATGACATTAGATAGAAGGAAGCGTATTTTCCAAGAAGAGCTGGATGTTTTATGGGAAAGGCGGCTCATCCCTAAATCAGAATATATCCGGATTAGCAGGGCATACAATCGGCATTTCCAATTAGCCCTCCATAAACAAAAGCGTTTAGAGCAAGAAAAAAAGAAATCCACCCATGGAACTGAAACGATAATCGGTGAAAGTGCCGATAAGAGGGTTGATAGCCTGATTGAAGAGTCTTCATTTGAATTACGGGAATCCGGTGGATTGAACGAATCGATAATGAAAGATGAGAAGGCCGGGTATGCTCCTATTGAATCCGGTTTCGAGGAAAGCCTTGAACCTGTCAAGGAAATTACTGATAGGAAACCGGTTATTCAACAGCAGGCCATCAAACGGGAGAAACCGGTAAAACCGGAAAAGCTGAAGAAAACACCTGAGCAAATCAGGGAACGGAATATTTCTGTCATCCTGCTCACTGGGGTCATATTGCTTCTGTTTGGCGGGTTGATTTTAGCAACCACTTCATGGGGGGATCTGAATGCGGGCCTGAAAGTTCTCTTCATTGGAATGATATCCGTCATTTTTGCAGGGATGGCCTTCATCGCTTCGAAGCTGAAAATTAAACAAACCTCTTTTGCATTCCTGACGCTAGCCGGTTTATTCGTTCCGATTACGATTTTATCAGCTTCATATTATCGGATTTTTGGGGAGTACCTTTCACTTAATGGTGGTGGGCGGGGGCTTCTGGGGTTTCTTGGGGGATTACTCTGTTTAGCCATTTATTGTAAGATTGCTGACTACTTCAAGTCGAAAATATTCATTTTCATTTCAATATTCACGTTTGGCATTACCTGCTATTTCGGATTGGCTTTTGTGACGCCGACTATCGAATGGATGTTTTTGGCGATTGGCGTTCTTAATTTAATGCTATTATGGAATATTGAGCAATTGAAAAATCAAAAAGCATTAACGTTATTTAAACCATTCATTTTTCAATTTATCCAGTTTAAGATTATCGTGGAGGCCTTTGTAATCCTGACGTTATTTTCAAGCAACTTTGTGTATTCGTTAACGTTGATGGTCTTTTCTGTTTTGTTTTTAATTTTTTCGGTCAAATTCCAAAAAAAATATTATGAAATGGCTTTTAGCGCCGTTTTCACGTATGGATATATCCATCTTGTTTATAACTCATTTTTAAGTGAGTACATGATCATTGCATTTGCACTTGTACCACTCATTTTTACTATGCTATCGAAATATCTAGCTAAATTCAAAAGAACTAAGCTTTCCAAGAACTTCATGTTCACCAGTTTGATTGGGAGCGGAATCGTTTTCTTATATAGTAACGCGATGGTGTACCAGGAGAACTATGCGCAAATATTCGTCGCGCTCATGTTAGTATCCGCGCAGCTTGCCTATGTTTCCCTTCAATCAAGAAATTCAAGCCTCACGTACCCGGCTGTTGTTATATTCGACTTAGCGTTACTATATCTTTTCTTTGCATTGCCAGTCTCTTTTTCTACCATCTTAAATCAGATTTTTGTTATTCAGGTCATTCAATATCTTGGAGTATATTTATATAATCGTCACCCAAGGTATAGCCTGTTTAAGAAAAGTACCTTACTTATCTCCCCATTGATCATGTTAGTGATACTGACCATTAAATTCAGCGAAATGGATTGGATTGCAGTTAGTGCGGCGCTCGCCATGGTCTCTGGGCTTTTCTTCATCACATATATAAAAGACGAATCAAAGCATATGAAGGAAAATGCCTTATACGGATTTCCAATCACTTTCGTACTGGCTTTGGTTGCTTTGTATCCATATTTGATGGAGAGTTTAGAATGGGTTCAGTCATATATCCCGCTCAGCGTCTATTTAATGGGTGTTTCACTGATTTCCATCGGTGCTGCTTACACATTTAAAAAAGGATACCATAAATTCTTTCCGGTTTTTGCATATAGCGGACAGATTCTTTCCTTCCTTTCCTTGATATCGATTCCATTCGATTCACTGAATCCTATGGAGGCAAGCGGAGTGATTGCCGTCGCTACTGCAATAAACGGCTGGTCCGTCCACATCCATCGGAAGCACATATTCTGGGTGCCTGTCGTGATTACAAGTGCCAACTTATATGCTTCACTCTACGATGTTTTTGATTTTGGTTCAATGGTGTTGAAAATTGCGTTCGTGTTGCTCGGCCCCATTATCTTTTTCCTATTAGGAGAATGGCTTGGTAAATATTCGAAAAATGGGAAACGGTATTTCTTTTACGCAAGTCAACTTGCCAATTTACTGGCGATTCCTGTTGGATATTTGGTCATTATGTATACGGAAAGTTCACCGTTACTATATGTTGCACAACTGTTGATTTATATTTTAAGTGCTTTAAGGGCGCATGTGAAATGGGAAAAATGTGTTTTTACGTACCTAGGGTTTTCGGTCCTTTTCCTACAGGTCCATTTATTTGTGGTAAACATGGAGCAAATGGTATTCATTACATCAATATGCATGATGATTACAACAGGACTCATAACCATTCTGTGGGCGTTATCCAATAAGAATTGGAAAGGCATCATGGAGTATTACCTAATTCCATTCATTCATTTAGGGATAAGCCTATCCATTTTGGAAACGGCAATCCGGGACTTTCCACTTAACCGGGAGCTGGTCTGGGTAGGGGTGATGACTGTACAGCTCTTGTTTGCCTGGTATCTGCTCATGCAAAGGAATTGGCGGAACTATGTTGTGGTTCCTCTTGGCCTGGCGTACATCTTCTATAATATGTATGTAAATACATTACCACTGGTTATGGCGATTATCGTATTGCTTGTATGTATGGCTGTGATGGTCATGGCTAGCAGACGACTTTTCAAAGGATTGCTCAACCAAGAGGGATCGAAGAGAGTCATTGATTATTATCGGATTTTTGGCTTGTTATATCTGTGTACTCTGAATCTGGAAGTGTTTATGAGCGATACAGATTCTGCAATTTTGGGAATTTTTGTTTCCCTGCTGTTGCCGGGCTATTTCATCCTAATGGAAAGATTCACGATCTATAAGAAAGAAAAAAGCATTTACTCAGGGCTAGCAGCCATTATCGGCCTTTTCCCGTTCATCAATATCTTGGACTATGCCCATACACTCCCAATCGTAACGAGTTTGGCAGTTCTTTTTGGCTGTATGGCAGGAATGTTGTTGTTAAGCAGGCTGTATTCCAGCGGATTACTCAAGAAAAATGAATCAGGTATCACCAGCTTTGATCCTTTCAGGATTTATGGTTTATTCTTTTTGATCGATATGAATGCAGAGGTTTTTAATGATACTAAGCATCAGTTACTCCAAGTCTTTGTATCGCTGCTGTTAACCGCTTATTTCATTTTCCTGAGAAGCTTGACAGCGGAAAAGCTAGAAAGGAAAATCTATTCCAATATTGCTGCATTGGTCAGTCTGTATCCCTTCGTAATCATCGTCGGGTATGCCGACAGCTTATCGGTTGTAATGGGATTGTTGTTCCTTTTCGTCTGTATGTCAGGATTGCTGCTTTTAAGCCGGCGTTATTTCGATGGTTTAATCAAAAAGGAAGAAACAGGAATTACCATCGATGCATACAGGATATATAGCCTGCTGTTTTTACTGGCCATGAATAGGGGATTTCCAATAACTGAAACATTGACCCAGTTACTCGAAGTTTTTGTATCGCTCTTGATCACGGTTTACTTCATCTTGATTGGAAGTTTCACAAAGGATGTAAAAGAAAAGGGCATCTACGTTTGGCTGACGGGAGTTCTCAGTTTGTATCCGTATTGGACCATCATCATGTACGCGGACACTTTACAGCCTTTCGTTGGAACAGCAGTCCTTTTTGGATGTACTGCCATAATGGTACTGCTAAGCAGGAAATACTTTAAAGGTTTGCTTGATAAAGGCGGGGCAGGACTTCAAATGGATTTTTACAGAGTCTATGGTCTGCTGTTTCTTCTTGCCATGAACATGGAAGTTTTGACGGGGGGACCGGCACATTTCATTTTGGAAATCTTTGCGGCACTTCTGATTCCGGCCTATTTCATTTTGATGAGAAGCACGACGACAAACATGTTGGAAAGGAAATCTCAGTTGGCAGCAGCGATTTTGTTCAGCCTATATCCGTATTGGGTCATTGTCGATCAGCTCACGATCCCTCCTATACTTGAGGAGGAGGTGAATATTCTGCCGCTGTTCATTGTCAGCACCACTCTGCTGAGGAAAATCTTTGTTAAAGGCAAAATCACACAATATATCGAAAGTGGTATTGTTTTCCTCTTATTTTCAGCCTTGATCATTGATGCAATGGCGGGAAACACCTTATATGATGCCCTCATTATCGGCACGGTGTCATTGGCTGCAATGCTCTTTGGATTCATCATGAAATACAAATCCTATTTCATCGCTGGAACTGGGACCATTTTATTCAATGTCTATATGAATACCAATTCGATGTGGGGCGAGATGCCATGGTGGCTGTATTTAATCATCGGCGGAGGGCTGCTTATCGGAATTGCATCTTTCTTTGAATGGAAAAAGCAAAAAGACAACAGGACATCGAAGGAGGTGCTTGAGAAAAATAAACAAAGGATCAAGAATTGGTTCAAGCGGTGGAATTAATGAAGAAGGAAATGGAATGCATCAGACGACTTAAGAAATTTCCGATGAAGGCGATGCTTACCTTTAATTTGAAGAAGAGAGCCAATTTCTTAACCTTGGATCAAAATTTCAAAGGGGCTTGGAATTTATAAATTCCGAACCCCTTTTGTCTGCAAACCGAGAGCACTTAAAAGCTCTCTTTCTCTGCTTCTATTTTTTTTATTTCCTCATGCCAATCATGAATTTCTATTTCCCACTGATCTATATTAGTTTGCAAAATATTAATTAAAAATGGAGAAAGAACATTTCTGTATTTTTCTAATTCTTGAATTAATTTCACTCGATCTTCAGTTAAACCTTGCACTAATTTTTTTTTGCTTTCCAAATTTGCATATACAAAAACTGGCCTGAATTTTCGTATCTCATTATCATCCATATCAGTAGTAACTCCTTACAAAAGATAAAGTAAATATAATTTTTGAAATTTTATACAAAATATAGTAATCACATTATAAACCAAGTGATTGCCCGAGCAAAAGAATCGGCAATTTGAAAAGAATATTTAGAAGGTACCCCAGCATTCTTTAAATAAGTATTTAAGCGTGATTTAATTGTTGATTGAGTAACACCCTCAGCTTCATCAATCCAATTATCAAGTTTATCTAATGCTTTTGTCATTTTAGATGAATTACTTTTCACATATTTAGCAGCATCTTTATCTAAAAGCTTTAGAGCATAAGACAAGATACTTCCACCTTGTTTTACTGCTACTTTAAGTGCATCAATCCCAATCTGTATTGCCCATCCTTTAAATCAGGCAGGTTGAATTCCTACCACTCCTGAGGATGTTTCTTCTGTAGCAAATTCATATGAATTGTTATACATTGAATCTGCTGTATTAGTTGAATATTCATCAGTTATATTTACATCTTCTTCAATATTGACTGTTGTCTTATTCCCAACAGCAAAACTAAATGTTGGAGCAATAGTGGAAAACATCAAAGTCGTTACCAAAATTGCCAAAAAATGTTTTTTCATTTTTTCTTCTCCTTTTAATTAATAATCTAAAAGCTATAAATTAAATTCTATAAAAATTTAATAGAGGACATTGTTCCACTTTTGGTTATAATCTTTTCAATTTTGAATTATCTTCTGAAAAAACCAAACTCATAGTAGAATTACTCTTACTTTTCATGGAGTTGGTTTTGAAGTCTTTCAAAACATCTGGGATTAAGTTTGTGAAGAATTAGTAGAAATCCATTATGAGGACATCATCAAAATCACAAAAAACCACTCTGAAAGGATACTGAGTGGTTTTTTTGCGTTTATTCAAATGTTTTCCAACCGAAAAGCTCAAGACGAGCAAGAGCTGCATGAAGAACAGCTTGAAGAGGAATCAGTACTGCTGTCATGGGAGCCGTTATGGCCACTATGATCGGCATGGCCGGATCCGGAGGAAACTGTGTTCGATTCATTCCCGAATATATCTTTAAATTCGCTGTCAAAATCATCGGTGCTTGCATAAGTGAAATAGGCAGGAGCTGCGTAGTCCGTCTGGTCGTACGTTTTCCGCCAATTCAATTTTGTCATGGGGCGATTTTCTTTAAATCGGGAAGTGAAAGATTCAAAGGTCCGTTCCGCGTGCATACTTGTCGGTTTCCGCATATATTTCTCTTTTAACTGCTCCAGCTCCAACGTTTCAAAATCGCGGAGAAGCGTTAGCCCTTTATCATGTTTGAAAAATTTTCCCCATTTTTGAATCGAATGGGAATCCAACGTAAAAAGCTGTACATAGTAAAAGTCAAAAAGAGTGCGCTCATCGGGTTTGAAAACAGGTTCTGAATGAGGATGGTGTTGAATGGTCCTACCGATGAAAGCCTGGCAAAACTCATCATATTCCTGTCTATAGTTCAGCATGTTATGCCATAACTCATCGATAACTGAATTAAACATTTCAACTTTTCCAAACACAGCAGCCATGATCAAGTAGCGTTTCAATTCACGCCAAGCCTGATTGACCTTTAACTGTGAGTACCGTGGATGATTCAGTCGGAATTCAGTATTGACCCTTTCCATATAATTGAAATCCAGTGCTGTATTAAGCTTTTCTATCAATGCTTCTGAAACGATTTCCGTTGCATGCAGATCTAAAGTTTCACCATGGTATTTGCGGAATTCATTTTGATAGCGTTCTAATTTTGCAGGTTCACTTAGCCCTTTAACGAAATTGACCAGGAAAACAGCAAAAATAGCCGCAAGAATGACATAAAAGAAGGTCATTTTTGTCCACTCCTCTTAATCTATGGATATATTGCATTAACATTATCTTACATGTTATTGGAATTCATTGTAAGTTTTTTATCTAAAATGTTCCATTGGTGGAAATTGATAAAGCTGGTGAGGTTGCAGGACAATCCCCTGAATCGTGTATCGTCCTTCCTTCGCATTTAAGGGGTCTTCAGTTAAAAATCAAGTGCTTCAAATAATGCTTCATATCTAGTATAGTTAGAGAGGAAAAGGGGTGAAGGCATGTACTTGACAGTAAAAGAGACTGCGGAATATCTTTCGATGCCGGAATCTTATATAGAAAGTTTGATCGTTCAAAATAAAATTCGCACCGTTCATGATGGTGAGCAGCATTTGATTTTTAAAGATCAGTTTAATATGCATCTTGAACAGATGGAGAAATATAAAAAGGACTTAGCGGATTATTATAACGAACCCATCCCCGAAGATATCGATGTGAAGGATGAAGATTAGCATCTGCCGATTTGGCAGATGTTTTTTCATGCAGAACTGGCTGTGAAATTAAAGATCAATTTTCGGAAAAGGTCTTAACTGCGTCTCCATCCTGGGTTTTACTGATCATTCAAATAATTTTGTTGTCAATGGAAGGTAATTGTAGTAGAATTCCTCAATTACGTGTAAAATGAAAGGTAGAAGGAATTATCACGGCAGAACGGTAGTTAGGAGATAGGTAAGTGGTAAAAGAGTATTTGCAAAGCGAAGGTTTTTCAAGGTTAATTACATTAATTGTGTTAGTCCTCTTTTTAATTAGCATCGGTAGTATGGTTAATATCGTATTATTCACATTTGTTTTCACTTTCCTGATGGGAAGGCTGGAGCAAATTATCATGATTCGGCTGAATAAAGTGATGCATATCAATTCCAAGGTTGTTATAAGCTTTTTATATGCAGTCGTCATTTCTTGTTTAGCTATCGTTCTTTATAAATATCTACCGGTCATTACGCTGCAATTCACGGAATTAGTGACACAAATTGTTTTCTTCTTTCAACATCCACCAGATAGCAGGGTCATTCAATATGCCATTAATATAATGAACGAGCTGAAATCTCCGCTCGATCTTCAAACACAGATGAATACACTCTATCTTTATATATCCGATTTCGGTAAACTGGCATTTCAAATTTTCATTTCCATGTTGCTTAGTCTATTTTTCTTATTGGAAAAAGATAAAATCATTCGCTTCACTTCTAAATTCAAGCGGGCCAAATTTAAATCTTTCTTTATAAACTTAAGCCACTTTGGCGTCAAGTTCATCAATTCATTCGGAAAGGTGATTGAGGTCCAGTTCTTGATAGCCATCACGAATGCCGTCCTATCTGTAACTTTCTTATGGATCCTTGGCTTCCCTCAGTTGCTCGGTCTAGGAATCATGATTTTCTTCCTTGGTTTGATTCCGGTTGCAGGGGTCATCATCTCCCTCATCCCGCTTAGCATGATTGCCTATAGTATCGGTGGCATGCCCAAAGTGATTGCTGTATTAATCATGATTGTTGTGATCCATGCAATTGAAAGCTATATTTTAAATCCGAAATTCATGTCGGCAAAAACAAATCTTCCAACATTTTTCACTTTCATCATCCTATTGTTTTCCGAGCATTTCCTTGGAATATGGGGATTGATCATCGGAATACCGATCTTCATCTTCCTGTTGGATATGTTGGATATTGAAGAGGGGAATATGGAAGTCCCATAATAATCATTTGAGCAGCGGCCACTAATATGGCCGCTGCTTATTTTTTTCAATTAAACCTTTTGAAAGGGGGCGCTAACTGTTTTCAATATAATATCCGTCAATTCGAGTAAATGGGGAAAGGGTGCAACTTTCCCTATTAGAGCATAGTTGCGTTTTTGATTTACCGAGTTAATTGATTAAAATTTTATTTTACTAAAGTTATTTATCGACTTTTTATTGCATAAAAAAACAAATAAACGTATAATATTCTTACAAGAATATACTGAAAGTTCTCTAAAGTTAGATTTATCTGTTTTTTTAAAAAAAGAGAGTTTACGAGAGAGAAGAGGGGATTATTTTGAAAAAGGTTTCTTTTTTAGTGTTTGCCATGGTGGCTTCTTTGTTACTAGTCTTGACAGGATGCGGGAAAGATAAGGAAGTCTCGACAACTGGTAAAGAGGAAGAGTCCAATGGGAAAACACTCAGAGTCGTGACGGACGCCAACTATGCACCATTTGAATATCTTGAAGGAGATAAGATTGTAGGGTTCGATGTTGATTTCATCAATGCCGTTGCAAAAGAAGCGGGTTATGAAGTTAAAGTGGAAAGTGTTGGCTGGGATCCGATTTTTGTTGAAATCGAAGGTAAGAGAGCGGATGTCGCCATATCTGCGATTACAGTGAATGACGAAAGAAAACAATCTTATGACTTCTCTGTTCCGTATTTCTTATCCACAAATAAGATTCTCGTCCCTGAGAAAAGTGATATAAAATCAGGAGATGAATTGAAAGGAAACGTCATTGCCGTTCAGACTGGTACTACTGGCCAGGAAGCGGTAGAGAAACTCCTTGGAAAGAATCACAAGGATATCAAAAAATTCGAAAACAATAACCTGGCCATTCAGGAATTACTAAAAGGCGGGGCTGCGGCTGTCGTAGCTGATAATACGGTTGTTGAAGAATATGTGAAAAATAACCCCGATCAAAAACTGAAAGTCGTTGAAGATAGCAAAAGCTTCAATGAGGAGTTTTATGGTCTTATGTTCCCAAAAGGCAGTGAATTGAAATCGGAGTTCGATAAAGCCGTGAATGCCATTTATGAAAATGGGAAATATGCAGAAATCTATAAAGAGTGGTTTGGTACTGATCCAGATATTGAAACTCTGAAAGCACAACAATAAAAACAAATGGATAGTAAAAGATTGCGTAACTTTACGTGTGAAGTTACGCAGTTTTTTTGGTCTTAGGAGGGAAACAAAATGAGTTTTCGCTGGGATATTATTTTTGAATATGCTCCTTTCTTATTAAAAGGAACGTTGCTTACAATAGGGCTGTCGGTTTCCTCCATCCTCATCGGTACTTTTTTGGGGTTATTGATCGGTTTAGGGAAACTCATGAGAAACAAAGTGCTTGCCTTTCCATTTTACTGTTATGTCACGGTTTTTCGCGGAACACCGCTTTTAGTTCAAATCTTTTTAATCCATTTTGGAATTGTGCCCTTTTTTACCGGGGAAACAAATGCAGTAACTGCCGGTGTCATTGCTTTATCTTTAAATGCAGCCGCATATATTGCCGAAATTTTTCGGGCGGGCATTCAATCCATCGATAAAGGGCAAATGGAAGGGGCGCGTTCATTGGGAATGACCCATATCCAAACAATGATACATGTTATATTGCCCCAAGCTTTTAAACGAATGATTCCTCCATTAGGAAATGAATTCATCGTATTATTGAAGGATTCATCCCTGCTTTGTGTCATTGCTGCCCCGGAATTGATGTATTGGGGGAAAGCGATGGGGAGTCAGTACTTTAAAGTGTGGGAGCCGTACTTGGCGTGTGCCTTCATCTATCTATTCCTTACCCTCATTTTAAGTTTTGTATTAAATAGACTCGAAAGAAGGTTGAAAACAGAATGATAAAGGTGGAGAATCTTAAGAAGTCATTTGGCCAAAATGATGTATTGAAAAATATCAATGCAATCGTTTCCCCTCGCGAAGTAGTCGTGGTAATTGGTCCTTCTGGATCGGGAAAGTCCACTTTCCTGAGGTGTATCAATCAACTTGAAACGATAACGGGAGGCCATATTTTCATTGAAGGACTTGATACGACAGACAAGAAGGTCAATATCAATAAAGTCCGGACGGAAGTTGGCATGGTATTTCAGCATTTTAACTTATTTCCACATAAGACTGTTCTTGAGAATATAATGCTTGCGCCTATAAAGGTCCGCAAAATATCCAAAGAACATGCTTCCCAAAGAGGGATGGAACTGCTTAAGAAAGTCGGACTTGCCGAGAAAGCGAACGCTTATCCGGATTCATTATCAGGTGGACAAAAGCAGCGCGTCGCAATTGCCAGGGCGTTGGCGATGGAACCGAAAATCATGCTATTCGACGAGCCGACTTCCGCTCTAGATCCGGAAATGGTCGGCGAAGTCCTTGAGGTCATGAAGCAGCTGGCTAAGGAAGGCATGACCATGGTAGTTGTGACCCATGAGATGGGGTTTGCAAAAGAGGTTGGAGATCGCGTGATTTTCATGGACGAAGGTTATATTATTGAAGAAAATATTCCTAGTGAGATTTTCAATAACCCCCAGCAGGAAAGAACGAAAGCCTTTTTGAGTAAAGTGCTTTAATTACACCTAAAGAAAAAAACCTTCCATAAAGGGAGGTTTTTTTTCGGAGTATATCAGGGGACTTCATTTGATGCATGAAGCGCCTAAAAGCGATTGAGGGCTTTTACCGAGCACAAGCATACTGATTTTGGCATATCCAATATTTTTATTTTGGGAGATGGTCTGAAGTAATGCCTGGATATTCGGATCATCCTTTAACTTTTGAACTTCCTCTATATATAATCCGATAACGGAGGGCATAACGAATTCAGGGGTATATTCGTTAGGGTTTTCATCCATGAGTAATGTGCCCATAAATTGATATTTAAATTGAAGAGCGCGTGTTAAAGCAACTACATGGAGCAGTTTATCAAATAGTTCGGGGTATGAATATTTAATTTTCTCCAGCGCTGCCTCTGTTGCCTGTAACTCATCGACACTAGATAAAGTGATCATGAATATCTCCTTTTTAGAATATATGGATCCATCAGCATTTACCGTGCTTTTTCCTTATACTAGTCTAACCCCGTCCTAATCCATTGTAAAATGGTTAGATGTTATCATGTGCATAACCTAAATCTATGATAGTGCTTACATCAATCATGCTAAATAATTCACTGCTTATGTGATAACGCTTCCCTCGTATATTTCAGCCATTCTTTTGCAGCGTATGAAAGGTAATGCTCCTTACTCCAAATAAATCCTAAATTCCAACTAATGGAGGGATTTTTAACCTTGATTGTCTTAACGCGCTCATCATGACGGCATAAACTTTCAGGTAATAGAGCAACGCCAAGTTTACAGTAAACCATTTCCTCAATAAAATCCCAGCGTGAGCTTTCCGTGACGATATGTGGAGAAAAACCGGCTTCATTACAGGATGAAATGATGAGATCTCGAAGGACGTAATCTTTATTGAATAAGATGAAAGATTCGTTTTCCAGGTCGGCCAAATCAATTTCTTCCACACAAGCATGCGGATGGGAGGGATGAACTATCAAGTTGATGTCTTCTTCCAAAAAAGCAAAATGATGAAAAATTGCGGTGTTGGTTGGCAGGACTATTACGCCTATATCAATTAAGTCATTTTGAACGGATTCTTCTATTTTCTTTGAACCATCCTCTACTAATTGAAAGGTAATATTAGGATAATCCTCGTGAAAACGGCTAAGTATCCGGGGGAAGAAAGAAGCGTCTATTATTGGCGGAAGCCCGATGCGTATATGTCCCTTTTTCAAACCTAATAAATTGTCCATTTCCGTTTCTAAATTGTGAAAGGCCTTATCAATCAATTTTGCCTGCTCTAAGACGACCCTGCCTGCATCGGTCAAGATCAGTTGCTTGCGTGAACGATCAAAAAGCTCAACGCCTAGCTCGGTTTCCAGGTTTTTAATCATCTTGCTGATGGTCGGCTGGGTAATGAATAAATGATCGGCAGCCCGAGTGAAGCTATTGAAATTGGTAACCTCTATAAAGTATTGCAGATGTTTAATATCCATTGCGTCACCTGTTATCCTCGTTTAAAATTAGTTTCATTTTACCCGTAAACGGAAGTGTTTGTAAAACATGATAAGTTTGCAGTTTCATGCATGCATAAATAAGCTGGATCCCTAAGGGGGACCCAGCTTATAAAAGGGCTGGCTAGTAACCCGTAAGTTTATTTGATCAACAAGACGGGCACTGGGGAATGTTGAACGATATAGTGGCTCACGCTGCCTAGGAATTCCTTGAAACCACTTAATCCGCGGCTGCCCATGATGATAAGGTCACAATTCTGGGATTTTGCATGTTCCAATAACGTAGTGATGGCTGAACCCTCTACCACAAATGTTTGGGATGCATTCGGGATTTCGGATAAAAGCGCTTCCGCCTTTTTAATCACTTCCTTGCCATACTTGAGCATGGATTCTTCAATTTCCTGAAAGGCATTGCCATATATATTTGGCTTGATTGGCAGCGTAACAGCGTGAAGCACCTGGATTTCGATAGCGGGATCCAGCTTCGCTAATTCAATCGCTTTTTCTAAAGATTTTAGTGCCAATTCAGATTCATCATAAGCAACTAATATTTTTGAACATAGCATTGAGCGATCATTCCCTTCTTTAAAAGAATATACCCTTAGTATATCAATTAAAATCTTTCATACAGTTTCATATATTATAAATTTTGTGAATAATTATTGAAGTTTACGTTAACGTCAATGTTAAAATGAAGGTAAATAATCCCTTTGCAAAGTGTGGTTTTAACATGTACACCATTTCTGATTTAGCAAAAGAATTCGGATTGACGACAAGGACCCTCCGATATTATGAAGAACTGGGTATGCTTAGACCAAAGCGTACCGAAACGGGAAAAAGGGTTTATGGAAAGAAGGAATATGCACAGCTCAAAATCATAATGCGCGGTAAGAAGTATGGATTTTCGTTAGTGGAAATAAAGGATATCGTCCTTTTATTCGATAAGGATAGGACAGGTATAAAGCAATTGGAAAAAACGATTGAAACAGCAGGACAGAAGCTAAACGAAATAAATGAACGCATTAAAGAGCTGGATGGGTTGAAGCAGGATTTTGAACAGGTAATTAAAGGTTTTACCGAAACCCTTCATGACTTGAAAGTGAACGATAAAACAGGCAAGCGGTGAAATTAATCTTGAAAATAGGTTTTGATGATAGTGAAGGATGAATATATATTCTAGAAACAAATGGGGTGAGGATTTGGAAATTCAAGAAACGATTGCAGTTGTGACAGGAGGAGCTTCAGGTCTTGGAGCCGCAACAGTAAGAAACATCATTAAAAAAGGCGGAAAAGCGGTCATATTTGACCTCTCTGAGGAAAAAGGCGCTAAAATGGCTCAGGAATTTGGAGATTCAGTTCTGTTTATTAAAACAGATGTAACAAGTGAAGAAAGCGTATCGATGGCAATGGATGAAGGGATGAAAAAATTCGGGAGCATCAATGCGGTCATCAACTGTGCAGGCATTGCAATTGCAGAGAAGGTCATAGGCAGAAAAGGTACACATGAATTGAAAGCGTTCTCAAAAGTCATTCAAATCAATTTGGTCGGTACGTTTAACGTAATCCGGCTTGCAGCGGAAAAGATGGTCGAAAATGAACCGAACCAAGAGGGGGAGCGTGGGGTCATTATCAATACAGCTTCGGTCGCTGCATTTGAAGGGCAAATCGGACAAGCCGCATATAGTGCCTCCAAGGGAGGGATTGTTGGTATGACTTTGCCAATCGCAAGAGAGTTAGCCAGCAAAGGGATACGTGTCGTATCAATCGCACCGGGTCTATTCCATACTCCGATGTTCGATTCGTTACCTGATGAAGCTAGGACGTCATTAGGGAAAACCGTACCATTCCCATCAAGGCTCGGATATCCAGAAGAGTACGCTAAACTAACGGAAAGCATCATAACGAATCCAATGCTGAATGGGGAAACCATCAGACTGGATGGGGCCATTAGAATGTCACCCAGGTAAGTTGTTAATTTCTTCAGGGCAATCCATTCTAATCCAGTAAAAGAGCCCCCGACAAAGAATTGGAAAGGAGATAAAACAGATGAAACATCCATACCTAAGTGAAGATCATGAGATTTTCCGTAGGTCATTCCGAAAGTTTTTAGAAAAAGAAGCAGTTCCCCACTATGAACGATGGGAAGAAGAGAGGATCATACCCCGGTCTTTTTGGGTGAAAATGGGGGAACAGGGTTTTTTATGTCCGGATCTTGAAGAAGATTATGGGGGTTCCGGGGGAGATTGGGGATTTGCCGTCATAATTAATGAGGAATTGGAAAGAGTCGGTTCTGGGTTCATTGGTTTCGGACTTCACAGTGACATCACTGTTCCGTATATTTCAGCCTACGGAAATGAGTCGCAGAAACAGCGTTGGCTTCCCAAATGCACGACGGGGGAAATCATTACAGCCATTGCCATGACAGAGCCTGGTACAGGTTCGGATTTGGCCAATATTAAAACGACTGCCATTTTGGATGGAGATCATTACATAGTAAATGGCCAAAAGACATTCATCACGAATGGCATACATTCCGATTTGGTCATCGTTGCCTGTAAAACGGATCCAAATGCAGTTCCGAAACATAAAGGAGTTAGCTTAGTCGTGGTCGAAAGGGATACACCCGGGTTTTCCAGGGGGCGAAAACTGAAGAAGCTTGGTTTGCACAGTCAGGATACAGCGGAGCTCATCTTCGAGGATTGCCGTGTTCCAAAGGAAAACCTGCTTGGTGAAGAAGGCAAAGGGTTTAATTACCTAATGGAAAAACTGCAGCAGGAACGACTTGTGGTGGCAATTTGTGCTCAAACAGCATCTGAAGATATGCTGGCCGATACGATTGAGTATGTGAAGGGCAGGGAAGCGTTCGGAAAATCCGTAAGTCAGTTCCAAAATACTCAATTCAAAATCGCGGAAATGGCAACGGAAATCAAAATGGGGCGTGCCTTCCTAGATCAATTGATCGCCAAACATATGGCTGGTGAACAGGTTGTAACGGAAGTTTCGATGGCAAAATGGCGTTTGACGGAGACTGCCAGAAAAATATCCATTGAATGCATGCAGCTCCATGGCGGCTATGGATATATGGAAGAATACAAGATTGCCAGAAGATATCGGGATGTTCCGGTAGCGAGCATCTATGCCGGGACAAATGAAATCATGAAGAAGATCATCGCTAAGAATATGGGTCTTTAATTTAATAAAAAGGTTGAGAAGGGAAGAGAGTATATGCGGGAAGTGGTTATCGTTGAAGGGATTCGCACGCCAGTAGGCAGAAGGAACGGTGTCTTGAAAGACGTCCGCCCTGATGATCTGGCAGGGGAAGTATTGAAGAAGCTGATTGAAAAGGCGGGCATCGATCCGGCTATTGTCGATGATGTCATTTTAGGCTGTGTTTCACAGTCGGGCGAACAGGCCGGTGATATAGCTAGGGTTGCTGCACTGATTGCTGGATTTCCGATTGAAGTGCCGGGAACGACGATTGACCGTCAATGCGGATCAAGTCAGCAGGCAGTCCACTTCGCTTCACAGGCCATCTTGTCGGGTGATATGGATGTGGTAGTGGCAGGTGGAGTGGAAAACATGTCACGAGTTCCCATGGGGTCTAATTATCAAGGTGCTGTAACAAGCCAAAAGTATATGGACCTTTATGAGGTGATCAACCAAGGATTATCAGCTGAGAGAATTGCCGATAAGTGGGGCATAACACGTGAAGATTGTGATCAGTTTTCCGTGGAGAGCCATGCCAAGGCAATACGTGCTCAAAAAGAAGGACATTTTAACCGTGAAATGATATCAGTATCGGGTACTGATAAAGAAGGAAATCATATCGAAGTTACGGAAGATCAAGGCCCAAGGGGTGGAACTACGCTTGAAGTACTTGCTGGATTGAAACCGGTTTTCCAAGAAGACGGTTTAATCCATGCGGGGAATTCAAGTCAAATCAGTGACGGTGCAGCCGCATTATTATTGATGGAACGCAGTAAAGCCAAAGAGCTTGGATTGAAACCGCGCTTTAAAGTGCATACCCGGGTTGTTGTCGGGTCAGATCCCACCCTGATGCTTACGGGACCGATTCCCGCCACCCAAAAAGCTTTGGAAAAAGCAGGTCTTACAATTGATGATATCGACATCTTTGAAGTGAATGAGGCTTTCGCTCCTGTACCGATTGCCTGGCTAAAAGAAACGGGGGCAGACCCGAGGAAACTGAATCCAAATGGCGGGGCGATTGCCTTGGGTCATCCTCTTGGCGGCAGCGGGGCCAGATTGATGGTGTCATTGATCCATGAGTTAGAAAGGACGGGCGGCCGTTATGGGCTGCAAACGATGTGTGAAGGCCATGGGATGGCGAATGCGACCATCATTGAAAGATTGGACTGAATCTGGACATTCCATGTATGAATATTCGTAATTCGCACGAAAGTAAAAGCTGAAAAGGGATGAAGCCGACCATCGCAGGCTTTGCTTGAACTCTTCCTGTTGATGGTGGGCCTACTTGAGGAGGAAAATGATATGTCAGTAACGATTAAAAATATCTTTGATCAGACGGTTCAGGAATTCCCCATTAAAGAAGCTATCTACGACGTGAGAAGAAATATCCGCTATACGTACATTCAATGGAATGAGCAGGTGAATAGGTTGGCGGCGGCCCTTCAAGCGGAAGGGGTGCGAAAAGGGGACAGGGTCTCTACGTACCTTTACAACAATGAAGAGCTTGCAACAGCATTCTTTGCCTGTGCAAAAATCGGTGCAATCTTTAATCCAATCAACTTCCGTTTAATGCCGGAAGAATTGGCCTTCATCTTGAACGACGCTGCTCCAAAGGTCGTTTTATTCGAACACGAATTGGAAGCGAACGTTGCCGCGGTTGAAAAAAGATTTTCGGAAACGGCCTTCTGGTATATTGATGATGATGTGCCTGGATATGCCAAAGGTTACCGCCAGAAAATGGCCAGTATCTCATCAAAGCCAGAAGAAGTGGATGTTCACGAGGATGATATCTATGCCATCATGTATACGAGCGGGACTACCGGACGTCCCAAAGGGGTGATTCACCTTCATAAAGATATGGTCAAACAAGCAGAGATTTTAATAGAGGCAATGAAGTACGAACGCTCTGATATCGGTTTGATTACTGCACCGATGTTCCATTGTGCTGAATTGCACTGTTCCTTTTTACCTCGCGTACAGGTCGGTGCCGCAAATGTCATATTACATCAATTTAATCCCAAAAAGGTCATGGAACTGATTGAATCCGAGGGGATCACCAAGTTTTTTGCTGCTCCTACGATGTGGAACATGCTCATTCAGGAAAACTTGGAGAAGTATAAATTCCAGAGTTTGAAGCTTGGGCTTTATGGAGCAGCCCCGATGGCCCCCTCGCTTGTAAGGGCCTGTCAGGAGAAACTCGGCATCCAGTTCATCCAAGCTTATGGAATGACTGAAATGGGTCCCGCCATCACTCTCCTATTGGAGGAAGATCAAATTAGGAAAGCGGGTTCTGCCGGCAAGGCATGTTATGATCATGAAATCATAATCGCCCGTCCGAATGACGAAGGGCCATCGGATCCCGAGGATATGCTGGAACCAGGGGAAACAGGCGAGATTCTTGTGAAGGGTCCATGTATTATGCAGGGTTACTTTCAAAAAGATAGAGAAACCGAAACGGCGCTTTACAAAGGCTGGTACCATTCCGGTGACATCGGCTTCCTGGATGAGGATGGATATCTGTGGGTCAAGGACCGGGTGGACGACATGATCATTTCTGGAGGGGAAAATATTTATCCACGTGAAGTGGAAGATACCTTATATGAGCATCCAGGAGTTCTCGACTGTGCAGTCCTTGGTCAGCCAGATGAACATTGGGGGGAAACGGTAACGGCTTTCATCGTAGCCAAAGACCCAACGCTAGCGGAATCTGACTTAGAAACCTGGTGTAAGAACAGTGAAACACTGGCGAACTATAAACGTCCAAGAAGATATATCTTCAGTAAAGAGCTGCCTCGAAACGCAAGTGGGAAGATACAAAAATTCATGCTTCGTAAACAGTTGGAAGAAAATGCTGATGGAAAAAGTTTGGGGAACCTTCTTTAATGCCGGGGTCAATAGCGATAAAGCTACTGACAAGTTAGGGTTGGAAAAGTCATTTGGATTCCAATCATACTTGGAGGGTAGACATTTAATAAAGACCGTAACAGATAGTTATTATATAAATAATAATCCTGTGGACCAATTCAAGGAGAGAGAATAGTTATCCACAACAATAATGCTGAGTGGTTAGCTTAAAATCCCCTTTATCCACATAATCCACAGGGTTATCCAGAAATAACATTATTTTCATGTTGATAAGCTGATTTATTGTACTTGTTTTTTATCAGTATTTTCAGAATATATCCACAATATACACAGGGCTGTGGATAAGCTATGTAAATAAAAAAACCTAAGGGGCTAATTGACAGCCCCTTTATCGGTTTCTCCTGCTTATAAGCGGCGATTATGAGCACGGCGGTCAGCCGCATTTGCCCGGGCTTGTGCCTCGATGTCTTCCTGGTCAGCAAGCTCGGAAGAATATTCAACGTCAAGTCCGTCACTTTTCAGGTTTTTAGGAACCTGAGGAAGTTTCTGTTTGTTCTTATCTCGATTATGGTGTATGTTATTGCGTCCCATGTTAGCGCCCCCTAGAGTAGAAAATAAGCTGGAGATGAATTCATTAATCATCTCCAGCTTATTTTGTGTTGAGTGGCTGTTCAAAATGTACGGGAAAAAACTCCAAACTTAACGACGGGATTTCTTTTCGGTATATCCACCAGCTCGATCTGCTTTTTTAAATTCGCGAGCATAAAGAATCGCTTGTGTACTAGTTAAGTTACTTTTTTCTTTATCGTGTTTTTTGAGCAATTAGATCATCTCCATTCCACTTAATATCCCTATTTTTTCCTAAAATGACCCTTTCATACGTGAGAATCTTCTTTTAAGATATTTTGTAAAGCTTCTTTAAGGGTTGGAAAGGAGAAGGTGAATCCTTCCTCTTTAAGTTTAGTGGGAAGGACATTTTGCCCTTCAAGTACAAGTATGCTCATTTCTCCAAGCAGTTTCTTGAGGAAGAAGGGAGGTACGGGTAACCAATGGGGCCGGTGCAGGACAGCTCCTATCGTTTTCCCGAATGTATCCATTTGAACGGGATTCGGGGCCGTAAAATTAACTGGACCTTCTATCCGTGCATCGTTCATGCAAAAGATGATTGCACGGACCGCGTCATGGATATGAATCCAGGAAAGCCACTGACTCCCTTTGCCCATCTTCCCTCCGCCGAATAGTTTATAGGGGAGGACCATCATTGGCAGTGCACCGTCTTTTTCTCCAAGAATCACCCCGAATCTTGTCAGGATCAACCTTTTACTGTAAGAGCGTGATTTAGCCGCTTCCTTTTCCCATAATTGAACAGTACGGGCCAAGAAATCATCACCAATGGATTCAGAGGTTTCGGTAAAGGTTTCATCGTCCGAGATACCATAATATCCGATTGCACTTGCATTAATGATGACGGACACATTATCGGGCAGTATGGAAATGATCCGGTTCATTTCTTTGGAAGCTTCGACCCTGCTTTCGACAATCCGGCGTTTTCGTTCAGGTGTCCAACGACCGCTGTTTAAAGATTCACCAGCAAGGTTAATGAAAACATCGAGCCCCGCCAAGTGCTGTTCCGGCTTTGCGTCCTTGGTTAACCAGCCGATATATGTCAAGTTAGTCTGTTTATTAAATTTTTCGGGGTGACGGGTCAAAATATATATATCATGATTTTCTTTTGATAATTCATCAATAAGGGCTGTGCCGACAAAACCGCTTCCACCAGCAATGGCTATTTTCATGAAAACCACTTCCTTTCCCTTTCTTTCCTTCACTTTAACATGCCCATGTTCTTTTTTCATTTTTAGACATGCTATATATAGAAATGGAAAACGTAAAGGGGTAAAGTAGGTGTGGGGGTGGATTTATGCCAAACATAACAAAAATAACAACCCAAAAGAAGCGTAAAGATCGTTATAACATTTTCGTTGACGAAAAATATGCTTTTAGTGTAGACGAAGAAGTGCTATTGAAATTTCATTTGAAAAAGGGTATGGAACTTGATGACCTGCTTTTGGCTGAAATACAATTCCATGATGAAATCCAAAAAGCATTTACCGATGCACTTAATTATTTATCATACCGGATGCGCTCGGAATCGGAAATTCGCCTTTATTTAAAAAAGAAGGAAACGGAAGAGCCGATCATTAAGGAAGCGATACATAAACTATACAGCTTTAATTATTTAGACGACCTTGAATTTGCCAAGGCTTACGTTCGGACCCATGTGAATGGAGGCAATAAAGGGCCAACTACCCTTAAGCTCGAGCTTAAGGAAAAAGGGGTGCAAGAAAAGTTGGTTGTCGAGGCATTGAAGGAATACCCCTATGATATTCAGATTGAACATGCAAGCAAACTTGCTGGAAAAGCGGTCAAAAAGGAAAAAAACATTTCCGAACGAGCTTTAAGGCTGAAGGTTGAACAAACCTTGTTACGGAAAGGCTTCCCTAGAGATGTCATCCATGTAGCACTTGAAGATGTGACGGTTGAAAAGGATGAAGATGAACAATGGGATTCTCTTTGCCACCATGCCGAAAAAATGCAACGTCGATATAAAAACCATGAAGGCTTCGAATATGAACAAAAAATGAAGCAGGCATTATACCGAAAAGGTTTTCCAATAGAATTGATTGAGCGTTATCTTTCCAATACAGATGGGGATTAAGTGCATCGATAGCCAAATCACAAAATTTTGTTTAATATAGAGGTAAATTAATATTTCATTTAAGGAGTCATATATATGAGCGACGTAAGATACAGCAAGTTGTCCGCCTATGAACTACAGCAGGAAATTGCAGCGTTGACTGAAAAAGCGAGAAAAGCAGAGCAATTGGGAATGGTTAATGAATTTTCAGTATTGGAACGAAAAGTGACGATGGCCAAGGCCTATTTGTTAAATCCGGATGATTTCAAAAAAGGTGAAATATATCAAATTGAGGGAGATCCCGGTGTCTATTTCAAAATTGATTATATGAATGGCGTATTCGCCTGGGGATACCGCTTAGGTGGAAGCGGTAAGGAAGAAGCACTGCCGATTTCAATGTTAAAATAAAAAGGAACCGGGAAAGTACCCGATTCCTTCTGGTGCATCTTTTAATTCGATCGCTCGTTTGATGCTTTCATTCTTTCTTGAGGGTGTGTATTTATACTGCCATCTGCACGCTTTGAAGCATATCTTGCTTTGGCACGAGGCTCGCCTTGGAATTTATTATTGTTTTGGTTGGGGAATCCTTTTTGTTTATTTCGCAAATTTTTCTCCTCCAAGCATCAGATTAAAGACAGAAGCGTTTCCGCTTACCACTAGTATGGGTATGGAACAGTATAGTTCATTCTGTAAAAATATTGGCAATGAGGTGGTTCTAATGAATGATTACCATGAAAGATTAACCAAGATACTGCTTGAGAAAAATGAACACATCACGTATGAGCAAGCTCTGACTTGGGTGGAATTATTATGGGAAGATTTCGAGGCGACCTATGCAAAGGCCGGGCATGAATATGCCGGAGAAGAAATGACATCGCGCGTTGTAAGGACCTGGATTGATAACTACGGAGAGCAATTCCACGAATTCATTGCAAAAAACCCTAAATATCAACAGTTATTAAATCAGCAGAATCGAGTGCATTAAAAAAGCTGATTCCAGAGGGGTTCCCTGGAATCAGCTCTTTTTCAATATACTACAAAATAATATTCAATTTCTTCTGCAGCTTCGCTTCGCTAAAGATCCAGCCGGTATAAGAATTCAAGATATTCAATTCGCTGTCTAAATGGACCACTGCCACAAACGGGTAATATCCATTGCTGCGGTATCTTAAATCGATAAAACGGACTTCATAATATTCTTTTATCTGTTCGATTTCAAAGCGGTAAACCGGCGAAAAGGACAGAAAGGCTGCCAAGTTGATATCCTTCTTGGCGGCTTCGAGAATTTCACTTTCAGGCAATGGCACTCGATCGAACGTATCCAGAATCGTCACATATCCATTATCGGCCCGTGCCACATAATAATTCTTTTCGGTAATCACTGCAATTTTCCAGCGATGAAAACGCATGGTCGGTGATAATAGAATTTTCCTTGCTCCAGGAATTTGCCTTTTGACCACTTTTTTTATAAAAGCTTGTTCCCTGAACCTGGAAATATAATAAATGACGAGTATTCCGTAAATGGAAAGAAATAAATAGCCTGGAGGAAATCCAAAGCCCCATAATATCAGGCCGGCAACATGTATTCCAAAAATGAACGGGTCAAATGTATTGATGACCCCCAAAGCTACCCATTTTGACGAAATCGGCCTAAGAGCCTGGGTCCCATAAGCATTGAATATATCCACGAATACGTGAAGGAAAACGGCTAAAAAGGTCCAGAGCCAAAGATGTAGGTAATTTGCTTCAGGTATGATGGCGAAAAGTGCTCCGCTGATAATCAAGGGCCAGAGTAAAACAGCGGGAATGGAATGCGTGATTCCACGGTGGTTTCGTATATATACAGCGTTATTCCTTAATTTTAAAACAGTGTCAATGTCCGGAGCTTGTGATCCCAATATCGTACCTGCTATGACTGCACTTGCAGTGACTGGGCTTTGCGCTATAACAGGATCCAATGTGGCAAGACCTCCAAGAGCAATTCCCATGACAAAGTGAGTACCTGTATCCAAAAAACTAACCTCCTTGCCACAATTTGAAAAAAATGGTCTTCTTTCATCATACCGTATTTATATATTAACCATCAAATGAATATAATTTTGATTTATTTCCGTGAGCCTTTACAAATAAATGAATATGAACATGATATTAAAAAAAGAATGGCCTACTATAGGTATTCCCAATTTTGATAAGAGTGTAACATCTTTGGAGGAACTGATGTGAAAGAAATTATGATCCCGACAATAGAAAAAATAAAAATCGATGAATTTCAAAAAGATTTGGTTTCCTGGTTTCTCGAAGAACAAAGAGAATTGCCATGGAGGGAAAATAAGGACCCGTACCGTGTTTGGGTTTCTGAAATAATGCTGCAGCAAACGAGAGTGGACACGGTGATTCCTTATTTCAACCGGTTTATGGACTGGTTCCCTACACTCGAGGATTTTGCCAATGCCGATGAAGAGAAAATCCTAAAAGCATGGGAAGGGCTTGGATATTATTCACGTGTAAGGAATCTGCATAGTGCCGTTCAGGAAGTGAAGGCTACCTATAATGGGATTGTACCGGATGATCCAGAGGAAATATCCAAATTAAAAGGTGTCGGCCCTTATACAGCTGGTGCGATTCTTAGTATCGCATACGGTAAGCCGGAGCCAGCCGTTGATGGAAACGTCATGCGTGTTTTATCAAGGATATTGATGATATATGAAGACATAGCAAAGCCAAAGACAAGAAAAACTTTCGAAGCGGCCGTCAGAAAGCTGATCGATCATGAACATACCTCTGCCTTCAATCAAGCGTTGATGGAACTTGGAGCATTGATTTGTACACCAGGTAAGCCTGCCTGCCTATTATGTCCCGTTCAAAGTCATTGTCTAGCATTTGAAGCTGGGGTTCAGTCGGAATTGCCGGTAAAAATCCAAAAGAAAAAAACGCGGGATGTACCAATTGTAGCCGCCGTTTTAACAAATGAAAAAGGTGAATTTTTAATTCACAAGCGAGCATCAGAAGGATTGCTTGCAAATCTTTGGGAATATCCGAATTTCGAAAACCATTCATCCCTTTTGCATAAGAGGGAATTCTTCGAGAGCCGGTTTCAGGAAATGTATGGCGTCAAACCGGAAATCACTGAATCACTTGTGAGAATTGAACATGTTTTCTCACACCTCGTTTGGAAAGTGGACACGTATATCGGAATGGTCAAAGAAGCCATCAGTGAAGAGACATTAATACAACAGCAACTTAAGTGGGTGAGTGAAGCAGAAATGGCTGAGTTAGCATTTCCGGTTTCCCACCAAAAAATGATGAGAGCGTATAAAGAAAAAGAGTGTATTGAATAAAATTATAGTCAATACATTCTTTATATTTTGGATTCGATTTGTAAATATGTGGGAACAGGGATTTATGCTAAAAAGAGGATATCCGTTCAGATATCCTCTTCCTTTTGTTGATTTACTAAGCCATATCCGTATAAAATCAATCGTAAATGGTTTTCGTACCATGAGTATAATCTGCTTCTTGCCTATTAAGTCCGCCTCTATTTTCAATTTCTTTGATGATTTCGCTATGGATACTCTGTCCTTCTTGGTTTAAATAAGGTACCATTTGTTGAAGGGAGTGATGAAAATAGGCAAGTTCACTATTTTCCCAATCCGATTTTTTCATCATCGACAACTCTGTCATATCACGTCCAACATACATAACAGTAACACTCCTTAAAAAAATGATTTTTATTACTCGGTGTTTACTCAGAAAGGATGAATAAACGAATGGAACAAAAAGTGGCACTCGTTACAGGTAGCAGTAAAGGTTTAGGCAAAAGCACGGCAATAAGGCTTGCAGAGGAAGGTTACGACCTCGTTATTAATTATGCCCGGAGCAAGTCGAAAGCATTAGAAGTGGCAGCCGAAATTGAAGCATTGGGGCGGAAAGCCCTTGTAGTTAAGGCAAATGTCGGTGACGTTGCGAAAGTGAAAAGCATGTTCGAGGAAATCGATGCTTATTATGGACGTTTGGACATTTTCATTAATAATGCGGCCTCTGGGGTGCAGCGTCCATTGATGGAGCTGGAGGAATCCCATTGGAACTGGACCATGGACATCAATACAAAAGCCCTCCTTTTCTGCGCACAGGAAGCGGCGAAATTAATGGAGAGGAACGGCGGGGGGAAAATCGTCAGCATCAGTTCACTAGGATCGATTCGCTATTTGAAAAATTATACAGCTGTTGGAGTTTCCAAGGCTGCGCTTGAAGCCCTGACAAGATATTTAGCGGTCGAATTGGCTGCGAAAAATATTTGTGTAAATGCCGTTTCAGGCGGTGTAATCGATACAGATGCCCTGAAGTCTTTCCCGAATCGGGATGAAATGCTTGCCGAGGCGGCAGAACAGACTCCGGCTGGAAGGATGGTCGAGGTGGAAGATATGGTGAATACCATCCTGTTTTTAATTTCCGATGGAGCCAGTATGATTCGTGGACAAACCGTAATAGTCGATGGCGGCATCTCATTGCTTGTTTAATGTAACTGGAAAATTTTAAATGTTTTTAGTTGGATAACACTCCTGGATAATGGTTATCTTATTATTTGTGGAGGTGATATCAATGGCTAAAAACAATAAATCACAAGCAGGTACTAATGTTCAACAAGTGAGACAACAAAACGCGCAATCTCAACAAGGTCAAGGCCAATTCGGTACAGAATTTGCTTCTGAAACCAACGTTCAAGAAGTGAGACAACAAAACGCGCAATCTCAGCAAAAAAAAGGTCAAGGTCAAGCACAAGGCCAATTCGGTACAGAGTTTGCTTCTGAAACTAACGTTCAAGAAGTGAAACAACAAAACCAAAAATCTCAAAGCAATAAAAGCCAAGGCTAATTGCCGAAGAAAAGCACCCTTCTTTTGAAGGGTGCTTTTTTTTGCCTTTCATTGGATTCGACAAATGTTTCGATGTGTTTACATATTATGTCAAAGGAAAAAACGGATAAAAATAGAATATACATACTAATAGGAAAAATACAGATTAGGAAGGTGCATTCATGGAGGAATTTAACCGGCTTATAAACAACCAGTTGAAAACGATGGATAAGCTTTTACTTTTACAATCCGAAATCGAAAGATGCCAAGATATAGAGAAGCAACTCCTTGCCCTGGAAGAGGAGAGTGAAGCAGTCACCATTCAGGAAGAGATTCAACTCAAAAAGCAGGAATTGAAAAGTATCCATGATATGTTCGAGAAGCAAACGGAAGAAGTCATCCGTTATTTTCAGCAAGGACAGGCTGCCATACGATGAATAACCGGCTAATTTCTTAGTTAAAATGGGTGGATGGTCAGACTTTTTCGACTTATTTACACATTTTCACTGGGAGATTAGCCACTTTTGTTTTAAATTTATGAATAAATCGCTATAATATAGGAATATAGGGTAAATGGAAAAAAGTATATATTTTTAAATACACACAACAACTGCAAACGGAATAGGGCACAGTACGCTGTCAGGGTGTCTATAGAAAGTAGGGAGAGATAAATGGGGATTGTTCCTGCCGAAGGAGGAAAAATCCAAATCCATAGCTATAAACATAATGGACATATCCATCGTATCTGGGAAGAGACGACCGTTTTAAAAGGGACCCAAAATCTGGTAATAGCAGCGAATGACCGTACTATGGTAACGGAATCAGATGGAAGGACCTGGATTACGAGAGAGCCGGCGATTTGCTATTTTCATTCAAAGTATTGGTTTAATGTTATTGGTATGTTGAGAGAGGACGGGGTTTATTATTATTGCAATATCAGTTCGCCGTTCACATACGAATCGGGAGCATTGAAATACATTGACTATGACCTGGACATTAAAGTATTCCCAGATATGACGTTTAATTTGCTGGATGAGGATGAATATGAAAGGCATCGGAAAGAAATGAATTACCCGGATGCCATCGATTCAATATTGAAACAGAACGTAGACTATTTGATTTATATGATACGCCAGCGAAAAGGACCATTCTCCGCAGAGTTTATTGATAGTTGGTATGAACGCTTTTTAACCTATCGATGATAGAAAAGGCCTGCTGCTTAATTGGCAGGCTTTTTCATTGTGTAACATATCTAAACAACTGATTCAATCTATCAAGATGCAGGATCCATAAAATGTGTTTGAAAGTTAGTGAATGAAATCCTTTTGATACTTAATCATCGAAAAGGAAAATATAATTGGACAAGTGCATATAAGATTCCAAATTGGCTGGTATGGACTTTTTTTTCATTTGGATTTAATGATTCAGAAAAGGAGGTATTCCGTGGGGAGCATTAAAAGATATTTGCAATTCGTTAAACCATATAAATGGCAGATAATCGGGACGGTACTGATTGGATTGCTAAAATTCGCGATTCCGCTTTTGCTTCCATTGCTCAGTAAGTATATAGTGGATGACATCATCGGAAATGGTGACCTGTCCAAAGCCGTGAAGTCCGAACGCCTTCTATGGGCAATGGCCATCATGATTTTCATTTTCGTTGCAGTTAGACCGCCGATTGAGTATTACAGACAATATTTTGCACAATGGACCGGAACGAAAATCTTATATGATATTCGTAATGATTTATTTACTCATATACAGAAACTGAGTTTCAAATATTATTCCAATACAAGGGTGGGCGAGGTCATTTCAAGGATGATCACGGATGTAGAACAAACGAAGAACTTTGTCATCACGGGTTTGATGAACCTTTGGCTCGATATCGCAACGATCATCATAGTGATAGTCATCATGTTTACGATGGACGTGAAGTTAACCGTTGTATCGATCATCATGCTTCCATTTTATGCATTTTCGATTAAGCATTTCTTTGGCAAGCTAAGAACCTATACAAGGATTCGGTCCCAAGCGTTAGCTGATGTACAGAGTCACCTTCATGAACGGGTTTCAGGGATGTCAGTCATCAAAAGCTTTGCGATAGAAGACAGGGAACAGGAATTGTTTGCGAAGCAGAACAAGAATTTCCTTGATAAGGCCCTAAAGCATACGAGCTGGAATGCCAAGTCATTTGCTGTCGTAAATACGATCACGGATATTGCCCCCCTGCTCGTGATCGGATTTGCCGGTTATCAGGTCATTCATGAACAATTATCACTGGGTACCATGGTTGCCTTCGTCGGTTTCATTGACCGGCTTTATAATCCCCTCAGACGTTTAGTTAACTCTTCGACGACAATGACCCAGACATTGGCTTCCATGGACAGGGTTTTTGAGTTTGTGGATGAGAAGTATGATATCGATGACGAACCAGGGGCGAAAGAGCTGAAGCATGTGGAAGGCCGAATAACCTTTCAGGATGTATCGTTTGCTTATGACGAGAAAGAGCCACCCGTTTTGAAACATATAAACTTGGATGTCAAACCAGGGGATACCATTGCACTTGTCGGGATGAGCGGCGGCGGGAAATCCTCGATCGTCAGTTTGATTTCCCGTTTCTATGATGTGACGGAGGGAAGGGTATTATTGGATGGGACGGATATCCGTAAGTATCAAGTCCGCAGCCTAAGAGATAAAATAGGAATGGTTCTACAGGATAATATCTTATTTAGTGAATCGGTTAAGGCCAACATCCTTATGGGACGACCTGATGCAAGTGATGAAGAAGTATTTGAAGCGGCAAAGGCGGCGAATGCCCATGACTTCATCATGGGTCTGAAAGAAGGATATGAAACGAAAGTCGGGGAGCGGGGAGTTAAATTATCCGGAGGCCAAAAGCAACGGGTGGCCATTGCGAGGGTATTTTTGAAAAACCCGCCAATCCTTGTACTCGATGAAGCCACATCCGCATTGGATTTGGAAAGTGAACACTATATCCAGGAGGCGCTGGATATTTTAGCGAAAGACCGGACCACCATCATCGTGGCCCATCGGTTATCAACCATCACCCATGCCGATCGGATCGTTCATATCGATAATGGAGAAATTACGGAAATGGGAACACACGAAGAACTTATGAAAAAGCAAGGGCATTACTACAACCTATTTCAAGTACAACAATTGGATTCTTAAGAAGAATAGGAAAAAACAATATACAAAAGAAGACCATTCCGCTTAACCGGAATGGTCTTTCTTGTGCAAGCATGCAAGTTATGAAATCCTTTTTTCATGCAGCGTTTTTTTTCTGTCAGGAAGGAAATGCGGCAGATGCTTTATTCCCTCAGGCAAGGCGATGCCTACGATGATCAAGCACATTCCGAACCATTGCAGTGACGTAACCTGTTCATGCAAGAAGATGACGGAAACGACCATCGCTGAAGGCAGTTCCGCAGCACAAAGAATCGTTCCAAGCCCGACCCCCACTTTCGGCAAACTGACAGCAAAGAAAAAGAAAGGAACTAAAACACCCAATGTGCCGAGCAGCAGACCGTAGTACCATAGGTTCGTTTGGACAAGATTCGTCACAAGTGTGACGGGGTTAGTCGTGAATACAGCAGTCAGCATACCACCCGTTGCAATGAAAAACAGCCGTTTCATGGAAGATTCCCCAACAGCGAATTGAGAGTTGCAGTACATATACAGCGCAAAAAGCAATGCAGACAATAGTCCGAACAATACGCCTTTTAGGCTTAGACCGGATAGAGGCTGACCAAAAATAGCGCCTGCCAATAATGTTCCGATGAAGAGAACGAAAATGGCAATGAGTTTATTTTTATCCGGGCGTCTTTTATTTATGAAACTTTCAATGAGGACGCCTATCCAGGTAAATTGAAATAAAAAGACAACGGCAATTGAAGCGGGAAGCTCGGATACGGAAACGGCATATGCCTTTCCGACGAAAGTGGACATCATGCCCGTGATTAAAAGTAATCCGGCACTCTTCCATGAAACTTTATATTTAAACGAAAAAAGAAATAACACGGAGACAATCAGCCAACCGACGAGGTATTGACTGCCGACCAGTTCTCCGGATGAATGGCCATCCATGAATCCAAATTTCATCATGGTGGATAATGTGCCATATGAGATCGAACCGATTAAGACCATTATGGAATACTTCAAAAGTTGCATGTTTTTCACCCCTGTAAAAATAAAAATCGCCACCTGCCAAAAAGGCAAGTGACGAACGAAAAAAGGAAATCCTTTTAAAATTCCGTCTCTCAACAAAAGTTGAGTTTAAAAAAATGTTTGTGTTGCATTACCTTAGCTTAAAGTCTTTGTGAATATTTGTCAACCAGAAAAATAAGTTAAGCCTGCAGGTCGACCTTTAAGCTAAAGGCTTGGGAGAGGCAGGGGATATTCCTTTCATCCAAAGTAATTGAAAACCCCCAAAAAGGCGAATATGCCGAATGGGGTGACGTGCTTCAATCGCCTTTATGCCGTAAGTCTTTCAATGTACCACGGTATTCCTCGTCTTTCATTTTTCGAAGATTAGGCTTTTTTTCTGCAGTTGGCTCATCATTTGGCTTTTGATTGTGAAGTTTGGAAAGTGCCAAACGGTAATCCTGATCTTTCATTTTCAATTCATCATTGTCCGTTGGGGAGATGATTTCGGTAATGGAATCATCAGCCGAAGGGTAAGTGTACTCTTCCAACGAGTTCTCTTCCTCGTCACCCGGCGGCTTGCCTTCAGGCGATAAGGCTTTGATATTGTATGTGATCAAGCCCGTGACCGCTAATATGGCAACGATGATAATTAGAATTATGCCCATTGAATCAAGCCTCCTAGAGCTCGTTTATGAATGAACGGGTGACATGGGCAACCCGTTTTCCTAATGCTTCTCCAAGCTGCAAGTCATTTTTGGTGATGTTGTCATCCACACCGGGCGGACAGCTTATTCCTACTCCATAGTAGGAACCATATAAGGCGTTTTCCGGGACAGTGCCGGGCAAGCCGACAATGATCATGCCTTGATGAAGCATAGGGGTGATTAAGTTCAGCATGGTAGCCTCGAGTCCGCCATGTACGGTGGCCGTCGTACAGAACACAGCACCCACTTTATTGATCAGCGCACCTTCCGCCCATAGATACCCAAGTTTATCAATCCACGTTTTCAAACTCGAACTGATGGTGCCGAAATGACCGGGACAGCCCCAAATGATGGCATCCATTTCCTGGAGCTTATAAACATCCGCCTCGTTCACATGGTCTATGAGAACCTCAGCGCCAGGGACCGCAGCGGCCCCTTGAGCTATTGATTCGGCAAGTGCTTTCGTATGGTTGCCTTCACTGTCGTAAACAACATAGATCTTCATTTTTATTCCCCCATTTCATTAAACCGATTTTTTTACTGGCGAAGGAAGCAATGGTACATCCAAAGGTTCTTGTTTAACTTGTTTCATTGCTTTATCCTTCCGAACGTCGCGCAAAAATAGTGAGAGAACGATGCCGGCAATTGCGAAGCCTGTTGCCCAAAAGAATGCATCATTGATTCCCATCACATTTGCCTGACCCTGGATTTGAGAAGAAATCAGCGACATGGCAGTTTCCTGTGCCTGTTCACTAGTTTGATTCATCGAAGTCATGATGGATTGAACGATAGTTTGGAAATTCTGGACAAAACCGGGATCACTCGTACTCATTTCCGTTCCTAAAGCAGTTCCATGGAAAGAAGCACGGGTTGTATAAATGGTCGTCACGAAGCTCGTACCAATGGCTCCGGTCACTTGTTTCAGCGTATTGCTCATTGCCGTACCATGTGTATTCAAATGCTTGGGTAGCTGATTCATCCCAGCCGTCATGATCGGCATCATCAGTAAAGACATTCCAAGTGCGCGGATGGCATAGATGATGACCAAAGTCGAATAGGTTGTTTCCGTAGTCAATTTAGCGAATTCGAAGGTTGTGACGGCAGTGATCGCTAAACCAATCAGTGCTAATGGACGAGGTCCGATTTTGTCAAATAATGCTCCTGAAATGGGTGACATCACCATCATCACAAGGGCTCCGGGTAGCATCAACAGTCCGGATTGAACTGGTGTGAAGCCTCTTAAAGTCTGTAAATATATAGGCAATAAGAATATCCCGGTAAACATGGCCACTGTGACGATGGCGGAAATGATATTCGATAATACGAACATGTCATACTTAAATACACGGAAGTCGAGCATAGGTGTATCCGATTTTAGCTGTTGAACCACAAAAAGCGTCAAAAGGATCAGCCCAATGATGATCGTTCCCAGAACGATAGGATCCGTCCAGCCTTTGGAACCAGCTTCACTGACACCGTATAGTAAGGATGCAACACCTAGCAAGGATAGAGACGCACCCAATAAATCCAATTTGATTTTCTTTGGTTCTGCTACATTACGCATACTTAAAAAGGCGAGTGTCATGACTATCATGCCTAATGGCACCATTGCGTAGAACATGACCCGCCAGCTATATTCCTGAATGACCCAACCAGACAAAGTCGGGCCGATTGCAGGGGCAAACATAATGGCAAGTCCAAAGATTCCCATTCCTTTCCCGCGCATTTCCGGAGGGAAGATGAAAAGAATGATCGTCATGACCAATGGCTGCAGGATCCCGCCGCCAGCCGCTTGAATCAGCCGGCCTGTAAGGATGACGGGGAAATTTGGTGCGATGCCGCAGATCAATGTCCCGACGGTGAATAAAAACATGGCAGCAAGGAATAAAATGCGCGTGCCAAACCGTTCTATTAAAAAAGCGGACAGTGGGATCAAAGCTCCATTCACGAGCATGAATCCAGTTGATAACCATTGAATCGTAGTCGCAGCTACATTGAATTCTGCCATCATCCTGGGCATGGCGACACTAAGCAGGGTTTGATTCAAAATGACCATGAACAAACCTAGCATTAAGATAATTAACATGGGGGCAAATTGCTTCATTCCCTTGTTTTCATTTACTGTGATGGTTTGAGAAGCCATTTAAAGAAAAGCCTCCTTTCTGTATAACTGTGTAGCCGGTTTATTTAGTTGAAATTTTCACTTCTGCGTTCATTCCAGGCAGAACTTTATCGGATGGTGCTTTGATGGAAATTTTAACTGGTACTTTTTGGGTGACTTTCGTATAGTTTCCGCTGCTGTTTTGATTGCCCATCACTGAAAAGACAGACGTTGTAGCATAACCGATCTGTTCCAATGTACCTTCGAAGACCGTATCGGGATCTCCATCGATGATAATATCGACGCTGTCACCTTTTTCGATATCCTTTAATTTATTTTCTTCGATATTAGCCGTTATGGACAGATCATCCATATTAATGGTCTGAGCCAGCGTTTGACCCGCTTGAACAAGCTGCTCATCATGCACTTGTGTTTTAACGATAGTACCTTGTGCTGCGGTTTTTACCGCTTCTTTTCCGTCTAAAGTGGCAACATTGGCAACATTGGCATCCTTACTTACATTGTCTCCTTCATGCAAGTCCCAATCTGCTAGTTTACCGGCAGCGGGGGCAACGATGGTATATAGCTCTCCCGACACTTTCGCTTCATCCGTTTTAATGAAATTCGTGCTTTCATAATAGTAATAAGCCCCACCGGCCAATACCGCTATGATAATAACCAAACCAATGACATTGATTAAAACTAAACGTCCTCTATTCACTTGTTTCGCCTCCAAAAAATATTGATGATGTATTTTTTTCGATACTGTTCGTTAGGTAGTGATGACAACGCCTCCTATTCTAATGTTTATTTGTTAATTTAAATAAATATTAACTTTTATAAGTATTAATATTATTAAGTAAAGAGTTTACCAGTTTAATTATTTTTTGTCATGTAATTTATTCGGAAAAATAGTGGGAAATAAATACAGTGAAATGGTAAAAATTTGAATTTTTTTTAGTTTTAAGGATATTTGGAAAGTAAAGTTGACATTGGAATGCCATTTAATTAAATTTAAGAGGTAGGATTGTCCTATATAAGGAGTGAGAAGGCTGGATTTTAAATGGGAAGTAACTAATAGTATAGAAATGCAGATTTTTCGGATTAGGAAGAAGCTTAGGGCCATCGTAGCAAAAAATCTTCAGCCTTATGGATTGACGTCGCCTCAATTTTTCATATTATTGATATTGAAAAAAGAGGGGTCGATCAAATCGACCAAGCTGGCTGACTTCTTAACCGTTAAGCCAAGTGCGATTACCGTATTTGTAGATAAGTTGGTCGAAATGGATTATGTAAAAAGGCAGCCCTCTGAAAAGGATCGCAGGGTCATCAACCTTGAATTGAAAGAGGCAGGGGAAGCGATTTTGGGGAGAGTCCTTGCGGAACATAACCAATTGATGGGTAAGAACTTCAATTCATTCTCGGAAGAAGAGCTGCAGGATCTTTTGAAAAAATTGGATACGATCGAAAAAGCGGCAGATAAGAACCTTTTGGATGATTGAAGAAGAGGGCATGCTCTAAATAGAGACGAAAAAGACGGTTCCCGGGAACCGTCTTTTTTAATCTTCTTCATACTGGACAGATATTTCGTTATCTTCCTTATGGAAGGACTGGAAGCTCACGATCAGCTTTTCAAGATGTTCCAATTGTTCGTCATATTCTATGACTGCAGAAATCAATGGAACAAGGCGGGCAGAGAGATGGCCCAGATTATCATGCATTTCGTCCACTTGATTTTGCTGTTCGAAAAAGTGGGCAAGCAGCTCTTTGCGACTTAAACAATCCTGGTCCCAATCTTCAATCTCCTCGATGGACTTGATTTTTTCGATATGCAGTAATATCAACTGTTCATGCTTGCGGATCAAGGAATCAAGCTGCTGTAAGATGCTCCGTTGGAAATCCTCAGGCATTTGATATACTTCATTCTCGAATTTATGGACTCTCTTCAAGGTTTCAAACGCCTTTTTTGTCGTTATGATCATTTGCCGATAAACGACAAGCTTTCTTGCTTTAGCTACACTGTTCTTCTTGAAATATTCCCGTTCCTCTTTGTACATGGAATAGATATGTTCCAAATCGAGTAACTCCGCCTTCAATCGGCTGATGTCTTTTTTCAATAAAGTGTGTTCTGTAGCATGTCTTGTGCTGATTCTGATCCATTTCAAGATGTCTTCGGTTACATCTGTAATGCGTGTATAAAGCTTTGATTCGTACTTTGGAGGAATGAAAACCAGATTCACGATAAACGAAGAAACGATTCCAAGCAAAACGGATGAGAGACGAATAAAGGCAAAATTCAGGAATTCCCCGTCCTGGCTTTCCATGATGGCAATGACCGTCACGATGGAAAGGACAATCGTTTTATCCATTTTCAGTTTTAAATTGATGGTTATGACAACCATTACGGCAAGACCGATAATAAAAATATCATTTCCGAACAACAAAACGAAGGAGACAGCAACCAATGCGCCAATTATATTTCCTTGAATTTGCTCCAACACCGTTTGATATGAACGGTAAATGGTCGGCTGTATTGCAAAAATTGCAGCAATCCCAGAAAGGACAGGAGCAGGAAGGTTAAGCAGTTCCGATAGATAAAGCGCTAAAACAATTGCTATTCCTGTTTTGAGAATGCGGGCACCAAACTTCATATATGGGTTAATCCTTTCTTTGTATTGTAATGGATCGTGGCTCTATTTATATATAGGCTTTTGCTTAAAGTTGTATTCTAACTTATTTGTTAGTACTTTACACTAAAATAAGAAGATGTAAACAAAAAGTAATATACAGGATTTTCCTAAGAGTTACAATAGTTAAAATCAAGTTTAATATATAAAGAAACGATAGGCAATTTGTTGATTGTTTTCAACTGTGTTTTTCCATCGTTTAAAGACTATTCCTGAGGTATATGACTGGAAAAGGCTGATGCTCTCATTTAAGAGCATCAGCCTTTTTTAATATATTTTCGGCATCACTCCGTGGAAACAGCAGGGTCCGCCTGTTCTTTAACTGGAACAACCTGAAGGAAGTGCTCTTCAGGATTTTGAAGCAATGCCTTTAAAGAGGCCGCTTCTTCGCTTTGGCCATGATCTTTCAAGAGGTCCGTATATTTGCCCAGAAGTTCAGCCACATCCTGCAGGCCTCTTGCGGATAGGGGCTCAATGGAAATCTTTGCCCCTTTCGCAACCCGCTTCTTAATGACCTCCTTGGTTAATCCAGATTCAGGCTGTTGCCGTAAATAAACGACACCGCCTGTCATCCCTGCGCAGATCCATGGACCGGGATCACCCAGAACCAAACCTCTTCCATTTGTCATGTATTCAAAAGCGAATCCCTTAATATTGGAAGTTACCGCAATATTACCGGTTTCCTTTTCAGGAAGCGGTTGTTTCAATAATCCTCCAATGATCATATCCGCTCCGGAAAGCCGGATTCCCGCCCTGGCATCGGCATCACCTTGGGCAATGAGAAGACCATGCTGTGCACCGTAACCAAATCCCTTGCCTACAGAGCCATTGTAGAACTTTCCATCTTTTCCTGGAGATTTAAAGATGGCAATATTACCGCCAATCGATGTTTTGCCGATACCATCCTGGGCACCGCCATTCACGCTGATTGTAATTCCCTCCGTATTGTATGCCCCGAGTCCGTTACCCGGGATGGATCCATCCTGGTAGGATAGGTGAACGGGAGGAAGTTTTTTGTATGATCCGTCCAATCTGCCCCTAACGCGGTGACAGGACACCCTGCTGCCGAGTACACGCTGCTCGGAGGTGATCGAGCTATAGCTACGGGATTGCTGCAGATCATCTACATGCGAATCAAGATATTCAGCGCCAACGGCTACCTGCATGGAGCCTTCATTCAAATATGCAGCCGTTTCCTTATGTGAGAAAGGTGTTATATCCAAGTTTTTCAATAAATAGGTTAAATCCAATGATTGTTGACCTTTAACTTGCTGCAGTAAATCAGAACGTCCGACGATATCCTGAAGATTCTTCACCCCAAGTGATCCGGTCAAAGATTTGAGTTCTCTTGCAAATGCACTGAACATATTCGTTAATCCCTGAACGGCTAAATCAAATTTTCGTGGAACAAAACGGCGCAGCCCGTGTTCTTTCGCCTGGGCTTCCGATTCAATTTGTGTGGCGATGCCCACATGGCAAGTATCAAGGTGACATCCGCGGCACGTTGTACAGCCGACGGCAATCATCGAAAGGGTTCCAAAGCCTACACGGTTAGCACCAAGCAGCATTACCTTCAATACATCCATCGAGCTTTTTAACCCACCGTCAGCCCAAATTTCAACATTCTGTCTGATACCTGACTCAAGCAGCGCATTATGGGCGGCTTTCACACCAATCTCAACGGGCAGACCGACATGTGCGAGTGCATGGATCCTGGCAGCACCCGTTCCGCCATCAAAACCGGAAAGCGTAATGATATCGGCCCCCGCTTTTGCGACGCCGACAGCAATCGTACCAATGTTTGGAACGACCGGTACTTTGACGGCAACTTTTGCCTTGTCGTTTGCCGTTTTTAGCTCATGGATCATTTGGGCCAAATCTTCAATTGAGTATATATCATGATTATTGGAAGGGGAGATCAAATCGGAACCGATTGTTGCATTTCGGGCTTCTGCGATTTTCGCTGTGACCTTGGAACCTGGAAGGTGACCGCCTTCACCAGGTTTTGCCCCTTGACCAATTTTAATTTCCAATAGATTTGAAGAGTTCAATAGTTCTGCATTGACACCGAAACGGCCGGAAGCGATTTGCTGTCCGCGGGATTTCGGGTACTTGCCAAGCATATCCTTTATTTCCCCGCCTTCGCCATTCATGCTGATCATCCCTAACCTCTCGGCAGCTTCAGCATAGGCCCTGAAAGCAATCTCATTTTGTGATCCAAAAGACATGGAGGCTATGACGAACGGCAATTCCTGTTCGCCGACCGAAAGACTGACTTCTTCAGAAGGGATGGAAGCATCTGAAGTTTTTAATGATGTCAAGTGGCGGATCGTCGTAGGATTGGATTCTTCCTGTTCGGTGATCTTTTCGCGATAAGCATCATAGTCCCCGGTTGAAGCAACTTCCCCGATAGACTTCCAAATTCTTGGGAACAGATGAAAGGTTTTGCCCATCCGTTCTTTTTCATTGCCGTAATCTTCTGCTCGCTGGATGGCATCTGCCTTGATTTTATCAAAATTATAGTCCAGATCATTGGATCCGAAGAAGTTAGCCACATTTAAATATTTCGCGATTTCCTCATGTAAACCGATGCTTGAGAAAAGTCTTCCATAGCCGCGCAGCTCATGAATGCCAATGGTGGAGATGACTTTCTCAAGACCTTTCGTCAAGGAGTTATATAGATTGGTAACCCCCTTGAGGTCATCCGAAGATAAGGAAAGGAACATATAATAGGGGCTGATTAAGTTGGCCCCAAGACCATAAGAAACGATGATATCATGCAGTGACCTTAGTGATGCTGAACGTAAAAGGATGGAACAATCACGGCGCTTGCCTGTGCGGACCAACGCTTGATCGACGGCTGAAGTGACAAGGTGGGGATCAAGCCAAAGGTTGCCGTTTTGATGGGCAAGGGCATCATCCAGAACGAGCAGCGTTTTTCCTTCATCCACTGCATTGACACTTTCATCCGTAATCCTGGTCAAGGCATCCGTGATGTTTTCATCTTCTTTGAACGTGCTTGAAATGAAGTGTACGAGTTTTTGATCTTGGTTATATTTAATGAACTGATCATAGCTTGGCTGCGATACGATGGATGAACACTCATAACCCGTTGACCCTTCAATCAATAAGGGAGTCAGCAGCTCCGTAACCCTTCCTGCCTTATTCGCTTCGAAAAGGGAAGGACGTTTTCCGATGATCGTTCTTGTTGAGAAGTGCTCGGTTTCCCGGTCCCTGTCGATCGCTGGGTTAGTTACAACGGCCACACTTTCCTTAATGAAATCAGCAAGGTTGGTCCGTTGGGGATTAAGTGCTGCGAGTGGCGCATCATGACCAAGTGAACGAATGGGCTCAGCGCCTTTTTCAGCCATCTGTTCCACTAATTGAACATGCTCCCTTTCCCACCCAAAGGCTTTATACTGACCATTATGAATGGCTTGTGTATTTGTCATGGAGACAACCTTTTCAAACACTTGGGGCTGTAAGCGGACTCGGTCATTGGAAAGGACGAAACGATCATTGAAGAGTTCAAATACTTTATCCTGATAATCTTTGTATGTGTACAATTCAATACGGTCGCCGTTCCATTTTAAACCGATTTTTTCCCCTGGCCCCATCGGTTTCGGATCACCGGTATATTCACTGGAAGGGATGATTCCTGGTTCGGAAGTGAACATATAAGATGATTCCGTTTCAATATTCCATAGTGGGCGCAAGCCTAAAGAGTCGACTGAGAACACGGCTTCATCGCCGAAACGGGAGATGATGCCTGCCGGACCTTGCGCAAAATGGCCCCATGCTTCCCTTAAATACGTATATAAGTCTTGTAAGTGCTCGGGATATTCCTTGATTTCATTGATGATTGGCGGGAACATAAGATCGACAGCTTCAAATAAAGAGTAGCCATGACGGCAGATGAAAGTTTCGATCGTCTTGTTTAAGTCCTGTGAGTCGCTTCCATCTTTAGCGATGGGAACTCCGATCATTTTCGCTTCATCACGCAATTTGGCGATGGTATTGATTTCACCATTATGACCAAGTACACTGAAAGGCTGAACCCGGAAGAAGCTTGATAGAGTATTAGTTGAAAAACGATTATGCCCCAGTGTCATGGTGGAGGCAGCCAAAGGGTCGGCAAGATCAAGATAATAGGCAGGGAGCGTATCTCCAGCACCCATCACTTTGTATACCGCATGATGCTGGCTTAAAGATGCAACATGGATGAAATCACTTTTTTCGATGTCGGAAGTCAGCTCGAAAAGAACATTTGAAAGCTCCTGGTTTTTATTGATGGTGGAGGAACAGGCAAATTGCCAGAACACTGGGTCTTCTTGAATGGCAATCGGACCCAATGCCTCGGAACGGTAGGCTTTATCCGTTTCGAATATCAATGAGAGACCATGTTGGAGCAGTTTCTCCTTGACCTCGATTTTTAAGTCGTTAGCTTCTGTTTTTTTGCTTAAAAATAAATGGCCGACTATGAAGGAATCTTGATCGACGATGCTAGAATCGACATTTACCGCTTCAAGCTTCTTTTTCCAAAGAGCCCGGGGAATATCGATATGGATGCCGGCGCCATCGCCCTCACCATTGATGAAGCCGCAGCGATGGTTCATTTTAACCAGGGCGTCGATACAGGCAAAGATGTTTTCGTTAGTAGGGATCTTCTTTTTTTCGATGCAGGAAACGATACCGCAGGCATCATGTTCTTCCTTGTGAAATTCTTTGAATGTAGTAGGTGTCCATTGTTGGGTCATATTTGTGGCTTGAATAAGGTTACCCTTATTCTCTGCCTTTCACCTCCTGTAGCATATGATTAATGGGGGAAATATTAGTAAACCCGAACAATAGTCCAAGTTTTGATAGATTGAAAGAAAGTGTATAAATGTATATAAATGTATTCATATCATATCATTTAAATATTCAGAAATCAATTTTTTATACAATGGACTGGATGCTATAATTGGTGGGATTTTTGTAAGGAGTGGCTTCAAATGCCAATATTAAAGATTTGTTAAAGGGAAATAAGAAACCCTCAAGATTAATGAACATCCTGAGGGTGTATAAAAAAATGCATAATTATGCTGATTCGTTTTATTACATTAGGTTTTTAAATGCATGTTCAACCGCTTTTAGAGTATAAGCGATATCATCATCCGTGTGAGCAATCGTCAAGAACCATGCTTCGTATTTGGACGGCGCCAAATTGATTCCTTGGTTGAGCATGAGCTTGAAGAATTTAGCGAACATTTCGCCATCCGTATTTTCCGCCTGCTCATAGTTTTCAATCTTTTCTGTCGTGAAATAGATCGTCAATGCCCCTTTAAGGCGGTTGATGGTGATCGGTACATTATATTGGCGGGCCGCTTTCAGGATACCTTCTTCAAGGATTTTCCCCAGCCTGTCCAGCTCGTCATACAGCCCCTCTTCTTTAAGTACTTCTAAGCAAGCTATCCCGGAAAGCATGGAAGCTGGATTTCCTGCCATCGTACCCGCTTGATAGGCTGGTCCCAGCGGTGCGACAGAATCCATTATCTCTTTTTTACCGCCGTAGGCACCAATAGGAAGCCCGCCCCCGATGATTTTTCCAAGCGCGGTCAAATCGGGTTGAATTCCCAAAAAGTCCTGTGCCCCTCCGTACATGAAGCGGAACGCTGTGATGACCTCGTCGAAAATGACGAGTGATCCGGCTTCATGAGACAATGAAATGACTTCTTCCAAAAAGCCGGGACTTGGTTCCACGATTCCGAAGTTGCCAACGATCGGTTCAACCAGCACGCCAGCAATTTCATTGCCCCATTTATCCAGTGCTTCTTTAAATGGCTCAATATCATTGAAAGGTACCGTGATGACTTCTTGTGCGATGCTTTTGGGAACGCCGGCAGAGTCCGGTGTACCTAAAGTGGACGGTCCGGAACCTGCAGCGACGAGAACAAGGTCGGAGTGTCCATGGTAACAGCCTGCAAACTTGATGATCTTATCGCGTCCTGTGTAAGCGCGGGCAACGCGGATGGTGGACATGACGGACTCGGTTCCTGAATTGGTGAAGCGGACTTTATCCATGGATGGTATGGCTTCTTTCAACATTTTGGCAAATTTGACTTCATGTTTTGTCGGTGTGCCGTATAAAACGCCCGTTTCTGCTGCTTTAACGATCGCTTCCGTAATATGTGGATGCGCATGACCTGTGATGATAGGGCCATATGCAGCTAAGTAATCAATATATTTATTGCCATCAACATCCCAGAAATAAGCACCTTTGGCATGATCCATCGCAACAGGTGAACCGCCGCCTACAGCTTTGTAAGAACGGGACGGGCTGTTAACCCCGCCAACGATATGTTCCAATGCCTCTTTATGTAAACGCTCCGAATTACTAAAATCCAATCTTAAAACCTCCTAAAAATATAAACATAATTCCCCTTAATCATAGCACTTTTCCGTCCGTAAATCTGGGGTCGAAGTCGGGGAAATGTGATTCATTCGCTGCAGCCCTATAAGCATCAGGGTTCCGGGCCTTCATTTTGTTTGCGAAATAGGGTCGGACTTCAAAACTCCTGTTATGAAAGTAAGAATGGCCAAGATGGTGTCAGGGTTTTCGATGTCGAAGGATTGGCGGTTCATTTCGCCCTGGGCTTGGTAATAGATTAGCTGGCCGGTTCCTTTCTCTTCATTAATGCGAAGGTGGAAACTGATGGGTGTGCTTTCGATCGACCCGCTGGAATCCCTTTGGATGACCTGGCATAATAATTCACCGTACTCATCTTCATAAAGGAAGTCATATCGAAGGCCGAAAACGACTTTTTCAATTTGGGATAGTAATAATTTTTTGATATTCATAGCATACTCGTCTCCTTTATATATGTATCTGGTACAACGGCTATTTCCCCCCTGAAAATGGTAAATGGCAGCCAAGCATTTTTATTGTCTAAAAAGGTTAGGTTGGATAAACTAATTCATTAGGACAAGAGATTACGGAGGATGTAACAGGATGAGTGATGCAATTCAAGTGAAACAGCTTCGGAAGGAATTTAAGTCGGCATCAAGCCGTTCAGGGCTAAAGGGTGCCTTCCGGGATTTACTTACCAGAAATTATAAGGTCGTCCCTGCCGTCAATGATATCAATTTTACTGTAAAAAAGGGTGAGATGGTAGCTTATATCGGGGAAAATGGTGCAGGGAAATCGACCACGATCAAAATGCTGACAGGTATTTTGGAACCGACAGCAGGTGAAATCACGGTCAATGGCATGAACCCGCATAAAGAAAGGGAAAAGTTCACTCAAACAATCGGAGTCGTATTCGGTCAGCGCTCACAGCTTTGGTGGGATATTGCCGTTCAAGAATCGTTTAGGCTGCTAAAAAAGGTCTATAAGGTAACGGATGAACAATATAACGATCATATGGAACATGTCATCAAGACGCTTGATATCGGTCCTTTGCTGGACAAACCAGTGCGTAAACTCTCGCTTGGTCAGCGGATGCGCTGTGAGCTTGCGGCAGCTTTGATTCACAATCCGCCTTTACTGTTCCTGGATGAGCCGACAATTGGACTTGATGTGCTCGTGAAAATGAAGATTCGTGAGTTCCTGAAAGAAATCAATGAGAAATATAATACGACAATCCTTTTGACTACACATGATCTAGGAGATATTGAAGCATTATGTGAGCGTGTAATCATGCTTGATGAAGGACAAATCATCTATGATGGGGAATTGCAGAGTTTGAAAGATAACTGGGCGGAGGAAAAACAGATCCATTTTCAATTCATCGAGCCGATCGCATTGAAGGAATTACAATCTTTAGCGCTCCCTTTTACCGCTAACTGGGTTTATGATGAGAAAAATCAAACTTACATTGCCTTGTTGAAAGAAGAAAGTGATCATATTTCACAGCTTGTTTCAGCTGTCGTATCTCATTTTAAAATTAAAGACATCAAAATACATGAAACGTCCATTGAAGAGATCGTTCGCAATATTTACGAAGAAGGCACTGTCTGACTCTCTTATCAATAAGAAACAACGTGTCTATCAAGAAGGGGGAGGGCAATGGGGAAGTATCTTGCCATGATCCGCATGCGTTTTTTAATGATGCTTGCGTATCGAACGGATTATTATACCGGCATTTTAATTTATAGCATTAATATCGGTGCTTATTATTTCTTATGGAATGCAATATATGGAGAAAAAAGCTCAATCGAAGGACTTTCAAGCATGCAGATGACAACCTATGTCGCGGTTGCATGGATGGCGCGCGCTTTTTATTTCAATAATATTGACCGCGAAATCGCCACTGAGATTAAAGACGGCAAGGTTGCCATTGAGATGATCCGGCCTTATAACTATTTAGGCATGAAAACGATGCAAGGACTTGGGGAAGGGATATTCCGTTTCTTCTTCTTCTCGATTCCGGGGATGCTTCTGGTAGCATTCATTTTTCCTATCGAATTGCCGCACGAGCCGGCTACGTGGGGGATGTTCGGCATTTCCTTGCTGTTCAGCTTCATCATCAATACACAAATTAACTTATTGACGGGAATCACTACCTTTTTCTTATATAATAATGCCGGATTAATCCGAGCTAAAAGGGTTATCATTGATTTATTTTCCGGTCTGCTGCTGCCCATCAGTTTCTATCCTATATGGGCGCAGGAAGTGATGAAATATTTACCCTTTCAAGGGATCAGCTATGTACCAAGCATGATTTTTACGAACGGGTACAGTTCAGGCGAAATTGGCATGGCACTTTTACAGCAGTTAATTTGGTGCATCATTCTCATAATACCGATTCAGCTTTTATGGATAGTCGCAAAAAAACAGCTGATTATTCAAGGAGGTTGACGGGATGTTTTATGTATCGATGTTTTTTCAATATGTGAGTCAATATATGAAAACAAGACTGCAATATCGAGCCGATTTCTTCATGGAAATCCTATCTGACCTGCTGAATCAGGTCGTGAATCTGGTATTTATCTTAGTCGTTTTTGGACATACACAATTTTTAAGCGGCTGGAGCCGAGAAGAAATCATATTCATTTATGGATTTTTCCTTATCCCATTCGCCCTTTTTTCAGCCTTTTTCAACATCTGGGATTTTAATGACCGCTATATCGTCAAAGGTGAAATGGACCGGATATTAACAAGACCGATACATAGCCTATTTCAAGTCATTTTAGAAAGAATCGAGCTTGAAGCGTTATTTGGTGTTGTGACCGGTTTGATCATTATATTCTATTCCGGGATTTCATTGGATCTGCAGCTTGCGTGGTATGACCCGATCCTTTTCATCATTTTTGCAATAGGCGGGGCCCTTGCTTATGCAGCCATATTCGTTGCGATAGCAAGCATTGGTTTCTGGTCGGATGCGAAAACCTCCATCATGCCAATGATGTACAATATCGGGAACTATGGGCGCTATCCTGTTGATATTTATAATAAGGTCATTCGTTTTGTCCTTACATGGGTGCTGCCATTCGCGTTTGTTGGTGTCTATCCGGCATCTTATTTCCTTAGAAAAGAAGAGTGGTATGCATATGCATTTGCCACACCTGTAATTGGGGTAGCCTTTTTCGTGATATCCGTATTCATATGGAATCAGGGAGTGAAGAGGTACCGCGGGGCAGGGAACTGAAAGAAACCCCTTCAACAGCATTCATGTTGAAGGGGTTTTTGTTTAGTTGCGTTTATTCTTTCTTTCAATCTATCTTGCAAAAATCAATTTCACAATACATTTTTGACGTGAATTCACACATGAATTGCACGTTTTTTCTTTCCTTGAAATTACTACACTCTTTGATGTTTTTATTAAAATTCAAGCAAGATTTCGTACACCACTTCTCGAATTTGGAAATAATTATTGTACAGTGTGATTTTTACTGTGAATTATGAAGGAGGAACAGATATGGGGTTTTTTAAACCCGGGAAAACCCAAAGTAGTGGAAAGTAAGAGCATTTCTTTGTAATGAGAAATGCTTTTTATTTTTGTTGATAACAATAATAATATAATAATAAACAATACTAATTTATTGTTAATCGATAAATAATATGCTAAAATCAGATTGTCACTAAATAAGTGAGGTGTTTTAAATGAATGTTAAACGAGGCTCAACCACTTTCTTAAAGGTAATTATTTTTCTGGCTGGAATTGCAGTGCTTGCTTTATGTATCTATTGGTTGCCTGAAGCAGCCAGAAGAGATGCAATAGAGCGCCCAGGTGATTATTCGCTATATCCACTTTTGGTATGTGCATATGGAATATGTATTACGTTTTCTGTCGCGTTGTATCAAATATTTAAACTTTTAACCTATATCGAAAAGAATAATGCTTTTTCTGAGTTATCTCTTCAATCTTTAAAGGTAATTAAAAAATGCACTTTTACTGTCATTTTCTTCATTTTTTTAGCAATAGTTTATTTAAGGGTGCGTGTTCAATTCACAGGAGACGACCCAGCAGGTCCAATATCTCTAGGTCTAATGGGCATCTTGGCAACAAGTATCATCGCAGCCATTGTGGATGCACTTCAAAAGCCATTAAAAAATGTCCCAGATATTAATTCAAAAAATGATTAACGGTTTGAGAAAATGTAATTAACGAGGTACTTTTTATGAAACGAGTTACGACACTCTTTTTAAAGCTAGCTATTATTTTTATAGGAATCCCAGTTCTTGCATTGTGTATATTTTTAGTTCCCCATATGGCGAATTTCGCAGCAAAATTGTATCCCAATATTGCCCTAATGAAATATCTCATTTTCATCGTGATGTATGGAGCGGCTATTCCTTTTTACGTTGCTCTCTATCAGGCTTTCAACCTTGTACGGTACATTGACGAGAACACAGCGTTCTCGAAATTATCTGTAAAGGCGTTAAAGAACATAAAGTGCTGTGCGATTACAATCAGTGGTTTGTATGTATTAGGTTTGCCACTCTTTCATTTTATAGCAAAGAAAGTTGACCCTCCTATTGGATTAATGGGACTCATCATCATTTTTGCCTCGTTGGTTATCGCCGTTTTTGCTGCTATCCTCCAACGGCTTCTACAAGAAGCGATTAACATAAAATCGGAAAATGATTTGACGGTCTGAGGTGGGGGATATGGCAATTATAATTAATATTGATGTGATGTTAGCAAAACGAAAAATGAGCGTAACGGAGCTTTCGGAGAGGGTTGGAATTACTATGGCGAATATTTCCATTCTGAAAAATGGGGGAGCAAAAGCGGTTCGTTTTCAACATTAGAAGCGATATGTAAGACTTTGGATTGTCAGCCAAGTGAGATTTTGGAGTACAAAAGCGACGAAGACACTCAATAAAAACAGACAACAAATTTATTAACTAACGGGAGCGGATAGAGAATTTAAGGGATAGCCATTAAGCTATCCCTTCTTTGCGTTTATTGATGTTATTTACTCAGAGAATTGCATTGAGAATTGCATTGATATTAGTGACAAAAAATATGATGTGATTTGCAATGTTTGCACCTCAGCTATTTTATCGACATAGGCCATTACTTTCCCGCCAAAGATGGTATTGTGATGATTTGTATCCGGTGGAAAAACAAGGTCGGTTAAAAAAGTCCGTGACTTCTTTGTTGGATGGGCAGCGTTCATTTCAATCATTGGGCTGTTGGTTTGGCCAAAAGGGTTTCACGGACGATTTTTGCTGCTTCGACCATGTTTTTCAGGGAAGCGACGGTTTCCGGGATGCCCCTTGTTTTCAGGCCGCAGTCGGGATTGATCCAAAACTGGTCTTTATCCAATACCTTGATCCCACGTTCAATCATATCGACCATTTCTTCCACTGCCGGCACACGCGGGCTGTGAATATCATACACACCCAGGCCAATACCTTTTTCATACGTCTTTTCCTCGAATGCGGAAGCAAGCTCTCCATGACTACGGGATGTTTCGATGGAAATTACATCGGCATCAAGGGAGGAGATGACATCCATGAAACTGTTGAAGTCGCAATAACACATATGCGTATGAATTTGGGTTGTATCCTCCACGCTTGATGTCGATATCAAGAACGAATTCACAGCCCAGTTCAAATACTCGTCGCGATCGCTTTTTTTCAATGGCAGACCTTCTCTAAGTGCAGGCTCATCAACCTGAATCATTTTGATTCCAGCGGTTTCCAATGCAATGACTTCTTTTTCCAAAGCGAGCGCCAGCTGATAGCAAACATTCTCCCTGGAAATATCATCACGGACAAATGACCAGTTCAAAATCGTTACAGGACCTGTAAGCATTCCCTTTACCGTCTTCTTCGTCAGTGATTGTGCGTATACACTTTCCCTGACTGTCATCGGTTCGATGAAATGGATGTCGCCGTAGATGACTGGCGGTTTCACACAGCGGGATCCATAGGATTGTACCCAACCTTTTTCTAAAAAGGCGAATCCGCCTAACTTATGGCCGAAGTATTCAACCATATCCGTCCGTTCGAATTCCCCGTGAACAAGGACATCCAAACCGATTTCTTCTTGGATTTCAATCCACCTGCCGATTTCTTCGTTAACGAATGTTTCATATTGCGAAGCGGTCCATTCTCCTCTTTTAAATTTCCCGCGTGCTTGTTTAACTTCAAATGTTTGCGGAAAGCTTCCGATCGTAGTCGAAGGGAGAAAAGGCAATTTGAAAAATTCCTGTTGTTTTTGGTAACGCTCTTTAAATGGAAGCTGACGGCCGGGGGTCCTGGTTTTAACCTTTTCGACATTGGATTGTACAGTTCCATAGTTCCGGGCATTTGAACTTGCTAACGTTTGAACCGTAAATTTATTGGCATCGACTTTTTCGGCAATTGCTTCAAAGCCTTGATTATTCCCTTTGACCAAGAGTGTGATTTCCTCAAGTTTCTCATCAGCGAAAGCAAGGGCCGCTTTCACTTCTTTTGAAAGGGCGGTTTCATTACGAACGGTCACTGGGACATGAAGCAGGGAACAAGAGGGCTGAAGCCAGATTTGGTCCTCGGCTACCAATGACTTAAGAGTCTCGATCAATTGGATTTTTTTTGATAAATCAGAAAGCCAAATGTTTTTTCCATCAATCACACCTGCAGCAAGCACTTTGTTTTTCGGAAAGCCGAATGCTTTCAGGTTGCTTAGATTCCTACCTTTGTCATGTACAAAATCAAGACCGATTCCTTGAACTTGTAATTCGATGACTTCCTGGTAATGTTCCACGGCATCAAAGTATGTTTGCAGCATGATGTTCAGGTTTGGTGCTGCTTCATTCAGTTTTTCATAGAGGTAAGTAACAGTTTTCATATCTTCTTTGGAAATCGATGAAACAAGTGAAGGTTCGTCCATTTGAACCCACTTCACGCCTTCTTGCTCCAACTCCCGCAGGATTTGCATGTATAGGGGAAGCAGGCTCAGGATGATGCCAGGGATATCTTGTTTTTTAAAGCCTTTTGAAAGGGAGATGAAAGTATAAGGACCGATCAACACGGGTTTCGTTTCTATCCCTAGCATTTCCTTGGCTTCCCGATATGCTGCAAGTGGTTTATTTTCTGTTAACGTCAGCTGTGACACCTTTAATTCAGGGACAATATAGTGATAGTTCGTATTGAACCATTTCGTCATTTCGGAAGCGACTTCATCATTGTTTCCGCGAGCCATTGAATAATAAACGGAAAGGGGAACGCTTCCGCTTTCATAGGCTGAATAACGTTCAGGAACAAGACCGAACATGACGGACATATCGAGCATTTGATCATAGCAAGTGAAGTCGTTGACAGGAATGATATCAATGCCTCGCTTCTTCTGTTTTTGTAAGTTGCCTAAACGGATGGCTTTTAGTTGTGCCGTAAATTCTGATTCATCGATTTTACCAGACCAGTAAGCTTCTAATGTACGTTTCCATTCACGATCTTCCCCGATTCGAGGGTAACCCAAACTACTGCTTTTCAAAATTCCCATCCTCCTAAATTCATTTGATTGAACAATAAAAAAAGCATCCCCAACAGTCAAAAGAGAAAGTTAGAAATGCTTAAAATAAAGAGGCATGCAAAAATGCCCCTTACAATTATAAGGTCCCTAACACCTCCCTATCTCCCGTAGGTTAAAACAGTGTTGTCGAAATAGGCAGGTCTCCTGACTTAGGGATTAACATTAGCGGCGGGCCTTCCCGATCTGTTGATCAGTGGCATATTGGTTGACGCTAACACTCCCATTACAGTGGCGGGACCGTGCCGGAATTACACCGGACTTCCCTTTTAATCCCAATTTAAAATTAGGAACCTATTTCCACATATGAAATTTGACAAAACCTGCCTTGATAACTGTTTGCAGGCTAAAAATTTATAAAATAAAAACTATTATAAAAATTTAGGCAATCTTAACATATCCGACCAAAAGGGTCAACATGGAAAAAAGATTCAGGAAAGTATCCGGTTATTAATTGTGCAGGAGGATGGGGTCTGTTCCTAAAAAAGAATATATTGTTTGGACAGGGAGTATGTATAGAGGAAGTGGCGTTTTGAAATGGGGCGTGGGGGATGACTTTCTACATCTTGATTGCAGGAATCATTTTTTGCATGGTGATGAGCATTCGTACGTTATTTCTTGTTGAGTCGGGAGGAAAGAAGTTTTCTCTGGAGGATATGCTTTGGCTTGGTAATTTATATGCGACGATATTAGTCGGATTTGCACTGATTTATTTATTATACGAACTTCAGAATCATTCGGTGATTCTTGATATGGGCAATCGATTGGACGGCACTTTCTATGAACAGTTGAAGACTTCTTTTTATTTTAGTGCGATGACGATGTTTTCTGTAGGGTATGGAGATATAGCCCCGATTGGCATGGGCAGGATGATAGCTACGATTCAGGCTTTCATCGGTTATACACTGCCGGCAGCGTTCGTGATCCGGACGGTGATCGATTTGGAGCACAAAGATAGGAAGGATAAATGAAAGTTGTGTTTCTTTCAATTATTGGGTACTCTTACCATAATGAAAGAAATGGAGGGTTCAATATGACTGTTAAAATTGGAGAAAAAGCACCTGATTTCAAGCTCCCTGCAAACAATGGCGAAATGGTGTCCCTATCGGATTTTAAGGGGAAATATATCGTATTATATTTTTATCCAAAAGACATGACGCCAGGATGCACGACTGAGGCCTGTGATTTCCGGGACCATAATGAGCATTTTGAGGAATTGGACGCTGTCATCATTGGGGTAAGCCCAGACCCAGCTGCACGTCATGAAAAATTCATCGAAAAACATGGATTGCCTTTTCTGCTGCTGGCTGATGAAGATCATGAAGCGGCTAAAATCTTTGATGTGTGGCAATTGAAGAAGAATTTCGGTAAGGAGTATATGGGCATTGAACGTTCAACTTTCCTGATTGATAAGGATGGTAAGATAGTCAAAGAATGGCGGAAAGTAAAAGTCAAAGGCCACGTCGAAGAAGCTCTTGATACTCTTCGCGACCTCGAAAAATAAGGGACAGACAGATGAAGGATGAGCGAATAACGAAGCTTGCAGCCAGGCTGATTCATCATTCGATACAATTACAGCCAAAAGAGAGAATCCTCATACGGGGCCATATCAACACGAAACCATTATTGAAAGAGCTGATTGATGAAATATACAGAGTTGGCGCTTATCCATATGTTGAACTCGAAGACGATGAAATAAGCCGCCACCTGTTACAAGGGAATGTAAAGGAACAACTTGACACCTCTTCGCAATGGGCCTTGAAGAAATATAAGGATATCGATGCAGTCATCATCATCACCGGGGAGGAAAACGATGTGGAAATGACCGATGTTCCCATCGAAAGGCTCCGTCTACAAGGGGAGGCTATGAATTCCCCCACTCTTTTCTATGTAAACAACCGACGTTGGGTCTTGCTTAATTATCCCACCAAGGCATCAGCGCAAAAAGCCGGCATGACCTTCGACAGGTACGAAGATTTTCTTTTGAATGTATGCAACATGGATTACGGGAAAATGGAGACGGCCTTGAAACCGTTAAAACAATTGATGGAACGAACTGACAAAGTCAGGATCGTTTCGCCAGGAACGGATTTGACCTTTTCCATCAAAGGTATGCCGGCCGTCATATGTGCCGGAAAAAAGAATTTACCGGATGGGGAAGTGTTTACGGCACCCATAAAAGATAGTCTCAATGGAAGGATATCCTTCAACACACCAACAACCTATGAAGGATTCACCTTTAGTGACATAGAATTAAACGTAAAAAAGGGAAAAATCATTAAAGCTACTTCCAATCGTGACTCTGAAATGAACCGAATTCTGAATATTGATGAAGGGTCCCGTTTTATCGGGGAGTTCGCAATAGGAATCAACCCATACATATTGGAACCTATGGACGATACCTTGTTCGATGAGAAAATTAGCGGGAGTCTGCACTTGGCTCTTGGACTTGCCTATGAAGAAGCGGATAATGGAAACCGATCATCGATTCATTGGGATATGGTTTTGATTCAGCGGCCCGAATATGGGGGTGGTGACATCTTCTTTGACGACGTCCTGATCAGAAGGGATGGCGTTTTCATTTTGCCGGAATTAGATGCATTAAACCCAAATTCTTTAAAATAAAGCCTTTTTTAATAAGGCTAAGGCTTTTGTCCAACTCAAAAAGGGGACACCTGAATATGCTTTATTAAGGGAATACCTCCTCAGAGAAAGTTGCGCGGGACACATAGAGCCCGTGTTTTTTTATGTTAATTAAAAGGGAGAGATGAACATGTTAATACTTTCAACTGTCATTCCTAATGAAGGCATCCAAAAGAAGATGACGGAAGCTTTTCCTGACTTGAGCTTCATTTATCAAAAAGGATGGACGGATGGGCCGCTTCGTGAAGCGGAAATCTTAATTACATATGGTGAAGACTTAACGGAAGAAATCATTGGGAAAGCTGCGAACTTGAAGTGGATCATGGTCATGAGTGCAGGGATGGAATTAATGCCATTTAAAGCCATAGAGGAACGGGGCATTCTGGTGACAAATGCTAGAGGCATTCATAAAATCCCAATGGCAGAGTATACGATAGGGATGCTTTTGCAATATGAAAAGAAATTGAAACTGCTTATGAAGAATGAAACGGAAGAATTGTGGGATAGAAAGATTGAAGTAGGGGAATTGAATGGCAAGACGATGTTAGTTATTGGTGTGGGTGCAATTGGAGGGGAAGTGGCTCGTCTTGGGAAAGCCTTTCGGATGACGACGATAGGAGTGAACCGGAGCGGGAAACCAGTGGAATCCATAGATCACCTCTATGCCCTGGATAATTTATTGGAAGCCATACCGGGGGCCGATTATATCGTATCCGTCCTGCCAAGTACGGATGAAACGAAGGGTCTTCTGCAAAAGGAACACTTTGAAGCAATGAAAGAAACTGCAGTATTCGTGAATATTGGCCGGGGCGACCTGATTAACGATGAAATGCTGATCGAAGCGCTGAATGCCGGGGAATTATCTCATGCCATCTTGGATGTATTTGATCCGGAACCATTAGGAAAAGGGCATCCGTTTTGGAGGATGGAGAATGTTACAGTCACTCCGCATCTTTCAAGTAAAAGCGGAGAATATTTACCAAGAACCTTTGCCATATTCGAAAAAAATATGCGTGAATACCTGAAAGCTGGAAAAGACTTCACCAACGTAATCGACTTATCCAGGGGATACTAAACTCATTGCAAAAATGGGAAAGATTCAATGTGTTCATGAATAAACTAAAAAAGAATGGTTAAGCCATTGAATTATTGACAAATTCAACGCATAAAAGGTACACTATTTATAAACATTATAATTTAAGAATGCATACTTAATGAGAAAAAGAGGTGGATGACGGTGTCTGAAGTTCAGTTAAAAGAAGCGTTGGATTCCTTAAAAGATACCGGTGTAAGAATAACTCCTCAACGCCATGCGATACTTGAGTATTTGATAAGCTCCATGTCCCACCCTACCGCTGATGATATATATAAAGCGCTGGAAGGCAAGTTTCCGAATATGAGTGTGGCAACGGTTTATAACAACCTGCGTGTGTTCCGTGAGGTAGGTTTGGTAAAAGAACTTACGTATGGTGATTCTTCAGCAAGGTTTGATTTTGTGACGACGAATCATTATCATGTAATTTGCCAAACTTGCGGGAAAATTGTGGATTTCGATTATCCTGCATTGGATGAAGTCGAGCATTTCGCAGCACAAGTCACCGGTTTCAATGTTAGTCACCATCGGATGGAAATCTACGGCGACTGTACGGATTGTGCGAAAAAAGAATCGCATTAAAAAAAGTTCCTCCACTTGGTTGGAACTTTTTTTCATGTTATGAAGAAATGATACAATTGTTAAAGACTTCTTTAAAGGGAATTCAGCTAGTCGAATTCCATTAGTCATTAGTCATGCAGGCTTTTCCGGTTATATTTTTCGTTGAATTCTTCGCCTTCCAGCTTTTTGTCAAGTGTCAATGGTTCTTCGCAATGCATGCAAATATCTACACGCCCTAGTATTTTGGTAGGTTTGCCGCAGTTAGGACAGACAACCTGGATCGATTTTGTGGAAAGCATTCCAATCCAAAAATAAACCCCTGTACTTGCGATTATGAATAAAAGGCCCAGCCCCATGAAAATCGTCATGACAACAGGATGCGTTTTGAAGAAAAGCCCCAGGTACATTACGATGAAGCCGATGAAAATCAAACTCAAAGCAAAAGTGCGTATTTTATTGATTTTGCTAGAATATTTAGCCATGGATTGTCCCTCCTAAAATATAACTTTAACTATAACATAAACAATGGATGGAACAAAAAAGAAATAAAGGATACATATTACTTTTGAATTGAGATGGTTTGGGGTAAGGGACATAAGCAGGAATTTGAAGAGTTTTGTCGAAAATCTAAAAAAAAAGGTTATGGAGGAATTTATGATGGAAGATATCCTTCGCCCGATTTATCAAGAGCGAGCAAGTTTAAAATCTACACTTGGAATCTTGTTAATAGAAAAAAGGGATGATAATAGCCCGATTACCGATACATTTGACTACATCCTTTTTGTGATTGCAGACGAAGCCGAAGAGGCCGTGTTTTTAAAACATTACACTTACCGTGATAAAAAGGCAGCCTTACATATCGTGAAGGAAGACCAGTTAAAAGAATGGCTTCTATTAGGTACGAACCGCAAAGTGGTTGACTGGATATATAACGGGAAGGTTCTTTTTGACCGGAATGAATATTTGGACCGTTTGAAAACAGAAATCCGGGAGTTCCCCTTCTATGGAAGGAAGTTAAAGATGGGGATGGAGTTTGCAAAGTTAATTCGCAGGTACATGGATGGGAAAAGCTTCTTTGAAAAAGGCCATTATCTGGAGGCATACAACCATATCGTTCATTCCTTGCATCACTTGGCCCGTTTGGAAATAATAGAACAAGGTTTTTATCCGGAGGTTACGGTTTGGAACCAAGTGAAGCATATGGAACCTGAGATCTATAAGTTGTATAAAGAATTGATCAGCAGTGAGGAAACTCTCGAAAAAAGATTGGAGCTTCTATTCCTTGCGAGCGAATTTCTTATTTATTCGAGGACGAATGCAGGTTCACAGCATTTGGTCGAAATAATGGGGACGAAAGAAGATCCGTGGACGATTGCGGAACTTATGGAACATCCGGAAGTTAAGTTTTATTCAGTCGACCTAGGTGTTTTATTGGAATATTTGATAGAGAAGAAGGTAATCGACGTTATCAAAGCGGAGACAAAAGGTCACGAGGTATATCACCGGTTTTATCGAGTGTCAAAAAACTTTTAAAAAAATGCATTTTTATTGTTGACCAATAGTAATATAGGTGTTATATTAATACATGTCGCTGCGGGACATCAGCTTTCGCAGCTTCATTAAAACAAAAAAACTTAAAAAAACATGTTGACAACAATGTTGAAAACATGATAAGATGTAAAAGTCGCTTACGAAGTAAACGACAACGAAATTGCTCTTTGAAAACTGAACAAAACAAAGCGCCAACGTTAAATTTTAAGTGAGCACACACTATCAAAAAGCAAATGAGCAAGTCAAACATTTCTTCGGAGAGTTTGATCCTGGCTCAGGACGAA
>NZ_JAKXEE010000004.1:0-516963 GCF_022603275.1 Peribacillus sp. Aquil_B1 | reverse complement strand
TTCGCGAATATGCACAAACAAATAATGAAGCGGACGCAACCATCGTAATCGGCGGCGGCGGATTGACGGGCGTTGAGCTAATCGGTGAAATCGTGGATCATTTCCCTAAAATCGCTAAAAAGTTCGGAGTGGACTTCAAGGACTTGAAAATCAAGCTTGTGGAAGCTGGTCCAAAAATCCTTCCAGTCCTGCCTGACCACTTAATCGAACGTGCGATGACAAGCTTGGAAGCACGCGGCGTTGAGTTCTTGACGGGTCTGCCTGTAACGGGTGTTAAAGGCAATCAAATCGAATTGAAAGACGGACAAACGATAACGGCCAATACGCTTGTTTGGACAGGCGGAGTTGCGGCTCTTCCTATCGTAGGCGAATCAGGCCTTGAAGTGGACCGCGGCAAAGCAACCGTTAATGAGTATTTGCAATCCAAATCCCATAAAGACGTATTCGTTGTCGGGGACAGTGCCGTTGCTTTCCCTCCAGAAGGCGGCCGTCCATACGCTCCTACTGCTCAAAATGCTTGGCAAATGGGTGAGCTTGTTGGTTACAACCTATTTGCAGCCTTTGAAGGCAAGAAACTCGAAGAATTCTCACCTGTAAACTCAGGTACACTTGCGAGCCTTGGCCGTAAGGATGCGGTGGCAACGGTTGGGGCCAATAACACGTCCCTTAAAGGCCTTCCGGCTACATTGATGAAAGAAGCAAGTAATGTTCGCTATCTATCACACATCAAAGCCCTATTCAGCTTGGCTTATTAATTCATGATCGCCGTGACATTTTCACGGTACATGCCCTTTATTCCCATTTGGGAGTAAGGGGCATTTTTCATTTCAGAAAAGACGGACAATCTACTTGAAGGGTCCCGTCATGACTCTACATCACTATGTTTCTCTCCGCCATTTTTATTAGCCCGTTTGTCGTTATCCGACGTTCAAGTTTGTACCATACTGCATATCATGAAATTAACCTTATTAAAGGAGGGGTCTTTATGCCGAAAGGAAAAAAAGGAAAAGGCGGCTCATCTGGCAGCAGCAGCTGTAGCTCAAGCAAGTCCACTGGCTGCACATCCACTGGAAGCAAGTCCACTGGCTGCAAGTCCACTGGAAGCAAATCCACTGGAAGCAAATCCACTGGAAGCAAGTCCACTGGAAGCAAGTCCACTGGCTGCACATCCACTGGAAGCACTTCCACTTGCAGCACTTCTACTTCAAGTACATCCACTGGATGTGGAAAGAAAAAAAGAAGAAGATAGATAGTTCAATCTAAAAAGCTTCAACTTGATCAATCTCTGATTGATCAAGTTGAATTTTTTCATACATTACATGTTTGCGCTTGACCATCATACATCTTCAAGAAAGGAAGGTGAGTGTATGCCTTATCATATTCCATCTTATTTCTTAATGATTGAAGAAGAAGATCTAGAAGATTTACGTGCGGACGTATGGAGTAATGACCCCATTCCCGCCTATTTGAAAGTGGAAAACGACATTTATGATATCGATATTGCCTATCGGGGTTCTTATACCCGAAAATTCCGGAAAAGATCCTATTGGATTGATTTCATCGACCCAGAAAAATTCTTTGGCGCCCACAAAATCCATCTCAATGCCGAATACAAAGATCCTTCCCTCATTCGTAATAAACTCTCACTCGATTACTTCCAAGACCTTGGAGTTCTTTCCCCCTATAGCCAGCATATTGACTTATACCGTAACGGCTCTTGTAAAGGGGTATATTTACAACTGGAGTCCGTTGATGAATTCTTTTTGGAAAAAAGAGGACTTCCTGCCGGCCCCATTTATTATGCAGTCAACAATAGTGCCAATTTTTCATTGGAAAGGGATGGAAAACCGAAGGATTCCCTTGTATCAGGCTATAAACAAGCGTTTGGAAAACCGTCCGACGATGAATACCTTATTGAATTGATCAGAAAAATCAATACCACCCCGCTTGCCAAATTTCCCGAAGAAGTCTCGCAGCATCTTGATATCCATAAATACTTACGCTGGCTGGCTGGAGCTGTATGTACAATGAATAACGACGGTTTCACTCATAACTATGCATTATATCGCAATAGTGAAACAAACTTATTTGAAATCATTCCTTGGGATTATGATGCCACTTGGGGACGCAAAGTCAGTGGCGGGATCATGGAGCACACATACGTCCCTATTGGAGGAAAAAGGACAAATCACTTAAGTCATCTTCTATTGCAGGTTCCGGAATACCGTAAGTTCTACAAAGACCTCTTGGTTGAACAATTGGAAACCACATTTACTGTGAATCACATGAAAAATAAAGTATTATCACTGCACCAGGCGATACGCCCCCATATCCTTCTTGATCCATATAAAAAGAATAAAGTGGATCTGTTTGACAAGGAACCGGAATTCATCTTCGAATTCATTCGTAATCGCAGTGATTACTTAAATAAGCATCTTGGTGACCTAGATGAAACAAAACTGAAAGCCAAGCAGGACTGGAAAAAAGCAATTGAGGCCGTATCACCAATCTGTATAAAAAATACGGGGAAATATGGCAGGGGAATATATGCGGTAAGGGATATTAAAAAGGATGAACTCATCGAGGCATCACCTGTCATCATTTCACCGAAAAGCGAATGGAAATATTTAAAGAAAACGTCACTCTTTCATCACTGTTTCTATTGGGGAGATGACGATGAAACGGCCATTGCCTTAGGAAATGGATCGCTATTCAATCATTCATACACTCCGAATGCGACGTATGATAATAATTTAGATGATTTAACGATAGACTTTTATGCACATAAAGACATAAAGGCTGGCGAGGAAATCACGATCAATTACAACGGTGAAATTGATGATAAATCTCCCTTATGGTTCGATGTCATCGAGTAAGATATGAAAGAATCCATTTTGAAAGTTCAAAATGGATTCTTTCATTTTACCTTTACATTTTTTTCGGCGCGGAAATTCCCAATAAACTTAGAGCATCCTTCAATACAATCGCTACGGAAAAAGCGAATGAGAGTTTCATTTGTTTCCATTCATCTTCAACTAGGATCTTTGTATGTGCATAATACTTATTGAATGCACGCGATACATGCAAGCTGAATTTTGCGATTTGTGATGGATCGGCTTGTTCAAACGATTTTTGGACAATGCTCGGATATTGCTCCAGCAGCTGGATGACTGGCCACGCATATTCACCTAAAGCTTCAAAAGTGATGGCCTGCTCTTTAAATTCGCCCTTTTCAAGCAATGAAGAAATTCGCGCATATGTGTACTGTACATATGGACCCGTTTCTCCCTCAAAATTCATCATTTGTTCTAATGAAAAATCAATATCATTCATGCGGTTATTTTTTAAATCATTAAAAATAACTGCTCCGACACCGACCTGTCTTGCAACCAGTTCTTTCTGTTCAAGCGCTTGATTTTTTTCTTCAATATTGCGCTTCGCAGTTTCGATCGCCTCTGCCAAAACATCCGCAAGGAGCACGACTTTCCCTTTACGTGTCGACATTTTCTTACCGTCTTTTAACATCATTCCAAATGCTACGTGCTGTAAGTCTTTTGACCATTCATACCCCATTTTTTCAATGACGTTGAATAGTTGTTTAAAGTGCAGGGATTGTTCGTTTCCGACAACATAAAATGTTTTCTTAGCCTCATACTGTTTTTTACGATACATGGCGGCAGCTAAATCACGCGTGGCATAAAGTGTTGCACCATCCGTTTTCGTAATCAAACAAGGCGGCATATCTTCCAATTGCACGACATAGGCACCTTCAGATAGGGTAAGTAATCCTTTTTCTTTTAGTTCCCCGACAACCGCATCCATTTTGTCATTGTAAAACGCTTCGCCGGCATAGGAATCAAAACGGATGCCCAATAAATCATAAATGGTCTCAAACTCTTTTAGAGACGCATCCCTGAACCATTTCCACAATGCCAGTGCTTCCTCGTCCCCATCTTCAAGCGACTTGAAGCTTGCGCGTGCTTGTTCATTCAACGATTCATCACTTTCTGCTCTTTCATGGAACTTCACATAGATTTTCAATAATTCCTGAATCGGCGAAGCTTCGATTGCCTCTTTGTCGCCCCACAGCTTATACGCGACAATCAACTTGCCGAATTGCGTGCCCCAATCTCCTAAATGATTAATACGGACGGCATTGTAGCCATTTTTTTCGGCGATATTAGCCAGTGCATTCCCTATGACCGTTGAGCGTAAGTGCCCCATGGAAAAAGGCTTGGCAATATTTGGGGAGGAATAATCAATCACAACATTTTCCTGTACAGGCTGCATCGAACCATACTGATCCTTTTCACTTAATACCGTTTGCAGCACATTTTCCGTCACCATCTGTTGATTGACGAAGATATTCAGATAACCACCCACAACGTTCACTTCTTGGATCAACTTACTATTTAATTGTTGGGCTATTTCAGACGCAATCACCTGAGGCGATTTTTTGAATTTTTTCGCAAGAGTAAAACATGGAAAGGCGACATCACCTAATTCCATCAATTTTGGCTTTTCCATTAATTTCTCTATTTCACTAGCTGGCATTTCATTGTTCAAAGCAGTTGAAATCAATTCTGCAATTGGTTTATTCATCGTCATTTTCCCTCCTAAACAAAAAAAGCCCCCGCCTCTAAATAAGAGACGAGAGCATGAATTCCCGTGGTACCACTCTAGTTGCCACAAATTGTGACCACTTTCCATTGTTAACGAGGTGACTCCCCGATATTCCCTACTAAACGGTTCAAGAAATTTCTCCAAAGTGCGCTTCATTCATCCGTCCTGCATTAGGCTCCCACCATCCCTAACTCGCTTTCCATTTCAAAATGAACTACTCTCTTCATCACAGAATTTTCAATATTATAATTTAATCCATCGTACACAATTTAAAAATACGTGTCAACAGAATTAAGCAACAAATCCTAACCAGCCGGTAACTTCATTTTATCCTTGATGGTGGAAAAATATTTCCTTACTGTCCCAATTGTGCCGCTTTGCTGATTAGACGGCTCAATTTTTGATTGACCATCGGCTAACAAACCTAACACTCCCATTTCCCGGCCATTATTGCTGGAAGACTCATCCATAAGTTCTGGGGAATATATTCGCTTGCCATCCATTATGCTGCGAATGGAGCAAGCTAACTCTTCACCCGGGCTATCCTTCAATAAATAACCACTTACATTAGCCTTTAGTGCGAGTTGAAAATAACCAGTCCTTCGGAATGTCGTTAAAATGACCACTTTACATTCAATTGACCTTAATGCTTCTGCTGCCTCAAGTCCGCTCATTACAGGCATCTCCATATCCATGATACACACATCAGGCTGTAATTGGTGTACAAGAGCCACCGCTTCTTCTCCATTACCGGCTTGCCCGACAATTTCTATATCTTCTTCAAGATTGAGTAGAGAACTTATTGCCTCTAACAGCATTTGCTGATTCTCTGCAATGACAATTCGAATCATTTTAAGTTCTCTCCTTTATCGAGTTCCTTATATGAAGCAAAGACTCCCCCAAATCCGAGGATTATTAAGGGAGTCTGGTATGATACATGAACGTTACAGTTCAGATTTCACTTGAGCTGGAACACTTTTTTTCGTTAAATATTTTATATCTTTGAAACCGATAAAATTCTTGGATTCCTCATCCCATAAACGGAAACGGAGTGAGCGCAAGCTTGTCGCAAGAGTAATAGTTGGAACGTTCTCTAAAGGCTGCGTATTGTTGTGGGCCATTTCCAATTTATAGTTAGGTACCCTTGGACTTAAATGGTGAACATGATGGTAACCGATATTACCAGTAAGGAACTGCATGAGTTTTGGAAGCTTATAAAAGGAACTTCCTTCCACTGCTGCCAATACATATTCCCACTCCTCATTTTCTTCAAAATAAGAGTCCTCGAATGTATGCTGGACGTAAAACAGCCAAATGCCGACTGAACCGGAAATCATGAAAATGGAACCTTGTACCAGAAGGAATGACTGCCAGCCTACTGCCAGGCAAAGCAATGCCGCTAAAACGACGATTAATACATTCGTCAAATACGTATTATTTTTTTCCTTCTTTCTAGCGCCTTTACGGTTAAATCTATTTTTAAGAAGGAAAACATAAATTGGTCCCAAACCGAACATAACAATTGGATTGCGATAAAAACGATAGGCAAAACGAAGTTTAAACGGTGCAGCCAAATACTCATCGACAGTAAGGGTCCAAATATCCCCTGTACCCCGCTTATCCAAATTACCGCTTGTTGCGTGATGCACAGAATGCTCATGTCCCCATTGATCAAACGGGAATAAAGTCAAAACACCCATGATCGTACCGACTGCTCTATTCGCACGGCGGTTTTTGAAAAATGAATGATGCGTACAATCATGAAATATGATGAATATTCTTGTCAAGAAGCCAGCAGCAAACACAGCAGGAATCAAAGCTAACCAATAAGAAACGGAAAGACTTATATATGCTAGGTACCATAAAATAACGAATGGCCCCAGGGTATTGATGATCTGCCATATACTTTGCTTTGTCGTTGATTGTTCAAAAGGAGCAATTTGTTTTCTCAAGTTTTTCGTATTTTGCAAGGTCATATTTCAATTGCACTTCCTTTTATTTGTCGTTATCCATAGTATAAAGAAACCAACCTCATTTTATTAGTACCAGGTGTCATGACTAGAAGATGACAAATGTCATGTACAAGTCATTTCCAGAGGCAAACGTAAAAAAAGGCCAACCAGTAAAAACCGGTTGACCTGTTCATATGTATAGGATTTCATTATCGTCCTCTAATAAGGCTTGGCAACATTATTTGACAATACAACATTAAGTAAAATGTTTTTAGAGAGATGCCTATTATCCACATATGCTACTTATGATAGGCTTAGACTATAAGGATTTACCATTTGAAAAGCTATAAAGGGGGATTAAAATGGATAAGGAAATGGAGAAAATAATCGTAAAATCATTTTTCACCAAAAGGCTCCAAGATAGAGTTCTGTTCGAATTGTCTTCAAACAAGAAACGCAAAGATGCCTTAAGTCGACTTTGTCATACTTACAGAACGACTCTTCGTGAAGAATATATCATGGAGATTTCAAAACCTAATTCAGATCCAGTAGGTATAGCTAAGTTACTGAAACAGAATGGTGCTGGACACTCTTGTTATGTAATATCCTGGGATGAAGATATTGATGGTATGGAAATCCCCTTATTAACCGCCTTAGAAAAAGTTGTTGGGATGGGGATGCCGGCAATCATATCCTGTATCCCAAATAAACTCGCTTATTTTGAAGCTGAACAAGAAGTCCTTCCATCTCCAAGATTTTTGCTTAAAAGAAACCATATATAATTGCATACACAAATAGGACTACTAATTTTATAGTCCTATTTCTAGTGAAATATCAACATCAATCTTTAGTCACTCCCCTTTTAAAAATAAATAAAGACCATAATCCGTCGAAGTAGAGGCATAACCCATTTGGCGCAACATGGCTGTGATTTGCCACGGTGATATGTTCCATGATTCACGACATGCGTAATCAATTCGGCAACACTTGTTTTCATTAGACCGCCAGCTGGATTCTCAATTATAAGAGGCTTATCTACATTTTCTTTTTGGCTAAGCAGCGATTTGTACCGCTCGGACAACTCAAAAAACATGGCCTCCATTTCCTCTAATTCCTTTGACTCTATATGTTCCTTCAGTTGTTCAGCCAGCACCAATGCATGTTTCATGCTTTTACCGGAAAAAACCTCCACCCACCCCAGATCGGAAAGATACACATGGGCCATCACACTCGATATCGATGAAAACACACTTTGAACTTCTTGATGGTAAACATCCTTTGGAAGCTCTTTTAAACGGTTGAAAATCTGATTATTTGCCCATATGTTAAAATCATAAAACTGTAATGCAAAATGTGACATACGCCTCTCCCCTTCTACTTCAAAATCAATTGTCCTTCATATCGAATATTCCGTCCTTCAGTGAAATAATTCGACCTACGCAAGGATAAATTCGACCTACACATGAATTAATTCGACCTACGAACAGATTTATTCAACCCACACAAAGGTTAGAAATGCCTTTCCACAATGTACCTCTATTTTAAAGCTATTCTCCATAGTAAACTAGTAAAGTTAAATTTTACAAAGGGGAATAAAATAATTGTGAAAAAATTCTATAGATGTTTTATTATGTTAACCCTTCTTTGTATGTGTCTTTTTCCAACCAGTGGTCATTCATCAAGTAAAACCCAATCCATAGGTTCTGTTAAAGTGGACAATACAAAAGTGTTTAGTTCTCCTAAATTAGGTTCTACACAATTAAAGACCTTAAAAAAGGGCGAGGAGTTTCCCATCATTTCTTCGTCCGTTGGTGATTCCGCTGGGCCCATCATTCATAAAGTGAAGACTGGAAACACATTATGGAAAATAGCAAATCAATATGGTGTTTCAGTAAGTGAGCTGCAAAAAGGAAATAAATTAACTTCTTCCGAAATAACTGTCGGCCAAAACCTGAAGATTCCCCAGAAATATAAGATTCATAAGGTTGTATCAGGAGATACATTGTGGAAGATTTCTACTAAATACAAGGTAACTACAAGTGATTTGACGAAATTAAATAACTTACATACGGTTACCCTTAAAGTTGGCCAAAAATTGAAGGTTCCGGATTATTACTACCAGGTTCAATTGCTTGGCGGAAAAAAGGGCTGGATAAAGAAATCCCAGCTTCAAAAAAAGGCGCAAAACCGTATCGTCATGGGCTGGAAGCATAATGGATCGAAAGAAAACTATACGCAGCAACTTAAACAACCCAATTTGAATGTAGTATCTCCCCGTTCTTATACGCTGACAGATACCGGTCATTACGTTTCCGTTTCTGTAGATACAAAATACATCCAAGCTGCCCATAAACAAGGAAAACAAGTTTGGCAGCTTATCGGTAATAAATTTGACCCTGTTTTAACTGGTTCTGTACTAGGCAATACAAAAAAACGCCAGAAATTAGTTTCAGCTTTACGAGATTCACTTGTTAAAACGAAAAGTGATGGAATAAATGTAGATTTCGAAAACATCGATCCAAAAAATAAGAAGGATTTTGTACTTTTCATAGGCGAACTAAAAAAGGCACTAAAACCGCATGGAATTATAGTGTCTGTGGATGTCACCCGAGAAAATGAGGACCCTTTTTGGTCAAAAAGTCTAGATAGGAAAGCACTTGGCAAAATAGCGGACTATATAATCATAATGGGTTATGACGAGCATTGGGGCGGAAGCCCGGTGGCCGGATCCGTTTCCTCGTTACCTTGGATCAAAGAAGGAACCAAGCTTTTAATGAAAGAAGTACCTGCCCATAAGATCATATTGGCTGTACCCTTTTATACGAGAGAATGGGTAACCGATTTGTCGACAAAAAAAGTGAAAAGTCATGACCGTACCATGGCTGAGGTCAACAAAATCATTTCATCTCATAAACTTAAAAAGGAATGGGATAAAAAGACTCAACAAAATTACGTGGAGTATACTTCCAAAGGGGAAAAGCATCAAATTTGGATAGAGGATAAAAAATCGATTAAGCTCCGTATTGACCTGGTAAAACAAAATCATCTAGGCGGTGCAGCTGCTTGGTACATTGGATCAGAAACCCCTGACATTTGGGATGTCTATCATTTTAATCAATAGGTAAACGGATAAAGGAAAAAGGCCTCACATTGTGTGCGGCCTTTTCTGCATGACATCTTTTTCTTTCGGTCTCGTCGTCTTAAGTGAATAGACCACCCCAATAAATATCAAGGAAATACCCAGAATTTGAATACCATCCGGTTTAAATCCTGAAAGCAGAATATCCAAAAGGATGGCAACTGCCGGATCGACAAAAATCATGAAAGATACTACATTTGTAGGCAAATGGCGGATACTATTAAAAAACAGCAAATACACGACGCCTGTATGGATGATGCCGGTAAGCACCGTATAAAACCATTCGGAAGATTTTAACGTTGTATATACGGAATAATCGACAAAAGGAATCAGTACTAAAAATCCAATGAACATTTGCAGAAATGTAGTCGCATATACACTGGTCTTTGCAATGCTCTTTCCTAAAAGCATGGTTGCCGCATAGAAAAAGGCAGCAATGATTCCATACATGATGCCTTCCCATTCAGGAGATGATGATCGAAATCCATCTGTTCCCATAATGAGCAATGTGCCAATGAAGCAAAGGGAAATCGCCAAGATGGAGAATACATTCATTTTCTCCCTAAAGATGAAGCTCCCTATAATAAGTACAATGATTGGCGCTAAATGATAAAGCGAAATGGCGATTGTCACCGATATCAGCTCAAAAGACTTAAAGAGGAATATCCAGTTCAACAAGTTGGCCACCGCGCAGAAAATGATGAGCATTACCTCTCTGCCATTCCATGTTTCATTCTTGAAATGTCCGGTGATCATCCAGGCTGCACATAAGAATACGGCGGCACAAATGCAACGAACAAAAACCAGCTCCAATGCTGGAAGTCCTGATAGTTCCGAAAAGAAACCGACAGAACCAAAGATTGTCATAGCTAGAGACAGTTGAAGAAGTGCTATTTTATTCATATAATTTCCCCTCATGGAATTTCCATTTTTTACATTCATACTATCATTTCTCGGGCATGCCGTCACGAGTAATGATATTTGCCCAACATTTGATCAGGAATACTCAATTTACACCTGCTATCTCGCGGCAAGGTTGTCATGATCTCGGCTTCCCTGCCTTCCTTAATTTTTGCGGCCCAATCCGGTTCCACCTAAAATGAAAAAAACAAGAATCCCCTTTTCATGAAAAAGGGGATTCTTTTCGCGCCAGTGATCATCCCAAGAATAGATCCAGCAGATTACTGCCTGCAGATGATTGCCTATTATAAAACTCCGAATAACCGCAATTCTTGCAATACACGACCGTAAATTGATTATTCTGGACATCGAACATTTTTGACAAGCCTGTTCCTGTCATGGCTACATCCTTCTTGGCAGCATCATTGCTTCCGCATTTCATACAACCCTTTTCACTCATGATCCTTCATCTCCCAATTTATTAAAATGATAAATGCCGATAAATACCGGAGCTTCCCAGCGCCGTTCATACTTACATATACGGATAAAATGGAAAAAAGTTTCAGCCTGCAATGAAAAACACATCCAAGAAAATCTGGCGATATTATCCTCTTATGGTAGGTCCATTACCAGGAGGCGATTTTATTTTGGCTAAAATTGAAAAGAACGTTTAAAGGAATTCGATAAACTGGCGAAGGTGAATAACGCTAAACACATGAATCTCCGAAAGTAATATAGTATACTAAAGGCAAGAATAGAATAAAATTAAAAAAGGCAAGGTGCTCTAACACCCTGCCCAAAACATCATAGAATTCCCTTCAAGGGGGAAAGCTCACTCAGGTGTTACAAGAGAAAAAATAACCACCCTCAAGCTTGCTGGCCATGGGGTGGTTATTTTTTGTCGCTTTTATCTGTTATAGCAAGAATCAACATCGAAAGTGCTATGCACAAAGATAAAGCTTCATATACGCTCATGTAATCACCCCCTTTCTATAAGGGGTAATACAAGAAGCTTCCACCCATGAAGCAGACTATGACATTTATACTAGTATTATACCGTAAAACATATTGTTCTCTCCTAGTTTTTCCGATTCTATTAACCATTAGCCTTCAGGATTATTTGCATGGACGAGAAAACATACATTGAGCCTGTTACTCAAGAGGTTTCCAATTTAGATCTTTTATATCGGACTTATTAGGCTTTCTTACAAATTGTAAACTTCTTTCACCTTTAGCCCCAAATTTTTTAAAATTTTGTTGTGCTTCTCTAAAGGAAACATAATTTGCTCCATCCTCATCTTGGTGTTCATATTGGTAACTATCATCTTCCCAAAAACAGATTTCACAAATATCATACGTTCCTGGAGGTTCTTCATCTAAAGTTTTGTAACCACAGCATGGGCATGTATACTTCAATTCCACGCTAATTCACCTCTTAGTATTAATATTTAACATATTCATTGCTTGTTAAAGAAAAGCTCTGCAGCGATTCCCTCCACAGAGCTTTCTTCGAAACTATTCGTCCTTTTTAAAAAGTAAGAGTAGTGATAGTCCCCTTACTTATGCTTTGAAAATAAGGTATTTCCTGTCCCATCTGTTTTAACTCGGAAGATGTCTTCATGACCATCTATTTTGTAGTAAATCCAATTATCAAGCACATTTATATCTGATACTTCTTTATCTAGGAGTAATTGATTTTGTTCGCCATTTTTTTTCATCTTATAGATATGGTACTTATCACTTGGATTCAAGTAATAAATCCAATTTTCATCAACGATTAAGGATGAAAACTCCTGATCGGTTATTTTCATTTCCTTACCTTTTTGTTTATCGACTTTATACAAGTGCTCTTCTGTATCTGTATAATAGAGAAACTGCTCATCTGCATCATCAATAATCTGAGTATACGAAACTGTATCATTTAATTTCTTTATAATTTCTCCGTTTAGTGACATCGAATATAGTTTTCCTTCATCACCATCTTCATCTATAGGTTTATAAAAGTAAATCTGTTCACGATCAACGTAGAAATTCATTGTAACTTCCGGTTTTGGTGAATATATTTGAACCTTATCCGTCCCGTCCAAGTTCATTTTATAAATACCATTCTTAATCGAATCATAATAGTAAACCTGATTATTTTTTACTTGGACATAGTCAGCACCCTTGACTAATTTTTCTCTTTCCGATCCATCCAATTTGACTCGATATAACATCGGTACATCTGAAAAGGGCATTACCGTATAATAAACCCATTCCTTCATTATAGTTATATCTCCAAAGCCTTTTGATGTGAGTTTTACCTCGTTGGTTGCATCATCTTTTTTTGCCATAATGGCATTATTGCTAAAAGGAATAGTGGAATCATTAAATTTCATATAAATTAAAAGGTTGTCCTGCTTAGCGACAAATCCGTGATTGATCATATTACCATATGAATTCCCGGTTACATTAGGCATTTCAGGCCCTTCCAATCCTTTCGTGTGTTCATTTTCACAACCCATTACTAAAACTATCAGCACTAAAACAACGAAGTATTTTTTCATTTTACCTACCTTCTTATTAAAAAATGACGGGCCAAAATTAGCGTAAACACCTTTGTTTTTGTGGGGAATTGAAATATCATCTTTCCAATACGAACACCCTGTGGCATTTAAAGCTACTTTCCTAGAAATGGAACAAAGTAATTTCCAGTATCGACGAACATTATATTTTAATAATTTTTAGAATGTTTATAGGTTCCATAAAATATCCTATCACTATCAGTAATGAACATTATAATCAAAATCACCAAAAATGATAATTTTTAAAAATATCCATTACAGTTTCATAGAAAATAATGGGAAATACATTCTTCTTGTCGTTTTTTACTTTTTTCTATTTTTCTTGGCCGCCTTTTTTATTATGGTTAGATTTTATGGTAGGAAAAGCATTATACACACTAATTGCAAAATAATAGATTAAAATCATATGCATAGCATCACTTATAGGAACGGGGGTATCATCAAGCTTAAAAATAGCAAATAATGCATATACCCCAACAAATATAATCGGATAAATGATGTAATGATAGATGAAATTTTTTATGAACATATTCTTTATCGCATCGCTTTCTTATTTACTTAAACGGCTAAATTCTTTAATATCGACCTCCCCATGTAAAAGGGGTGTTTTTCTTATTATTATATATTTGGTCCATCCACAGGTAGAAACTGTCTTCCTCAAAAAAAGAAAAGCTCTGTAGAAAATCCCATTCTACAAAGCTTTCTTCAAATCTATTAGTATTTTACAAAACAACAGGAGTAACAGGCGCTTTACTTTATTTACGCTTTGAAAATAAGGTATTTCCGGTCCTATCTGTTTTAACTCGGAAGATGTCTTCATGACCATCTATTTTAAAACTAATTTGGAAATATTATATTTTATTTCTACTTGTAATACCGTCTATTTGCCAGTTGTTTTTTATTACATCAAAGCCATTTTTTTCCCTTGGTAAAATTAATATTGAATAGGCTTCCACTAAATCCTTATACTGTGAAGGAGAGTACTCAATTTCTGAATCATGATCGCAAAAAGCGTATATAAATTTTGTTACGCTATAGATATCTTTTACTAAATCAATAATTAGTTCATTAATTAAATCCAGACTATATCGATTTAGAAGTTGCTCCATTTCAAAATCTAATGAATACCCAAAGAATTCATTTTCTTTAACAATGCGAAGCGTCAAAGATAAACCATTCAGACTCCAAAAGTCATTTAGTTGCATTTGTATTTCTCCAAAATATTTTTCTGTTAATAAGGTATAGTCTAGAATAAAATTTTTTTCATTTCGTTCACTTTCTAACCAATTCTCACCGTCTTCATCCATACTTACCTTTATACCTAATATATCGCTCTTTAAATTCAAAAAATATTGTATTATACTTTGTAATTCTTCAGATTTATCAAATGAATTATCATATACAATACCCAGAGATAAGATATTAGTCATTTTTCACCTACCTACTTCGTTTCATAAAAAAAATTCTTTAATACTTACAGGACAAGAGTAGCATTGGTAATTATTTTAGTCTATATCCATTTTTCCTATGATAATTTAATTGATCAGAAGAAAACTTCCATCCACTCACAAAATTGCCTTTGGGATCAACTAAGACTCCTTTTTTACCCTTGAGAAAAACATAAACCTTATCACCATGGTATTTTGATTCAATAATTTCGTCAGCATTCTTTATATGCTTTTTTAGAGCATCTTCAAATTTAGCAGCATTTTTTTTGGAATAATTCCCCTTCACACCAAAATCATCTGCATGTTTAAACTTCTTCTGTAACTTTTTGGCTGAAAATTTGGTAGTAGGGATTGTGACTTTCTTATATAAATTTTTCCCCTTTTTCCAAGCCCATTTTCCTCCCTTCCAAACCCACATACCTCCTCTAACGAGGTACGTCCAAAAATGTCCTTCCGGATCTACATATTTAACAGGGTTATTTCCTGCATAATTATATCCATTCTGTGAAATTGAATTATCATCTCCAGAATAAGGATCTAATGATAAAAAGCTACCATTCGCTGGATTATAGTAACGAGCTTTAAGATAGTAGTTCTTGCTTTCTGAATCATAAAAATACCCTGCATATCGAATCGGATTTTCTTGTGCAACACTCCCTTTTTCCCCCAATAAATTCCCATAAGAATCATAAATATAAGATCCTACTTCTTTTCCTTCGTTATCACGTATCGTTAAAACATCGCCACGAATATTCGTCCAATAGTGAAACACATGATCCTTCCAGTTACCACTTTCATCTTTTTCACGAATAATCATCCCTAGAGGTGTGTCTTCATCCCATTGGTAATTTCTATATTGTACGATAGTATCTCCCTTACTTATAACTTCGAAGGATAATTGAGTATCATCATAATAATATTCATGAATATTTAAACCCAAATACTTCTTAGTTCGCAATCCGGTTTCGTCATACTCGTAACGGGCTATTTCATTACCCTGTAAATCAGAAATTCTAGTTTGATATCCAAGAGCATTATATTCAAATTTGTATTGATCATCTTGTAGTAAGTTTCCATCTTTATCATACAGATATTCTTTTCCATTTTTTGTTTCAATTTGATTAGATGCATTATACTTAAAGGTATCAGTATGTTTACCTCGAATACTTTCTTTACGGTTACCAACATCATCGTAGTTATATTTATTTATGCTTCCATCCGGTAATACCTCTTGAATTAATTGACTATTCTCATCATAAGTAAAACGTGTATCACCATTAGTACTCTTTTCTTCTAAAATATTTCCAGAACCATCATAAGTATAAGAATATTCAAGAAGCGTACCAGTGCCTTTATTATAAAAAACCCCCTCTAAAAGGTTACTTTGATTAAATATATTTGTTTGCTGATAGAGATTTTCATTAACAATAACTTTTTCTTGATTGTTAGTTAAATCAACAACTTTCTCAAAAATCATATATTTTTGATCGCCAACTCGAACTGTCTGAACATCCTTATTTCCTTCATCTGTATAAGTTAATGATTTCTCAACCTTCCAAGGATTTACTCCTTGAGTATAGTTAAGCATCACACTTAATGGTTGTTCGTTCTCATTATACTTATAAATAATTCTAAAGTTTCCTTGTGTATAAGACGCTAATAAGGAAAGGTTATTATAATCCAAAGATTTTTGTAGAATGTTTTGATTGGATTTTAAATCTTGAAAAGTTACCTTTGATAATAATCCCCAATCATTATATGTTTGATCCCACTTTAAAACTTCCCCATTAGATGGATTAGAGACTGTCACACTCTCTGCTTGATCCATTTCATCATATGAATAGGTTAAAATATTTCCAGAAGGAGTTACTTCCCTATCTAAATTACCATTCGAGTTGTAGTGATAGGTATATAACATACCTGGTAAGCTTGCTTTAGTAACCTGATTATTGTCATTATATTCGTAGATTTTATTTCGGCCTAAAGCATCAGTTAGTTTAGTCAACTTCCCGCTTTTATCATATTGGTATTTAGTAGTTTTACCTTTCCCATCTATAACAGCGGTTATTATATCAATCATTAATGGGTGGTATTCGTAAGATAAACTTCTTTCGCCAGCATCTTTTTTTATTTTCACATTCCCAAACTGATCATAAGAGGTGCTTGAAACCTGACCATTAGCGTCCCTTACTGTAACTGTATCCGTTAAATCGTCATAAATTACTTCCTCAAATGTATTGTTAGGATATAATACTTTTGTTTCACGACCAAATAAATCATAATCAAAGGAAGTTATTTCCTCACCAATCTTCCTTTTTGACAAGTTTTCACCTCTATAGGTGTTTATTGTTGAACTTCCTGATGGATCAGTAATTTTGGTAATTCTGTATTTTTCATCATATTCATATAAGGTCGTATCATTAGAGTCTGTACTGGTTTTTAAATTTCCGTTAGCATCATAACTAAACGTCCTGGTTGTACCTTTTTCATCGATAGAATGTAACAAATTATATTGATCATCATATTGGAAGCTGGACGTTGTCTCATCACTATTCATGATCTGGCTAACGGCAAACGTTCCATTTTTCGTATCTCGTTTATAAACCGTCTCATTGTCGTCTGTATCTGTCACCGTAAATTCATTTTTTGCAAGATCATAACGGTACGTGGTAGAGACGGATATGGATGCATCTTTTTCTTGTTTGTCGAATACTTTCAATTCATTTTCATCATAAAGATATTTGGTTTCATTACCCTTGCCATCTATATAAGATGCTAGTTGGCCAACTGAATTATAGGAAAGCCTTTCTGTGATACTTTCCGTTGTGCGCGAATCTTTCGTTACAATGGATGCCAACTGCTTATTCTGATATCCAATTTCCTTCCAATTACTTCCGTATCCTACTTTATTGATTAGTCCATCAGCGTTATAGGTTAATTGAATACTAGTCCGAATTTTTTCGCCCTGGTGATTTACTTCAGAGATTTCGGATAACTTATCTTGATTGTAATAAAAGCGGATTGTATTTTGATTGATATCCTTGTAGGCATATAAGCGATACTCTTTAGTTTTACTTGAATTCCCCTCGAATATTTTGGAAAATCCATCTTTTTCTTTCAGGCTAAATCCTTGTGCACCATTAACCGTTTCCTTTGTTAAGGTTAAATATTTACCTTTTGGAGAGATATATTTTTTATTACTAGAATCATAGCTAAATTCATGTTTGGTTCCATCTTCATCATAATAAATGACTTTTGCTGGTTCTGTGCTCGTAGCATCTACTTCTACAAGATTTTCATTTCCTGCAAATGTCCACCCTTGCCCAAGCGCAGAAGTACGAGTGGACCGTGAATTATAGTAACGGGTAAAATCAAACCCCAAGAGTCCTTGAGTGAATAGGGATTGATCCGTGAACTCCATGACCATATTCCCCGTCGTTACATTAACGGAAGCTGTTGCATTTCCAAATGAGTGGTCTTCATAAGTGAAATAATCTTCTAACCCGTTTAAATCTTCTCTAGGATCAACTGATGCGGTTGCTTTATTCGAAGCAGGGCTTAAACCACGATTTCCTGTAATTTTACCTTGCTCTGTTTCTGAAGCATTATCGTCGTCCACAAAATAGGCTTTAACCGTTGCGGAATAATTTGATGAAATACCATAAATAGGCTCTGTTGTGAAAGACGTTTTGCCTTTTATTTGATATGTTTTACTTGTTTTATCATCTGCAATCTGTACCTCGTAATATTTTGCTGAAGGTGTCGCATCCCACTTCACTGTCAAACTACTTTTGTTATTGACCATATCCACTAAATTACTAGTTAGCTTTGCATTTTTAGGTGCATATAGTGGGATGTATCCATAGTTAACATCAGATGAAGCCGAATCCCCTGCTGCAGAAATTGCTTTGACTCGAATACTATAACGATTTGAACCATTTCCATAAGTAATACTAGGGTCCATTGGTAATTCTGTCCCTTTACCTATACTTGTCGATTTGTCTAATTCGACTGGATAAAGTTCTTTAAGCCCATTTTTCAAATCCGCATCCGTTGGCCAGATCTTTTTCCCCTTTGTACTGACACTGGTTCCTTTACCTACCGAAAATTCTTTATATTTTGTACCATTCCAAATAAGAACTTTATAACCCGTTGCATTAGTTACTGGTTTCCAGGAAATATCAAGCCAACCACGCCCTTTATTTACTGTATCTGTTTCCGGGTACGCATATGGTTTTACGGTTGGAATATCCGGAATTCCCACTTGCACAACTGGTATGGATTTGTAAATCGCTGTTGAAGCCGGGCTATTTCCATTTGCAAATTTTGCTACGACACGAAATCCGTAATCTTTTTTCGTAGTTGTCGTTCCACTTTTCGCGCTATAAAATGCACTTGGATCTACCGGTAATTCAACACCCGTACTATCCGTTTTATACGTGGTACTTGTTGAATAAGGAGCTTTAGGGAAAATCTTTTTGCCCTTTGATGACCAACTTGTAGATGTACCAGAATAAATGGTCTGATAACTCTTACCATCATACATTTGCAAATCATAAGACTTTGCTCCATGAACGGAACTCCACTTAACGTCAATATATCCATCAGCCTTCCCCTCACCATAAGAGTAAGAACTGACTGTAGGATTCTTCATCTTTTCATAGTGGTAACTAATGACCAATTTAGCTTTTTTCGCACTTTCTGCTGCCGTGATTTTTTTCCAATGTGTTTTGCCATTTCCGTTCGTATGGAATTTAAATCCATAGTTTTCTCTTGTACCGTCCACCCAAGCCTGAATCGTATTCTTAACATCAAAATAAGCCCACTGATCCCTAGCAACAGACGTACTCGTTATTTTGGTGGATGATGGCTTATTGTTCCATGTTAATTCATCTACATACCATTGTGCTTTTACCTCATCTACCCATATATCCGTTTTTGTATCGACATAATAAGAATGGGTAACGTACGCAGCTAATTCAGCAGAATCAATGGTTGCACCCTTTAAATCCCCAATAACACTAAATTTAATAAATGGGTAATTGGTCCCTGTAGTGCTATCATAATATCCTGTTTTTAATACATATTCCCCTTGTGATGGATCCCATTCTTTATTGTAATTGTTATTTGGATAGGCACTCATCACGAATGTATCTCCCAATGCATCAATCGATACAGATGGGTCAATATAAATAGGGAAGACTCGCTTAGACGAAGATAGCCATTCTTTACTAGCATTTAAAACTAACTCATAACTATCGTCCGACTTTTTATTTAAATCATAATGGATATCTGTTGATCGTACACCGTCGCCTAACGTGTCGTTATAGTTTGAATCCACCATTATAGGCTTTGGTAAGGTGAAAACTGATTTCTCTTTAGATTCATTTTCATAGAATTCTATTGATCCGTCCTTTTCAACTTGACCGTATAGATCCGTTTGAATGGTATAGTGAAATTCATTGATTCCATTATATTCATTCATAATCCAATCTTCTTTTACCTCATTATTTAAGGCAACATGCCGTAAATCAATATTCGGGTATAAAGATTTATGAGTTATTGAATTATCTTCTTTTACTGAACCCGATGTATAAGTTGGTTCAGTTTGCTTCTCTCCATCAGAGGCATGTGTTAACTCAAATGATAACTTGTGTTCACCAGATTGATAAATTAAAGGCTTATCTTGCCCTAATTTTTCAGGAAACATAAATTCCAAGTTTGTTGTTTCTGTCTCTATGTAGCCCTTATTATCGCTTTCCACTAACTCCTCGGAAATGGTCTTGTAATTTCCATCTACTTTGTTATGTATTTCTTCTGGATAAATCTCTTTAACAAAGTTTCCTTCTCCATCAGTGAATGTTTTTGAACTTTCCGTTCTTTCTTTCACCACTTCATCCAAATTGTCAGTATTGATTGTTTCCTTTTCATTTTGGATTGTCTGACTCGTATTATCACTTGAAGCACCTGTATAACTAGGCAACAAGCTACATAGCAAAGCCAAAATTAAAATCGATGCTATATACTTTCTGATTTCAACCAAAATATTCCCTCCTATGCCAATCTACTCCAATAGATTATACAACAGTCAATATTTCCTAGCAAATCAACAAATAAACGTTATCTTTTACAAAATATAACTATATAACTAGACTTATTAATCATAACTAAATAATCACCTACATTTAATTAATGATATATAATCATAAACGATCAGGTTAAAAGCACCCAAAATGTTAAAGAAAATCTATTTATATTGTTATCGGGTAGCCAAAATTAATGGAAATAAAATTTATAGTAACGATAAATTTCGAAGAACTTTTCAATTTTCAATCAAAATGGAGATTCGCATTACAAACTTTAGAGTGGGAGGGTGAGGGGACTAACACAGTCGATTTCTATAATAATAATCTCCTGAAAGAGTTTTGATGTTTTATGAACGATGAAGTTGTTTTAATCACCTAATGCAAAAACAAAAAAGCGACACTTCATTTGAGAAGTATCGCACCTATATATAGAGAATGGATATAACATTGTATCGCAGAATTATTTCCGTGTAGGTCGAATTATTCGTCTTGTGTGTTAACCAAAGTAAAACCGATACTCGAGAACTCTGGTGAAAAAACATTAAATGACATCTGCATCATCCAATCGTATTTCTGCAACCCTTCCACCTGGAACACACCAAAATTCTAAAGTAATATTTCGTTTATGGTCAATGTAGCCGATAATATCGGCTCCCTGTTCATAACTTTTATAATAATGATCACCGTACTTCGAAAGGACGTCCGCTTTCTTACTTCCTAATTTAATACCTTTGCTTGTTTGAAGGGCATTTTCATATAGAGCGTCGTCCGTACTTGAAATGATCAACCGCATGATTTTCCCTTTATCCTCGTCTTTATTGATAGAGGCCGTTTTTAACCCGCCTTTCCAATAATAATAATCATAAGCGTTATTGTTATCCCGATCGATGGGTTCACCATATTCCCTAATGAAGTCTGGACTCGATATGTTATCCAGCACTTTAAATCCCCCGATAGATTCATCAGACAAATCTGTTGATTTTGTCAATTTTTCAGAGAATGCCGAGTACACATAGAGCCCTAATGCTGTTCCAATAATAATAAGTACAATGACTAACTTTCGTTTATCATGCCTTTTCCCCATCTTTAAATCTGCTCCATCTCTATCAGATTATTTCCGCGCAGGGCGCAATTAAATCGTGTATTGTACATATGTAAATGAAGCTACTGACTAGCAAACAGGTAAGAACTGATTCCCATTACGAACCCTCCGCCTATCCCGATCACTACGCCAGCAACTGTCCATTGTGATATAATCATGCCCATTAGAAATAAAGAAAATCCGATAAGCCCAATTAATAGAACCTTATTTTTATTCATTTTACACCCCTATACCCAACTGAATATCCTCATATTATCTTATACGGATAAATTTGGATAAAGGTTTCACTTTATGCCAGATTCAAGGCAGCAACTTTCCTTTTGCATAAGAAAAACCGAAATCAGCCACTGATTTCGGTTTTTCGTTCTATTTAATTCGTGATATCTTTTTTCTGGAAGAAGAAGAAAGTTAGCGCTAAAAAGATAAGATAATAGATTCCCAGAACACCCATCGAGAATCCAAGTGTAGCTCCATCGAACATTTCTATGGTTCCGGAAATATAGCCCCTTAAATCAAGGTGGGGGAATAAGACGAATTTTAACCACTCGTATTTACCGATGAATGATTGAATGACCATATTTAATGTCGAAGAAGCAAATAGGATGAAAATGGATATACCTACTGCAAGTGCTTGGTTTTTAAATAATGTGCTTAACATGAAAGCGATGGTCGTGATGACTAGGAATCCCGGTATCCAGTAAACGATCATGTCTACGAAATAGTCGCCGACTACTACCGGACTGAATTCACCGAAAGATGCTGGATCTAGAATTTTGTCTGAATACGAGCCATTGCCAAAGAATATGATTCCGATTAGATAACTGAATATAAGCAGGCTCGCCAGTAGTAACGCTGCAAATAACAGGGAAGTAATATATTTGGAAAGCAGGATTTTCCAACGTTTATAAGGCCTGATCAACAGTTGTTTAATGGTGCCATCGGAAAATTCCGAGGAAACGAGCGAGCTGCAAACAATAACGACGAATAAAGTGACAAATGATGTTAATGATGTAGTCCATTCAGCCATATAGGTCCAATTCGTGTTTAAGTCAGGGTTTATATTATCAGCCAACAGTTGCTTGTTGTAATTAATGTCTTCCATGATGGCGGCTTTTTCTTCTTCACTGATTTCCTTAGCTTCCAAAGCCTTTTCCTGTTCTTGGATATCGGCGTTTAACTCTTGCTTCCAATCTTTATTCGTTTCGTCAGGACTTAGTTTATAATCAATGACCGCAGCCCCTAATGCTGCCAATAATAGAAAAGCGATGAATATATAAGTTGATACTTTTGAAAAGATTTTCATCCATTCATTTTTTACTAAGGACATCATACAGACTCCCTCATTTCCTGCTCTGTGATTTCGAAGAATTTATCTTCAAGCGATTTTCTGGTTATGCCAATTTCAAAGACATCCAGATCATTTGCATTAAAACTCCTGTTTATATGGGCCGTTTGTTCTCGGGTGGCCGATACGGAGATTATCTTCGCACCATTTTTTAGGATCGTAATATCCGCAAACTGTTCTTGAAGGATTTTTTTAGCTAGCTTCCCATCACTGACAGTGAATGAAACTTCATTGATCGTTTCGGTTTTTTCATCAACAATATGTTCTTTCGTATGGATCAGCTTTCCCTTTTCGATAACGGCAAAACTATCACACATCAATTGCATTTCCGATAGTAAATGGGATGAAATCAATATCCCGACGCCTTCACTCGCCAGTACTTTCAAATAATCACGAAACTCGCGAATCCCTTGCGGATCCAAGCCATTCGTCGGTTCATCAAAAATCAATAACGACGGTTTATGTAAAATGGCCTGTGCCACGCCAAGGCGCTGACGCATGCCCAATGAATATGTTTTAACCTTCTTATCGATGGCATGATCCAGTTTGACAAGCTTAATGACCTCTTCTATTCTCTCATTGGATATGTCATTGGATGACATTCGAGCATAATGGAGGATATTCTTTCTGCCTGTCATGTACTTGTAAAACTCAGGATTTTCAACAATGGCCCCCAATTGATTCATTGCACCTTCGAAATCATGATCGAGGTCACTTCCATTGATCATGACAGTACCGCCCGTACGATTGATCAGACCTGTGATCATACGGATGATCGTGGTCTTTCCAGCTCCATTCGGACCAAGCAAACCAAATATTTCATTGCTTTTTATTTCAAAGCTAACATTGTCTACGATGGTTGCTTTTCCAATTTTTTTAGTTAAGGATTGAACCTTAAGAACCGATTCAGACATATAATACCTTCCTTTTTCATTTTTTTCCAAAATCACACAAATTAAACATTACCATATTATTCATATTATTACTATATTGATATTCTTCAATTTGGATATAGACACATCTTGAATCAGCTGCAATCAATAGATTTGAATAGTATGGTTTTTCGTCCGTGACCTTATTGTGAAATAACACCAAGTTTTCCGCCGGCGTCAACTTCCCGCCCCCATTATCCTAAACACTGACTTCACTTTTTTTCTTCGAAATAGCAACAACTCCCATATATCGTTACCATTTAATACGATTTCGTAAGAATAAAGTTTCAGGATTATTTTATCTAATAAGGAAAATTTATCATAACTTAAACAATATATAGGTAAATCCGATTGAAATGGCCAGACCCATTGCAAATAGAAGGATTTTTCTAATAGTAGAAGGTAAAAGCTTATATATCATCATTAAAATGACATCGATGAAATTTGTGGGTATTCCGGAGCCGAACTCTTTGATTTCTTTCTTTTTGCCAAATATGGCGAACCACATTACAAAAAGACCGCATAAAATAAAAATGATGGAAAAAATCTTATATCCCATTGTCTGTCACCCGTTTCCTCATAGGCTAAACGATATTTATTATTATTATCTTATCTTTCAAGTTTCAAAATGAATTCCTCAACCTCTTTGCCTCTTGCATGGGAATACCCTTTGTCTTCATCAAATCTTTCAAATCCGCATTTCTCCAGCACCCTGATGGAACCATGATTATCCTTGGCTGCGCGGGCATATAGAGGGCGGACTTTTATTTTCGGCAAAAAATGGAGCAGTGCACCTGTAGCGATACCTTTACCCCAATATTGCTTCCCGATCCAATAACTCACTTCCGGGTTACCAAACTGTTCAAACTTGAGAATGCTGCCCGCAACACATCCGTTGTGGATTATCGTCATTTTTTGAATATCCCGGTTCGATAAGATGTTCTTCCAGTGTGTCAAAAAAGCCGCCTTATCTGATGGATCTTTAGATGTGAAAGCAGCCATATAGTTTGCGGCAGGATCCAATTGCTGCTCGAAAAAGATAGGAAGATCACTCTCATTGACCTCCCGCAGCCGGACTCCTTCGCCATTGATATGCACTCCCATAAACTCACCCTCCCCACCAAAATATAAGTTTCATTAAAACCAGAAAAACCGAAGACTCTGCCATCTTCGGCGCGGTTTCATTCCTTTATCATACTATACTTTCCTTCGAACGCTTATTTCTCAATATGTTTTATGACGTCAGACAAGCTCTTATCCGCCATGGAACGGAGGCGTAAATGATGATTTTCAAAAGCTAAAGCTTTCGTCACGGGATTAGGAACGATCACACATTTTAAACCAGCAGTCAGGGCCGCTTGAAGCCCATTTAACGAATCTTCAAATGCTACGGCTTCTGTAGGCTGAATGCCTAGGATCTCAATTGCCTTTACATACAAATCAGGCGCCGGTTTAACTTTATCAACATCATCCCCCGTGATGATAACTTCAAAATAGTGTAACAGTCCGAGTTCACCCAAATGATGAGTGACCCACTCTTTTGTCGAGCTTGAAGCGAGGGCGATTGTATATCCATTTCTCTTTGCTTCTTCTAAATAATCCTTTACACCTTCACGTTCCTGTGCTGTTTTCATTTTTACTTCATGGAGGCTTTTTGCTTTGGATTCAATTTCCTCAATATTGCACCTTTCCCCCAGCTGATCTTTGAAGTACTGATTTAGTTCAGTATTATCGGTTCCGATACATTTTACGAAATGTTCGAGAGGCAAATCAGATTCATAAAAAGCCATCGTTTCTTTATAGGCCTCATACCAAACCGTTTCCGTGTCTAAAATTAAACCATCAAAGTCGAAGATAACTGCCTTAATCAAATGATTTCCTCCTTTAATCTTACAATAGAATTTCCATTAACTTAAACGTACATGAATGAATGCCCCTGTTCAACCAAACGGTACCGTTCATTCCTAGAAAGCTTGATTTTTCCATAATTAGTTAATCACTAAGGATATGGTAACCCGATGTCCGCCTCATTTCTTTTTTATATGTTACATGTTTTAACAATTACTTAGTGCCTTCGCGGTGTTTTTCCTTAACTGCGCCTAAAAGGGTGATAGTTTAACGAATGGTTTAATGCAGGAAACAACGAGGAGGATAAACATGAAGAAAATATTATTAACGATCCTAACGGCTTCTGTATTCATTCTAGGAGTTTGCATGCCAACTAAAGGCGAAGCCGCTACTTTGGATCGCACACTTTCATTTGGGATGAGTAATAGTGATGTTAAACAATTACAAGAATTATTACTGACAAAAGGGGTTTTTCCCTATCATGAAGCGACAGGTTACTACGGACCGATTACAAAAGAATCCGTAAAGAAGTTTCAGGAAAAATCAGGGCTGAAAGCCGATGGAATAGCAGGAACACAAACGAATCAGAAAATACAGGTCCTGAAAAGCGGGGATATGGGAAGGCCGGTAGCTGAACTGCAAAGGCTATTGAAAGCCTGGGATGTTTACTCATCAACGGTCGATGGCATTTATGGATCAGGTACAAAGCAAGCCGTTATCAACTTTCAAAAGCAAAAGGGATTATCAGCTGACGGTATAGCCGGTGCACGGACCTTCAGTAAATTAGAAGAAAGAGCCAGTTCGGCAAGCTCAGCCGTTAAAGAACTAACGGTAACAAGTACAGCATATACAGCGAGCTGCGAGGGATGTTCAGGCACTACAAGAATGGGCGTGGATTTAGAAAAATATGATGATGCCAAACTGATAGCAGTCGATCCTAACGTGATTCCGCTAGGCTCCATCGTTGAAGTCGAAGGCTATGGACAAGCCATCGCTGCAGACACGGGCGGTGCAATCAAAGGAAACAGAATCGATGTATTCATCGCGAAAGAAGCGGATGCTTTAACGTGGGGAAGAAAGCAAGTGAAGGTAAGAGTCATTAAATGATGCATGACATAAATATCGTTTTACTATAAAAATAGATACATAACCAAACCGAAAGAGCATGTATTGAATCCATTCATGCTCTTTCGGTCTGATCAAACCATTTTGTACATGATAATATCATCAACGTATTCATTTTCACTCATCTTGAATTCCTTTATTTTACGGCCCTCTTCAATAAACCCCATCCTTTTATACAATGATATTGCCCGATGATTTGTTGAAAAAACTCCTAAACTCACCTTTTCAATCACCGGATGGGCTTCTGCCCAATCCAATAACGCTTCAATAAGCTCTTTTCCAATTCCCATCCCTCTGAAACTTTTTCTGATCATCACCCCAAATGAGCCCTTATGGGACATTCTCTTCCTATTGTCCGATTGAAAGGCTATCCATCCAACCACTTCATCATTCATTTCGGCCACGATGATGGTTTCCCGTTCATTTTCCAATAACCGTCGTATCCAATCTCGTTGCTGTTCAGGTGTTTTATTGAACTCCTCCGATACGGCAATAAAATATTCGCCTTCGGAAATGACGGAATTCTGTACATCCAAAACGGCTTCCGCATCTTCCAATCCACCCGTCCGGATCATGTGATTTGTCATTACTGATATCCCCCCTTAATGAACCATGTTCGGGTCGAAGTGAACAATAGGACGGCCTTCGATGATTCTTTGTTCGATGTTTTGAACCGTTTTGAATAATGGACCATCCGCATTCTTCAAATCGTACTTTTTATGAAAAAAGTTATATAACGTTAAATCCCTTAGCTTTAAGAATAGAGGAATCGCTTCGTATTCCACAGGTGCCAGGATATTTTCCGTCTCATACCCTTTTATGAATTCCCTCATGAACTTGGCAGCATATTCATCGAGCCCTTTTATCCCTTCACGTTCCAAACTCCACATCAGATAGTACAGAGGAATCGCCAAATCGCTGGCAAACCAGTGATAAGAACAGTCATCAAAGTCAAAAACATGAATCTTCCCCTCATGATAATGAAAGTTGCCGTTATGTATATCAGAATGAATCAAGCCAAAATTATCTTGATGAACGGGAAGGGCGTTTAACTTCCTCGTGATTACTTCTTGTTGGTGAATCACTTGCTCCGGTACATCGGATTGATAGAGCTGGACATTCAATAATTCTTCTTCATGCCAATCCAGCCTTTTATATTCCGCTTCTGGCTTATAACTTTTAGTTTGTTTGTGCATTTGGCCAATGGTTCTTCCCCATTCAAAAAATAAAGGTCCGTCGAAGTTTTCATCGGTGACTTTCATCCTGACACCAGGAGCTTTTTCAAACAGGCAACAAGAAAATTCCGTACCATCCGAGCCCCTTACAACTTCAACTAAGTTCTTTTCTTTCGAAGAGAGAACTTTAGGAATTTCACTTCCATTATTCTGTAAATGCTCAATCCACTTCAACTCAGCAAGCACTTGATCCTTTGTACGATGTGATTGATGTGTCATTCTTAAGATGTATGGCGTTCCATCCCTGTAAACCTCAAATACGTAGTTCTCTGCATCTCCAAGTTTAACCGGATTCCCCGCATTCACTTGAAAAAAATCCCCCGCCAATTTCACCAATTCATTAGAAAAAATTCGTTCTACCGCTGCTTCCATGATTCTCACTCCCATTACCAACTTTATTAATAAAAACGATTTATACTATGCTTTATACGATACCAAGATGCCTTTTCCCTTTATTTGTATATTATTGTTTTTTATAAATTTAAAAGGTAAAGCTTTTGCATAATAATTTATTTATGGCTCCTTCTACCTTTTCAAAAAAAAAACGCCCTATAGGGCGCGTCCGAAAATCAAGTTTCCTTTTCTTCTTCATTCGCTATTTTATTGAACTTCAAAATTGTTTCTTCGATTACAGGATTATTGAATTCCTCTTGGATGGCTGATTGTACAAATTTATCTTCACCATTCATTTCATCCCAAGCATTAACTCTGAAATCTGGATCTCGACGATTTGATTTACCGTTTTGTTCCTCATTATTTGACAACTATCTTCACCTCTTAAACATAGTAGAGTTCGAAACATTCATAAGCAGCAAAAGTATAACTTTTAATAATCTTCCTTGATTGAAATGGGTGACCCCGTTGATGTATGTTGATTAACCCAGTCAAGCGATACTTTTGATACGGCATCCCATTCAGGTATTTGGGCTTTATGTTGTTCCACCCAGCTCATGCAATATTGCGGATCTATATTGCTTTCTTCGGATTTTGCCAAGAATGACTGAATTGTGGTTTCCGTACAATTTTCCCATGATCCACATGTTTCCTGCCAAATATGTTCCATTTTCATTTGTATATTTTCGTTAGCCATTGGGTTTCCTCCTTAATGAAATGTTACTTTTTGATATCTTAATTAAGTATGTCCAAGGCTAAATAAATCATTACGAAAATTTGGTTTTTTTAGCGAAAGAATGAATTTATTGTCGTAAAAATGATGAATAAACTGATTACGATAAACAAAATCCGCCAGAACCAATAACTGCTTATGAAAGGAAAATGATTGTCTTCTTCAATCTCCTTTACACCTTTATACAGCCAATTGTATTGAAACAAACCAAAATATAGAAACACGACTCCCGTTATAAAAACAAAAAAACAAACTAGCATTTCCAACACTTCATCGAACTCCTCACTTTTCAACTGGTATGTACGATTTTCCGTATAGAAAAGGCTGCAACAGCAACCTGAAGCTTAATTAACTATCTAGCTGGCTTCTATGTAGAAAATTATTCATTGTGTCCCTTCTGCACCTTCGCCATCTTTCATCTGGGCGAATCCATCCCTCGAATCTACACACTAGCTCATCAATTAGAACTCCCTTTTTGCATCGAGCTGAACTTTTCCTCAATGCGGTTAAATTGTTCTTTTTTAATTTTGGATGAACGCCAAAATACGAATAGAATTATTATAAAAAATACCGGCACTCCCATGGTTAATAATTGAAAAATAATATCCCCGACATTTACTCCTGCTATCATCATTTCCCTCCTCTTTCGTATCATCAAATTCTTTAGGCATTCAACATCAAAATAAGGACTTTTGTTCAAATTCTGCAGCAAAAGGATATTCTCGTTAGTAAGATGAGTAGTTCTATATATTTTTTCAAAGGAATTGGATTCGTTATTATACTTGCAATAAACGTGCCAATTTCTATAAGTTGTTGAATCTCGTAGGTTTTGGAGCATTTGCTGTGAGTTTGGGGCTTATTCTAGTGAGTTTTAGTGATTTACTGGTGAATTTTGCCGATTTACTCGTAAGTTTCAACGATTTACTCGTGAATTTTGCCTATTTACTCGTAAGTTTCACGCTTTTACTCGTGAATCGGCGTTTATTCGTGAGTTTCAGCGTTTTACTCGTGAATTCTGCCGATTTACTCGTGAGTTTCAACGATTTACTCGTGAGTTTTGCCGATTTACTCGTAAGTTTCACGCTTTTACTCGTGAATCGGCGTTTACTCGTAAGTTTCAGCGTTTTACTCGTGAATTTTGCCGATTCACTCGTGAGTTTCAACGATTTACTCGTGAATTTTGCCGATTTACTCGTGAGTTTCACGCTTTTACTCGTGAATTTTAGTTACTAAAAATATTTATAATCCAATACACATAGTAGACAATGTGTATTACATTCACTCCATTTACTCCTCAATGGCACAAAAAAAAGCTGAATACTCAGCTCTTTCACGTCGCTATTCTTACTCATAGCGTTTTTCTAAATGAATAGCACCATTTATCAAAATCTAATTTCTCTTCATAGAAACGGTGTGCTTCATTTCGCTGGATCCCAGATTCCAATGCCACATATGCAGCTCCGTTTTCTTTTGCCCAGTTATGTATATAACTTAATAACTTCTCTCCATATCCAAATGAGCGGTGTGCAGAATCTGTTACCAGGTCATAAATAAACACGTGGCGTTTATTATAAAAGTTCACTCTCCAGCTTAAACCAGCCAAAGATACAACCTGGTTATCTTTATATAAAGCAAACAAACAGTACCCGTCCTTCCTCATTTCTTCAAGTAACTCCAGATATGTTTTTTGAGTTAAGTCAGTACGTAACTGATTCATGATTGGAAAGGCTTCTAACCATTGTTCTTTTTTGGTCAATTCTTGTATTGATTCTGTCGAATTCACATTAACACCCCTGAAAGTTTTATTAAAATTCAATTCAACTTTGAACACCGTAAGTCCTTCTTTACTATATTTTTGTAATCGTTTGCAGATGGAATCAGCAGGCATGACGATGTTTAACCGTACTTTTTAACGGCTAAAGTATGACTAGATCAATAGTTTAAGAGGAGGAGATTTCTTTGAATATATATGAACAGCAAAAAAATGGACAGCCCGGACAAACACAGGACAGACAGCCTGGTATTGAATCTGAGATGACACCTCTTCCGATTCAGCCAAAGGATTACATAGGGAGCGGTAAGCTAAAGGACCGCGTTGCCTTGATTACAGGCGGAGATAGCGGCATCGGACGTGCGGTAGCCATTGCTTATGCAAAAGAAGGCGCCCATGTGGTTGTGAATTATTTAGATGAGCACGGTGATGCCGAAGAAACAAAGCAGCTGATTGAAACGGAAGGCGTTCGCTGCCTCTTGCTTCCAAGTGACGTTTCCGTGGAGGCGAATTGTAAGGAATTGATTACGAAAACGTTGGATGAGTTCGGAAGGCTGGACATCCTCGTCAATAATGCTGCAGTGCAATTCCCGACGGAAAACATTGAGGATATCACGGACGAGCAATGGGACAAAACGTTCCGCACCAATATTTATTCAGTATTTTACATGAGCAAGCACGCGGTCCCTCATATGAAACAAGGCAATTCGGTCATCAACACAACATCGATCAATCCTTACAGAGGACATGCAACTTTGATGGATTATACAGCGACAAAAGGAGCAATCGTCGGATTCACACGCAGCCTTGCACAGAATGTCGCAAAAAAAGGGATACGGGTCAATATGGTGGCACCAGGCCCGATATGGACTCCGCTCATCCCGGCGACGTTCGACGAACAATCCGTTGCCGAATTTGGTACCGAAGCACCTCTTGGCCGTCCTGGGCAGCCGGCAGATCATGCTGGTGCCTACGTGCTGCTAGCATCTGATGAAGGTGCTTATATTACAGGACAGTGCATTCACATCAATGGCGGAATCACGATGTCCTCATAAAAAACCCGAAATGACCGAAAAGCATGATGCTTTTCGGTCATTTTGAAATTTAATTTCCAATGCCGGTAGTATTCATCAATACAATTCTCCAACCATCCGGATCTTCAATCGTAACACCTGATTTTTCCCAGTATGGATTTTCCGGAGTAACCTGTTCATAACCCATACCTTTCAACCTATTCGTGATTTCCTCAATGGTTTTACGTTCATGAATATAAAAGACAAGCAGATTATCTTTTGATGGGGCAGGACATGGACTGCCATCTTTATGTTGGGTAAACTCCAGATGATAGCTGGAATCAGGAAGCCCGATCATGATACCGTCATATCCCTCGTGCCCTTCAAAAGAACCGATCTTTTTCAAACCTAATCCTTCACAATAGAAGTTTACAACCTTTTTTAGTTGATCAGTAGGACGTGCAATCCGCATTTGCGCTACTTTCATATCATTTGGCCATTTACTTTCCATTGTCCCATCCCTCTCTGAAAATCGAATTAAATTTCTTCTTTCAAATTACTTTTACCAATATTCATGCCAAAGCCTAATGCAATAGCGGCACCTAAACAACTGAAAAGACAGCCAGCTCCCAAGAAAATGGATGGATCTGATTCGCCAATCATTACTGAAGCTATACCTCCAATTGCCGGAAAAAGGGCGACCATGTATCCACTTTTCGCCCCACCTATTTTTTCAACGAGCTTGAGGTAGAATAGCCAAGCTCCAAAGGAAGCGAATATAGTTAAATAAAACAAAGCAGATAAATATGTAATAGATGTCGGTAAAGTGACTGCTTGTCCTTGAATGAACACAATTGCCGCTAAAAGAATTCCTCCTGCTGTAAATCCAAGTACATTAGCATAGATTGGGTTCACTTTCTTCCTGGCATTTCTAGCCGAGCTTGCATCACCCAATGCAGTAAGGATGGTACCAAGAACAGCCATCATGATACCCTTTATATCATTGAATCCATGAATATTATTTAAACTCGGATAAATAACAATACAAACAGCCAGCACACCAATTATCCCACCAATTAAGATACGTGAATGTAATGGTTCCTTCAAAAAAACACGAAGGGCAATGGGTGTTAAAATGACTTTCAATGAAAATATTAAAGTAACCATTGCCGCTGAACTTAAGATAGTGGCGTAATAAAGGCATAAATAGCTTAAAGCAAAATTACAAATTCCAAACACAATGATAAATGGAACATCCTTTTTCTTTGGTTTTCCTTTAGGTCTAAGAATGCACAATAAAATGAAAAATAGGATTGCAGTCAAACCTAAACGATATGTTAAAGATAATTCTAAACTCACAGGTGTACCTTGAATTTTAACGGCAATAAAATTAAGTCCCCATACTAATAAACAAAATATGTACATAAAGTTAGTCATAATAAAATGACCAATTTGCGATATCGCCCACTTTCTATCAGTTTATTAAACTCGTCGTAAATGATTTTCCCATCCATAATTTAACCGCCTTATATTAAATAATAAAGTAAATATTACCAATCCAAAGGGAATTGTCAAATATATATAAATACCGAAAAAGCCCTCCAGTTAATTTGGAGAGCTTTTCATAGGCTAACGACTATTAGCCTTTATAGCTGACTTGTCCAGTTTCAACCAATTCCTTCAGACCCATAAACATTAAGTTCCAGCCATGTTCAGATCCATCGTGAAACTCCCCAAGAGCTTTTTCGATATCGGATTCTGTCCAATTTTCTTCATGAGGAACGATGATTTTTTGTGAAAATGTCATTTCACAGCCCTTTTGAAGTTTTTTCAGTTCAATTATAATTGTATCTACTGATTCACTGAATTGAGGCATTTTAAAAGTGAACACTAATTTATTGGGAGGGTCCATTTCAAGGTACTCCCCTATCGCCCGATAATCTTTTCCATCGCGATGATCAATAATTTCCCAAGTGCCTCCCACTTGAGGATCATTTTGTGCCACCTTATTTGTCCCTTCCAATGTAAAAAGCCATTTTCTCATCATCTCAGGGGTCAACCATGCATCAAAAACCATTTCAGGCACTACATCAAAATTTCTTATCATTTTTAAAGTGGTTGTTGAGTATTTTTCCATTTACATACTCCTTACGTCATTTTTACATACTTTTCAATTCTTCTTTTGAGACAGCACGCCAACCATGTGCTTCCAGTTTCTCCAAATACGTTTCCATCCTGGTTTCCTCAATTTCGATCGCAAGCGGGTGAAGTGATACAAAACATTCATTCGAAGCATAATTTATGGTAACTTTTACAACTTCATATCCATTATGAAAACCTGGATCGAACCCAGGATCATCGATTATATCCCCTTTAACAGGACGAATATCAGATTCAAATGTTTTCATCATTAGCCTATTCTTTTCTCGTTCTTTTATTGTTGTAATGAAAATCATTAAATTTATATTCATTGCGTTCTCCTTTTCGCTATCCTTTTAGCGCCCGGCGACCTTGCTTCTGAAATAGGAAAAATGCAGCCGCATCTTATGCTAGATCTTTATGACTTTGGAATTCACTATTTCCTTTTTCATATTTTGAAAGGAATAGATATCATTTGCAACTTTAAATAGTTCCCCGTTCTTGGAGAAAATCGCACTTCCATTTGGTATTGCATATATCTTTCGTTCATTTGATAGGGGAAATAATTCTCCATCTATACTTTCATCATAATGGACCTCAACGCTAAACCCAACTAATCCTAAGCCGTTGATCACTACCGTTTCTGGATAGTCTTTATCTTTTGTTATTATGCAATCATTACAGAAGGCCAATGAACCCGCACTATATCCGATGATTAAACCTTGAAAGTCTTTGATAATTGAAACAAGTCCTTTTTCTTCTATAACATGGATTAACCTTTCTGGCTTTCCACCAATAAAGTAAAGAATATCATGTTCTTTTATAGACTTTTTCATTTCTTCGTCTGAAAGATCTTCGTCTAATAAATCAACGCTTATATTATCCATGATTGAAAAGACTTTTTTGATACTTGCCATCCAACTTTCATACCTGGAATTGTCGGTTGCAAAAGGAATGATTAAAAGCTTAGCATCACGTTTAATCATTTTTGAAAGTTCCAGGAACACCACACCTAATTCATTATCCATGTGATTTCCACCACCAATAAAACAAATGTCCATATATGTCCCCCATTTATTCACATGCTATTCTCTTAAAATATTCTATGTAAATAGGACAATACCTCTATGTCAGCACTCTTCAGCTAATATACACCGACAGTTGCATAGAAAAAGCTGCCATAAAGACAGCCCCGATAATCAGCTAAAGCACATCCGTTAGTTATATAACATCATCAACTATTTTAGTGATGATATAAGTTTAGTAACACCTATGTTTACGATAGTTTGAATACTAGGATTAAAGCAACCAACACATCCCCCCTATTGATTGCCAAGATCCTTTCACTAATAACTGTTATTCATAACATAATGACTAAATTTCTTTACCTCAGTAATAAGGAGTGCTGCGGTTTTCTTTTTCTTAAGCAGCTAAAGGGGCAGGATGTTTAAGCAAGAAATGATATAAAAGATTATAAAACTAGGTTATTTTGAGAAAAAAATCCAACTTTATAAAAAAAATAAACTATACTAAAAAAGGTAATGAAAAAATAAATATTTTGGGGGATTTATGAAAAATACAAGGAATTTTATTATTTTATTCTTGTCAGTACTTCTATTTCTTAGCACATTCAATTTTTCTACATGGAAAGTTTCTGCTCAAGATGATGTGACAAAGGTAAATCATTTTTACTCTGCTGACGAAGTAGTTTCTGGTATGACTACACCAAACACACGAGTGAAATATGCGGGCAAAAACTACTACGATGAGAGATACGGAGTTTTCAGTGCAGTATCGAATAAAGATGGAATTTTTAAAATATATGTAGGAAAGCATCAAGCAAATACCACTTTTACGATTAATACGTATGATCCCAATGGAAACTTAATCGATTCTGATGAAGTATTTGTATTAAAAGCATCGCTTGAAGCTTACTTTTCAATTTCTTTTGGCAGTAAAATGATGATTGATGATCAAGGCGAAATTGGACAAACACCGACCAAAAGACCTATGACTGGAATTTACTATAAAGCGAGTCAAGGTTCAAAAATTGAGGTTATAGTCGATGAAAAGATCGTAAAAAATGTTTTAGCAGGAGGGAGTTATAGTTCCCTTGAATGTCCCGAAATACATTTAGGAGATTTTGTAAAGATAAGGGTTTCAAAAGGAAAGGTAATAAAAACCTATGAATTATTGGCGACATCCTATGACATATATGATTGGTTTATGGTTGACTACCCTATTTCCACTTCAAAAATTACGACATGGTCAGATTCAATCAGCGTTTATCTTCCGCCGAATCTAAAATATAGTGGTCTATTTAATAAAAACAAGGATGTTCTTCCAACTGGAGCAACGGGAGTAATTAAACAATCTTTCGATGAAAATACAACATTAAAAGATTTGAAACCATTAACTTTATATGAAGAAGAATTTGAAAATGTGATTAGTGTCGAAACTTTAAGATTAACAACGTCGCCGAAACCAGAAATTGACCCAGTTTCACAGATTTCAAAAGAAGTAACTGGAACTGCAACCGCAAATAGTCTAATTACCATTTTGGATGAACAAAATACCAAGTTAGGTGAAAGTACGACTAATGAAAATGGAAGATTTGCCGTACCTGTTAATGGACTAGATCCTGACACAATAATAAAAGTGGAAACAAGAATGCCAAATACGGATCAATATGATTATAGTTATACTTCTGTAGAGGAAGTCTATATTGAAGAACTCTCAGACAACAATGCTTATATTACTGGACAAAGTTCATTTGGGAACGAGGCCGAAGTCTATCTCTTGGAATCGAATCCCATTCCAAATAATTCGATGAAGAAAAGTTTGAGTTCTAACGGATTGACTACAACTGGAGAAATAAAAACAAACTCGAAGAAAAGTATTGGGAAATTCACGCTTAATAATGACTCGATGTTTAAATTAAATATCGGTAAACAAAAAGCAAATTCCATCGTTCAAGTGGTATTAAAGGAAAACGGGAAGTCACTCTCCCTTCCTTCGAAAACGGTCAAAGATAAAACGGCACCTGTGATTTCAGGTGCAACAAAGAAATCCATTCCTATCAACTCAACTTTTAATGCTAAAACAAGTGTGACTGCGAAGGATAATGTTGACAGTGATTTAACAAGTGCTATAAAAGTGACTGGTACGGTTAATACAAAGAAAATAGGCACTTATGATTTATCTTACGCTGTAGCAGACAAGTCAGGAAATGGAGCAAAAATCACAAGAAAAATAACTGTTTATGACAATGTTAAACCTGTGATATTAGGTGCCACTAATAAAACTGTTCGACTAAATTCTTCATTTAATCCAAAAACAAGTGTGACTGCGAAGGATAATGTTGACGGCAGTTTGACTAGTAAAATTAAAGTAAGCGGAACCGTTAATACAAAGAAAAAGGGTACTTATACATTGAAGTACACCGTTACTGATAATTCAAAGAACGTAACAACGATTACAAGAAAGATCACGATCGACAACACCAAACCAGTGATTTCAGGAGCTAAGAGTAAAACGATTGAATTACATTCATCATTCAGTTCCAAAAAAGGTGTAACAGCAAAAGACAATCTGGATGGCAATTTAACAAATAAGATTAACGTAACAGGTTCTGTTAATACAAAGAAAAAAGGTACTTATACATTAACTTACACTGTTACTGATAAATCAAAAAACAAAACAGTAGTGAAGAGGAAAATAACTGTTAAATAAACATAACGAAAGGGATTCTAAGCTATTAGAGTCCCTTTTTAATATTGGTCCGTTTCTAATACACTATTCTTTAAATCAAAGAACCCTGTCTTACTATCCGCAATTTTAAAATTAGCTTGGTAAGAAGGTCTGAGGCTTTATTTGATAAGCTATTCATTACTTCCTTTGTGGAGCTAACCTGCCCCTTTAGCTCCACAAAAAAGGCTGCCGCACCACTCCTTAGATAATTCTGTAAGAGTATGATCACTTTACCATACCCTTCCAAACTCAAATGATTTAAATTTATCATAGTACAATACTTGAAAATCTCAAACTCCTAATTACCCTTGTTTTGGTGGACCCAGAGGAGTTTAAATGAAGAAGGTATTCCTAATAAAGACTGGGTCCTCAAATAACTGCATAATCGGAGATTAATCAACCCGTAAGCTTAATAATTTTCAAGTTCTAAATCATTAAATAATACAACCATGCCGACGACCGCTGAATCATCATAGTCGGAATCCTTGAATGATTAAAAAAGAATAATCAATAATGTTAAACAAAAAATTAATATTATTGATTTTTTTATTAAAAAAATTAAATTTTATTAATCATTTTTTTAATCACTTGTTATATAATCGAATCAACTAAAAGGAAGGAATTTCATTATGGCTTATAAAGTAATCACAAATTGTCCTGTCTGCAGTAAAACATTGAAAATTACAAAGTTGCAGTGCTCTCATTGTCACACTACGATTGAAAATGAGTTTGAATTATCTAAGCTGGCATCCTTATCCAATGATCAGCTTCATTTTGTGGAAGTATTTTTAACATGCAGAGGGAATATCAAAGAAGTTGAAAAGGAACTGGGGATTTCGTATCCAACGGTTCGAGGCAAGCTAACAGACATCATTTCATCCCTTGGATTTGTGCAGAAGAAGAAAAATGAAGTAGACGAGAAAAAAGTTGTCACCATGTTGGAAAATGGCGAAATCACACCAGAAGAGGCCATTAAGCTCTTAAAAGAGGAATAGGGAGGGATTTATCATATGAAAGAGGAAATTACAAGAGTGTTAACAATGGTTCAAGAAGGGAAGATTGATGCAGATAAGGGATCAGAACTGATTCAAATATTAAAAGAGAAAGAAGAAACAGGTAATAAGCTTCATGAAAAACCGACTAACTATTTAGATAAAACCTTAAAAGTTCGTGTTGTATCAGCCGAAAATGATAACGTCACGGTCAATTTGCCAATAAAACTTGTCAAGGCAGTATTAGTGGCTGGACACAGCATCGCATCGAGTATTCCTCAATCGGAAAAATACGTTAAAGATATAGACATAAGCCTTATTATTGAAGCAATCGAAAACGAATTAGATGGCCAAATTGTTGATATTAAATCGGCAAACGGGGATACCGTTTCGGTCATCATTGATTAGTAATTGCTTATGATGCATGTAAAAGTGAAAGCGAAAGACGTCCGGTTTACCATTCCAATTCCATATGCCATTTTAAACATTGTTATTTCCATTTTATCTTCAAAATTTATTCGGCAAAATGCAAACAAATGGACAAAAGAACACTTCGAAAGAAAAAAACTGGACTTTACCTTTCCACTAATAGACAAAAAAACGCTAAAGCCTATCGTCAAGGAACTGAAAAATTATAAGGGGATCGTGCTAGTAGATGTCAAAGCTAAGGACGGCACTGAAGTTAAGGTTAGACTATAATTTATCATGGAATTCACCGACCACTGACTGGCATATTGAAGAAAAGGCCTATTTCTCGTTTACAATACCGAGAAAATTGTAAACAAACAATAGAGTTATTTAATTTTACCTCAAACAAGTATAACCCCGTCCTATATATAGGACGGGGTTATACAAACGGAAAAATCTTTATTGATACCGTATCAGTGCCTTTTTGCGTTTTTCATCCATTTTCAAATCCCTCCTATAAAAAGCGACTGATTGTTTCCACTAATTTTTGAGGAAACGATTTAAGGTCTGTCATATCGAGAAATCTCTCTCTTCCGTGTAATTCCGCAATCTTTTCTTTATCTTCTCCAATAGCAACGGACAGGAATAGCACGTCTTTTCTTTCATATTCACTAATAACTGATTGGATATCCACCCTCGCTGCATCTCCTGAATAATTAGGCATGGCTTTTGGTTGTCCATCACTAATATTTATCAATAGCTTGGTAGAAGCGATTTGTTTCGATAATTTTTCTGCCAATATTCGTAAATTCACACCATCACGATTATTTTGGCGAGGCTTCATTGTCGCAATTTTTCCTATAACCCCTTCGTACCCATCATCAAACTCTTTGTACGAGTATAGTGAAGTCATTTCCCTTTGACTAATATCTGCAGTGTCTCCATAAATCATCAAAGGAACATGTAACATTCTACAAAACTCTGTTAAAGCGATTATTGCTTTTTTGGCACTCTCCATTCGTTGAGCCCGAACCATGGAACCAGATTCATCTATACGTATTGCTACAGCTAGAGAGGGATTTTCAGTTGGAGGATTTTTTTTATCAAAGTAACGATAATCTCCTATCACAATTTTAGAAGCATTAAATCGAGTACCATATAACTTCCCTTGAGTGTATGTTACTGACTCTTCTTTTTCTAATACAGCAAGAATTTTTCTTGCCATACTCTCTACAAGAGGTGTTATTTCCTTTTTAATACTTTCTGCTTCACTTATACTTTCCTTCGTTGCATGAGGGCGGTGGATAATGATCCCTTCTTTTTGATGAATCGTGTTTTTCATAAGCGTTCGAGCTTCTTTATTCAACTCTTTTTTCTTATCAGCTTCCTGCTTCTCCAGTATTTCCGGCAACTGTTTTACTTGTTGCTGAGAAATGCCTGTTTGAGATTCCTCATGCTCTTTTCCTTTATTACTATCGATTTCAATGTCCTTTGATCTCCTTTCAGAAAAAATTTCTAGCGGTTTCCCTTTTTCTTGTTGAGGCAGAGCGGAATCACTATTTTGGTTTTTCTCCTCTTTTTTTGGAAAATCAAAGGAAGATGTATCTTTTTGAAGGTCCTCCTCGCCACCTTGTTGTTCCTCATATTTATCTACCATTGGTGACCCTAAAGGAGCTTTGGGTTTATTCATTGGATTCTTTTGATTCAGTAAATAAGATTGAATACGTTCCAATAATTGACTGCTTTCTAATTCTTTTTCTAGTATTCTAATCTCTGTTTCATCGGTAGTGATTTTATAGATAACTTTTTGATAAATAGAATCAAAAATATTTTCTCCTTGATGCACTGCATTCACCCAATAGAAATAACTTCTCATTCCTGCTACACCTTTGATTCCATTAGCTTTTGAAGTAGCATCTAATAAAATAATGATTTCAGCCATCATTGCTAATAGCTCTTCATCTGCAAAACCAACTTTGCTGAAAGCCCGTTTGACCATCACTTCCTTAGAAGGAAGATTCATTCGTTCCGTGTGTTGAACTCGATCACGTAATGATTCATTAAGAGGTCTATTCCCCTGATAATTTCTATTGGTTGTTATAACTACTACAGCATCATGGTGCCTTTTGATCATTCCAGTTGGAGTATTTAAAATACCATCCATTTCAAGAGCGGAATTCAATGCAACCAAAACCGATGCATCTCTAATGACAGTAGGTTCTTGTATCTCTAGCAAGTAGCCTGCTTGTAGGGCACGAACGATTTCTGATGGATAATACTTATACGTTACATTCTTACCGGTGTCTTTGATTTTTTTTTCAAGTTTTGCCAAGTATTCTTTCGTTTCTGCCATATTTAACTGTAGATAGGAAGACAAATTTTCTAAAAGCTGCTGCGTCGTGCTATTATGTTCAAAAAACTGAACTATTTTTTTATCATCCACTTGTGCTTCTTCCATTACAGGCAAAAGTGAGCCGAAAACATCTGATTTATCCATGTCGGCAAAACAGGTAATTTTCGTATATGGCAATTGAAGATCATGAGAGAGAGCTTTGGCAAGTTGTGTTTTACCTGAGCCAGCATCCCCCTCTAGCAGTACATTGATGACTCGCAGTTCTCCATTATGCCAATTCCTTTTGATTGTATTGGCAACACGTACTTCCTCCACACTTTCTTGATGACTAGGAGGCTTTTTCCAAATCATTTGTTTTTCTTCTTCAGTAAATTCCCTGCCATCTGAAACGACAAATCCTCTTATCATTTTATAATTCCCCTTACCGATATCCCATATCTTTCATAATATCGTTGATGATTCTAAATCTTTCTCCCAAAATTTCGCCATCCGATTGCAACATATCATAAAAATATTGAATATCTTTATCTAAATTCTCATTTTTTGTGTCAATTTCTAATTGCATCTTATTTCCCTGGAATCCTAAAGCAGTAACGATTGGATTTTCAGGATCATACAGTTTTTCAAATTTATAAGCATCTCTAAAGTATAAGTTGGTCTTTAATACAAGGATGGCTAAGTCTAAAATTCTAGTGGCAGATAGCTCAATTTCTTGAGCAGAATCATCAGTCATTACAATTTTCCCAACGATATCCCCTGTTCTGGGAGATTTCCCCTGTAGCATACCTATGCTTAACGAATCGATTTCTTTACGATAGGCAGCCTTACCATCTACTTTGTCGTAATTTTCAACAGTGATAATCGATTTATACTTATATTCATCCTTATTCATATCATTTCTCCTTATTTTTCGTTTTAGTCCCGATTTCTTCGGGACTTTTAGTGATTTCCTACGTTTATGATAAACATAGGACAGGTGGAATTTACATTTTAAACCCCCACACTCTACCACTGTTAATTAACAAACATTATATTACTTTGTTTGCTATATCTAAAACAAAAGTTTATTTAGTTTATTATTATGTATAATAAAATTGATTATGTTTGAAGAATATCAAATAATTTTTGGAAGGGCCTTATTAGAAATATTCAAACGAGGTATATTCGAGATTCTGATTTATATATGTCTCTTGTACGATGAAAAATTTGAAAAAGGAATTGAAAAAACAGAGGTTTTTCGCTCTGTTTAAATAAACACGTGCTAAAAGGTAGCCATCAATGTAACTAAAACCTTTTTTGCAAGTGGATGGTTAACATAATCAATTGTTATCGGTATAAAAAAAGGATCTTCAAATTGAAAGATCCTTTTTGCTGCTTATTTAATATAAGTGGAGGAAAGTTGAAGGAGAAAAGATTTTCAATACAATTATTGCACTTTTGTATGTTGATTACGTTTTTATCCTTTTTTAATGGATTACCTTTGCAGTCGTACATTTTTTATCCTATAATGATGCGCTCTTTTGGATAGTGGTACGCATGTTGAACTGGTTTGCCCCCCATACTGAATAAGAAGGTAAACATCCCGATTTTCCCTATAAACATTAAAGTCATGATGACGACCTTCCCGGCAGTACTCAATTCCGGTGTAATGCCAAGTGAAAGGCCTACGGTGCCAAACGCAGAGGAAACTTCGAATAAAATTTCCAATAGGGAAAAGTCAGATTCAAGGTATTCAAGCATGACAACTGCCACACTGCACAGTATCACGCCTGTTGTGAAAACGATGAATGACTTGATGATATCTTGCTCATCTATTTCCCTTTTGAATATTTTTATTGTTCTGTTCCCTTTCGCATAGTTGTAAATGGTAAGCAGCATCACAGCAAACGTGGTGGTTCTTATCCCACCCCCAGCACTGCTGGGGGATGCCCCTATGAACATAAAAATACTCAGCAACAATATGGTAGGTACTGAAAAGTGGTTGACGTCGCTGATTGCCATTCCACCAGTCCTTGAAGATATCGAATAAAACAAAGAATGGACAAAGGATTGATGCCAAGACATTTCTGAATAGAAAGTACTGTACTCAAACAGATAGATGAAAATGGCTCCAATGACGATCAGTATGAAAAAAGTTACGGTTGTAATTTTTGTGAACAAGCTGAACCGGAATGGCGTCCTTCCCTTATGCCTGAGCCACTGACTTACCTCCATTAAAACAGGAAAGCCAAGGGATCCGATAATGAAGAGTACTATATTTAGGGTCAGGACAAAATAATCGTCTGCGAACGGAATCAATGATTTTCCTGTGATATCAAAGCCGGCATTTGTCGTAGCTGACACAGAGGCGAAGAAACCCTGCAAATAAGCCTCTTGCCATGTTGGAAAATACTTCAAAAAATATGTACCGAAGACAACAGCCCCTCCTAGCTCAATCATGACAAAGAAAAAGAAAATCATTCGTATGAACCGAACAATCCCGGAAAAAGTGGGGCTGTTTTGTTCTGTCGTCATGAGTATTCTTGCCCTGAGTCCTATTTTCTTTCCTGATACAAGCCATAGTATGGTTCCGAAAGCCATTACCCCAATTCCACCAAACTGGAGGATGATTGTAAAAATAAACGTACCGGGTACACTAAGCAGCTGGCTTACATCTGCCGTAGATAATCCTGTTACAGTTACCGCACTAATAGAAATGAATACTCCATCAACAAATGAAAGGTCTGCATTTTGCGTTTGAGTAATGGGAAGCAGCAATAAAATGGTTGAAACCCCTACAGCTACCAGGTAATAAAAAACAATGATTTGAGCAGCAGATAGTCGTTTTGTTAAGTTCTCTATTTTACTATTCATTTCTCCCCAACTTCTATAGATTTTTTGACAAACATATATCTAATTTTTAACGTCCATTTGAACAATTTCAACTTATACTAATTTGTCCATTAAATTAAGAAAATAAACTACCACATGAAGAAGACCTCATACGATCGAATGACTACGCTATACAAATCTAGCTTACCTAAAGTGAATTTCCTTAAGGGTCTTAAGGGGTTTTATGTCTTTCGTTTTTATCGTTCGTCATTTCTGCAAGAAAAAAGGTTGCCGCAGCAACCTCACTTATTGAAGAAAACAACATTGTTTCTTCGTTCTACTTGAAAATTTAAATCATCCTTACTATTAAGCATATAACCAACATCTTTATTATTCTCCAATTCAAAAGATATGCCATATCCATTATTCTCAGGATAACCATATAAATAGCAGACCACTTTTCCATCTTTTAAAAATACAATTTGGTTCATTCCTTCATTTACAGTTTCGCTAATCGTATCCCATTTATAACCTACCGTTTCATATATAGCACCTTTCGGGGTATATGGTGGAAAGGAATATACTACATCCCAGTCAAACGGTGTTACTTCTAATAAATTTATTGTTTCAACGGAATGCCCAATTGATAACACTTCTTCTTTTAACAACCCTTCGTTTACATCCCATAAATCTTTCTTTAATAGATTTATAAAGATAGCTATACAAATAATACCCAAAGCTATACTCAATACTGCCTTTTTAGATCTATAAATATTCTCCACCTTAACAACAACCTTCCTAACAAATATGAAACTTAATTATAACAATTTTTCCCAACTAAGAAAATTACTCTTAATGAACGATCCTGTCCCTTTAGTTCCATAAAAAAGGAGCTGTTAATCAGATCCTGGCAGTGAAGTAAAGCACATATAAGTTTTATATTATGAGGATTCTAAATGGATTCCTCTTTATATTATTATCAGTAGGAGTATTCTTCCAGATCTTAGTTTGTTAAAATTAAGGTGTTTTTATTACGTGTTATGAGGAGAAGATGATTTAGTTGTGAATGTATTAAAGGTGATAGTAGCAGCAGTGATTTTATCCTTCATTATCTCTATTATTGGATCAATAATGTTCTATACTCCATATTTAGATAGAGATCCGGATGTATATTATCCTACTATAGTTGAAAGTTTTATTTACGGTTTGGTTTATTTAACTCCTGTGTTGATTATACTCAGTGTAGGTTCTTTTGTAGTGTATTCATCGTTACGTAAGAATAGGCGTTTACCAAAATGGGGTAAGGTGATTGTAAGTTTAGGGGTTACAATTGGAATGGGAATAATCATTTCGTTAGTGCTGAGTGAAGAAGGAAAGACAAATGATATATATTTAATACCTGAAGGATATGAAGGAGATGTTTTTGTCTTTTACAATGTTAAAGGAGCTCCTGAAGTTGAGAAAGAAGATGGCTATGAGGTGCATAAAATCAATGAAAAGGGCTATTATGCGACCCGGACCAAGGACTTGGACTACGGTACAGTAACAGACAAATACTTCTATGTTAATGATAAAGGACATCGAACACCTATAGATGATAAGTGTGTAAGTACATTTGGAACAGGTGGAACCACTCTAGAGGATAATATAGATATTACTTATACAGGATTTAAGCTAAGAAAGAATAACTGCAGTGAGGAATTTTCGAAGGAAGCTCAGAATGAAGATGGAAACGTACAGATGATTAATGATATTTTAAAGAAGTATTATAATATGGAAGCACAATTATTTTAAAATTGTAGACTTGGAATTGGAACAAACTATGCTTTATGAACTACCCAGCATATTAACTTGGTCTTTCATAGTTTCGCAGCAGTGATTATTCATAAAAATCTCCTTGGATTAAAACCTTTATTGGTTTCTATGTACATTGTTTATTTGTAATTTTATCATAGTCCTTAACCTGCCCTTTAGTTCCATAAGAAAAAGCTGCCTTAAAGACAGCTCTGATCTTTAGCTAACGCACCCGTTAGTTGAACAAGAATAGTATATTTATCTATTGCAGGTTTACTATGTAACCAATGTACTAACAAAAAAGACCTTCAATTGAAGGTCTTTACTCATATGAGGAGCAATGAGGATAAAGGCCCCTCCGTTAATGTATCAATAAGACCATTTCTCATCATCTGTAACCCACTGATTTTTCTTTAAATCAAAGGATTCATAATCATCGTGAAGAGAAAAGTAGGCTGGCAATGTGATTGCTTGTCCATCCGCTTTTTTCCAGCAATCTGCGACCCAAGTAGCAAACGCTTGTTTTTCTGCAAGGTTAAGTTCCTCTTCATTTTTTTCGTAGAAATCCCAAAAGTCATCTGTTTGATTACCTAAAAGGTGGGTGTATCTTACATTTTCAATCATACTCAGACTACCTGCAAAGATAGAAGAATCCTTACTCTCGTTAAAGACTTCATTAGCTTGTCTATCCATTGAGAACATAGTAATGGATAAGTTAAACTCGGAAGGATCTTCTACAAATGCTACAAAATCCAATAATTCCACTTTAGAGTAAATGGTGTATTTATGTAACTCCTTTATATTACTGATTAATATTTCCGATTTTGCATCAAGGTTTTCTTCGACTGACTTTATATAACTGTCCACCGTATAAATAGATTTAGTTTCGTTTACTTCTTCTGAAGAGAGCTCTTCAACATCTGTCGTTTCCTCAGCATGTGCACTTTCTTCGACTGGAGCCTTTTTATCTACTGCTTTTTCTTCTTGCATACATGCACCAAGCAATCCAATTGAGATAACACTTGCTGCTAAAATAAAATAATTTCTCATAACAATTTTTCCCCATTTTCTCTCATGTAGTAAATATTAACTAATCCATCTTAATCTAATTGAACTAGAAAAGCACTAGGATTATTTAGAGTACCTAAACAAAAAACTTTAATAAATAAATAGAAAGGGCATGTTTTGAAAAAGATTATCAAAACATGCCATTATACTATTGGATTATTCTTTTATAAAAACGTTGATCTTTTTTGTCTTCCTTAATCAACTAACGCACCCGTTAGTTTAATTACATTTCTTCACAATCCAGAAGCGCAGGAATCATATATTTCACCAATGATCCCTTTCAATTGATGGACACCTAAATCAGTATTTGTCATTATAACTAATCCTTTTTCTAAATAGGGACATGCAACCATCATACATGGAAGCTGAATGAATTAAAATGCCATTGAATGATTTGTATTTGTTAAAACCATTGCAGAGATGCACGAGTTTTCGGCTATCATGGGAAGAACAAATAGTTGTGCCGAACATGCAAAAGAAAAACATTTTCAATAGGAGATAAGCTTATTTGAATCGACATCACCCAAAAAACACTTCCAAAATCGATTAAGCTTATCCCCATAGGTATTGAATCCAACATCCCTTTTCTTTTTCTATTTTTGGTTTTTTCCTTTACTTTGTTTGGTTTTCTTCGTAAAGAATGAGATCCCATCGTTCTTCGATTAATTTAGCTGTAGTCCATTCATCATTCGTTTTTTCTTCAGTTAGTCTAAAATTATATTTTTTATAAAGATGGCGAGCCGTTTCTAACGTGCTTACCGTCCATAAGAACACATGCTGATAATTTTGTTCTTTACTAAAGTTGAGGGCAGTCTCCATAAGTTTTTTTCCTATACCCATGCCTTGATAATTTTCATTTAAAATAAACCATTTTAGCTGTGCTACTGTATCGCTGAACTTCGTAATTGCGATCGAACCGACTATTTCGCCATTCACTTCCGCAATCCAAAGCTCTCCCCCATCGGTATCAATCAAAAATTCTGTTAAACCTTTCATGACGTAATACTCAAACATCTGTCCGAACTTATATGTCTTATCGTATAAATTTCCATGAAGGTATGCGACGTATCCTACATCTCCGGGTTGAAATGGTCGAATTAAGGCTTCTGAATGGGAAGAACGTTCTTCCGAGTAAATGGATTCGATTCTTTCCATGGATGTGACTAGCTTAGACAGATCACCTTTTGATAAATGATCAATCATTTTATCTACTCCGCGATTTGCATTTTCAACTAAGTCATTGTAAATATTTTCTCCATATTCGGTGAGATAGAGTGAATACTGTCGTTTATCCTCTGTTGACTGTTTTTTTATGATGATATTTTCATCCTCAAATCGTTGGACAATTCGGCTCATATAGCCTCGGTCAATTCCTAGGTTTTCTCTAACTTCAGTTGCAGTACAACCATTTCTGTAATTAATTTCTGTTATTACCCGTGCCTCTGTTAATGGAAAAGGTCGATTATAAATTTCTTGATCAATTTTGCCCAGAACATTTGCATAATACCGGTTGAATTTTCGAATTTTTTCTACATAATTATTTGATTCCATAGACATTCTCCTTAATATTCAGAAACTTTAAACTAATGATAGTATAATGCATATAGTTGACTGAATCAACTATATAAAATAATTAGGTTTTATATTTGAAAAACCATATTCCTGCATATTGCAGGACAGGTAACCTATATAGGAGACAGTGATTTTCCGTCCTTCATTCATAAAGCTTTTTATATCCTTGTTGGACTAACCTGCCCCTTTAGTTTTATATTAAAAGGCTGCCTTAAAGACAGCTCTGATCTTTCAGCTAACGTACCTGTTAGTTCATTAAGACTTATTGTAGAGTGACACAAACTGTGCGAGTAGGGTGATTAACAAAACATAAAATTTTTGCTTGGAATATAGTAAAAAGCAGTGAGGAATTCCCCCTCACTGCCCCGTTTCTTTATTTTGTTAAAGTCCTTATGTATCTTTTTCGAAAATTAATTGAATTATTTTCACTAATAAAAGTTGAACCTAAAAGGAATGTGCCACCTATGATTTGAACAATTGTCATTTTTTCTTGTAAGATTACAGCGGAAATCAGTATAGCTACAAAAGGATCTACATAGCTTAGCATAGCAATACTTTGTCCCTTTAACTTTAGCATACCGGAAAAAAATAACCAAAAGCCAATACCAGTGTTAACAACGCCTAAGACTATTATGAAAGGAATGGAAGATCTTGAGACTTCCAAGATACCAAGTCCCTCAGTGAATATTACATAAGGAAAGAGAAGGAAAGCAGTTGTTCCAAGTTGAATGATTGTAATCTCTAACATGCCCATGTTTTGAATGAATTTATTTAATAACATTAAGGCTGCGTAAAATGCAGCCGCAACTAACCCGAAAAGGATACCAAGTAGATCATCTTTACCAGAGGCGCTAATGCCGTTTCCAATAATCAACAACATGCCTAATATCGCTACACCAATACAAGCAATTTTTTTAATTGGTAAAAGTTCCTTAAGTACAAATGGCGAGAGAACCATGACAAATACTGGCGCAAAATAATACCCAAGTGTTGCATTAGCAAGTGTAGTATGATCGTAGGATTGATAAAGAAAAATCCAATTCCCTCCCAATGCAATCGCAGAAAGAAAAAGGGTAGAAGCATTAACTTTCGCTAATTTCCATGGAATGGATTTCTTCATAATGAAAAATACAAACACTAAAAATAGACACCCAATTGAACTGCTTAGAAAAGCTGTTTCACTCGAAGATAAATCAATGTATTTCACAACTAAACCCATTGTACCGAAAATAATCATTGATAATATAAACTGAATTTTAGATTTCATCGTCTACTCCTTCGAATCTGCGAAACAGCTTATATATTTCGCAGATTCTTAATCTGTTTTATAAATAAGCGTATATAAAGGAGTAAACGGTGGTGGTGGTGATGTCGAAACGGGCTTTGTAATATATGGATTTATAAATGATATTGGCATAATAAGCCTCCTGATTATTCAATATAACAATCTTAATTTTTGAATTGGATATTTTTAAGAATAGTGCTTTCATTAAACATATAGAAGGTAACTATATTTATAAATGGCTTTGGTGTTTGATTTAATTATTTTTTGTTTCCTTTAGTTACAAACATATTGTCTCTTTATTAATTCACGATGTAATACATCACCCATACGCTTCATGCCTTCAATGATTTGGTCTTCAGGCATATTCGAGTAATTTAAACGTAGAGTGTTCTTCTGTGTGCCATTTGGAAAGAATGGAACACCAGGAACACAAGCAACATTATTTTTCAAGCACTCTGTAAATATATGTTTGGAATCACCCCCCTCTGGGAGCTCAACCCAAATAAATAAACCACCTTCTGGCTTACTGTAAGACAAATTTTCCGGAAAGAATTCTTTTATGCATTTTAACATTTTTGTACATCTTGATTTATATACTGCTTTGATTTTTTTAATATGCTCTTCCATATCGTAAAGTTCCATATACTTTGCTGTAATCCTTTGAGCAAAGCTGTCGGTATGTAAATCAGCTGTTTGCTTGAAAGCCACGTACTTATCAATAAACGATTGATCTGCACAAATCCATCCAATTCGCATGCCTGGAGTGAAAATTTTAGAGAACGTGCTCATATAAATTACTCTGTTCTCCGTGTCAAAATGTTTCACTGGCGGGATTCCCTCTCCAGCAAACCTTATAGCTCCATAAGGATTATCTTCTACAATGAGTACATCGTATTGATTAGCAAGTTCGATCATTCTTTTACGTCTTTGAAGTGTTAATGTACGACCTGTAGGGTTCTGGAAATCGGGAATAGTATAGATGAATTTTGCCCTTGGATGCTCTTGCAGTTTCCTCTCCAGCTCTTCCATTATTATCCCATCATTGTCCATAGCTACCTCCACAAAGTTTGCATTGTATGATTTAAATGCATTAATTGCTGCAAGATAGGTTGGGCTTTCACAAATAATGGTATCTCCTTCGTTAATAAATAGCCTTCCAGTAAGATCTATCGCTTGCTGGGACCCTGAAGTGATAAGAACATTGTTAATAGCAGAGTTAATCCCAATGGTTTTCATCCTTTGACAGATAGCTTCTCTCAACGGACCATAGCCTTCAGTAGTACTATATTGGAGAGAAGCCGCGCCCTCTTCATTCAATACGACATTGCACGCAACTTTAAGGGCTTCCACTGGAAACAGCTCCGGAGCTGGAAGTCCTCCTGCAAAAGAAATGACTTCCGGCCTTTCTGTTACTTTTAATATTTCACGAGTCTCAGAAGAATTAACTAGACAGGCCCGCTCAGCAAATTTATTTTCCATTTGTAAACATTCCTTCCTTTAACATTGAATTTTTTACCTAGCCGCTTCTATTTTTGTTGGAATATTCAGTTTTTTTATAATAGACTTTTTCCAAAGATAGGCGTATGACACAAAATTAATATTTTCTTTATCCCCAACTAAGTTTGAACTATCATAACACGTTAAAAAAAAGCCATACAATATAATTATTGTATGGCAAACAATATTTATTTTACTTTTCAATTATTTTTCTAAGTATAATAAGAGCCTTTTCAAGTTCCTCTCTCGTTTCTGGAGCACAAATCCCCACACGTACGGCATTTGCTGGTGCGACATTACCTACCGCAAATCGCCCTCCACTATATACCTGTACACCTTGTGCTGCAGCTAGTTGTTCAAATTGGTCACCTGTATACTGATGCGGCAGATGTAACCAATGAAAAATCCCTGTTTCCTCACCTAAACAGTTCTCTTTACCTAAATAGCGATTAACCAACTGATTGCGAGCTTTTGTTTCCTCTTTATGAAATGCAACAATGTTTTCAAACTGATTCGATACAATTACTCGAGATGCTAACTCTGCAAGTAGTGGCGATACGGAAATATTTAAATTATAAAGAGCCTTTCGAGTAGAATCCAGGTATTTTAAAGGAACTGCCACATAAGCAAGACGGAGTCCAGGTGCCATCGATTTCGATAAACTCGCTATATAAATCGTATGCTCAGGGGCATATGTCGCTACAGCCGGCAACACTTTTTCTTGGATTAAATGGTACGCTCCATCTTCAATAATAAATAAATTATACTTTACAGCAATCTCAGCAATAGCCTTACGAGTTTCAACGCTCATCGTATATGTCATCGGATTCTGATAATCTGGAATAATATATAATCCTTTAATATTTTCATTTTTACATGCATAAAGCAGTGCTTCAGGACTCATTTCATCAGATTCTGAACGAATTGGTACAAGCTGAATTCCCAGCATTGCGGCTGCTGTCTTTAAGCCTGGATATGTATGGTGATCTACACCAATTCGATCTCCATGCTGACAAAGGCCTGCAAGTGTTGCTGTGATGGCATTTTGTCCGCCAGTAGCAAGTAAGATATGCTCTCTAGTCGTTTCAAAACCGGCAAATTTCAATAATTTGACGCCGGCATCTTTTTGCCAAATCGCATCGCCTGGCCGACTGTAACCAAACCATCTCGCACAATCTGATTCTTGTAACATCGATTGCAATAAGTCAAATAAAGGTCCATACGACACACGGTCTGGTAAAATTGCTCCCATTTCAATTAAATGCTTTGGCTTTTCTTCTGCAAGCAAATAAGCGTTCGAAATTGCATCATACGAAACATAAGTGCCGCTACCAATGGTCGCACTGACAAGTCCTTTTAACTCAGATACTTTAAAAGCTTTCGAAATCGTACTTAGATTCACTTCTAAGTAATCCGCTAACTCCCTTTGTGGTGGAAGTTTCGTGCCAGGCACTAAGCGCCCCTCTATAATGTCATATTCTAACTGCTTAGCTAATGCCTGATAAATCGGTCTGTCTTCTCGATTTATTGTCGGCTTCCATGTCATTGGATAATCCTCAAACGAATTAATCGGCACATTCCTCATCCTTTTTCATACAATCATTAATCATACAATTATAAAATTGTATGGCAACAAATTCAAATCCATAAATTCTTTTAAAATTTTTTACTAGTAGTGTGCGGAACGCTCGTGCCCTGGAATATACATGCAGCATGGATATTCCGGAAAGGAATCCATTAGCCGAAAAAAGTATGGAGTTACTTGCAGCCATTTAGCTTAAGAACATTTATTTCATATTTTGATCATTTGCACAATCAGTTACTCCAGAATAGGCCCAATTAAAAATCAAACAGCACTTTACAACCATCCTGCTCCTTTAGTTCCATAGGAAAAAAAGGCTTGCCAAGCACCCGTTAGTTGCACAAAGAAAGAGCTGCCTTGAAGACAACTCCGATCTTCAGCCATGGCCCGTTAGTTCTAAAAGCTCTTAAAGCCCACCTTGTTCTAGACCGTCAATTTTTACCCCCCTACTCCACTCGCGATCGATTTTTAATTCATTATTGCTGGTGGATAGGGTTAGTTCTCCTTTTTTCTCATACATTTTAGATGAGCTCTTGTCATAAACTTTAAATGTCGTTGTATATAAGTAATCGATTGTGCCATCATCATTTTTACTTTGTTCTTTAAGTTTCACATCTTGTACTTCAATACTTTTATTAATTTGCTTGGATACCAATTCTGGTATTTGAAATTTACGGTTAGCGATTTCAGCATTATATTGATCTTCGGTTAAATATCCTTTAATCTTTTCAGCGATTTCATCAAATTTCGGGGGATTGGATGGATCTTTAACCGTATATAGTTCTGTACTATAATCTTTAAATAATTTTTCTGCCTCTTCTTCTTTGACCACATTTTCCTCTTTAACGGATTTTCCTTCTTTTTCCTCACCGTTTTCTTTGACGACATCTTTATTACAAGCAACTATACCAATTAACAATATAGACAAAAACAATAAACTAAGAATTTTCTTTATGATAGCCACCTCATTCAATTCAAATGAACCTACACTACATATTCTATACAAATTATGAATTACCCTTGTTGAACTAATCTGCCCCTATAACTCCATAAGAAAAAGCTGCCTTAGAGACAGCTCCGCTCTTCAGCTAACGCACCCGTTAGTTCAACAAGAATATATCAACGATTTTTTTACCACTCAAAATCCATATAAATTTCTGAAAGTAGTTTTTCTTCGATTGTTCCATATTTAAAAAGAGCCTCAGAAGTTTTAAACTCTTGAGTATAGGCACCTCTGACTCGGGTTAGATAATATGAACCTGGATTTTGGCTTATCCAATATTCTTCATTTTGATATATAAATGAGTATTCTTCCCCGATTGCTATACCTTCTTGGAACTCAATAAACTCTTTTAAAGTCATCTTCCCACCACCTGTGAGCTTTTATAAACTTATACCTCTTATTAAACTAACCTGCCCCAATAGGCATAAAGAAAAAGCTGCCATTAAGACAGCTCCGATCTTCAGACTGTTAGTTCTATAAGAAAAGCGAACCATATTCAAGAATCACGCTCGATTACTGAAGAACGAATATAAAACCTTGGTACGAAGTGGCCTTGTATTTATGATACGGTTCGCCGCACCTATTCAAGCAGTGACTTTTTAAAAACTGTTGGCCTTTTAATTTTACACTCTACTTTAAATCGACGCTGCTGAGGAAGCAGCTGCTTGATCAGCCTTCACACAATCAATTGCAACAACGAGTGCAATAATAATGGTTTCCATCTCTTCATCAATTATTTGAACCTTGTAGCTATCGCCCCAAGTGAACCACTCCTTGCCCACTTCACCTACGATTTTACCATGCTGTAAAACTTGAAAATCCATATCCCACCAATTTCCATGTACTTCAATGCCTGCCGCATCAATTGTATATCGTGCTTTAAAGAAGGAAAATTCCTTCTTTATTGTTAATACCTCTCGACCATTCACCTCAACCAAAAACTTTGGTAAAAAGCTTAACACCTTTTTCGTAATGAGTGCTACTTCATCTCTTGCTGTATTCATAATGGAGAAAGTCTTTGGAACTTGCATAAAACTTCCCTCCACGTAATATATATCCTCCTCCTGCTGATCCTTTACTGTAAATTTCCCGCTAAGACTGAATACCTTCTGCTTTATATAAAGCTGCCTCATACTTATGCCTCCCAACCTTAAGTCTTTTACATTACTTACGTTTGAAATGGGCATTGGTTCCAAACTCACGCATTAATTTCCAAATAATAGCTCCACTTAAAAGCGCCTTCTTTTCCGTTCACCACTATTTATTCTTAACTATTTACCTTTTGTAAAGTCAGCAATTCTTCCTTCGCAATCTGGCCCAATTGTTGAACAACTCCTTATGTACTCTTGAACTATCCTGCCCCTTTAGTGCCATAAGAAAAAAGCTGCCTAAAAGACAGCTCTGATCTTCAGCTAACGCACCCGTTCGTATTATAAGGTCATCCAGAAAATATTTCTGGTTGACCATTTTTTATATCGATATATGATAACCGTAGCCGGGGTAGAACGTCCGCACCCGTGGGATTTGATCCCGTCAACTAAACAGTTCGCCCCCTACTTGTAGAAACATGATTGAGGCTGGTTGGGACTATGATCTCGTATAACAAGCGAAGCTATGATACTACAAGAAGGAAATGGGGTACCGGTGACTTTATATTAGGAGGAGATAATTTATGAATCCAGTTGTTGGTCTGGATGTGGCAAAAGGGGAAAGTCAGGTTCAAGCTTTCTTGGATAAAAAGCAGCCTTACAAAAAAAGCTTTAAAGTAGCACATACTCTTGAAGGGTTAGCTATTCTCCTAGACTTTATTAGAGAAGTAGAAAATGTATCCGGGGGACGGCCCCCCATTGTATTAGAATCCACTGGACATTATCATACACCAGTTGTCCAGTTTTTCGAGGATATAGGGTACTTATTGATTATCGTAAATCCACTCATATCGTATCGAGCTAAGAGTTCTAGTTTACGCAAGGTAAAGACAGATGTTATTGACGCTCGTCATCTCTGCGAGCTGTATTATAAAGAGGACTTAGAGCCGTATAAACAGCGAGGAATCCAACTCTTAAACTTACGTAACCTTACAAGACAACACGAAAATATTACAGGCCTGTTTGTACAAACTAAATTACAATTTCAAGCAATTCTGGATCAAGTGTTTCCTGAATACCGTGGGGTTTTTGGTGACTTACATTCATATGTTTCTCTACTAACCTTACAAACATTTCCTACATCACAAAAAATCCTGGATACTGGTGAAGAGACAGTCGCCAAAAAAATAAAGGAATTATGTAAAAGTCGTTCGCAAAAATGGGCAGACAGTCAGGCAGAAAAATTGATGGCCGCCGCAGCTCAAAATCCATTTCAGAAAAACTTATATCATAGTCTGACCTTAAGCCTGGATATGTATATTAATATGCTTCTTGAATACAAAAAGCATCTATCCAAGCTTGAAGATGAGATAGATGCTTTAGCAAAAGGTATTGAAGAATGTAAGATTATCCAATCGATCCCTGGTATCGGTGAAAAAATCGCTGCCACGATAATTTCTGAAATTGGGGAAATTGATCGGTTTAATCACCCTAAGAAACTGGTTGCATTTGCCGGAATCGATCCAAGTGTTTTTGAATCTGGTACATTCAAAGGTACTTTAAATCGGATTACCAAAAGAGGTTCTAGTAGGCTACGACACGCCTTGTATATGGCTGTAAAATGTGCCATTCGTGATTGTCGCAAAAAGAAAACGACAGATGAAATCATTCCTCGTAACAAGAGATTACGAGAGTTTTATGATAAGAAACGTGAGGAAGGAAAGCCCTTTAAAGTAGCGGTGATAGCATGTGCCAATAAATTCTTACATTGGATTTATGCACTTTTAAAAAGCAAATCAACTTTCCAAGATCTAGCCTAGTTTTAAAGTATAACTAAACAGTCCAAAACTTTCCAAACAGAGAACCTTGGAGGGTTATTTGGCATACGCAAATTTAGTATAACATGAAACATTTTAAGTGTTTATTGAAAAATGTTGACAAACTATTGGCTGGTTTAGTTCATTAAGTAAAGCGATTCTTATTAAAGAGTCACACCCGTTAACTAAATAAAAGCTAACATAAAAAATGCAAAAACAGCTATTGGAAAAACAATAAAAAGACAATTTAGCACCTGTAAAATCCATATCAAAAGCGTATAATTTTTATCCATGGATTTTCTAATGTATGCAAAGGAAATTAAACCAATTATTGGTGTTAAAAAAGCTAAATCACCGTGATTAGGTGGAGAAGCATCTATCAATTCATCAATCAAAAATGAAATTAGGATAATGTTGATAAATAATAATAACAACGGAACCCATAGTTTAAACTTTTTCACCTTTTTAACCATAACTCCCTCCTCGTGACTACAATTTGGCCCTTTAGTTCCATAAGAAAAAGAGCTTCTGATCAGCTCCTGTTATGAAGTAAAGCACCGGTTAGTTTTAAAACAAATTATTTTCACATCTATTTATCTTCGTTATTACTTCTCTCATTATTTTGAAGATAAATCTTTTTAAGAGTTAAATTTATATTATTCAAAGCAATTAGAATAACCCCCAACATAACAAAGGTTACTATTTCCCCGGTAAACCAAGATACTATTCCTAAAATTACAGCATAAAGAATGTATAACCAATTACTCATTTATTCAATATCCTCCCTAATCTACATAATTAACTAATTTTACCACGAAATTTCTTTTTCTTTATGCAACTATCCTGCCCCGATAGTTCCATAAGAAAAAGCTGCCTTAAAGACAGCTCCGATCTTCAGCTAACGCACCTGTTTGTTCAATAAAATTTATAATTGAGTTCCTTTATCGTTATCAAACAATCTTGAATTCCCAGAGTTTAAATTTTGTAATATTTCGATTTGAAATTTATCGGCTAATTTAAATGTAAATTTATAAATGAAGTATCCAAGAATAACACCTAATACATTACAAATTACATCATCAATATCAACTGTTCTTCCCCAACCACCTGCTATTAGTTCAGTAAATTGTATAGATTCTATACTAATTGATATAACAAATCCGAATAGTACAATATTTTTTAAATCCTTTAATTTATTCCATATTATCGGTGATAATACACCCAAAGGCATCAATAATAATATATTTCCACCCACATTTCTAATAATTAGTTTAATCATAAACACGGTATCACCGTCATATGCAATACCTATTTTTTTAATATCATTTATAATTCCAACAAGTGGAATTAGATTTAAGCCAAACTTAATATTTTGCATATTAAAATCAATCCATAAAGCTAATGGAAACAGTGTAACGGAAACAACCATAAGTATGTATAAAACAAAAAGAAAATTAATAACTTCCCTTAACCAATATACTTGTTTTTCTTTTTTTAATTTAAACCCTATTAAAATACCTCTTCCATCCAAATAACATATAACTCCAATTCCAATAAGCAAACTACCATTAATTAAATACACTCCATCGACCCTTCCTTCCAGCTCAAACAAAACCTTATTTTACCATAAATTTTACCTTTGTTGGAATTTAATTCTGCTCGTTCAATTATCACCAATAAAACCAAGATTTTATTGCGTTTCTTATTGAACTATCCTGCCCCATTAGTTCCATAAAGAAAGAGCTGCCTTAAAGACAGCTCTGATCTTCAGCTAAAGCACCGTTAGCTCTATTCTGACTAACAACTTCACCAAATGTTCTTTATTAAGCGAATCATCATTCTTTGTATAAACATTAAGATGTTCCAAGCCACTTCAAAAAAGATTGAATCCCTAAGCTCAATTAGGATTTCTTTAAAAAAGCCGTTCTGCTTTTCTTTTTTTCTTTTTTTATTTTTCATCTGTCTAACTCCCAATCACTCAATTCTTGTTGCACTAAATAGTTTGACACTCCTTTACTTCATATATAAATCCATCAGCAAGGTCTCAATCTTTGTTTAACTATTCTGCCCCGATAATTCCATAACAAAAAGAGCTGCCAAAGCAACTCTCTTATTGAAGTAAAGCACCTGTTAGTTCTATAAAAAACATTACGAGCCACTTATAAATGCTATACCAAAAATACTACGAACCATATAAAAGCAATACCAAAATCTAATAACATCTGCCTCTTATTTTCCTTTTTTAAAAAACTTTCAAATCCATCTATTATTGAACCAATTCCTAATAAAAGAATTATATATTTTATGAAAATAAAATTAAAATCATTAATTATAACTAAGATTAAAATTAAGCCCATTAATATTCTCATTAAATATCCAATCAGTATAAATGGTTTAGTACGTTTAGTACTTTCTCTTTTTTCAAAAAACAATCCCATTACATATTTCAACTTATTTGACACTAAATTTCCCCCATAAACTACAAACTGAATTTAATAAACTATACCATAAAGCAAAAGGGTCTTCGTCAACTAACCTGCCCCTTAAGTTGCATAAAGAAAGAGCTGCCTTTAAGACAGCACCTATCGTCAGCTAACGCACCCGTCAGTTCATTAAGACTTATACAGAGTTGACACAAACTGTGTGGATTAAAAATTTGTCCTAACTGCTTAATCAGCATCTTTTTTTTTATAAAGAATCAATGCTACCTTGATAATTAAAACTATGAAAAGGGCAATACCCATACTAATATCTAGTGTTCCTTCGTCTTCGGGTTTATTAAAGAATCCATTAACTGTAGTGAATGCTAGAAGAATTATATAAATATATACTTCATTTTTTTGGAGAAATTTAATTGGGAATACCCCCTTTAGAGTTGAAAGTATTAGTAAATTATCAGCAACTATTTTATCTGAAAAGAGAGTAAATTGTTAGAGGCCTAATGTATTTTATAAGAAAGTACAGTACAGTTCGAATAAACTATGGTAATGAACTAACCTGCCCCGATAGTTCCATAAGAAAAAGCTGCCTTAAAGACAGCTCCTAAAGCACCTAAAATTAATCATTTGGATTTATTATGGCTAATAACCTGCTTTATGGTCCCGAAAGCCCATAGGCCAAAGCTAGTGCAAAAGTAAAAAAAGATAAAGCAATAAAAAATAGGCCATTTGATAAAACGCTGATTACTCTTATACCAAATTGCTTTGCCTTGGTTCCCAAAATCAAAGCCACTAAAAATCCAATATCAATTAAAAAAAATAAAAAAATGGATATCCTTAAATCTAAATTCGGTACCGATCTGCCGATAAAAAAAAACAGTAATGCAGCTATAACTAAAACAACAGTCAATATCAAAGGTATTGCTTCTTGTTTGTTCGATTTTCTTGTATTTTCCAAAACTTCACCCCTCCCCTCACAATACCAAAATTTACCTAAATGAAAAAGGGGATAATCTCTGTAAAATTTTTAAAAATTAAACATAGAAACACTCTAAAAAAGCAATCCGGCTTAGAAGAGTACTGTTATCAAATTTTGAGCTATTTAAAAACCAATCCTAGCAAGGTTCCATCAGTTGTTATAGCGCTTTGTGAATACACTGAGCTTATGGAACTAACCTGCCCCTTTAGTACCATAAGAAAAGGCCGCCTCAGCAACCTTCTTTATTGAAGTACAGCACCCTTTAGTAAAAGAAGTTCAGCCAGATATTTCTGGTTGAACCCCATTAAATCACCGTCGGTCCACCATTTAGCAAATGATTTAGCATATCTCCCTCACGAAAAAGGAATCGATTACAAATAAGCAGTATAATCTATAATCCTACTGAGTTTATAATTCCATAATATACTAGATCTTCAAATCGATTTTCTTTCCTCACATGGTCAATTAATATCCCTTCTTTTTTCAAGCCTAATTTTTGCATCACTCTTCCAGAAGCTGGATTTGAATTAAAGTAACGAGCAAATACTTTATGGTATTGCTTTTCTTCAAATGCAAAATGTAATATTGCTTGCGCTGCCTCTGTAGCATATCCATTTCCCCAAAATTTTTCACCTATCCAATAGGCTATTTCACCATGATTAAACTTTTGGTTGTTAGATAGCGCTATAGCACCATATAATTCTCCACTTTCCTTATCTGTTATAGCAAATTCATATGATTTATTAGCATTAAAATTATTAAGATGATGCTCAATCCATGATAAAGCATCCTCTATAGAGTATGGATAAGGTAGGTACAATGTATTTTTATAAATATTATAATTATTACAAAGTTTAGTAACAGCTACTGCATCAGATTTTTGAAAAAGTCTTAGTACTAGCCTTTTAGTGGTAATTGTTTTATTTAGATTATCATATATCATAAGAATCCCCCCTAATTTTGGATACTAATCCTTACATATATTTACTATAATTATCCAAAAGTTCTTATTCAACTAACCTGCCCCGATAGTTCCATAAGAAAAAGCTGCCTTAAAGACAGCTCCGATCAGCTCCGATTTTTAGCTAACGCAACCATTAGTTTACCCATTTATGAATTTCCCTAATGAATAAACCAATAAAATTAATAATTGATAAAGAGTAAAGGGGATTAGTGTAAGGAATGGGATGTACTTCATTTTATGTTGTTCTTTCCTTATCACAGCGAAAATCGTACATATAATAGAAATACCATACAGGCTCAAACTACTAATTAGTAATATATCACTAAACTTAATTATTTCAATTGCAGCAAATAAAAGTAATGGAGCCATAACTCCAACTATGGCTGACGTAAAACTAAACATATTTTTCTTCATTTCAATTTCCATCCTCAATTCAATTGATAATGGTGGGGGCAGCCACACATCTTGAACTATAGCACAAGTTAGCTTAATAAAATTATCTCTGTTAATCACTCTTTTTTTAATAATAGATTTCTTGTCTTATTCAACTAAACTGCCCCGTTAGTGCCATAAGAAAAAGGCTGCCTCAACAACCTTACTTATTTTGATACAGATAGGTAAGGGTTTTACGTTATCGATCCCTTTTCCCCCTGTTCACACCAGTACGCAGCAAATATTAGGAAATTTTTTAATGAATTAGGGAGGACAGCCATTCAACTAGATAACCAATATACCAAGCAAAAAATATACTAAATGTCATAAATAGATTCCCTGCAATCCCAAACAAGGAAAATTCATTATTGTATTTTGAACCTATCCAAGCCAAGATGAGACCAATTGGATTCATAATAAAAGTCCAAGCCCAAATAGGAAACCCTTGATCAAGTCCTATATTTTGACTAGGAACCAAAAAGAATATAAACCAAAACAGAATTCCTAATAAAACACAAACCATTGATAAAATACTCCAATAAGATTTCCTTAATGGCAAAACTTCTTTTTTTTCATTCATACATTATCCTCGTTCCTATCTCCAAAATATAATCACCTTCCGATAAATATCCTAACAGAAATACTTCTATACTTATGTAAGGAAAATATGCCACTGTGCATTTCTTTAATCAACTAACCTGCCCCTTTAGTTCCATAAGAAAAGAGCTGCCTTAAAGACAGCTCTGATCAAGAAAAAGGCTAGCACAGCAACCTTCTTTATTGAAATAAAGCTGTTTTTAAAAGAAGTTTGCCGAGTATCCCACTAGTTAATTTCATCATAAAAAATCTATATTCCTTGTTGAACTCACCCCTCAGGTGAAATGACCATGAAATCTTCACCATTTTCCATTAATAATTTGATTGTATATGGATCTCCTTGCATTTGTTTTTTAACGTCGGGTAAAGCTAGATACGTCTTAATAGCATTTTCAAGCTCATCTAGTAATGGTGTGCTAGGGGTAGTAGTCCAATTTGTTCCTAAGTCGATATAGGCATGGCCCTTTTTCACTTGATAAGACAAGCCAGTGACTTTGTAAGTCGATTTACCAGCTAGAGATTCATGGAGATCGCTAGCAATATAAGACCAACGACTGTCTTGCTTTCGATGTTCCAAGTTAAAAGAATGGACTTTAATATCTTTGATATCTAGATTTTGTGCTTCGATTTCTTGTTGAATATCTGAGATAATAGAATTTCGTTCTTTAATATGATCAGGCATATCTAACAGTAAAATGTTTGAAAACCATGTTTGGTTCAAACCTGCTAATTCATAATTGGCCTCTTCCTCATATCCGTATTTAGTAAAAACATCGAATACGATTTGACGTAAAGAATCGTACATAACTCGCCTTTTAACATCTCTTTTTGATAAGCTAGTAGATCTTTCAGATGATTCAATATTTCTAATCAGTAAATTATAGTCGTCAATTCCATGATTACTTAATGTTTCTTTCACCAATGGAGTAAGTTGCTCTTTTGCTTCTTTTAGTTGTTCGTTAGAGAGTATGAGACTAATATCAATAGTAAATGGATCATAAATCGATCCTACAGAGTCCACCTTGTATCCTTGATTTTCTATGAGCTTTATCAGTTTTTGATGAAGATTTTCATCTATATTATTAGCTGAAAAACTTGAAGTAATTTTCAGTGGCATAATTTTAGCTGCAATTTGGGCCATAGCTGGAGAGACAAATGTAGAGCCAATAAATAAACCCAATAATAATATCAACGCGATTCCAGAGTATGTCAATTTTCTGATCAAACTTACTTTTTTGATACGAGTTGATAGGAGGGGATTCTTATTTCTCTTTTGGGACTCCAACTTTTCAATATCAGTAAAGATTCGTTTTTTCAGTTCTTGTTTTTCTTTTGTTTTCCACATTAGATCGGCATTTAACTTCTTAAAGGAACTATCAAAATCAGTATCTTCATATTGTTTTTTCATCCAAATACCCCTCCTTTATTAATTGTTTTTTCAATGCTGGAATGGCTCTAAAAAGAGTCGATTTAACTTTACTCTCAGACCAGCCCAATATCTTTGCCGTATCCTCAATAGAAAAACCTTTGATTTTTCTTAAAACGATCACCTTTCGATATGTATCTTTGATTTCCCCTAACGCTTTATATAGTTCAAATGAATCCTCTTTTATTTGAATCATTTCTTCAGGCAATGAGTTATTGTCCTTTTGCAAAAGAAATACTTCTTTAAAGAATCTGCTGGGTTTACGTTTTCTTAAAAAATCGACCGTTAAATTGTGAGCGATACTGAATAGCCATGTTTTTTCACTCGAATGCTGATTAAATGAATTATGATATAAATACGCTTTTACAAAGGTATCATGGGTCAAATCCTCTGCTTGTTGATAATCCTTAACCATCAATAAAATAAAACTTAAAATGGATTTACTATGTCGGTCATACCAATCTGCAAGTTCTTCTTTTATGTTCTTCGACAAGTTACCAACCCTCCTTTTCTTGAATGTTCAATACTTAGACGTATTAGCTAAATAAAAGTTGTGTTTTTGCATTAAAAAAATCTCTAAAAGTTTAGATTAGAGATTTTTTCGTTCTTTTATAGAACTGACGTTTATATCATCTTAGAAATAAGGTGAAAAACATGCTCCAAGCTCATGTTTTCCTCCTTAAAATAGTTTCCTCGTTAGATCTGATATTTAGGTATTCCTTATGGAACTATCCTGCCCCGTTAGTTCCATAAGAAAAAGCTGCCATGATTTCCCGACAAAAGGCCTGGTATCAACGATGTATCAAATCCTGTATATTGGATAATTCGATGCCATTTTAAACCCATTGATATCACTGGGTTTGTAAAAATTTATGTAAACTAGCTCTACATATCATATTCATATTTTATTTTAATAAAAAAAGATAGTTTGCTTTAATAACTTCTGGTAAATTAAAGAAACGCAGTTACAAAAAGTTATATAAGGGGAATTTCATGAAAAAGAAAAGTTATTTAAAATTATTAATTATTTTTGTACTTTTGGGTGGAGGAGTATATTGGTATTACAACAGTATTGCAATCTGGGGTACATCTGAAAACGGAATGTGGAAAGCAACTTATAAAAAGAATCAAGATCAATATGTTGAAAAGGGTTGGACTGGCACCCTTAAGCAACAGTCTGGAGATAAAGTTACTGTAGAAGATATAACTTTTACAGATAATAATAAAAATCTAATGTCTGTAGGAGATTTTGAAGAAGGAATAGCCGAAGACGGTGAAGAAACGGTATTATACCCATTTTCTGCAAGATTTTATGGTGGAGATAGGCCTAAGAAAGGGCATATTTATAAAGTTCATGTTACTTGGAAGGATAAAGGAAAATCCCATACTGATAGTTTTCATCTTAAATAATTGAAGATGTGTATGACCCACACCAAAAGCGACTAATCCTTCTGTCTTTGAGATTCCATAATCTATGCGGTATGGTCGGTGGAAAAGGACAAGTTTCTCCTTGGTAAGTTCAATTATACCCAACTTATCCATTTTTTTTGATTGTATTTTAAAATAAAGTTTAATCATATTGTTATTAAAAACCTTGGTAGACGAAAAGAAAGAGCGTGTTTTGAAAAAAGATTGACCAAAACACGCTCTTAATATATTCAATTGAATGATTCTTTTATAAAATTGTTTTATCATTTTCCATAGTTTTTAATGAACTAACGCATCCGTTAGTTTAAGTACAATCCTTCACAATCTATTACTATCTAAAGAAATTTTTGATTGCTTCAATGCGTATTTTATGACCACAATCATCGCAACAAAAAGTCCTACTCTTTCTTTCCTTAAATTGTTTATATTTTAGTGAACCTTCGTATACTCTGAATATTTTTTTACAACTATAACAAAGTACCTCATAGTAAATCATTGTTATCCTCCTATGTGACACATTACTTTTTAGTTGATTTATCGAAGATTGTAACCAGTTCTCTAGTATACTCCTGAACATCTAAATGTGGCTTTCTCATTAATTCAATGGTGAACCCGTCAATGGCATTTCTTATTGTTAACGCCATCACCCTTGCCGATGGTCTTGTAAATTCTCGGAAAATTCCTTCTTGCATCCCTAGGGTGAGAATATTTTCAATTGGAAGTAAAATAGTTTCATCATGGTCTGCTGCAAACCGAAGTTTACCATCAGCAGTTCTCTGATTAGAAACCGTTTCTATAACAGCGAAAACATGCTTCCGATTTTCATCTACGAATGTAAGATTGGATTCAATATACACCCGAAGCATTTCTTTAGGAGATTTTTGAGCTTCTATTCGTGGAGCAATATATGATTGCCAAGCCATATAGTATTCAATAGGTATTTGCTCCAATAATTCCTCTTTATTTGCAAAGTGATAAGAAATAACCCCCTTACTGATTTTTGCACGTTTTGCAATTTGTCCTAAAGAGGCTTGAGCGTAACCTACTTCTGCGATTGTTTCAATCGCACATTCCACAATTTGAGCTCTACGAGCTTTTTCGATGAATGACATTTGTTTTTGGTTAGTTGGATTATTTTTTTTACTCATGTTCTTATTTTAGTACAGTCGTACAAAAAAACCAAACAAAAAAACATTTAGGTGAAGATTATCTAAATGTTTTTGAACCCCTTTATACAACTATCCTGCCCCTTTAGTTGCATAAAGAAAAAGCTACCTTAAAGACAGCTCCGATCTTCAGCTATCGCATCCGTTAGTTTAAGTGTATTCATTCACAATCTTTTATCATAAGAAAAAATTGCCGTTAGACTATACATCCATCCTTACTTTTCTAGACACTCATTCACCTGCATTCTATTGTTAAGTACAAAAAAATGTACTAAGGCAATTTTTATTGCCTTCTTCAAAAAAATTAGAATTGGATGCATTCTAGTATATGTAACAAACACTCAATACGTTTTTATTATCTAATGAGATGGATTGATAAAGAGGTGATATTTATTATTGATAGGGATAATAATATCATTGTTAACTTTAAGCAGAATAATTCTTTGATATACACATTCTTAGGAGGAACAATAATGAGATTTGGAATTATAGGTGCAGGAACTATCGGGTCAATTATTTCTAAAAAATTAGTTAAGACTGGAAATGATGTCAAAATTGCAGATGCACGAGGAATTGAACATTTGGAAGGAAAAGAGCTTGCTGGAACACCTGTGAGTTTAGAAGATGTAATAACAAATATTGATGTTCTTATAATATCTCTCCCTTCTCTTGTAATGCCAAGCATTCGTAACATTGTAGATAAAATTGGAGAGGAAGTAATCGTTGTAGACACTACAAATTATTATCCTTTTAGAGACAATAAGATTGAAGAAATTGAGGACGGGATGGTTGAAAGTGTATGGGTTTCAAATCAATTAGGTAGACCTGTCATTAAAGCTTTCAACAACCAATTAGCTTATACGTTAGAAAATAAAGGAACCCCCGAAGGTGCTAGTGGTCGCATTGCTATGGCGATTGCCGGTAATGACCAATCACTTCAACAAGTAATCATGGACGTAGTAAACGAACTAGGCTTTGATGCAGTGGATGGTGGCTCTTTAAATGATTCGTGGAGACAACAACCAGGAACTCCTGCATACTGCACAGAACTAACAAAAGAAGAACTAACAAAAGCATTGAAAAAAGCAAATAAAGAAAAAGCCCCATTCCTACGGGATAAGGTAATAGAGAAGTTATCAGCTGAATTATCTCATGAAGATATTGTAAATCTAAACAGAGAAACTTATAATTCATAATTCAGGAAACCCATATTGATGATTGCTCTGGTATTAAATTTTAGATTGAATAGAAGACATAGAAAATTTGGAACCAAAAATAGTGATCAAAATAACTTTGATCACTATTTTTGCATATTTTATATCTTTTACTGTTAACACTGTTCATCTACATTAGTTTTAGGTAAACAGCTTATTAAAAATAATAAACCTTAGATGATAAAGAATTTATCCTTTTTCCTATTATCCTGCCAGGTTATTTTCAAATGAAACTAAAATAAAAGAGGGCATTAATCATTTTTAGATCAATGCACCGATGTTTAAGTGTAGTCTTCAAAAGTACATTATTTTTGTGGAAACATTTTAATAACTGCTATTTTTTTGCAAATCCTTGTTTGTTTAAATACTTGAGCATGAATGGCTGTTTGCTTCTTTCAAGATGATCCTCAATATGATCTTTCCATCCCTTTACTTTCTTAACGGTGAATGGCGCTCTAACAGTACGATTTCGGTAATATTCACGCATCTGTTGGTCATAATCTGCTAATTTTTGTTCATCTAGAGATTGATACTGATTATTAAACATTACCATTGATTGAGGTAAACGTGGTTTTAGTCCAGGTTTCTCTTCAGCAGGATGGCCTATGCATAGCCCTACTAAAGGAACCACATACTTTGGTAAGCTTAATAACTCAGTTAATTCATTAATATTACTTCTTACTCCACCGATATATACACCACCGAGTCCCATTGATTCAGCTGCAGTTAAAGCACTTTGAGCCATTAACCCAGCGTCGAATGAACCTATTAAAAGGTATTCAATATAATTAAGGTCCACCTTTGGGGCTATTTGATGATTTCGGTTAAAATCAGCACAGAAAATCCAAAACTCTGCTGCTTCTTCAATATAAGGCTGATTTGCAGATAGTTGCATCACCTTTTTTCGAAGAACTGGATCAGTAATTCTAATGATAGAAACTACCTGTAATAGACTAAAAGATGATGTTTGATTAGCTGCCTTAAATATTGCAACCCTTTGTTCCTCTGTCAGTGGTTGATTTGTATAAGAGCGTATGGATGTATGCTTATTAAGCAATTTAATGGTATCATTCATTTGTATCCTCTTCTCTATTGATTATTTTAATTGTCAGATTGCAAAACGCCAAACCTACTTGATTCTTATCCACTTAGTTTACCGATAGTGGTAAACCGGTCATGAAACCAAGTGTACTTACCTAGTTTGAATTCCCTTGAGATTAAAGCTAATCTTTACCCAATTGAACGAACAATTTCTTCAACCACTTCTTGGCATGTTAGAATTTGTTTAATGCCTCCAGCTGATTCAGATACACTTATGGTACCATTAACAAGGTCTCCGTCTAACATCCCTATTTTGAACCCTTCTCCATAATATTTATATGCTTCCTTAGGTTTACCTTGGTTGATTAATTCTAGTGCCTTTTTACCCGCTTCTGTCGGTATCGTCCTCAAATGTCCCGTACCTGATTTAAATTCAATAAACTCCTCACTCTTTACATTAAGGATAGCTTTTTTTGTTTCTATACTTGCTGGATTCTCCTTTGTCGCTATAAATCTAGTCCCCATATATACCCCTTCTGCTCCCATAGACATTGCTGCTTTCGCTCCACGACCATCTATAATCCCTCCAGCAGCAATAACAGGGATATTTACTAGGGAGGTTATTTGTGGAACAAGAGAAAGAGTACTAATTTTATAATCACTCATATGACCACCAGCTTCATAACCTGTAACAATTAATGCATCTACACCTGTTTTTTCAGCTTTGACTAGTTTGTCTACTGTAGGACTTAGATCTCTGTAAATCACATTAATGTTATGTTCTTTAAGTCGTTTCAATTCACGATCAACGACCCCCTGTCCAATTGCTATAACATTCTTTACATTCTCTTTAACCAATACTTCAAAAACAGCATTAGTAAATGGATCTTCTGAAGCCCCTCCCATTGGAAAAATGTAATTTACTGCAAATGGTTTGTTAGTTAATTCTCTCACTTTGCGAATTTCTTTTGTTAATCGGTCTGCCATATCTTCTGCGCTTGTCGCTTTTTCTTTTTGACCTGCATTTGGCCCCAATACACCCATTCCACCTGCATTTGATACTGCTGCAACAAACTCTGCTGATGTGACCCATGTCATTGCAGCTGAAATAACGGGATATTTTATACCTAATAGATTTGTAATTCGGTTACTGTTCATGTTGTTAACTTCTCCTTCTGTTGTCTGGTTTAATTTTTGTTATTCTTTATACATATTCTCAGGGTAAGGTAGCTCTAAATTTCCTCGAAGTGTATTAGCCTCATATTCATTTTTGAATATGCCTTTTTCTTGTAATATTGGGACAACTAACTTAATAAAGTCCTCAAATCCTGCTGGGTAATCTTGTCTAATTAGTAAGATATCCATTATCCCTTCTCTATACCAATGTTCTATTTTCTCTGCCACATTCTCCGCTGATCCCATCAATTGAGGCCTTGGCAGTCTATGACCAATAGGCATTAATGACTCTATTTCTCTCAATTTTTCTAGTGCGTCTTTTTCTGTTTTACCCACTATTGGGCTATGAGAAGGCATTATCAGTAGTGCGTTTGGTGATCGTCCTTGATTTTCCACTCTTCTTTTCAGTTCAGCAGTATATCCCTTTAGATAATCAAAATTATCTCCAGGCGCCATGATGACTTCAGCATGCTTAGCAGCTATATCCATAAAAGCTGAGGAAGTGCCAGCTTGAAAGACAACTGGTCTTCCTTGTCTAGAACGACTAATATTTAAAGGTCCATCTACTGAAAAGTAATTGCCTGTATAATTTAATGAATGCATCTTACTTGGGTCATAAAATACTCCCCTTTTTTTATCACGTATAAATGCATCATCTTCATACGAATCCCAAAGACCCTCAACAATTTCTAGAAATTCTTCTTTCAGTGGATAAAGGTCTGATTTTCTTAAATGAGTACGGCTATAATTTGCTAAACCTCCTGGATTAGAAGTGATAGCATTCCATCCGGCTCGACCATTACTAATCTTATCCAGCGAAGCTATCTGTCTGGCAACTGTAAATGGATCAGCATATGAAGTAGCTATTGTAGCAGTTAATCCTATAGAATGAGTTACCATACTCAATGCAGACAAGATAGATATTCCTTCAAACATGCTAAGATAATGTGGTATCATGCCCGGTCCAATATGACTGACGTCAGCTAAAAAAACCGCATCAAACTTCGCACTCTCAAGTTGGATGGCTTTTTCAACATAGAAATCAATATTTTCGCTGGCGTTTGCTGGTATATCAGGATGTCGCCATCCAAAATAGTTCCAACCAACTCCGTCGATGATGCCTCCAAGTTTAAGTTTTCTTCCAATCACTATTGAATTCTCCTTCTTACATACCGAGTTCATTATTTTTTTGTATTAACCCTAGTTCCTTTGCCAATAATTCATGTCCTCTTTTTCGAGTTTCTTGATCTGGATAAAAATCAGCAATAATAATTTCATTAACTAAACTTGCCTTCGCAGTCTTAGTAAGTTGGTCAGCGACGTTTGCTACACTGCCAATAATAAAGCGTTCTTTATTTCTTTCCTTAGCTCTTTCTTCTTCTAGAGTATATTTGTGATTTTTGGCTTCTTCTGGTGTAGGAAATGTAAGGTTTTTTGAACCTGTACTCATCCGTGTCCATAGTAACTCTGCCGGTCCTGCAATATACTTAGCCTCTTCTTCAGTTTCGGCTGTGATAACAATAGTCGCCATCATACTTTTCGGTTCACTTAAATAAGACGAAGGTTTAAAGTTAGAATTGTAAGTTCTTAACATCGGAACAGCTAATTGTGGTGCGAGATGTGCAGCAAATACAAATCCCAAGCCTTTTTCGAGTGCAAACTGTAATCCCCCCTCGCTAGAACCCAACATATACATATCAGGTACCATCGATTTGTCTCCAGGAGGATTTATGTTACTAAAAGGATGAGTAATTTTGAAGTTACGGTCAAAAAAGGAAAGCAAATGGTCTAATTGCTCGGGAAAATCATTTACTCCTAATAATTCTTTGGACCTCAGCAAAGCCCACATAGTCCAGCCATCCGTTCCAGAGGCCCTCCCTATACCAAGATCCACTCGACCTGGATATAATCCTTCTAAAAGAGTGAAGTTCTCCACCACTTTCAAAGGACTGTGATTAGGTAACATAACCCCACCAGAACCTACACGAATGTTTTTGGTATGAGCAGCTGCATGCATACTTAACATATCAGGTGAGGTACTCATCAAAGTAGTTGTATTGTGATGCTCAGTGAACCAATACCTGGTGTATCCTAAACGGTCTGCTAATTGAACCATTTCTGTTGTATTTTGAAGACTTTTTCTAGCATTACTTTCTTTATAAATATGAACGAAGTCTAAGATCGACAATTTTAGTCCTGAATTTCCTATATCCACTAATCAAAAACTCCTATCTATGTTATAATTAGTTAGCCTACTAACTATAAAACCAAAAAATAATGTTAATCTTATCGTCTTTCAGATAAAAATAATTAACTAGTAATTATTTGCTTTGGTTTATGTACACAATCATAAAGTCATTATAATTAGTTGAAAAGAGGGCAATCTAAATGGATATAGTACATATTTTTGTACTTATAGACAGGAGTGAAATAAATTGAAGGTTTGTAAAGATGGATTTCAAAGAGAATTTATAGATGAAAAAGAAGATATGTACGCAATAGCATTTACTCAAAATGTTTTATCTGGACGTTGGAAGTATTTTATTCTTTGGTACTTAAAAGGAACTAAACGTCGTTATTCTGACATCAAAAATTTTCTATGGGACCTATCACAAGGTTCACTCACTAATCAACTAAGAGAATTAGAGAACGATGGTGTCATTAAACGTGAAGTGTTTCCTGTAGTCCCTCCTAAAGTAGAGTATTCACTCACAGAAAAAGGAATGAAATTAATCCCTGTTCTAGATATGATGGAAGCGTTTGGTAAAGAGTATGGTGAAAAGGCAAAAAGTTCAAACGATTAGTTGGGCTATGACCCATAAATTGACTTAAAATACACTCCAAGTTATAGTTAGGTCACTAATGATTTTAGACGGGGAGTTTTTATATGTTAAATGATGAAATAAGAGAGCTATTAGACAAAATTTCGTCACAGACACGAAGAAATTACAATTATTTACTACATGATCTTAACTTGCATGTTGGACAAGATAACCTTTTATGTAAACTTTGGAAAGAAGATGGCTTAACTCAAGTTGAACTTTGTAACAAATTAAATTGCGAGGCTCCCACAGTTACTAATATGGTTAAAGCTCTTGAGAAGAAAGAGCTAATTATTCGACGAAAAGATTACGACGATAAAAGAATTACCAGGATTTTCCTTACCGACGCTGGAAAAAATCTTGAAGCCCCTGTTAATGAAAAGTGGAGAAAACAACAAGATAGGCTATTAACAGATATTACTTTGGACGAAAGGATGCTTCTAAGAAGGTTGCTAAAACAGATGGAGGCAAATCTTTTCTAGTAAAAGTTGCTACTTCTACATTGATATCCTCATCCTACTTACTCACTAATCCACCTCAGATCAAAAAAAAAGCAATGCCTGCCAAGGTATTGCTTTTTTAAACCTTTCCAGCATAAACATAGACATATTAAATAATGTCTAAACCCAAGAAAAACATTAATATTATTCTTTGTTCTTCTTCAGCTATCCTGCCCCGATAGTGCCATAAGAAAAAAGCTGCCTTAAAGACAGCTTTGATCCTAAGCTAAAGCAACCGTTAGTTGATTAAGGAACAATGTCTTTTATTTCACTTTACTTTGGTAGCCTTTCAATGAACTTTGATGGTTTGACATTTGTACAAGGCGCAGCATTCCTCCAATATGGTGGGAAGAAATTAGAGCTTGTTCAATGGACTGACCCTGAACAAAATGTTGGACCAAAACCTGCAGATATTGGTACAGCGCATTTAGCAATTTCAGTAACGGACCTTAAAATGGCCTACACTTATTTTGAAAATACTCCTGGTGTATCGGTTAGAGTATATAGTCCAATCGGCTTCTTCTATATTACTAGTCCGTGGGGGCTTGAAATCCAAATTGTAGGTACAGAGCAATCAAAATAGTATTAGTATTAAACTTTTTTGTAGGAGTTTCAGTTTCATCGACAGAAATCTGTAAGCAAGCTAGCTTATACTGAAGAATTATGAGCATCAACACCAGCACCACGTGCTCAAGTATATAATTAATTAAATAAGCTTATGAGAGTAGACTTTTTTTTAGAGTCTACTTTTTTATTTGGATTGTCCATATGGATGGTCATACCTTATTTAGCCTCAATTTGTAAAAACACACTGAAATTCCATTAAACCTTGTCCAATATGTGTACTACAACAATAAAATTCATCATATTAAAATTTCTCGAACATTCAGCGTTATCCTTTTTTCAAAAAACTGTGCGTTTTGTTGAAGAGCGTTATACAACTAAACTGCCCCTTTAGTTCCATAAGAAAAGGCTGTCTTGAATGCCGTCTTTTCATCTTTTACTGGTTGTGCTGGTGATGGCAATTAGGTGGGACTCCTAAAATAGTAAAATATACCTGATGTCTAATTATGGATGGTATACTATTATTTAGTGTATTTTCAAATTCAGAGGAGGTTATTCAATGATAAAGGTGCGGTTTGGAATATGGATGTTTGTAACACTCGTTCTCATGCTATTTTTGCTTCCAGAAATATCAGTTAAGGCGGCAGCCGATTCGATCATTAAGGTTAAATTAAAAGGCTATCTCGGTAACAAATCTGAGATTACCGTCGAACCGGAAGTCACGTACACTACGAATCTAGCAAATGTAAAACTAGAATCGAACAAGAAGTATACGTTAAGGGTCAGCGGTACGGACATTGTTGTTCTGACAGATTCAAAAGAAATAGGCAAAGCTTCTGAGATTGAAGTGAAGTCTGAAACAGGGAACGGTCCGCTTTCGATTAATGGTCGTACATACTTAGGTAGTTTCCGTTTCATTATGGAAGATGGGAAATTCATCCGTCCATATAACTCAATTGGTCTTGAAGATTATTTAAAAGGGGTTGTTCCAGCTGAAATGCCGGCTTTATGGAATCAGGAAGCTTTAAAGGCACAGGCTGTTGCGGCAAGAACCTATGCGATGAGCTACATCAACAGAACGCCCGATGACACAATGAGTTACCAGGTATACGGTGGCTACACTTGGCACGAAAACTCAACAAAAGCTGTTAAAGCAACAGAAGGTCAGGTCATCGGTTATGGTGAAAAACTACATATAGGTTCAGATGCACTTTTTTCCTCTAGCAATGGAGGGAAAACCGAGTCCAACAATAATGTTTGGATTGGTGCAGAGCTACCATATTTTATGGTCAAAGACGATCCATATGATCCGCAAATCGTTTGGAGTTTTAGTGTAAAAAAGCAACAAATAGACCTAACAAATTTAGATTTGACAAAAGCAGATACATGGTGGGCTAATACCAAGGAAGCTGAACAAACTCCAGTAATTTCTAATATAAGAGCATGGCTACAGACAAATGGCTATACAGGTAAAGACATTAAAATTACGGCTGTCCCTTTCCTATCCCTTCATGCACCAACAAGTGGCGGCAGGGTGAGTAAAGGAAGTATTACAATTGAATTTATGGTGAAAGAAAAGGGGAAAGCGCTACAGCAAAGTGTAATATTAGAAGATGTAACGGCTTCGAAAATAAGAGACATTATTGGTCTGAGCTTCATGAAAAGCTTTTTAGTAGACAAAGTGGATACGGCAAGGGATGAGATTAACGTTTCAGGCAAGGGCTACGGCCATGGTGTCGGACTAAGTCAGTATGGAGCGAAACAGGCTGGCGAACAGGGACGTACATATCCCGAGATTCTTGCTTTCTATTATGAAGGGACAAGCTTAAAACAGGCCTATGAGCCAGAAGCTGAGGAAGTGGAACCAGTAAAGCCGGATCCGGCACCTGTCATTCCAACTCCAATACCAACACCAGTTCCAGACCCTGCACCTAAAGATGAAACAGCACCAACGATTAAAGATATAAAAACGTATTACGATTCTAAAACAAACCAAGTCAAATTAACCTTTGTCACGAATGAAAAAGCGAAGGTGACAGTGGAAGTTAAGGATAAAAAAGAGCATGTCGTCGCTACTCTTGTCAAAGGGGACGAAAAGCCGTCAGGATTGCAAATAGCCGTTTGGGATGCTTTAAGGGCAAGCGACGGATCATACACCTTTGAAATTAGAGCGATTGATAGTAGTAATAATACTAGTTCAGCATCTGTTCCATTTTCAATAACAAAGCCTGACACAACGGCTCCAGTTATTAAAAATACAAATACCTCATATGACTCAAAAACGAATAAAGTTTTCCTGAAGTATGAGATCAATGAAAAAGCAAAGGTTACCGTTCAAGTAAAAGACGTAAAAGGCAAAATCTTAGCTACTCCGATCAATAATGTAGACAAAAATGCCGGTGTCCAATGGACATCTTGGAATGTATCGAAGATTTCGAACGGTAAGTACTCATTTGAAATCACAACGATCGACAGCAATAAAAATAAAAGCTCAGCAACGGTTCCATTTACTTTAACAAAACCCGATATAACGGCACCTTCCATTAATAATATAAAGACCTCCTATGATTCAAAAACGAGTAATGTTGCTTTGAAGTATGAGATTAATGAAAAGGCGAAGGTAACCGTTCAAGTAAAAGATGCAAAAGGCAAAACCGTGGCGACGCTAACCAATAATGCTGCAAACACTGCCGGTGTCCAAAGTGCATCATGGAATGTATCAAAGGTATCGAACGGAAAGTATATGTTTACCATTACAGCGATTGATCCAAGCCAGAACAAACGTACAACGACCACTTCCTACACATTAAACAAACCGGCAGCTAAGAAAATGACTGGGAAGGTCAATGCTACGAAGTTAAATGTCCGTTCCCAACCATCCACATCAGGGAAAGTTCTTGGCTCTTTGAAGAAAAACCAAATCGTTACAGTTATCACTAAGAGCAGTTCTTGGTATAAAATTCAGTATGGTAAGGGAACAGGTTATGTACACGAAAAATACCTATCGAACGTCCGATAACGAATTCAATCAGTGAAAAGCCCTAATTAAAGTTGGTGAGCACTGAATAAGACCATGATTTTTTTAAGATGGTCTTTCTCTATAAATTTTCATTTCCGTTAGTTTTCTGTTGTAATAAAGATTAATCAAAGGTTCCCCATAAACTCACATATTAACGTAAATAAAGAAGAATCCATTTTGAAAAAAGATTGATCAAAATGGATTCTTTTCTTGTCAATTATTATAAAGTTTTTATAAAATAGTTTGATTATTTTTAGTGACCCTTAATGAACTAAAGCATCCGTTAGTTCATTAAGAAATGCGATTCTGGAATATTGAAAAAAAGAGGCCATCCTTTTGGGACAGCCCCCTTTCCGCTAATTATAAAATTTCTAGTAGAGCTCGATATCATTATATTGGTCACTTCAGAATGTTACCATCTATACTTCAGAGAAGGTATCTCCAAAATGAATTGGCTTTCAATCTTTGAAAAAACTATGAGAATACTGCAATTTTACGTGCGATAGATTCTGTTAAACGAGATGCTACTTTTGGAACAGCCCATTTAATAATTGGTGTTAACACCGCACCAGATAATCCGCCTGCATGGATTTCCACTGTACAAGTCATTATTGTTTTACCATTAACATCTTCTGCAGTAAAGTGACCGCTTCCTGTAAAATTATCTGATAAACCTTTTAGTTCAAACTTAATATTTGAAGGTTCATTCCATTCGGTAATATCTACCTGCGCTTGTATGGTTTTTTTAATACCTTTCACACTACCTTCAAATGTCCAAATAGATTGCTTGTCATTTATGATTTCATGTTCTTTATAGGCTGGTACTGTCGTTGCCCATTTTTCGAGATCACTGACATAATCCCAAACTGCTTGTACATCTGCTGGAACTACTACAGTATGCGTTCCCGTTGCCATTATGATCCCCACCTTCACTATGTATGAATTGTAACTTTACAGTTCTACAAAGTAATTATTACATAAAAAGCATAAACTTACATCACTAATTATCCATAGCTTTCCTTCTTCCGATTCCCCAATTATTTGTAGAATCAAAATTCCCCTCCACAATCCGGCCCTTTAATGGAATAACAGGACTGACGTTTTTAAACGACTTTAATGTCACTTAACAGTATTCCTTCTGGAACTATCCTGCCCCTTTAGTGCCACCACAGCAACCCTGTTATTAATGTAAAGCACCCGTTAGCCTAACCGAGAAGAACATATGAAAAGATTGCATCTTTCTTTAGATAAGCCAACCTTCTCCTTTACTGCAAAATAAATATCATATCATTTTCATTTTGACTAATTACCTGCATAAGCACAGCTTAAGCATGATATTGTTGCAAAAAGCATTCTACTGTATCAAACACCTTAAAGTAATGTAACCAAGCAAAGATAAATGGGATGGAGAGATAATGAATATTTATTAAGCATCCTAAAATCATTACGTATTTTATGACTCTTTTCTTAATAAGAATGGATAAAAATAGCCCAATAACCGGTAATAGAATAACGGCTATTTGTATCGTTATATGAACAACATTGTGCATCCCCCAAGGGCTAACATTCATCATCCCCTTACTATGGATGAACAAAAAAGCTCCTGATAAAAGCCAAATCAAACTAGTAATAAATATATATATTACATTTCTCATCTTTATCTCCCTTTAAATTCGAGTCATATCGTCTAGTAAAACTTTAACATACCATACCATTCCATTATTTCGGTTAAATCACCTGAATTCTCCTTCCCCTCATCTCCACAAAAAAAAGGCTGCCGCAGCAACCTTCCTTATTACAGTGTCTAATCACATCAATTTTCTAAAGCCATATTAACGGCTTCAATGGCATGTATAACAGCTGTTTCGAATAATGGCACTTCTGAGTCCTCTGCTTTTACCAGTAATCCAATTTCGGTGCAGCCTAATATTATTCCTTCCGCTCCTTCATCCACTAATCTCTTGATGACCTTTTTGTAATGATCCCTTGATGATTGTTGGATTTCCCCTAAACATAATTCTTCATAAATTACTTTATTGATCACGTTTCTATCCTCGTCATTTGGTATCAAAACCTTGATGCCATTAGACTCAATTCGTGTTTTATAAAAGTCTTGCTCCATCGTATATTTAGTGCCCAGTAAACCAACGGTACTGATTTTGGACTTTTGAATTTGTTTTGCCGTTGAATCAGCAATGTGTAAAATCGGTAAACTGATTTTTTCTTCAATATGTCCAATCACTTTATGCATCGTATTTGTACAGATGACAATCATTTCGGCACCTGCCTTTTCCAAAGACAGGGCTACATCGGCTAATAATTTACCGGAACTTTCCCAATCCCCTTCAGCTTGATGGCGTTCGATCTCTTCAAAATCCACGCTATATAAAATGCATTTTGCTGAATGCAATCCTCCCAATTTGGCTTTTACTTCCTCATTGATGAGTCGATAATACTCCAGCGACGATTCCCAGCTCATTCCGCCAATAAGGCCAATAGTTTTCACAAACATTCCCCTTTTCATCGTTTAATTATCAGTCGTAAAACTCCATATGGGCTTTTTCTTGTTTGTAGTAATCTATTCTGTTTTGTAAAGTACCTGTATGAAACTCGAACTTATGACCATCAGGATCGGTGAAATAAATGGAATTCTTATCTTGTTCATCTCTTGGACGTCCTGTCAGGATGTTTACATTCAATTCCTTTAGTTTCTCGTACATGTTCATAAAGTCAGCTTCTTCTATTGAAAATGCGATATGTGTGTATGATTGGCTTATTTCATTACGGGGAATATCTTTTTCTGCATTCAGGGCAAGCCATATTCCATTCAAATCAAAATAGGCAGTGTTTCTCCCCTTAACTAACAATTTAGCATCAAAAACATTTTGATAAAATTCTATGGAACTCTCTAAATTCGAAACTGAAAATAAAAAGTGATTCAAACCTTTTATAGACACATTACCACCTCCTATTAAGATTGCCTTTTATTCGCCATTAGACGCTTATAGAGAGGATACCCGAACATGTAATACCCGGAAAATGACAGCAGGATTAAGGATAAACCCGTCATTGTAAGGATACTGTATCTATACCAATCGCCAAAGAAGGTTCCATCATGCAAAGTGATGAGGAACGTCGAGTAATCTGGATTTGTGGATAGCACTTTTCCCGTACTCACATCTATTTGAACACCTTGACCGTTATTAAAGCGAACCTGGTACACATTTGCACTTGGTCTGTATTCAATTCTAAAGATATCTTCAACCGAGTCCGCACCTGGAAGATCCTGAGATGTAGCAATGGACACGACCTTCTCCATAGGTATCGCTTGATCTGGATCCGCCTCTTTCCCCGTCCTTAACTCATCAGCCACTCCGAGTGGTAACATATAAACAAGCACGAGGCCTGTGACTGCGATGAACATGAAAAAAACGGATAAAACCAATCCAGTCCATTTATGTACTTTCCTGCTTAATTGATACAACTTTACAGATTTCGACACTATTCCATCACCCCTTGGCTACTTTTCAAAATAAATTTTTCTTCATGACCACCCGATCTTCATTTACAACATAATCATTTTTCAGATAAAATGCTTCTGCAAGCCCGTCATTGGCAGTTAATAAATATAGACTTTCAATCTCTCTCTTCTGCAGTTCATCTTCTAAAGATTGAAGCATCTTTGAGCCATGCCCTTTACCTTGCATTTCATTATTCACACAAAGTTCTGCCAAATAATAAGTTAAACCTTGATAAGACACCTTACTATTTCCAGCAACAAAACCAACTGCATGGTGATCAACCTGAAATAAAAAACCCAGAAATTTAGGCGTATGCAATAAGTCGGAAAGTCTCTCTTTAGCCGTTTCATATGTCCAATTTTCATTCCATGGTTCACGATTAAACACGTTCATGTAGAGTTCGATACATTGCTCCAAATTCTCCGATGTCAGTGGTATCATTTCTGTCATTTTCATGCTTCCTTTCTATTCCCATCAAAATTTTGTATATTAATCCAAATTATATCTTATCTGATGTGAACTATCCTGTCCCTATAGGACCATAAAAGAAGAGCTATCTAAGAAGAAGAAAATCACCTAAATACCAGTCGACTAACCATGGTGGGCATACACTGGGCAGATTAGATAATTATGAGGCGCTACAGAGAAATATTACAGAGAACAGGTATTGTAAGTGCTATTCTAGATAGCATTAGGAATGTATAAAAAACACACTTTAGCTGACAGTCCCTCCTTAGTTGATTCTATAAAAAAGGTCGACCGGATTTTTACTGGTCGACCTTACTTTATTAAGAATAGGATTTCATTGAAAATCTTTGTAATTTGATAACTGTTTCACGAATAAAACTCTATCTTGATTTAGTCCGTCATAGTCAGAGTGGACTGAAACACCATCAATAAATGTATCTCCCTCTTCCATTTCAAATCCCATCTTGCAATGATAGGCAATTGAGGACTTGTTGACAGGAGACGTTACACAACGGACAACATTGCAGCCATTTTCATTAACGACATTAAAAAATTGATTGTATAAATGTCTTCCGATATCATTTTTTCTGTATTCAGGATGCACTCCGACAAAGTGAATATATGCCTCACCAGATTGAGATTGAGATAGAATCCCTATTAGGAAACCGACTTTTTCCCTATCCTTTTCGGCTATGAAACTTGTATTTGTAAAATGATCAAAGAATAATTTCGGCAACCTATCAGACATTTGCCTTCCGCCCCACCACTCATTGATTAGCGGTGATATTGCATAGTAATCTGAACCTTTCACTGAACGAATTTCCATCCTTCTCCCCCTTAATCATTAAGGTCATTATCACGTTAGTCATTCTATAATTAATTATCATACCCCGTTAGTTCATTAACTTTTCAAACGATAAAATTACAATTCCACATATTACTGAAACTCCTAAAAATGATAATACATAAAAATGAGAGGGTGTAGCACTCACAAACTCTACCTCGTTGTGAAGGTTTTCTACTGCTCCCCATGCATTCTCAATATCTGGTTTATAGTTTTTTGTTTTTATATAACCGACTAACATCATAACGACTACATAGATTGCATGAATCGATATTGAACCTATAATTGCTTGAAGAACGACTTTCATATTGCCCCTCCTTTTTTACTCATTTTACCATATTTTCGCATAAGAAAAGGAGCTGCTGATCAGCTCCTGGTAATGAAGTAAAGCACCTGTTAGTTCATTAAGAAAAACGATTCTTATTAAAGAATCGCGCCCGATTGTGGAAAATTAAAAGCTGTTTAAGGGTTCCCCACTTATTGAAACATTAACACTTCATAGGTGGCTAATGGAGAAGCTTAATAAGAACATTAAAAACTATGTTACAATTAACAATGTTGGGTAAAAATGCTAATGAGTCAAGGGGATGATTTTTTGAAAAAAATATCAATGTTATTCATTTTATTCGGTATGTTATTTTTTGTAGCAGCATGTACATCAAATAAAACCAATAACGAAATGGAAAGCTCTGATAATAATGTCACATCTAAAGGTAGTCCAAATAATTTAATTTCTTATTATGAAACAATCAAATTAGAAAATGCCATTGAATCTTCTTTTAACAAAAATGTGTTTAAGAAAAAAGGGCATCCAGATGGCTATGATTTAACCCTTTCTCGAGAGAAGAAAGAAGTCATTCTCGTGATTAGACCTTATTCCAAGAAAAATTTTAATTATTTAAAAGACGATCTTCAAAGTAATATTGAAGAAGTATTGAAAACAAAAAAGTATATGGATTATAAAGTAAAAGTTCTTGCTTATTGGAATGACACCAATCAGACAGAAAGACAAAAACGAGAGGAAAAAATTATTCAGGAAGTAGCAAATGAAATGAAGAAGGTCGATAAAATTGATGTTTTGTTGACAGGAACTTCATATTCAGCCACTGACGGACGCATTATACAATTGGACTTAATGTTCTATAGAAACGATAAAGAAGTTATTGAGCCACATGAGGTTAACAATTTTCATAAAGAATTTCTTAAGTTAGCTCAAGAAAAAGGATTCAATGTTAAGGATATTCCAATACGTTTTAAATCAAATTTAAAACGAGATTGGGAAATGAAAGTTATGCCATCAATAGATCAAGGGTTGAAAGAAATAAAGGATCTAAAAGTTACATCTACAACTATATTAGATAATCAGAATCCCATTATTATTAATACTTCCATGGACAGTACAGATAAAAAAGCTAAAGAAATAGGAAAACGTATTGAAGAACTCACAAATGAATTTTTTCAATATAAACAAATAAAAAAATCATTTCCTGGCCCTTATGAAATTCATGTTCTAAGTAAAGACAATAAGAAAATAAATTAAGCAATAAAAAAAGGATCTTCCAATCAAAGATCCTTTTTAATTGTATATAGGATTTATTAAGTAAACTAGCTTGCTGCTAATTGCTATGTTCCTCAACAATCTGGCCCTTTAATGGAATAATATGAATGACGTTTTTAAACAACTTTAATGTCACTTAACAGTATTCCTTATGGAACTATCCTGCCCCTTTAGTTCCATAAGAAAAAGTTGCCTTAAAGACAGCTCCGATCTTCAGCTAACGCACAGAAGCCTTTATTTTTCAAATCTCACTAACGTTTTTTCTGGTATTTCAATCTGGTCAATATCAAAGTTATTGATTTGGAGAGTTATCTCACCCTCTCGCTTATCAGTTTCATCTCCAATCCAACAGCTATACAGTTCAAAATAATCCCCTTTTTCAAGATAGCTGTCCATTCTTTTACAAAGTTCTAACAGTTTTACTTTTGATTCAGCACAGGTTTCTTGATTCATATATTCCGAAATCTCAATTCCCCAATGACTTGATACCTCGTAAACATAAGGGTTAGTAAACTGATATTTTTTTAAATTTTGCAGTTCGCTATCTCCTGCAAAACATCTTCCAATGTAAAAAGAATCATCTGAATATTCATCATCGTTAATAGGTAATTCTATATTACAGCCAATGTAGGAAGCTAAACTCATTCTTACCGACTCCTTTGATAACCCTTTTTAAACTATTCTGCCCCGATAGTTGCATAAAGAAAAAACTGACTTAAATACAGCTCCGATCTTCAGCTACGCACCTGTTAGTTGATTAAGGATGATCTTTACACCATTAGATTATCAAATAAAATTCCTGAAAAAATTAACATCATCCCAATAATGATATGGACTTTTTTTTCATTCACTTTTGAATTTTCTAAAATGGTAAAGATGATTCCAATTAGGCCAATATATACAACACTTCTTATAAAATAAGATGTATTTACAAGAAAAAGGTTAGGAAACTTTTGATAAAGACCAGATGTAACACCCATAACAAACAAAAAAAGAGGAATTCTTAATTTCCAATACATTTCTTCACCCCATTTAATCAAGGAAATTATTCCATTATTTTATCATTAATCAATTCATAAATGAGTTATTAATGAACTAACCTGCCCCGTTCGTATTATAAGGTCATCCAGAAAATATTTCTGGTTGACCATTTTTTATATCGATATATGATAACCGTAGCCGGGGTAGAACGTCCGCACCCGTGGGATTTGATCCCGTCAACTAAACAGTTCGCCCCCTACTTGTAGAAACATGATTGAGGCTGGTTGGGACTATGATCTCGTATAACAAGCGAAGCTATGATACTACAAGAAGGAAATGGGGTACCGGTGACTTTATATTAGGAGGAGATAATTTATGAATCCAGTTGTTGGTCTGGATGTGGCAAAAGGGGAAAGTCAGGTTCAAGCTTTCTTGGATAAAAAGCAGCCTTACAAAAAAAGCTTTAAAGTAGCACATACTCTTGAAGGGTTAGCTATTCTCCTAGACTTTATTAGAGAAGTAGAAAATGTATCCGGGGGACGGCCCCCCATTGTATTAGAATCCACTGGACATTATCATACACCAGTTGTCCAGTTTTTCGAGGATATAGGGTACTTATTGATTATCGTAAATCCACTCATATCGTATCGAGCTAAGAGTTCTAGTTTACGCAAGGTAAAGACAGATGTTATTGACGCTCGTCATCTCTGCGAGCTGTATTATAAAGAGGACTTAGAGCCGTATAAACAGCGAGGAATCCAACTCTTAAACTTACGTAACCTTACAAGACAACACGAAAATATTACAGGCCTGTTTGTACAAACTAAATTACAATTTCAAGCAATTCTGGATCAAGTGTTTCCTGAATACCGTGGGGTTTTTGGTGACTTACATTCATATGTTTCTCTACTAACCTTACAAACATTTCCTACATCACAAAAAATCCTGGATACTGGTGAAGAGACAGTCGCCAAAAAAATAAAGGAATTATGTAAAAGTCGTTCGCAAAAATGGGCAGACAGTCAGGCAGAAAAATTGATGGCCGCCGCAGCTCAAAATCCATTTCAGAAAAACTTATATCATAGTCTGACCTTAAGCCTGGATATGTATATTAATATGCTTCTTGAATACAAAAAGCATCTATCCAAGCTTGAAGATGAGATAGATGCTTTAGCAAAAGGTATTGAAGAATGTAAGATTATCCAATCGATCCCTGGTATCGGTGAAAAAATCGCTGCCACGATAATTTCTGAAATTGGGGAAATTGATCGGTTTAATCACCCTAAGAAACTGGTTGCATTTGCCGGAATCGATCCAAGTGTTTTTGAATCTGGTACATTCAAAGGTACTTTAAATCGGATTACCAAAAGAGGTTCTAGTAGGCTACGACACGCCTTGTATATGGCTGTAAAATGTGCCATTCGTGATTGTCGCAAAAAGAAAACGACAGATGAAATCATTCCTCGTAACAAGAGATTACGAGAGTTTTATGATAAGAAACGTGAGGAAGGAAAGCCCTTTAAAGTAGCGGTGATAGCATGTGCCAATAAATTCTTACATTGGATTTATGCACTTTTAAAAAGCAAATCAACTTTCCAAGATCTAGCCTAGTTTTAAAGTATAACTAAACAGTCCAAAACTTTCCAAACAGAGAACCTTGGAGGGTTATTTGGCATACGCAAATTTAGTATAACATGAAACATTTTAAGTGTTTATTGAAAAATGTTGACAAACTATTGGCTGGTTTAGTTCCATAAGAAAAAGCTGCCTTAGAGACAGCTTCAATCTTTAGTATTCTATTATTGTTTGCAAGGTTCAAAGGTTTTACAAGCCGTTTCCTCAACATTGTCAGCATCATTGTTATCAAGGCCCACGACATAAATGGAGTCGGCAACACATTGATTTCCCTCGGCCCAGTACGTACAATTCTCTACGTTACACAAAACTTCGAGTTTCATAAAATGTCTCCTCCTCTTTATCGTTTAGTAACATATCCCCGTTTTTGTATATGGATAAACTCACATAAGCTTCTTCCTTCTTCTATGGAATTACCCAAGTGTCTGTAAAACCAAGCTCCCACTAGCCTTCTTTGCTGACCATAAGAGCATATAGAATGGAATTCGCCATACCTACTTAAACTAACGCACCCGATAGTTCATAAAGGACACAGTAAAAAAAAGTCCCTTATTGGGGCTGTTTTTATTTAGATAATATTAAATTAAGTAAAAGCCTGTGATCAAAACAAAAAGGTAAATAAACATAGAGTATAGAGTTAAAATGTATTCCTTTTTTTCTCTTTTATATTTCCATTCCATGAAAGTACGAAAACTTAATGAAATAAGGAAGTAGCCAATAAGCAAGGGGATAGTATTATCAACAAACCATATTAAGATAAGAAACGCTATTAGCATAGACGTTTCAATCCACTTATGAAATTTATTAACACTTTTGTAAAAATGACCCTTACCTTTGCCAATCTTTAATTTCTTCTTCAACCAACGTTCAAACACTATTGCAATAATTAAAAACGCTATAATAAAAATGATGTAATTTAACAAAAAACTCACCTGCCCCTTTAGTTGCATAAAGAAAAGGCTGCCTTAAAGACAGCTCTTATCTTAAGCTAACGCACTCGTTAGTTTAATAATTCCCTATATAAACTCATATCGGTTTCCAATTTGGATCCTTTATATCGGAATTATTTGGTTTTCTTACGTTTTCCGAAAAATCTAGATCGCTAACGCCAAATTTTATAAAGTTTTGTTGTGACTCTCTAAAAGAAATTTTATTTGCACCGTCTTCATCTGGATATTCATATTGGTAATTATCATCTTCCCAAAAACAAATTCTACAAATATCATGTGTTCCTGGAGGTTCTTCATCTAATGTTTTATATCCACAACAAGGACAAGTATATTTCATACAATCACCTCGACAATTCTTATGAATTTTACCATGATTTCTTGTTCAACTAAACTGCCCCGTTAGTTCATTAAGAAAAACCAAAATTAGATCATTTCGGTTTACCTTTCCCCTTCATTCTACGAGCCATTGTACTCTCTTAGGGGTAGCCCCAACTTTTTATCACATTTACCGAGCTAAGGCTGGTTCCAATATCAGATGTTATTGGCATAAGAAAAGGATCTTCAAACTTGCGAAGATCCTTTAGGTACCCTTAAAAAATATCTTTATTTAATTACATATCAAAACTCCAGGTTGTTTTAATACCCATTAATTTCCAGAAATCATTTGCACTACTTACAGCATAGGTGTGAATTTTTTTACTTCCTGCTGGATAATTCATATAAAACTCATGGTTAGGAGCTTTATCATGATCACCACTTACACTAAATGAACTTTTACTTAATATTGCAAGATAGTAGTAATCAATGGCCGGATATACACCTGGTAATGGAATACCAACAACATGGTTAACTGACCATCGTAAATTGTTTGTTGCTACAGTGTACTTATTAAGTTGTATTCCAGATTTACTAGCTGTAGCTACATATTTAGGATCTGTACAAGCTGAAGTAGAACACGTATATGTACCATGAACATCTGGCCAAAGTGTTAATGCAGCAGGATTAGAAAGCATAGCATAAACTTTAGACTCTGTTCTGTATACATCACTATATGCAGCAAATGAAGTTCTATTATCACCTTTCAAATATTTATACGCACTATATTTATTAGGATTTTTAACACCTTTATATGGAATAAACGTTCTGTAATCAAAACTAAATTCATTAGAGTTTGGAACTGCCATTGTACTTATACCTGATTTTTTCGTACTTTCTACTTTCATGCTTTCTACTATAGGACTCATAACTTCATCTTTTTTCAAAGATTCTTCGCTATTATCTGGAGTCATAATCAAAGTAGAAACTGTCCCACTGTATGTATAGTCTTCTTTTTTGAGTTCTTTAGTACTTAACTTAGCTTTTTCGGCAACTTCTTTTTTAGCAGTCTCAGATAAAACATTATCGACTTTTACTGTATATGTATATTCTGTATTTGGTTTTACATTTGTATCAATATAATTTAATTCAGTAGTTTCAGCTATTTTTTCATCATCTTTATAAATTTCATATAACTTATCTTCATCTGGTAATTCTGGCCATTGTAATGTTACAGAATTATCTCCAATAATTGTTTCAAGTCTTGTGTTTTTGATTGTTTTATCTACAAAATCTTCTTTATTTTCTGTGCTAGCACTTCTAAGATTTGTTATTTCTTTTTTATTTGTTACTTTTAAAGATATAACCTTTTTTAATTCATTCTTTTCATATACACCAATTTTGTATTTTTGTAATTCATAATCCATAGTTTCATTGAAAGTATTATTTGCACCTTCATAAACTAATTCTTCGTCTTTATAAATTTTATAAAGATCTCCTGGTTCTTCAATTTTTAAAGTAAGTTCACCATTACTTTTGTCAATTTTAACATTTTGACTCTCAGAAGAAGCATAGGATACCATAGGAATGGCTAAAATAAATCCCAAAATAATTATTGTTTTACAAAAAATGTTTTTAACTATATCCAACTTAGTTACCTCTTTTTCTATTTTTTTAAAAAAATACCAAATTTATATAAATAATTGATATAATTTTAGTAGGAAAATTTAATCCACTTCCATACTGATAAAAAATCCATTTAAATGCGGTGATATGGTTTATTGTTACAAATATGACGATTTATTGCAATATCTTTTCTAAAAAATAACATTATTTTATCGAGGTGTGTCAAAAACATGAAAACTTCTTCGGATATTATATTCCTCTATTTACTCTGTTCCCTTGTATCAGCTATTACTCTTAGTATTTTTTGTATGATTTCAATGGGTTTAGCTAATTTCTCTTTATTAGGTACCGTAATATACGCTTTAATTTTCTTTCTTTTTTATTTAATCGTTGGATCACCCATACAATTTAAATTAAATAAGAAGCCCAAAAAATTTAATATTATTTATCTAATTATCTATGGATTTGGATCTGCAATTGTAACAGCAATTATTACTAAATTTTATGGATATGAAAATCCCTTTGTTTCATTAAATTTTTATCTTACATTTATTTTATCTGCTATAATTTTTTGGATCTTCGATTCAGTTTTTCTACAAGATAAAACTTCATAATCATTTGTGGTTTATTGTTTAGTTTACATAACAGTAACTATTAGAAGTAAACTAAAAAGCCAAACCCTTGATAATACAAGGTTTGGCTTTTTTATCGTTTAGCAGTCCTTCTTTATAATGGCAGTGATGAAGAAGGTGCTACATTCTCAAATGCGAAGTATGACGAGGAGCCCGAGAATGCATTCTAAGGGGTAGAGTCAGGAAAATGCGGATTTACAACGCTAAGGAAGTATTCTCCCAATAAAAAAGTTGATTCCTAATTTAAGGAATCAACTTTTTTTATTTTCTTAATGAACTAAACCAGCTAATAGGATGTCAATATCTTTCTCTAAAATTTTCATTTCCCTTATGATATACTATTTTTGTTCATGACAAATAACCCTCCAAAACCCTTTTGGAAGGATTTTTCTCTGTTTCATAAAACTGTTAATCAGGATAAATCTAGGAATGCTTCTTTTCTCTTTAATAAAGCGTAAACCCAATGAAGAAGTTTATTCATACAGGCAACGATCGCCACTTTGGCTGGCTTTCCTTCCGATTTTTTCTTATCAAAGAAAGCTTTAAGCTTTTTGTTCCTTGAACTCCTTATGCCGCATAGTACGGCAAGATACAGAGAATGACGTAGTCTGCTCGAACCTCTTTTAGTAATACGATTAATGGTTGCCGTAAACTTACCTGATGAGTGAACACTTGGATCTACTCCAGCGAAGGCAACTAGTTTTTTCGGGTGATTAAACCGATCGATTTCACCAATTTCAGAGATAATCGTGGCTGCGATTTTTTCTCCGATACCGGGAATCGATTGGATGATCTTATATTCTTCCAGTTCATTTGCCAGGGCCACTATACGATCTTCCAACTCAGAGAGGTGTCCCTGGTAATGAAAAAGCAACTCAATATACATACGAAGATTGATTACGTGACTTTGATACACGTTTATTTGAAATGGATTTCGAGACGCGGAGTCCATTATTTTTTTTGCTTTTTCCCATGCCCATTGACCCGATCGGCTAGGACAGAACTCTATAACACTCTCTGCTAGTTTACTTTCCCCGGCTGTTAATACCGCCTCTGAAGTGGGATATTCCTTTAATATCAATAAAGAAACCCTTGAATATAAATCACCAAAAACCTTCCGGTATTCAGGAAACACTTGATCTAAAATGGTGTGAAACTGAAGTTTAGCTTCCACATACATATTCGTTACGATTTCCTGTTGTCTGGACAAATTCCGAAGGTCTAATAGCTGAATTCCTCTAATTTTATGAGGTTCTAAATCCTCTTTGTAATACAGCACACACAACTGGTACGCATCGATAGCGTCCGTTTTCACCTTCCGTAAGCTGGACTTCTTTGCCTGATAAGAAATAATCGGATTTAGTAAGATATATGAAATCCCTTGTTCCTCCAGGTATTGAATAACAGGAGAATGGTAATGCCCTGTAGATTCTAAAATGACCATAGGCATTTGCCCTGTCACCTCTTCAATTTCTTTTAGAAATTCTAAAAAATGATCTAACTCCTCTTTGATATGCTTCATTGAAAAGCTCTTCCCATACGGTTTAGATTGATCTAAAAATGCCTGAACTTGGCTCTCTCCTTTTGCCACATCCAGACCAACAACTGGATTCATTGTTTTTTCCTCCTCTACTTACTAACCAGTACCCCTAGTCCTCCATGTAGTGTCATAGCTTCGCTTGTTATTCGAGATCTGCGTCCCAACCAGCCTCAAACATGTTTCTACAAGTAGGGGGCGGACAGTTTAGTTCACGGGATCAAGTCCCACGCACCCGTACGTCCTACCCTGGCTACTGATATAATAGATTCTATTAAAAAAAGGTCAACCAGTAAAAACTGGCTAACCTTATAATACGAAAGCACCCGTTAGTTTAAGTACAGGATTTCACAATCCAACCATTGACACAACCAATTCATGTGACATGCTAAGATGGTGGTATTTAATTATGACTCTGTCAATACTTTGTTCATGCACTAACGAAAGAGCATAAATAGTATCATCTTCTGTTGCAGTACCAGCATTTACTTTATTGAGTTGCTTTTGTGGGTCTGTTTTTGGTTTAAGAGTTATAGAATCTAATCCTTTGAAGATATATTTACTTTCTTCTTCGCCATTAAAATTGTCAGAGATAATAAACCCTTTTGGATGATAACTTTCTTGTATTTTCACTTTGGAAGGTACAACTTTATCATTGACAAGAACTTCTTCAATTTGAATATCCCCAAATGGACTTTTATTTCCTACCGAAACCAATTGTACCTGTTTATCATTCGCTGAAGCACTTGGATAAGCTACTAAGGGCTGGTATAATTTCAGAAAAAATAAAAAACCTATAAATAAGACCACAATACTAACAATACCTATTAACACCTTTTTCAAAAAAACACTCCTTTATTATCCTGCCACTTTAGTTTCATAAGAAATAGAGCTGATCGTGATCGGCACAGCTCATTAAAGCTATAGTACCTTTTAGTTGAATTAATCAAGTAACCTTCTATTGATAAATACGTACACAATTGTTAATAAAATCAACATAGCAATTATTAGAACCATTAATTCATAAGGATAGTCAATAAAACTATTGATCACTACTAACAATCCTAACGGTAGAAAAAATACCCCACCTGTTACTGTACCTAATAAAGTCTTATTATTTATCATTTTTTCATTAAATCCTGCCAACAACCAGGTTTGTTTTTTCACAGCTACTAAATATGATACAAGTAAAAGAGCTATACCAATAACCAATAATCCATAATCCACCTTTTTCACCCCCAAAGGACAATTTTATTTCCTGATACTTTTAATACGAACTAAAAAGGTAAAAGTTCCCTTTTATTGAGCTAACCTGCCCCTTTAGTTCCATAAGAAAAAGCTGCCTTAAAGACAGCTTTGATTTTCATCTAAAGCACCTCATACGCAGACATTAATCATTTGGATTTATTATGGCTAAAACCTGATGATCTTCCCAACGATCATTTATTTTTATATTTTGTTTTGCGATTCCTTCTTTATGAAAACCAGCCTTTTCTAAAACACGTATTGAACCTATGTTAGTTGGCATAACGCCTGCCTCAATCCTATGTAAACTAAGAGTTCTAAAAGCATAATCAATAACCAAATTAACTGCTTCTGTAGTGTACCCATTACCATTATTTTTTTGATCTAAGTAATAACCTATCAATGCACTTTGAAGGGGACCCCGATTAAGTTGAAAAAGGCTGATAGTTCCTAGTAACTTATGATTCTTTTTCAGGAAAATTCCAAACTGGTATTTAATATTTTCTTTTGATTTTTGTTCCCAAGTTTTTATTAATTCCTTTTGTTTTTCTAAAGAATAGTAGTTAGATGAACGATTTGGTGAAAATGGTTCAAAGAACTCCTTATTTTCAACTAGTAGTTGTAGTAAATTTTCAGCATCTGATAATTTAAGTTGTCTTAAGTAAACATTATCACTGGTTAACACAATTAATCTCCTTTCTTTAATGGAATATATTTCATTATACACTTACATACGATAACCATTATTCAGACAATTAGTATTAGTGTTTCGCAGTACTAAAACACTACGTTAACGAACTATCCTGCCCCGTTAGTTCTATAAGAAAAAGAGCTAATCAGCTCCTGGCATTAAAGTAAAGCACCTGTTAGCTTTAATAAGACATTTTTATTGTATAAGTAAAGATTCGTCATCCTTGAGTCTAACAACAGAACATTTATTTATATTTTCGAACACTTTCAACCTATCTTCTATTGACCTGCCAGAGTTATTTGGAAATAAATCTTCCCTATCATAATGAGGAAAAATAGCTATATCAGTTAACCCTAGTGCTGTAAAATCCTGCAAATCTACTATGTTTATCTGAGGTGTAAAATAATTTACCACTTCAATGTTTGGTCCAAGAGTAATTGCTCCAGCACTTACCCCTACAATGACAGTGTTTTGTTTCGCTATGTCCTTTAATATTAAGTCAGCTCCACTTTTTTTCATATGATACAGCAAATAAAACGGATTCCCTCCGTTGATATAGATTACATTATATTTCTCAAGTAGTTCTGGTTTGTCGAATTCAATATCATTAAAATCAACCTTCTTAAATCCATATCCTAAAAGGTCTTCTTTTGCTTTCATTGCGAATCTATTCTTTTGTTTTTTATGAGAAGCTGTAGTAATTATTGTTGCTTTTAGATTACTTAAATCTCCATCAATTAGTTGCAAAAATTGTTGTTTAATTAAATCTGTAAAAAATCCATTAGAAGTTAATAAAATCTTAGTCATTCAAATCAACCTCTTTTATTTAATATACTTTTATATGTTCCAGTAAAAACAGTAAACCCCTTCCTTTTTAGCCGTTTCTTATGCAACTATCCTGCCCCGATAGTTGCATAAGAAACGGAGCTGCTGATAGCTCCTGGTAATGAAGTAAAGCACCTGTAATTTAGCAAGACCTTATAATAATTTGGACATAAAATACTGGTCGAAAAGTGTGTCATCTATCATTAGTGAGTTTCCTTTTATTCCTTCTATCTCAAATCCCATTTTCTTATATAGAGATACTCCTGCTTCATTTTGAGTGACTACTGTAAGTTCTAACCGTAAGATATTATGAGTTATTGCCCATTCTTCTAACCTTTGAAATAGTTTTGTTCCTATACCACGCCCTGTGTATTCTTTTAAAATACCTATAACTAGGTAGGCTGAATGTTTGGTTCTTCTTGTATCTCCCCCAATGACTGCTAAATATCCTACTAACTGTCCACCTTCTTGTTCTGCAACAAGTACAGTTGAATTATTCTCTTTGTCCATTCGTTCCAACCATTTACGTTGTTGTTCAGGAGAACCCTTTCTTTCTCCTGGTTCCATAAGCATAAAATCAGCCTCAGTTTCAACTTGCTTCATTAGCCAATCAAAACTTTCAGCATCCTCAGGTTTTACCTCTCTAATTAACATCAGAATCCTCCCTTAAATATATCCAATATTATACATCTTAATGAACTATCCTGCCCCTTTAGTTCCATAAGAAAAAGTTGCCTTAAAGACAGCTCCGATCTTCAGCTAACGCACCCTTTAGTTCATTAAGGATATTTTTTCACATTCCAAAGGCCATCAAATGGTATCCTTTTTCAGGAACTAACACTGCTATTAGTGTAATAAGAATGATAACTTTTTTAAGACTTTTGTGACATTATTTCTAATGTGCTATGGAAATGAGGTTGACCGTGCGAAATGTCCATAGAGTAAGACTGAGACAAGCTTATCGTTTTATAATCGGCAAAAAAGCCTTCTAATTCACTTCTTGTAAAATAATGAAGAAACATATTTGAACTTTCAATATAAAACGTATGCTCTGCTAACTGCTCATACTTTTCTGGAGCTTTCTTTCTACCTGGTTCTTTATCATCAAAGGCATTAATATATACCAACCCATTTTTAATCAACCCTTTTTTCACCTTTTCGATAATGATTTTAATATCCTTATCAGGAAAAAAATTAAGTACATTAGAAAGTATAATTAAAGAATATTTATTTGGTTCAATCTCAAAAGAAGTAATATCTTGAACTTTAGCGTTAATATTCAAATTGTGCTCTTTCGAAAGTTCCAAACATCGTTCTACTGCTGTTTCCGAAATATCGATACCCTCAACAGCAAATCCCTGTTTAGCAAAATAAAGGGCATTTCTTCCCTCTCCAATACCTATGTCTAAAACCTCTCCGTTTTCAGGAAGCATTTCAACATATTGAGATAAGATACTATTAGGATTGAAACCCCATAAACTCTCAACATTTCTATATTCTTTCTCCCATATATTTTGTTTCATTTTTTTCACCCCCGATTGTTAAAGTATTGTTTTCCATAAAATTTTCAAATATCCTTCCAACTAATAATTCAGAGCTATTTCAAATACACTATCCTGATTTTTAGTTGTATTTCAGTGTTTTTTTACTTCTAAAACCCCCAAATTGACTGCCTTCTTAATGATGCAGATAGGTAAGGGTTTGAAGTTATCGTTCCCTTTTCCCCCTGCTCGCACCGTAGGTGCAACTTTCATCGCATACGGCGCTCCAACTAGTCCAATTCATTCAATTCTAAGTATTTAAATGAAGCATAGTTTGGTACCAAATTTAGATTGTAGGGTTTCCGCATTGTTTTCGCAATTCATTGACCTTTTCCTTTTGTTTTTTGTTCAGTTCGAAGGAGTTAACTAGAATTTTGATTTTCTTAATATCTTTTAAATGTACAAGTCGATGGACTGCTTCATGAAGCACTGTCAGATTGGAAAACCTATCATCTTTTGATAAATGAAACAGATTCTTGTGGTGACAGTGCCAGTCATTTGCACCTAGCTCAACTCCTGTTATGGCACACCTTCCGTATTGGGCTATGAACTTACTAATGCGGTTATCGTTGTATTCAATCGTTCGATTTGGAATGAATTTTTTCATGACATTGCTTAACACCCTTTTGTTAATCGCTTTGAGGTTGTTGTGTATTTTCGATCTGCCTCGGGCAGTATAGTTACACGTTTCTTGAGAAAAACATAGGTTTGTCTTATGCCGTTGGGCATAAATGGGCACAAACACCATGTCTTGTATTTTAAAGTATTGTGGTAAGTAACCTTTATAGCGTTTTTGTAGTGTGTTAGTCATGTCATCAAACTTAGCTTCTGTTCTGATATTCTTCAATCGATTATATAAAGCCTTGTTTAGATGGGAGGACAACTCACTTAGATTTTTAGAAATTTCAGTGGCTGCGGCGTAATAGTTTTGTATCCCCATTACGACAGTATTGTAATGCCAAACTGTTTCAGCACATGGCTTTTTCTGAATTTCTTTTATAGAATCCTTAATTTTTATGAGTGCGTTAGACTTTGCTTTCTTCGTCATATTTGATTGAGCTACATATCCCAACCTTGTCTTTCCTTTCCTAATCACTCGGAAAGAGAACCCAAGGAATTCTGACGAATTCTTCTTTAAGTTAATGACCTTTGATTTTTCATCACTTGTCTCAAGGTGTAATCTAGTATTAAGAAAATCCTTAATGGCATAATTCATTTTAATCGCTTGTGAGCGAGTACGGCATAATACCTTGAGATCATCAGCGTATCTAACAATGTAACATTCTTTTAGGTTTGATTTCTTGAGTGCTTTTACTTTGCTTCCATTATGTTTATATTCATGGTTGCTCTGAAAGTTTTCCCATTGATTACTTATCCACCAATCGAGTTCATTTAGAACGATATTCGATAAAAGTGGTGATAGAATACCTCCTTGCGGAGTTCCTTTTGATGGTACACCTTCTCCATCAATCTCTGCTTTTAATAGCTTTGATATGATAGAGAGTAATGGTTTATCTTTTATTCCCAGTGACCATATTTGTTTAAGTAATTTACTGTGATGCACATTATCAAAAAATCCTTTTATGTCTACATCTATACAATGATAGAGACCCACCATATTTACTAGTGATTCCAATCTTGCTTTCGCATGATGAGTGCTTCTATTCGGTCTGAATCCATAACTGTGTTTATGAAATTTTGCCTCGCAAATGGGTTCTAATACTTGTAAGATACATTGTTGGAGAATTCTATCCCATATCGTTGGGATTCCTAATGGTCTTACTTTCCCATTTGCTTTAGGAATGAAAACACGCCGAACATTTTCTGGTTTATATGCTTGAAACATATTTTTGACATGTCCAATTACCTTTTCCACTGATAAAAATTTAATATCATCAATCGTTAACTTATTTATCCCTGCCGTTTTACTCCCTGTATTTCTCTTGATATTTCGATAAGCGAGACGTATATTTTCATTGGAACTAATCAGTTTCATTAAGCCATAGAAATTTTGACCATCGACACTTTGAGCATACAAGTTGTCAAAACAATGTTGCATATCGTAATACTCACTGTGTCTCAGTTTCTTTCGTTTCAACAAGTCGGTGACTCCCTTGGGAGTTGAACCTCTTTTAGTCTCACAAGAACCTTATTAACCGATAAAGAACTGTCTTACATGGTTGAATGATTCTTCACTAGTTTAGTGGCTATCCCTTCGGGTTGATTAGACCTTTCATCGGTACTGTGCCACCACTTTCACTGATACAAAGATAAGTTATACATTAGCTATTCTCACTAGTGTTTTCCTTATCAACGCTTCTTTAGGAGTAAGCCCTCCACGTTATCAGCTTACAACGTTGAATTATATCTATTATAGAAAGAACTTAGGTGCTTCCTCTAAGCCTGTTAGCCGTTCATATGCCTGTAACATATCATGGATTTTCATATAAGCTAGTCTTACTTATCCACTGCTAACCTCACATTTGGTGATATACACATTTCTATGTATTGTGCGTGTAGACCCGTACATTCGGAAGTTCGTCAGCTCAACCTTTAATTTAGGTTTATTTACATTCTCACCATATTCATTCAACTCAAGCATCATGATTTACACCACCTCCGCAGGTAGGCTTTCGCCAGCCGAACTGATACGGTAAATTCTCACGCCTTTTTGCCGAGCTTATAACACTGTCATTCTTACTAAATCAATGCTATTCGACTTAGAGAGAACCCTTCAAGGCGTTACCCTATCATTTGATTCTTCGATATAACCCTTCAGTTCCGTAAGGAACTGTCTAACCTTTACCTGAGTAATGTGACCATTCTCAATTTAAGTTAGAAACATTTCGCACAACTAACGCACCCGTTACTTTAAGTACCATTCTTCACAAACTGATATTGCTTAACAAAACTGACCTCCAGCAAAACCTCGAAAAGGCGATTTCTAATTGAAGGATACACCCAATATTTATAGAAACCGACTAAATTAGTATCTATTTGAATTATTTATTGGAATGAGAGGAAAGACCCCGACCTATAAGGTTTGCAGAAACGGGCTTTTTCCCTAATTCCCTTGCCCAAATTGATAATTGCCCTATATGGTGAATTTCGTGAGCAATAGTATGTCGCATTATTTCACCCCAAGTATCCGTCACAATTCTTCCATCTTGCAAGGTATCATAAAATAATTGATTTTCCATACTAGCATCCCAGTTGTTCACAAAGTTTTCCACTTCTAAATGAAATTCAGCGTCCAATTTTCGAACTTTGTTCAAGCTTTTATAACTATCGAAACTCTCCTGAAAGTCAGTTTTACCTTGTAAGAGACGTATCCAGCTCCATTCGACATCAACAATATGGAAAAGTGTATGCAATATACTTCCCATTCCACCTGTTCGGTTCCGCAGAAGTTCTTCTTCACTTAACTCTTCACACCAACGATACCAGTCTTCTCTTACCATCCAGTTATATCTAAAAAAAGTTTGCAAAAATGCCCCTCCCCATTTAGAAAATAATTTAACTGTTAAAATACTATTAGAGCAACGCCAAACATTTTTAAATATTACTATTTATACAAACATAGGTTGAATTCCTTTTTCAACAATCCTGCCCCGTTAGTGCCATAAGAAAAAGTTGCCTTAAAGACAGCTCATATCTTCAGCCCTAACGCACCCGTTAGTTGAACAAGAAACAAAGCTTGCCGGAGATTGTTAATGATTGTAAGCCTAAAGAAATCAGATAGTTTTATCAACTGTAATCCTATTTCTTTCACATGCTATATCTTATTTTTGTTTCAGCTTGACATATCGAGAAATCTAGATATATAATTACACCCATGGAACCAATTAATGTATTTAAAGCGTTATCTAACGAAACAAGACTCAATATCCTAGAGTGGTTAAAGGAACCCGAGAAGCATTTCCCAAAACAAGGCGCTCACCTACCAAAGGAGATAAGTTACAAAGGCGGAGTATGTGTTGGGGATATTCAAGAAAAAGCCAAAGTTTCTCAATCTACCGTTTCTAGCTACTTAAACATGATGCAAAAATCTGGTCTACTTGAATCGATTCGTCATGGACAATGGACATACTACAGGCGCAATGAAGAATTTATTCAACAATTAGCTAAATATTTTAAAACAGAGATCTAATTTATGTTGGATTTCCGTTTTTTTTTACAAGTTATATCTACTTTTCTAGATATTTAATTATACAAAAAAGGAGATTTCATCTATGCGTTTTATATCTTATTTACTAGCCCTATTGGCTGGAGCAGCACTTAGCTTTGAAGGAGCTATCTATGCTGAACTAGGAAAAACAATTGGACAAATAGAAACAAGTTTTTATAACTTCTTTATGGGTTCGATAATCATGGGGCTGTTATGGCTCTTTTTTGGAAAAGGTAAGCTTTCCTATACACTTGAAGCACCTAGATGGTCATTACTTGGAGGTATCTTGGGTGTTGTTTATATAACCTCAATTGTTGTAAGTGTCCCATTTGTTGGTGTTGGTATCACAATGGTTGCTGTAATTATCGGACAATTAGTAATGAGTATGGTTATTGAACATTTTGGTTGGCTTGGTAGTAAGGAAATCAGGATTAATAAGGAGAAGATTTTTGCAGTTATTTCAATGATTATCGCACTTATTTTAATAAACTAGGAGGTCTATAATTATGGGGGTATTTATGATTTTATTTACATTGATTGGCGGTATCACATTAAGTGCACAATCATCTATCAATGGAACATTTAGTCGAAAAGCTGGAACAATTGAAACAACATTTTTAACCTTTCTCACTGGCACAATGTTTCTAACCATTTTCATTTTATTTTTTGGTAGTGGAAATGTACTTGCACTTCTAGAAGCACCTAAATGGCAATTAAGTGCAGCATTTTTGGGCACTATGTATTTACTTCTGAGTGTGATGGCCGTTACTAAAATTGGGGTTATCGCAGCTACTATTGCTGGTATAGCTGGGCAACTTGTGATTGGTGTAATTATTGATCATTTTGGATGGTTCAATAGTTTAGTCATAGAATTAGATATTAAACGTGCCTTCGCATTACTGTTTATGTTTATTTCCCTTTATTTTATCTATAAAGGGAATAAACACTCAAGCGAAGAATCAAAAGCATAGCATATTGATATAAGTTAAAACGCTGCATAGTTGCAGCGTTTTTAAATAGATATAAGATAATTTTTTATATACTCCCGATATTATTCAAATAAACTGCCCCGTTAGTTGCATAAAGAAAAAGCTGCCTTAAAGACAGCCCGATCTTCAGCTAACGCAACCGTTAGTTCTATAAGAAAAGCGAACTTTATTCAAGAATCGCGCCCGATTGCTGAAAATAGATTTTTTACCATTTCAACAATCCAAAAAAATCAGTCGTAAACACCGAAAGTAAAAATATTAATATTATCACTAATTGAATAATTGAAAAAATATAATCATTTCTATTTTCTGCATATCTCTTCTCCATAATTACTCTAGCTGTTTCAGATGCAATTATAAAAACAAACAACACGATATGCGTTTCCAAAAACCAAATATACTCTAAAGGGTCACGTTTGACGTTAATGAAAAAACCGATAAACACAAAGACAATAAAAATGAATCTAATTGTCCAATCAATTTTTTTGTGTTTATCATTTACATGGCCATAGGAAAACAATTTTTTCTTTTCAACATTAAGCCATTTTCTCAAAACTTTATTAATGAAAAAGAGAAAAAGTCCAAAAATAGATAACACTAAAATTAACTTTACGAACACACTTTCCACGAACGAATCACCACCTACAAAAAAACACTTTCTTTATATCAGTTTCCAATTATTTCAAATATACTCATTCTAAACAAGACCCATCTTCAATAAAATGGCCCAATTGTTGAACAACTCCATATGCACTCTTGAACTAACCTGCCCCTTTAGTCCATAAGAAAAAGCTGCCTTAAAGACAGCTCTGATCTTCAGCTAACGCACCTGTTAGTTGAAAAAGAGTTGCCTAAACAACTTCCAGACGATAGACAAACTTGATGAAAATTGAGACTGTCTACCGTTTCTTTATGGTTTGTACAATTTGGAAGTGGATTTCCTCTCCAGGCACTTCTTTCCGCAAGAGTCTCGCACACCCGTACCATAATGATGTATCTCTATTCTGATTAACTTGTTTGGATGACAAATACCAGATAAATAGTTTCAAACACCAAAAATACCCCAAAACCTAATCGCTTCGGGGCATTTTTTTCGTTAAGCCTTGAAGCGGGAAATCATCTCCTGCAATTCCTCCGCCAATCCGTTCAAGGAAATTGTTGCATTCGAAACCTCCTCAATTGAGGCCAATTGCTGCTTACTGGCAGCTGCTGCTGTTTCAGTGCTAGCTAGTGTTTCCTGTGACCCTTCCGCAATTATTTCTATGGTTTGCTGCAGTTCTTCAAATCCATTCTTTATAAACTGGGTAGCTGCTGCCACTTCTTGAATCTGAGATGTTACCTGTTCAATTAAAATTAAAATTTCTTCAAAGTTTGTTACCGTTTCTTCAGAAAGCTTTATTCCTGAGTCCACATTATCTCTTACAATTTGAATATTATTAACGGTCTCATTTGATTCATTTTGGATGGTTGAAACAAGCTTATGGATATTATTTGCAGATTGGCTAGTTTGATCGGCTAATTTTCTAACCTCTTCTGCAACAACTGCGAATCCTTTGCCATGCTCCCCGGCTCTAGCAGCCTCAATTGCAGCGTTTAATGCAAGTAAATTCGTCTGACCTGATATATCAGTAATAAGAGTGGAAATTTCTTTAATTTGTGTCGCACTAAATACTAATGAGGTGACTCCTTTATCCGCCATGTCAACGGACAGATTGATGGATTTCATCTGCTCGAGCATTTCTTTTACTGAGCTTTCACCACTTTCAGCTTGCCCTCTCATATTTGATGAAACTTCCGCTACCTTTGATGTATTCGAAGCTACCAAAATGATGCTGTTTAGTGAATCAGTTACCGCCTTTAGACTGTTGACTGTCATCTGGCTTTGTTCATTATTGCTATGAGTTATCGCTTGCATCGTTTCCGAGATGTGATCCGATGTTACTATAGACTGTTCGGTACTAGCCGAAAGCTCCTCAGAAGCAGCTGCCACTTGTTCGGATGATATGCCAATTTGAGAAATCATTTGTCTAAGCGAGTCCACGAAGATATTAAACGATTTAGCCAGTTGACCAAATTCATTATTGCCTGTGACCTCCATATGCTTAGTTAAATCAGCATCACCTGTGGCGATTTCCTCTAGTTGGCGATTTAACTTTCCAAGTGGCAGTAGAATTGACCTTAATAGCAAAATACATAACGCAAGTCCAATTATCGATGACGCAATTGCCAGGAAGAGAAAGGCTCCCCTACTAAAATCAGAATTGCTGTCATTTAACGATTGTATATTGGAAACATCAGTATCGAGAGCTTCCACCAATTCATCTACTGATGGATCCAGCACTTCTTTTCTAAGAGTTCTTTCTTCTCCAAAGTGCAAGTTTTTAGCTTCTTCAGGATCGTCCTTATGAATGCTAATTACCTGCTTGTTCATTTCCCAAGAATCATTAAAGTTTTCTTCTAGCTTATTTATTTTCTCCCCATAATTCTTTTCGTTATTAAGATCCTTGATTCTTTCGATTTTCTTTTGCACATCATTTGCTTTTTCTTCCATCTCTTCGGCAAACTGTTTATCCCCAGTTATGATAAATGCCCTTTCATCATTTGATAAACCTGCCAGGCGATATTGAATTCCAATAACAGACTTTTGAATTTCCATCTTATCCTGAAGTATAGAATTTCTTTTGGATGATGCATCTATCACATAAACAGCAAAACTCCCCAGTATTAGAATAGTTCCAATAAGAATGGATACTGTAGTTATCAACCTCGTTTTAATTTTCAATTCTTTACATCTCCTAAAAAGCGATAAATTTTTAACATCCACGCACCATTTATATCGGAATTTCAGCTTATTTATGAAGATAAAAACCCTTTGTATCAATAAAAAATAAAGCCGCCTATATGGCAGCTCACTCTTCAACTAATATAGATATGATGCTTATGTTTACAAATGGTATGGGCATTCTCCTTTATGTAAAACTCATAAGATGATAAAAAATTATTGGCACCACCTTCGCCAAATACCATGATAACCCGCTACCCCCACTGATATATAAGTAATAAAAACAGAGCCCCTATGGATGCTACATATTTTCTGAGACCTTTCGTTTCATTACTACCTCATTTCCGTACACGTCTCCCCAATCTCGCATTAGGTAAATAATAGGTTTTAATGTTTCCCCAAAAGCAGTAAGGGAATATTCAACTTTTGGAGGAATCTCGCGATATATTTCACGATGGACAATCCCATCTTGTTCCAATTCCCGAAGTTGCAACGTTAACATACGTTTTGTGGTATAGGGCATAAGTCTCCCTAATTCGTTAAAACGTTTAGGGCCGGAAATTAAGTTATATAATATGATCCCTTTCCATTTGCCTCCTATCACATCTACTGTAACTGCAACAGGACAAGCAGTGGTATCGGGACACTTTTCCGTTTTAAAATCCTTCATATTGCCCCCCAATCTTTTTAAGTATCAAATTGTATACTATATTACAAAATTTATCCTATTCAACAAAAATGTGCGTACTTTTAATTTTATATTATATAAAGTATCATTGATTTTGCAAGTAAAGACTAAATATTCGTACTTTTCATACCATTTAAGGATGTTACTAATCGGAGGCTTATGTTTCTGCTGTGGCAATATCCATTCATCCTAACGATGAATAGTGACGAGACATTTTCCATAAAAAAATAAAAAGGAGTGATTTGAGTGAAAGCACAAATTATTCAATCATTTGGTGCTCCATCCGTATTTCAATTTAAAGAGCTTCCAAAACCCGAATTAATACCTGGACATGTACTTATTCAAGTCAAGGCTACAAGTGTAAATCCTATTGATACGAAAGTCCGTGCTGGTGCAGTTCCGGCCGTTGCCCCCGAGTTTCCAGCCGTTTTACATGGGGATGTGGCAGGTTTTGTCTCTGCAGTGGGTGAAGGAGTGAAGGAGTTTAAAGTTGGCGATGAAGTGTTTGGATGCGCGGGTGGTTTTAAAGGGACTGGCGGTGCACTTGCGGAGTTTATGCTGGCAGATGCTGATTTACTTGCTCACAAGCCGAAAAATTTGACGATGGAAGAAGCCGCTGCTTTACCGCTAGTTGCCATTACCGCATGGGAAGCTTTATTTAATCGGGCAAATCTTGTCCCTGGACAAGATATACTGATCCATGCAGCCACCGGCGGTGTAGGACACATCGCCATTCAGCTAGCCAAATGGAAAGGAGCGACAGTCTATACAACTGCCTCTTCGCAAGAGAAGCTGGAGATCGGCACGCGTCTAGGTGCAGATGTAACGATTAATTATCGAGAAGAAAGCGTTCACGATTATGTACAAAAATATACAGACGGAAAAGGTTTTGACGTTGTGCTTGACACGGTAGGTGGAGAAAATCTTGATCGTTCTTTTGAGGCAGCCGCGGTACATGGAACAGTAGCAGCCATTGCTGCTCGTTCCACTCATGACCTCTCCCCCGTGCATTCAAAGGGACTCTCCCTACATGTTACCTTTATGTTGTTGAAGATATTAAACAAGGACATGCATAAGCAATATGGAGAAATTTTGAAGAAGGTTGCCGGTGTGGTTGAGGAAGGTAAGCTGCGCCCGCTTGTGGACCCAAACATGTTTACGTTTGAAGAAGTCTCAAAAGCCCATGAGTACTTGGAGTCAGGCAAAGCGATAGGAAAAATTGTTTTGAAAAATAATTGGTAATTTTATTTTCAATGTTCATTCAAAAGCAGCGGTACAGTGAGAATCTCTATAGATCCTCACTGTATCGTCTGCTTCTATTTTTTATTACCGTAAAACATCCTCTAGCTCTACATTCCACTGTTATATACTTCAATAAATATTCATTTATTCCAAAGAATTTTACTTTTACCGACTGTTAATACCGCCTCTGATACTGGGTAATCTTTACCTTACATAAAGAAGGGTGAAATCGGTGCGCTAAGCATGGAAACCCTTACTTCATCTGAGTGTGAAATAAATACCAGGTGCAATTTGGTTTAAATGGTGATTAAAGGGGAGAAAAGGAAAAAAAGACGAGGTGAAAAAATGATTTATCTGGATATAGCAATGAAGCTGGTGATTGGGCTGGTTGGACTCCTGGCAGTGACAAGACTTCTTGGAAAAAAAGAAATGTCTCAAGTGAACCCTTTTGATTTTATTTACGCTTTAGTATTGGGTGGCATTCTAGAAGAAGGCATTTACGATGAAAAAGTCTCGATCTGGCAGATTCTATTTGCAATTTGCCTTTGGGGAATTTCCGTTTATATCATAGAGATCTGCGCTCAAAAAAGTGATCGCATGAAAAAATTGCTCAAAGGACATCCTTCTTTGATTATTCGTAATGGCGAATTGGATATAAAACAAATGAAAAAAAATCATCTGGATATTGAACAGGTTCGAACCATGCTGCGGAAACAGGGTGTGTTCACTCTCCGGGAAGTGCGCGATCTATATCTTGAACCTGGCGGGGACATCAGTGTAAAACTTCATACTAAGGCAGGAAGCGTCACTCCGGATATGCTTAGCCTCAATCCTTTGGATGAAGCCCCTTCTATCTTAGTAATTGAGGAAGGCCAAATAAAAGAGGAAGAACTTCAATCCTTGAAAAAATCAAAAGAATGGCTTCTGGAAGGACTTCAGAAAAAAAATTATAAAACAATTGAGGATATCCTATATGGAGAATGGTCAGAAACAGATGGATTCTTTATACAGCCATACCCCAAAAAAAATTCTTAATATACAAATAAATAACTTAAGAGATTTTAATTTTTTGCGCTGCTTAATCTTAATTTAAGAAAAAGCTGCCTTAATGGCAGCTCTAATCTTTTTTTACTTATTAAGAATTCCAGCAAATCTTACTGGACACCATTACATAACCGACCGATATTCTCGACTTCAACAACGACTTCATCCCCCGACTTGATCGTGCAGCTGCCAGATGGTGAACCAGTGGCCAAAATGTCACCTGGCTCCAGTGTCATTACCTGAGAAAGCCAGCTGATTAGAAACGGTATGCTTAGAGACATTTCATTGGTATTCCCGTCTTGGACAACACGGCCGTTTAAAGTGGTCACAATCCTTAAATTTGTAGGATCCACGCCGGTAACGATGCACGGTCCCAAAGGTCCGAATGTATCAAATCCTTTGCCCCGCGTAAACTGTGGATCTTTTTTTGTTAGATCTCTTGCTGTGACGTCATTAAATATCGTGCACCCAAATACATAATCAAGCGCATCTTCTTCTTTAATGTTTTTTCCGCGCTTTCCAATGACAAGGGCCACTTCCCCTTCAAGTTCCACTTGATTGGATAGCTCGTTTGGAGGAAGGATAATATTCTCCTTGTCTGCTATAAGTGAAGATAATGGCTTTAAAAATAGAAATGGTTCAACAAGGTTTGCCTCTCCACCCGTTTCCTTCGCATGACCTGCATATGTCCAGCCGAAATTAACCACTTTTGAAGGTTTTACAGGTTCCAAGATTTTCACGTCACTATATTTTAGCTCGACCCCGTCATACTTTATTTCTTTGTTGACAAGTTCAGCAAAACTGCTAGACAGTTGTAATATCATGTCATCCTCAACAATTCCGTAATGTATTTTGCCCTGTTGATTCTGATAGCGAACTATTTTTTGTGTTTTTTGTAGCACATGCATTATGAATAAACTCCTTTGATGATTAAGATTACCACAGATCATATAAAATCCGGTTCTCCTATACTATAACATGCCTGTTCTTTTACGTGAAAAATGAGCTCTCATCGCGACTCACTCTTCAACTAAACCGACCTATAGTAACTAAGCTAAAGTTATTTAACTATTTATTTTATGGAACCTACAATTTATATGTAATTTTATCTGTGTAGTGCCTTAGGCCGCAAATAAATATTCCGATTTACAGACCTAGTATACATTCCCGATGAAATGTTTACTTAATTTTATACATCCCTAAAACCAAGCACAAATCAAAGTCTCGGTGCTTATTGATTATCTCAAAATATCAAAACTTTTGTACTGGTAATTCGTCCCTTATTCAGCTAACCCGCCTCGGTAGTCCCATAAGAAAAAGGCTGCCTCAGCAACCTTCCTACCTGTTAGATTAAATGGATAACTTCACATTTAACCTTGATATAGGAACATCAAAGGATGTATTGCAGCTTTTATGTATCTGTACTAATTTCCTCCCATTCTTGATCCATATAATTTACTAACCAATTAAGAGTGTAGTGCCGTTCATATACAACGCCTTCATCTAGAAATGATGGAACTTCCAAATGATTTATTTGGGCTTCTCGTACCGCCCAATGTGCCCTATAAATAAAATCAAGACTATCTAATATATCACCGGTTGGTTTTAAGGTGGATTCATCAAGCAGCTCTTGTTTAGAATGATGAGAAAAAACCGTCTCAAAAACGTATTCAGCATTGCACGTATCGGCTGGAACATCTATATCGGATATTAGATTTACAGACCAAAGCAGAAGCCAAATACATTCTAACTTCCACGAGTATTGGATCAGCTCATTCTGATTAGGATGTTCTTTCTTTAAAAACTTTTGTTCTTCTTCTGTGAATAATTCATTAGCCTTATACCTTTCAATGAATTCCTCAATTTTTTCTGGCGGAGCGTCCATCGCTTTCGCTGAAACTATCGCTAATGAAATCATTCTGTTTATAATTTCTTCCTTTGTTCTAAGGGAGACTTCTTCTTCATTTTCCGTTAAGGGTAAATGTTTATTTATTGGTACCTTTAGGGTCTTTAATATTTTTTCGGATTGTTTTTTTCTCTTTTTCGAACTTTTCATTCCGCACCTCACTACTAGCTGATCCCGCTTCTTTAAAATTATTATTAGAAAAACTTTCCACATACCGTCTTTTATCGTAACATGGCACTCAACTTACCTGGGCATTTAGTTGCATAAAGAAAAAGCTCAGCTCCAATCTTCAGTTAAAGCACCCGTTCGTTCCAAAAGGAATATTCGTCTAAACTCCCCTTTAGTGAAAATAAAAATAGTGCCAACTTCTCTTTAATAGAAATTAGCACTTCGGTTTATTCACTATACGTTATCGTGCCGCTTTAGGCGGTTGGCACACATCACATTTACGTTGGTTATTATTTTTGAATTTCTTGAATGTTTTTTCAAAGTTACTGCCACATGTACATTTAAATAGTAACTTTTGAGAAAAACCGTGATATTCAGTCGTTAGCAACTTACTTTCAGAATTGTTCTCAACAAATTCTTTAATTTTACCAATCGTCCATTGTTTATTCATTTCTCCTACACCTCCATATTTTATCGCTATGCGGAGGCTTTTCTGGCATCCGTTCAGAAACAGTAATTATCGTAAGCTATTCATTATAACATGAGCTGGCACTCAATTAAACAGATGGATGTATCTAACCTGCCCCGAAGTTGCATAAAGAGAAGGAGCTGCTGATCAGCTCCTGGTAATGAGTTAAAGGACCCTCTGCCTCATAAGAAACCCTGTATGGAATAAGTTCAAATTATCCATCCATTGAAAACCATACCCAAGTTGATAACCATGTGAAAAACTATGGATGGATATATACTATTGGTCTTTAAAACTACGATTGCATAAAAAAGCCCCCCAAAAGAAAAAAGTAAGCTTATTATGAAAGGAATTCCAATTGATATATGCAGGAACCCGAATCCGATACTGGTTATTACAACCGCATAAAAGGTGGAAACATTTCTTTTTAAACTAAATAACATAATACCTCTCCAAATCACTTCTTCAAGTGTAGCGTTTATGATGGCAAACAATATACCGAAAAGTAATACTGGTTTTAAATCGCTCATTTCTTGACTAAATAATGGTATAAGTATTGTGCTCGATACCATTAGCCCAATAAGTAAAAAATACGGTAATTTAATTGTATGAAACGGCATTGTGATACGACTGTGCCAATCTGGTAATAGTGCGTAGAAAAATATCTTCTGCTTAGACAACATAAGTGAAATCACTGTTCCAATCATAATAAACATAAGTAAACATCTGTTTATTATGATTTTCATTTCTTTGGATATATTCCATTCATTGATATAGCTGCTTCCGAGTTGATATACCAATGTACCTAATAAGAAGAACATCAACAAAGAAACTATTGAACGGTATTTATTAGTTGAGATGTAGAGAATCAGCAAGAATATGAGTGGCAATAATCCCCAAACAAACAACCTATATGAAAAAAGAATAATACCTGCGAAAAATAAAATCGCCAAAAATAAGAGAAACATATTTGTCCGTGAGCGATTTATGCTAATCCCCCCTTTAAGAAAGCACAATTCATACGTTTCAGCTAAACATTCAAAATAACTGCTCTTTAGCTGAATAAGTCCTTACATTTACAATACCATAAAAAGTAAATTCCCCCTCCTGTTACTTAACATCAATAAGCAATATGAAAAGAGCTTTGAACAAATATCAAATAGCGCCCCTATAAACTGCCCGATAACTGCATAAGAAAGAGCTGCCTTAAAGACAGCTCCGATCTTCAGCTAACGCACTTGTTCGATTTAGTACATTTCTTAACAGCTTTTTCAGAAATATTAACTGAAAAATCTTTTTACCACTAAGAACTAGAAGTGAGATGAGATGAGATGAATTTCAATAAAACCTTACATAATCCCCTTCTTTAATTTGATTCTTTTCAAACCAGCCAAGGTTCACTTCAATTGCATAGTGATAAGAAATTCCTGGATCATAGCTAGGACATATATCTTCTTTACAAGGCTCCATATGAAGTATTTTCAGAATTTCCCCATCCCAATCAAGAAAAGCAATAGATAAAGGAATCAATGTGTTTTTCATCCAGAAGCCACCATATATCTTTACTGGAAACACAAATAACATCCCCTCGTTTTCGGGTAATTTACTGACAAACATTAAGCCCTTATCTCTTTTTCTTTGAGTATCTGCAACTTGAACGGTTAATCTAGTTTCCCTGTTTCCGCTGAGTATCTTTATCATTTTTGTTTTTATTCTATTTTCCATGTTCACTCACCTTAGGGTAGTATTATAAGCAGGAAAGAAATTCAAAAGAAGTTCATGAGATTGAAAAAAAGTCTTTTCCCTTAATAACTAAAAGGAGATAAAACAAAAACAAGAAAAAAAGAACTAAGGCAATCCCTTTTCACATCTAATACTTATTCTATGGGTTTAAATTTAATTCTTCGTTTTCAATAATCACAACAACAAGATATATGAAGATTTGTTCAACTGCCTCGTTTGTTGCATAAAAAAAGGGAGCTGCTGTACAGCTCCTGCTTAAGCCATTTTTCTCTGGTTGGTGCAATTCTATAGCATACTAAAACCATTTTTTCCTCTCATCATCTAGAATATCTAATATCGTTTGCAGTATTAAAGCGCCCGATTGTTGAAGAATTTACAACAATGACTATCGAATATTTCCTAATGATATTTATTGTATTTCATCCTTGGAATGTACAATATTATTAATTTTCATTCAAATGATATATTAGTTGCACAACGCCAGAGGAGAACGTTTTTGTATTAACCAATTTTAAATTCAACCTCTTTTTTATATCAATAAACAAAGGTTTCCCTGCTCCCAAAATAACAGGATGAACAGATAATCTAAATTCATCAACAAGCCCTAAATTGATAAATGTTGTAATAAGACTTGCTCCGCCATATAGCCAGATGTCTTTACCGGGCTTATTTTTTAATTTATTTACTTCTTCAACAATATTATCATTTATAAATATTGCTTTATTATCAGTCCCTTTTTGCGTTCGGGAAAACACGTATTTTTCTTTACTATGAACTAGATCCCAAAGTTCTTTTTCAGTATCGGCATCTTCATTTCCTGGAGTGAATTGTCCCCATAAATCGTAGCTTTTTCTCCCATATAAAATAGTATCAATTTGATTTAAGAAATTAATAAATCCCATCTCAGGGTCCATGATGCACCAATCAACTTCCCCATTTTTCCCTTCTATAAAACCATCTAAAGTAACTGCTAAATCTAAAATCATTCTTCTTGGCCTTACATTATTGGACATAATTCTACCTCCCTCAATCATTTGAATATTGTTTGCTCCAAGCTTTAGCTAACGCACTTGTTAGCTGAAGTCGATTACTTTTCAGAGTTCTCATCAACAGGTTTTCGTTTATGTTTTTCATTAATGATCTTTTTATTAAATATCTTAACTTCTCCAACCATTAGTAACCTCATATCCTCCACAATATACTTGGCTAACTCTTGGTCAGTGATGTCATCTCCATCAATATCAAGGCGGAATTCCTGCCCTTGAAGCCCACCGCCATTACTAAACGCTATTTCAAAGTCAAATTGAACTCTTTTATCCATTTGAACCCTCCTACAATATTGATTAATACTGCAATTGCATTGATAAATTGCCTTTTGGCAACAACACAGGGTTTTTACACCTTTCAACTGTTCTCAATAGACATATTCTAGACGAAAAAACCAATTACCTCCTTCAACTATACTGGCCAGATACTGCATAAAGAAAAAGCTACCTTAAAGGCAGCTCCGATCTTCAGCTACGCACCCGTTCATTAAATGCTTATTTTTATCAGCAACTATGTCCTTAAGGATAAGGGTGGAAAAAAGACTCCAAAACTAAAACGATTAAATAAAAGATAAAAAAACTCAAATTCCCCTTACCCAAAAAGCCCCCAGGGAACACGAACGATCCCGCTAATAATGGATAATATTATATTAAATAAAAGCCTATGACTAAAACTAAAAGGTAAATAAACATAGAGTATAAAGTTAAGATATATTCTTTTTCTTCTCTGTTATATTTCCATTCCATGAAAGCACGAAAACTTAATGAAATAAGAAAGTAGCCAATAAGCCAGGAGGTAGGATTATCAACAAACCATATTGATATAAGAAATGCGATTATCATAGCCATTTCAGTCCATCTCTGAAATGGATTGACAGCTTTATAAAAATGCCCCTTACTTTTTTTAATCTTCCATTTCTTCTTCAACCAACGTTCAAACACTATTGCAATGATAAAAAAAACTATAATATAAATGAAGTAATTTAACAAAAAACTCACCCGCCCTGACCGCCAATTATATCCTTACTTAATTTAAAGTCCTTTCTGATCCTTTCTGCCAGTACAGAGAAGGATTTTTGTTCATACAGAGCCTTTTAACCTTGATTTTTTTGTTGTTAATCTTAAACAGGAATTGAATCCAGGCCAATACTATTATATAGAAAACAGATTAAATGTACGATAATGTTAAGAATCACATATTCAAGAAGCCACTAATTTGGTGGCTTTCTTATAAACTAAACTCTAATTCATTTAATAACTCCTCTGAACCATCTACATAAATTACATTTCTATATTGAACTAACCTGCCACGTAAGTTCATTAATAAAGTATCAACCTTTATTTCATGTCTTCCCAAACACCATTGCTGTATTTGCTACGAACGTACTAGTCAGGTCAGTATACTTTACTTCTTTTCTGGAAAAAAGGGCAGTGGAAAAGCACAATCTTTAAAAACCTTTCATACAAAAAAAGCTACCCATCAAGAGTGGGTAGCTAGTATTACATATTATTTGAAAACAATTTGCAGTTTTCCAGATACTCTTCCAGAAGAGTATCCATCTTTCACATCTACATAAAATTTACCTATTTTCATATCTGTGAATAATGTCTTTCCACCAGCTAAGCTATGATAGCCTGTGCACTTTCCAGTACTGGCATTGCAGAGACGGGACCATATGTTACTATAATTAGTCAACAACTTACTTCCAGAAGAAGTCTTTAAATAGATTGGGGAAACCAGTTGTACCTCCAAGTCACTGCCTCTGTTAGGATTTCCTATTTCACCATCCCATTTTCCATCTTCTGTTTGAAAAGAATACTGAGGAACACTTGCTTGAGCAGAAGAATTGCCTAATACCATTCCACCTACCAGAACTAACACAAAGGTACTTAAGATTGCAAATAAGTTTTTCATGCCACTTCCTCCTCCCATCTTTATCCATTTTATAATATCAGAATAAACCGATTATTGAAATGATTAAAAATGACTATAGCTTCTTAGTATCAAACACCTTTTCGTGGCGTCACCTTCATCGTTTTACAGTTCTAGTCACTACGTTCGTTGAACTATCCTGCATTTATTTTCTTTTGGAACGCATGCCTTTAAGTTTTGTAATGTCATCTTTCATAAGCAACTGGTTATACATTTCACTGTTAACATCATATATGCAATTTTGCCTTGATTATTATAATGAATTCCCCAACCATAATTCTTCACTAAAGGAGAAGCCCTGAAGCAAGCCTTGGATTTTGAAAAGAACCGTTCTCGAAGTTCAGCTGCATTTTCCGCTTCTATTTGATTCTTGATTAAGTATGTTTTGAATTGTACGTCTTCTTGTGTAAACTTATAGGGGTTATTGTTAATTAAATCATGTTCGATATAAGCAATTGTAGGTTTTTCGTTTTTGATGACAGGTACCTTTGCTGAAGTAACTTTTGAATCCTCTGAAATCGTAATAAGTGTATTCTTATAGCTCATATAACAATCTCCTTATTCAGCAATGCGCTTATTTAAATACCTTATTATACCATTAATTTCCTCCGCGATCCTGCCCCCTTTAGCTCTATAAGAAAAAAGCGTCGTTCGTTATTGAAGTATCGCATATGTCTTCAAATTTGGAATTAATCTACTAAAAAAAGGCTACTTAACGTAACCTTTTTTAGTACAATCATTTTCTATTTAGTTTTGACTTTAAGGGCCTTAATTACTTCTTCTGTTGCCTTCGCAATAAGCTCGTCGTTATAATCAGCCTCTTTTTTATCACGACTTGAAAGTACAGCAAGAACAATAGGATCTCCTTTTGATGGCCAAATGATCGCAATGTCATTTCGCGTCCCATATGATCCTGCCCCAGTCTTATCAGCCACTGCCCAACCTTTCGGCACTCCCGCACGAATCAACGCATCTCCAGTAGTATTCCTCTTCATCCAATCTATCAAAAGTTCACGTTTCTCAGTTGGAAGTGCATCTCCCAATGTAAAAGCCTGAAGACTAGTGGCAAGTGCCCTTGGTGTACTCGTATCAAGAGTTTCACCAGGATTAACTACATTTAAATCTGGCTCGATTCGCTCAGGGTTGGTAACATTATCTCCAATTCCCTCCAATGCTTTTTTAAATCCAGCCGGTCCCCCCAGTTGTTCAAGGATAAGGTTTCCAGCAGTATTGTCACTGTATCGAAGAGAAGCATCAGAAAGCTCCTTAAGAGTCATCCCCGTATCAACATGCTTTTCTGTAATCGGATTATAATTAACAAGATCCTCACTTGTATAGGTAATTCTTTGATTAAGGTCTTCTATTGATTTCTGTTGTAAAAGTGCTCCTACAGCCAGAGCCTTATGAGTGGATGTATACGCAAATCGTTCGTTTTCTTGAAATTCCACGGTTTCTTTCGTTCCTGTATCAATGGCATAGACCCCTAGCTTTGCATCATATTCCTTCTCAAGTTGTTCAAATTTCTCCATTGTTGCTTCTTTTGCCGTAATATTTTCTGACGTTTGGTTAGTTCCCCCGGTTTGTTCTGTTTCCGATTGTTGTACAACCTGTTTTTTCTCATCTGAACAGCCTGCGACCATAAGCACTAAGCCCATTGGTGCCAGTATTTGATAAAACCATCTTTTGTTCATGATGTAAAACCTCCTAATTATTTGATTAGACTCTTATGTAAGAATTGAAATTTTAATGGATTACATTTGTAGTCTGATTACATCTGTAGTATAGTATTACATATGTAATCAAACAAAGTCAATTCTTTATTTTTTTACCATCATGCCACTATGAATTTGCTATGTACCTGTTTTTTTAAAATTTAAAAGTCAAGAGAGGTGGTATTGAAGGGCATGTTTTTAACTCACTTTATAATAGGTCTATTGGTGTCTTCATTTTCCGTTACTGTAATCCTGCTTATACGAAAATGGTTTGGAAGACAATTAGCAGCAAAATGGCACTATCATTTGTGGATGTTTCTTTTTATGGCTTTAGCACTTCCATTCATACCTACTGATTTATATAATTTCAGTTCTCTCTTTAGCAGTGCGGATTCATATCAGATTCATGCATCCAGCTCTACTATGAATAAAACTGGAACTGATATGATGCAGGGCCTGCACCTCATACAAGACTTTTCTGTATCGGTCAATCGGCCGGACCTGTCCTTACTTAATGTGGGAGTGATGGGTTTATGGGTGTCAGGGGTGCTTTTATTTACCTTTACCATGGTTCGTGGATGGCTCACAATCAGAAGGATAAAGAATCATTCTTCTCCGTTTTCCAATCAAGAAGTACTTGCGCTTTTCGAAGAATGCAAGAAAAGACTACAGATAAAAAAATCAATAAAGATTGTTATTTCGAAAAGAGTCCAATCTCCGATGATATTCGGACTTTTTCAAACATATATCGTCTTACCTTCCCAACATGAAAACTGGCTTAGCTTGAAAGATTACGAGTATATCTTTCTTCATGAATTGAATCATTATAAAAACAAGGATTTGCTGACAAATTACATGATATTGTTCTATCAAATCATTTATTGGTTCAATCCCCTTGTTTGGCTTGCTTTTAGAGAAATGAGATTGGATCGGGAAATCGCATGTGATACAGCTGTTTTACAGTTACTGGATGATCATTCTTTTAGTGAATATGGAAATACGATCATTAATTTTTTGGTTCTTTCCAAACGGTCAAGTAATCTGCAGTTAGTGACACAATTAAACGGTTCGAAGCTTCAAATCAAAAAAAGAATTGAACAAATTTCTGCCTATAGTCATTCCGCAAAAAAATCAATAAGAAAAAGCGTCTTTATTTATGTGTTGGCCAGCATCATTTTGACAATCCAATTACCTTTCGTTTCCGCATTTGCGACGGAAAACGACCGATACTATTTTAAAAATGACGGAGTAGTTTATGAGGATTTACATCAATTCTTTAAAGGGTATGAAGGAAGCTTTGTTTTATATGATCATAACGCACAGCAATATCGGATTTATAATGAAGAGAAAAGCACTTTGCGGGTATCACCTGATTCCACATACAAAATCTATAGTGCCTTATTTGCACTGGAATCAAATGTGATATCACCCGAAGAATCCAAACTTTCTTGGGATGGGACCGAGCAACCCTATGCAGCTTGGAATATGGATCAGGATGTCTCATCTGCTTTACAAAAATCTGTAAACTGGTATTTCCAAGAATTAGATCGTAGAACAGGATTTGAAACAATTCAATCCAATCTGCAAGAGATAAACTATGGAAATTCCGATGTATCTGGGGAATTCAGTGATTTCTGGAACGAATCCTCATTAAAAATTTCTCCGGTCGAGCAAGTCCAACTGCTGCAAGCCTTTTATAATAATCAATTTGGATATAAGGAAATGCATATCCAAGCTGTGAAGCAAGCATTACTCTTAGAAAAGAATGGAGAAGCTCGCCTATCAGGAAAAACAGGTACAGGAGCAGTGAATGGAAAAAACATCAATGGTTGGTTTATCGGGTATGTAGAGACGAAGAACAATACTTATTTCTTTGCTACCAATATACAAAATGAAGATGATTCATCTGGAAGCAATGCGGGAGAAATCACTTTATCAATTTTAAAAGACTTAGGAATCTATAATGAAAATGAAGGGGAGAAATATGGAAAAAAACATTCCTAGTATATCAGAATCAGAATGGGAAATCATGAACGTACTTTGGGATAAATCCCCTCAAACAGCGAATGACATCATCCTTTCCTTACAGGAAAGTACCGATTGGAAACCGAAAACCATACGGACCCTTCTCGATCGATTGGTTCAAAAAGATGTAGTAGGTGTCAATAAAGATCAAAGGGTTTACACCTTTTACCCGCTCTATTCACAGGAAGAATGCCAGCGTGCCGAGACCGAATCGTTTATCAAACGTATCTATGGAGGAACCATGAAATCCATGCTTGTCCAATTCATTCACGAAGATACCCTATCTGATGATGATATCAATGAACTGCGCACTATTTTAAATAAAAAACCCAAAAAGTAATCCTATTAAAAAGGCTGTTTTCGCATACTTTGTTGCTATTTACCAAGTAGTGCGGTGTAGTTGATTTCCCCTCCAGATGCTCGCTTTCCGCGGGGCGGGCGGTGAGCCTCCTCGGCGTAAACGCCTTTGGGGTCTCACCTGTCCCGCTGCTCCCGCAGGAGTCTCGCACTTCCGCTCCAATCAACCTTATATAATTTCGTTTTAAAAACAACAATCTTTACGAAAAGAGCCATTAAAAAAGTCGATTTGGAATTTTTCCAAATCGGTATGACATTGTAAATTAAACACCTATAAGAATAAAGAGAGCCTACGATCCTTGTTATGTAAGGAAGGAGGCTTTCTTTTATTTGAGTTTTTTTGACTTTTCTCTATTTTTCAAATGGAATTCGGGGATCTTCGTCTTTATATCGAGAATAAGTCGTGCCTGCGCTTTCCATTTCTGAGCATTGTTCATTACTGCAAGCAAACAGATAAGTTTGTATGTCAGTACGGACACTTACTCCAAAATAGTAGGGGAACATTCCACCTTTATTTTTATCCATGTTTGTATCAATAGCAATAATATTCTCTTTTTCTGCTAACTTTTTATACTCTTTACTCTCAACTGTTTTCAGCACCATTTCACTTAAAATAACCTGTTCACTTTCGGACGGTTCATACGCTTGTTCAAAAATAAACCATCTTCCAAATAAAAACAAATTAAACCCTATACTGATTATCAATATTGTTATTAAAATCTTATTCTTCATATATCCCCATCCCTGTACCTCTGTCTATCTCGATAGTCCCCGCCTCCTGTAATTCATTTAAACGACTTAAACTCTCTTCTTTATTAAAAGAACTATGCCAACGATAATCATATTGATCCAAAATACGATAATGGTTACTAATCAAATTTTGTTGCAAACGAAAATCCCCTCTATACTCGATCTCTTTCCACCATATCTTACCCCCCATTGTTTTTTCTTTAGGCGTACCACCATTTTTGCTAGCAATTAAATGAACAAAATCTACTGGATTGTCACCTATTGATGATATCAACAATTCGCTATGATTAAACAAAGCACAAAATGCAACAACGGTGGTCCAATTGGCTTCTGTTCTTCTTTTTTCAATTTGAACTAGTGTTTTTTTTGAAATCCCTAGAATTTCAGACATCTTATCTTGAGAAAAACCTTGTTCTGTTCGGACAATTTTCATTTTTTCCGATATTAAATTGATGAACTCTTCTCTTTCCATATATACTAAATACTCCTTTTTAGTGTAATTTTACACTAAAAGTATTATTTTTCAATAAAAAATACCTTTTTTGAATAAAAAAACAACTTTAAAACACAAAGAAAAGGCTGCCTTAGCAACCTTCCTTATCGATGTTTATTGAATAAATCATTTAAAAACAAATTCAGACAATACAGTTACGAATTCCCTCTTTAACTAACCTGCCCAGCTAGTCCTTAAAAAGGTTGCCAGTAAAACTCCTGTTACTTGAACAAAGTTTTTACCTTCCCACTCAATTTTTCAATTTCTTTAATCATTAGTTTCGGATATTCTTTAGATGCTGTGTTCATCTCTTTTTCCTCAAATACCTTATATTCAATCAAAGTATTCCAAAAGTGTGTTGCTCCTTCTAAAATGGCTTCAAAGAATTCTCTTTTCGGTAATATAGCTTGTGCAAACACCTCAACAGGTTCCCAATCTCCCACAATAGAAAAATCCAATGAATTGCTGTTTATGGAGATCAACTTCATAAGATATGGATCGATCCCATAAGGTATTTCAACGCTTTTTCCGTTTAAAAATTGCTCTATACCCAATATATAATCATTCCATAAATCTAACCCACTAGGTATATCATTTCCTGCAACAGTTTGATTATTAAATTGAATCATTATATGCATTTGAATATGCTCCGGAGTGAATTTTCGATGTTCAAAAATTCCTCTTAATTTCAAAGAGTCATCCAAGGATATATAATGCTCTTCACCTTCGCTCATTTCAACTAGAAATGTACTTATTTTAAACATCATTAAATTCCAATCTTCATTAAATTTTATAGTCATTTAACAAGCCCCGCTAGCCAAATTCACTTTATATAAACGCCAAGCACTTTATAATACCCCAAAACCATGAATAAATCTCTAATTCCTTGCCCTTCAAAAAGAAACTGTCTAAAGACAGACAGCTCCAATTTCCAGCTAACTCACCTGTTAGTTAATTAGCCAACACTATAATATTTTCATATTACCCCATATTTCTTCTAAAGACTTTCCATCCAATGTTGCCTGTTGTAGTAGCTCCTCCGTTGTACTAAACGATTGTAAATCGAATTCATAATCTGAGAGATTAGCAACCCCCAAATTATTTTAAAGAAAATAAAAACAGTTCTATTGAAAACACTATACCCTTTCAAGAGGTGTATGAGGTAAAGGTGGTAATTGAATTCTAACCAGGTCCCCGGGGTGAACCTCACCACTTTCCAAAACTATGCTCATTATTCCAGCTTTACGTATCAAATTCCCATGCCGATCCCGGCCCAAAACAGCGTTCATAAGTCCTGATTTAAATTGATCAATCTGGGCACATGGATTTCGTAGGCCCGTTACTTTAATAACTGCTGTTTCCCCAATAAATAGTAATGAATCCTTCGGTAATTCAAGCAGATCGATACCTTTTGTCGTAATATTTTCACCCATTTGTCCAGCTGTAACATTAAACCTGTCTTTCAATTCATCTAATAATTCTGAGTGGATAAGGTGAACTTGCCGCAGATTAGGTTGATTTGGATTCTTCGCTACACGTGAACGATGCTTAACAGTTTTACCTGAATGGGCATCTCCTTCAACGCCCAAACCCTTCAACAGTTTGATACTATTGCAATTTCCCTTGCTGAATGTGTGTTTATCACTTTTACTTACAGCTATTACTACTCCGCTAGCCGAGTCGATATTTTCGTCATTCATTTTTCTTTCAACTCCCCCCAATACTTATATTTGATATCTTTATTCAACTATCCTGCCAAGAAAGATCCAAAAAGAAAAAGGCTGCCATAGCAACCTCCCTTTGTAAGCTCAATTAGAATCTTAAATAAACTGCCCCTATAGTTGCATAAAGAAATAGCTGCCTTTAAGGCAGCTTCGAACATTAGCTAAGCACCCTTTAATTCAACAAGAGTGCAGTATATTAGTATGTACTCATTATATGTAATCGATATCGAAATGAGGGGATATTAATTCCATGCTTTGTAAATCCCATTCAAAAGTAAGGATGGCTGATTGTTTTGATTTATGTGTTAAAAGGCGTACACCATTTTTTATGATCATGCTTTCTGCATCCCAAAAACGGACAGTTTCGTCTTCTCCAGTACGATTACAGACAAATACCGGCAGTCCTGTTTCTAATGACCTTTGTTCCCATTCTCCCTCTGGACCGTGTAATCCGGGTCCCCAGGAAGAAGGTGCAATTAATATTTCCGCTCCCTTTTCAACTAAGCTGTAAGCAATGTCTTTGGGATATGCGTCTGCACAAATCATAATACCAACCTCAACATTGTCTGTTTTTATTGGCTCTATTACATCCCCTGAAGCTGACCAATCATCAATAACACTTATTTTTCTCTGTTTACCTAATAAATGCCCTTGTTTATCTATGACAAACACAGAATTATACAACTCTCCGTTACTGCCTTTTTCAGGGCAACCCAAAAATACAGTGCTTTTTAAATTCTTTAGTTTACGGCTCAAATTACCCATCCAAGCATCCGGTTGCCGGTTAATCCATCCAGTCCCAATCTTATGATTGAATTGAAGTCCGCTTACACATAGTTCGGGTGTTATAATCCATTCGGCATTATTGTTTGATGCTATATGAATGGCTTGTTCAATGAGTTTTCGGTTATACTCAACATCACCAGCGATAGGCAATAGGTGTAATAAAGCTATTTTTATTTTTCCCATAGTAATCTCCCAAACATCAACTTTTATTAATGGCTATGCTTGTAATAATTGTAGCATAGGCATTGATTTGCTTGTTCAACTAAGCTGCCCCGTTAATTCCTTAAGAAAAAAGATTGCCGCAGCAATCTCCCTTTTTGAAGTAAAATACGGTGTTAGTTTACAAACTTAACATACTTCTTTTATTAATTGTTCTGTTGTAAGTATAGTGGCGAACTCGTCATTTAAGGTAGCTAAAGAAATATTATGTATAGTCTCGGCATCATAATAGTTATCATTTTGGCCTTTTATGCCAAATGCTGCTGTCGCATCTGAAATAAGGTATGTATTAAAACCTAAACTCCCACTCATTCTTGTGGTCGTAGACACACAGTGGGGCGTAGTCAAACCTGTTATTACTACTGTTGTGATATCATTTAATTTTAAAAACTCTTCTAATTTTGTACCGATAAAACTACTATTTACTTTCTTTGTTATAATTACTTCTTCCCCAAGAGGCTTAACCAATTCTTTTATAGCGAATCCTTCATTCTTTGGATGGAATTGAGAACTAGGGTTATCGGACATGTGTTGAATATGTATTACTTGCCAGCACTTTTCCCTCCATAAGAAGAGTTGAATAAATAGTGCAGTAAGGATTAATGCCAAAAGAGAAAAAAAATTAATTTTTCTTATCCTTTTCAAGTAAATCAATAATTCTATCAAGCTTTTGTTCGATATTTTCTGACTTGCTTGGTTGTTTAGTAACGAGAGAACGAACAAGAAAAAACACACCAAAAAATATCCCAAATAGACAAATAAACGTAAATAGTTGAAATATTACATCACCAATATTCATATTAATCCCTACCTTTCCAAGTACCGGTGTTATTGTACCATATTTTTACTGAACTGTTCTTTAACACCTCGCTAATGGAACTAACCTGCCCCTTTAGTGCCATAAGAAAAAGGCTGCCTCAGCAACCTCCCTTATTGAAGTAAAGCACCCGTTAAGTTGTTAATGAACATTGACTCATGGGCTACTTTATAAAAAGTATTTATTTACATAGATTGTATATGAAATTACAAGAATCGACCATATCATATTTCCGGTAAAAGGATGTTGATTGTGTGTTAATGATAAAGAAAAACTTATTACAAGAAAAAACAAAGAATAAACAAGCATCATCCAAAATCCCCATTTTTTAAGCCTCATATATCCAAAAATAATAATAAAAGATGTTAGAGCTACTAACACCCTTATTAATTGTTCAGGGACATTTGATAACCCAAATCTTGTAGCTATACCTATTTGATTGGCATTAGAATCATAGAAAATAGATGTCGATAATAAAACAATAGCACCTAAAATATAAAAATAACTAATTAAAGAAACACCTAAAGGTCTTTTCATTAATATATTTCTCCCTCTAAATTAAGTTTAAGAAACTCTAAACTTATTTTTTAATTTTGGATTTATAAAACTTTTCTATTTGCTCTTTGATTGAAATGATAATATAAACTGTCTTTTACAACATTAAGGCAAAAAAAATGCCTTATAGAACTATCCTGCCCCTTTAGTTCTTTATGACATTATGTTAAGAATTGAAGCCATTTGTGTTCTGGTTCGTGCAATTGTATAGCGTAATGAAGCCATTTTTTCCTCTGATTATCTAGTTTGTCTATTATCACCATAAAGTCTTGATGGTCTTTTTCTCTTGTGTTTTTTACTTTATATAAAAGTACAATTTCTGGATTTAGATAAGGAATGCCTGTATCAGAATAACTCCAAACTGACTTAAGTGGATGGGAAATCGTTAAATCCCTTCTGAATTTCCAATCATTTTCCTTAGTTTCATTTAGAAGAACTTCTAATATATCTCCATTTGACTTATTCAAAGCCTGTATTTCGTGAATAGGTAACTCTAAAAACTCATTTTCCCAAGTGTAGAATTTACCTTTAATAACCTTTTTAAAATCCCATTCTTTAAGATATTCCTTCAGATACAATTGGTCTTCTCGAAATAGTGCAATCTCTATATCTTGATGTTCTCTTGTTTCTCTGCCGATAAAAAGATCAATTGCCCAACCACCTGCAAAGAACCACGTTTTATTAAACCCTGACAATAAAGAAGTAATGCTATGACATTGCTCAAATGGCATATGAATCCCCCAGACTTAAAAACTTATATCCTTATCTATTCTTTTTCTATTGTGAAAAACCTCTTTACTGAATCCATCCAGGGTATCCAAGCCAGAACCTGGTAGCATTTACCGCGTTGGTTAGGAAGAATCCGATTATAAAAATAAAGAATGGGATAAAATTGTTGTACTCGAACAACTAAAGTGAATACCAAGATTGGAGAGTATGGTAAATAATTTTTATGACAGAAAGTATCTATTACTCCTGTAAATAATACTTATGAGAGCCTGAACCATTACAAAGAAGTTTAGAAAAGTGAAACAAGAATTTCAAATAAGACGGTCCTTTTAAAGATCGTCTTATTTAGCTTTGAAACAAAGTTTGATCAAATTAATACAAGGAACCTTATTAATGAATAAATGTACAACGTTAAGTGAGTTTCGCATGGATCTGGATCAACGACTGACTCTATAATGAATCTTTCAAATAAAAAGAACTGATTCTTATCCATGGGTCAGTTCAATTTCCATTATTTAGATAAATTGCACCTCTACCCCCTATTAAGAATATTCAAATATTGAGATATTCTATCTTATAGGCCTAAGAATAATAGGAAAGAAAACAAGCCGTACCACATAAATAGGTGGTACGGCTTTGTTGATTTAAAAACTTTTAGGAACGGTAAATCTGTTCTTTTGATTTTTGATTTGAAGCAGCGGGAACTTTTCGTGTCTTATTATTTATCATATCTGAAGAGTAAACCATGATACTTACCATTCCCCCTTGGGTTGTAGCTCGGATTAGGATAGGTTGATTGTACGTGTTTTTAAAACTAAAATCAGGACCATACCAGCTTACTGTAGCATCGCGGCCAGATGGAACATACGGAACGCTTCTAGTATGGGAATAGCGTTGAATAGTTTTCAACCCTGCATTGTCAATAGCATTAAACAGGGTGGATGACACCTGACATATCCCTCCGCCAATCCCTTCTGAAAACTCTCCTTTAACGATAACTCGAGCGAGCATATATCCTTTATTTACTGATCTCCTGCCTACGGCTTGATTAAAAGAAAACACCTCTCCAGGAAACACGACATAATTATTAATGGCTTCTGTAGCAAGCGAGATATTATTTGTACGATTTTTGTTGTTCACATTAAAATAGGTTCTATATTCACCTATCTTTTTTTCACGAATCTCCGCAAGTAATTCGCTATCAACTTTTGGATGAATAGCAAGCAAAGGCACTTCTAGTTTGTAGGATTCACTACTGTACAAAAAGGAATAAAATTGCTCTTTAAATGCTTGATGGTATAGCTTGTAACCTACCCGCCCAGGAAGAATATTACCTTGTTTGCCTATTGTGGCATTTACAGGTTTTTGGTACACTTGTCGATCTATTTTTTCGACAAATTGATTGTATTTATCCATGTCCAAGATAGGAACATCAAGTAAGGGCAAAGTAATATCATCATGGTTGACACTGGCAATCGTTTGTCCTTGGTGGGTTACCGATAAGCTTTCAGAAATATTCACTGGTTGAACGAATAGTAAAAGTCCGGCAATCCATGATAATCGCATTGAACGCACCCCCAGACTGGATTGGAATTTATTTTTCCGTATCCTCAAAAATCTCACCTTAAGGCTTCATAAATCGCATCTTGATCAATGAACCAACGATCCGTCAAACTCTCCCTTCGGATCATAAAATGGATGTTTTTGCTTTCACTCCCTTTTCCCTCTTTATAAACCTTCACTTGAACCGGTACATCCAAGAATATTAACCCGTTTGCGTCTTTAAGAGGTTGTCTTGAAAAATCTTTAACCGCTAAGTATGTAATATTTTCAGCAAGTTTTTTGGAACGAATGGAATGACCCGGATTTGATAAGGTCATTGATAATAATTTTTGATCTCCTTGATTTATGGCAACGGTAAAAATATGGATAAGTTCGTAGGGACTTACCGTGCCTAAATATTCATCAAGCTTACCGGCCGCTTTCAGTATCATCAATTTATGGGCGGAATCTTCATTTTTTAAACGATGTGTTAAACTTCCATAGAAATGAATACAGAAGTGACCTGGAAAACCATTTTGAAGAGAACCGGCACCATGCGGCATTCCATTCATAGAGGCAGCGATCATTTGATTATTAATGAATACAATAATCGCTCTTCTTTTCCAGCTCCATTGATTATGATAAATTTTCTTCATAATCTGAGTATCATCCTTGGTTAGTGGCTGAGCATCGACATGATGACTACCTGCTCTTCGTTGAACCTTAAATGATAATCCCGTTTCAATGTCTATAATGGTGAAAGTCGTTTTATTAGGAATAATGTTGTTTACTATCTCCCAAGGTAATATCCCAATTTTGAAGTTTATAGGTACTTCTTCATCTTCCCAATCAATCGCATAGACCGAGTGATTCAACATTAAGACAAATATAAAAATAAAAATTGCAAAAAATTCTTTATAACATTTTTTTCTGTTCATATAGAGTTTCTCCTGCGTTTTTCTTATTATTTCAGGACATGGTCATTTGAATACCTTTTAATATTTGGGAATTTTTCAAATAAAACTATGTTATAAAGGTTTGTTGGAATCAGCTTTTAGGCTTAAAAGGGCTCAACCCCCTAAGGGAGCCAAAAGTTAAATGGTCATATTTCATTACTCTTAATCATAAGGAACAAGGAGAACATTTATTTGAGGGTGGTCTTTATGAGAACAAATTATAGAAGATGGACAGAATTTCCTTACCCAGGGGAAAGTATCCCACCTAAAGGTTCTCCAGAGGCAGGAAATTGGCCAATGTTTTTTATTTCAAGGGGAAGAGATAATGATTTCCTGGACCCCTTTCATCAACGAATCATTTGGCAAATTAAAAATCCTCTAGATATTGATTGGGAAACAGAGTTATTCATTGTAGAGGAGACCTTAAAGTCATTGACTTCCCAGCAAATACGCATCGCAAAATATTGGGGAACAGGTGAATTAACCGCTAAAATTACCACTCTAATTTTTAATTTAGCTGAAAAGTATATGCTTGGATCGCCGAGTGTTGCAAGGGTTCAGAGTTATTTCCATGCTGCTATGAATGATACCTTTGTCATGACGTGGTTTTTTAAATATCAATGGGATGTTGCACGACCAAATCAATATGACAGAAATCTGTCAACTGTGTTGTTTACCCCCCGTTTTCCAGCTTACCCTTCTGCACACGCAACTGTGGCGGGATGTGCAGAGAAAGTATTAAGTTATATCTTCCCTCAAGAGTCTTCCGAAATAAAAAAACTAATGGAAGAAAGTGCTCAATCTCGTTTGTACGCTGGCGTACATTTTAATGTGGATAACAATGAAGGCTTAAAGCTAGGCAGACAAGTTGGAGAGGTAGTAGTAAGTTTTTTAAGGGCACAAAATCTAAATACGCTTCAATAATGTTTGGGTTCAGGTTGTGCTAACCTGAACCTTTAGTTAAATAAAGAAAAAGCTGCATTAAATTGGTCGAATGACTGTTAACGGTGAAGTCTGTATGATAAACAAAAAGCCGTTTCCTGTATGGTAGGAAATGACTTTTTTATTTCTCTTATTGTATGGACCCTTTAGAAAATGATTATTTTATTTTTTACTTCCCCGAGACCAGATCACCACTGGAATCAATAATAAAGATAATAACCCTCCAATAAATGATAATGTTGTATAGCTTGAACCGGCCACAATCATTCCAGATAAGGCGCCACCAGAAGCTCCTGATAAGGCAATTAAAACATCCACTGTACCTTGAGTTTTAGCCCGATTTGAAGTGTCAGTTGAATCAACAATAAGAGCAGTCCCACTTATTAAACCAAAATTCCATCCTAATCCAAGTAAAGAAAGAGCAATAACTAAGAGAATCATAGAATCGCCTGGTGCAATCGCCGATATTAAACCGGCCAGAAGCAGCGTAGCTCCAGAGGCAATAGCCATGGCAGTACGGCCAAACTTATCAACAAGGACACCTGTAACCAATGAAGGAAGATACATGGCAGCTATATGAAATCCAATAACGAGACCTATTTCACCCAAGTCATGTCCATGATGTCTCATATGAACTGGTGTCATGGTCATAATGGCCACCATTACAATTTGTGTAAGAACCATAATTGTCGCACCAACAATAATCCCTCTTTTGTTTTCTATTTGTTCAGTAGCAGCCGAATATCCTATTCGATTCCTTTCTTGTTTGGAGGCTTCTATTGCTCTTGCTATAACTAATGGATCTGGACGAAGCATAATGAAAAGGACAAGACCTGCTAAGATAAATGCTGCTGCTGATAAAATGAAAGGACCAGCGAGTGAAGGAACGCCAATAGAAAGGGCAAAATTCCCCATTACGTTGACTAAATTCGGCCCAGCAACTGCACCAAATGTTGTAAACACCATGGTAATACTAATAGCAGTGGCTCGCTGTTTATTGTTAGCCAAGTCCGTTCCAGCGTAACGAGCTTGTAAATTTGTCGCTGTTCCTGCACCATAGATGAGCAAGGAAGCAAATAAAAGGAAAACGCTATTCATGATAGCTGCCGTTATGACTCCTATCGCTCCAAGTCCACCTATCATAAAACCAGCTGTTAGACCTGTACGGCGACCATAACGTTGCGAAAGTCTCCCTACAATTAACGCAGCCCCGGCAGATCCTAAAGTAAATAAACCTGATGGAACTCCAGCAAATGCGTCTGTGCCAAGCATTTGTTGTGCAAGAAGTGCCCCCACCGTAACTCCAGCTGCTAACCCGGCACCACCAAAAATTTGTGAAATGCTTATAATAATCAATGTACGTTTGTATAACATTTTTTGTTTTTCTTGAGAATCTACATAACTCTGGTTCATTTGATATGATTTACTGGACATTTGTTAAGACCTCATTTTTCATTCTGTAATTTCTCCCCATCATGTACACCTTCCTCTAGACGAATGCATTAATACCTAATAAAATATGCACCTTCACTTTTTTAGTTTAAAAACGATAAAATCAGCACATCTGAAATCTTCTTCAAATGAAGGATATTTTTCTAACATCTCTTTTGAAGGCTTAGGTTCTATTATGCTTTCTAAAATAAAACCTGTTTTGATTAAAGTGTTTATATAACTTGTTAATGTTCTATGGAAGAATAGCATTTTTTCTTTATCTCCTAAACCTTGTTCATACACACCTTCATAAAAATATTTATCTACGTTCCAATGCAGCTTTTTACCGTCCTTTGTTTTCTCCCAACCACTTTCTGGAGTAACAAAACAAGGATGCAAAATCGAAAATATAAAACAGCCTCCATCTACTAATAGACGATACATTTCTTGAAATGCTTTTTCGTAATTTGCAAGATCTTGAATAACCATATTGGATACTATTAAATCGAAACTTTTGTCCTCTAAACTATTCAAGTCCTCACAATTACCCTGCCTATAATCAATCAACAAATCAATTGGGGTTCTTCCCTTAGCAATTTCTATCATCCGTGATGAATAATCCACAGCAGTTACAGTCGCTTCGGACCTCGCTAAAATCCGGCTTAAATACCCTTCGCCACACCCGGCATCTAAAACCTTTTTATTACTTACTGTTTCCATAAGTGATAATAAAGTTGGATTTAAAAAAACTTCTTTATGAAGATCTCCTTGCTCGGTATGATTTGCAGAATATGTATCCGCGAAACTATCCCACCTTTTAATCGCTTCTTCTGTACCAACATTTTGATTCATGTTAACTCCTCCCTGCTTTTGTTTTAAATTCATCCCCATCACTTCGATAATCTTCTTCTAACCTGGTCCGTTAGTTGCATTAATAAAAAGCTGCCTTAAAAACAGCTCCGATCTTCAGCTAACGCTCCCTTTAGTTAAATAATAATTATTCGTTTTCCTCAATTAAATTTCCATCTTTATCATAATATTTATAATTCCGAAATGTATATTCATTTTTATTCGATTGAGGAAAGTCCATCCAATTAACAGTTGCCTCGTTAGGAGTAAACTCTTGCTCTAATTTCTCTCCATTTATAATTACTTGCATTTTAGCAATTTCATTTTCATTATTAGTTACAAACATAAACATAGGAAGGTCAGGAACGAAAGAACTAAATGTCTCGTTATCCATAACTTCAATATGATTCCATTTATAGTTGCGATCTTTATTTTTATTAAATTGAATATAGCCTGGGCTATTGTTAGATAAAAATGCTACAACTCTTAAGTCATTAAAATCTTTTATCTCTAGAATTTCAATTGAGTTATTTCCATATCCCTCAATTGAGTTAATTACTCTCACTATGGACTCTTTATCATTTCCATATAACTGCTTAGAATCGTTAACATAAAACATTAAAATTACAGCAAATAGTAAAATAGCAACTGTGGTAAATCCTAAAATCCTTTTATTCAACAATCTTCCCCTCCGAGAACACAAAACTACCCTTCCCTTCAGTTCCATAGGAAAAAGCTGCCTTAATGACAGCTCCGATTTTTAGCTAATACACCCTTTCAGTTCCATAAGAAAAGATGTTATCTTTATTAGCAATCTCCACCGTTACATATAATACAGATTGAAATTTTATTGCATTATTAGTGGTGGGTAACCTGCCTCACCCAAAAAATATGCGAATATTGTAAAGCCTAAAATAAGAAATGCAATAATGATGACTGCAATAGATAAAATTAAGTATTGTTGCCTTTTAACCGAGTATATACCAACAATTAAACTTGAAAAACCTATAAATAGACAAACGAAGGCGGCTACCATATTATTTATTTCAGGTAATAAAGTTCCAAAGAATAAAATAAAGAAAACTGCTTGCAGACCAATTCCAAGTCGAGGTAAATTTCGAACCATTAAATTACCACCCTAACATTGAGTATCGAAAACAACCACCTAAAAATTATACCATAATAAACCAATTTCATATTGAACTAACCTGCCCCGATAGTTCCACTATACACTCTCTAAACTTCTTTATTTTCTTTTGGTTTTTTTATACTCAAGTATCCGCCTAAAATTAAACCTAACGCCGATAATCCATAAATAACAGATTTAATATCAGTATGAATATCTAAGTTAGATGTAACCAAAGCCAACATAAGAGAAATCAATGTTAATAAATATGATTTGGATTTCAATTTTTCACACTCGCTTTCTAATGTAATTTGCTATAGTTTATAAAAACAATAATTTTTACTAACCTGCTCCGTTAGTTGCATAAAGAATAAGCTGCCTTAAAGACAGCTCAGATTTTTAGCTAATACGCCCATTGTTTAATATCTGTTTAAATTTGAAAGGATTGAACCAAACATTCTTCATTATCGACAATTTTCTTTTTTTCTTCAAAATCTATATTTAGCTCACTAAAAATCTTTCTCCAAAATATAACGGCAGGAATATTCTTGGCTAATTGAACAACAAAGTAACTACCTTTTTTTTGTTTAAACAATTCCTTTAATAATGAAATGGCAGCACCTTTTCTTCTATATTTTTTCAAAATGAAAATATCATTAATGCTGTAATCATAGTCCTTATTTAAAAACGGCCTTTCTAACATTAATAAAAACCCTACAATTTTCGTATCTTTCTTCAAAAAATATGGTGTTAATCCATCCTTCTTCCAAATTAATTCAAATGAATCAAATTCAAATGAACCATCTGTTGATATGTCTAAACCCTCGGTAAACTCCGAAAGGTCATGTAAATATAGGGAATATAAATTCTGAAGGATATGCTTTTCATCTTTGGAAACGGGGTTGAATGAAACAGTCATGGTTATACCTCTTTTATAATTAATTAATCTCTTACTTCATTAATTTCGATATAAACTTTCATTTGTCCTTCATGAACTAACCTCCCCGATAGTTGCCAAAAGAAAAAGCTGTCCTAAAGACAGCTCCGTGGAATAAGGGTTAATGATTTTTATTTACATACACTCCTGCCATTGTCGAAGGTGAAAATTTTAATTCTATATTTCCCTTCAAGTTCTTTCTTAATTTTTTCTGTTAAATTTAATCCTTGCTTATTGTGTTCTTCTTCAAGTTCAATCCCATTAGGAAGCCATTTATCTTCATCCCAATCAATCCATTCACCATACATCTTTGCCCATTCATTCAATTCTCTTATTAACTTATTTGAAATCGGAATGTCCTCTATATCCAAGTTACAACCACATTGATTGCACCATATAGAGTCGGCCCCAACATCACCTTCAACTTTTAACTCATTTGTTTCTTTTTGTTCACAAAGACATTCCATATTATTTTCTAACCCCTCTACTACACGCTTTTTTATTATATTTTACATTACTTTTGTTAAAGTAACCTGCCCTGTTAGTTCCATAAAAAAAAGCGATTCTTATTAAAGAATCGCGCAGACTTTAAAAAAACTCGATATTAATTAAGATTGCCTACATTTTTTTAAGTGTAAAATATGAACGTCGTTTGAAACGTAGGGCACTCGCTTTCCGCGAGAGGTCCGATAGCCTCCGCGGCGCTCTTGGCGCCTGTGGGGTCTCCCTTGGACGCGCTTTTCCCGCAGGAGTCTCGAACACCAGATCCAATCAACTTTGCAGATGGGGAACCCCTTTTGTCTACAAAATCAGCGATTCTTATTAAAGAGTTCATGAGTTAGTAGACAAATATCGACCGAGACTTACGAATAGAATGAAAAGGTAATTGGGATAAAGATTGAATATGTAGAAAGATCTCCCCATTGAGGGAACTTCATGTCTTTTCCCTTATCGCTTTCCGATCATGTAAAATTTCTTGAATGATTTCAATATGAACGAAAGACCATGATTTTTCATGAAAGTGAAGAAACACACTTATGGAAAGAATCGAAATATATATTATACTAAAGACGACCCAAAGCAAACTCCCATCCTTAAAAAGGAAATCTTGCAATTGATTTGAAAACAGAAGAAAAAGCCAAGGTCCAGAGGATATTATAATAGGAATGATTCCCGATCCGTTTTTCTCTTTTATCATACAATAATAAATTTTTTTTAACGTATCGCTATCAATGGAACTATAAAATTTTTGAATTTTTTCCACTTCCATTAGTTTCTTTATACCTTTGAAAGATCGGTCTTTGTATGATGCTTTTTTTAATTGAAGATAAATTTTATGGGCATCTCCCCGTAATGAAAACATATATCTGATCTATTCCCCCCTTCCAAAAAACTCCTTACTAAAAGGTTTTGTAATAATCCGTATTTTTATGTAGTCTTTGTCTTTTGTCTTAGTATCTACTTGAGGGGATTACATACGAATTATTATCCATCCAATTACCATAAAAACAGCCAGCTCGTATATATAAACCTAAAAAAACCATGATCATCACAATCGATGATTATGGCCTTTTAGGTAAAGAAAAGAGAAGGGATCGCCTCTCATTCATAAACAATTTTACTTAGTTTCAGATTCATTTTTGCCCGTATCTTCAGCTAATTGTTCAAATGAAGGGACCTTACCATGTGGATTCTGCGATTGTTTACGATCTTTCCATTGGCGTTCTTGTTGTCGCTTAGATTGAGTCATCTAAATAAGCTCCTTTACATAAAGTTCAGTAAAAAGTTTGAAGCACGATAAGCGTACTCGGTGAGGCATCACTTATCATAAGTTCGAGTCTGACAAATATTATTAATTAATGCATGCCTTTCCACTCACCTTGATTTTTAGATGCTTTTTCTTTTTTTGCTTTATTTTTATGCGCTTGATTAGCATTTGCACTGCCAAATTCCTTAGAGAATTCAGAATCAGTTTTGCTTGAATCAAATCCTTGTTTATTCTTTTGATCTGCATCATTTTTCTTTGTTCGTTTTGCCATGTAAACCCCTCCTTCTTATCTTTAGTATGAGATCAGAAAGAAGAAATATACCCAGATTAAAAACCGATAGTAACATGAATCCGTCATGTAATTCGGGTAAAAAAGCAAAGTGAATAATAAGATCCAGTTAGGTAATTTCAGCTAACGCAACCGTTAGTGCAGTACCATCCAACGCTATCTTTTTAGGTTTGCCTTTTCCGTCAATTATTGAATCTGAGGGTTAAATAATGTGCCGCCTTTCAAAATAAGTTATAAAAGTATTTTGGTCATTATAAAGTCCGTTTGTTCTTCATCACCCATATAAAAAGAATGGGCTCCAGTTTGAACAAATCCAATTTTCTTATAAAAACCAATGGCATTTTCATTTTTTTCCCATACGCCCAGCCAGATTTTCTTTTTATTACGTTCCATCGCAATCTCCATTGCTTTATTTAGCAGATATTTACCAAGCCCATGTTTTTGAAATTTGTTCTTTATATAAATCCGCTCGACTTCGAGTGATTCATCACCCATTTCTTCAGTCTGAGCATCATTGGTATTGATCTTTAAATATCCAGCGACTTCATTATTAAAATAAACAAAAAAGAATTGTGAAGACATATTGGATAATTCTTTTTCTAATTGGTTTAAGTTAAATGCCCTTTCCAAATAGGCATTCATATTTTCGGGAGAATTCTGATGCTTAAATGTCTCATTAAATGTTTCATAACTAATTTCTTGAAGTTCACGTGAATCTTCAAGGGTACACTTTTTAATATTCTTAGTCATTTAAATATGTCGCTCCTTTATATAATCAATAATTTCTCTTGTTTCCCTTTTTAACATATTCCATTCCAATTTCTCGAAGAATTCCCTTCATAATTAACTCCTCAGCACGTATTTTTGTTGCAAATGCAATAAAAATGGCATATATTTAATTTAACGTAACTTTGTTGCGTTTGCAACAAAAAAATAATGATGAAGGGGATCGGTATAGTGAAATATGTTTTTTATGTATTGGGAATATTAATATTAACCCTTGGTATTTCTTTCACTATACAATCAGACCTTGGAACTTCACCTTTTGATGCACTTTTGGTGGGACTGTCCATAAATGTGGGGCTTACTGTGGGGAGTTGGGAAATAATTATAGCTTTAATGTTGATATGTTTTAATTCATTTTTAAAAAGGCAAAGACCAGAAGTTTTGGGAATGTTAACAGCATTTATAACGGGTATAGGTATTGATTTGTGGCTTTATTTATTGCACAATTTGATAACTCCTGAACTATGGTTCAGCAAAGTTGTTTGTTTTGGAATCGGCCTAGTTGTTATAGGATTAGGAACTGCAACATATTTACACACAAATTTTGCACCGATCCCAGTTGACCGATTAACATTAATCATACAAGAATTAACTAAAACAAATATATTCTATTCGAGAACAGTCATTTACCTCCTATTCTTGATATTGGCAATGATTTCAAATGGACCAATTGGCGTGGGAACTTTATTAACCGTTTGTTTAGGGGGGCTAATACTTAATTTTTTTATGCCATTTACTAAAAAATTAATAGACCGCATATTAACACACTCCAATACACCACTAAATTATGATAAAGATAAAAACCATTCATTATAGAATGGTTTTTATTTTTCTTGTTCAATTAACTTGCCCCTAAAAAGACTGCCAGCGATGGCAGCCAGATCTTAAAAGTAACGCACCCGTTAGGGAAAGAACAAGTACTATAAAAGTCTCTTATAAAGCAAGATTACGGATTAAAAAATCCAGTTGAAAAGAGCGTAAACTCCGATTAATGCAAAAAGAATTGTTACTATTATTATTGAGAAGCAACCCAAACTAACCAACTTATCTTTCAATAGATCGTCAGGTTGTTCCAGCAGACTCTCTTTCACTTGATTTTGTATAGGCGATATCACCTGATCAAATTCCAGTCTTATTAAAATTTCCCTATCACCTTTAAATTTCAGAGCTCGTACTATTCTAAAAGAATCGTTTCCCATGGATTTTTCGAACAAAATACACGCTTTCACCATCTGTGATGTCTTTTTCTTTTCTAAATACCAGTAACGACCTGCCATTGAAGGATACTTTAATGCAAAATAGATGTCCCCCAACTTTCTGCGGAGTTCTAACTCATTAGGATAGGTGGAAATTAACCCGTGTAGCCTATCCCTTGCTTTCCCTAAATCATTTTTTTCAATGTCCTCTTCTATCTTCTTAATCGTTTTAACAGGTACCTTTTCTATACAAACACCTCATTATCTTTTTTTCTTTATAGTCTTTATTTCTAGACAGTTCAAAATAGTCCCTTCTCCAACAACCTGCCCCTTTAGTTCCATAAGACTTATGTAGAGATGACATATAAAAAAGACGGTTTTACCGTCTAATAGTTTGCACCAGTTTTCTTAGTAAAAACAAAATTAATATTGCGAAAAGAGAAGATAGAATTAATCCTGGAATATTTATAGTAGTTAACAAATTTACACCGCCTTTTAGGTTTTGTTACAAAAAAGTATGACTAAATTGTTGTATGGTCAATGTTTTTGATTCTCTTTCTTGGATAGGTATTCTGCTACATCTTTTGGAACTTTAAAATTCAAATGCAGTTTCTTGGTTCTAAGTTCGATATAAGGGCTATCTTTATATGTAATAATTGTAGCGATTTGTTCAAGTTCCTTTTTATCTGTTTTTGACTCTCCAAGTTTGACTGTATCTTCTTGGTACATCTTATAAATATACTCTCTAGTTGAAGTTGAAGGAGCATCTGCAATACGCCATTTATCAATTTCAAGTGTATTAACAAATTCACTTACTTCATCTTGATTATCTATAACGCTTAAAACCAAGTCTGGATTTTCTTCTGACGATACTTCTATCTTTTGGGTTTTATCAAGCCCAGGGTCTTCTTTCAAATCTTTTTTTTCATTGCTACACCCGAAAAAAAGGACAGAAACAAATATACATATCAAACAAACTTTCTTCATAATTGCCTTTCCCCCTCAAAGAATCAAAACCATACACTTACTAAATCTAGAAAATTTTCACCTGTCTCGATATATTTGAAATTCATGATCAGGATTGATGGTTATTTTATTGTTATTTATTAATGTAATCTCAAGAGGAAATGTGGCAGATGTTTTATCGGAAAATATCCACCTTCTCCCAGGTTGGGCTAATATAATAAATACTCCATTCCTTCTTTCCCCCATGAAATTAAGGGATTTTTTACTTATTGTATGATTGTCACGCTCGTACACACCAATTTCATTTAATTTTTCGCTAACACTTATCGTGTCTTCTACAATTAAACCTATTTCACTTATGTTTATAATACTTTTAACCGAAAAAGGCTCCATACTATCTTCAGCAATTTCATATCTTGAAATGAATTCTACTATATTACCAGAAGGATCATAGAAATAAAGAGCATGGGCAGGTAAATGAGCAAAATTAGCTTCATCTTCCCCATCTTCAACAAGTAAACTCACTCTTTCTTTTGCCCATGATTTTGCCTCATTAAATTTGTTAGCTGGTATGTTAAAAGCAAAGTGATAATAGGGGTCACCTTTTACTTCTTTTGTTGTAAACTCAAATTCACCTGTACCAACAGCAATTCGAAAGCTATTCTTATCTTCATTAATTAAAGAAAAACCTAACGTTCCAATATAGAAATTTTTCATTTGCATCAAACTTTTAGTCTGTAAAACAATCGATTTAATTTCCATGGATAATAACACCTTCCTTGTCTATCTAATTATGTAAGAAAATCATTTATAAAACGATCTGACATTCTGATTAAATCATAATTATCATTTCAAGTAAATTTATTCTATTTTTACCTATATATACTAACTCACCTTATTGTAATCTCACATATTTATTGTTTGCAATCACTGCCCCTTTAGCTGCATAAGAAAAGGAGCTGCTGATCAGCTCCTGATAATGAAGAAAAGTATCTTTTAGTTCATTAAGAAAAGCATGTCTTATTAAAGAACCGCTCCCTTTTATTGAGTACCGACCATATTATCAAAAGCTATGGAAGCTTGTTCACGCGTTATTGCCATAAAGAAATCCGTTTGCCCAATTAATATTAGATGCACTCAACTATAATCTTCAATTAATGATATTTTCCCTTCATTCAAGTCCATATATGGACTTTCCTTTTAATTGAATCTTATCTCCACACATTAATCCGTTAGGCAAATCAACAGCCAGTATTGCTTCATATTCAATTTGCACTTCTGCCTTATCTTCTATAGCATTATAGTCAATAACCGTCTGACGGCGACTAGAGAAAATCTTTAAAGACTTTTCCGCCAGTTCTCTAAACTCTTGTATTCCTCTGGTCTCTGTGTTCATTTCGCCATTCGTGAAATTCCTAAACATGATCTCTTTATGAAGGAGTTTAACCATACTTTCAATATCAAACGAATTGTAGGCCATAATATAATTTTCAATGATTTCTTTGCTCTTTTCACTAATCATAATATACCCCTCACATCAATATAATTTTCCATTATATATTCTTTACGACACATATATTCCCTTCAATCCCCACAAAATAATACGATTAAGTATGTAGGTATCACCTAAGTTTCCGAGAAGTTTACTGGTTTTCAGATCTACTTTTGCAAAAGTAAGTGGCTTCTGTTTCTTCAACAATCTGGCCCAATTGTTGAACAAATCTAATAGTATTCTTGAACTTTTTTGTAAATAATAAGATTGTTAAACAATAAATTGAGGAGGACTTGTATGCAACAAAATCAACCAGCTAAAGGTAACAAGGGCCCAATTATGAAACCGGAATTTGCCGGAACTGATGCACAAAAAGTAAAACAACAAATTCAAAAAGATGTAAGCGAAGGACAAGGTGCAATGACTTCCCGAGAAGCAGGAGCAATGCGCGATTAAAAAACACTCTGAGTGGTTTTTTATTTTTCTTCTTCAAAATTATTGAGCTAGCCTGCCCCTTTAGTATTAAGGATATTTTTTTACATGTAAAAGGCCATCAAATGATGGCCTTTTTTTAAGGTACTAACACAGGTGGTGAAATACAGAATATTAACTGTTTAAAACTTTTGTGTTCGAAATGGGGTTGACTGTGCGTAATGGCCAACGAGTAGGACTGAGACAAGCTTATGGTTTTATAATCCGTAAAAAAGCCTTCTAATTCACTTCTACTACTTATTAAAGCACCCGTTAGCTTCCTGCACTGCAGTATTTAGATTAGCTTTTGGAGAGCATCTCCATATTCTATTCCATCCACTTTTTGTAGAGGGCATCAAATTTCCCTTGAAGCTTCATTTCATCCATCCACATTTCCAAGTAGCTTGCATAAATGAAATCACCTCTTGGGATCATATAGCCTTTTTCACTGTTTGTGAATGGCTTGTCAGTTTGAGCCGCATACAATCTGGGATCAGCTTTTGCATACAGCATTGCTTCTACTGTGTCAGTGATCATTACATCATACGTACCTTCTGCAACAAGATGTGGGATATCAAGATTGTTTTCTACAACCGTTACTTTAGCATTGCTTAGATACTGACGGACAAATTCTTCGTTTGTTCCGCCTGGATTTACACCAATGCGTACAGAAGGCTTGTTGATATCTTCAATGGTAAGATACTTGTCTTTATCTTCCTTGCGAATCAAAGGCACCTTACCGAATGAAAGGTAACCTTGGGAAACATAAGCGCTTTTTTGTCTGGCTGTGTTGCGAGTCACACCGCCAACAGCGATATCAAATTTGTCCGCTTGCAGGTCTTTCATCATTGCAGGCCATGTGGTAGCGACAAATTTCACCTCGACACCAAGGTCTTTGCCAAGCTCTTCGGCAGCGTCCACGTCAAAGCCTTCATACTCATTTGTTTCAGGGTTCAAATAGGTAAATGGTTTGTAGTCCCCGGTCATTCCTACCCGAATGTACCCACGTTTGATTATTTCATCAAGCTGAGAAGAGTCAACTTTTTTCAAATGCCCTGGTGCTTTTTCAGATGCCGGTTCAGCCGAGACGTTTTGGGAGGAGATCAGGTCGTGACCGACATAACCAGTTCCTAGCAAGGATAAGCTGATCACTCCAGCCATCAGTGCTTTTTTCCAATTGTTAAACATGTGATTTTACCTCCAATTTTTATATATTTTTATTTGATTTACTAATTATTAAAAATACAACAAAATAAATGAATTACCTTCAAAAGCAAACACTTTTTTATGTAGGTCAGATTAGCGTAGCAGTAGATATGAAAAGGACTACACATATTAGTGATATCTAAAATGTGTAGTCCTAATTTAATTTCTGCTTAAACTAAAGCAGCCGTTAGTTCAGTAACTAAAGCGAAGGATTTGTTTTTGTGCCTTGGTGAAAAAACATTTTCCATCTTCCATCTCTCAATTTCCAAATTGAACTTCGCAATGAATGTTGTTTTTTACCTTCGTTAAAAATTCGGTAGGTAGTTAACACTATTTCTTCTGACAATGGATGTATTTCAAAATCACTCAATGTCATCTTTACCTCACCTATTCCTTCTTCACCAATCCCCTCATCTTTGTACAAGACTTTACCAGAACTTCCAAATTCAAAAAAATTGTCTGCAAGTAAATGATTAAGCTCTTTTTTAGATGTACGAATTTCTGGTTTTAACAACTTCTCTTCCAGTTGACGTAAATGTTCTTTTAACGAAGATTCCCTTTCCATTTTCCACTCCCCTTTTTTACTATCCATTATAAAAATATTCCGAATACTCTTTCGCTCTTCAAGCTAACCTGCCTCGTTTGTTGCATAAGAAAGGATCTGCTGATCAGCGTTAAGTACCAATTAGTTCAACAAAACCCCACTATTACATCCACTCTTTTCCATGTTGTCGAATGAATTTGATATCATTTTGATAAAGTTCGAGATGCCCTTCAGCAATCATTTTTTGAAAAGCAATATCACCTTCACGGGCTTTTCTTGTAATGGTTTTACATAACCCTTCTACTCGTAGCAATACCATTTCCAAATAATTTCCTTCTATTCCCTCACCGTAAGATTCAAAAAACAATCTAACTCTTTGTTTTATACGGTTAGCATGCTGTAATGGATTATAATAAACTTTCTCACCTGTTTCAGAAAGATAAAATCTACTTAAGGGGACGCAAGTATAAAGAGTATAGGCTATGTCCCAAAGTCTTGGACCAGGTCCAGCAACATCAAAATCAATAATGCCTATTGGTCTTTTATTATTAAAAATAATGTTGTACATTGCAAAATCATTATGGCATAGTACCTCAAATTGTTGGGGGGTGTTATCTATCGATTCCCAGCTACCATCAAATGTAAAATCACTGACAGAATCATGATAAAGACGGAGCATTTTTGCTATTTCTATTAAGACATCTTCAGACCACATGTATTCTTTTAAAGGATAATTACCAGCTTCTCCTTCAATAAATGATAATATCTCTCTTCTTTTTTCATCAATACCTAAAAACTTTGGTGCATAACTGAAACCATTGTTCTCCAAATGCTTTAATAGCTTATGAATTTTGGGACTATCTGGCTTTAATTCTCGTCTCACTGTATCTCCCGAATGATAAACCTTAGACACATTCCCTCCTGCTAGCATCTCTTCGTTTTCATGGTTTGACATCTATATATTCCTCCCCAACTATGACTTTCTATAATCCGTAAACCAATTCCTGTTTGTTCAACCCTCCTGCCCCTTTGGTTACATTAGAAAAAGCTGCCTTAAGACAGCTCTGATTTTCAGCTAACGCACCTGTTAGTTCAAAGGTTGCTTCAACAACCTCCCTTATTGATGTAAAGCACACGTTAGCTTAACAAACAATTTAATAATGTGAATTATTTACCTTGTTCCTTTTTCCAAGCGAAAACCCAGCAGTTAACTCGTCAAGCGCAAAATTGAAAGTATGAATTAAAGCAGCCGTTGGCTGGTCTATTGATTCTGCTACTGAAATTTTTAGTGAGGAATGGATATCTGATGACGAGTTTTTTGTCACCGAATCTGAAATTCATGGGAATATGAACTCTATCATCAATTGAAAAAAGAACTTCGAATAAGAAAAACATAGGGAGATTTTAGTCTTCCTATGTTTTCATTCATATTATTTATCTGTTTGTTGTTGCTTCTTTTTCAAATACTCCGCACGTATTTTTTCAAGTTGCTTCTTTTTATCAAATTTGGCAGGCTTCTGTTTTTCATGAAATTTTGTCACAGCTGCCTGACCTTTGGTATCCAATTGATATTTTCCCACTTTGTTCACCTACTTTTCTTGTCTTTAAAGAGAATCTATTCAACAAATATAATATACCTTATTTTACTGAAATAAACCTTATTACTTTATTAGTGTACTGCTAACTTTGCATATATCAGTAAAAACATTAAAAACTTAGTAAAATAATTCATCGTCAATTGGTATTCATTTCATTGCTATAATCAAAATAAAATGCCTTCAGACTCTGCATAAGCCTCAATAATTCCATTTTTTGTTTGTTCAGTTCTCTTCTAAAGGTCCAATTTGTTCGGTAAATAAGGTTTAAAATATTAATACAATCTAGGTCTACTCCATCTTTTAAATGGTTCTTAATACTAATAACCTTTACGTTCTCGATCATTTCAAATTTAGGTTTCTGAGGGGAGATATTGTTTTTTTGCAAGTCTTTTTACTACTTGTTTAAAAAAATCTACCTCCCCAATATTTTTCTCCAAAATATCACCCCTTATTATTAACTTTTCTACTTATATCCCTGATTTAACTAACCTGCCCCTTTAGTTCCATAAAAAAAAGAGCTTCTGAACAGCTCCTGTTAGTTTTATTTCAAATTTATTTATCTTCACTATTCTCATTATTTTGAAAATAAATCTTTTTAAGTGTTAAATTTATATTATTCAGTGCAATTAGAATAACCCCCAACATAACAAAGGTTACTATTTCCCCTGTAAACCAAGATACTATTCCTAAAATTACAGCATAAAGAATGTATAACCAATTACTCATTTATTCAATATCCTCCCTAATCTACATAATTAACTAATATTACCACGAAATTTCTTTTTCTTTATGCAACTATCCTGCCCCCTTTAGTTCCATGAGAGAAATGACCAAAAAAAAGACCTCCTTTGCAATAAAGGAGTCCTTTATCATTCAATTTCAGTTGCATCTTGATACAATTCAGGGCGATCTGCCATGTCTTGCATCGCTTTTTCTCTTTGTTTTTTTGCTGTTTCAATGTCATCTTCAACTAATGTGTCACTTCCAGGTAAAAGAATAACTTCTTCATCTACTGGTACTGGCGCATTTGCTAAATCAGATTGGAAAGAAAAAAGACCAATGAAAGTGATTAATAAGCCAAATAACAAAAGGATTTTCTTAAACATAATCTACCTCCTTAGGATATGTTTAATTATACCATTTGGTGGCCTTCTTATGGCGCTAACGCACCTGTTAGTCCTGCCACTTTAACTTAACAATGGAAACAAACTTTACAATACAAATATCATTGAAGCCAAAACTAAAAATGGAAATAAAACAATTAGCAATATTGATACTCCTGTCTTCCAATTTTTCTTTATTTGAAGTAATTCTTTCTTAGCCTTTTCCTTATTTTTAAGCGACCATATAATAATTCCGACCCAATAAATTGCTAAAAATATATAACTTGAAGTATCCATAAAATCACCTTTTATAACAATTTTCTGTAATCACTGTTAAACTATCATTCTTTCACAAATCTGCCCCGTCTTTTCAATACGAAAGGATCGCACCCTATAGATAATTAACGAAGTGAATTAGTGGTCTTTTTTTTAAATCCTTTAATTGTTGTATAAATAGGATATAACAATAACAAACCTCCAAATAGCAATATCCCATATTCTTCATTAGGAAGATATTTATCTAATAAATCAATCAAAAATAGATCTCCTGTTATGATGAAGATTAGACCTGATGTGAAAAATATTAAAAACGTGTTGAAAAAACTTTTCTTTTTAAATTTCTTGCCCTTAAAACCATTAATTAAGCCTAAAACCACAGACAAAACAAGTAATTCAGTGATATTCATACAACTTAACCTTCTTTTTTATTTTCAGCATAAGCGAAAAAAATTCTATTTCATATATAAAAATATTCCCACCTTATAGAACTAAACTGTCCCGATAGTTGCTAAAGAAAAAGCTGCCTTAAAGACAGCTCCGATCTTCAGCTAACGCACCCTATAGTTTAAGTAGAAACCTTCACAATCTCTTCTAAACTTTAATATATTTCAATCCCTAAAATAGGTTGTTCCAGAATCTAGTGCAAAAAGCCGCCTTCTTATTAAAGAAAAGCGCCCTTTAATTGAACTATTAATATTATATTATCGCCCGTTTTATAATTTAGATAAGTTACAAAACTGACGAATGATTTTCCGGAGTCCTTGGCATTGTAAACGTTTCATTCCCTCATAAAACCAGTAATTTGACGATATAGCTTCTCGGGATGGGTGAGATTGACCATATGGTCAGCACCTGGAATTTCTATGATTCGAGCGTTTGAGTGCTTTCGAAAGTAATTGGCAACACGAAGGTTATCGGGTGAATCCTCCTTACCGATTATCAATAATGTTTTGGCCGTCAATTCTCCTAATCTTTCGATGGCCGGTGGTTGCGGCCAAATCAATTTAACAGCCGGCCATTCAAACATTCGCTTCATATGGTGCCGGAACATTTGAACCATCAAATTCAGGTGAGGACTCACCTTTACAACACGATACGATGGACCACTGAGCAAAAGCTCAACCATCTTACCGATATCGGGGGCAGCTTCATGAATCGCCTTCATATTCTTTTCAAATTCCTTTGAATAGCTAAACCCAGATAATCCAGGCGCAAGCAAAACAAGTTTTGAAACCCTTTCAGGATAATTTAGAGCAAATTCAGTGGCAATTTGGCCACCCATTGAGTGACCGATAAGTGTCGCCTGATTGATTTCTAGATGATCAAGCAGCGACAGCAAATCTTCAACATGGTTGACATCTTTTAAAGGGGTCGGTGATTTCCCGGTCCCACGTCCGTCAAAAGCAACGACCTTGTAGTGTTTCGCTAATAGAGATGCAACAAATGTCCAGTTCCGTACATCAGCACCACCGGTAAGGAGAACCACAGGATGACCATTACCATTAACTTCGTAATACAAATCCATTGAAATCCCTCCATTCATTATAATTTAATCTTATAATTTAATAACTAAAACTATGTTATCTTCTTAAATAATCCTGCTTTTTTCGGGCTTAACTTACAATTCAAGAAGCACCTTTTAATTTCCTTCCTTATTCTAGGATATGGCCCGAATGTAGAACACAAGTTAAAAACCTCTCTTCAACTAAACTGCCCCTTTAGTTCATTAAGCAAAAAAGCCACCACGTGGCAGCTCTGGATCTCAACTATCGCACCTGTTTGTTCAACAAGAATATCAATTACAAAAATTCATAGTAACTATCTAATAATTCTTCGCTTCCGTTTTCTGCTTCTTTCTCATCCATTTCCTTATCTTCTAACCATTGTTGATAATGGATTATCTCATGAGCCATGCTGCGTAAAATTGCCCATAAAGCATCATTTTTCCCTCTTTCTGAAACTAATTCTTCATAATCTCCTGTTGCAATTCTTATGTAAGGTTCAACAGTTTTATCATAAGGTGCAAAAAAAGTAGCACTTGCCAGTTCTCTTGTATCTCTGGTTTTAAGTTGATAATCCGTTTTTAGATATACAACAACCCTTACAGGAAATTCCATATATGTACGTAACCAAACCGCAAAGCTTAAACAAGTTCGTCTTACTGATGGATTTACATCCTTTTCACACCTGACTCTTAATCCTGAGCGTAGATATTGCACATCACTTGTGGTCATAGCTAATCACCTTTAGTTTCATTTTATTGCATAATTCGCTATCTCACCGAAATTTCCCTTCTCCCACTAACCTGCCTGCCCCGATAGTTGCATAAAGAAAAAGCTGCCTTAAAGACAGCTCAGATCTACAGCTAACGCACCTGTTAGTTTAAGTGTATTAAATCACAAACTTAGCTGTTCTTGTTTAATATGAAAGGTGTGCTCAAAACTCATTTCATTAATTACAGGAATGCTGCCTCGTTAGTTCCATAGGAAAAAGCTGTCTTAAAAACAGCTCTGATCTTAAGCTAACAAAAGCTGTCACGATTTAGTGCCGTCACCTTTTTTTATGTTAGAAGTCTTTATTCCACGTGATGTAGGAGGCAGTGGCCTTTGATTATCGCCTTCCCTTTTCAAATTATTATTGGAGCTTAAAAATTCGGGTCTGTATTTAAACGCCCACATTGGTCTCCTAAAGAAAGTATCGCCTAGTCCTTCCGGGTTAAGTGGAGCAAGTGGTGACATATAAGGAACTCCGAATGAACGTAGGCTACATAAATGAACTACGACGACAAAAAAGACTAAAATCATACCATATAAACCCATTGTGCCTGCGCAAATAATAAATACGAACCGTAGCAAGCGAGCCGAAATTGTAATGGCATAGGAAGGGGTCGCAAAACTTGCAATGGCGGTGATTGATACGATGATGACCATTGCCGGCGATACAATGCCAGCCTCGACTGCAGTCTGCCCAATTACAAGAGCACCAACAATGGACATAGTTGAACCAATTGCTTTGGGCATCCGTATGCTTGCCTCTCGTAAGAGTTCGAATGTAATTTCCATAATCAATGTTTCGATAACTGCCGGAAAAGGCCCCGTTTCCCGTTGCGCTGCAATAATGATGAGCAGCTTTGTCGGAATCATTTCCTGATGAAACGTTGTAGCTGCCACATAAAGAGACGGGGTAATTAGAGAAATAAAAAAAATAAAAACACGTAAAAAACGTATTGCTGAGACTATATCAAAGCGATCATAGTAGTCCTCGACAGATTGAAAGAACTGAATAAATAACGCAGGCGCCACCAGGACAAAAGGCGTTCCGTTTACAAAAATGGCTACCCTTCCTTCAAGGAGGTTGCCAGCGACCTTATCCGGTCTTTCTGTATAATCAAGGGTGGGGAATGGGGTCATGACCTGATCTTCTATCAATTGTTCAATATATCCAGATTCAAGAATACTATCGATATTTATTCTTTTTAAGCGCTTTTTAATCTCCTCGACTATCCTCTCTTCGGCAATTCCATTTATATACATGATGGTAACATCCGTCTTTGTCACCGTCCCAATTTTCATCGATTCTATCCATAAATCCGGACTGTTAATGATGCGGCGTACTAGGGCTATGTTTATTACATTCGATTCCGTAAATCCTTCTCTTGAACCGCGAACCACCGAATTTGTGCTAGGTTCCTGAACGGAACGCCTTTCTCCCCCTTTTGTACTTGCAACCAGGGCTATGTTTATTCCGTCAACAAAAATGATGCTATCTCCTGATAATAATGACAAAAATAATTGTTTCCAGTCCGTTACGGTTTTTACACCACCGAGAGAAACCACGTCTTTAGAGATTACCTCCAACGCTTCTTGTGGAAGTAGTTTTCCTTTAAGATGAGGATTTTTCATGATGGATTCAATTAAAAAGTCAGTAACGCTTGGATTATCAATCAGACCCTGCACATACAAAATAGTCGTTTTAATCTCAGGATTTTGACTGATTTTCAACTTTCGGATAATAATGTCGGGACTGTTACCTGTTTTCTGTTTCACCTTTTCCAGATTGGCTGAAATGGAGCTGTCAATAAGTTCAGTTGTTTTACCTTTAGATGGGTCTTTTTCATCAATCCGTCGCTTCTCACGTTTCTTCATTTGTCCCCTTTGTTTGAAAAAAGAAACCATAGACCGGACCTCTTTCATTTCTATTTCTTTTTATTCTGTCCAAAAAAATTGTTTTTTATGGATACCATCATTCCCAACGATACTATTAAATCTAATATTTAGGTCTTTTTTATGGAACTAACCGCCCCTTTAGATCCATAAGAAAAAGCTGCCTTAAAGACAGCTCCGATCTTCAGCTAACGCACCCGTTAGTTCATTAAGATTTATTGTAGTGTTGACACAAACTGTGTTAAAACTGCTTAATCAACATCTCTTTTTCTATAAAAAATCAATGTTACCTTGATAATTAAAATTATGAAAAAGACAAAAACCATAATAATATCTAGTGTTCCTTCGTCTGCGCTTTTATTAAAAAATCCATTAATTGTAGTGAGTACTAGAAGAATTATATAAATATTGGTTTCATTTTTTTGAAGAAATTTAATTGGGACTACCGCCTTTAGAGTTGAAATTAGTAGTAAACTATCAGCAACTATTTTATCTGGAAAAGGAGAAAATTGTAAGAGGTTCAATGTATTTTTTAAGAAAGTACAGCACAGTTCGACTACATTGTGCTTGTAGAACTAACCTGCCCCGATAGTTCCATAAGAAAAAGAGCTGCCAAAGCAACTCATTTATTGAAGTAAAGCACCTGTTAGTTCATTAAGAAAGGCGATTCAGATTAATGAATCGCCTTTTTTAATGGAAGTATATTCATTCTTTGTTCATAATCTGCCTAACCACTTGTGTGTGCTACCGTATACAGGTGCAGCCTCGATGTGTAAGCATTCTATCAATCATTTAAGCCTATGTTGCTTTCCTTACGTTAATAGAGAGCATTCTAAATAACAAAATAGATGCAACCAAAGCGATTATCCCATTAATAAAGAATGAAACTTCAGCACCAAATATCTGCCATAACAAACCTGTAAGCAAAGAAGCAGGAAATAAACCAATCCCTGTAACCATAGCATAGAAACCAAGTGCAGTTCCTTTACTTTCTGGATTCGATATATCAGCAACCAGTGCCTTTTCAACCCCTTTAGTAAAAGCTGAATACAGCCCGTATAACGTAAATAGAACGATTAGACCAATCGTTGTATTTACTTCCGCAAAACCAATATATACAAATCCATATAGCGCATATCCTATAGTTAGTATACCTCTGCGTCCGTAGCGATCTGAAAACGCTCCGGAAATATATGAAAATAAAGACGCAGTAAGATGAAAGAGTAGATATAATAATAGAACATTAGCAGTAGATACTCCTAAATCTGCTGCTCTTAGTAAAAGAAACGAATTTGATGAATTAACAATAGTAAAGAGAAATACAATAAACAATAATTTTTTTACATTTGGATTTAGAAGTTTCAAGTCAAGTTTAGGTTTCGTGGTAGGTGGAATTTCTTTAACTATTGGTTCATTCTTTCTTTCCTTTATGCCCAATAACAGGAACCAACCAATAATTACAGGGATTAAAGAATACAAGAAAACATTATGAAAGTTTTGATTTCCACTCATCTGTAATATGAAATAAGCAGCTCCGATCCCGATAGAAGCACCTAACATATCCATCATTTGATGTAATCCGAAGACTCTTCCTTGTTTATTTTTCCCTCCAGACTCAGATATAAGAGCATCTCTTGGAGCCGTTCGTATCCCTTTTCCCGTACGATCTATCAGTTTCCATATGAAAACGCCCACCCAAGAACTTGAAATAATCAAAGATATTCTTCCTAGACCTGATAAGCCATAACCAAACAAAGCAAACCCTTTTCTATTTTTCCGACGATCCGAACGACGACCAGAGAAAAATTTCAAAAAACTAGCCAGGGTTTCTGATAAACCATCTATAATCCCAATAATTAAAGGACCTGACGAAGCAAGAAGAATTGGGATTAAAGGAGTCGCCATATAGGTACCCATATCTGTAAAAAAACTAACGAAGCTTAATATCCAAATGTTACTGTTTTTCAATTCGAAACCGCCCCTTAAATAATAAATTGCAGATGTTCAGCTCCTGGTAATGAACTAAAGCACCCGTTGGTTGATAAACATAATTAATCGACAAATCTAAGAATAAATCCAATTAATAACTATTTCGCCTTAACAGTAATAATCCCTTTTTGCAACATATTCCTTAGGTAACTAAACTGCCCCCTATAGTTCCATAAGAAAAAAGCTGCCCTAAATACCGCTCCTATCCTCTATATATTTTTAGTGTAGGCTATATTACCTCAAATTGTATTAAAAGGAGATTGTTTATATCTATTTACATAAATGATAATGAAAATCATTTTCAATTGTGTTATCATAGCTTCTAGTTATTATTTATAAATTTTAGGGAGGAAAAGTATGTTTATTGATCTTTTAAAGCATAACAAAAATGTCTCCATCCTTTTGGCTGTGTTGCGTGTGTATCTCGGATATACGTGGGTTATGGCTGGATGGGGGAAGTTAACAGGCGGACAATTTGATGCTTCTGGTTTCTTACAGGGTGCTTTGGCAAATGCAACTGGAGAGCATCCGGCTGTTCAGGGATGGTGGGTTATATTTCTTGAGAATGTAGCCATTCCTAATGTAGAGATATTCAATATGTTAGTACCTTGGGGAGAATTCCTCGTCGGGATAGGTTTAATAGTGGGTTGTTGCACTAAAACAGCTGTCTTTTTTGGTCTAGTTATGAACTTCTCTTATCTGTTTAGTGGTACGACAAGTACCAATCCACAACTTATTCTATTATCTATGTTTATCCTTGTTTCTGCTATGAATGCAGGAAGGTATGGGGTAGATGGTATGATTATACCTACTCTTAAAGAAAAACTATTTGCTAACAGAACAAGAGGGGTAAAAAATGTAGCTTAACAAAAAATAGAGTATAAAAAAAGAGGTCGGGATAGTGATCCCTACCTTTTTTTTGCTGATCTTGTGATTATGTAAAGTATTTCTGCATCCCACATTCACTTATTTGAATGCAACGTCTGTTACTGCTCCCAATTTCCTTCACCTTTTTATGGAAGGTATTTTGTAGAAAATCCGATTACCTTTGCTTCTTATCTAGAAGAAATCCAATAGTTGCAACTAAAGTCACTAGAAAGATACCTATACACACAGTAACTATGCCCTCTGTTTTGTCTTTTGCATAAAAACAAATATATGTATTAAAAGAGATGAAAATTAAAAAGATTAATAACTTTGTAACTAAGTTAATTTTATTTATTGAACTCACAGTAAACCACATTCCTTAATGGTGAATTAACGATATCATATTAAATTAAACTCATTATCAGTAACCTTTGAGAAAATAATAACAATAAAGAGTAATTATTTATAAACGTAAAATATTCCAAAGTATTCAAATTTTGAACTCCCCTGCCCCATTAGCTCCATGAGAAAAGAGCTGATCGCCACAGCTTACTAATGAACGAACGCACCTGTTAGTTTAAGTACAATACTTCACGAACTTGCTTTCGGTAAAAGAAAAGTTTGGTATCTTACTTCTATAGTTCAACAATGAAAAAGCTTCCGTGGAAACCTTTTTTCGCGTTGACACCTTTTTTACACACATTTTTTAATTGTCCAATCAAATAGAATTGCTCGGTTATAGAATATTAAAAAGCAGAGGAGTGATTATTTGAATTTATTGGACATAAAAGGATCATATGAATTGATCGCTGGTTTGGGCAGCTGGTGTGGTCCTGCCCTCCATACAAAGAGGCTAAATTTAAGAAGGCATTCATTTCCCTTGGATTGGGTTCAATCTGGTTTTCTCCCTGAAGTAAATAGATTATTAAAGAATAAATTCGAGGGATATATGGAGTTAGAAAATATGCATGAGAAAAATATACTCGCTCATTTTGTTGATGAAGGAAATGTTGTTCTTGAACCAGGGGGTACTCAACCATCAAAAGCACATTTTGTTCATGATAGCCAATATAAGATCGATTCCGTTCATGATTTTCCGAAGATACCAAACCAAGATTGGATCGTTCAATATCCAGCTTTTAAAAATAAGCTGAATCAACGCATCCAAAATTTCCTTACAAAAATCGAACAAAGTAAAAATACTTTATTCATCAGATATGAATGGTCAACGGCGAACTATGAAGATATTATTGAATTACAATCTATTTTATCTCAACTTACAACGGGTAAGTTTAACTTATTGTTTATGCAGCCGGTAGATGGTTTAAAAGGAGTTAAAGACATGAACTGGCCACATGATGGGATTTGCTTTGTACAAGTTCCTCGTAATGATCCCAGTAATAATGCCATTTGGGATCAGGTTTTAAAAGGAATAACTTTAACAAATTAAAAAAGATGACCCTTTTAGCTGCGCCTTCTCCTTTATGAAGTATTTCATAAAGAGATAAATATATTAAGCAGGGTTTCATTAATATAGGCAGGGTTTCCTGGCTTTTTTTTATTAAATACTTTCAAATTAATATACCAAAATGAAAAGTTGCTTTCCTAAAAGGATCTGAATAAAGCTATAAATGATTGGATGTAAATGTAAGCTAGCTGCGTTAACTAACCTGCCTTAACTACATAAGACTTATTGTAAATTTGACCAAAACTAAGATGATTGAAGATCTGTAATAGCTCATTTAAAAATAGACGCTTGCTTTAATGAGGCTTGGCGGAAAGGGAGCGGATTTCTGAAATCACCTGGAGCTTTTTCTTAAAAAAACTGCAGGCTGGTCTCATCCTGATTTATGTTTAAGACTAGTTTATCCTATAAGTTTTTTTCGGTAATCCTTATTGGATGGAAGAAATTTGCGACACTCCTGCCGAATAACTGGCTTGCCGAGACCCCACAGGCGCTTGAGCCGAGGAGGCTTGGCAGACAGTCGGCGGAAAGGGAGCGGATTTCTGAAATCACCTGGAGCTTTTTCTTAAAAAACTGCAGGCTGGTCTCATCCCTACTTATGTTTAAGACTAGTTTATCCTATAAGTTTTTTTCGGTAATCCTTATTGGATGAAAGAAATTTGCGACACTCCTGCCGAATAACTGGCTTGCCGAGACCCCACAGGCGCTTGAGCCGAGGAGGCTTGGCAGACAGTCGGCGGAAAGGGAGCGGATTTCTGAAATCACCTGGAGCTTTTTCTTAAAAAAACTTCAGGCTGGTCTCATCCCTACTTATGTTTAAGACTAGTTTATCCTATAAGTTTTTTTCGGTAATCCTTATTAGATGAAAGAAATTTGCGACACTCCTGCCGAATAACTGGCTTGCCGAGACCCCACAGGCGCTTGAGCCGAGGAGGCTTGGCAGACAGTTGGCGGAAAGGGAGCGGATTTCTGAAATCACCTGGAGCTTTTTCTTAAAAAAACTGCAGTGATAATTGGATTATAAACGTTTCCTCCTTTTTTTTATGCTTATTAAAACCAAAAGAAGCGGCAAGTATAAAACAAGGAAGCACACACTGTATGGATTGATCATTTTATTTAATACATATAAGGAATCGACATCGAAAAAAAATATATTGACAAGTAGTATGAATATGGACATTACCCATAAGGGATACTTTTGCTGGACATTGAATAAGCGTTTGACACCCCGGCTGGCAGCCCACAAAGGAATGACCATGTTGGGAATGATGACGATGGTCCACCAAGAAACAGTTATGTATTCGAACCGTTGAATAAAGGGCAATTCAATGACACTGGTCAATGAGAGTGTTGGCCATAGGGTAAGGACCAATTGTTTCTGTGAATAAAAGACTGTTGAAACAAAATAAAGTAATAGGAGCAATAACGTAGTAGTCAAGGCTCCTCCATGAGCATATTTTTGTGATGTTTCAGGATCTTTGATGAACGGATAATACATCAGGAGCATTTCAAAACCAAGCATTGATAATGAAGTACTTCTAGTTCCTTTCATTATTTCCATTAAAGTATGATCGAAAATGGGAAGAAAACCAATGAAATCAGCATATTTAAAACCATATAACGGTACAAATAAAAGCCAGTATGAAACGATTACAGTTAAAAAGGCAATACCCGTAATGGTTCGGAACCCCCCCGCATTTATATAATAAATCAGGAGCAGGAAAACCAAAGCAAACGCCCAAGAAGGTACCTCTTCAAACATCCAAACATGAATGACATTTATATAGCCGATAATGATCGTCATTCCAAGGACAAAGAAATAAATAATGAATAAAAGACTGAAGAAATTCCCTATCCATTTACCCAATGCATAATTATTAGCAGAAATGATATCACCAGGAACAAAGCTAAAAATCTTATATATAAGCCAAATTAATATATGAACAATCAGTCCGGCTAGTATTATGGAAATCCAGCCATCGGTCCCCGTCGCCTTAGCTAAATCTCTTTGAAAATTTAACACACCTAATCCAGTTTGCATGGAATGCAGTAAAAAAAACACATAGAATGGCGATACCTTATACTTTTCATTCACACCAGCTTGGTTCATACAGGCCCCTCATTTATATCACTCGTATTTCCTATGTTAATAATCTGGCTCTAACAGGAGTGATTTATTCAAAGGGACTACAACTGAAGGGAAGGTTACATTTCTAATTACGTCGGTATACATTTCTACCATGTATTAGACCTAAAAAACTAATTAACTATAAATTACATAAAAATACGGTGTGAAATCGAGAATTTTCGAATTTACACCGTAAAGTCTTTTTTTAAGAATATCTTAATTAGATTTGAAACTTAGGAAACCATCGTCAACAGGAATTGTTTGACCATTAATTGCGCTAGCTCCTTCACTAAACAAGAACGTAACTACGCTGGCCACTTGCTTCGGCTGGATGAGCTTTCCCCGCATATGCTGTGCAGCTAAAGCATTTTTCACTTCTTCATTGTCACCAAGTATTGGCGTATCGATGAATCCTGGAGCCACACCTACAACTCGGATACCGTGTTCAGCTAACTCTAATGCCCCAGATTTAGACATCATGACCACAGCTGCTTTAGCTGCGTTATAATTAAAGCTTCCAACTGCTGCCATTGTTCCATAAATGGATGCTGTATTAACGATAGTTCCTTTTACATTTAATTCAACCATTTTTTTAGCTCCATAATACATCCCATAATATACACTGTGTTGGTCAACATCAATAACCCGATGATATGATTCTGGATCCATCTCCAAGAAAGGTTTTACCAGACCTATTCCAGCATTGTTAAAGATCCCGTTTAAGGTACCGAATCTTTCTACTGTCCAATCAATCAGAGCACTAACTTCATCACCTTTAGATACATCAACTTTATAGGAAGCTGCCATACCAGATGCTGCTTCTATCTCAGCAACCACTCCATTGGCAGAATTTTCATTATAGTCTGCGATTACTACGGATGCACCTTTTGTTGATAACTGTAATGCAGACTCCCTTCCGATTCCGCTCCCCCCACCTGTTACTATAATTACTTTCCCGTTTAATTCAGTCATCCTTTAAGCCCCTTTCAACTTAAGTACCATCTAATAACCTTCCACTTAAAGTTTTATCGGTTTATCTATTTTTAATACCATAGACTTCTTATTGAAGTGTCACGTTAGCTCATTGAAAAAAGCGACCCCATTAAAGAATCGCGCACGTTTGCTGAAGATTTATTGCTATTACATATTGAATTTCAGCACCCATTTATAACCATCTTGATTCCTATCAAATTCGGCTAACTTAGTTGATATTGTTTTAAGGGAAAGTACCGATGCTGCCCTAATAAAATCCACGGTTCCTGATTACAGGAAAGCACGAGCACTGTAAGGATGTTTAAAAAAACGGACCATAGCACAATAATATAGGCAACGTATGTCTGTCTTTATTTCACCAAAGGAGGAGTATCCATTTGAAGATCTTTTCAATATCATTCAAAGAACCTCCAGTTTATCATGAATTCCCTCCTCTCTATGAAGGTTTAGGGCTGCCTGAGTTATCTTCATTCATTCAGCAACGATTTGAATTCACATATACCTTGGGGAAAGTCGAAAGAACGGGGCTTGGCAGCATTCGTTTTTATAAACGGCAGGGGGATTTCGAGGTTCTTATACCTAATAAGTTACCAGGAGTGGGACCAATAAAGCTTCGGAATTTGAAGGGGTTGTTACTGGAGGAAGCCAAAACAGCTTTCATCGAAAATATTGAATCCGAACCAGAAAAGCGGAAGGTCTTCTACGGAGAATTTCGTCGCCCTCGGAAAGACGCTGAATAGGTGTACTTTTCCGACAACTGGCATCTGTTTGAGTAAAACCATTGTTGTCTTTTTGAATTAACTTTTTAAAAAATTCCCACAAAAAAAAAGTTGCTGCAGCAACCTCCTTATTTTAATGATCCGTTTTATTTTCATTATCTAAATCATCATCAAGAAAAGACTTTTTTTCTTCTTTAATTCCATACTTTTTTTCAAGATGTTGACCGATAATTGAATGGTTAATTCCTTTTCTTACTGCTGTTTCAATAACTATATAGAGAATGAATAACCCAACAGTAAAATAAACAATAAATATGATAGCCTCCACTAAAAATCCCCCAAACAACAATCCGTCATTTCCTTTATTTTAACTACTTGTTGGAGTTCCCCTTTGCTGCATAAGAAAAGGAGCTGCTGATCTCAGCCCCTTGAAATAAAATAATAGCTCCCAGTCAACCTCCTGTATAAACACTTGCACATGTTCCAGGTTTTGGTTCATAGTAACAATGATTTTTAAATTGACCAGCAAAAGGTTGATCGTACCATGTTGGCGGGCATGGGGCATATGGATTAAAATACCAAAGGGCATATTTCCCTGGGTGTTCTCTCCAATAATCCAAATTCTGTTTTGCTAATCTTTTTTCAGCAGATCTTGCTCTTTGATAAAATACATTACCTTTTTGAACAGCTTCAAAAGAATAATTTCCTCCTTGTATCTGAAAAATGACTTGTGGAATTGTTCTTAGATCTATAAAGTCTATACAATTTGCTTTAAGACGATTAACAATAACATTTCCAACATATAACATCCCTTGTTTCCCTTCACCTTCGGCTTCTGCTCTCATCATCCTTGCCATTAAGTCGACGTCTGAGCTCCGGTAACTTACTCTTGCCATTTTTTCACCCCAAAAATATCGTATGAAAAAAAGACTGCATTAATGTCATTGCTCATAAATTAAGATTGCTTAATTTTTAAAGCTTATCTTTTAAGTTAGATAAGTACTTAAAGACAGCTACTTTTTGAGTAATCACAGAAAAATTGTTCCGGCAGAGTAAATCAATAATCAAATAATTAACCGAAATGACTTGTCATGTTTAGCAAAAAAAATTTTGAAAAGGAGCCGAATCCTGAGAAAAATCGCAACGAATTTAAGAGACTCATTAAACGGTAAAATAAACGCTCTCATCACGGTTAAATACAACAAACTGCTTTTGATATTGATGATTTGAAGAATGAAGCCTGATAAAAAAGAAGACTGCACATCTCTGGATTCGTTCTTTGAACCTTTGGTCATACTAATCTGCCAAGTAAAGAAGATATGCGGCACCGGCTTCACGATAGGAATCCAAATGAACCCCCTCCCTAATAGTTACTCCCAACAAAGCAGAGGTTTTGACGTTCTGCTTTTGTTGGGAGTTTTTTCATATACATAAAATTTTTCAATTGACTTTTTTAAAAAAATAAAATAAAATACAAAGTACTCAATTTAAACTACTCAAATTAGAGTACTTTAAATTGAGTAAAGTACTGAAATTAAATTAAAAGGATGGATTCAACATATGAAATTTACTGCATTCTTAAAAACAAGAGGTGCAACTGCGGCAATCTTTATGGGGATTTTCTATGCAGTTGCCATGTTAGGCATCTTCTTGCCCGGTTATACAGCCATTCCAGGAAATGTCGATAAATTACCGATCGCCATCATCAATGATGATGCTGGTAAAAATGGAGCAATGATTGCCGAACAGTTACAAGAAAATTTACCCTTTAAAGAAATCGAGACAGATATAACAAATAAACAAGCCTTAAAAGAATTAGAACAAAATGATTTAGCATTAGTCGTACACATCCCAAAAACCTTCTCTGCCAATATCCAAAAAGGTGAAGCGTCATCAAGCATCGACTTTACAATAAATGAGGCAGGAGCAACAGTCGTTTCTTCTACCATGAATGCTATCGTAACTGAAATTAACAACCAGTTTAGCACTCAATTCTCGCAGCAAACAGCTCAGGGCGTATTGATGAACTTTAATGTACCAGAAAAACAAGCCGCTGAATTAGCGGAAAAGATTGAGAAATCGTATGTAGGAAATGTCGTTACAATCAACGAAATACCAGATGGCATGAATCATAATATGCTGCCCATGTTCTTAACAATGGCCGGTTATGTTGGGGCGATGATCGGAGCGATGCAAATAGTAGGTGCATTTAGAGCCAGCCGCGGAAAAGCTAGTAAAACACGCTTATTCATTTATGTGCAGTTGACTGCGTTATTGATTGCAGTTATTTCATCAGTCATTGCTGTAGGTGTAGCGTATTTAATTGATAAGCCAAGCGGTGACCTATTCTTCGGTATAGTAGGTCAACAAATACTAAACTATATGGTATGTTTTAATTTCACCGCGATTTTAATCTTCTTATTTGGTGAAGGCGGCATGATTCTAAACTTACCGATTTTATTAATGCAAACAATAGCAAATGGTGCCACTATCACACGTGATATGATGCATTTACCTTATGAATGGATGAGCCACATTTCACCGATGTATTACTCGGTGCAAGCGTACTTTGCAAACCTATTTGGCAGCATCAGTCCAAGTCCGTATATTTGGTCAATGGCTGCGGTTGGTGCCGTTGCGATGTTAATTAATATGGCTATTGTCGCGTTTCTTCAAAAACCGATGCCTGGACAGCTTTCTGAAACAGAAGTTGAAAAGAATCCGGCTGAAATCACAGCTTAGGTTTTGCTACAATAAGGAGATAATACTTCTTAAAGGAGCGTAGAAAATGTCTATTCAAATTTTTATACTGAGCAAGCTGATGGAGGATATGAACTATCCTTATAAATTAAAAAAGCAGCTTTCAGAGCCCATTCCACTGGATCGCCTAGGAGGGTTAACGGAAAGCAAACTGTACTACCATTTTGAATCATTGGTAAAACAAGGTTTAGTCGAGCCAGTTGAAGTGATAAAAGAAGAACATCGGCCTGATAAACAAGTATTTGCGATTACGGCTAAGGGTCGTGAGGAACTACCCAAAAAAATATATAAATTATTTGAAAATGCGGATGAAATGAAGGACATGATTGTAGGTTTAGCCAACATCAAGTATGTAGATCGGGATAAAGTAGTAGATATATTAGAAAAAAAAGTAAAGTCCATCAAGGCTTTTTGGGAGCAGCTTGGGAATTTCGAGCCAGAACCTAAAGGCAACGAGAATATTCGTGAATTTTTGGATGGCTATTTTTCGACCAGAACAGATCACACAATATATTGGTTTGAAGAGTTAATTAAAAGGATTAAGACAAAGGAATTGTGAGTTTACTTTTTGGCAAGCGTTCCAAACTTTAGATCAAAAGAAATATGGAAGTAATTGCCAAATACTCAGAAATTAGCACAATCGCATAACCAGAAATAAAAGCTATGTGAAATCTTATATTCACATAGCTTTTCTGTAGACAATTTCGTGTTGATTTCAGAAATTCGCTCCCTTTCCACCGACTGCCTGCCAAATTTCCTCGACGCAATCTGTGGGGTCTCGGCTAGCCAGTTGTTCGGCAGGAGTGTCGCCAATTTCTTCAATACAATGAGGTTTCTTCCCTATAAAAAGTAGGCTTTGTTAAATAGATTTGTTGTTTTTCAGGTATAAAATATGGGAACGTCCGATATGGACGTTCCCGTTCTTATACCCTTAAAGCCCCCCTATAATGGAATAACTGTAAAGCTAATGAAGCTTTTTTAAAAGCTGCGTTTCGCTGCCCAAGCACCTTGCATTTTACTAAGGAATACAATTTGCCCAATATGATATGCGTCGTGCATTGCTAAACTCTTCAGTTCAAGCACTAATGAATTATCTCCTGGAACCTGTCTATACAAATCTTCATGTTCTGATTTTGCCAGTATTTTTCCAAGTTCACGATGAACATAAAAGTATTCTCGTTTTGTTTCCTTCCAATTTTCTAACGTCTCAGTTGGTAATCGAAATGTAGAGTCATTATTTTCTGCCTGTGGTTCATTCGCTGTTTCACCAAGAAATCGCATCAGATATCTCTTTTCAAAGAAAAGTAAATGACAAACTAATTCCCAAATGGAATTCATTGTCCCATCAGCTGGTTTCCAAATTGCCTGTTCAAAAGTGATGTCCTCTAGCACTTTTTCAAGTGGTGGAAACCAGTCTTCTTCATCTAAGCAGCTTGCCCATTGCTGTAACAAAAGGGTCTTTACATCCATTTTCTATTCCCTCCAATTTAATCCCTTTAATAGTTAATCCTTTTGGTAAAAAATCATTTGCGGCGGTTATAGATAGCTATTATACTGGCCCTTTAACGGAACAATGAATGTTCCGTTATTTTGAAAATTCCGATAACTAATTTTATCATAAGTTGTGTTAACTGAAAAAGAAACTTTACGATAACCATTTTGGTTAGCGTAAAGTCATCTTTTATATGTTTGATGGTCCAGGAGAATTGGAAGAGAATTCGATTATTAGGTACGAAACTCCTGCGGGAGAGGCGTGTCCAAGGGAGACCCCAGGAGGCTCCCTGACCGCCCGCGGAAAGCGAGTGCCCTGCGTTCCTATCCACGATAAATATTGTACACACCCTTAAAAACTGTAGACAAACTCAAAATTAGATTATGAAATGTATGAACGTATCATCCACTCAGTCCATACCAAAAATTTTCCCATATATTCTGAATTCTAGGTTCCATATTCTCTTTGCCATAATAAGAAAATTCCATGAATATCCCATCAATCAAACAGAGATAAGACATGATTAAGTTCTCGATTTTTCCTTGGCGTATTTCTTTTTTGGCAATTCCTTCGACAAAGATATCATGTAAGATAGCGGAAAATAATTCTTCGGATTTAAGGAATTTTTCATTCAAGATGTGCTTCAAATGCTCCGGCGGAAAGATCATTGCCCGCTTTAAAAATGTTGCTTTATCTTCATGGTTTTTATAATAATTACAAGTATCAAGAAGGATGTGCTTTAACTTTTCTTCGCAAGAGAGTGTATTTATTTCTTCGACAAATTGTTCGACCTGGTGTATATGCTCTTCCAGGATTTCTTCAAACAGACACAAGAAAAGGTCATCCTTACTCTTGAAATGGTTATAAATTGAAGGTTTTTGTATACCTACCCTCTTGGCAATTTCCGATAAAGCGGTTCCCTCATATCCGTACTTAGTAAAAAGTGTTAAGGAAATGTTTTTAATTTCATTTTTTGTCATAATGAGCCCCCAAACTATCTAACGTTAGTTAATATCATTATAAACACATTTCCTTTTTTAAACTAAATATTTGCTACCTCTGTTCCTCTGAATGATAAGAGAATTAGAATATGCCGGATAAAGAAGTTTCTTCGCTTTTATACACGACTTTCCCATCATTTATTGTAAGTTCCACTTTAGTTTTGAGCACTTCACTTTCTGGAATATCGAAAAGATTTCTGTCTAAAACCACAAGATCGGCAAGTTTCCCCGCTTCTATCGTGCCTAGCTCATGCTCCCTGAAACTTCCATAGGCTGAGCCATATGTATATGCTCGCAATGCCTCTGCCAAAGTGAGCTTTTGTTCAGGATGCCATGTGTTTTGCGGATCCCCGCTACTATCCACTCTTGTAATGGCCGTATATATTTGCCGCATTGGATTTAATGAGATGGAAACCGGAAAATCCGTTCCTAAAGCTAAAGATGCACCTGAATGTAAAAGCGACTTCGTCAGGAAAACATTTTTTTCCCGTTCAGGACCTATAATTGAAGAATATACCTCTCTTGATGAAGCCGCCATGTGATCAGGCTGCATGGAGGCAATGACCCCCAGTTTTGAAAAACGTTCAATGTCTTCCTTATCGATTACTTCAATATGCTCGATTGTATGCCTTGAGTCCCTTTTTCCATTCTTGCGTACAGCTTCTTCAAAAGCGTCTAAAGCTAAACGGATTGCCCCATCTCCAATAGCGTGAAACCTGATTCTAAATCCAAGTTCATCCGCTTTAACAACTCGATCAATCAATACTTCTGGATTTAGAGCTGCATCACCGCAAATATCCAATTGATCGGAGTAAGGTTTCAGGAAGTAAGCGGTATGACCCGTGACTGTTCCATCGACAAATTGCTTTAATCCTGAGAATTGCAGTTTCTTTGATTCATATTTATTTCTCATTATTTGAGCTTTGTCCAAATTGCCATCCAATTCAGGAGTGATATGAAATCTAGTCGTTAATTTTCCTTGCTTATCCAATTTCTCGAAAAGATCATAGTCTTGAAGGAAGTCATCTATTGGCGCAAACAAATCGTTTACAGAAGTAATACCATATTGTGATAACAATCGTAAAAACTCTTTTAATATCGTTTCTTTTTTATTTTGTGTTAATCGTAGTGCCTCTTTTAATACGATTTGCTGGGCTTCCTCATATAAAATGCCGGTAAGTAAACCATTCTTATCTCTTTCATAGCGACCAAAATCAGGATCACTTATATCCTCAGTAACTCCTGCTAAATCCATGGCCTTACTGTTCACCCATGTATAATGACCTTCAGCATGAAAAAGAACGACAGGTCGATCTGGAATGAGAGCGTCAAGAATTTTATAATGGGGCTCTTGTTTATCATGCCAATAACCTGCGTCCCATTGCATGCCGATAATCCATTCTTCCTCAGAACATTCTTTAGAAAATGCAAGTACTTTTGCAGCCACTTCTTGAGCTGATCTGGCTTCAAATAAATTAATACTATTTAAACTTAGTGCACTAAACATAATGTGGAGATGAAAATCATGAAATCCAGGCATGATCAATTGATTGCCATAGTTAAATACTTTTGTCCCACTTCCTATAAAAGGTTCAATCTCTACTTTTGATCCTACACTCATAATTTTGTCACCTAAGATCGCAATTGCACCAGACATTGGCTCATGTGTAAGCCCTGTGAAAATAGCATCACTGGAAAGAATGATATCCGCTTTTTTAATAGCCATGGAGTTTACCTCTTTTCATTCAAAATAATTAAACAGTAACTGATCATTGAACTAGTTTTACATCAAACTCTTCTTTTTGCTCTGTAAAATTCAGTTCAGGAGGACGTTCCTTAAACATTTTTGTTAAGTACAATAAGTAAATGAACCCTACTGCCATCCAAATGATTCCTAATACCAAAGAATGGATATCCAACTTTGTCATAAACAATATGGTTATGCCGGTGCCTATTAAGGGAAGAAGGAAATATAAAATGATACCTTTAGGAGATCTCTGCTTCTGTCTCACAAAATAATGGATAAGCACAGAAAGATTAACGAATGTAAAAGCAAACAGTGCTCCAAAATTAATGAAAGAAGTAGCCGTCGCGATATCCAAAAATACGGCGCTCATTGCAACACAGGCAATGATCAAGATATTGAATATGGGCGTTTGAAATTTTGGAGAAACATATCCGAAAACCCTCTTAGGCAGAACATTATCTCTCCCCATTGCATATAAAATCCTGGCGCCGCTTCCTCCTGAAGCTATCGCAGAAGCAGTAGCAGATGTCACTACCACAGAAATAAACAAACTATTCAGTAAATTCCCTCCGGTATAAATCATGATATCCACTATAGCTGTATCAGGGTTCTTAAAAGCAGTAAAATTCGGGAAAATAGATTGTGCAAAATAGGTAGATGCAACAAATAATAACCCTCCAATTATCGTCGTAGCATAAATGGCCTTAGGAAGTGTTTTTTTTGGATTTTTGGTTTCTTCTGCAAGTGTAGTAACCGCATCAAACCCAAGAAAACTAAAACATAATAGAGGTACAATCGAAAGCAGATTATTAATATTCACGTCAGCACTAAAAAAAGGATCCTTAGAAAACAGCTCTCCGGTACCCTTTCCAGCTAAAAGTCCATTAATGCAAAGCAGGCTGAAGATCATGATAAAAAGAAATTGAAATATCACCAAAAAGGTATTCACATTTGCAGCAACCTTGATCCCAAAAATATTAATGGTTGTCACAGCAATAATAAAAGAAATGATAACTGCAATGATAGGAATACCAGGGAAGTAAGCATTCACCATAATCCCAAAAAGTAAAGCGCTGATCATAGGACTGAAAAGATAATCCAATAAAATGACCCATCCTACCAGAAAACCAAGGTGTGAGTTAATTCCTTTTTGCACAAAGGTATAAGCTGAACCGGTAGTGGGATATACCTGAACCATTTTTGCGTAACTGTATGAAGTGAATAGCATGACGATTAAGGCAATTATGTATGCCGTCGGAACCATTCCATGGGTACGATCAATGGCGATGCCATATGTGCTAAAGACTGTCACAGGCGCCATAAAGGAAAGTCCAAATACAATTACATATCTTGTATTCAGTGAACGCTTAAGCTCGGGTAATCCTTTCATCGCAAAGAACTGCCTCCTTTATTAAATAGTTGAAGTGAATTATCAATTATCTTCTTTCTCGCTTAATGCTGCGAGGCTGGCAAATTCATGTACAAGTGTTGCTGCTAAAAGTGAAGTGATTTGACTTGGATCATATGAAGGCAGCACTTCAACCACGTCATACCCTATAAAGTTAAATTCAGTTAGGGAACGTATCATTTTTAGTGTTTCAAAGCTGCTAAAACCACCTGCTTCAGGCGTACCTGTTCCCGGAGCAAAAGAAGGATCGACGAAATCTATATCAAATGTCAAGAAACAAGGTGTGTTGCCAATCTTTTTTCTGATTTCTTTCAAAACATCTTCAAATCCACGATTGGATAGTTCACCAGTTGTAATCAAACGATAGCCTAAATCAAGACTTGCCTGTAAATCTCCAGAGTGGTTTAGCGTACCTCGGATTCCTACTTGAAATACTTTATCTGCCTGCAGCAAACCTTCTTCGTGTGCACGTATAAATGGAGATCCATGCCAATATTTTTCCTCATAATATGTATCCCAAGTATCTGTATGGGAATCAAAATGAATCATGGCTACTGGACCATATACCTTTGCCGCAGCTCGTAAACTAGCTAAAGTGACAGAATGATCTCCCCCTAATCCAATCGGTATGACTCCTTTGGACATCAATTCAAACATGGAATCCTTCATTAGATCATAACTTCGATGAATATTGTGGGGAATAACAGGGATATCCCCTATATCAATGGCATTCAATTGTTCAAAAGGATATACCTTATGAATAGGATGATAAGGAAACAGGGTCATGGATGCTTGGCGAATGGCTTGAGGAGCAAACCTGGCTCCCACCCTAAAAGAAGCTGCTGTATCAAAAGGCATACCCACAATTGCCAGCTTGGCATCATGCTTTCGAGAAGGTAAACGCATAAAGGTTCCTGTTGTACAAAACTCTGGCTTTACATCTGGTGTAAGTGGATATTTCATAAGTATCATCTCCTGGTTTTAAATGAAAATCATTCCATGCAAATTTTACAAACACGTTGTGTAATCGCTTACAACCCATGGTTCATTAGCTTACTTTTTATTTATAACACCCACTTTCGGAATTATATTAACTAACGGTAGTTAGTATAAAACCAAATATAAACATAGTTGTAAAAAAAGTCAAACTATTTTTTATTGTCTTTCAAATCCCCTTTTAATCTCCATTAAAGTTAAGCCACCGATTCTTGTTACACTGACCTGTCCCTTAAGCTCCATAAGAAAAAGAGCTGCAAAAGCAGCTCCCAGACTGTAGACAAACTCGATGAAAGCGAGTGCCCTACGTTCCAATCGAAGACAATTATTATATAACCCCTCACATACTTAATAAGAATGAGCAAGTAACCAGTTTGTAGACAAAAGGAGTTTCAACTAAATTTTAAAACAAAGTTGATGGGAACGGAAGGTACGAGACTCCTGCGGGAAAAGCGTGTCGAGGGGAGACCCCGCAGGCGCATAGGCGCCGAGGAGGCTCCCGGACCGCCCGCGGAAAGCGAGTGCCCTACGTTCCAATCGGCGGTCGAGGTTTATAAACCCTTATAAAAATTGAGACAAAGTAAAAAATTGTGCCTTTTAATGGAAAAACACCTGAGCTTAGAATTTCACACTAGTTTCTTAACAGAAAGACCCGACCTTAGTTACGTCAATCATTTTTCTTAACTTTGGCGATTATTAGTAATAACAATGGAAGCAGAAACCCGAATGTCATTGCATAAAACGGCCAGATTTCTGAAATGAATTTACTATAATGGACGATATTCGGTGTCATAATCGTTGTAAAGGCAATCAAAAGGATACCAAACGGAAAAACCAGAGGACGATAATCTTGCAATTTTAACGTTTGTGCCAGACCTAAAACGGTCACATAAAAAAACAAACTAAATCTAATAAAAATTGTGATGAACCATATTATGGCTAGTAGTGCTTCCACCCGCATCAAGAAATCAGCGATATTTATTTTCTTAGCCAACATATAGATTGGATAATTTTGTCTTGCTGTTGACTCTGGACCCAGTACAAGAAGTGCTAACATGGTTATAATGATCAAAACACTTCCAGCCAACAATTGACCGACAAAAAGGCTTTTTCTTATTCTGTCTTTTTCACTTATGAACGGGAGGATCATTAGAATCGCAACAGGTTCAATAAACGGAAAAACGATAAATGGTATAGATCCCCGTATAACCTGTTTCAATCCCCCTTCCCATACCGGTTGCAGGTTTTGAAATTTAATCTCAGGAAGTAGTAGAATTATCAATGTTGATACAAGTAATACAACAAAAGGGAAAAACATTTCCGCGCTTCGGGCCAAAGGTTCCAAACCAAGACGTGCGGCCATGAGGACGACACTCATAAAAAGAATCATGATCACTTGATTTGGTGTATCAGGCATAATATGATTTATCATAAAATCCCCAATTTCACTCAGGTAAGTCGCTGTGGTTATAAAAAAGTAGCTTATAAATAAAAGAGAAATGGCTATTCCCAGCCACTTACCCAGAATTTTTTGGCTGTATTCCACTAATGTTAAATCAGGATAGCATTTCCTTAAAGCGTCGTATATAAAAACAACCAATAACGGTGCAATCGCCACGCTTAAAATACCCGAAATCCAACCATCTTGTTTAGCTTCAGAAGCGACAATGGATGGAATGACTAATATAGAATCTCCAAGCGTATATAAAATCACTAATATCATCAGTTGACGGCTTCCGATTTTACCCTTCTCGAGCATTTTCATAAATTCCTTTCACGACAAAACGGTAAGTTATATACAAACGGCAGAAATTCTGATTCCATCATAACCATTATTGACAGAAGAAGAATATACAAACCCTGTTGATTACAAGTTATTTTTTGCCACTGCAAGCTGCAGGCAGTTTGAAATTTTATAAATCATGACTCCCGTTGATAGGATACGTTAGAGCTTCGATTCACTTTTTAATAATGCCGGCATATTCCGCAAAATAGCTGCCCCTATAGCTCCATAAAAAAGGAGGTGCATAAGCAGCCCAGACTGTAGACAAACACTTTGAAAATTAAGGTTTCCTCATTTTAATTTGGGTTTATAAAACCTCGAATGCCGCTTTCCACTACAGGCACCTGCACCTGAAAACACAACGAATAGGAACAAAAAGCTAAGAATTTTTTTATTTTCAGCACCCTCATTTCCTTTAAATTTCATCTATTCAAAATGAATTTCATTAGTATGAGCAGCTCTTAGATGTTCAAAATAAGGTAAGGGCGGACCACTGATCATCAAGGTAAAAAATAAAAAACAAAAAATATATTGAAATATCAATTTAATTTAGTTATAATACGATACGGTCTTAGTATTACTGTGTATATAATTTTTAGAAAATTTAATAATTTTCTAAAATAGCAAATTTTGGTTTTTCGGAGGGTTTATTTTGTCTAATAAGGTACCATCTTCATTTATAGTTGTGATTGGGTTCATGTTATTTGCCCTTTTCTTTGGAGCAGGGAATTTAATATTCCCGCCAATGCTTGGACAATCAGCAGGTATGAATATCTGGTCAGCTAATGCAGGGTTTTTGGTCACAGGAGTAGGACTACCGTTACTTGGTGTGCTGGCACTCGGTTTTTCGGGAAAAGATGACTTACAATCATTAGCGAGCCGTGTCCATCCAGTCTTTGGTATTGTATTCACAACCGTTCTTTATTTAGCCATTGGTCCATTATTCGCAATGCCTAGAACAGGAAATGTTTCTTTTGAGATCGGAGTAAAACCTTTTTTGCCTGAAGATTCAGGTCCATTGCCTTTACTTATTTTCACCATCATCTTTTTTACAGTTTCGTGCCTTCTTTCGCTCAATCCTGCGAAAATTGTCGAAATTGTGGGGAAAGTTTTAACACCCATCAAGTTGACTTTCATTGGTATCCTGGTGGTAGTCGCTTTCGTTAATCCAATCGGAGATTTTCAAGCACCAGCTGAGCACTATATAGTTCAACCATTTTTCAATGGGTTCAGAGAAGGATATTTAACGATGGATACTCTTGCATCTTTTGTTTTTGGCATCATCATCATTAATGCCATCAAAGAAAAAGGGGCTAAAACAAAAAAACAAATAATGATCGTTTGTGGAAAAGCGACTGCCATTGCGGCCGTTATCCTTGCTACCATTTATACAGCTCTCTCTTATATGGGTGCTTCAAGCGTTGGGGAACTTGGTCGCTTGGAAAATGGAGGCATTGTCTTGGCAAAAGTCTCGGATTATTACTTTGGAGCATATGGTGGGCTATTATTAGGATTAATGATTACAGTGGCTTGCATAACGACAAGTGTAGGACTCATTACATCTTGCTCGACGTACTTTCATAAGTTATTTCCAAACCTGCCTTACAAAACGATTGCCATAAGTTTATCCATATTCAGTGCAATCATTGCCAATATTGGACTAACCGAGTTGATTGCCATTTCAGTACCTGTTATGACAGCCATTTATCCATTAGCGATTGTTTTGATTTTCTTAACATTTCTTCATTCTTTATTTAAAGGAAGACCTGAAGTTTATCAAGGCAGCTTACTTTTAACATTCATCGTCAGTTTATTTGATGGACTAAGTGGAGCAGGTGTACACATTTCATTCATCAATGATTTATTCACTGCAATACTTCCTATGTATGAGGCAGGACTAGGATGGGTCATCCCTGCCATTGTTGGAGGATTCATTGGGTATGCCAGCAGCGTCTTAAAGTCGAAATTCAATCACCAAATAGATTAATGATCTAAATCAGTCCAAAACAAATTGACTGTAGACAAAAACTCGAGGAAAAGCGAGTTTGTCTACAGTTTTTTTTCTTTGACAAACGTTTCAAAAATCCTCTTTCTATCCGCCGGCCGTCTGCCAAGCAGTTATTCGGCAGATTTGTCGACAAACGGATATGGATAGCAGGCCACTAAAAATCACATTTCTTTCACTTCTTATTCATTCCGTAATTTCCTCAGCAACTGAAAAATCTGTCCTCGATGATGTGATTCATGTTCAATCAAATGGTAAACGACCCATTCAGGCGTGACGTCATATTGTTTAAGTACCCTCGGTTTACGCCAATCCTTTAGGTCCATTGTGCGAAAGTTTGAAAGAAATACTTCACGCACCTTATTGAGGCGGTAGAAATGTTCTTCTAATGTTTGTCCTTCAATATGGTTTAGGGAGCCATCTTCAGCACGGCATCCCAATGGAAACAACGCGCGTATTTCCGAATCCCATTTCGAAACAAGGACCTCCTCGTATAACCAATCTGCCTCTATCAGAGCTATGTGATAGAGCATCGAGCCGATCGTTTGCCTTTCATCGATTTTCGAATCAAGTATATTTTGGCTGATTCCAGTTAATTTCGTTATAAGCGTACGGCGAACATCCTCTAAACACCATAGCGACCGCCCAATTTCTTCTTCATATCCCGGTAATGCAGATACTAGTAATGTTCTTCTCTCCACTAAGATCAATCCTCCTCTACATCAACGTACATTCTATTTAAAAGTGTTGTTTCCTTCTTTTTAAGTGGAAAATTACCTTTTAGTGCAGGACAAAAAGAGCAATCTTTAAGATTGCTCTTTCGCTTGTTCAAGATTTTTTCTTTTTATGTTATTCGATATCTTCGAAATTAACTACCCAAAAAAAGATTGGCTCTCATCTCGTCTGATATACGCCTGCTTTTTAGATAATCCTGTTCCCGTTCTTGTTCAACCATCATGCGCTGCTCCAGTTTTTGAGCATATAGTGCATAGCCGATTCCATGAGCCTGAAACATCGCTTTTTCCATTGCCGACGTGTACGTTAATTCGAGAAAATTAATGAAGAATCAATCCTTCCCATAGTGAATTTCGTACTCATCTTATCATTGAATGTGATAACTCACAAAGTTGCTACGGCTCCATATTCACTGATAATTCAGAATTTTAAACGACTGTTTCCATCTCCGTGTCCATAAACGCCAAATCCCTCCATCTTCCTCTAATTTCCTTTTTCCATTCACTAAAAGATAACCTTATTTTTGGGCAGGTTGAGGGTTAGACAAATTAAAAATCCCATTAACAAATCTGTTGTTAATGGGACTGAATGTTTATTTATATGAACCGAAAATTTCCTTTGCCAATCTACGCCCAGTAGGAGTCGCGGCCAGGCCTCCCTCTGCCGTTTCACGAAGTGCAACCGGCATGGTCAAACCTATTTTATACATGGCATCGATAACTTCATCACATGGTATGCGGCTCGTAATACCTGCAAGTGCCATATCAGCTGCCGTTATCGCGTTGGATGCACCCATTGCGTTACGTTTCACGCAAGGGACTTCAACCAATCCAGCCACTGGGTCACAGACCAATCCAAGCATATTTTTCAATGTGATCGCCATCGCTTCTGCCGCTTGGCTTGGTGTACCTCCGGCCAGTTCCACTATCGCAGCTGCGGCCATTCCACTAGCCGAGCCCACTTCTGCTTGGCAGCCACCAGCCGCACCGGAAATGGAAGCATTGTTTGCCACCACGAACCCAAAAGCAGCTGAAGTGAAAAGAAATTCAATCATCTCTGCCCGGGTCGGGTTTAATTTTTCTTTCACGGCAAATAATGTGCCGGGAACGACGCCAGCAGAACCAGCAGTCGGAGTGGCACAAATCATTCCCATTGCAGCATTCACTTCGTTCGTTGCAACAGCTTTACTGACGGCATCCAATAATAAATTACCTGCCAGTGCCTTGCCCGACTTGATATAGTTTTGCAAAAGAACGGCATCTCCGCCCGTAAGGCCTGTAACGGATTGCACACCTTTCAGACCTCTTTCCACCGCTTGTTCCATCACTGTCAAATTCCTGTCCATCTTTTCAATGATCTGTTCTCTTGACAGGCCCGAGAACTCCATTTCTTGTAAAATCATGATTTCCGCGATTTTTACATTTTTACTTTCAGCAAGTTCAACCAACTCTGCTACATTTCGGAACATGTTTTTACCTCCATATCTATGCCAACACTTTTAATGATGATCACTCAACCATCCTTATGACTTGCGACACATTTTCCAATCGCTCAATTTCCTTCATGACATCGCTCTGGATTTTCTGGTCGACTTCAATAACCATGAGAGCCATTTGACCTTTTTCCTTCCGTGAAACTTCCATATGGCCAATGTTAATTTCATGATTCGCCAATACTGTCGAAACGGAAGATATGATTCCAAACACATCGTTATGCACAACTAAAATGGCTGGGTTTTCACCCGACAATTTAAGCTTGAAGGTATTCAACTCCGTTATTTCTATCGTTCCGCCGCCAATCGATATCCCAACAAGTTCCAATTCTTTATCTTCGTCAAAAAGCCTGATTTTGACTGTATTAGGATGATCCATCACGGTATCCTCGATTGAAAAGGAAACGTCCATACCGGCTTCTTCCGCTATCGTTAAAGAGGCAGGGATTCGTTCATCATCCGTATCGAAATCCAATATCCCGCCTACGACAGCAACATCCGTACCGTGTCCCCTATAAGTTTTTGCAAAAGAACCATATAAAGAAATAATGGCTTTCTTCGGTTGCTTTCCAAATAATGTCCTTGCTACCCTGCCAATTCTGGCAGCTCCTGCTGTATGTGAGCTTGAAGGTCCAATCATGACGGGACCGATTATATCAAATGCAGATCTGTATTTCATCGTGTAATGCCCCATTTCTGGCAATATATTTTTTAACCGTCTTTTAAGTGTGAGTGAAGATTAAAAAGCGGCATATTTACTATATTAAAATATTTTTTTCATTCCTGCAATGAAAACCCTTTCATTGCATATCCCATATTAACATATATTACATAACATACCTACCAAAAAATATTTATTATTTAACTTAAAATCAATATTTGATTTTTCAGTATTTTAAGATAACTAGTCATCAGTGATTAACTTTTTGAGAATCATGAAAATGGCAGCCTTTTGGCCATTTCAGTTTAGACAAAATGGGGGGCGGAAAACGTGACTTCTATTAAACGTTGTTCCCAAACCAACACATTCAACTCCATAGGTATGGTTCTCTTTACATTTTACACAGAGTTGATTGAAGCGGAAGGCACGAGACTCCTGCGGGGAAAGCGAGTCTCGGGAGAACCCCGCAGGCACAAGCCAGGAGGCTCGCGGACCGCCCGCGGAAAGCGAGTGCCTGGAGCGGAAATCAATGTCCAAATTGTACAAACAATAAAAGGGGTTCGGGAAACTTATCTTTCAGCAAATGATGTTCCCGAACAACTGAGCCAAAGCAGCCCTTCAACTCCTCAGGCATGGTTTCCATCTAACTGTTGTAACTAAGTTGATTGAAGCGGAAGGCACGAGACTCCTGCGGGAAAAGCGAGTCTCGGGAGACCCCGCAGGCACAAGCCGAGGAGGCTCGCGGACCGCCCGCGGAAAGCGAGTGCCTGGAGCGGAAATCAATGTCCAAATTATACAAACAATAAAAAATAAAAAAGTTTTAATGAGGTACTTGAACCTAACACTATGTGAGGTTGTATAGTAATGTTGCCGGCAAAAATACACTAATTCTTACGAAATGAGGGGTTGATCCTGAATAATAATACGTGGAAAGTTGGAGAATTAGCTAAGCAAACAGGACTTACGGTACGGATGCTCCACCATTATGACAAAATTGGTTTATTTTCTCCTTCGCAGTCTTCTGATAAGGGACATAGGTAAAACCTAACTGCTTAAGCGACATAATTTGTTGAAGCTTAGCAATATCTGTTTCCACTCGATTCGACCGTTCACGGTTTTTATTCGACCTACCACCCACTCGATTCGACCGTTCACGCTTTTTATTCAACCTACCACCCACTCGATTCGACCGTTCACGCTTTTTATTCGACCTACCACCCACTCAATTCGACCGTTCACGCTTTTTATTCGACCTACCACCCACTCGTTTCGACCTAAACCGCACTTTATTCGACCGTTAACCATTTTATCGCGGTCCACGCATTAAATGCCAAGCGGCGCGCCCCATTTATCAGGGTCTCCGCAAGCCAGTTAAACTTCCTCTTGCTATCATGGTTGCACTTTCAGCAAACTAAAAAAGCAGCCCTCAGGCTGCTTTTCCCTTCTATCTCCGATTTAACTTGCCTTTTTCTCATCGTTGGATTTAGCGGCACCCCAAATTTCGGATGCCCATTCAGGATGGTCGATGAATGGATTGCGGTTATTTTGCCAGTCATGAATGACATCATTGCGATGGCTCTCGAAATCGTCGACTGGATCGAGATCATTCCATTTCAAAAGTGTCGATAGCTTTCCATGAAGCGGCTTCGGATACGTATTGACTGTATCTGATAATTCAAGATCCAACTCGCCGCCTCCTTCATATCGGACGGCCATGTAAAATAGCATCCGTGCTATATCGCCTTTAACATGGTCTGGCGGCTCCCATGAATCTGAATCAAACTTACATTCACATCCACTATATGTTTGACCGCCCTCGTCGAAATCTAGGTGGCCCCGTTTACCATTCACTGTTACATCAGCGGGACGGAGGTGATGAAGGTCTGTCCCGGGACCTTTGCTTGTCCCAAAATCACCGTGGGACTTTGCCCAAACATGTTCACGGTTCCATTGTCCGGTATTGCCCCCATTCGCGTTCTCCGAGATTGATTTTCCAGAGTAAAGCAAGATGACATTCTGTTTGTTCACCGGGTCTTCATCCGTTTCCTTAAGGGCATTCCATACTTGATCATAAGATAACATCGTATGCCCCTTGATTATCGAGTGCAAAACAGATTTCAATTCATTTCCCGTTTTTCCTGCCGCGGTTTCGTAATAAGCTTCAAGCGGCTTATCATCCGATACGGTCAACGAGAAACGGGCAACCGCTTCCGATTGCTGGTCCTCGGCCTTTATGGCGACAAGGTATGTTTCAGCATCATTTGCAGCAATGGTTAACGTCTGGCCGGCGACTGTACCAATAGTGGATGAAAAGGTCAGTTCATCTCCATCTGGATCTGAGAAGTGCTCACTCAAATCGATGGTGACTTTGGAACCGGCTTTCACTTCAAGATTTTCCAAGTTTTTCGTTACGACTGGCGCATGATTTTCTTTAGGGTCGAAAGGGGAAGCGATCGCTTCCCCTTTCGAATCGACAAACTTGATATTCGATGTGTCGACACCTTCTGTTACCGACCATTTCTGAACATTTTCAGCGCCCCTGATTTCTTTTACATTGGCGTTATCGATGATGACTTCCTTCACCGCCAAGCCTCCAAAATCAATGATTGCGCCTTCCTTATCCGGTTTTATCGTCACAGCAGCATTCTTCAGCCCAAGGCCTTTGAGTACAGCATATGAACCTTTTAACCAGATACCTTCTTCAATGTTGGATGTTTCATCAAGGTCTATCAAAACACTAGGTGAAGCAATCGTGAGTCTTTTTGTTTTAACGTTTGTTAGTTTATACGTTTTTTCTGGCGCAGGAGGTTCAACTCCGCCTCTTCCAGATAAAGAGGTTGAGATCAGTACAGGGTCATGATCGCTAGCCCTTCCATGAGCTTCCATGAAGGATGAGTTAATATGGACAATATCGACTTTTGTCGCCTCGGCCATATTATTCGATACAAGGATATGGTCCAGTACTTGTGAATTGCCTTGATATGTGTAAGAGTAACGTTTTTCAAAAGGGACTTTCTCGATCATATTGGTTAGGTCTTTGCCCTTTAATGTTTTAAGCGGAGCCGAAAATTCAAAATCATTAAAGTCTCCAAGCAGGACGATATTCGCTTTGGCATCCTGTGACTTGATATCACTGACAAACCGATTGACGATAGAGGCAATTTGAAGCCTTTGCGATTCACTTGAAAGGACGGGAGGCTGGTTTTTGCCGAATAACGGCTGGTCACCGCCCTTGGAATTAAAGTGATTGGCTACCACCACTACGCTTTCACCTTTAAATTCGAATTGAGCGGCTAAAGGCTTCCTGCTTGAAGTGAAGGCGGGATCGGCAGGTTCGATTCGTCCAGGGTTCAAGGTAAGTTTTCCATCTTTGAAGCCCACGGACTGCGTTGCCGTTCCTTTCGTACCTTCAGTCAATTTGACACGGTCGACATTATATAAAAAGCCTACCCGGATATTCCCGCCGGGTGCCCCGCCATCAAGTTTATCTTCCGGTGCGATATCGATGTATTGATATTGCGGTCCGCCCAGCTCTTTTATTTTGTCGGTTAACTTCTTGGCACTTTGAGCAGAATCCGTTGTCCCGCTATCTGTTGCCCCATCATTATCTTGCATTTCCGTTACGCCGATGATATCGGGTTGTTTTAGATTGGTAATGATCGATGTTGCGATCGTTTCAACTTTCGAATTAGCAGTTTGAGTCGAGAAATTCTCAATATTATAGGAAGCGATCGATAGCTTATCAGCATCCTTCTCCAAGGATGTCACTTCCCGAGCCGTACCGCCATCTTTTAATGCCGGCAGCTGAGTTTTATCCGTCAGTACCCTATAGTTGCTATATCCATAGCTGATGACACCCGTAACCGAGCCTTCAAAGAAATCACCGGTTTTTGCTGTAAATGATTCATCATTTATATCCAAGGTAATTCTTTCAGGATTGAAATCCGTTTCCGTTATTTTGACGCCTCCAACTGCAGTCGTCGTTTCCATATTCCCCGGAATCACGACCAATTCACCATAGTCTTGAGGAGCAACCACTTTAGGGTTATATACTTCTACAAGCATTCCTTCCAAACTCTCGTAGAAATCAATGCCGTCTTCACTTGGGTTAAAGTCTGTCAATCTATCATCATCGATGTTCTCAGACGGTGGAATGACATCCTTTCCAATGATGATCGGTTCTGGCCTTGCTGCAGTGCCAAGCTTTTCAATCGTCGTATTGGTCAATTCAGTTGTTGGCAGATCCGTCGTTTTCATTTCAGCGTATCCTTCGATATACCATTCGGCAACTTTCCCTGCCACTTTGACATGATCTCCCGCTTTCAGGCCATGTTCTTTGTTGTACACAAGTATTCCCTCGGATGTCGTTAAGTCCTTATCCGGGTTGGGATCTTGCATGTAAAAATTATTCGCATCCTTTACATAAGTGACGACACCTTCCACACCTGAGACGAGTTGAGTTTCATATGATGAAAAATGATTCATCCCCTGAATGTCACGAATCTTCACTTCATTGGTTTTGGTAACAGTATAGGCAAATGTGAAAACTTCCGATGTCTTGTCGTTGACAGCGATTGCCTTGATGACAGTATTCTTCGTTAAAATGATCGGATCCGTGTACAAAGCACTTGAAGATGTCGGTGTGGATCCATCCAGCGTATAATGGATTTTTGCTCCTTCCCAACCAGAATCAAGTGATACTTTTGTATTTTCACTAACCGTGCCAGGGAAAATATCCGTGTATACGGCTGGTTTGTTCACGAGTTCATAATCTTCAAGACCACGCGGCTTCAACTGATACGTGTCATTAAACTTCGATCCGATCCCGGTTACGGAAATGACATCCCCTGCTTTAAAGTTCCTCACGAAATCCTCATAACTCGAACCGGTCCGGTTATCATGGCGGACGATAACAGATTTCCCTTCAGTATCTTCCGCCTTGAATTCGAATGTTCCGTATGTTCCCGATGCTGCCAATTCTGTAATGGTCGCTTTTTCAATGGTGACCAGCTCACCTTGTGTTTCCTCATTGACGCCAGATGCATCAACTTTTTGGATTTCAGGAACTTCATTCCCGGAAGAAACCACTTCAAGGGAGGTTGGTTGGATTTGCATTTCCTTATTATAAGCGGATACTTTTCCAATTAAAGTAACCTTATCCCCTTGCTTTACATCCGCAGGCCACGAAGAACCATAAACATATAGCCCAGCCGTTTCATCCTGGATATAAAAGCCTTTTCCTCCCCAATAACCAAGCCCAGTGGTGACCACTCCATCGACCTGCACGACATCTTCGGTATTCGTGCGTGCCTCGGCAATCGAGTCCAGAACCTTCACATCAGGCTGTTCAGGAGTTGTTCCTCCATCAGTGATGATCGTGTAATCCGTTGCGGATTTCAGGCCAGGTACTGAAAAGTACTTTTCCAGCTTCCCCGTAATCGTCACCTGCGCTTTAAGTAAATCCGGATGTTCTACCAAATTCAAAGCCGTTCGGATATTTCCGGCCGGAAGCTGGACAGGCATGATTTTCTTAACATCCGTTTCATCCGGACTATCCGCAATACCTATGTTCGTACTTTCAGTAAAAGGCGATGTTTGCTGATAGCTTGTTCCGCTTTTAGCTGTACCGATGATATATCCCTTCACCGTCGCCGTTCCGCTGTTATTATTAATCGCTTCCATTACCGATATTGTTCCTTCCGCTTTTGCAGCGGCTGCATTTGGCAAAACCGTTGACAGCACGATCAGCATGGCAAAGAAAAGCTTGCTTATCCCGTTCTTCTTCAAGATCTCAACCCCTCCAACTTTTTTTCGCAGGCTCAGCAATCATTTGAATACCGCTTAAAGAATGGTTTCGCCATTCACCGTGACACCGCTCATGCTCACGGTCTTACCGTTAAGTCCCGATAAATCCAAATTACCCTCGACTGTAACCTGTGAAAAAGTAAAGTTATCCGGAGGAGTTCCCGTTAATGTAAGATTTCCTTTAACGACTGCATTTTCCAATGAAGAGATATCCGTGATATCCACAACCACATCACCTTCATGTGCTTTTGGGGCATCTGCCGTTCCGCCAAAGTCTTTGGCCAATACCACAGTCGGGTCTGTATTGCTTCCGGCCACATCCTTGATGCGCCCTTCAATGCTTGGATCGACAGTTTTCAGCCCGCTTACATAATCCCGTAAATTCTCCCAATCAGCGAGTCCGATATCTGTCACTCTTCCTTCTTCATAAGCCTTCTTGAAAACGGTGAATCCATCTCCGCCCTTTGCTGTAAAAGCATTGGTCGCCACGACATATTCCTTCGCTGCATCCAATTCGGAATATGTTCCATCTTGTCCAAGGACTTCAGCCTTTGTCACACGATTGCCAGCTTCCTTCGAACTGTCGTAGCTGAATTTCATTCCGGAAACATGCAGGAAGCCGCCATTTTCCTTAGGAGCCAGGCTTACACTATGCTCTAATGCTTCAATGATTTCTGCACCCGTAAGCTTCATCGTCGCCAACGTATTCCCAAACGGTAAAACGGTGAGGATTTCCCCTAAAGTGATCTCACCTTGATCGATGCCAGCGCGGATGCCCCCGCCATTTTGGAATGCTATGACCGTATCCTTATTGAATTCCTTCGCTTTAGAAAGCATTCCATCCGTAATTAAATTACCCAGTTCCGTTTCATTTTTGCGGACACTCGGCTTCGTTTCATCTCCTGCATCACGCGGTGTTTCCAAGGCTTTCACAGCTGTTGCACCCGTCTTTGTTTCCTTCAGCTCCTTAATCTTAGAGGAATATGTTTCAAGCACTTTTGCCGCTTCAGCATCATCCTGTTTTTCAGAAAGCTTAATTAACTTACCAGCTTGTCCGACAATCTTGCCTTGCTTATCGAATTCCACATCGATCGTTCCTAGGTAGTCGCTATACTGATACCCTTGAACGATGACTGTCGGCTCTTTGGCTTTCCCTTTATCATCCTTATCAATAACAACGGGGGCGTCCAACTGCGTATGGCTATGCCCGCCAACGATCACGTCGATGCCCTTGACCTTGGCAGCCAATGTTAAATCATTGTCATAAGCCGCATTGTCATCGTAACCGATATGGGATACGGCAACGATCTTATTGACTCCCATGCCTTTGAACGCCTTGACCGCTTTTTCGGCTTCTTCAAGGTAGTTTTCGAATTCTATACTTCCAGGGCTTGAAATATCTTTCGTCTCTTCAGTTGTAAGCCCGAAGAACCCTACCTTTTGGCCATCCACTTCTTTTACGATCCCATTGTATATTTTCCCTTGCTCTGGCTTACTTGAAATCAAGTCCGAGAATAGTCCTTTAAACTTATCATCTTTGGAAAAGTCCACGTTCGAACTGACAATTGGGAATTGTGCCCCTTTAATGAAGTCAGCCAAAGCTTGATGCCCTTCGGCACTTGATCCCAAATCAAACTCATGATTCCCGAATGTCATGACGTCATATTTCATTAAATTCATGAAGCGAAGATCCGCTTGCCCTTTGAATTCATTAAAATAGAGAGTTCCCGAAAATACGTCACCAGCATCAACCAAAAGAGCTTGCGGCTTACTCTTACGGACTTCCTTAACAGCCGTCACTCTTTTGGCCACATTGTCCAAGTGGGCATGCGTGTCATTCGTATGCATCAAGGAAAGCGTGATCGCCTTCGCAGGATTTTTCAAAGCTTCTTCGGCGGCAGCAACTTTCTTATCCGCCAATGCCATTTTCTCCAGGAATTCCTTTCGATCCGCTTCCTTGATTCCATTTAAATTAATGGCTGCTTTCGCCTTTTTAGCTGCATTTATCTGTTCTTTCGTTTTGAGTTCCCCATTGGCAAGAGCTACATAGGCATTGACCCGTTTTGCCACTTCTTTTTTCTTTTCTGCATATACGGCATCATCATACTTGCCTTTCACTTCTTTAACATAGGCATGTATGGCTTTTCCGAGCTTGGATGTTTTGCTGACTTTTTTCAACTGTGAAGAAACGGTGTGCATACGCTTGTCCGCGGTCTTTAAATCACCCTTCTTCACCCAGTAATCCGCCTTTTCATAGTAGTACGGAACTTTCAGGTCACCGTTCAAAGCTGTTTTGGTCGATTTAGTGAATTTATCGTATAAAAGCTTTTCGATTTTCGCACCGTAAACGGTATCTTTAATATTTTTATCTGCTTTTTTCACGGCTTTATCCAGTGCCTCGTATTGGTTTCTGATATCAATTGATTTCTTGGCAACGATTGCATTCGTAAGGGTGCCAATCGATTTGCCATGTGCAGCTTTTGCTTTCTCTGCCGCTTTATATCCTTTTACATAGCCTTCTGAACGAGTGATATACTTATCATAAGCTTCGATTTCTTTGTATTTGGCATCTTTTTCTTTTTTGCTTAGCATTGATTTTTTAATGGTAGAGTTGATGTCTTTTTTTGCTTGTTTTGCAGACTTGATTTGTTTTTCCACAGTGGACACTGAAGCGAGTTTAGAAGTGTAGAAATAGGTGTCGAATGGTTTTTTGATGGCGGCCTTGGCCGTTTTGATTTTACTATTCAGGCTAGTGGCAGCATCCGAAGGTGCCGGTGCCACTGCTACGATCGTTGTCGCAGCCATTATGGTAGCTGATGCAATTTTTACGATTTTCTTTTTCCCCATTATAGTTAATCCCCCCATAAGTTCTATACTGACATAACATCCAGCTAACTTATCCATACAATTGTCGCGCTTTTCCAAAAATAGAATTCCGACAAATGACTTACCCATACACAAATCCACCCTACTTTTTTCCTCTAAAGATCCGTGTATCTCTTATATTACAACAAAATAATCCAATTTTAAAACAAATTTACAATACATCACGGAATATTAACAGAATATTATCATTATAATCACCCTAAAATACCTAGTGACTAATTGATGATATATCAAGAAAATTATTTAATGGTAAAATAGAATCAATTTTAACTAAATCCAAACTAGTCTTTATACCTAATTGCTAAAAAGCAAAAAAGGGAGAGATTTAAATCTCCCCCGACTGCAGACAATGTAGAAGAAGTCTAGTTAGCCTCCAGTTTGTTCTTTAAAAAAGTCCAGTTGGGAAACTGGAGCTAATACCGGATACGTTCTTTTCTCGCATGAGAGAAGATTGTATTCAACCTTTCCAGCACTTTATTCGACCTTCACCGTACTTTATTCGACCGTTCACGAATTTTTTCGACCTTCACATTCTTATGGAAGGATTCAAAAAAAAAAGAGCATCAGTTACGATGCCCTTTTCCATCTTAATGCTTCAAGAAAGTGCCTTGCCGATACTCAAGATATGCCTGATCGATTTCCTCTTCAGTATTCATGACAAACGGTCCGCGGGCAACAACAGGTTCCATTAAAGGTTCTCCTGCATATAAAACAAGTCTTAAAGGTTCTGTCGCCGTTATATCAACTTCACTTTCCCCTGATTCTTTACAAGCACCCAGCCATAAGACCTGTCCCTTTGAGGCTCTCACTTCGTTGTTACCGAAGATTCCGCTTCCTTCTATTAGATAGATGATGCCATTGTAGCTTCCTGGTAAATTCTGTGTGACCGATGCTCCAGGCTCCAGGACCATCTCCACCATCGTCACGGGAACATGGTTTTTCGTTGTAGAGATAACATCCTTGGATGATCCGGAAAAGACGCGAATCAGTGCCCCATCTTCTTTTCTGACCGGCATATCCTTTGCCATTAAGTTTTGATATCTTGGTGTCGTCATCTTTTCACTCCGGGGAAGGTTGACCCAAAGTTGAAGGGAATGGGCAGTCACACCTTCGGAAGGCACCTCATTATGCACAACGCCGCTTCCCGCTGTCATCCATTGGACATCACCAGGTCCAAGTATCCCTCCATCCCCTGTATGACTGTCATAGTGCTCGATCGTTCCGTCAATGACGAATGTAACGGTTTCGATTCCCCTGTGCGGGTGGATATCGAATGATCCCTTTTGAAATTTATCCTCCATCATTAAAAGGAACGGATCACTCTTTTCCCAGTTTCCTGGTTCTATGACTGGTCCGGCCGTATGAATCGGACTATACCTTTGAAGCTTCACATCTTTCACTTCGACAATATCTCGTTTAAGATTATTTTCACTTTTCATTACTCCATTCCTCTCTTAAGTTACTAGTAAACTGATGAAAATGCTATCATTATGCTGCCTGGGGATCCGTCTTAGGATTCCTCCTGGCTGGGATTAGGCACTTCCCTCTGTAAACTATGTCTATGAATCTTTATCATCATCTCATGCATGTGCTTCTTTTCTTCATCATCCAATACATCGAATAATGAAGCTTGGAAATCGGATTGAATAGGCATGATCTTTTCCATTAACTCTTTCCCTTTTTCCGTTAATGAAATATATTTAACCTTCCATTGTTGATTACGGACGATCAAGTTCTCTTTTTCCAGCCTTGTCAGCATATGTGATACGCCTCCACGGCTTATCGTTAGGTGCTCCGCTAACTCGATTTGTGAAACAGGCTGATGGATAAGCACTTGTGCCAACATATCGAATTGTGCAGCGGTGACGCCGAAATGCTGTAAGTGTTCATTCGAAAGCTGATTGCTTCTATGATAAAAACGAACCATTCGCAGCCAAATCAGCAAACTCAATTTGTTCTCATCTGAAAATCCCCGTCTATCCATGTTAAGCCTACCTCCCATCTTTGATGCACCATCAGTTTACTAGTAATTTGATGACAAGTCAAATCGTTGGGCCTTTAACTTGTTGAAGCAGTATCCCCAACAGGCAGACCATACCACCAGTCAATCTATAGGGGATATTCACTTTGCAAAGATATAATAAACAGAACTACAGTACTCCCTTTTTTAAATTGGATAATATAAGATCATGCTTAATCGAGTTAATGTTTCCCCTGAATTATGGTAGGCGTGCGGTCTGTCAGCCTTGAACCTGATAGAATCACCATTCCTTACTGTATATTCTTCGTTATTTACACGTACAGTCACTTCCCCTTCAAAAACAGTTATGTACTCTTCCGTTCCTTCCCTATGCGAATCGGAACTTAGGAATCCACCTTTTTCTATCTCGACTGAATATACTTCAAAGCGCTTCTCATCCTCAAAGGGAAAGTAGGGATAAACTCGATATTTGCCGTTATCTTCAGATAATGATTGAATTTCACTTTTTAAAACAATTTTTGTATCCGGCTGCGGACTATTTATCAATGAAGAAAATGAAATCTTTAATCCATTGGCTATTTTCCAAATGGTTGTAATCGTAGGGCTCGATCCTCCCCTTTCTATTTGTCCGATCATCGTTTTGCTTACTCCAGTTAATTCTGCAACCTTTTCAAGACTTAATTTTTTACTTTCCCTGATGGTTTTTAAATTATTAGCAATAATAAAATTTATCTCTTCCATAAAAATTCTCCTTATTTACAATATAACGTCCGCATTGTACAATAAAAAGGAAGTCGTTATAATGTTATTTTTGGTCATTATAACATACAGAAGGGAGTCAACCATGCCTTTACTATCCTTTTTGCTATTTGTTTTTATTACGAGTTTCACTCCAGGTCCAAATAACATCATGGCCATGCTATTTGCGAACAAGTACGGATTAAAAAAGACGATTAAATTTTGTTTCGGGGTAGGTGCCGGTTTTTTTGTAATCATGTTATTGTGCAGTTATTTTAATGTTTTGCTTGAAAATTTCATACCAAAGATTGAATTTTTCATGATGATTCTAGGTGCAATTTATATGCTGTATCTGGCCATAAAAATCATTTCCAGTTCAAATAAAGATAAGGACGATAATGATGACAGGAACAATAGTTTTATAGCTGGCATGCTTTTACAATTCATAAATCCAAAAGGCATTCTTTATGGCATCACGGCAATTTCGACCTTCATACTGCCTTATCACTCTTCAAATTTCAGCTTACTATTCTTTTCATTATTTCTGGCTTTTGTTGGTTTTATGAGTACGTTCTGCTGGAGTATGTTCGGTTCTGTTTTTCAAACGTTTTTATCAAAGTATAGAAGTCAGTTTAATGTAATCATGGCTTTGTTATTAGTGTATAGCGCGATTTCGATTCTTGTACACTAAAAGTGTAACGGTACGCTCCTTCCATTAAGAAGGTGCGTTCCATCTAAATCTAGCGGCATTTCCTCAAAAAAAACATTTTCAGATGATTTCAGAAATCCGCTCCCTTTCCGCCGACTGGCTGCCAAGCCCCTCGGCTCAGCGCCTGTGGGGTCTCGGCTAGCCAGTTATTCGGCAGGAGTGTCGCAAATCTCTTCAATCCAACAAGGTTTCAACTATAAATCAGTAATGAATCATGGAGTATAACCAAGTCTTGGTTTAATGATTTGGTAGTAATTACATCAGACTGAGACTGGCATGTTCTATTGTCGGCCTACAGTTTTTTAGGGTTATTCGTGTTTTATCTAAAAGAAAAAACAAAGTTGATTGGAATGGAAGGTACGAGACTCCTGCGGGAAAAGCCCGTCCAGGGGAGCCCCCGCAGGCTCAAAGGCGCCGAGGAGGCTCCCGGACCGCCCGCGGAAAGCGAGTGCCTAGAGTGGAAATCATTTCACAAACCCTCTTTCAGACATCCGCTCCCTTTTTCCGCCGACTGTCTGCTTTTGGTGTTTCAGCTAGCCAGTTATTCGGCAGGAGTCAAATTTCTTCAATCCAATGAGGGTTTGCAGCTGAAGGGATCGTTAGTTTTTTCATGCCTCACCCTCCCCTTCCTTGCATTAAATAGTTAAGTTCCCTTCGAACATTGTCTTGGCATGTCCAGAAAGTTTAACTGTGTCTTCCGTTACTTCAACCTTCAATAGTCCTCCTCTTTCCGATGCCTGATAGGCTATAAAAATACTTTTGTCCAGCTTTCTTTCCCAATATGGTCCCAGACAACAATGGGCCGAGCCGGTTACATGATCTTCGTCAAGGCCTTGGGCAGGGGAAAAGAAGCGTGAAACGAAGTCATATTCACCGCTTTCCGATCGACTCGTTACAATGACACCACGAATCGGCAATTGGGCAATGGAATCTATATCCGGCTTTATATTTCTTACTATTTCCTCTGATTGAACTTCGACTAGATAGTCCCATTTGTTTTGTCCAACATACGCAGGCACAACGCCTAAAGCTTTTATCAGTAATTCAGGGGCAGCGGTCTCCTGCTCGATTAATGACGGGAACTCCAATTGAACCATTCCGTCAACGAAATTTGCAGTGAGTAGCCCGCTTTTCGTCTGATAGACGATTGGTCGATCCCTTGGCACGTATCCTTTACCCCACAAAAAGAAAGAGCTTGCCAGTGTCCCATGTCCACAAATAGGGATTTCAATGGAAGGTGTGAACCAACGCAGCTGCCATTCAGCTTTATGAAGGTGAATGAACGCAGTGACAGGCATATTAATCTCTTTAGCTATTTGCTGCATCCACTCACTGTCACTTTCCCCGGTTAGAAGGCAGACAGCCGCAGGGTTTCCTTTAAAAGGTTGATCTGTAAACGTATTAATGATGGTTAATTCCAAAAAAAAATGCCTCCTTTAATGGGATTGTCCGTAATACATTTCCACAATGTAGTACACATTTCCTTTATGGTCTTATCATTCCCTTGTTTTTAAAGTTCTCTTTATCTCATATGAAAAAGACCACCATATGGCGGCCTTTTGGATTTCTATTTTTTTCATTCATCCAAGGTCCCATATGGCATCCACGATTAAGCCCGTTGTTATAAAAATCCGGTAAACTTACCGTGCATTTCGAAATCACTAAAATAGACAGCTTTATAAAAAAAGCTGCCCATCACTATATTAATAAGCTGTAACAAAACACCCTACCGTTTCCTTACAATAAATGTATCCCCAAGCAGTTCCCAATTCTGGGGAAAAGGATAACCAAGCACCCAATAACTGAGACCCCTTGATCTGTAAATCTTCACCAGGTCGAATTTTGCTTTAGCACTGCGTGCGTCCTCAAACCAAACTTCATGTGTACGTCCCTGATTATCTTGGTACCTATAATAAGGTGATTGGGCTCTCTCGTCATATTTTATTTCTACATTATATTGGACGGCGCGTCTGATGGCTTCCTGCATGTCGAAAGTCTCTGCTTCCTGCCCCTCTTCATGAGGAATAAGCCAGTCCCGTGCATAAATTTGAAATCCTATGAAGATTTTGTTTGTTGGTATCACCGTTACGGCATAGTCAAGGACACGCTTAATTTCATTAATGGGGGAGATTGCCTGCGGCGGCCCTTTTCGGTAACCCCATTCATATGTCATCAGCACTACGAAGTCGAGCAGCCGTCCGTGAACTGGATAATCATGTGCCTCAACCAATGCTCCCTTTTGATCGGCGCTGGTTTTTGGGGCAAGGGAGGATGACACAAAGTAGCCCTCAGGATGCAATCGATCCACTGCTCTTTGGAGAAAGCGATTATAGAAATCACGATCCTCTGGTGCTACACTTTCAAAATCGATATTCAATCCACGGTATCCTTTATTTTTCATCGTTTTTATGACGTTCGTTAATACTTTTTCCACTAAACTTAAATCGGAAAGTATCGTATGTGCAAGCTGAGTTCCCGCTTCCGTGGCGGAAAAATTCGTTATGCACATCATGGGTATGACGCCTGTTGACTGTGCCGCCCGTATTGTCGGGATGTCATCTATGACTTCTAAGCTGCCATCTTGCCTCATTCTATAACCAAATGGACTTACGTAGGTCAAATCGTAGGCTACTTCACGTACCTGCTCCGCACCTACTTGCCCGTATACGTTTGTAAAACCATTTACATCAATGATGGGTTTTGGTTTTTGGGGAATCCTTATTATTCGTCCGATATGAATATTGGACGGATCTGTAATCCGATTCATTTGCATAATGGCTTGAACTGTCGTTTCATAACGTCTAGCTATATCATAAAGGGTATCTCGTTCCCTTACGGTATGATAAATAACCGGGATGGTTAGTCTCTGCCCTGGATAGATGGCTGAAGGATTTGTGATGCGATTCGATTGCATGATTTCCAGTACCGTAGTTCCAAACTGATTTGAGATTTTTTCTAGAGTATCCCCTTGCTGAACCCTGTACTGAAGATAAGGTTCAGGAATCAAAAGAGCTAGGCCAATCACCAGCTTATCTGGATTTTCAAGGCCATTGACCTGAACAATCCGGTTTGTACTGACACCATATTGCTGGGAAATTCCCCACAAAGAATCCCCCCTATTCACCACATGGATTTTCACATGCACTGCCCCACTTTCCTTCGAAATATTCCCTTCATTTTATTCCCCAAATAACCCTAATATGTTTTTTGCGTTCAACATTCCAGTATTCTTGGTTTTTTCGTCTTATTGTGTTTCACTTTTTTCCCCATGTGAGCCCGGATTCTTTATGTGAGATTTACAGTAGAGGAAAAAATGAAAAAGACCGCCATATGGCAGTCTTTCGTGTTTCAGTGTTTTACCATTCACCCAAAGTTCCTTGTCCATATTTATTTCTTTATGAACTCTGATTGTAAGCGATTGTTAACGTTGTTATAAAAATCCGGTAATTCCTCAAGTGCATTCCGAAAAGTTAATAGAATCGTATCGATTCCAATTGCTTGAAGTTCCTGAATTTTGCTTACAACCGAATCGTAACTGCCGATCAACCCTGTCCTGAATCCCTCATTATTAGCAACAAAATCACTAATAGAGGATGCATTTTTCCACATTCCTTTCGTATCTTTACGGTTTTTGAACTGTGCTATCGCCGTATCATCTGCATGTTCGATAATATACTGATATTCGCTTTTTGCCTCCTCTTCCGTTTTTCTGGCAATGACAAAAGCATTAACGGCAAATTTCACTTCACGACCATGCTTTCGTGCTACAGCCTTCACATATCCCATTTGTTCTTTCAACTCTACTATGGAAGCCCCATTCATAAAGTAATAGTCGGATAATTCCCCCGCCATCTCTTGGGAATCTTGGGAATTACCGCCTTGATAGATTGCTGGATATGGTTTTTGAATCGGTTTCGGTGCCAATATGGCATTCTTTATTTGATAATAGTCCCCTTGAAAAGAAAAATGATCGGTCGTCCACAATCCCTTTAAAACTTCTAGGTATTCCCTTGAACGTTTATACCGCTCTTCATGCTGAATCCATTCTATCCCAAACATTTCTTGCTCTTCTTTAAACCAACCGCTGACCAAATTTATGTGGAATCTCCCATTTGAGATAATGTCGATGCTTGAACTTACTTTTGCGAGGGTTGCAGGGTGAATGAAGCCCGGTAAAACCGCAGCAATAAAATGAACGTTTTCGGTATCCCCTGCCAAAGCAGTGATTACTGATAAGGGATCAAGTTGACCTCTATCCGTCGAGCTACCTCCAATACTGCCAACATAGCGAATGGCATAAAGGATGGAGTCAACTTGTAGCTGGTCTGCCATTTTAGCTAGTTTCCGATTATACTCCATACTTCCATCCGTATTTTGTTCTACGTTTGCCCGCAAGAACCCACCTGATAAATTAGCCCCCCAGATTGAAAATTTCATATTCTTCCCTCCTTATTTTTATGGACCCTCCTGCTCATAAAACCTTTTCTCCAAATAATGGTCGTACTGCTTGCCCAAATCTTTCTGCCTCCTCTAAATGAGGAAAACCGGATAGGATAAAATGCTTGACGCCAATATCGATATATTCTTGCAGGCCTTCCCTTACTTGTTCAGGGGTGCCTACGATGGCTGTACCCGCTCCTTTCCTGATTTTCCCGATTCCTGACCAACCATATCTTCCAAAACGCTCATTGTTCCTCGTTAATTCATTCATCCGTTTTTGGGCCACTGAATCCGTCGTTTCATAGTAATGATTCATATTACTCAGAGTTTCCCTGTCAGCCTTACTTATTATTTTTGCGGCTGCCTCCCATGCTTCACTTTCCTCATCCCGAACGACCACATGAATCCTGACACCATATTCCAATTGCCTTCCATACTTCTTAGCCCTTTGTTTGACATCATTGATTTGTTGTTCAATTTGCTGGGCTGGTTCTCCCCATTGCAAATAAACATCGGCAGATTTCGCGGCAATTTCCTTTGCTGCATCGGATGAACCGCCAAAATGAATCGGAATATTCGGACTTTGGCGGATACTTGGATTCAATACTCCATCACTGATCGTAAAATATTCTCCTATATGATTAACCTTCTCTTCCGTCCATGATTTTTGTACGACTTCAAGGAATTCACCTGTTCTGGCATATCGCTCATTATGCTCAACGAAGTCACCATCCTGCCCCAATTCCTTTGCCGAGCCTCCAGTCACTACATTGACAAGCATTCTCCCTTCCGAGAATTGATCAAGGGTCGCGGCCATTTTAGCCGCTACCGTCGGAGCGATGAATCCTGGGCGAAAAGCGATTAACGGCTTAATTATTTTTGTATGATGAATGATGGCCGAACCCACTATCCATGAGTCTAGGTAAGGTATGCCCGTAGGAATTAATATCCCTTCAAAACCGGCCTTTTCAGCTGCTTTCGCAACGCTTATTATATAATCCAAAGTAGGCTTCCTCTGCGGCTCGTTTAGGCCTAAGTATTCACCATCACCATTTGTAGGTGCATACCAGTAAAAATGTACAGACATAATAGGACCTCCTTATTTTAAAACCTCATAAGCATAATCAACGAGTTTCTGCTTATTTTTATAATTATTAAACTGGGCTGCATACGTTCTGACAGGATCGCCGGAATAAAATCTCTCATATAATTCATGTCTTGATGCAAGCGGACTCCCCAATAGATCCCACGTTAATTTAATTAATCGTGTCCTATCTTCTGCAGATGTCTCTGTACCCTGGTAATACTCTTTTAACAAAGGACCTATGGGACCTTCCAATTCTTTTATGCTGGATGGGACCTGCAATAGCCCCCCTGCCCCAATCTGCTGGAGAATTTCCAATGCCCTTGGGTAGAATCTAGTTCCCAGATTCCTTGCTGTCGCTAAGTAATCTTGATTAGGAAGCAGGATGCCGTTATACATTTTTGCTTTATATTCTGAAGCGAGCAGTAATGCTTTAATGGTTTCTAACTGTATGATCAATTCTGCAAGCTTCTCTTTCACATGCAGAAATTGTGTTGCCCCAGCCGTTTCCGCTAATTCGTTTCCGATTGCTGCGACACTTTCCAGTTTGCTGACAAGTCTCACTACTGTTTGATGCTGGCTAAGCCGTGATGAAGGGGCATCACAACGAAGCTTCCATGCAAATTCCGGATCCTCATGAACCAGCACTCGCTCCCAAGGGATGAATACATCATCAAAAATCAAGACTGCATCCATTTCGTCAAAACGTGCACTTAACGGGTGGTCCTCCTCCCGTTCATCGGCAAATGATTCCCTGCAAACGATATGCAAGCCTTTGGCATTGACAGGCACAAAGAAAACATTGGCGAATTCACGTTCATTTTCTCCTCTCTTGTGATAGGAAAAGATTAAAATTTCATCAACATACGGAGCTGCTGTTGCAATCATTTTCGCACCGCGAACATAGATCCCTTCGCTATCTTTACGGCTGATATGTAAAATCCCCGGTTTCTTTTCCACGAATGTTTTTGAACGATCCTTTTGTGGATCATGCCCTGCTACTGTTGACAAAAAATCAAGATTACGGGATTGATAGTAATAGCTTTCTATTTTTTCAGAAAAACCTGGATGTGCATCTTCATACTCTGAACGGTTTGCAAACCAACCAGTAAATATGGAACGCGAATATTCAGATAGACGGCTCATGACTCCAAAAGTCTGATCGGCCCAATGCTGATACGCCAAACGTTTTTTTTCCAGATCCTTATGCGTCCTTGGAACGAGAAAGGACAGGTTCGCAGCAAGCCCTTCCTCCGTTTGGTATGTCAGCAAGGATTTACTGTCTGCTTTTGTTTGTAAATCCAACAATGACTGTATCGTATGGACCGTTCCCTTAAATGCAGGATGTTCGTCTAAGTTTTTGACGATATCCCCATCTAACCAGATATTTCTGCCGTCATTAAGTCGTTGAAGATAGCGATTGTTTTCGATCATCACGATTCCCCTTTCCATTTATCCCCTCCAAAAAACGGTGGAGTTTTCGTTTTAATGGCTCTTTATCATAGGTTTCATACTGAAAAGCGAAGGTTCGAATGGGATCCCCCGTATACAGCCTTTCATACAGATCATGCCTCGATCCCAGTGTGCTTCCAATCAGTTCCCATCCTATTTGAAATAAAGACGTTTTAGTGACGGCATCAACATTCGCTCCTCTAAAATACTTTTCCAATAGTGGAATGAGGTCGTTGCTGTCCTCTATCGTTGTAGAAGGGAGCTGGATAAAACCGCCCGCCCCGATTTGTTTTAAAATCTCGATCGCTCTTGGATAATGGCGGGTTCCAAGATTTCGGGCCGTTTGCAAAGGTACGAGAGCAGGCAGATAAACGCCCTTTTCGTTATGTGAACCTTGAACCTCTGAAGCAATAAGCAACGCTTCTATACTATCGATTTGGGTATATAGTTCACCAAGCTTTTCCTTAACTTGTAAGAATTGATCAACACCGATCGATTGAGCGATAGCCGTAGCCACCCCCGTTACGAATTGAAGCTTCGTAAGCAAGCGAACGACCGTCTGATGATGGGCGAGACAGTTTAATTGCTGGTGCCGCTGAGCTTCAAACACTCCTTCTACGGATCCCCTAATCAATACGCGTTCCCACGGAATCAACACATCATCAAAAATTAAAACAGCGTCCATTTCATCAAATTGTGCACTTAATGGATGTTTCTTTTGGTCTTTTGAAGCGTATGATTCACGACAGACAATTTGCAGGCCTGGAAGATTCAAAGGGATAATGCACATATTGGCATGCTCCGTTTTATCAGGAGTCAGCTTCTGATGCGGCATGATGATGACATCATGTGCATACGGGGAAGCGGTAGCTATCATTTTAGCCCCTCTAACAACAATCCCTTCTTCCGTTTCCCTTATGACTTTCAATAACGCATCTTCCTGTTCATCACTTGGCTTTGACCGATCTATCTGAGGATCAAGAATGGCCTGGATCACAATACGCCGTTCATCTCTAGCCTGTTCATAGTATGCAGTGATTTTTTCGGAAAATCCTGAATCATACTGGTTAAAGAAATCCCTATCAATGAAATATGCTGTGACCATCGAATTCGCATAGTCGGATAATCGGCTCATCACTCCGTAAGTTTTCCGCGACCATAACTCAAAAGCCTTTCTTCTTGAAATCAGTTCTTCCAAGTCTTTAGGAATGAGAAAAGATTTATGAACATATTCCTTTGTTTTTGGACTTTCATACCCGACAATCTTTTGTTCTTCAGGTGAATCCAGCATATCCAACAAATTTGTTAAAGTTTTCAAAGTGCCTGTGAAAGCCTGATGGGCATATAAATCGTCTATTTTCTTTCCATCAAGCCAAACATTTCTTCCATCTTTCAAACTTTCGGCAAGCCGGCTTCTCTTATTCATTAAGTTCCCAAATCCTCCCTGGATAACACAAAAGCCCTTGAAGGAGTATGGAACTGACTCCTAACAAGGGCTCTCGGTTGTCCGATAAGCTATTTTTTTATGTTCACTATCATAATCCGATAAAATCAATTGGTCAAGTGTGTTTTCAGTTTTCACCCATAAATATCCATAAAAATTAACACTTGATAAATTATCCATACTCTTGTTATAGTTTAATTATTCCAATTGGAAAACTATACTATGCAAGCCTACCGGATAACCGGCGGCATGAACAAAACTTGTTCATGCTTTTTTTTATTCCTAAAAAAAGAATGAACCCTATACAAAAAAAGAAAAGAGGAATTCCATGAGAAATTCATTTCTGTTCATCATCATGTCTCTATTATTCGTCCTGTTGCTTTCAGCTTGCAACAGCAACGGCAGTGAAAAAGCAGCGAGTGAGGGTGAAGCTAAGAAAGAAATTATTTTCGGCTTCACTCCAGGTCCTTATAGTGACCAGGTGAAAAAAGGCATAGAACCTTATTTGAAAAATAAAGGATATGCCGTTAAATACGTGGAAATCAGTGACCCAAACCAACCAAACTTTGCCTTGGCCGAAGGCTCCATCGATGTAAATGTATTTCAGCATACTGCTTTTTTCAAAAATTTCATCAATGAAAATAAACTGGAGCTTACCGAAACCATTAAAGTCCCCACAGCACCTATGGGCTTATATTCCGATAAGCATGACAGCAAGGATGAATTGAAGGATGGGCAAAAGGTGGCAATCCCGAATGATCCCGCTAACGTGGCAAGAGCATTAAGAATGCTTGAACAAATAGGGTGGCTTCAATTAAAAAAAGGATACGATCCCTTGACTGTCTCCAAAAAAGATATCATCGATCAAAAGGTGAACTTTTCATTTGTTGAGGTGGAACAGGCTCAAGTTCCCCGAATCTTGCCTGATGTAGATTATGCGGTAGCCAATGGGTATACCATCTTGGTATCCGACCGGAAACTATCTTCTGCCCTTTATTTAGAGGATCCCCCATTTGAATATCAAAATTTTGTAGCAGTAAGAACCGAAGATAAGAACAAACGATACGTGAAAGAAATCATTAACGCCTACCACTCCCCTGAATTTCAAAAAGCGATTGAAAGCAATACAGAATTTGAAGGATTTCACCGACCTGATTATTTTAAATGAATGGATATAACGCTTTAAGATTGGGAGGTTCCAGAATGATAACATTTAAAAATGTAGGTAAGACATTTACTGTGAAAAACGAATTATTCACTGCCGTTTCCCATGTAAATCTGGATATTAAGGAGAATGAAATATATGGGATCATCGGTTTTAGCGGTGCAGGTAAATCGACTTTACTGCGCATGGGCAACCTATTAGAAAAGCCTACTGAAGGCACGATAGCAATAAATGATTCTATCCTTAGTGATTTATCTGGCAAACGGCTTCGGGAAGCACGAAACAAAATCGGGATGATATTTCAACATTTCAACCTCTTGGCAAATCGAACGGTACATGGAAATGTTAGCCTCGCATTGGAACTTGCCAATGTACCAAAGCATGAGCGAGCCAAAATTATAGCTGAATCCCTGCAAATCGTTGATTTAACTGATAAAGCCAATCATTATCCGGCGCAGCTCTCTGGCGGACAAAAGCAAAGAGTCGCTATCGCCCGTGCCATAAGCACAAGACCTAATGTATTGCTATGTGATGAGCCCACCTCTTCACTTGATCCGCAAACCACTCAATCCATCCTGGCCTATCTAAAAAAAATAAACGAAACCTATGGTGTGACCATCCTGATCGTGACTCATGAAATGGATGTAATTCGAAGGTTAGCAAATAGGGTGGCGGTCATGGAAAAGGGGAGAATCATGGAGGAATTGAACCTAGCGGATAATAGAACCATACCCACAACGAAAATCGGTAAAATTCTATTAAAACATGAATCTGAAGAGGTGAAGGTAAGTGTTTGATAATATTATTTCCTTACTTCCTGAAATTTACTTAGGTGCAGGCCAAACATTTTTAATGGTGGGAATAGCAGTATTGGCAGCTATCTTATTGGGCCTCCCACTTGGTTTCATTACATTTTTAACTTCAAAGGAGCAATTACTCGAACAGACTATCTTAAATAACGTTTTAAACGCAATGATCAACACGGTCCGTTCCTTCCCATTCATCATTTTACTCATTGCTCTTATACCATTTACAAGAACGATATTGGGAACATCTGTAGGTCCGCTGGCCGCTTCCATCCCATTATCGATAGCTGCCATTCCTTTTTTAGCTCGGCTTGTTGAACAATCTTTACGTGAGGTGCCAAAGGGAACCATTGAGGCAGCTGTTGCTATGGGTGGATCCCCCTCCCAGATCATTTTCAAAGTATTATTATTAGAAGCGCGTTCCGGTCTCCTGTTAGGACTCACTGTTACTGCCGTTTCTTTCATATCCTACTCGGCTATTGCAGGGGTCGTGGGCGGCGGGGGCATTGGCGACTTGGCCATTCGTTATGGATACTACCGTTTTCAGACTGACATCATGATAACAACCGTATTCCTTCTTATTATCATTGTTCAATCCGTCCAATTCGCCGGAAATTACCTTTCTGCTAAGCTTGATAAAAGGTGAACGCATTCATAGCCTTTCCTGGTGGGAAATCCAATGAAAGGCTATGACTCTTTCTTTAAATCTGCTTGTATAAAAAGCATTGCCCGTAACATATTTTCCACAAAAAACCCTTCGTTATCTTTATTAATCGGCAAAACAACCTTCACATCAAATTCAATTAAAGAGAATCATTTTCCATCTTTATCTTCACACAACACCACAAGATGTACACCCACATTTAACCCTCATTCCGGACTCCTAAGCAACGGGAATTAATTCATGTACCTCTCCATTAAAAGGTAAGATAAAGCCATCACAAAGAGTAATAAAGGCCTTAAATCACCTGATTTAAATCATATTAACCTCGACCAAATACCATTTTGGTATGGTATAATTATAGAAGGGTGACTTTTTGCTTCAGGAGGTGAAAGAATGACGATCAGCAGTATCATATTGGTGGTGGCGGCAGTCTTTATCGGCGCCTTGATGCGGACGATGTTCGGGTTCGGTGAAGCGATTGTCAGCATGCCTTTGCTTGCCTTACTTCACATTCCGCTTAATACTTCGGTTTCCTTGATTGGATTGGCCGGACTTACCGTCGCTTCACTAACCGTCGTTAGCGGATGGCGGCATATCGAACGCTCAGTACTAATCAGGCTGGCGGCTTCAACGGTGATCGGCATACCAGCCGGCCTCGCTTTGCTCCATTACGCACCTTCTATGATCATTACTTCTGCACTCGGTGTTTTTTTGATTGCATATGGGGGTTATTCTCTTCTAAAGCAAAGACTTTTTCAGGCTGTGGATAAACCATTACTTAACTCGAAGGGCTGGGTATGGCCGTTCGGTTTTGCGTCGGGAGCCCTTGGCAGCGCCTATAACTTTAACGGAGTGCCGGTCGTCGTCTATGGAACTTTGCGGAGATGGAATCCAGATCGATTCCGCGGAACATTGCAAGCCCATTTCCTGATATCCGGAATCCTGGTCGTGACAGGTCATGCGCTAGGCGGACTTTGGACAGCCGATTCACTTATTCTTTACGCTTATTCCATTCCAGCCATATTACTTGCGACAGGTCTCGGAATCTTCATGAATAAGCGAATACCCGCGAAGAAATTCGAAAGTTATTTATTCTTCATCATCATTGCGCTAGGTGTACTATTATTGATTCCCCATGACTGATAACCAATAAAAGCCTGATTTCTCATTGAAACAACGAGGAATCAGGCTTTTTCAGGAATAATAGAATCATAGTCGAACCATCAACCGCGGATATCACGTTTGTTATATCCGATAAAGCCTGCAGCCAGTAATAAGATAGCTATGATGGTAAGCATGGATACTTTCATGAAGTTCAAATCTTCAACAGGAAGCTTCGGAATATGGCCAAATGGTGTTAGTTTTCCCATCCATTCCGGGAATTGAAGCATTCCCCCTAAATAAACGACTAAGATTGAGTATGTCAAGTAAAGCCAAGTCAAGCCGGATAATTTTGGTGCAAAGCCAATAAACAGCACGGCGACACCAATCATGATCCACATCGCAGGCAGGTAGACCATCGCTGCACTAAATATAGTGCCGAAAGCAATCCCTTCATCCATCACGGAATTCCCAACTGCCCAAAGACCGATGTCAGCAAGCGCAAGCATGAGAAAACCGCCAATAACGGAGATGATAAGATAGCTGCCCATAAGCCTTGTACGGGATACAGCGCGGCTCAGTAAATGTTCAGTATGGTTCTTTTTTTCTTCCCCTTTAAGTTTTAACATCGCCATTAAAGGCGGGATGGTGCATATCATTGCGATGACTGACATCAACATTGTCAAGAATTGTTCTGTCAGCGAATAGCCTTCAACTGGCGTCAATAGTTCGGCCATCATTTCATTTTTTGTAAAAAAGGATTCTAAATCACCTAAAACGGAACCGTAAGATGCACCCAAAATGAACATCCCGGCTGCCCAGGCAATCAATCCTGTACGCTGAAGCCTTAGCGCGAGACCAAGCGGACTTTTTAATAACGATGAAGCATATACCCGGCCGGGCTTAGCCGGAATGAATCCAGCTTCCAAATCACGGATGGCATTCAAATATAGAGATAAGGCAACCAAAATGATTGCCGCACCGATCGTAAGGATGATTGGCCACCAATAATTATTCACGTATACTTCAGAACCTAAAATCCAACCCAATGGTGAAAACCAGGAAAGTGTTTCATTGCTTACATCCCCAATCGCCCGAATAAGATAGGAGAGAAGCAAAACAGTGATGGAGTAACCAATCGTACCCCGAGCACTCTCGGTAAGCTGGGCAAATAATGCCGTTATTGCCGAGAAGAAAATACCGGTTGCCCCTAACGCAGCTCCATACATAAGGGAACCTTCCAAATCCATGCTTTCAATTCCCAGAGCATATAATCCGAAGCCCGTTATTAACGCGATCAATGCATTCGTACCAAACGATACGGAAATGGTTGCATATAAATTAGCCAAACGTCCAGCCGGAAAAGAACGGATCATCTCGATACGGCCGTCCTCTTCATCTGCGCGTGTATGGCGTGTAACAAGTAAAATACTCATTATCCCCACGGCCATAGCGGTTAACAGTAACATTTGATGCGCCATCATCGCTCCGTTTGTATAGTCAACCAGGCCGTAACCTTTCCCCACCATCGCTGTCATTGCAGGGTTCTTCATCGTTTCTGCAATGGTTTGCCTTTCTAGCCCAGTCGGATACAGATCGGTGAATGCCATCGCAACCATAAATGAAAGGACGGATAAGGAAATGATCCAAACAGGGATTCGAATCCGATCTTGCCGTACGATGAATCGGGAGAGTCTTCCTGTATTATGATAGGACTGGTTCGCCATTATAACGCACCTCCCGCCCCAGAATCAGAAGTCTTCCTTACACCTTCATAATGGCTCATGAATAAATCTTCCAATGTAGGCGGCGCGCTTTCCAATTTCACAATTCCAAACTGGCTTATATACTTCATGACATTATCCAATTCACCTGTATCCACTTGGAATGAAAATGCCCGGTCTTTCATCACGATATCCCAAACACCGTTTACATTCCCTAAAGCAGGAATAGGATGCTTCGTTTCGACAAGCAAGCTTGTTCTCGTTAAATGACGCAGCTCATCCAATGTTCCCGTTTCAATGATTTGCCCTTGCCGAATGATGCCCACTTTATCGCATAACCTTTCCACTTCAGAAAGAATGTGACTGGAAAGCAATATGCTTTTTCCTTCCTTTTTCGCGTCCATCACACATTCCTGGAAAACCCTTTCCATCAATGGATCTAGACCTGATGTTGGTTCATCCAATATATAAAGGTCGGCATCAGATGAGAAAGCAGCAATCAAAGCAACCTTTTGCCTGTTTCCCTTTGAATATGTTCCACATTTCTTGGAAGGATCCAGATCGAATTTTTTTATTAGTTCTTCGCGCCTGCTTTTATTGTTCGTCCCGCGTAATTCAACAAATAGATCAATAACTTCCCCGCCTGTTAAGTTGGGCCATAGGTTCACATCTCCCGGAACATACGCGATTCGCTTGTGAATTTCAACGGAATCTTTCCATGCATCCATGCCAAAAATCTTCGCTTCCCCATCGGTCGCTTTTAAAATCCCAAGCAGCACCCGGATCGTTGTTGATTTTCCAGCACCATTAGGACCGATGAAACCAAATACCTCCCCTTTAATCACTTCAATGTTCACACCATTTAAAGCAGTGAACTTTCCAAACTTTTTCGTTAAATCCGTTGTTTTTAAAACTGACATTCCTCATCCACCTCTTCCTCATTGAAAAAATATGAAATATTTTAATTAATTTAGTTCATAATATACAAAAGAAGAATTCCTGACAATAGTTTATGAACTTATTTAATTGTTCTATTACATATTTTTAATTAAACTAAGATTGAGGTGAAACAAATGGACGGATTTCAACGACGCAGGGAACAAAAAAAATTGAACATATTAGAGGCTGCATTAGCTTTATTCATGGAGTATGGCGTCCAAAAGATTTCGATTGGGGAAATAGCAAAAAAAGCAAATGTATCTCAAGTAACGATATATAATTACTTCGAAAGCAAACATAATCTAATTCATGAGGTTTTTATTTATTATACAGATAAGGCATTGGATGAATTTGAACAAATACTGGCCAGCAATATAGACTTTCCTGAAAAAATAAAGCAACTCATGTTCACGAAGAATGAAACAGCAAAACAGATTCATGAAGATTTTTATCAATATTTAATGAAGGAATATACTTCAGGAATCAATTATATGGAAAAAATATATACAGAAAAGGCCCTGCCCCGCTTTATCGATTTGTTTAACCAGGGGAAGGAACAAGGATATGTTGATCCGAACTTATCTAATGAAGCGATTTTATTTTATATAAAAGCGATGAATGAATATATCCAACGGGAAGAGGTTTATCAAAGCATCCTGCCTTTGACTGAGGATATTATGAAGATTTTGTTTTATGGGATCGTTGGGGAAAAAGAGAAATGAATGAAGAAAAAACGGTGTGAATCGATATCTCCATTTCACACCGTAAAATCTTATTTAAGAATTTCCTGCACTCTTTAAGTCAATGTTAATAATTTGGCTGAAGTGTAATTATATTTCTCGATTGATAGATCAAAAACGGCTCCTGCTTTTAAAAAGACCGTACTTTCAACGATTAAAGTCGGATCACCTGGCTGCAAGTCCAAAAGCTTGGCATCATCGTCATTCAGTTTTTCACATGAAATGATTTTATCCGCAAAACCAATATTCAACTTCAAATCCTCGACTATATATTCATAAATGGAACCATTTGCAATTTCATTATTTATGATGGGAATGATATCTTTATTGAAAAAAGACTCTTCTATTACAATCGGTTCACCATTTAAATATCTAACCCGTTTAAGGTTATATATTTTCGTTTTTACCTGGCATTTCATTTGCTTGGCCAATTTTTCATCGGCTTCTATTAATTCTAACTTCAACACTTTACTTTTCATTTCATCATTTGGAAACACTTTGGTTAAGCCACTCATATCCCTCATCGAAATGCATCCCGGTCTGGAAAACTCCCTTAGGAATATGCCGCTTCCTTGCACTTGATAGATATAACCTTGCTCAACCAATATATTGATCGCTTTTCTAATGGTATTCCTGCTGACATCGAACTTCTTCATCAACTCTTCTTCAGTAGGTAACTTTGTTTCTAATGTATATTTTCCTTCTACTATTTCTTTCTCCATTTGTTCTACGACCATTCTATACTTTACACCCATTTTGCCATATACCTTCCTCTATACATAATGATTTCGAACAATAATTAATGATAGGTTTTCTTTACAATAGTTTATTTTATAACGATTGTAAAGAAACCTCTGTTTCTTTACAATCCGAAGAAAAGCGAGTTTGCCAGCATTTTTTTTATTTAACGTTCCAGTTGATTTTCAGAAATCCGCTCCCTTTCCGCCGACTGTCTGCCAAGCCTCCTCGGCGCAACTCGATTGAAGAATTTCGATCGTTGATTTCCACTCCAGGCACTCGCTTTCCGCGGGCGGTCCGGGAGCCTCCTCGGCGCTTTTGCGCCTGTGGGTCTCCCTTTGACGCGCTTTTCCCGCAGGAGTCTCTCGCCTTCCGTTCCAATCAACTTTGTTTTACATTTAGATAGAACTCCTTTTGTCGACAAAGAATGGTCTCATCCCCAACCTTGATTAAGACTAGGTTACACTTTATGGCTATTTACTGTATGACAATCTATTGAAGAAATTGCTGTTCCTCATATCAACTAAAAAAGAGACATCCTATCGATTAACGATAGGATGTCTCCAAATCTATTGAATTCAACTGTCCCCAGACATGCAGTTGTTTATAGATCCTTCATTCTCTTTAATGTGTAAACAAAGTATTCCCAGTTGTTTATGGTCGAAGGGATGCTTACGTGTTCTTCGGGTGTATGTACGGAAAACATATCCGGTCCGATTGAAACAGTATCCAACCCTGGTATCTTATCTATGAATACCCCGCATTCTATCCCTGCATGCACAGCGATGATTTCAATATCCTCATGATATTTCTCTTTGTAAGTTTCTTCAAATAATTTCTTGAGTTTCGAATCGGGATTATAGGGCCATTCCGGATAATCCGCGTCGACCAATAGATCGCACCCAAGCATATCAGCTATCGCTTTTGCCTGAGTGACCATATTATATTTGATGCTTTTGACCGAACTCCTGATTTCACTTTCGAATATCATTTCCGATTCATTCGTTGTAACGACCCCTAGATTCGTCGAACTTTCGACTAACCCTTCTATTCCCATGCTCATTCCTTGAACGCCATGCGGAATTATCAGTAAGGAGGTAATGGCTTTAGTCACCGTCTCTTTGGAAAAAACGTTTGAAGAAATCGTTTCGATTTTTTCAAACCTAATCGATATCTCAGGGTCGGAAGATTGCAGTTCATTTTTAAAAGTATCTTCCCATTGCTGGAGTCTCTCTTCTATCTTCTGAACATCTTCTACAGAAATCAGTATAGTCGCATCCGCTTCACGTGGGATTGCATTCCCTTTCAGGCCCCCGTTCATTTGCTGGATGCAGCAAGGGAAGTCTGTCGTTAATTCATGTAATACTCTGCCCAAAAGTTTATTGGAATTCCCTCTTTCCTTATGGATGGACATACCGGAGTGTCCGCCCTTCAACCCTTTAATCCTGATGTTATAAGATACAGCATCAACAATGGAAGCTGATTCCCATCCGATTGGCAGGATCATCCGCACGCGTATTCCTCCAGCAGAGCTGACCAGCAGCTTCCCATCTTCCTCCGAATCGATATTGATCATCATTTTTCCCTTGAAATGAGCTGGATCCACGGCAAGTGCACCGTTCATTGTCGTTTCTTCTTCAGTCGTTATGACTATTTCAAGAGAGGGATGCGGAATAACATTCGCATCCAATAATGCCAAAGCATAAGCAACAGCAATTCCATTATCAGCCCCCAATGTTGTATCCGTTGCATACAACATGTCTCCCACAATCCTTAATTGAAGCGGATCCTTCTCAAAATCATGAACCGTCCCCTTGTTCTTTTCGCAAACCATATCCATATGCCCCTGGATAATGACTGTAGGTGCATTCTCATATCCGATTGTGGCAGGCTTTTTGATAATCACATTCAGCGCCTCATCCTGGATCACCTCCAGGTTCCTATCCTTAGCGAAGCGAACCAGATAGTCACTGATCGCTTTTTCATTAGCCGATCCTCTCGGGATTTTCGAAATCGCTGCAAAATAATGAAACACCGGATGGCTCGATAATTCTTCTAACGTGCTATACATGGAAATACACCCTTTCATTTAACCTATTTGTACTGCCTCTCATCTTTTTACTTTTCCAGAATGGAACACTACGACTTTCTTGAACAAAGGATACAGAATGTACCCCAGGTAAACACCAATCATATTCAGGATCAGGTCATCAACATCCAAACTTCCGCGCCGAAAAATAAACTGACAGATTTCGATGCCCGAAATCGAAAGAAACGGATAAATAAATTTCCTTTTAGCGGAAGGCTCTTGCCCTTCCCTGGACATCAAATACAGACCGAATGGAATGAACAGCCCGATATTGGCGCTAAGGTTATAAAATGACACAAGGTCGTTCGTTTCGTTCGATAAATAAGAAAGAATCGTAGAAAAAGGGATCAAATTATATGAATATACCTGGCCTTCTGGCCGAAAGAACAGCAAAACCAATAATGATAAACTGTAGCCAAACAATACTGCCTGCCCTAAAAGGCGCGGAACTCTGACCGTTTCACCTCGAAAATAAAGAACCGCAAACGAAACGAAAAGAAGGATACAAAACCAGACAACCATGATTACTAAAGGATTCAAGTATAGTAAAAGCTGAAGGAATAAAGGCAAACCGCACAAAAACAATGCTTGCGACAGCAAAAGGGAAAGCATGACCGATTTTAGAGACATACAACTCCCCCATTCCATTTATTTCTAAATCATTGCATATCCTTATATCCTAGGACAACTTTAACAGTCCGTCAACAAACTGAAGAGTAAAACCTGCCATTTAGAATCTGTCAGTATATTCGTCAAGGGTCCGCTTTTTCACGGCTAATGGCATTGCTTGAAATGATTCATTCGAATGTTTTAGTCCTCTCCCGATCCATGTGAAATCCCCCCAGCCTCATTCCACTTCAACCATGATTTGCGTCAGGTAATTTTCATACCCCTTTACCGCGACTTCATCCAAGATGTATTCTTCGTATGCAAACGATTTGAGGTTCAAGTTTTCACTCTCCATGAATTGTAAGATTCTTTCGTACGTTTCGGAGATATTTTTATAACTGCCTTTATGATAGGCAACAACATAGAGTCCCTTCGGTTTTGAATAGAAGGCGGAGGCTGGGTGCTTTTCCATGACTTTCGTGTACAAAAATGAATAGTCATCATGATTCCCTTTGATGATGTTTTCTTTAGTAATCATGGTCCCGATCGGGAATCCTGTGTAAAATTCATTTTCATTACAGAAATTAATGAAGTCAGATGTAGATTTTAAGAATTCGGCATCAGAAGAGTTCAGGATGGATTCACTAAGGAAGAGCTGTTCTTCCTCCTGAAGTTCCAAGGTGATTTGAGAGTCATCTATACAAATCGCTTTTTCAGTGAGGGATATTTTCGTTTCAATGATTTTCTGCACTCTGTGAAGGTTCCTTATCTTTTTTTCTAACTCTATGGTCTTTTCTTTGAAAAGTTCAATCAGTTCCATAGGTGACCTGTTAGTAAGAAACCATTTGACCTCTTTCAAAGGCATATTGAATTCTTTTAAAAGAGTGATGACCGAAAAAACTTCAAATTGTTGATAGGAATAATACCGATAGCCCTTTTCGTTTTTTATATCGGGAGTAAGAAGCCCAATCTCATCATAATGAATGAGCGTTTGTTTTTTTACATTGCATAATTTGGCGAATTCGCCAGTAGTGAAATATTTGCCTACATTTCCATCGGGCATTACGATCTCTCCTCTTGACTATATGGTAACCATATACCTTAGGGTATTTATATATCATGATAACAAAGCGTATAACCAAGTGCGAAATGAGGAAGGAAAATAACTGATGAAGACCACAATAAATGAAGTCTCGAAAGAAAATGTAACGGATATTTTGAATTTGCGAATAAACGAAAAGCAAAAGACTTACATCGAAACGACTGAACAATGTTTAAAAGACGCTAAGGAATGTAAATTTTACAGGCCAGTTGGGCTCTATTATGATGATATCTTGGTCGGCTTTGCGATGTATGGATTTTTCCCTGGGGAAGGCGAAAATGGCAGAGTGTGGTTAGACCGCTTTTTCATTGACGCTGCACATCAGGGTTACGGGCTCGGAACCATCTTGTTGGAGGCTTTAATAAAAAGAATAATAGAAGAATATGATTGTCCTGAAATCTATTTAAGCATAGTTGAAGATAATCAGGCTGCCCTTCATTTGTATAGGAAGTTCGGCTTTGCATTCAATGGCGAATCAGATTATAACAACGAAAGGCTCATGGTCAAAAAAGTGTAAGTATCTAGATCCTTTTCAACTAAAAGTATGTCAGTAAAAAAAAGCCGCTTCCTCATTTTCCAGGAATCCGGCTTCTTTTGTTAAATTGTTGATTTCATAGTGCACGGTATTTTTTTAAACTAATGATATTGATGGTGATGAAGACGACGGCAAATGCCAGGAGAATGAGCAGATCCAGTGAAATCTCATTGAACGTGAAGCCTTTGTACATAATGCCGTTCATGGCATCAGATGCGTAATAGAGAGGCATGACCTTGCCGATTTTTTGCAGCCAGTCCGACATGCCATCCAATGGGAAAATCCCTGTAAAGAAGACTTGCGGCACGATGACCAGCGGAATGAATTGTACCATTTGGAATTCGGATGTCGCGAAACTCGATAGTAATGTACCAAGCGATAAGGCAACGAGCGCGACCAGTATATTCGTCAGTAACACGAGCCAAATGGAGCCAACAAGGACGATATCCAATACATTGACAGCATATAGTACGACAATTATGGTTTGAACGAGAGCAAATAAGCCATATCCGATCACATAGCCCGCTACGATTTCGTATCTTTTAATCGGGGTGGCAAGCAGCCGTTCCAACGTACCACTTGTACGCTCCTTCAAAAGCGCGATACCCGCTATTAAAAATACAAAGAAGAAAACGAAAAAGCTCACGAGCATCGGACTGAAAGTATCAAAACTCTTTGTGTTGGCATCTCCGTATACATATTGCTCCTTAATGGAAGGAGTTTTTTTTTCATTCCCTTGCAAGCCTTGCATCATTTGCATTTGAACAGCCTTTGCACGGGTCGGTTCGTCGTTCAATAGTGTGAGTTTCATTTTGCCATTTTCAATATGCAGCCAGCCATCCGTATCATTTTCAATCATCTTTTCCTGCGAGAATTCCTCAGCAGCCGTGACTTGAAAATCCGCTTGTTTCAATGCTTTGACCATGGTTTCATCACTGCCTGTAACTACGAGTTTCAAATCACTTGCTTCTGTATCGAAAATAAAATACATGAGCGTTAAAATGAGCAATGGAGCCAGGAAAAATAAAGCGAGTGTCCTTCGATCGCGGCGCAGCTGCTGGGTAATTCGAGTAACTAGAGAGGCAATTCTCATTTTAGGCCACCTCCAATCCTTAAAAAAACATCATCAAGCGTTTCCGCGGCAAATTGTGTTTTTAAAGCTTCCGGGGTTCCTGCCGCGATGATTTCACCTTCACGCAGCATCGCCAGTTTATCGCATCGTTCCGCCTCATCCATCACATGCGTCGTGATGATGATCGTCTTTTGATCTTCATTCTTTAACCGCTCAAGTTCCTGCCAAATCGATTGTTTCAACAAAGGGTCTATTCCTACTGTCGGTTCATCCAAAATGAGAATCTCCGGATTTTGGATGAGTGCAACCGCCAGTGATAGACGGCGTTTCATTCCCCCGGAATAATGCGCAACCCGAACCTTCAAATCATTCGTCAACTGTACGATTTCAGCTGCATACTGAATGCGTTCCCTTCGTTCCTTTTTCGAAAAACGATATAGCTTCGCAAAAAATTCGAGATTTTCAGCTCCCGTCAGTTCTGTATATAAAGCATCGGACTGTGCCATATAGCCGACATCCATTAACAGTGCTTGATTTGGCACTTCATGATCCAGAACCGTGACTTTACCCGCATCGGGCTTAATCAATCCGACAATCATTTTAATCAAGGTTGTCTTTCCGCATCCGGATGGACCTAATAAGCCAAAAATTCCGTTTTTTTCAATATTCAGGCTCAATGGCTGAATGACCTTTTTTTGATGAAAACCTTTGGCAATTCCTTCAATGGAAATCGCGTTTTTCAATGTACACACATCCTTTCTCTTTAATTAACACGGTGTTGAGTGTATCATCATTCTAAGGCAGCATTTGGTCTAATACAATCAACACATTTGGAAAAATGTTCAGTGAAGGAGACATTCCATGGCATCGATTCATGAGGATATGGTACAGAAGACGAAAATGCAGATACAACATCATTTCATTGCACTCGTTGAAGCAGAGGGGTTCTCACATGTATCAGTGAAGAAAATTGCAGAGCGTGCCAACATTAATCGGGGCACATTCTATTTGCATTACACAGATAAATATGAATTGATGGATCACTTACAGCAGGAATTGTTACATGAACTTCAAACCCGCATTACTGCCATTTTGCCGAAAGAGGCTTTTTTGGCTCTTCATCAACAGCAACTTTACCCGCCTTTCGTAGCGATTTTTCAATTCATCAGTGAACATGCCAACGCATTAAGGGCGATTCTTGGTGATCAGGGCGATCCTTCTTTTGCCAAAAAAATTAAGCGCATATTCGGTGAAATACTGTTGGAGCGTTTGATCAGCCTGCATCCAGCAGCTAAAGATGAAGCATTCCGCATGTATATGCACGCCTTCCTGACATCGGCGATTTTAGGGGTGATTCAGGAGTGGCTGGAGAATTGTGAAGAACAAACGGCGGAAGAAATGGCGAAAATCCATTTTCAAATCTTGAACTTCATCAGTCAATTGCGCACATTCACCCAATGAACGATTCATTAAAGGCATGTTCAATCAACATGCCTTTTAAATCAGATTACAACTATTCCTTCGTTTCTACCTCTACATCACCAACGGAATAATATCTGCTCTTCGAGGACTTCATACTAAGCAACGACAATAAAATTGATAAAGCGAACATGATCATGGAACCTAAAATCACCACGAACCTAATCGAAATGAAATGAGCTGAAACACCAACAATTGCGGTAGACATGATGATCAACAAAGCTTCTAACAAACCAAAAACACTTCCGACCCTGCCCATGATTTCCACCGGAATATTATTTTGATAAAAGGTTTGAAAGCCTGTGTTGGCGAAAGCCAATGAAAAGGCAATGATGAAAAATCCGATGGCGGCCAGTGAAAAGGAATTCGAAAAGGCATAGACCATATAACCTATCGAGACAAATAAAGATCCAAGACCAATTAGGTGCGAGATTTGCACTTTACTGATGAATACGGCATTGACTATGGCACCTGCAATGATGCCTGCCCCGGCGATGCTTACAAGGAATCCGTAATCGCTGTCCGACAAAAGGAGCTCAGCCTTGGCAAACGCAGCTTCTTGGGAATCGATCGCCGTTTCCATCACCACCATGCAGCTGAATAAGAAATAAATGATCATGATATAGGAAGATTTCCGGCTGAAGTCCAGGACGATGCCCCAATCCTTTTTCATGATGGTCCAAGACAGGTAGTGACTGGATTGTTCAAGGGGATGATCCTTTTCAAGATTAGGCATGAATAGAGTGATGATACCGGATAACAATAAGGCAGCCGCGTTAATATAAATCGCCAAAACGGGAGTACCAATCAAGAAAAGGATCCCCGCTAGCGCCGGCCCAATCAAAAAAGCTCCAGAATCCATTAAGCTTCGTAATGAGTTAAATCGTTTCCTCTGTTCAACGGGAATTAATTTTGTAATATACGACCTTGATGTTGTTACGAACATGGCCCCTGCCATATTGATCACGAAGACAACGGAATAGATGACCCAAATAGAAGAAGTCAATGGCAGCAAAGCTATGAATACCGTGCGAAATAGGTCAAGTGCCACCATAAGATTCCGCTTATTTATCCGATCGATCACGCTGCCTGCCCACACATTCGTAAATAGGGCAGCCATCGGTTTTACGATATAAAGTCCAGCTACCGCCAAGGCTGAATCAGTCATATCCAGAACGATTAAATTAAGTGCAATGAAATAAACCCAAGAACCGAAGTTGGAGATACCAATTCCGCACAATAGAATGGATGGGTATTTCCAGGATACTAATGTATTTCTTAATGTCATCGCTTCTCCCCCTTTGACCGAACAATAAAAAAACCGTCCCCACGCAATGGTCTCGGGACGAGGTCAATTTGCGGCGCCACCTCTATGCGTCACCATACATCCCCAACTACCCTCAGCTGCTCGAGGCTCTTTTGGAAAGTGGTCATTTCATTTACTTTTCTCCTCTTTACGTCCACATTATTTATTTCTAAATTTTAACATTAATGGTTTTGTAATGTAAATAACGCAAAAAAACTCATTTAAAATAAATGAGTTTAAAAGCAAAACAACATATGGATTTTTCGCTCAGCGTTCCCGGATAGAACACAGGGATTTTATAATTGAATACCGCTAATGATGTTGGGGATTTGGTTGATTTACCTTAGGGAAAACAATTTTAAAAACGGATTCTTTTTCTTATCCGTTATCCTTAACTCATCCATGATGATTTGATCCTCATGATCGGCTATCCATTTCCTTAGTGCATCTTTATCCTGGCATTGTGTTAAATATGTCTGGCCACCCTTGCCTGTAGCATTAATAACATATCTATTGAACGTCTTCTCCATAATTGCCCGCCTTTTTAATAAAATGTATTGAATTTTTAAATACGAATGCAATGCTTTTTTCTTTATCATTTACAAAAGAAACATAATATATCTATTACAAATTTTGATTGGCAAATAGCGTGTTTTGCTTAAAAGTATTGAATAAAGTACATCGATGCCATTTATCATAATCGGATTAATCGAACCTATCATAATGTGCTAACTAATATTTGTCAATACGTTTTTAAAATGTAAATGAATCGTAAATTTTCAGTCTTGTTAAAGAAATATTTTTTTGCGATTTAGGGGTTTACAACTGCTAAATGATGGGAGTAGAATACGTTTATCAATTTAATGCATTTCGGCCTAAACTCAAGGGAATTGAGTACGGAGGACCCAATCAATTGGGGTTAATTCTGCCTTGCAGAAGGGATGAGATCAGCTCTTTCGCCATCCTACCCGTCAGCTAACTTCGTCGGCTAAAGCGAAGGAGGTCATAAGACCGCCTATTTCGGGAGTTTTTTTGCACGCTTTTTGTGGCAAAATAACTGTTCGTTGTTTTCGCTGGTCTTTTTATTATGCCTTTAAAAAGATTCTGATATCAGATTGATGATTAAAATATCATACAGTTTTACACAATTTTTTTATAGGTAGGGATGATCAATTTGATAAAAGCAAAAAATTTGTTGGATCCGCCAAAAATCCTTGTACTCGGGTTTGCCATCCTGATACTTATCGGGTCCTATATATTGACCCTGCCGATTTCTACTGAAAGTGGGAATGGTCTTTCTTTTCTTGATGCTTTATTCACCGCAACCTCCGCTACTTGTGTAACAGGGCTGGTCGTAGTGGATACGGGATCGACCTTCACCACTTTTGGTGAGTTGGTCATCTTAACACTGATTCAGATAGGCGGCTTAGGGTTCATGTCATTTGCGACGTTTTTCTTTTTCCTTTTAGGCAAAAAGATTTCTTTAAAAGGCAGGTTACTCTTGCAGGAATCCTTAAATAACCTATCCATGGCAGGTGTAGTCAGATTAGTGAAGCGGCTTTTAATTTTCACAGCCATCATTGAGGGCATTGGCGCCCTTATTTTATCGATTCGCTTTTCTTTTGACATGCCAATCGGCAAAGCAATCTATTACGGGGTATTTCATTCCATATCGAATTTCAATAATGCCGGCTTTGATTTAATGGGGGAATTCAGGAGTTTGACTCCTTATGTATCTGATCCATTCGTAACCCTTACCGTCGCCTTCCTCATCACGTTTGGCGGAATAGGTTTTATCGTGATGAATGAACTATACGAATATCGGAATACCCATCGTTTATCCGTACATACGAAGATTGTTCTGGCGACTAGCTTGACCCTTACGATTGCCGGTGCAATTTTAATCTTTTTATTCGAGTTCGGCAATGCCAAGACATTGCAGCCTTTATCTCTCATGGGTAAAACGCTGTCATCATTATTTCAATCGGTATCACCAAGGACGGCAGGCTCCAATACGCTGAATATCCCTGATTTAACTCAGCCAACATTACTGCTCATCATTTTTCTGATGTTCGTCGGGGCTTCACCCGGATCGACTGGCGGCGGGATTAAAACGACTACATTAGCAACGCTTGTTGGAACGGTTTGGTCACAGATTAAAGGAAAGGGTGATGTGGTATTATTCCGGCACCGCATTGTGAGTGAAACGATCTTTAAAGCATTATCCGTTACATTCATTGGCGTATCCATGGTTTCAATCATCTCCATTCTGCTGACCATCACTGAAAGCGGAACTGATTTCTTGATGATTTTGTTTGAAGCCACTTCAGCATTCGCCACAGTGGGACTTTCAATGGGCTTGACCCCGGAATTATCACCGGTTGGCCGGATGCTCATCATTTTTACGATGTTTGCAGGCCGGGTGGGTCCTTTGACTTTGGCCTTTGCTATCGCCATGAGGCGCAAACCAGATCCGTTCCGCCGGCCAAAAGGGAAAATCATGATTGGCTAATCATAAATGAAGGAGTGTACAGGATGGGAAAACGACAATATGCCGTGATCGGCTTAGGCAGATTCGGAACCAGCGTGGCACATAGATTATATACGGCCGGCCAAGAGGTATTGGGTATTGATGTCAATGAAGAAAGAGTCGAGAGTGCGGAACTGAGCGTTACCCATGCGGTCATGGCGGATACGACTGAAGAAGAGACATTGAAATCAATCGGAATCCGTAATTTCGATTGTGTCATCGTAGCCATCGGAAATGACATGCAATCCAGCATTTTAACTACCTTGCTTTTAAAAGAGCTTGGGGTCGAAAAGGTCATTGCCAAAGCCCTTAATAAAAATCACGGTCAGGTGCTCACTAAGATCGGTGCCGACTGGGTCATCTATCCTGAGAGGGATATGGGGGAACGGGTCGCGAATCAGCTCCTTTCCCCTAACATGCTGAACTATATAGAGCTCTCCAAAGAATACAATATCGAGGAAATCATCCTCCCCATGAGCATGAAGGGAAAAAGCCTCAGGGAGCTTGATTTACGGGCAAAATATAATATCAGCGTCATTGCCATCGTGAGTAATGGGGAAATTATCATAGCACCCTCACCGGATCAGGATATCCATGAAAAAGATATGCTTTTAGTGGTTGGCAATAAAGTAGATCTAGCCTTCTTTGCCAATATTGAATAACCGGGAGGTTCCGGCTCTTGCTACATGGAGCCCGGTACCCATTTTGAATGCAGCATCACCTATACATGCGAGAAGACCGCCATATGGAGGTCTTCTCGATGAAATTTATAACGAGCATTCCAATGCCCTGGATATGTATGTTATGTATTATTTTATCGTACTGATCGCTTGGGCAAGAGTGGACTTTATCGTCACTTTATCAAAAGGCAGTTGAAGCTTAACGGCAGTCATGGCTATTTCCGGCCGAAGTCCTGAAAGGGTTGTTTGAATTCCGATCAAATGTAAGGATTCAATCAATTGTGACAGCTGGTGTGCGGATCCACTATCTATTGCATGAACGCCCGAGAGGTCAACGAAAAGCCTGGTGACATTTTTTTCTGCACACTTTTGTAATGTGTTTTCAAGCAAGGACATGCCCCTCGCTGTATCAATATCGCCTATAAGGGGAAGTAACGCCGTATGATCTTTAAGGGAAATGATGGGCGTGCTCAATTCATCGATCGTTGCCTGTTGGGCTTTCATGATTTTATTAGCATACCTATGATTCGCTTCCGTAAACCTCTCCATCACTTCGCTGAACACCTTCACCACTATCCGATACCAGGAATTTATTTCCTCCTGCGTATATTTATCTCCATGCAATCCCACAAACCGGTCAATATAATCCAGGTATTGCTCTTGCGTTCGAAAGAACTCCCTCAATATAAAATAGATGGGTGTATTTAAATGCTGCTCATCCTGACCGATATCTTCAATCCAATCACCAAGCCGCTTAAAGAATTCACTCTCCTCTGTAACAAAGACCTGAAAGAAACGTAAATGGAATTCATTATTTTGCTGCTTAAGCTTTTTAATCACTTTGGGATCGGTTGAGCTATAAACCCCCGCCTTATCGTTCTTATTCAATGTTGCGTACCAATCCTCAGTTAATTGTCCTGCCACACCCAATAAAAAGGAATATAGTTCTTTATTTCTGTGCATAAGTTTCTCCACCTATTTTTTTTATAAAATAGCATTCCAATTGGTCTCAGTAATCAATAAATCCTATGCAGCCAATTACAGAAATCAGCATTGTCAGGTTATTGAAATATCATCAAAGTAAGCATCGAAGATAACCTCTTCCATACTTAAAATCTTATGATCTGATGCCCATTGGTCCCCTCTTTCCATATACCTTCCCAGCCGTTTTTGAAACCATACAAACACTGTTTTTCAAAAAAAATCTGCAAGAACCTACATCTAATATTCTGATAAATCTGCGTTCACCCAAAAAGCATTTTATTATTATAGTTTACCATTTTTATATTTCGTTAACAAATCCCCCCCTTTTCTTATAACGAAAAAGGACCTGCTCCCAGATCCTCCGTTCATCACCATTTCGCCCATCCTATAAGAATTACTTGTTCATAAATAAGGCCGTCCATAAACCTTGAATCCCAAAGGTTTCATCCGATTGTTCCATTTTCCTCATTTTCCGTATTTCCACCACTTCAAAATCCTTGAAGATCATTCTAAGTTTTTCTTCCGTAAAACCTAATCCGCCTTTAAGGCTTCTTTGCCTATATACTTCCCAATCTGAAAGATCGGCACCACCCAATATGCCGCCCTCGACAAAACAAGTAATCGAATAAAATCCCTTAGGCCTTAACGCCTTTTTCACCATCTCCAAATAATTGATCCTTCGATGTGGAGCAATATGGTGAAAACAACCTGAATCAAAGACGAAGTCATATTGCCCTTCCTCAATATCCAAATCAAATATATTCCTTTGAATGAAGTTCACGTGCACTTTCTTTTCTGCCGCTCGTTCTTTTCCCCATTCCAGTGCTTCCTTCGAAAGATCCACCGCATCAACGGAACAGCCCTTTTGAGCAAGGTAAATGGCATTTCTTCCAGGTCCGCACCCAAGCTCAAGAACCTTTCCTGGCCGGATTAACCCACCATCAAAATATGCAACCAAATTCTCATCAGGGAAATTTTCGAAAAAGGGGACCCCCTTTTCACGGTCTTCATAAAAATCATTCCAGAATGCAGTTGGCTCACGTAATAACGAGTCCAGCATATTCAATAAATCTTCATAGGTTGTAATCGTCTCCGACAATACCATCACCTCTCCCCATTTTATCCCACCATTTAATTATACTGATTTCGGCCTTTGCCTATGTAACAGCCGCATCAAAAAAGCGTGACATAGGACGTTCAGACACAATTGGACTTGTTGATTATATGATGATCACTGGAATTTAAAGGTATCAAAGATGCGTTCGAACAGCCTTCTGATAGTATGTTACATTCTTACTTAATAACCCGATGATCGGCTCATTATCCATGTTAGAAAGGACATGGGTTTTATATAAGCATGTCAAATATTACATTCTCTTTACAGCAAATCAGGTTATGCTTCCAAACAACAAAACTCAGCCCTATGATGTATCCAATGTCTTTGAATCCTACTCCCAATCCACTTCTGAAACTTCCCCCTGCCACTCCTTTCACATCCGTTTACTGATGACTATCTTTCTATACATTCCATTCAGCATGATCGGTCGATCTTCTTCAATTTTCATATTCTTAACATGACTACTGAACAAGTCCTCAAACCTCAAGCCTATATCCGTTCCTAAAAATCGAATGATGGGCCTCAGAAGCTTTTTGGGCAGTGAAAGCACTTGATTTTTAGAAATAAACTTGTCGAATAGTATTAATTTTCCATCCTCTTTTAAAACTCTTATCATTTCCCGAAGGCATTCATTGGCATCTGGTACGACGGAAAGAACCAAACTTCCTACTATATAGTCAAATGATTCATTATCGAATTCCATATGTTGTGCATCCATCTCGAGAAAATTGATCGATGCATCATCAAATTTCCCCATCGCTTTTTTTAACATATCAGCTGACAGGTCTATCGCCGTTATCTCAAGGTTAAAGTTCTTGACCAGCTCCAAATCAGCCCCCGTACCTACGCCTACAAACAGAACCTTTGCATGATCATGAAAATGCATCTCTTCAAACATTCTTTTCCTGGCATCTAAAAAGAGATGAGAGTTGAAGATTTTGTCATAAATTGGCGACCAAAATTTATAAATCACTTTATTCCACGAATTGTTCAACATCCCCACCCCCATACATACTTCTTCTATGAAGCACGATAAATCCCTTCCAAGCGGATATTATATGTTGCAAATTAGGACAATTAAAAAAGTATGCGCCGCATTGATACACGAAATTGGACATGTTTCTTTTCATAAGGCTCTTTTCGTAAAGATGTTGTTTTTAAAACAAAACGATTTAAGGTTGATTGGAGCGCAAGTGCGAGACTCCTGCGGGAGAGGAAATCAACCACACCGCTTTACTTGGTAAATAGCAACAAAGTATGGGAAAATAGCCTTTCATAAAGAACAAAACATGCACGATTCATAGTAACTAAATTACCTTGATTGTCATAGTAATATACTATAAGGTATACCAAAGGAGGTGAGGATTTGGTTCAACGACAACTATCCTCTGACTTGCTTCGCGGACATGTAGATACGATGATTCTAAAACTCCTGCAAAGTGGCGATAAATATGGTTATGAAATCAGCAAACTGATATATACGAAATCCAATGAGAAATATGAAATTAAGGAAGCAACGATGTATTCCAGCTTAAAACGACTGGAAAAGGACGGATGCATCGTCTCTTATTGGGGAGATGCCACACAAGGCGGGAGAAGGAAATATTACAAACTCACCCAGATCGGGGAAGACACATATATCCAAAATAAAAATGACTGGGAGCAGGCCAAGCGAATACTTGAGCGCCTCTTGTAAGAAAGGAAGATGAAATGTGATTGAAAAATTGAATGCACATGTTCATAGCATTTTTGCCCCGTACAAAAGTGCAAAAACAGCAAAGGAATTGGAAGAAGAACTGCTGCAAAACTTACTGGAAAAATACAATGACCATAGAAGGAATGGTGCCAGTGAGCAGGAAGCGTATAAGCTGACTGTGGATTCGATTGGGGAAGTATCAGAGCTAATGGAATCACTTAATCTGCAATACAATGTGCTTGAGCAGGCGATAAGCATGGACTATTCCAGGCAACGCTTAGTGGATTCCGACTTCCGCTCGGTTTCGGTCCATGATGGAAAATTTAATTCCTGCGATTTAAGCCGTTCTGATTTCAGCCATTCCGACCTGACGAAAAGCACATTTAAAAGCACTAATTTAAATAATTGCATCTTTGAAAACGCCAATTTAACCAGCACCTTATTTAAAAGTGCAAATTTAAAAGGAGTAACTTTCAAGAACTGCGTTTATAATAAAACCCATTTTAAAGGCTGTAATTTATCTGGTCTTATATTTGATGGGGAAACATTCAAACAAACCATTTTTGAGAGTTCTTCATTGAGAAAGGCATCATTTCGCGATGCCACACTCATCAATGTTCAATTTCGGATGTCCGATTTAAAGAAAATCGACTTTACTGGAGCTTCGATGGATAAACTCACTTACAACTTTTTACATGGAGCAAAGGTTGATCTTAGCGGTGTGACCATCATCTAAAGGAATGAACTTACCGACAGCGATTGTAAGTATCCAACCTCAATCATTTGCGCGTCCGTGTTTCTGACTGGCGGTCGTTTTAAAAGGAATGAGCATGAGAATGATTCATCAAGAACCCTGTGCTAAGACATGAAACGTCTTAGCACAGGGTTTTTATATGCTTATCATTCAACCTCCCATCCTCCTCTGCATGAACCTTTAGATCTCTAATTCAAATTCTTTAACGTAGACAGCATTACCGGTGATTTCAATATCGTATGTGTCATCGTTTTTGGTAGCCGTAACGCGAACTCTGCCATCCCTTCCGATTTCATGTCCCTGTTCGATTAACAGGTGCACCTCATCTTCAAGACCACCCTTTATGTATTTTGCATAGTAAGCGCCCATTACACCTGAAGCCGTTCCCGTAACAGGATCTTCAAGCGTACCTGAAAATGGCGAGGAAAAATGCCGGACATGCATATGGGCATCACTATCATACGTTTCCAGGCAAAAGGGATGAACAGAAGCTCTTGGCATTTCCTTTAATAATTGCGGAAACAGTTTATTGTTCGCCTTCATCCTTTTGAATGAATCGCGTTCTTTTACCGGAACCAGTAAAGTCCATAAGCCTGTACTTCCATAAACAATAGGTAATTCATTTTCCAAATCTTCTATATCAAGTCCCAGGGAACTGGCCAATCCGCCTTTATCTCCGCTAAACGCTTCAAACTGCGGCGCGGCCTGCTTCATCGTAATATATATATCTTGATCCTCCGTCGTTTGGATCTTGATTGGCAATATTCCCGCTCCTGTTTCAATCATCAGGTCATCTTTATCCAATAATCCCCTGGTCTTCAGTGCATGAATGGTAGCCATTGTCGCGTGTCCGCAAAGATTCATTTCATGTCCCGGTGTAAAATACCGGATTCTAAGATCGGCAATATCGGATTCCATCGGAAAAGAGGTTTCATTGAACCCCACTTTAAGTGCTATATCCTGCATTTCCTTTTCGGTCAGTCCATCAGCATCCAAAACGACACCTGCCGGATTTCCTTTATTCGGTTTACTGCTAAACGCATCGTAATGAAAAACCCTTACCATTTTCAAATCTAACATCTCCTATTAAATGAATCTCTTGAATAGTAATTCTATATCACGATCCATATCCCTTTTTCGTCCTATACTAAGTGAAACAACCATTGATTTTATTTTCTGACTATTGTACAATTACTCAAATTCATCAAATGTAAAATTCCATGAAGGGAAGGAGTACGTTATCGTTCTGTTCCAAAGAGAGCTGGTGCTTTGCTGAAAGCCAGTGTCCAGAATCTGACCGAAGATCATCCCCGAGAAGTAAAGCCGAACCTTTAGTAAGCTTTACCGGTTTCCCCCGTTAATTGGGATAACGCATTAATGTGCGTTCGTAAGCATTTTATTAAACAAGAGTGGTGCCGCTAGTTCTAATCTCGTCTCTTAATGAGACGGGATTTTTTGTTTTAACCTAATCAATGAAAATAACGGGAGAGCAGGTGCAGGAGTCATGCAGACACTATTATTCGTAACGGATTTATACTATGAAGCAAAAGGAAGAAATTATTATGAGGAGGATTTGTTCCTAACTTCGAAGCTTAGAGAAGATTTTCAGTTAGTACTTTGCCATCCTGAAGACATTGAAACGTTTGAAGAGGATTTTGACTTGATCGTCTTTCGAAATGCCGGTCCAGTAGCCAATTTTAAAGATAAGTATTTAGCATTCCGTAATAGAGTGGCTGCTGGTTATCTGAAAACGTACAATTCATTTGTTGGAAAGGCTGATATGAACGGGAAAGAATACCTAATTGAACTGACGAATGCCCAATTCCCTGTCATTCCGACCATTGATACACTTGAATCTTTAAATAAACTTCCCAATGTAGAAACGTATATAGTGAAGCCGAAAGATGGGGCGGATTCCATCGGATTGGAATTTGCCACGAAAGAAGAATTGGTAGATAAAATGGATGCAGAATCAAAAAACACATTGGTACAGCCATTTATCAACTTTGACTATGAAGTCTCTTTTTATTTTATCGATAAGGAGTTTCAGTACGCTCTTTATGCGCCTGATAAAGAGAAAAGATGGGAATTAAAAGAATATGCACCTACTGAAGCAGACCTGGCTTTTGCTAAACGATTTATTGAATGGAACAATCTTGATTGGGGCATCCAACGTGTTGATGCCTGCCGGAATGAGCAAGGTGAACTTTTATTAGTAGAACTGGAAGATTTAAATCCGTACCTTTCCCTGTTGGAATTAACCGATGACACACGCCAGAATTTTGTAAAAGCCATGAAAAAATCAATCCAGAAAGCATTGCAAGCTTAGAATGAAAAAAATTCATCAACGTCAAATAATGTACGGGTAGGTCGAATATAATGCCGGCTAGGTCGAATGACTGCCGGCTACGGCCGAATGACTGCCGGCTACGGCCGAATATTGTGTCGGCTAGGTCCAATGACTGCGGCCCATGATTTTAAAATAACCTGGAAGTTGCAGTTGATTTCAGAAATCACCTCCCTTTCCGCAGACTGTCTGCCAAGCCGCATCAAAGCAAGCGTCTGTGGGGTCTCGGCTAGCCAGTAAATCGGCAGGAGTGTCGCAAATTTCTTCAATCCATTGAGTTTTTCATTTCATATAACATAGTAAAAATCACGTAGAATATCTTTATATAAAAAAACTGCAGGCAAACTCGTATTCCTTCGAGTTTGTCTACAGTCTGATACGACTATCGAGTCCCAAGTGACCATTAATTCATTTGAGATTTATGCCATTTCCACGCACTTTCAATGATTTCTTCCAAATCTATCGATGCTTTCCATCCAAGCTCTTCATATATCTTATTTGCCGAAGCAACCAGACGTGCTGGATCTCCAGGGCGACGGTCTGCATACTCTATGGTCGGTTTCACTCCTGTGACTTTTTCACAAGTGTCGATTACATCCTTAACTGAAAATCCTTTTCCATTCCCAAGATTGTAGGTGGCCGTATCCTTCTTCCCGGATAATAGGGCTTGAAGGGCGATTATATGAGCTTGGGCTAAATCCGTTACATGGATATAGTCACGAATGCAAGTGCCATCTCCTGTGTCATAGTCCGTTCCAAACACGGAGATCTTCTCACGTTGCCCTAATAAATGCTGTAAAATAATCGGAATCAGGTGTGTTTCCGGATCATGACTTTCACCGATTTCTGCCGACGCATGTGCTCCAGCCGCATTAAAATAACGCAAGACGACATAATGAAGTCCATATGCATTTGCAAAGTCCCCTAAGATCTGCTCTACCATCAATTTCGAGCGGCCATATGGATTAATCGGATTGGTTGGCTGATCTTCATCAATCATATCAACATTCGGTATCCCGTACGTAGCTGCCGTTGATGAAAAGATGAAATTCTTAACATCATGCTTTAGCATCGTATTCAACAATGTAAGAGTGGCACCTACATTATTTTCATAGTATTTATAAGGATCTTGGACAGACTCCCCAACCAAGCTATTTGCAGCAAAGTGCATAACCGCTTTAATGGGATACTTAAGGAATATATCATTCAAGACCGCTTCGTCCCCTAAATTCCCTTCCACCAAGATGGCCTTCGAATCGACCAGCGAACGAAAACCGGTTGAGAGATTATCCAGAATGACAACCTCTTCAGTATTCACTAACTCTTTTACAAGATGACTGCCAATATATCCTGCACCGCCAACGACCAAAATCATATAGAATTTCTCCTTTTACTTTAAGCTAAAATGAATCATTGCCAAATCTCGCAACCTATATATGTGAGGCTCCTCTAATTATTAGAATCTCCCTCATTTTATAGGCATTTATTGAAAGTTTCCATGGCCAACCCATTATATTGCGTGTAATCAAACTTCGCTAGTTCAGGATTATCATTACTAATCATAGTTGATAAGCCCTTTTCCAGTCCATCTATGCTATTTTCGACAAGTAAACCATATTTACCGTTTTCCAGAACGGTTCGGTTAGCCACTATATCAGTAGCCATGATTTTCATTCCTAAAGTCATTGCCTCCAATAATACCATAGGCTGCCCTTCATAATGTGAGGAAAGCACGAAGCAGTCACATTTTTCCATGAACGAAAATGGATTTTCAAGCTGGCCTAAAAGATGAATGGAATGATTTAAGTCCAGCTCATCAATGATTGCCTGCAAATCTTCCTTTAAAGGTCCTTGTCCTAAAATATACAGTTTACTATTTTTATGTTTCTCATGAAAGCCTGCGAAAGCACGAATCAAATTATCTTGACCTTTTTCAGGAGATAATCTTCCCATATTGACAAAGTTAAAATCACTTTTATCAGGATATGGAACGAACTGATCATTCACTTCCAATCCATGTACCACTTGTACATTTAACGCCTGTTTATCGATCCAGCCTATAGATATCCCGTCCAACAATATATGGGCATAAGTACCAAGTTGAGTAACCGCTTCTTTATCGAATTCCACAATCCGCCCATTAAAGGTTGGCCCATTTTCCAAGACCATGGCATCCTGCAATCCATAAGGCTTATCCCAAATATTATAGTCGCCTAAGTTAATTTCGGCAGTGCCACGCACTTCCCGTTCTTTTAACAGGACTGGCTCTTCTATGATTTCGAATGCCCCCGTATTTAACCAGCCAATTTTCTTATTATCGATTTCGAATAGGTAATAGCCGCCTTTGTTGGTTCTGTTATACTTTATGATTCTGACGATTTGCCCTTCAAAATCGATTGCCTTGCTCACTCTTTTAGCCTTGTAATTCGGATATGCCTTCGTCCAGATTGTATGGTCTTCCGGGTTCGTTATTTTTCCGTACTTCTGATTACCGGTATTTATTTCTTTCAACGTTCTATTCTCAATCTTATCAATGAACTTTTTATTGTTTTTATAGTTTCTGGATAGTATATACTTTCTTTTCATCATGATTTGCAGCTTGTCATTAAGACTCATGTCTCCATTGATTGTACAATGTTCAAGCATGGATAAAGCTGAATTATCTATCCAGCCTATTATCTTGTTTTTTACAGATATTCTGCTATAAATCGAATGCTGGGTTTTTGCTTCCCTATCGACTTTTACAATGATTCCTTTAAAATCATGACTGCCGGAAACTTTGTACGTTCCTTCGACTTTATACGGCAAGGACCAAATATAGTTCGATCGAGGTCTTACTAACCTTGCAATTTTATCCACTTCTTTTTCATAAATGATGCTGTCTGGCAACAGCTCCACAGCTTCTTCACTAATCCACCCTATTATTTGATTGTCATGACTGAATTTGTAAAATGTCTTTTGATCGGCATGGGCTTTTCTCGAAATCACGATTTCAGCACCTTTAAAACGTTCTTCCAGTGGAAATTGGATGGCATTCGAAATTCCCGGAAGAGTATTCCAAACATGATTATCCTTGACATCGTTTAATATCGCCCTTGCTTTGAAGTTTTCTGTGATCAGTGCCTTTTCATCATTTTCGGTAACTTCAGGTTCATTTGACTCGATTTGAAGGATTTTATCCGGGTTGATAGAATTCATTACATAATCGAATTTATCGAAGTCTGCATACTCCAATAGATTCTTTCGGTTTAATTCCATCGTTCCCTCAGAAACACTCACCAGTTTATCAAATCGATTGTATACCGAAAAAATCCCTCTTAGATTAATACGGTGAGGTCTCTTTCCATTAATGATACGCTCACTATCAGAAAGCAAATCATTATGCATATAACAAACTTTCTTTTTTGCATCTGCCGCCAGCAGATATTTAGCCCAATAATGACTATAACCGCTAAAATCGATAACAAAATCAAACTTCGTTTTACCGAATAAACGTGCATGCTCCCTAATATAGGCATTTTCCGGGTAAAGCTTCTTCCCTAAGAAACCTCTTTCCCCTCTGTTATGGATGAATTTATCTTTGTAGACTTCCATAAATTTATACACAGGCAAGCCAGGTTTGAATAGAAAACGTACATTCTTATTAACCTTGGCCATATTTTTCAAAACCTCGTGCGAGTGAGGAGTGGCAGTAAAACAGCTGACATCATATTTATCATAATCTATATTATTCATTAAGTTTAGGAAAGAGGATGTAATTCCGTTATCCCTCAATCCACCCGGATAGATCAATATTTTTTCCTTTGCGGAATCCAGGCGAGTAATTGTGTTCAGTTGTTTCGTAGACTTATTGAAAATATTTTTGACTATTCTCTCTGTTACTTTTCCATCCTCATGGTTCGTGAATTTTTCCTGCATTTTTTTATACTTATCGGAATATCTCAATTTCACATTTTTAATATCTTTAATGGCCAGTGCCAATTCTTTTGAGTTAAAAAGCATTGGTCCCGGAAGTTCGTCATTTTGGAGATATTGTCCCCTTTGCTCAGCATAAACGTCCGTATCCCATGTGTAAAACAGAATGGGCTTATCGGTAACAAGGTAATCAAAGAAGATGCTGGAATAGTCCGTGATAAGCAAATCAACTGCAGCAAGCAATTCATTTGTATCCACATAGTCAGGTATTAGCACATCCTTGATATCCGAATGCTTGGCCGCTTCTTTATATAGAAATGGATGTACCTTAATAAATAGATTATATTGTTCACCGATTTGACTTTGTAAATCATTCATATCGGCAATGATTTGGAGAAGGTCATTATCAACTTTGGCAAGGTTCGTCCCCTTCCAAGTCGGGGCATATAAAATATTTTCCTTGGCATCACTGATTTTCAAACCTAGCGTTCTTAGATAATCCTTATACTCCCCCGGATCCGTATTCAGCGTCAAATCGATCCTCGGATATCCTTCTTCTATAATTTCACCTTTATACAATCCATTTAACTTATAGCTTTGTGTAAAAATGTTGGTAGTATGGGCATTAGGGCTCAAAATGTAATCTGCACCCAAGAAGTTCCTCACAACGTTTTGAGAGGCCGAAGGATTACCCGGTATATCAAAGCCCATATTCTTAAGGGGCGTTCCATGCCAGGTATTGATGTAAATTTGATCGCTTTTAGGGATGAAGAAAGACTGGAATGTGGAGTTATTGATTAAATACTCACTAGTTGCCAGCCATTTTAAATATTCCTTTGAATTACGCTGAACGAATTGAACATTCGGCATATCCTTATACTTCGCTATTACACCTGAGAGGACACTGAAGTCCTGGATGGACCAAATGTGCATGAAATCATGATAGTCCTGATTCTCCAGCATATATTTAAACATCGCGTATGGACTGTCAGTCATACTGTTTCCATCACGACTCTCATATAAAATTGTGTTTTTTTGCACGGTTAATTTCTCATAATACTTTGCATATCTATTTACGCGTTGATGATTTTCCTTTAATAGAAAATTGGCGATAGGATGTTTAAGGAAATCAACTTTTCTTTTTATTACCTTCTTATTCACTAAATAGGCATCCCCTTTTATCGATTTAAATTCACCATTCAAAATTATTTGCTTTTCATTAACCAAAAATAACAACTATGAATGATCAATAGTTGGAGATTTTGTAAAGATGGTTGCTACATTAAATTAAAAGATTATGAATGGCAGTAAACGTTTATTTGTCCACTGCCTTATGCATTTCGAGGATATTTTCCATTACTTTTATTATGTCGTCTCTTAAATCTGGACGTTGCAGGGCAAATTCAATTGTCGTTTTCACAAAACCATCTACAACACCGACATCAAAGCGTCTTCCTTCAAAATCGTAAGCGAAGACTTTTTGGATTTCATTCAGTTTTTGGATAGCATCGGTTAACTGGATTTCACCGCCAGCCCCTGTTTCCTGCTTGGCCAGGAAATCGAATATTTCCGGAGTCAGTATGTATCTTCCCATGATGGCTAGATTGGATGGTGCCGTTCCTTGTTTTGGTTTTTCGACGAAACGGTTCACTTCGTATCTTCTGCCTTCTTGCGTAAGCGGGTCAATGATGCCATACCTATGCGTTTCGCTCTCATTTACCGGCTGCACTCCAATGATGGACGAACCTGTAGCATCATATTCGTTGATTAATTGACGTAGTGAAGGGACATCGCTTTCCACGATATCATCGCCTAAAAGGACGGCAAATGGCTCATCACCAATAAAGTTACGGGCACACCAAACAGCATGTCCGAGGCCTCTCGGTTCTTTTTGCCTAATGTAATGGATATTAGCTAAATTGGATGGGTATCGCACCTTCTCCAATAAATCGAATTTCCCTTTTTCACTCAAATTATTCTCTAGTTCGTAAGCATTATCAAAATGATCTTCTATCGCTCGTTTATTCTTTCCTGTGACAATGATTATATCTTCAATTCCCGCTTTCACGGCTTCTTCTATAATATATTGTATAGTTGGTTTATCGACTATTGGCAGCATTTCTTTAGGCATAGCCTTCGTCGCGGGCAAGAATCTAGTGCCCAATCCCGCTGCAGGTATAATGGCCTTTTTAACTTTTTTCATCCTTTGTAACTCCTTCATATTAAGATAAATCTACAAAAAACCCAATTTTTTTCTAAATCATCCTTTTTATAGTAACATAGACTCGTTTTTTGTAAATATCTTAACAGAAAAAATTCCTTCATTTGTAAACGCATCCATAAATTAAACTTCCAAGTAATGCAATAACCCGCTTTCTTATTGAAATAAATAAGACCTTTCCCCGATATTTCAGGAAAAGGCCTTATTTTTCTTAATTATATGGCTCGTAGGTCCAAAGAATTAGAATTATTCATTTAGCACTATTGATCATACCATGAATATTTTCCATGAAAGCATTCATGACCTGCTTCAATTTCAACTCGGCCTCTTCCATCGTTTCACTTTGGATCCCAAAATAGAATTTGATTTTAGGCTCTGTACCAGATGGCCGCAAGCATACCCATGTTCCATCCTCAAGGAAGTACTTAATTACATTTGATTTAGGTAAATCAATGACTACTTCCTTATTGGTGCCTACAGTCAGCTTCACACCGCTTTGATAATCCTCCTGCATCGTTACGGCTTTTCCGGCAATTTTCTTTGGAGGAGCCTCACGGAACTGATTCAGTATCCCTTGAATCTGGCCGGCGCCTTCTATCCCCTTTAAGGTCAATGACTGTAGTCCCTCCAGATAATACCCGTACTTTTCAAAGATGCTAAGCAATCCTTCATATAGATCCATGCCCTGTTTTTTATAGTGGGCACAAACCTCCACAGCGAGAACGGCCGCTTGGATCGCGTCTTTATCACGGGCAAAATCCTTGATTAAATAGCCATAACTTTCCTCATATCCGAATAAGAAGGTATGCTTGCCGCTATCCTCATATTCATTGATCTTTTCAGCGATGAATTTAAAACCCGTTAATACATCAACGGTCCCTAAACCATATTCCTTAGCGATTCTGCGCCCGATTTCTGAAGTTACTATCGTTTTTAAGACAACTCCATTGGGAGGTAAAGTGCCTTTCGCTTTCTTTTCTTTTAAAAGATAATCCAATATTAGTGCACCTGTCTGATTACCTGTAAGCACCACATATTCGCCATCTTTATTTTTAACGGCGATACCGAGCCGATCTGCATCCGGATCTGTTGCGATCAAAAGGTCTGCCGATACTTCATTTCCTAATTCAATGGCCATTTCAAAAGCTGCATGCTCTTCCGGGTTCGGGGATTGTACTGTCGAAAAATTGGGATCAGGCAATTCCTGCTCTTTTACAACGTGTACCTTGTCGTATCCCAGATCTTGTAAAGCACGCCTGACAGACTTATTTGCCGTGCCATGAAGCGGTGAGAATACAACTGTCACATCCACTTCTTCACTTAAATCTTTGTTTTCGGGCACAGTAAGCAATTTATCATTATAGGCGGTATCGATTTCCTCTCCGACAATCTCAATGAGGCCTTGCGCTTTCAATGTCTCTTCATCTTTTACCGAAATGGCAAGTTCGTTTTCAATCGCGTTCACGAATTCAATCACTACATCAGCCGTTGCCGGAGGAAGCTGTGCACCATCTGGCCCGTACACTTTATAGCCATTATATTCAGGAGGATTGTGACTTGCTGTAATAACGATCCCAGCATATGCATTCAGTTCACGAACAGCAAACGATAACTCCGGCGTTGGTCTTAACTCATCGAATAGATAAGCCTTGATTCCTTCTGTAGCCAGGGTCTTGGCTGCTTCCAAGGCAAATTCAGGCGATTTAAAACGTGAATCGTAGGCAATCGCGACACCTCTGCGTTTTGCTTCATCACCCATCGATTGCAGATAATGGGCTAATCCCAATGTCGCTTTACGGACTGTATATAGATTCATCCGATTCGTACCTGCCCCAATTTCCCCGCGCATACCGCCTGTGCCGAATTCCAAGTTCTTATAAAACGCATCTTCTATATTTTTTTCATCATCTTGCATCTCGTTAAGTAATGATTTCATTTCATTATCAAGGGCTTCAAAATTCACCCATGAGTCGTAAGAACATTTCCAATTCATCTTCGCATAGTCCTTCTTTCCGTGTTGGTAATTCTAGATGTTTCTACTAAAATCTAACAATAGAAATTAATAAAAAAAGCCTCTATAGGACTTTCATGCTATATTATCTGCAAAAAATGGGCATCAGTCAACATTTTTGGCAAAAATTCGTTGTACATAATAGGTCGAAAAAAGGACGTCACCACAAGGATTGACGTCCACTTAATTATTCAGCTTCGGCAACAACGGTAAAGCGTTGGTTGATGTGCTTTGGAATTTCAATTTCATCAAGTACTGCAAGGGCAAAATCGGCATAACTTACATAGCTTTCACCCTTTGAATTTACAAGAAGGTTATCTTTACCCAGTTTATACCCGCCTGTTCTATTTCCTTGCGGATCAAAGAAGGCGGAAGGACTGATGAACGTCCATTGGATGCCAGTCGCATTTTGCAGATCCCCAAGGTTCTTGGATTGATTAAAGGCTGTTGCAAAGTATTCCTTCGGGAACTCAGGCGTATCCAGTACACGGATCGTTTTTGCCTCGTCAACGAAAAGGCTTCCAGCTCCGCCAACAACGATCAGTCTAGTTTGAGGCGCCCCTTTCATTGCGTCAATCAGGATTTTTCCTGCATCGACATGCAGGTGTTCTTTCCCCGGAGCAGCTCCAAAGGCATTCACTACCACATCGAATACTTTAATGTCCTCTGCTTTCAGATCAAATACGTCTTTTTCCAGTACGGATGCTCCTTGAATTTGGACTTTTGCTTCATCCCTGACAATGGCCGTAACTTCATGTCCCCTAGTCAATGCTTCTTTTAAAATCAGACTTCCAGCTTTCCCGCTCGCACCAATAATACCGATTTTCATTTTAAATTCCTCCTATATCTTGTTAGTTTTAATTGTAACTTTAATGATTACATGTAATAATATAAGTTACAGGTTACCATCTTGTCAACATAATATTTTGGGGAGTTTCGTAGATATATTGGAGTTTTCCGGAGATATATCCGGTTTTTCGGAGATATATTGCAATTTTCGGAGATATAACCGGTTTTTCGGAGATATATTGCAGATTTCGGAGATATATCCGGATTTTCAGTCGATATATTGCAGATTTCGGAGATATATCCGGATTTTCAGTCGATATATTGCAGATTTCGGAGATATAACCGGATCTTCGTCGATATATTGGAGTTTTTCGGAGATATAACCGGATTTTCGTCGATATATTGCAGATTTCGGAGATATAACCGGATCTTCGTCGATATATTGCAATTTTCGGAGATATATAAAAAGGCACCATTCCTTTTAGAATGGTGCGCCGCCTCTTAATTACATGCTTTTTTTCTTTTTCATTAGCAGTGCCATGCAGATTGTGATGAGCGTAAAAGCGATAAAGGCCAAAAACGGGATCGTGATGAATCCTAGCCAATTTATATACTCACCTGAGCAGGGAACACCGCTTTGGCACATTTCGAAATGCTGCAGTGCTGGAATTTTTTGCAGACTATAGTGATACCCTGACACCAACATGCCCAAAATCGATAATGGGAGGATGTATCGATAGATTTTCAAGTCTTGCTCATAAAAGGCACGGCCTAATAAAATAACGAGCGGGTACATTAAGATCCTTTGATACCAACAAAAGGTACAGGGTACATAATGGAGAATCTCACTAAAGTAGAGACTTCCAGCAGTGGCGATGATGGACAGGATCCAAGAAAATAATAGTGGCTTGCTCATCACTATTTCTCCTTCGCTGCATCATCAACCATTTTCACTAAATCATCGATTGTATTTCCTTCAAACTTCTTGCCATTGACAAATAAGGAAGGTGTTCCAGTAACGCCCAATTCGTCGGCCAGCTCCATATCCTTGTTCCATTGGTCCTCGGACTTTTCATCTTTAAAAGAGGTAACGACCTTTTTCACATCTTTGTCATTTGCGATTTCTTTCAATGTTTCTTCTAAGAATTTGTCCGTAAAGACATCTTCCTTTTCATATTTCAGGTCAGCTGGCTGCTTATCGTACAAAAGCTCATGAAATTTCCAAAAGGTATCATTACCTAATTCCTGATAAACACTTTCCGCGAATTTAGCGGATCTGGTTGAATCGACGTTAATGAACGAATAATTCATGAAATAAAATTGCGCTTTTCCTGTATCAATCAATTCACTTTGTATAGAAGGAAAGAATTGCTCCTCGAATGTCTTACAGACAGGACATTTATAATCCCCAAATTCCACTATTTGGACAGGAGCCGATTTTTCTCCCAAATAAGGCTGTGCTTTATAATCGATTTCATTAACGGCTGTATCTTCGCCCTTTCCATTTGCCAAAAATATAAAGCCAATAATGATTACAGCGATTAACCCGATGATCCAAAACGTGAATGCAGAAGATTGTTTTTGATTACCCTTTTTTTTATTAGCCATCATATACCTCCATCACTTGTTGTTGTGTCGATATTCCTTATCCAGCCATAGCGGCCGATTTCAGTTCCCCCTTCCTGCACCTTTCACCTGTAACTGATTCATTTACACGTTATAATATAAGATTCACCATGCTGGTTTGTCAATTACACATACCTTTTATTTTTGCCTTTGCAGAAACGGCATGACTTGACAAGGAAACGGTTAATGGATAAATATTATTCTTGCAGGCCATTATAACTTGTAACCACTTGAATTACACGTTAATTAATTTATACTATATAAGAATTGAGATTTAAAAGGAGAGAAAAAAGAGATGTCCATCAGTACCCGCTTTTCCGTAGGGATCCATATATTATCTCTTTTAGAAATAAACAAAGAAGGCGTTAACACTTCTGATTTCATTGCAAAAAGTGTAAACACCAACCCAGCCTTAATCAGAAAAATCACCGGCATGCTGAAGAATGCAGGTTTAGTGAATGTCCGGCCGGGTATCGCAGGAGCGACATTGGCCAAGGAATTATCGGATATCACTTTGCTCGAAGTTTATCAGGCTGTCAACGTTGTCTCCGATAAAGAATTATTTGGAATCCATGAAAATCCTAATCCAGCATGCACTGTTGGAAGAAATATACAAGATACAATAGAGCCTATCTTTTCAGTTGCTGAACTTGCCTTGGAAAAGGCATTGGGAGTGGTGACGATTGAGGATGTCGTCAGAGGTATTCTGGAAAAGGATAAAACTAATTAGCAAAAAAACACATGAGTCGGTCTCATGTGTTTTTTCCTGTTTTCTTATTTATACTTAGGAACTTCAATCGTCAATTTATAGGAATCTAGTAAACTATACAAATTATAAATCTGTTTCACTTGTTTTGTTGCCCAACCAATATCAGTGGCATACTGATGTGATGCATATCCATATTTTTCAGCAGCTGTAGGATTCCATCTCATTTTGTAAAGCGTATCCTGTCCAGCAGAGATATATCCTTTGGCGATGAATTCTGCACCGCCGATGATGGCCGCTTCTGGAGTGAACCAGCCTGCATTATAGGCGTATTGAGCGCCGCTGCTTAGTGCCGTTCCGTCATATGCTCCCACTCCATACATATTATAGACCGTTTTCCCGTTCACCTTTACGCCAGTCGCTAACGGGGAAGTGCCATTCCCGGTCTCCAGCAAGGCATGTGAAATCAGGTAGATTTCATTGACTCCATATTTTTCCCCTGCCGCAGTGAAGGTTGCAGCTTGGCCTTGTAAAATCCCTTTGCCTGAAAGGATTCGATTATTCACTTCTGAAACGTTCATGTTGGTGACTTGGGAGAGCTTGACGAACTGGAATGAATGGATTGGATCATTCACAAAATTATTTGGGTTAAGATTATATTCTATATCTTCCGGACTGGCATTTACCCATGTCTTGTTATAGTCCACCTCATACCAATAGTATCCATCTGAGCCCTTTACTTTCGATTTAATATTCAATGATTGATTATTGCTGACAGGACCGACTACCCAATAATTAGAACCTGCTCCGCCCCTGACACGCCATCCGGTTCCTTTAACCGTACCTTTTGTTGAATTGGTTAAAGTTAACCCATCTTCACGTATGTAGGTTTTATACTTTTTATCCGTTTGACCATTTACGGCCATTTGAATATCAACCATCTTTTCCATCGTAAGATCATACTCTTTATCAATCCTGATTATCGATCCGTTCGAACTTCCCGGACCTTCCGGTGCTTTGACCGTTAAATATTGCGTACTGACATATCCCGTTTTTCCATTCGCCGTGACTCTTGACCAGCCATTAGACTCTGAATAAACCGTTACTGCCGTATTGTTTACAAGCTTGGCTAAAATTGAAGCGGTAGCTGATGCAGCAGACCGCATATTCAGACTGGAGCCATCATTCACATTTACATATTTAACTGACGTGTTTCCTTCTTCGTCTGGATTCAGCCCCGGTAAAGGACCAGGCTTCGTTGCTGATAGGTATTGCGTATTGACATAACCCTCTCCGCCATACGCTTTAACTTTTGACCAGCCATTTGATTCCGAGATGACTTCTACCTCTACACCCCTTGCCAATTTCACAATGACGGAAGCACTTTCTGACGGCTTATTCCGCATATTCAGTGAACCCGTGCTCACATTTACATATTTCGTTGTCGTTTTTTCAGGTATGGATGGTTTGGAGTCCGTTTCAGGCTTGGTCGTCGAAAGAAAGTCAGTACTGACATACCCTTCCTTCCCATTTGCCTTGATTTTTGCCCAACCTTTGGATTCCGAATACACCGTCACTTCAGTTCCTCTTGACAGCTTTGCGACTATGCTCGCGCTTTCCGAGCCGCTTTTTCTCATATTGAGCGTTCCAGAGCTTACGTTTACGTATTTCGTCGTCGTTTTTTCAGGCGTTACGGCCGTTGATGGTTTCGTTGTCGATAGATATTCGGCACTGACATGCCCGTCTTTTCCATTTGCTTTGATCTTGGCCCAACCTTTGGATTCCGAATAGACCGTCACTTTCGTTCCTTTTGAAAGCTTTGCGACTATGCTCGCGCTTTCCGAGCCGCTTTTTCTCATATTGAGTGTTCCAGAGCTTACGTTTACATATTTCGTCGTCGTTTTTTCAGGCGTTACGGCCGACGATCCCGATCCTGGCTTTGAAGCAGATAGATATTTGGTGCTGACGTATCCGTCCTTTCCATTCGCTTTGACTTTCGCCCATCCATTGGATTCCGAATAGACCGTCACTTTCGTCCCTTTTGAAAGTACGGCGACTATGCTTGCGGTAGCTTTTCCACTTTTTCGCATATTGAGTGAACCCGTGCTCACATTTACATATTTCGTCGTCGTTTTTTCAGGTGTGGCTGCCGTTGATCCCGACCCTGGCTTTGAAGCAGACAAATATTTGGTGCTGACATATCCATCCTTTCCATTGGCCTTGATTTTCGCCCATCCATTGGAGTCGGAATACACCGTCACTTTCGTCCCTTTTGAAAGTATGGCAACAATGCTTGCAGTAGATTTTCCACTTTTTCGCATATTAAGTGAACCATTACTCACATTCACATATTTCGTTGTCGTTTTAACCGTTGCCGCAGCTTTAGTCACTGTTCCAGGCTTCGTTGCCGATAGATACTTCGTGCTGACATATCCATCCTTTCCATTGGCTTTGATTTTCGCCCAGCCTTTGGATTCCGAATACACCGTTACCTGTGTGCCTCTTGTCAGCTTTGCGACTATGCTGGCACTATCACTCCCGTTTTTTCGCATATTAAGGGAACCTGTGCTCACATTCACATATTTCGTAGTCGTTTTAACGGTCGCCGCAGCTTTTTTTACCGCTCCAGGCTTCGTTGCCGATAGATACTTGGTACTGACATATCCTTCTTTTCCATTGGCTTTGACCTTCGCCCAGCCTTTGGATTCCGAATACACCGTCACCTGTGCGCCCCTTGTCAGCTTTGCGACTATGCTGGCACTATCACTCCCGCTTTTTCGCATATTAAGTGAATTTGTGCTCACATTCACATATTTCGTTGTCGTTTTAATGGTTACTGCAGTTTTCGTTAAAGTCCCTGGCTTCGTTGCCGATAAATACTTGGTACTGACATATCCTTCTTTTCCATTGGCTTTGATCTTCGCCCAGCCTTCGGATTCCGAATACACCGTCACCTGTGTGCCATTTGCCAGCTTTGCAACTATGCTGGCACCTTCCGCCCCGGTTTTTCTCATATTGAGCGATCCGGAATTTACCTGCACAAACATGACGTCTTCAATATTGGCCTGTTCCGCATGTAGTGGAGCTGCAGATATTTTTTCTTCGAAAGCAACCGTAGACAACACTGCAAAACAGAAAGTTGGTATTATTAATTTCTTCATCTCGTTCTCCCTACTAAAGAATTATATTTTTAACATTTATTTAAATATCGGTTAATATTAGTATAATAATATAGGCAAATATACTCATTCGTCTAAAATATAACATATTCCATTAGATCTATAGGGAGATAAAAGCGATTGTAACAAAATAGTAAACTAATAGACATTTAAGTAATTTTATAGAAATATTTGCAATGATGCTTTTGCGACAAGCAAATGATGACTATAAAGTATATTGATATAATTAATTCGTCCTCAAATTAATACTAATGAGACGAGCATCTTTCTGACTGAATCGAATATATATAAAGGGTAAGCACACGATCCTTATATTTGACGGATCGAGGCAATACCCTATATAATTACTGTATATAACTTATAAGAATCCTTCTGTTAAGGGGAGTAGCTATACAATAAAGTCGTCAGTACAGGATTGAATCCTCGGCTTTATTGGCAACTGATTTTAGTTGTTTGCAAGACCTTGCCGATTATTTGGTGAGGTCTTTTACATTTTAAAAGACGGTATAACCACTAATCGGTTATACCGTCTTTTTTGATTCGAAAAATCGCACAATAGAGGTGAAAAGTATGCAGAACTATAATGAATTAGCTCAAAGCGTTAAGATTTCCGATGATAAAAAGCATATATTGCTTGATGCCGCCCCATCTTTATCACTGATCGGAAAAGGCCGAAGCGCATATGTATTCCGAATACATTCCACCAATAAGGCACTAAAAGTGTTTTTCCCGGATCATACACACACAGCTAAAGTTGAAGCTGAAATATACAAAACCGTCCAATCCATCGAATACTATCCAACCCTATATGATGCGGGAGTAAATTACCTGGTTATAGATCACATTGAAGGCAACACCCTTTTTGAATGTTTAACATTGGGAATTCCGATAACGGAAGAAAACATTGCGGAGATAGACCATGCCCTGCAATTGGCAAGGAAAGAGGGATTGAATCCTTCGGATATCCATTTACGTAACATCTTCATCACTTCTGAAAAAAAGGTGAAGATCATTGATGTTGCAAGGTTTAAGCAAGTGAAATCCTGCAATCAGTGGCACGACTTGAAAAGTGCATTTCACCTTTTTTATTCGAAGTCATTTTTTCCGAAGAAGATCCCCAGCTTCATACTGAATTCCATTGCAGCGATTTATAAAAAGAGATTTCTGCCCATCTGATCCATACTATAAAAAATCACATTGGAGGCACATATGAAAAAAATAATGACCATTGCTCTACTGTCCATCCTGACATTAACCGGATGCTCAGCTTTAGAAGAAGTCAATTCATCATTGGAGTATGCAGATAATGCGACGGAGTATGTAAATACCGTTAAGGATTTTTCCAATGAAGTGCCCGCATTGTCACAAGACGCCGTCACGAATGACGAAGCAAGAGCAAATCTTGAAAAAGAATTGGTATTGATGAAAACGGAGATTGAAGAATTCAATGCCACTGAACCACCACAAATCGCTGAAGGCATCCATGAGAAGATCGTCAGCTCAAATCAACAGCTTTCGGATGGCATTGAATTATATCTGAATAATATTGAGAATGGCCAAATTGATCCTAAGGCATTGGAAGATTCAGAGATAATGAAATCAATCGATAATATAACAGGATTGGCAAAACAAATAGAAGAGTTGGGCAATTAAGCATTCTGTAATGAATAAAAAGGAATCACTTGAAACAAATTATTGACATGAAACCAAAAGGTTTTATATAATCAACAAAGCAAAACCAATTGGTTTCATATTTTCACTTAAAAAGGAGAATCAGTATGGAAAATACATTACAGGATATCAAGAAGACGGTTATTCTTGAAGCACCTATCCAAAAAGTTTGGGATACAGTTTCGACTGCAGAAGGCATTGCTTCATGGTTCATGCCCAATGATTTTCAACCGAAAGTGGGACATGAATTCCATGTACAATCACCTTTTGGTCCATCTCCTTGTAAGGTAACGGAGTTAGATGCTCCTCATCGTCTTTCATTCAGTTGGGATACGGACGGTTGGTTCATTTCCTTCATTTTAAAAGAACTGGATGGCAAAACGGAATTCACCCTTATTCACGGTGGTTGGAAAGAGCCTGAAACGATTCTTCCGAAACCGAATGAAAAAAGCTCAGTGATCCGCGATAGAATGGATCATGGCTGGGAACAGATCGTTCATGCAAAACTTAAAAAGGTTGTTGAGGGCTAAGTGTCTGCAGCAGAAAAGCATGATGTATTTCAGGCTATCGCCGATCCCACCCGCCGAAAGGTCTTGCAATTGCTTGCTGAAGGGGATTTACCCATTTCAGAAATCACTTCTCACTTTTCCATGAGCCGTACAGCGATTGCCAAGCATCTTCATATCCTTTCTGAAGCTGAATTGGTCAGTGGCCGGAAGGTAGGCAGAGAGAAACGCTTTCGGCTTCAGCCAGAACCTTTAGCAGAATTGAAACAGTGGCTATCCTTTTACGATCGATTTTGGGATAACAAATTATCCATCCTTAAACATGTGATTGAAAAATCAGGGGAAAATGGATTGAAAGTCATCGATAAAGAAAAGGACACGAATGAACCATCATAATGAAAAGCTCTTTTCGTAAAGATTGTTGTTTTTAAAACGAAACGATTTAAGGTTGATTGGAGCGGAAGTGCGAGACTCCTGCGGGAGCAGCGGGACAGGTGAGACCCCACAGGCAGTCCCGCCGAGGAGGCTCACCGCCCGCCCCGCGGAAAGCGAGCATTGGAGGGGAAATCAACCACACCGCATTACTTGGTGAATTGCAACAAAGTATACGAAAACAGCCTAATGAAAAAACCCCCGGCGCATTGCACCGGGGTTTTTCTTCATTAGTTTATGCATCCATCTCAATTCTGTGCGCTTTGCGCTTCTTGATGACCATCGTCAGCAATAGCAGCAGATTAAAAACAATGATGCATCCAGTAAGGAACACGATACTCGTTGTCAATGCATCCGCTCCAAGGCTCGTACTCATCGCCTGACGGAATCCCATGACAGAGTATGTCATCGGTATGAACGGGTGAACATGACTGAAGAAGTTATTGGTCAGTTCCACAGGGAACATCCCTCCGCTTGCACCTAGCTGTAGTACAAGGAATATCATCGCCAATAAACGACCTGGATTTCCAAACCCTACGGTCAAGAAGGTAACGATGAACATGAAGGTAAGGGAAGTCAGTATGGAAACCCCAATGAATTGCCCCATATTCTCGACCTGTAAATCCATTCCCCAAATCATGATTGCATCCAACACTAATGCAGAAAGCGTCGCTTGGATAAATAGGACTGTAAATTTACTGAACCACCATGCCACTCCTGATGTAGGTCTTGTAGAAGGCAAGCCTGTCGGGAATCCCATATTGAAGGCAATAGCTCCTACAAATAACCCGAGAGACAATACATAAGGAGCCAGTGCATGACCATAATTCGGCACGTCACTGCTTTTTTGTTCTTTAACCTGTGTCGGTTCAGCAATCATGCTGTAATTATCATCAGTTGTTTTATTTTCACTTATTTCTTCTGCCCCATCACTGAGTTTTTCCGAGAGCTCGACCGATCCATCTTTAAGTGAGGAAATTCCATCACCCAATTTACCGGAACCTTCAGCAAGTGCTGATGAACCTTCATTGATCTTACCTGCGCCATCAGCAAGCTGGATGACTCCATTGCTCAAAGTAGGCAGATTGCTTGCCAATTGTTCAGTGCCTTTAACAAGTGCTGATGAGCCCTCGTTCAAGGCCGCAGAGTTGGCATTCAGTTGATTGGCCCCATTAGCAATTTTGCTTGCCCCTTCGCCAACTTGGCTAACACCAAATGCATACTTCTCAAGACCATTCCCAAAGGAGGATGCCCCTGCTTGAAGTTGTGAAACTCCATTAACCAACTGACCAGATCCTTCAGTTAGTTTTGAAAGGCCATTATTTAACGAGGAACCGCCCTGTGCCAACTGGTTGATCCCCTTCACTAGTTCTGGTGTCCGTTCATTTAAACTTTGTGTTGCCGCCGTTAATTGATTGCTGCCATCAACAGCTCCATTCAAGCCGCCATTTAATTTTGTCGCACCAGGAATCAATTGTTCTTCCAGTGCATTCCTTATTGCGGTATATCCGTTTAACGCTGAAACGGCGTTTGGATTGACTTTATTCACTGCATTATTTAAATTGGCCACTTGTTCCGGAAGCTGGCCTAATCCATTCAATACAGGCATTACTTTATCCGTTAATTGCGTTGATAAGTCAGATACACTTGCAGCAAGAGTCGATGCGATTTGTTTTTGTGCTTCCGCCTGGCTTTGAAGTTCATTTTGAACCGCTCCAATTAATTCGGATTGTTGCTCACTGGTCATGTTTTTGAAGGCTTCCGTGTTTTGAACGGCATTGATCGTGCTCTGACCATTATTCGCAATGGTTGATTGTAGTTCCGTTAAAGCCGCTTGACTGTTATTGAGGTCTTGGGTAATGCCGGAAACGGTACCGGACGTGCTGCTCCCTGCGGGAATCGCTTCTTGCAATTGATTTACACCGCTTTGAATGCTTGTCAGTCCTTGCTTAAGCTGATTCAGCTGTTCTTCTGCGGGCAATTGGCCATCCATTTTTTTCAGTCCGTCATTTAACGCCTGGCTTCCTTCAGTCAGTTTATGGATTCCCTCATTTAAACTTTGCTGACCTGCTGCCAATTTTGGAATTCCAGTCGATTGGTCCGTCAGCTGGCTTGCATTTTGTGATAATTGATTCAACCCATCATTCAAATTCGCACTGCCTGTTTGAGCTTGTGCCAACCCGGTATTTAAAGTTTGCGCCCCTGGAACCACTTTGGACAAACCGGTGGAAAGTTGGGATGAACCTTGAATAAGTGCTTCACTATTATTAGTTAATTCCCCTGTGCCTGATGCAAGTTCGTCCGCACCCTTTTGCAGCTGACCGACACCAGAAGTATATTGTGAAATTCCCTTATTTAATTCCGATGCGCCACTTTCAAGCTTGTTGGCTCCTTCCAAAAACTCGCCGACGCCGATTTGAAGTTTATTCGCACCATCTTTAAAGGTTAATGTGCTGGAAGCTAATTTATTCAGATTTTCCGTCACTTCTTTGTTTCCATCATGCAGTTTTTTTGCGCCGTCATCCAGCTTTGATGCCCCATCTGCTGCATCATTGAATCCTTCTCCGATTTCATCCAGCTGGGAGAAGATCGCTTCCGCATACTCCTTTGTGACACTTTCGGCAATTTCCGTTTTCAAATTATTCGTTGCCTGTTTTCCTACCGTTTCAGAAACGAAACTGCGTCCAGGATTCACGTCATACGTCAAATTCATTTTTTGGGGCTTATCATCCATGACGGTTGCAGCATTTTTCGAGAAGTCCTCCGGAATGGTAACGACCATATAATATGTGCCATCATCGAATCCTTTTTTCGCCTCTTTTTCCGTTACGAAATGCCATTCCAAATCATCATTGTCCTTTAATTGCTCGATTAGCTCATTACCGACTGTTAAGGTTTTACCCTCATATTCCGCCTTCACATCCTTATTCACGACTGCAACAGGCAATTTGCCTGTATTTCCGTATGGATTCCAAGCGGAACTAAGAAATAACCCCCCATAAATAATCGGGACGAACAGTAAAACGATCGCGACACCGACCAGTTTTCGATTTGTAAGGAAAAGCTTCCATTCTTGTTTAAGCATGTTCACTTCTTTTCACCTTTCTTTTCACGCAGTACATCACTCAATGACGTTGAATTCCAATTAAGAGTCGGTATGTCCGTGGTGCCAAAGCTTTCTTTCAGCAAATCCGCCACTGTTTGACTGGAAAAGAACTCTATCAAAAGTTGATCCGCCCGGGAAAACATCCGACGAAGGACGTCCATCCCCTTCTCTGCATACTCTCCATCTTTAAACGCTTTTTCTATAAGTCCTGTATCCGGAAACATCGAAATGGGACCTTCCATCGCCTCAATAATTTCAAGGTTTTTAATCTTATCTACACTTTTGGCAAGAGTAAGGCCCCCGTTATTACCAGGAACGGAAGTGATTATCTGCTTAACGACCAATTTCCTTATGATTTTTTTCAAATAAGAAGGAGAAACCTCTAATCGCCTGCTGATCTCATTAGACGAAAGCGGTACATTTTTATCCTGGGTAGAGAGGATAACGATGATGCATATAGCTTGCTCGACCCCTTTTGTTAATTGCAAATCAGTTCACCTCATTTGGTATGTATGTGGATATTTAATATCCATAATGGATATTCGGTATCTATAATTAAAACCCGTTTCACCTTAAAAATCAAGTCATTTCTAGAAAAAATTCCTAAAAAAAGGTGAACCCCTATTACAGCACAATAAGGGGTTCACCTTTTCAAGGTCTTTTATAGGTCTTTTAGAAATTCATTGACCGCTTCTGGAGTTTTAGCATTTGCACTGTGCAGGTGCGCAACCTTTTCCCCATTTTTAAATACTAATAGTGATGGAATCCCCATTACCGTCTGCTCTTCGGAAATCTCAGGGAACTCGTCACGATCGATTGTAAACCACTGTTTGTCTTGATGTTCTTGAGTGATTTCATCGATGAACATGTCTAAACGTTTGCAGTCCGGGCACCATGTAGTCGTAAAAATCCCGACCGTCAGTCCCTCTTGGTTGATTTGTTCACGGTATTCCTGTTCAGTATTGATATTTTTCATGATTGTCTCCTCCGGGCTTTTCTTATCATCATACTTTAATCCATGAATTAATGTACTCAAGGATTAATATATAATTAATTCCTGCTCAGCACAAACGGTTTATCCTGAACTATCTAACGCTTGCCCGATTATACTTAGCGCTAAGCCAGCCGCCCTTTCCTGGAGTCCAAATCTCTCATTTATGAAAGAGGAATCCTCGAAATGAATTCCCTATTTTCATCAAAGAAAACGATGCCTCTGCAGAAGTGATCCAATCGTGACGGCCTCCTGCCACTAATGTTGGACACGTTATTTGATTTAGCTGATCAACTAAGTTAAATGTTTTTAAAAATTCGACCCCTACAATAGCCGCTTTCAATTTAAAATTCGATTTCTTCTCTCGCATTATCTATTTTTCCGAATCAATTCTTACTTTTCCCCTTGATGAATAAAAATAGAGCGGTTCCATGACTATACTGAATTCAGCCATTTGCTGTTTTCCATAGTCCCCTCAATAGAAGTTTTGTCATCCATTTTTGCTCATCCATAATTCTTCTATTTTCACCAACCCCTTCTTCTCCGAAAAAATGGCTTGGCAGTACAACCAGGTCTTGTTTATGTTTTTTCATTCGTTAACGCACTTTTTTCGACCCGTCCGCTCCTCATGGTTCGGGGTGTCACTTACGAACCTCTTTGGCCACAAAACTGAAAAAAGCCTGAAGCGGTTTTTCTGCTCCAAGCTTTTTTTATCTTTTGGCCTTCATGTAAATTTAAAACAAAGTTTGATCAAAACACACTATCAATATATTTAGTTTAGCTAAAGAATTAATACCATCGAGTATATGAATATTCCCACCAATAACCACCGCCATATACACCTTGAAAGAGAACATTAGCAGTAGCACATGCAGTATACCCTGCATCGTTAACCTGCATAAAGTTTAATGAAAATAGATTTAAAATGATCTAAGATACTTGACTGCCGTCTCAGCATAGATCTCGGCAGATTCCACTAAGTTCTCCACTGAAACCCGCTCATCGTACCCATGGATAGTTTGTTCCTGCCCAGGACCATAAAGGACGGTGTCAATGCCATGGCGCCGGAAGTGACTGGCATCACTTGAACCAAGCAAAAGTAAGCTGAAGACGGGTTCCTCCATTCCAAGGACACGCTGGATTCCCAGTTCTATGGCCCTTACAATTGGACGATTCTCTAAGGTCCAGTTCGGGTTAGTACAGGGTACTATAGGCTCTACAACCGCACCTGGCGCTACAGCACTAACAAGATTCCTAGCGACATCAAGTACAAACTCGGACTGCATACCGAATGGAACCCGCGTATCCACTTTAATGATACACTTGTCTGCGACGACGTTCACATTTGTTCCGCCCTGGATTACACCTGGATTGTAAGAGGGACGATAAAGTAACTGTGACAATAAGGGGTTTCCTGGATACTGAGATAGGAGCCACTCAGTATTGTACAAAAGTTGACAAGGCTCTGCCGGAGGCGTTGCCTTGAGCTCACATAGCTTGGTTAGTGCTTCGACCGCGGCTGCCCCTCTTCGTATGGCGGAGATTCCATAAAGCGGTTGTAGGCTGCCATGATCTGCCTGACCTGGTATGATCACCTGCATCCATGCCTTGCCCTTTTCGCCGGCATTCGGATGGTGGGGATCCGTTGGTTCACCAATCAGACAAGCATCCCCTTTAATCAATCCTTGTTCCAGGAGCGAGGCCACCTCAATGCCGCCAGTCTCTTCATCCGGAGAGGCAATAACTCCTAGGCTACCTTTCAAATTAAGAGCGGGGGCGAACTCCTGAAGTAGTCCAGCCACAAAAACCAGTGATGCCAAGCCTCCTTTCATATCGGAGGCTCCCCTACCCAAAAGCATACCCGCTCTGACCTCTCCTGAGAAAGGATCGAAGGTCCAATGTGAACAATCGCCAGCAGGTACGACATCTGTATGTCCACAAAATAGGAGCCGCGGACCAGGTACCCTGGTTAAGGGAGCATCACAGACCACGGTAACCAACGCATTTTCGCTACGGCGGTGCTCGGTAATCAAGAACCCTTTTGCTGCTAGGTAACGGCTAATATGGCGTCCCATTTCTGCTGACCGCTTCTTAAACTCGGGCGATGGGTTTTCAGATGGAATTCGAATAAATGAAGCTGCAAGTTCGACTAATTCCTGTTGCCTTGACCTTATCAGCTGCCGGATTATTCTGGTACTCATATAAATACATCCCCTCCATGTCCAGCATTAGCCGCAGTATTTCTATACTATTCTATGTGCTGTTCCTAGATCATATTTCTGAGGCTAAAAGTGGGGAAACATTTGATACATGTTCTTTTAAAGTCCCGTTGAAGCATACTTTCCCCAGCCTTAATTTCAAAACCATCATCAGTTTGTAAAAATAACTCGAATCCTAACACATCAACGTAAAAACTCCGCATTTCATCCCAGACATGACTATACAAAGTGACCTTATTGATAATCAACGTTCAATTCCCCTCCTCTTAACAAATATTGTAAATACATCCTGCACGTGTGCAAACATCCGGTACTATTCACAATTTATATAATTCTATTCACCCTTCCTGTTTTTAAAATAGATATCCAATTAATTAGCGACAATCCAACTCAAAAAGGACCACCAAATCGGTGGTCCTCGCTTCAGCTTTATTGAAGATCTCGCAGTTTACTCTCATTAACTCATTTTACATCTTAAAAAGGTTCACTCTTTAATTTTCAGTCCAAGCATGGCTGCAAAGACTATCGCTTGGTCAGGGGAAACTTCGCATCCTTTTAAATCCTCCGGGGATACGGTAAGCCTTTGAAATGTAGAACTGCTAATATCAATTCCTTTGAGCGGTGTCCGGGAAAAGTTCACTTCATTTAATCTGCATGTTTCGAACTTCACTTTGATGAATTTACACTCATAATAATCAGCACTTTCCAATGAGCAATGATCGAACTTCACTTGCTTTAAACTGGAATATCCAAAGGCACTTAAATTCAGGTTGCAATTCTCAAATGAGACATTCCCTAAACTTGCGTCAGACAGGTTAATGCCTAAAAGTTTGGACTCTTTGAATTCCACCCGATGAATCGAACCGCCCATGAAATCGGCATTCGTCAAATCGCAATGATCAAAAATGACATCCGTCAGCTCGATATTCCTGAATGATACATCGCTGAATGTCACATTTTTAAAAACAATCTGTGATAATACGATTTTATCCATCTTTTCTCTATCGATCGTGCTATTGGTTATGATACAGGAATCAAGATAAGGCTCATCTTGATAATATATTTCCTGAAAGTTCGCCTGAGTTAAGTCTTGGGGAATCTTTGGCTGTTCAATTTTGATTTTGCCTGACATATTATCACCTTTTCGCTTTATTCTCCAATCACTGGATAACCCTTACTTATTTAGGTGCTGCTTTTAACTGTATACCCAACCGATTAGGGTTCATCACCGGTAAATATAGCAACTGGTCTACTAAATTTCGACTTAACTATAAACTACATTTTAGTGAAGTTCAATCTAAGAATTTCGCGAAATTGACTATTATTTTTCATTATTTTGTGTCATCTTTCCACAAAAAAAGCTGCCTCATCGGCAGCCTTTCTTACTTCATGAACGTATTGAATCCTCTTGGCAACCGGAAATAATATAGAGCCCCACTTAATATGGCTATCATTCCGCCTATCAGAAAAATTGCTGTAAAGATATTTCCTCCGACAGTCGGGGAATGGGATACAAAACCACTTGAAAGCAGAAAAAGGATACCTAATCCCAAGAAGAATAGAGCCATTCTTTTAATCCTTCTTTTGAATAGGATATATCCTGTAAGTATGATAAAGTACGATGCGGCTAAGACCATAAGAACTGGAAATAACGGCTTGAATTTTGCGGCATGCACGAAATAATCAAAACTCGAAATATCATCTGCATCCATCGCCTGATCATCATTAACTTGTGTGAAATGCGTGGAATACCTCCATTCCCAAGGTCTATCCAGAATTTCACTGCCTTCGTACCAGGTACAAAACGTAAAAACTATAAAGAAAAGTGCAGTGATAATCATTTGTAAAAAATTCCTAAATGTCAATATCATCTCCTCCAGCTGTCATTATACCAATAAATGGGTGATAATCAACCAGAGCTTACGGTGTTAAAGCAATATGTAAACAAACACTTTTTCCTGAATAATATAATCTAACACTTTTAAGGAGCGTTTGAGATATGATCACTCATGGAGAAGACCTCCTTATTTCAGGAGCATGGTTACTTGGCATTGGAACACTTGTAGGTGCAATCGGGCAAACCCGGCAAACTTTAACGGGGACTAACCTCGGAAAGGATCTCGTCCTCAAAGGGAATGGCATTGAAGCCGTTGGAAATTCGCTGCAAGCAATAGGCCGTTCAAAAATGCTGAACCCGGAAAATGAACGATCGGAAGCCTATTTCATATTCGGTGCTTGGCTTGAGGCTATTGGCAATATCGCAAATGCAGTTGGAATAGATATGCAGTTGAGTGGTTCAGAAGAAGAGGGCACCAGGATCGATGCACTCGGCAGTGGAATCCAAGGACTAGGTGCCGCATTTGAAGCATTCGGGGCATCATTGACGGAGGAGTCCTTTTCACGCTCTCTTGAAATCAAGGGAAATGGACTCATTGCAGCGGGTTCTTTTTTGGAATCGATCGGAAATATCTTCATTTTAAACGAAAAACGACGGATGGGAGAACAAATTCTTTTACTAGGAAGCTGGACCCAGGTCTTCGGTGCATTTATATTGATCGATGCCTTTTCACTTGGCCCAGAACCCGAACAACCCGAGAAAGGCAAAAATGGACATAACGGCCAATATAGCTATGCCAACTATCGCTAAGGGGCCACTAGTTCGACCTTCATCCGATCGTGAACTTCGAAATATACCGCATAATGATCCTTCCCTCCGGCTGAATACTTGTCGGGATAAAGGATGGTAACTCCTCTGCCCGTTAACTTTCTGTCTATCTCATCAACCTAATGCCGGGATGTGGCGTGAAAGGCTAGATGGTTAAGACCCAATCGTCCCCTATGATAGGGAATGCGATAACCTTAGTAAAGGTTTACAGCCCTTTACCTCCCCCCTCTTACAATCACCACTTACGCAGGTCAGGTCCACTTATTTTAAGATTCCGTCATAAACCTCACCGCCGCCATTTATTTTGATGATTTTCAGGCGATTGGTATCTTTGACGAAGACGGTTTTATATTGTTTTTCACCGTTCAGTTCAATAAGGAATACTCGTTTACCATCGTTATCCGTTTCCTTATTGAATGTATATTCTTCGTTGCCGATTTGCTCGATGATTTTGTCATATTCGGGCAAAGAAGACCACTTTTCATGTTTAGAACTTGTTTGAGTTTCTGTTTGCGAGGGTTGTTTTTGTTGTTCATTTTCAGTTTGGGTTTGATTTTCATCTGTTGTTTGCACAGGTTTTTCCCCGTTTTCATCGGCTTTGTCATTATTGCAAGCAGATAGCATTGCTGCAGCGGCAATCAACGCGATCATAGATTTATTCATGCTTCACATCATCTCCTATTCCTATATTCCCATTCATTTTAACTAAAAACCTGATTTAACTAAACAAAACAAATCCGAGTGGACAGAATGGATTTGTTTTGCTATCATAGTTACTCAGGGTAACAATTACTAAGGGTAACTATATATTGTGTATAAGGGGTGTTTCTGATAGAGATTTACCAAAAGTTCTTTCAGCAATTTTTGCTGCTGTACCGTCCATTTGAAAATAATCTTAATATCCAACTGAGTAAGCATGATTTACACAGGGCGCAATGGTCCATTTTACATTTCTTATTCAATTATGATTCGGCAACGCTTGTAGAGCTTGCCAATTATCAAAGTGTGGAAAAACCAACGATTACGAGGACCATTGCCCGCTTGGAAGAACTGGGGTATGTCGAGCATGTGCCCAGTAAAGATAAACGCGAGAAAAGAATGCGGCTTACAGAGCTTGGCAAAAAGATTTACAGCGAAGTCCGCGTGACAATCGATCAATATGAACAGGATATCTTGAAAGGGATCACGGAAGAGGAACAACTTGCAGCCATACGCATCATGGGCGAAATAAGAAATAACATTATAAAGTAAGGAGATAATAACATGGATCAATCCAGAGCCAGACTGTGGACGAAAGACTTTGTCATCGTCTCGTCCATCAATTTTTTCATAACATTAATCTTTTATTTACTGATGGTGACACTAGCCATCTATGCTGTTAATGAATTGGATGCTTCTACAAGCGAAGCCGGACTCATATCGGGTATTTTCATTATCGGGACGTTGATCGGACGTCTGTTCATCGGCCGTTTCATTGATTCAATCGGCCGTAAGAAAACATTATTCATAGGTTTGATCTTTTTCACTTTGACAACACTTCTATACTTTGTGGACCTTGGAATTGGCTTCCTGCTTGTTAACCGCCTGATCCACGGGATGGCGATGGGGATGGCAAGTACTGCGACTGGAACGATCGTCGCCCAGATCATCCCGGCAACACGAAAGGGAGAAGGCATCGGCTATTACAGCATGAGCGCAACACTTGCGACGGCAATCGGCCCTTTCATCGGTCTGTATATGGCCCAGCATACAAGCTTCCAAGTCATTTTCAGTTTCTGTCTGGCTTTAGGTGTGATCAGCCTGATTACTGCATTCTTCCTGTATGTCCCGGCATTGAAAGTGACGGCCAAAGTTACGGAAAGCAAAGGATTCAAGCTTTCCAATTTCATTGAACCTAAGGCACTGCCCATTTCAATCATCACTCTGTTATTGGCATTCTGTTATTCCAGTGTCCTTTCTTTCATCAGTTTTTATGCCATCGAAATCGATCTGGTCAATACGGCAAGCTTCTTCTTTGTAGTGTACGCAGTAGCCGTATTGTTATCACGTCCTTTCTCAGGACCATTGATGGACCGGAAAGGATCGAACTTCATTATGTATCCGGCTTTCATGATTTTCGGAATCGGCTTGCTGCTTCTAAGTATGACAACCAATAGTTTCACTTTACTGGCAGCTGGTTTCCTCATTGGCCTCGGATTCGGTAATATGCAATCAAGCTCGCAGGCGATTGCCGTTAAACTAACACCGCCTCACCGAATGGGGATGGCAACGTCCACCTTCTTCATCATGCTTGATGCAGGACTTGGATTCGGCCCTTATATTCTCGGATTCATCATTCCGGTAACAGGTTATAGCACACTTTATGTCATCCTGGGCGTTGTGGTCATCTTAACCTCCGTCCTTTACTACTTCTTGCACGGCAAGAAGGAACGTATAGCCAGAACGAACTTGGCTTCCATTTAAATGAAAAAGGGATATCCTATTGGAGGATATCCCTTTTTCATTTAAAGCTTTTTGAAACAGGATCTAGTTATAGTGATCCTTATTTTACTTCCAAGTCCTCGATAAAAAGTTCAAAACCTTTGCTGTTCTTTTTATTAATGACTGTTTCACCTTTATATAAAGTCTTTCCAGTCTTTATATCTGCAATCAGAAGTTTGGCAGGTTTGTATGTTAATAAGCCCTCCTGATTCATTCCGTTCAATAGGAAGTACACACGCCCGTTCTTAAAGGCAGCGGCATATTGCTCTTCTTTATTAGCAGCTATATCCAGCTCCGTGTCACTCGTTAATTTTCGACTGCTGAGGTCAAACGTTTTAATGCGATATTTACCTGATTTCAGTTCAACTGCATAAAGGTTTTTTCCGTCTGCATATCCTGATCTAGCCATGTCCAGGCTAAGTGATCCTTTTTTAACCGTTTCTAATGTTTCCGTTTCATAATTATAAGATAGCAACTTGCTTTCCTTTAATTTTTCCTTAAAGCCATCCTCATGATTTACCCCTTTCATTAACGAAATTAAAACCATGTTGTTAGGCTGGGAGGGAGCAACATCGATTGGCATCTCAAAATCAACTTGATTTGGGTCAGTAAAGGTTTCAGATACAAGGGTTTTATCGTTCAAGACTTTTTTATTGGCTACATCGATTGTATACAGATGAACCTCTTTTGTCTGCTTCTCATTGTTGGAATTCACATCATTCATCGTTAAAACCTGAAGTTTTGAATGAACCAATTGCACATCCCTGACATCAATATTCATGATTCTCCCTTGATTCGGAAGTTCAATTTGGAAAGAGGTTTCCTCTTCATCTTTCTTTTCCAGTAAACCGATATCAAACTTTGCTTCCATCTTTCCGTTATTCGTAATATCGCTATTCACCCAAGCGTAAGCAAGAAAATCATCGTCTTCATATAAAGAACTGATGGAATCCTTGCCACGCATAAATGAACGATGTTCTTTTACCAATCTTTCAATTAGATGATCTTGTCTTCCAGTTAAGTTCTCCAAGTAAGACCTTTCGCTGGCATATGTCGTTGTATTGGATTCAATTGTTAATGGTTCATAAAAATTACTGCCATTTTGAAGCGTAGCATTTATGATCACCGGATCAAGCTCTTTATCGCTGCCTTCCAGTGTCTTGAACGTATACTTTGGAAGGCTGGAAGCGGAGGAAGCTACTTTGACATAATAGGTCCCGATGCTTAAGATGACAACCATTCCAATAATGATGCTGCATAAATAACGTTTCACCTTGTTCACTCTCCTTTAAAGTTGTTATACGGTAACGCGATTTTTCAATAACCAAGCACCAAGCCAAACCGATAATCCCGTCAAAATGATCCCTATTGCGAGCATCAGGCCAAATAATTCATTAGGATAGAAATAGAAATTACCGATCTCCATTAAAACTGGGGCTAAAAACAACAAAGCAGCGAGTCCGCAATATACCAAGCCCATTATGATTCCTTTTATGCGGAAGCTTCTTTCAAACATGATAGCCGTGAATAATATCGACATGATCATTAGACCGATGCCATAGGAAAGCAGGAATTGAGTGAACGTGCTTGGGATGATCAATGACAAAACCTGACTGATTTTTGTTATGTTGGAAATTGACATTTCATTTAAGAACGCTTCCGGCACATTTGAATTAAATAGGGCATTTTCCATCGGTAAAATAATGATTTGGAAAGCAATCAACCCTAATACCATCAGGAAGATGGCTGTAGCTTTTGAAAGGTAGATGGATAATCTGGATGTTGGCAACATCAATAGACGATAAATGAATGTATTCTTTCCAAACCAATCACGATACCAAATAAGGAAAATGTAAAAAATAAGGGCAACCGCACTCAGCGCAATCGGTCCTACAAACAAGAGGGTATGGGCAATATGACTAAAATCAATGCCTCCATAATTGGTAATATAAGCGGCTTCAGATAGTCTTTCTTCCGCCATGATATCCCTGGCATCTTTAAGAAGACTCTTCGTTATGATGATCACTCCAGCAAATTGCGAAACCAAGGTTATCAACAATAAGCTAAGATAGATTTTACTGAAACGGTTGATTTCAAAGTTCACTAGTTTTATATATCGCATCATGATTGATACACCTCTCTCATTACATCGACTACCGATTTCCCTTCCTCTTCCCGCATTTCTTCTGTATTGAACTCTTTAAGCACTGTACCGTTATCCAATAAAATGACCTTATCGATCAAATGTTCAATATCACCAATTTCATGAGTCGTGATGATGACTCCTCTATCTTCAATCAGGTGGCTCGCAAAGACATCGGCAATTTGCTCGCGGCTAAACATATCGATTCCCGAAAATGGTTCGTCCATCAGTACATAATCGACGTCAAGGGACAAACCAAGCATCAGGTTGAGTTTAGCTGTATTCCCTTTTGACAATTCCGAAATGCGACTCTCCTCTTTAAGCTTGAAAAACCCCATTAGTTGGTTAGCTCTTTCCGGATTCCAGGACGTATAGAAATCCGACATGAAAACCATGGCCTGTTTAACGGTCATTTGCGGAAGCATGGTCGGTGCGTCTGGAATGAAGGTGATTTTTTCATAACTTTCCTTTGTCATTTTTTGATCATCGATCAGGATTTCACCTTTATATGGCGTCAAGCCCATGATCGCTTTGAGTGTTGTCGTTTTACCGACACCATTTATCCCGATCAGACAGGTGACTTCCCCTTTATTGGCTGTAAATGAAACACTATCCAAGATCTTTTTCCGCCCATAATTCTTGGAGATCTTTTTTACTTCTATCATTTTTCTTCCTCCTCCCTTATTTCTTCCGAGTATTTTTCTTTAACCACACGCAGCAGTTCTTCAACTGGTACATTAATCGGACGAATCGCATCGACAAACGTATCGACGGCTGCCAAAATCAATTCCTGCCTTACAGCCTGTAAAATCGTTTCATTCGTCGTGATTTGACTGGGGAAATTTCGTTCAGTATGAATCAAGCCCTGTTCCTCCATTTCTTTATACGCTTTTTGAGCGGTATTTGGATTTATGTTCAGTGAAGCCGCCAGTTCCCTTCGCGAGGGAATTTCCTGTCCAGCTACGAATTTGCCTATGGCTATTTGTTCTTTAAAATGCCTAACGACTTGCAGATATACCGGTTCCCTGGTATTTACGTTCATTAAAACCACCCCCTATTTATTTAAAAAAGTCTGAAATACGCGTATGTACTAAGTGGTTCATACACTTTATAGATGTACTATACCCGTAATACACCTAAGCTGTCAACAATGAATTCCAGAAAATGAAAACCCCGAATGCGCAGTGCAGTCGGGGTTTTTTAAAAGGAGATGCTAAAATCTCATTGAAATAGATGATGAAGGAGACGATCTTTATCTTCAAAAAACTGTTTCATTAACAAATAGTGATTGGACTCCTCTAAAGTCACCTCACTCATTCCCTCATCTGAAATTTGGAGGATTTTAGCATCCGGGTAGGCCATGATGATCGGGGAATGGGTGGAAATGATGAATTGGGAACCTTGTTTGGCAAGCTCATTTATCCTCGCCAGCATCGATATTTGTCTCAATGGTGACAAAGCGGCTTCAGGCTCATCGAGGATATACAATCCATTACCTTGAAATCGTTCTACAAAAGCAGAAAAAAACGATTCCCCATGAGATTGCTGGTGAAGTGATTTTCCACCGAAGGAATCAATGATTTTCGACCCAAACGATGCCTCCCTGTCCAATTCCTCTATATTCGTAGCTAAATTATAAAAGGTTTCCGCTCTAAAGAAAAAATGATCCGTCGGTTTGTACACGCCTTTTTTCAAACGCAGGTATTCGTCCAAATTGGAATGTGAATCATAATTGGAAAAATTGAAATTCAACGTTCCGCCTTCCGGATTGAAGCCATACGCAATCGCAATGCCTTCAAGCAAGGTGGACTTCCCCATTCCATTTTCCCCGATAACATACGTAACACTGGGATGAAAAGCAACTTCTTGAAGATGCCTGATAACCGGCAGATCAAGAGGAAAATGGTCATACGAAGATATTCGATTCCTATTCAGGTAGATGCCCCTGATGTACTGTGAATCATAATCTAGTTTCATTTGTAATCACCTTCTGTAGAATATATTTAGAACTCTGTTATGTCCTTAACGTTCCAATCCAAGACGCCATAGCACCAATTGATAGATTGATAATATTCGATTCTAAATGACCACCCACTTTGGATGCAATTCAATTAAACTTTGGGTTGAAACGTTCACTCCCAATTCGTTTATCAGGGCAGGCAATTCCTTATCCGCATACCTTTGATGTGAAAATTCACTGTCCCATATTGAGGCGACAAGGTATCTGCCGTTTTGCCTTTTACTACCGAATGCGCCAGACAGCGTGCCCTTGCTCCCTACTTCTTTTAGCACCTGCTCAAAACGGGCATGTTTATCCTCTTCAACAGAACAGTCAGCCACTCGAAGTAATTTCCCCTTGCAAAAAAATTCCGTAATGTCTTCTGTTCCTATATTGAATATTATCTCGTAGATATCGACAGAAATATTTGTATATGCACTACCTTGGTCACTCTTCCCGATTATTTCATCATGCTGATGCTGCATGAAACTTTGATAAGAATAAAGATCTTTCCAAACGGAGAGAATGCCTGCTTCATAGGGGTCATTTCTATTCCACCCTCCGATTTGTCCCATGAAACCAGAACATTGGCGCAATTCCCCCCATCTCTCTTGTGCTTTTGAAAATGAACGCTTGTTTTCCTCATTCACTTGGCATTTAATCCACTTCATTAACATGATGATCACCACGCTTCGCCCAATGTTTCGCTTTTTCGTCAACCTCTTTTATAAAATCATTTTTCCCGTTTACATATCCTTTAATATCACCTGGGAATTCCGCTGCCAAGCGCTGCTTCAGCCTGCTATACCTTTGTGCTTCCTCAGGGTGTGATAGCAAATAATCCCGAAAAGCGAGGTGTCTGGCTATTTCTTCATGTCCTTTTTGAAACATGTGAATATGGTGCGACCTCTCATCCCCGCCTTTAAGAAAAAACCTTCGTCCAGCGATTCCGTTCTCCCCCATGGCAGCATACCCTATCTCTTCCATCTCTTTATTAAAATCAGCCATACATTCCACATCTTTTACCACTGCCAAAATATCTATTACTGGCTTGGCATGGATGGCCGGGATGGCCGTACTGCCAATATGATATAACTTTATCAATCCAGGCCCGAAAATATCCTGTAATTTTTGGCATTCATCATGAAATAGCTTGGACCATTCTTTTTTATATGGTACGACCTCGACCTTTCTCATGTATGCCTCCCTTTCATGTACATTCCTTTAGATATTTCGCTTTCTTCATGACATTTAATATAAATGGAGCTTTCGCTTTCGTGTACCCCACTACATCCCCAGAATGCTTTTGAGCTAAGGATAATTTTAATTCCTGATATTGTTTCCGTACGTCAGGATGGCTTCTTAGATAGTCCCTGAATGAAAGTTGGTTCTTCCATTGTTCACTTCCGAATCTATAGATATGCCAATGGTGTGTCCCCGCTCTCCATTGGCCTTTTCTAAAGAAACGCCTTTCGGGAAACTCCTTATGCGGGACAAATTCATACCCGATCGATTTCAATGGTTCAATGAACGTGTCAGCTTCTCCTAATTGATGTACACCAGCCATGATGTCCAAAATTGGTTTTGCCCCCAACCCTAAGACGGAAGTACTTCCAATATGCTCAACACAAAGGGAATAGTCCTTTAAAACCTTCATTATCCTCGCTTTTTCCTGTTGAAATTCATTTACCCAATTATGGTTATAATCTTCGATCTTTACTGTTTCCCCCATATAATCACTCAACTTTTCATGTAAAAGATAGTATCAGCCATCATTTTTCATCACGTGACCATTTGACGATCGGATCTTGCGTACTCGGCTCATAATAAGTTCCGACATACACCTTTTCTTTTCCGGTTATTTTATTCGTTCGGATGACTGTATATCTTCCTTTATCATAATTTTTGGTAAGATAATATTTCCGGTATGAAAACCCTTTTTTGGGACCGGTTAATTTCTCTTTAGTCTTATTATATTGGGGCTCGTTCAAGCTCTCTTCCACTACACCTCTAATATTCAGCGGCGTTCCCTCAAGCTTGACATCACTTCGAAAATCGGCTTTCCTGGTCTCAGTTTTCCCTGAAGGCACGGATGCCATTTCGATCGTTTCTTGGGTTTGTTCCGAGAATGATTTTGTGACACTGTATGAATAAAGGATATTCATGGAACTTATATTGTCTTTCATTTTGCCAGCAAATTCAGGCATGGCAAAATTCAATAGAAAGGTGATCGATATACATACGATTAATAAAGTAAGCGGAATTTTCTTCATATTTCCTCTTTCTCAACTATGTATTCTTGTAATCCAACTTGTTCATTTTCCTTAGGAATAATTCCAAATTTAGCGATTAATAGAATCGCAAGAAAACTAAAACAGCAAAAACTAGTATTATCACTTGTAATAAATGAAGCCGGTATAATACGAGATGATAGTAATGAATTCAAAATGTAGGAAAAAAGAAAACCCAAATAGGATAGGCAAATCAGATAGTTTCCAATCAGTACCCTCTTGTAATGTGCATAATCTGATTTACTTCCATTCCTGATACTGACACATTGTCTAAATTGCGTAATGAGACCGTATGTGAAACCAATAATTAACATGACTGCAATGAGAAAATCAATTATTGCTTCCTCCACTTTTTACTCCTCCTTGGCCATTTGTTCTGAAAAAACTTGTAAAATATTACAATAAACTCATCATATACCATTTACGATAAAATGATAAATATTTCCTACTTTTATATTGGAGTTGTATCATGAAAATTTTTGTAAAAATTGTTTTATCGTTATTTTTGGTTCTTTATCTATTAATCCTTACAAAGCTCATTTTATTTAAAACTCTCTCGATAACCGAAATGAATGATCATATTATTTTTTCCTTCAATGGCCGTTATTGGCGGTCCCATAACTTCATCCCTTTTAAAACCATTTTCCATTACCTCTTCTTAGCGGATGTAAATACATCCATCCGAATTGAGAACATAGCGGGGAATATCATCGGGTTTGTACCTTTTGGCTTGATGCTTCCATTATTATCAAAAAGGTTTTCCAACTTAAATCGATCTTGATTGCAACATTCTGTTTTAGCTTCACCTATGAGGTTCTTCAGCTTTTATTTGAATTAGGAAGTTTTGATACCGATGATATGATCCTGAATACTCTTGGCGGGATTATAGGATACCTGCCGATTAAGCTGTTTTACACAGTTTTCAATAAGAATGGAACCATTCACAGTCAAGCCAAAGGACAGTAATTTTCTGTCCTTCTTTTTTACTTTCACGCAGCAGCCGAATTATTGACGTGTAGGGCGAATTATCCGGATTTGTTGAGTGATGAATTCATGCATGTCCTTAATTCTTACGTTTAAAGTGAGACAATGTTTCAATATAAAGGAAAATATACCTAATATTACTGTGGATACTAAAAAAAAAGACCACCAGATTGGTGGTTACAGTTTGTAGGCAAAAAGGAGTTTACCTAAAATTCCAAAACAAAGTTGATTGGAACGAAAGGTACGAGACTCCTGCGGGGAAAGCGCGTCAAGGGGAGACTCCGCAGGCGCAAGGCGACGAGGAGGCTCCCCTACCGCCTTCGGAAAGCGAGTGCCTGTAGTGTAAATCGACGTTCTTTTATAAATCTTTAAATCCGTATTTTTCAAAGATTTTCATGGAGTCTTCCGTTTGGAGATAGTCATAGAATAGCTTGGCTTCCTTAGCATGATCCAGGTCATTGATCATTCCGACAGGATATATGATCGGATCGTGTAAATCTGCCTGGGCTGCCGCAATGATTTCAACTTTCGATGAGTTGAGTGCATCCGTTTTATAGACGAGGCCTGCGTCCACGTTCCCCGTTTCCACATATGTAAGCACTTGCCGGACATCCTTTGCATATACCAATCGATCTTCAACCTCTTTAAAGAGATTCATGTTTTCCAAAGTTTGTTTCGCATACTGCCCAGCCGGTACAGACTCTGGAGTCCCAATCGAAATTTTAGCGGCCTTTGTGAGATCTTCCAGTGATCCGATTTTCTTTTTGGAATCCTTTGGCACCACCAGCACCAGGTCATTGCCGACTAAATCGATTCCGTTTTTCTCATCAATAAGATCTTCCTCTACTAATTTATCAAATTTATCTTCTGCTGCTGAGAGAAACAGATCAACAGGTGCGCCTTGGGATATCTGCTGCTGAAGAGCTCCAGAGGCTCCAAAGTTATAATGAACTTCTACATTTGCATTCTCTTTTTCAAAAGACTTCTTTATATCATTTAAGGCATCTTGCAAACTTACAGCTGCCGAAATCGTCAGTTCCACTTTCTCGTCAGCTTGTTCCGTCTGCTTTTCTATACCCTTTTCTTCATCACTTGAACACCCTGCCCCTACTATCACAAGCATCATTATTGAAAAAATCATAAGGTATATTTTTTTCAAAGTCCCTCTTCCTTCCTCACTAGTTATAATTAGTTATATCTAATTATAACTAGTATAAGACGTATGAAAGGTTTTAATCAATGCCCTTTTTTGCTGTGAATTTACTTTTTTAAGGACTCTAAGATACAATAAAGAACGGAGGGATGCACATGTCAAAAGAGCTTTCCTATACGATTGAGGAACTAGCACAGCTTTTAAAGGTATCTAAATTGACAATTTATGATCTTGTTAAAAAAGGGGACCTCCCAATATTCCGTGTGGGAAGGCAGATGAGAATGGATGCAAAAGACTTGGAGTTGTATATTAATAACCATAAGTCCAGTACATCCCCAGTTCCTGTTGCCGATTCCCCTAAAAACGAAGTTAAGGATTCCCTTGTCATAAGCGGTCAAGACATGGTGTTAGATATACTAGGGCAGTACATTCAGAAGGACACCAGCTATAAAACATTACGATCTAATACAGGTAGTTTAAGCGGTCTTATATCCATGTACAATGGGGACTCCGATATCGTTAGTTTGCATATGTTTGATGGAGATACCGGGGAATATAATCTTCCTTATATAAAAAAGATTTTGGTGGGTTATCCTTATATTTTACTTAATCTTGTTTCAAGGAAAGCTGGTTTATATGTTAAAAAGGGAAATCCTTTTGGCCTCACAACTTGGACTGATTTAAAACATAAAGACTTGGCCATCATCAATCGAGAAAGAGGATCGGGAGCACGAATTCTTCTTGATGAGCAACTAAGAATTCACAGTATATCTTCTAAAAAACTTAAGGGATATGAAAACGAAGAGACCAACCACTTAAGTGTGGCTTCAGCTGTTTCTGCTGGAATAGCGGATGTGGGTGTTGGAATTGAAAAAGCTGCAAAAATCGTTGGGATTGACTTTGTCCCATTAATCACAGAGCGTTATGACCTTGTTATTTTAAAATCTCCGAAAAACGAACAGCTCATAAACGTTGTTAAGCGCATTTTATCATCGAATTCATTTCAAGCTGAAATCAAAGCTTTAGGTGATTATGATATTTCTCAGACAGGCTCTATCATTTACGAGACATTTTAAACAGGAAGGCTACTGATTCAGCAGCCTTCCTGTTAAGTATGCATTAAACTATGGTCAATGACTTCACTAGCATAAAAGGCCTTTCTTACTGAGATCAGCTATAAAGAAGTTTGGGCCGTCGGGTTAGATAGGAAGGTGTTCCATTTTGATTAAGATTAAGGATCAATTTCATGACCTCCACTATTCCCTCAGGTTTCTCCAACTCTATTTCCTTATGATAAGCTTCTATGGATGTGTTCCACTTTTTCATTTTTTTCGGATCCTTCAATATACTCAGCAATTGTTTTTCAAAAGGCGTTTTCTGATTAAGTTTAAATACAAGTCCTTGTTGTTTTAAATATTGCAGATTAATTTCCTCCTGCCCGGGAAGCCTCGAATGAACAAAAATGGGAAGCCTTTTTCGCAATGCTTCGCTGATCGTGACACCGCCCGGTTTCGTAACGATTGCGTCAACTTCTTCATAAAGCTTATTCATTTCAGACCTTGATGAGATATAAGGCAATGGTTTGATATGTGGTAAGTTCCATGTTTCGATTTCTTCATAAAGCTTGTTGTTATTTCCGCAAAGGACTAAATAATCAAAGTCGGTTGAATTCTTTAACTCATCACCTAAGTTTAAAATCCCTCCCAGACCGCTATTTCCTCCGGATATCAAAATTTTTGGCCGTGCTGTGTTTCTTTGGACACGGGCATTTTTAGTGATTTCCTCGTGCACGGGGATGCCAGTGACCATCATCGTTTGTTTTGGTATTTGACGCTTACTCATCAGCTTTTCTTTCACTTCTTGACAAGGCAGAAAATGGGCATCTATTCCTTCTCTTCCCCACACATTATTAATAAAGTAATCCGTGTACACGTTTATAACCGGTGTGCCGCACTTCCCTTTCATCTTTAGCTGACTTAAAAGATAGGAAGGGAAACCGTGTGTACACACAATTAAATCAGGCTTTTCTTCTGCTATCAATTGTTCCAATTTATTCATGAATAATTGCTGATACCACTTAAATATCCGTTCCTTTGGCGTGTGCACATAAAACAGATTCTTATAGGCAAGATTATAGGTTTCCGGCGCATAACGGATCCATGTAAGATAACTATTTACAATGATTTTTTCTAGAGAGGTATTGGTATAACTGATTAGATCGATTTTCTTATAAGTAATCCCATTTGAATGCTTTTTTAACATATCCATTAATGCCTCTGCAACTTGATGATGTCCCGATTGCATTCGAAAGAGAGGTAAAAACAAAATCTTCTTCATATGTGTCATCTCCTAAGAAATCATTCTGAAAATACAAAATATATAGTTCATGATATCTTCCTCTTACAATAAATTTCCAACTTTTTTATAATAAGGAGCCGACTCAACTTTTGGACATTAGTTTTCTCTTTTTCACATATTTGATAGTAACATATAGTGCAAAAATCACTAAAAATACAAGCCCTAAATATGGAACATATTTGGGATTAACATTAAAAGCATCCCCGATATAATAACCGGCCACTATAAAAGGGACGGTCCATAGAATAGTGCCTAATAGGGAAAATAGAAAGTATTTCCGAAAAGGTATAGAAGAGATTCCTGCGAAATATGGACTGATTTGTCTTATTCCCGGAATATAAAATCCCAATACTAAGGTTTTTTGTGCATTATCCGTATAGTTTTTCTTTGCTTTCTCCCAGCGTTCAGTCGTAATCCCAATGAATCTTCCATATTTATTTATAAATGGATACCCCACATATTTTCCGCATGCATAAGCTGCAAGCATTCCGATAAAGGCACCGAGAATTGCACACAGCATGGCCAAACCCAGTGAGAGCTTACCTTGTGCTACCAACACCCCAATCAGAAATAAAAGTGATTCTTCTGGAGCAGGCACTCCCACAATGCCGAAGAATAAAAAAAGAAAAATGATCAGGTATCCATATGTATCAATAAAATGTAAAAGCGTATCTATATTCATAATACCCCCAGAATTAGTTATAAGTCTTTTAAAGTAATAAAGTGTATTCCTTTTTCCTTACTCTCCTGCAGGTAAATTTTTAACATTTCAATCATATAGCCTGGTGCTTCTTTATCCGCTCCCAAGGTTTCACCACAGTCATGAAGCAACAGGATGGAACCTTCCGTCGAAGTGCTTCGCAGTTGATCAAGCAAAGTATTTCTGCAATTTTCGGCCTTCCAGTCCCCGAAGATGCCGGACCAAATTATCACTCTATATTTCTTACTGAAAAGTGGGGTGAATAGATTAAAATGACCCCATGGCGGTCTATAAAAAACAACCTTTTCATTCGTAACTTCATTTATCGCCTTTTCAGTCATCTCCAACTGTTTCCATAGATGGATTGGTGATAACACCCAACTTGAAACATGATGAAAATGATGGATACCGATAGTATGTCCCTCTTCATGCATTCTTTTAATAATCTCAGGATTACTTTTCACCTTACTGCCAACAACAAAAAATGTGGCCTTTATCTCATACTCTTTTAAAAGATCAAGTAATTTTATTGTATATTCAGGGTTTGGGCCATCATCGAATGTTAGCGCAATCCCATTATTCGAATTGATTTTCTTTGTTATTCCCAGACTGCATACACGAATAACCACGGTTGGGATAATCGTATAAAAGATTAATAGCAATAATAAAATAATAAAACTAATCAGCCATATATGCATCACACAAAACTATCCTCTCATTATTGATATTACCAATACCGATCCTTTCCCTTTATCATAATCATTTACCACAATGCTGCAAATATTATTATATTGAGGTAATTCGTTAAAAAACCTCTCCTTACAATTTAGCATTTTTTTTTCACTATTTTCACTTATCAATTATTTTTTTATTTTTGTAAAGATTTCCAGACCAATGGCCCGCTTACAGCAAAATCATAAAACACCCAGACTAAAGAAGAAAACGGGTTCCCCTGCAGTTTTTGAAAAGTGTTCAGTTGATTTCAGAAACCCGCTCCCTTTCCGCCGACTGTCTGCCAAGCCTCCTCACCGCAAGCGGCTGTGGGGTCTCGGCTAGCCAGTTTTTCGGCAGGAGTCTCGCAAATTTCTTCAATCTAATGAAGATTACAGGAAAAAAACATTAAGTGTAATCTGGTCTTGTTTTATTATCATGGTTCGGGGTGAGATCAATCCGAACCTCCTTTTGTCGAAAAATGGGGTTCTATCTAAATTTTTTAAAAAAAGTTGATTGGAACGGAAGGCGCGAGACTCCTGCGGGAAATGCGAGGCCAAGGGAGACCCCACAGGCGCAAAGCGCCGAGGAGGCTCCCGGACCGCCCGCGAAAAGCGAGTGCCTGGAGAGGAAATCAACATTCTATATTAACTCCCCCCAAAAAACATTCAGTTCATTTCTTGAATTCAGTAAAGGTTTCATAAAACAGTATTTTATCGACAAACTGAAAAAAACACCCTGAAGGGTGTTTTTTAAAAGATTCCAATTAAAGAGCACATTCTTCAATTTCAAATCCAAGGTCTTCGATGATTCCCCAATCGGCTGTGGGTTCTTGACCCGCTGTCGTTAAATAATCGCCGACGAAGATGGAATTGGCTGCATAAAGTGCCATGGGCTGCATGGAACGGAGATTGACCTCACGACCGCCGGCCAGACGGATTTCTTTACTCGGATTAACGAATCTCATCATCGAAATCAATTTCAGGCATTTAGTGGGAGTCAACTCGGAAGTTCCCTCAAGCGGCGTTCCGTCAATTGCATTGAGAAAATTACAAGGAATGGAATCTGCATCAAGGCTGCGTAAGGATAGGGCGATTTCCACCGCTTCCGACTCAGATTCCCCCATACCGAAAATGGCACCAGAACATGGCGACATTCCGGCTTCTTTCACAGCTTCGACTGTATCTACCCGATCTTCATATGTATGCGTCGATGTAATTTTACTGTAGTTTTCCTGTGATGTATTCAAATTGTGGTTGTAGCGATGAACGCCTGCTTCCGCTAGTTTGCCCGCATGTTCCTCATTAAGGAAACCTAAACAGCAGCAGATTTTAAGATCCGTCGTTTCGCGGATTTCTTTCACCGCTTCAATGACATGATCGATTTCTCTGTTGGTCGGACGACGGCCAGACGCAACGATGCAATAAGTACCCGCTTTGCGACGAATTGATTCTTGCGCTCCCTCGACAATCTTTTCTTTCGTCAGCCAAGCATATTTATCAATCGGGGCTTCCGATACGATCGACTGCGAGCAGTAGCCGCAATCTTCGGGACATAATCCTGATTTCGTATTGATGATCATATTCAATTTAACTTTTTTCCCATAATGATGCTTGCGTATCAAGTAGGCTGCATTCAAAATTTCCAAAACCTCTTCGTCTGGGGCTTGTACGATGGATAATGCCTCTTCCTCCGTCACTTTATATCCTTTGATAACGTTCTCTGCTAACATCTTCCAATCCTTTATCAGTGTTTCCAAACCTATCCCTCTTTTCTTTATTGTGTGCCGAATCGCTGGTTTATGGATTCCTTGACTATGCAATTCCTAGAAAAGGAGCATAACCCAGTCTGGTAAATAAAGACCAGCTGCCTGCAATATATCCTGTTGCTCCAACCGCGGGTGTCTCCATCTCCAAGCCATTTTCCCTTCCAACCAAGTGGTCGCATGTGCACCATCAACCACATTGGGGAGCACTTAACATTTAGCAATGCAATTAAATTTGTTAACCTTAAATATTTTAAGTTAACATATCGATAGAATAATAACATACTAACAAAATATTATTCAATGGTCTTTTTTCAATATTTTCCTAGTCTGTCCTTTAAATCCTAGGAAAGATGGTGTTTAATATGTTAACTAAATTTATAAATTAGTTGACATATAAAATGAGAATCAGGCAAACTAATAGTGGGCATTTTGCCTGCACTTTCAAAAAAGGAGGTTGAAAACTTGAAAGCAAGGACGATTTCCTATGTGGCCCTTTTTACCGCGTTAACTGCCATTGGCGCCTTTATTAAAATACCTATCCCTTACATACCATTTACACTGCAAATTCTGGCAGTCTATTTGGCAGGCGCATTATTGGGGCCCCGGCTTGGAATGCTCAGTCAGTTATGCTACGTCTTGATCGGACTTATCGGGGTGCCCGTGTTTGCTGAAGGCGGGGGATTCGGCTATATATTCAAACCTACATTCGGCTATTTGCTCGGATATATACTGGGAGCCTATGTAAACGGATGGCTGATCAACCGGTTTTCCCTCTCCACGATTCGTTCCATATTTTATGCTAATGCCGCCTCTTTGCTGACAGTTTACCTTTTCGGCTGCATCTGGCTGTATGGTGCGATGAAGTGGATTGTTGAAACGCCGCTTTCCATCAACCAGACAATTCTTTACGGCTTCTTGTTACCTGTACCCGGTGATTTAATACTATGCATTCTATGTGCTGTCATCATTCAACAAGTACGTCCGCGCATTGCAAGATATATAAACGTAAAGGAGCTGAATCATCCATGGGCCAAGCCTACTTTATAACCGGAACTGGCACGGATATTGGAAAGACCATCGTCACGAGTGCACTCTATCTGTCTCTTCAAACATTGGGAAAAAGCGTCACGATCTTCAAGCCATTTCAAACTGGAATCAATGAGGAAAATCATACATACCCGGATATTTCTTGGTTTGAGCAGGAACTCGGTGTAAAGGACTCAGGGTTTTACACTCTGAAACCCGAAACCTCCCCACATTTGGCGATTAAATTGACCGGCAGTCTTATCGATGAGAAGAAAGTCGTGGAAAGGGTTCATGAACTTGAGGAAATGTATGACATCGTATTAGTCGAGGGCGCTGGCGGATTGGCTGTGCCGCTTATTGAACGAACGGAAGGTTTCTATATGACGGCGGATTTCATAAAGGATTGCGGCATGCCTGTCCTCATCGTATCCACAAGCGGTTTAGGGGCGATTCATGATGTCGTGACGACCCATTCATATGCCCAAGTCCATGATATAAACGTGAAAGCCATTTTGTATAATCATTACCGGCCGGAAAATCGGATTCATCAAGATAATATCGAAACCATTGAAAAGCTCACTGGGCTGAATGGCCTCGCCTGCATCCCAACACTGGCCGATGTCAGAAAAGACTTGAGGATCTGCATCCTTGATTTACTTAGTGATCAAAATTATACCCAACAACTGAAAGAGGTGTTCAAAGCATGAACAGTCAGGATTTAGAACAATGGGATAAGGAATATGTATGGCATCCGTTCACACAAATGAAAACGTATCGGGAAAGTAAACCGCTGATCATCGAAAGCGGCGAAGGCAGCTACCTAATTGATGTGGAGGGCAAACGCTACCTTGATGGCTATGCTTCATTATGGGTGAACGTGCACGGGCATAACGAGCCGGAATTAAACGGCGCCCTAATTGAACAAGTGAATAAAGTCGCGCACTCCACACTGCTTGGATCTGCGAATGTACCATCGATCTTACTGGCAAAAAAACTGGCCGAGATCACTCCTGGTTCTTTATCGAAAGTCTTTTACTCAGACACGGGATCTGCCGCTGTTGAAATCGCCCTTAAAGTCGCATATCAATATTGGCAGAATATCGACCCCATCAAGCATCAGAATAAAAACAAATTCGTCTCCCTTGACGAAGCATACCACGGCGATACTGTCGGAGCTGTGAGTGTGGGCGGAATGGATCTTTACCATAGAATCTTTAAGCCCCTCTTATTCCAACGGATTTCCGCCCCTTCACCATATGCCTATCACATGACTGAGTATGGAGATCAAGAAGCGGTAAAAAACCATTGCTTGAAGGAACTGGAGAAGTTACTGCAACAACAATCAGAGGAAATTGCAGGATTGATTATCGAGCCGCTCGTGCAGGGGGCAGCAGGCATCATAACCCATCCCCATGGCTTTTTGAAAGAGGTCGAACAATTATGCAAAAAGTACAATATCCTCTTAATTTGTGACGAGGTGGCCGTAGGATTCGGTCGCACCGGTACAATGTTTGCCTGCGAACAGGAAGATGTCGTCCCTGATATCATGTGCATGGGCAAAGGGATCACTGGGGGATATATGCCACTCGCAGCCACCATCATGACTGAGCAAATCTTTCAATCCTTTTTGGGGGAAAGAGAAGAACATAAAACCTTCTATCACGGCCACACTTATACAGGAAATCAGCTAGCCTGTGCACTGGCCCTGAAGAATATCGAGCTAATGGAAAGCCGCAATCTCATTGAAGACATCCAGAAAAAATCAAAATACCTATCCGAAAAACTGGAAACGCTATACGAACTCCCGATAGTCGGCGATATCCGCCAGCGCGGCTTCATGATTGGAGTGGAAATCGTTAAAGACCGCCAAACAAAAGAAACGTTCACCCTTCAAGAGAATGTCGTTTCCGGAATCATCCATACAGCACGGGAAAATGGCCTGATCATTCGGGAACTTGGTCCAGTCATCACGATGATGCCGATCCTTTCCATGTCAGAAAAGGAACTCGATTTCATGGTCCAAACCGTCTATCGTGCCATTAAGGAAGTCTCCATTCATAAAGGTTTGATTCCAGCAGCTAACTGATGCACAAAGAACCGGAAGAGCAGAGCTCATCCGGTTCCTTCTATTCTTTTAATTGTGATATTGGAACTAAATCTATAGGAACTTCTTTCAGACCCACTTCTTAAAAGGCGGTATACTTTGAGGGAATATAAACGTATTGTATGGATCATATCTCGTTTTCACTTCCCGAAGCCGCTTGAAATTTTCTCCATAGTACGCAGTTGGCCAATCTTCGATGAGGATATCCGGCCAATTCACGTAGTCACCTGTAGTATATGGTGACAAAGCGCATTTAAGTTCTTTGATCCACTGGATGTTTTGCCGCTCTTCTTCTGGATTCGTCCATGTAGCCAGATACTCCTGGGCGATGATGGCATCCCGATAATAAAAAGCCGTTTCATTTCGGGCCACACGGCCAGCTTCCCCTCCTAGGGATTGGTGCCAAATGGCGGCATTTTCATTTGGAGCGTTTTCCAGAAAATGCTTCATCGTCAAGATTGCTTGCCGTTGAAAATGTTTTTCAATGAAAGACCCCGACCGCTTGCGATAGGCCGGTCGATTTCCACTTGGATCATTAAAAAATTGCACAGCATCAATGTACGGGACTTCCTTTATCATGATATTTGTTGGAGAACCTGCTCTCGTCAAAGGCTTTAGAAGCTGCTGCAGCCTATTTGATGGCCCAACAAATTCACCTTGAGCGATAATTTGGTTTACTTCCTTTGACTTGAATTCGATTTCAGAAGTTAAACACTCTTCAACTTGAGGGGCCCAATCCTGCCAGGCTTCAAACACCTCTTCAAAATCTTTCCATCCCCATGTGACGGAGAAAATAGATACCCTTGATACTGGGTGTACCCTGAAGGTAAGAGATGTGACTATGCCAAAGTTTCCCCCTCCTCCCCCGCAGCATGCCCAAAATAAATCACTATTTATTTTCCTATTTGCTTTAATGAGTTTGGCGCCCCTCTTTCCGCACGCCCTTACCATTTCTATTTCAAGCAAATTGTCGCAAGTAAGTCCAAAGCGTCTCGATAACATACCTATTCCACCGCCGAGCGTAAGGCCTACAAGACCAACACTGCTTTCGGTCCCAGCCGGAATCGTCGTGCCATACTTCCATAGCGTATTATATACTTGACCTAAATCAGCTCCGGCTTCGATTTTTGCAATCATTTTTTCACGGTTGACCTTGATATTGTACATTTCACTTATATCAATGATTAAACCGCCATTCACTAATGAAAAATTTTCATAACTATGCCTGCCGCTCCTTACCCGGAAAGGTGTATGATTTTCCCGGGCCCACTTCAATGAATTCAACACATCATTGGAATTTTGACAAAACACAATGACCTTTGGGAATTTAGAAAAACTTAAGTTATTATTTATCCTGGCATGCTCATACTCAGCATCATTAGGTGTAACGACCCGCCCCGTAAGCTTTGTTCTTTCCAAAATATAACCCCTTCCTCGGGTAAAGATGATGTTACATCCTATGAAAAAATCTGTCAGGAAGACACATTCCCCTTGCTGTCCCTCACTTGTAATGGGGTCAATTTAGCTTTACTCGTGAATTCCATGCATTTACTCGTGAATTTCGCTGTTTTACTCGTGAATTCATCTACTTTACTCGTGAATTCCACTGTTTTACTCTTGAATTCCAACAATTGATCCTCAAAGACAAAAAAGCCCTTCTCGAATTAAGAGAAGGGCTTTCTAATAGAGTTTCTTATCTCGAAATTTCATCATCGGATTTAACATCCAATGGTGTTCGTTTATCCATTTTCAGCATGTAATAACTTGCTACAACCAAGGCTAGGAAAACGATTCCGACAACCAAGGAAATTCTTGTACTAGGATTGATCCACATACCGACCAGCACCATCAGTAAAAAGGCTATTGTCGCATAGTTACTGAAAGGGGCCAACGGCATCTTGAACGGATGCTTCTCCATTTCAGCGGCATTTACCTTTCTGAATTTAAGCTCACTGATAAGTAAGACAAACCATGGAATCATCCCAGGTAATACACTCGCACTGTACACATAAAGGAATAATTGCGGCGGTGCAAGGTAGTTCAGGATAACCCCGATGCCCAATCCTAAAAGTACAGCGATCGTACAATATGCCGGCACTCCATTTTTAGATACTTTAGCAAAGATTTTCGGAGCTTGGCCATTCAATGCCAGTGTGTAAAGCATACGCCCTGCACTGAAAATCCCACTGTTGCATCCAGACATGGCCGCAGTGATTACGACAAAATTGATGATTCCTGCTGCTGCTGTGATACCTATTTTGGCAAAGGTTGAAACGAATGGGCTTCCTAAGTCATCCAGTTGATCCCAAGGGAAGACTGTCACGATGACGAATATGGCACCAATATAGAAAATTAATATACGCCATATGATTGATTGGATAGCTTTTGTTACGGTCTTCGTTGGATCTTTCGCTTCTCCGGCTGTGATGCCGATAAGCTCAACGCCTTGATAGGATGCCACGACAAGGGAAAGCGCAAAGAAGAATCCTGTCCAGCCTCCCGTAAAGAAGCCGCCATTTTCCCATAGATTCGATAATCCAATCGCATCCCCGCCATTCCCTATTCCAAAGAAGATAAGGCCTAGGCCGGCAACGATCATCAATATGATCGTTATGATTTTGATTAGCGCAAACCAGAATTCAAATTCCCCGAAGGATTTAACTGAAATGAGGTTGGCCGCCCCCAAGATGATCATGGCGACCACACCTGGTATCCAAGCCGGTAAATCCGGGAACCAATATTGCATATACAACCCAACCGCGATGATTTCGGACATTCCGACGATTACCCATTGAAACCAATTGCTCCAAGCAGTCATATAACCTGCCAAAGGATGTATATAGCTGCTCGCAAAGGTTGCAAAAGAACCTGTAGTCGGTTCTAAATAGAGCATCTCACCCATGGAACGCATGATGAAAAATATAAAAATACCTGCGATGGCATAAGCAAGCATTACAGAGGGCCCGGTCCATTTGATCGTGCTCGCCGATCCCATGAATAACCCGACACCGATGGTTCCGCCCAAAGCTATCATTTGAATGTGACGTGCTTCCAGCCCTCTCTTTAATTCCTTGTTCGACATGTTTAACTCCCCCAGATGCAATATCGGTAATGCTTTTCCATCCTTAACACGAACGACTCTCTATTAATTATTGCGGTTAGAAATGCTCCATCGAAAAAAATATCAATAACACTTCAATTATGTTTTCTTATCTTATAATAGTAAATATTCTGTAAAAATACAATTGTATTTTTGAAATAAACAGTTACCAAATATATCTTGGTAATTTCCCTTATCTAAAAATATCATTTCAAAAAAATGATGTTCAATATTTCATAATAGTGATCATCCAAAAAACAAATTTTTCAAGTACGTTAATAAAAATTAAGACCACTATAAAACTGTAGCTATTGCCATTTTCACTTCAAAAAAACTTGTTGACCTTCCGAAAAATAGATGATAGAATTCCAATATTATTTTATAAGCATAATGAATGATTCAGCAGTGGTAGATTATCACTGTCGACATTCATTTACAACCGCATACAAGCAAGCGATGAATGCTATGGATGACACTATAGCAGGAGCAGCTTCTGGAGAGACTGTACAAGATGCAGCGCCGAAGGATTCACAATCTCAGGCAAAAGGACAGAAGAGTAACGAATGATAAAATTGTTATTCTGAGCCCTTTAAGAGATTGGTATTATCCAATCTCTTTTTTTATTGTCCATTTTGTGGTTGGACTAAAAACAACAGCTTTAAAACCAATGGAAAAGGCAAGCTGGACGAAAAAAATCACGTCCCTCTCTCCAAAACCATGCAGGTAAACTCAATTACTACCAAGACTATAAAAACGGGGGCGTAAGAATTGGCAAAACAAGAATTAAAAAGAGATTTAAAAAATAGACATGTACAACTGATCGCAATAGGAGGAACCATTGGCACCGGATTATTTTTAGGTTCCGGAAAAGCCATACAATTGGCAGGACCTTCTATATTATTTTCCTATCTGATAATAGGGATTGCCTTGTTTTTTGTAATGAGGGCACTAGGGGAATTGCTCTTATCCAATGCAGGGTATACATCTTTCACTGAATTTGCAACCGAATATGTCGGTCCATGGGCCGGCTTCGTGACAGGGTGGACATATTGGTTCTGTTGGATCATGACCGCAATGGCCGATATCATAGCTGTCGGCGTCTATATGCAATATTGGTTCGATATCCCTCAATGGATTCCGGCTCTAATATGCCTAGTCATTCTATTAGGATTGAACCTATTGACCGTTAAGTTATTTGGTGAATTGGAATTCTGGTTTGCCATCATTAAAGTAATCACGATCATCGCCTTGATCATCGTGGGAATCGTCCTTTTGATCATCGGCTTCAATACCAATACCGGAACGGTTTCCGTAACGAACCTATGGAATCATGGGGGTATGTTCCCCAATGGCATTTCCGGATTCCTATTATCTTTACAGCTGGTCGTCTTCTCATTTGTCGGTGTCGAATTGGTCGGGGTTTCCGCAGCAGAAACGGCAAACCCGAGAAAGAACATTCCATCTGCCATCAATAAAATCCCTGTCCGGATTTTACTTTTCTATGTTGGTGCACTATTCGTCATTCTCTGCGTCAACCCATGGACACAACTGGATGCCACGAGCAGCCCATTTGTAGAGGTCTTTGCTTTAATCGGCATTCCTGTCGCTGCAGGGATCATCAACTTCGTCGTTTTGACATCCGCTGCTTCTGCATGCAACAGCGGTTTATTTTCAACGAGCCGAATACTTTATACGTTAAGCAGGAATGGCGAAGCCCCTGCTAAACTGGAAAAATTAAATAAACAGGCCGTTCCGAGCAATGCCTTATTAACATCCACAATCGTTGTATCAATAGGGGCATTATTAAGCAAGCTGATACCGGAACAGGCGTTTACCGTCGTGACGACCATCAGTGCCATCTGTTTCATATGGGTATGGAGCATTATCTTGATTTCCCATATCAAATATTCGAAAACAAGGCCTGACCTAAGAGCAAAATCGACTTTCAAGGCTCCTTTTACACCCTTTGTCAATTACGCCATTTTAGGATTATTCCTGTTCATCCTTATTGTCATGCTATTCGCTGAAGCTACACGACTATCACTGCTCTTGACCCCGATCTGGTTCCTACTCTTGGTGATACTATATAATACTCGGAAAAAATATAGCTAAAGGAAATAAAGCCTTGAACTCACTATGAATTCATGGCTTTATCTGTCTTATGAACATATCAAGGGTTCGGCTGTCGGCGCACTGTTGCACAAATATATCAGGCAACTGCATTAAATTTTATATCAAAATAGTGTAAGCTAATATATATTATCGGACCTTTTCCGTCATGTATGAATTTTTCATCCCGGTTTGGTTCACCCATCCATCAGTGGCATTGAAGAATAAACCCCATTGATGGGCGTTTCACTTTATTAAAACGGAGGGGTTTTTTATGAAGATCATATATATTCTTACTCTAGTTCCTTTTATAGGCATACTAGGATTTCTGCCTTTTGTTAATAAAATAGAACCATATGTATTAGGGATGCCTTTCAATATGTTCTGGATGGCTATGTGGGTGGTCCTTACCTCTGCCATACTGGGCATCATGTATAAGCTGGATCCCAGGAATCGGGAAGGTGACCAGGAATGAATATCGCTCTCTTAATCATTTTAGCATTTTTACTTCTATCGATATTTTTAGGCCTACGCTCTTCAAAAGGAAAAGATATGGACTTGGAACAATGGACGGTTGGCGGACGCGGTTTTGGTGCGATATTCGTCTTTCTGCTGATGGCCGGGGAAATCTATACGACCTTCTCCTTCCTTGGCGGCAGCGGCTGGGCTTATGGCAAGGGCGCACCCGCTCTATATGTTCTAATTTACATTACTTTGTCTTACGTATTATCCTATTGGCTCCTACCGGAAATATGGAGATATGCCAAAGAAAATAAACTGATGTCTCAATCCGATTTCTTTGTAAGCAAATATAAGAGTCCCGGTTTAGGAATTTTGGCTGCGCTTGTCGGTGTGGTGTCGATGATTCCTGTGATCGTCGTGCAGCTGAAAGGATTGGGGATCATTGTCTCAGAAGCATCTTATGGTGCCATCTCTATGTCTGAGGCAGTTTGGATGGGGGCGATCAGCCTTACCATTTATGTGATGATCTCCGGTATACACGGTTCAGTTTGGACAGCGGTCATTAAAGATATCATGATGGTCGCCATAATAGGATTTTTGGGGATTTATCTGCCGATTCATTACTTTGGCGGATTTCAGCCGATGTTTGAAGCGATTGATGCGGCCAAGCCTGGTTTTCTAAAGTTCCCAGATCAGGGACTTAGCGTATCATGGTTCATCTCCACGGTAATATTGCTCGTATTCGGTTTCTATATGTGGCCCCAGGTTTTCAGCGCAGTCTATTCAGCACGCAGCGGCAAGGTATTTCGAAAAAATGCCATCATCAGCCCTTTATATACTCTCATGCTGTTATTCGTCTTTTTCGTTGGGTTTACAGCTATATTGAAAGTGCCCGGACTCGTTGGGGCAGATGCAGACCTGTCATTGCTTCGCCTTTCGATCGAGACCTTTGATCCATGGTTTATAGGCATAATCGGCGGAGCTGGATTGCTGACTGCCTTGGTGCCGGGATCCATGCTTTTGATGAGCGTCGCCACACTGCTCGCAAAAAACGTCTATAAGGAATTTGCACCTGCAGTATCAGATCGCCATGTTGTACGATTGGCAAAGTTTCTTGTTCCAGTCATTGCCCTTATAGCCGTCTACTTCACCTTAAACGGCGGCGAAACGATGTCCGCATTAATTCTAATGGGATATAGCCTCATCACACAGCTTTTCCCATCCCTTCTCTTTAGTCTGAGAAGGAATAATCCGATCAATAAATTTGGCGCAATCGCCGGCATCATTACAGGATTGGCCATCGTAATCTGCATTACACTCAGTCATTCGACAATAGGGACCTTGTTTCCATCCTTGCCGCAAGCAGCGAAAGATTTGAATGTGGGAATCATCGCATTGGCAGTCAATTTCATTGTGATGATCACGGTAAGTCTTGCTTTCAGAAAGCACACGGTTCTGTTGGAACCTAAATCCGTTAACGATATATGAAGCTAATTTGAAACCGGTTATTTTGGATAATAAAGAAGGCTCAGTCAAAAGACTGAGCCTTCTTTATTATCGACACCCAAAGCATCTCAAGATTGATTATAGGAATCTCATTTCAGGCTATTGATCTTTTTTGTTTATAATCAAATCCCCTATTTTAACTAATAAATACAACGAAAAAATAATCATCAAGTTTCTGGATACTACGAGGCCATCAATACCTAAATCATATCCTCTAGGTATTAATAATTTAGGGTTAAAGCAAAAAGTAATCGATATTACGAAAGCTATTAAAATCAGGATAAAACCGAACTGAGATCTATTTGACATTAGCATTCCGCCTTACATTATGTATTTTTTATTATCATTGATGAAAATTCAAAATAAATAGCCACCCTAATAAAGAATGACTATATATCATGAATTATGAGCTTTCGCAGTTGGCAAATAAAATGCATCGTAATGCTTCCGAGCCAAATACTCTAATTTTACGCTTTTACTCGTGAGTTTGGTACAAATACTCGTGAATTTCACGCTTTTACTCGTGAGTTTCGTGCAAATACTCGTGAATTTCACGCTTTTACTGTGAGTTTGGCGCATATACTCGTGAATTTCACGCTTTTACTCGTGAGTTTCACACTTTTACTCGTAAGTTTGGCGCATATACTCGTGAGTTTCACGCTTTTACTCGTGAGTTTGGTGCATATACTCGTGAATTTCACGCTTTTACTCGTGAGTTGGCGCATATACTCGTGAATTTCACGCTTTTACTGTGAGTTTGGCGCAAATACTCGTGAATTTCACGCTTTTACTCGTGAGTTTCACACTTTTACTCGTAAGTTTGGCGCATATACTCGTGAGTTTCATGCGCGTTAAGACTCATTTTTCTTTAACCCCATACCTTCAGTAATCCACTAAAGCCTTCCTGCCATCATTCAATGCTTTGACCATTACCTTGTATTCCTGCATCTCTTGTTCCAGTTTTTGTTTTCTATTTACAATCATTCTCGTAACCTCTTTTGGGGAGGGCCCGCCTTGAATGCTTCTAATCTCCACAAAATATTCGGGAGAGATTATTTTTTTCCATTCATCTTCTGCTATGTTCACTGAAACGAATTCATTGATGATCTTGTTGATTTCTTGTGTGTCCCAATCATATAGCTCCTTCCCTTCACTAATCGACCGTTTTGCAATATGACTGGCTATGGAGTGGGCCTTTCTAAAAGATATGTCGTAATCTCTTGATAGGGTATCCGCTAATTCAGTAACCGTTATACTGGATTTTGCGGCCATTTTCTTTGTGTGGTCTTCATTTACTTTCAAAGTCGACATGACGGCATACATTAGTTTCATGACACGTCCTGCATTCGAAAAAGCCCGATATAAATGAGGCTGTAAATCATCTTCGGTGTCGACGATATCACCAAATGGTGTATTATGGATCATATTCATTGCAGCGAGTGCATCACCATACGCACTGCTTGCAATCGAACGGGAATGTTCAATGGAAACTGGATTTCTTTTTTGCGGCATGATGCTGCTCACTTGAACATAAGGATCCGCCACATGAAAGGTTCCAAACTCCCTTGTCACATGCTGCAGGAAATCTTGAATCCATCTCCCTGCATTGACCATGCACGTCATGATGGCCGTTGCGGTTTCCAATAAATAATCCGCCCCGCCTATCGAGTCATAGGAATTCTCGATTACCGAATCAAACCCAAGCAGTTCGGCCGTACGGTTCCGGCTGATTGGAAAACCGGTGGTCGTTAACGCGGCAGCGCCCAAAGGCGATTGGTTAACCGTTTCATAGGCGGCCCATAACCGGCCAATATCTCTTTGAAGCACATCATAAATGGCTAAAAAGTAATGTCCTATCGTAGTCGGCTGAGCCGGCTGGGTATGCGTGTAACCAGTTATATAGGTTTCTGTATGTTTTTCAGCCTGCACCAGGAAAGCCTCACTCAAATGGTTTGCATAGCCAATCAATTGGAGCAGATGGCCTCTCAAAACAAGCCGGTACATCGCGACTCCCATATCATTACGACTGCGGCCGATATGAATCTTTCCTGCAAGTTCTTGACCGATTTCCTCACCGATCTTTGCCTCCATCATGAAAAATAAGTCTTCGAATTGGGGCTGATAGGTCAACTGCTTGAGATCTGTTTGGGCCACTTTCCGAATCCCATCAAGCATGGTTTTTGCCTCTTCTGCTTTAATGATCTTTTGTTCCGAAAGCATGATGACATGCGCCCGATGAATATCGAACATTGCATGAAATAAGTAATCTCTTTGATCATTAAAAACAGGCATCAGAAGCTCTGTAGCATATGTTTTTCCGGGAAAGACACTACCTTCATTTTTGATAAATTCTTCAAGCCTGCTCATCTTTGAACCTCCGATTTATAAAGCTTTTTCCGCCTTGATTCCAAAAAACTTGTTTGAAATAAAGAGAACGATGACAATCAGCGTGATTTGAATCATCCCATAGGCAGCTGCCTGCCCCATATTGAACATCCGAAGCTGATTCATGATTTCAATGGATATGGGCCTGTTTGAAATTGTGTACAACAGGACCGAGGTCGGGAATTCCCCCACAGATTCGATAAATGCCAATAATGTCCCTGATAAAACGCCAGGCATAATAATCGGGAATATGACCTTTCTGAAGGTATAAAACCACTTTGCCCCCAAGTTTCTGGCTGCTTCTTCAATCGAATCATCGAGCTGCTCCAGAACGGCGTTGGTCGAGCGGACAACGAGTGGAATATGCCTGATGAAATAGGCAAGAGGCAAAATCCAAAATGTTCCTACCAATATTTGACCAAAGGAAAAAACGCTAGGTTCATTGAAGGCGAATATCAAGTTCATCCCTATGACTGTTGCAGGCAACGCCCAAGGAATCATGACTAGAATATCGACAAAGCTTTTCCCGACAAATTTCCGTTTGACAAGCACATAGGACGCTATGACCCCAAACACCAGATTTGCCAACGTAGCAATAACCGCCATCAGTAAACTATTTCGTAACGGTTTGAAGATATTAGGGTCTTCAAACAAAAGCCGGTAATTTTCAATATTAAATACTGTTGGATATGTTTGAAATGTCCAGGTTCCATCCGGCACTAGTGAAAGCAATAGAATCGTAAAGTGCGGCAAAAGCAGAATAATTACGCCGATGATCCCCGTTAAGACCAACACCCATTTCATAAACGGGTTCTTTACTTCACTCCTGTGTGCGCCAATTCCTTTCGAAGCCATGCGATAATCCTTCCTATTCTGATACCAACGCATGAATAATAGAAATGAAATCGAAACGATGGATAAAATGACGGATTGAGTAGCGGCAATTTCCATATCACCATTGATTTTTGAAAAATAAATTTGCAGGCTCAACACCCTGTATCCGCCAGCTAATAAAAACGGGGCACTGAAAGAAGCCATCGATATCATGAAAACAAGTAGAGAAGCGGCAACGATGGCAGGTGTCAATAATGGAAATGTAACCTTCCAAAAAACCTTGATTTTATTTGCGCCTAAGTTATAAGCCGCTTCTTCAAGGGACGGATCTATTTTATTGATTGCAGCGGATACAGTCATATAAAAATAAACATACATCGTATAGGCATGCACGATAAGGATTCCCGATACCCCGCCAATCTTGAATGGAACTTTATCGAGACCAAACAGGTCCTTGATGGCATTTGGAATCAAACCCGATTCTCCATATAAAAACATAAAGGCCATCACCCCTACCAATGATGGAAGGACAATCGGCAAAATCGCTGCTGATGAAAAGAAGCTTCTGCCGGGAAAATCATAACGGTTAAAAATAAATGCGAGCGGAATGCCAATCAAGGCACTGACCAATACACTCAATAAGGATATATAAACGGAATTCCATAGCGCCTCTAGGTTCGTTTTCGATTCCTGCACGAAGAAGTCCTGATAATTTCCAAGGGATATCGTTCCGTCTTTTTGCAGACTTTCGATAAAGGTCCTCAACGATGGGTATAGAACATAAGCTATGAGCACCAATGCCACTGGTATAAGGAGCCAAAGCGTCAATCTCGTATCACGATTTTTAATCATGGCGCATCACCGCTTATGACAGGGATAAGACGCAGCTGTTTCTCAGGAAGCTGGACATACACTTCCTTTCCTTGATAAAAGTATCCAAAATCATGAGTGTTGAATACGTCGACCCTTAGTAACACGCCTTGAACATCCACGATGACATTCACAACAGATCCAAAGAATTGGACGGAATTTATTTGACCTTTAAAAATATTCTTTCCTTCCTCGGCTACATCCAGAATTCTGATTGCTTCAGGACGAATCGAAACAGCAAGGTCATCATCAGTCTGTAAGATTGAAATGCCTTCTCCAGCTTGATTTTCTACATTCAATTTAATCGGTTGTTCACTATTTTTAAGGGCAGCCACTATATTCTCTTGTTGAACGTTTTCGACTTGAACGGGCAATAGATTAATCTCGCCTATAAAACTTGCCACAAAATCATTGGCCGGCCGATTATAAATTTCTGCCGGTGTCCCGACCTGGTGACATACACCATAATTGAACACAGCGATCCGATCACTCATGGATAATGCCTCTGCCTGATCATGCGTGACATAAATGGTGGTAATTCTATAATCACGCTGCAGCCTTAAGATTTCCACTCTCATTTCATCACGAAGCTTGGCATCCAGATTACTTAATGGTTCATCCAGCAGTAATATCTCCGGTTCAATGACCAGTGCTCTCGCAAGGGCCACCCGCTGCTGCTGCCCTCCGCTTAACTGGCTCACTTGACGATCCGAGTAGCTTTCCAGCCTGACCTTTTGGAGGGCATCCAGCACTCTCCTCTTTAAGTCAGCCGAAGAAACTTTTCTTACACGCAAGCCAAACGCTACATTTTCAAAAACAGTCATGTGGGGAAAGAGGGCATAGTTTTGAAAAACCATGCCTGTATTTCTTTTCTCCGGAGGTACACGCGTCATATCTTTGTCGCCAAATCGGACGACACCTTTTGTCGGATAATAAAAACCGGCAATCATCCGAAGCGTTGTCGTTTTACCGCAGCCGCTTGGACCAAGAAAGGTAAAAAACTCCCCTTCTTTTATTTCCAGATTTAAATGGTCGACAGCTATCGTTTTCCCGAAGGCTTTTTGGACATTTTCTATTTTTATGGACGCCATCCCAACGACACTTCCTTATTCTTTAATTTCTTTATCTCCACTTTTAATATTTTCGTCCCAGTATTTCATCCACTCGTCACCTTTTTCCTCGAAAGCATTCCAATCAATATCCATCGCTTTAATTTCCGTTTCCGTGATCCATTCAGGTAAATCCTTCACATCATTTCTGGTCGGAATCCTGTAAAATTCTTCTGCCAAAGTTTTTGCGGCTTCCGGTGAATTCACGAACTCATAAAAGGCTTCAGCCGCTTTTGGATGCTTGGCTCCTTCAACGATGGCGATACCTTCTGTCAATACAGGTGTTCCGCTTTCCGGAATGACGAACTCAAACGGATAATTTTTATTTTCCTTCAGCATGACAACATCCGGCATTGCCCAAACGGAAAGTGAGCCCTCTCCTTTGGCTACCTTGTTATACATCATTTCCGGATTTGCTGAATATTCCTTTGTGTTTTGGTCGAGCTTCTTTAACCAGTCATACCCTTCTTTTGGATCATTTGTATCCTTATACGTACGATAGATCATCGCAGAAAAAATTGTCCTCATCGTTCCGGAGGCTAACGGATAGCGGATGATGATTTCGTCTTTCCACTTCGGATCAAGCAGCTCATCCCAATCTTTCGGTACCTCGTCCTTTGATAGTTCTTTACTGTTATACATGATGACTTCCGGTGTCTGGCTCGTTCCCGTCCAATACCATTCCGGATCGTGGAATCCTTCATCAAGACTATCGGAATAGCTAGGCTTATAAGCAGCCAGCAGCCCATCACCCTTTGCTTGATTGAAGTTCGTGGAAGGTGCCCCCCACCAAACGTCTGCCTGTGGATTACTTTTCTCTGATCGAACGCGGTCAAGGATTTCCTGGGACCCCATATCAAGCCACTCAACATCGATGCCATACTCATCTTCGAACTGCTTTTCGAATTTTGATAAAATATCTTTGCCATGCGGTGAATAAACAACGATTTTATCCTCCAGATCACCCTTTTTTCCATTGGCACCGCCAGCATCCGAATTCGTTTTCGTATCTGTACCGTTACATCCCGAAATCAATAGTGCTGCCGATAAGGCCATTACTGAAACAAACGACTTTTTCCTATTTTTCACTAATACTCCCCCTCATCCCGAAAATTCAAAATGCCATCATGCTCCCTTAAGAATAAGGAAACCGCTCCTAGTACTCCTGCGTTTTCTCCAAGTTGTGAAGTTTTCATTTCTACTAAACTTGGAAGATATCGATCAACGATCTCCCGAATTCTAGGTAAAATGTATTCAGATGACTTTAATACACCACCTCCTAAAATGATCACTTCTGGATTTAGCAAACTAGCTGCATTGACAATTCCGCACGCTAAATGTTCGATGGCTTCATTTATGACAGCCATAGCAGTCGTGTCTCCTTTTTTTGCTAACAAAAAGGCATCCTCCCCCGATAATTCGGAAGATTTGGCCCGTTCGAATAAAAGATGATGAGGATCCTTGAGGACCTCCCTTGTAAAATGACCGCCAATCGACTTTCCACCTGCAACACTTTCCAAATAGCCGTATCTATGGAAAATCGGCTTGAATTCACGCTTCATATCCTCTTTGTCCGTTACCATATATCCCATTTCCCCAGCTGCACTGGAGGCCCCTCTGTATAACTGGTTATTCAAGATAATGCCGCTTCCAATCCCCGTGCCAACCGCAATGAACAGCAAATTCCGCTTATTTTGGGCATTACCCAGCCACTGTTCACCTAATGCAGCCGCGTTTACATCATTGTCCAGAAAAATGGGGAAATCAAAATACCGCTTCGCTTCGGCTATAAACGGATATTGTACCCAGCCCAAACTCGGTGCCTCTATTACTAATCCGCTTGCCGTTTGCGTTATACCAGGAATCCCGACTCCCATCCCCAATATCCTGCCTTTCGCAATTTGGTTCTTTGCAATTAACCGTTCCGTTTCTAGCGCCATTTGTTTAAGAAGCCCTGAATGTAAATAAGTGTTTGTTGAAAAACTAGTGTCGGCGATAATGTTGCCGCTTAAATCACTTAAAATGATTTTCACTTTCGTCCCGCCTATATCGACCCCAATGATATAGGCTGCCTTTTCATTAAAAAAGAGCTGGATGGGCCTCCTCCCGCCTTGAGAGGAGGATTCTCCTATTCCTTTCTCAATTACCCATTTCTCCTGTATAAGTTCATCCACAGCCAGAGAAACAGTTGGTTTACTTAGCTGAAGCTTAACGGCGATTTCAGATCTTGAAATGGGCGAACATTCCTGGATGCATTGAATGATTCTTTTTTTATTGACATATTTTTGATGACTGGGTGGTCTTTTAAAACTCATCACATCACGGCCTTACCTCATTTAGTTAGTAAATCTTCCTAATTAAGTAAAAATATAACTTAAAAAATTTCAACAGACAAGTTATTTTTCCGAACATTTAAAATGTTCAACTTTTAATAGTTACTTCGAATCATTTACATTTATAACCATTAATGCTATTTATTAGATAAGTTTTTTCGTGTGGTTAGTTAGAAAATATTACTAACCTACATTTTTTTAAGTGTCTTATAAAGTTGAAGGGGGTTAAAGGAATAATGAAAAAAGCTCTGTTATCGTTGCTTTCCCTTTTGTTGGTTCTTGCATTATTGCCGCTTGGAGGTAGCGCTGCAAATCCTGAGGAAGCCAAAGTTGAGTTATGGAATGCGGTCAAGCCGCTCGAGACGACCGTGACATTCTTGAATAGCGGTGCCCATCCAGATGATGAACGCAGTGACTTTCTCGCTTATCTATCCAGAGGGTTAGGGGTGAAAACATCCAGCCTGATTGCAAACCGTGGTGAAGGCGGACAAAATGAAATTGGGGATGAACTGGACAATGCTCTTGGAATCATCCGTTCGAGGGAAATGATTGAAGCTGCAAAAATCACCGGGGTGAAGGCCTATCATCTAAGTGAAACTACCTCAGATCCCATTTATGATTTCGGCTTCTCTAAAACACCAGAGGAAACATTAGAAAAATGGGGCGAAGAACTCACCTATGAACGGCTTATCCGCTTTATTCGGACGTATCAGCCGGATATATTGATGCCATCCTTTCAGAATGATGATACCCAGCATGGACATCACCGAACGATGACAATCTTAAGTGAACGTGCCTTTAATGATGCGGCTGACCCAACTGTGTTTCCTCAACATTTGAAACAAGGGCTATCAGTATGGCAAGTGAAGAAGTTATATTTGCCCGTTTCCTCGGCAGATCAAGCAACCACTTCAATTGAAATCGGTAAATATGACCCAATATACAATATGACTTACCCACAGCTTGGAGAAAAATCCCGCTATCTGCATAAAAGCCAAGGCATGGGTTCTGATATCCCGGCAGCACCTCGTCAGATCCATCTGGATTTGAAGCAAAGCGCCGTTGATACAAAAAAACAGTCGGACCTTTTTGCAGGTGTACCTTACAATTTTACTGAATGGGCTGAAAAACTCCCCCGCTCCGCTTCAAAATTAAAAGGTGAATTTAAATACCTGCAACGGAATTTGGACACCGTTATTGAGGCTTATCCATATGAAAAACGAGTTTTTTCAACATCCCAAACAGCTCTCTCCAATGTTCGGTCAATTACTGCGCAAGTCAAAAGGGCAAAACTAAGCCCTGCCATTAAGAACGACTTGCTTCATAAGCTCTCATTAAAAGAAGAGCAATTGCAAAACGTCAGTTATGTCTCCTCAGGACTCGAAGTTCAAGCTAAAGCAGCTTCAACGATCCTCACGAAAGGTCAAAAAACGTACGTAACCGTAACCGTGAAGAATAACGGGAAACAAACCTTGAAAAAAGTCGCTGCTGCATTGAACGTGCCTAAAGGGTGGAAAACCAAAACAAAAGCTAAAGATGTCAATCTAGCACCAAATAAATCAGCGACAATGACCTATCTGGTTGAAGTTCCTGATGATGCTGCCTATTACCATGCCTATGATGAATCAACCATTACAACGAGCATTTCTTATAAATACGGCAGTACAAAAACGGCTATCAAGGAAGAATTGGATGGAACGATCGCTGTCCTTCCCGACGTTGGCCTTACCCTATCTCCTGAAGATATCGTCGTAAATACAGCAGATGTAAAAGAGGAAATCCCAGTGACGGTTACTTTGAAAAACTATACAGAAGGAAAAGCATCAGCTAAGATCGCTTTAAAAGTCCCTGAAAATTGGGGGGTCCATCCAAAAAATGCCACTGTATCATTTAAAGAAAAATCGGAAGAAAAACAAGTGAAGTTCACCCTCAGACCGCCGAAGGCAGTTCAAAATGGTGAATATCAGGTGAAAGCAGTTGCTACTGTCAATGGAAAAACCTTTGATTCGACCATTCAGGAAATTTCCTACGACCATATCGGAACATTCTATTACCAATACCCCGCAGCTATCAACACCGTTGCATTTGAACTTTTGAAGCCAGCTTCATTAAAAGTGGGGTACATTGAAAGCGGATTCGATAAAGTGGCAGATTACTTAAGCAATGCAGGGCTGAACATCACGAAGTTAACTGCAGCTGATTTAGCTGAAGGTGATTTAAGTCAATATGACACAATCGTTACAGGCATCCGTGCCTATCTATCAAGGGAAGATTTAAAGGCAAATAACGCGCACTTACTTGAATATGTGGAAAACGGCGGTCATCTCGTCGTTCAATACCATAAACCGGGTGATGGATGGGATGCCATGAAGACAGCTCCATATCCTCTTACCCTCGGGAATCCTTCCATTCGCTGGCGGGTAACCGATGAAAAAGCCACGGTAAACGTGTCGAAACCAGAATCAGCTCTTTTTAACTATCCAAATAAAATAACAAGCGAAGACTGGAGCAATTGGGTCCAAGAAAGAGGATTGTATTTTCCAATGGAATGGGATGAACGGTATGAAACATTCATTTCCATGGCTGATCCAAATGAAGAACCATTTGATGGTGGAATCCTCATGGCTAAATACGGTAATGGGACCTACCTCTACACCAACCTTGTGCTATACAGGCAAATTCAAGGACAGGTTCCAGGCGGATATCGAATCATGACGAACTTGCTTAGTTACGGTGCCAAGTAAATAAAGAAGAAACCTATGCATGTGTCGAATGCATAGGTTTCTTTTTTTGATGTTTGCCAATTGAGGCCATCACCTGACTGATTCCTGCTCTAAAAACCAAAAAAGTTGTGCACAAAGACGAGGGAAAGGCTCATGCGTTTGGGTTTCCCCTCATTTCCCGCATTCCTTTGTCCACACTTCATGCACAACTTCATTCATGATTTACCATGATCTCTTATAGGGCATCCCGTTAAAGTACTTTGCTCAAGAACGCTTTCGTTCTTTCGTGCTGAGGGTTACCGAATAATTCATTCGGCTCATTTTCTTCCACGATATACCCTCCATCCATGAATATCACCCGGTCCCCGACTTCCCGGGCAAAGCCCATTTCATGCGTAACAACGACCATTGTCATGCCTTCTTTTGCAAGTTGTTTCATTACCTCCAAAACATCGCCGACCATTTCAGGGTCAAGGGCCGAAGTCGGTTCATCAAATAGCATGATCTTCGGATTCATCGCCAATGCCCTTGCGATGGCGACCCGCTGTTTTTGTCCGCCGGAAAGTTCCCCTGGATAGCTATTTGCTTTTTCCTTTAGACCAACCTTATCCAATAACTCAAGCGCTAATCTTCCTGCTTCCGCTTTATCGGTGGCACGAATTTTAATAGGACCCAAGGTTATGTTCTCCAAAACGGTTTTATGTGGAAATAGATTGAAATGTTGAAAAACCATTCCAACTTCTTGCCGGACTTTGTTTATATTGATTTTCCTTTTAGGGTCGGTTATATCATGTCCGTTAATGACCACCTCACCGCCCGTGACTTCCTCAAGGAGATTTAGGCAACGCAGGAAGGTACTCTTTCCAGATCCAGAAGGGCCTATTACGCAAATTACTTCCTTTTCCTGCACTTCTGCATTGATATCTTTTAAAACCTCGACAGTTCCAAATGATTTTCTCAGGTTTTTTACAGTAATGATGCTCATCGAACTTGTACCCTCCTTTCTATGAAATTAGCAATTAGGGTCAACAAATAGATGATGATAAAGTAAATCACACCAACTGCCAGCCAAATCTTGAATGCTTCAAAGGTTGCCGAAGCTTGAATCTGACCTTGCTGGGTTAAATCGGCTATACCAATGACCGATAATAGAGAAGTGTCTTTCAAGCTGATGATCGATTGGTTCGTTATGGTAGGGAGCATCCTTCTGAAAGCTTGCGGAAGCACGACATATCTCATTGTTTGAGTTCCAGTGAACCCGATGGATCTAGCCGCTTCCGTTTGTCCTTTATCGATGGATTGTATCCCTGCCCTTATTATTTCAGCAAAATATGCCCCTGCATTGATTGCAACGGTAATTATACCAGCTGTTGTACTGTCCAAAGAAATCAAATTCAGTGAATTCACACCAAAATAGATAAAAAATAACTGAACGATGAACGGTGTCCCTCGTATCGCATCCACATAAACCTTTGCAATCCAGTTCAAGATTTTGATGGGGGCAAGTCGCAGCAACGCAACAAGTAAACCAATCAAAAAACCTAAGATAATGGCAATCACAAAGATATAAAGTGTCACCTGAAGTCCTTTTAATAAAATTGGCAATGCCGCAACAATGATATCCATTTCTTTCACCCCTTTGAAAAAGAAAGCGCGCCATAAGCGCGCTTATTGAGCTTTAATCTATTGTTTATTCACCAAGATACGTTTTTATAATTTCATCATACGTGCCGTCTTTTTTAAGATTAGCAAGACCATCATTTATTTTCTTCAATAAATCCTCGTTTTGCCCTTTCAATACAGCAATTCCATATTGGTCACCATTCAAACGGTCACCTACGATTTTCAACCCAAGATCTTTTTGGGCGATCGCATAGGAGATAACCGGGTAATCTTCTATAAGGGCATCGGCGTTACCGTTGGCCACTTCCTGGAACATCGCTGGACTATCATTGAATTGTACAACTTTAATTCCTAGTTTCGTAGCATTATCCTGTGCATATTTAGCACCTGTTGTTCCTTTTTTCACTGCTATGGTTTTTCCTTTAAGATCTTTAACAGTTTTGGTACTTGTATTCTCTTTTTTAACAACTATCGTTAATCCTGCATCAAAATACGGTGTTGAGAAATCCACTACCTTTTTTCTTTCCTCTGTAATGCTCATTCCCGCAATGGCCACATCAAGCTGATTGGCTTGCATAGCCGGGATGATTCCGCCGAAATCCATTGGAGACAATTTGATTTTAAAATCCTGGTCTTTTGCGATTGCATTGATCAATTCAATATCAATGCCTTTATATTCGTTCCCCTCTTTAAATTCAAAAGGAGGATAAGTCGTATCCACACCAACTTTGTATACCTTTTCAGGTTTCTTTTCCTCACCTGCATTTTTTTCTTCATTGGTTCCACAAGCCGAGATAAAGATAGTTAGAATCAAAAACATACTAAGTAAACCAAGTTTCTTCATTCAAATCACTCCAATTCTTAAATTTTACGTGATAATAAATAATTCTCCCTATAATATAGCATAAGAATAAAGTATTATAATATGAATTTTTAGAATAAACATTATTTTCTTCAAATAATGTTTATGGATGTTTTTCCTAATATTGTTTCAGTGATGGAAAATAGAAAAAGGATAAAGTTTACCAGGTCAGTTTTAAATCCCTAATAGGAGACAACCCTTTAAGATCATTGGAAGCTTGAGTATCGATGCAACAAATAAAAGGGACAATTTATGGTTCCTTTTAGGCCCTCCAATTTGTTCTTCAGAAGAAATATAAACAAGAGCCTCGATTATCAAACTGAAATCGAGGCCCTCTAATCAATAAATATAGATTCTAGACTAGGTCTAGTTCGTCCTCATCGGAAGAGAACGAAAACGTGGATGCTCAGCAAGGATAGAGCCTTTCATCTTTATAATGACAGGATGTTCTGACGAGAAAAACTGATCTTTAGAGTCGTAAAGCTCGATTAATTTTCCTTTTTCCAGTACACCCAAAGTATCAGAGATTGAATAGGCCGCTTTAATATCATGTGTAATAAAAAGATAAGATAAGCCGAAGTCTTTTTTCAGCTCACTTAATAATTCTAAAATTAGTGTTTGATTAACCATATCAAGACTGCTTACGGATTCGTCTAAGACGATTAGCAGTGGCTTAAGAGAGATTGCTCTAGCGATATTGATTCTTTGTAATTGTCCACCGCTAAATTGGTGTGGGTATTTTTTCAAATCCTTTTCACTTAGGCCCACTCTTTCCAATAACTCAATAACCGTTCTTTTTTGTTCGGCTACGGTTAGTTTTTCATAGTTTTCTAATGGCTCGCCTATAATACTCTCGGCTGTCATTCGTGGATTGACAGATGAATACGAATCCTGAAAGACGACTTGTAGATCTCGGCGTATCTTTTGTCGAGTAAGCTTATCAGCAGTATAGATATCATGCCCTTGAAACAGAACCTGTCCTTGCTGTGGACGTTCTAAGCCAAGAATCACTTTTCCTAATGTACTTTTTCCAGCTCCACTCGTGCCAAGTAGCCCTAAACATGTTCCTTCGTCAATAGAGAGGGAAATGTCAGTGAGTACTTTTTTAGAATGCTCTTTCCATTTAAAAAACGTATGAGAATTATAGCTATGAGTTACTGCCTTTACTTGTAATAAACTCATTTGTTCCCCCCCAATAGAATGCAGTCTATATATCACAACATATGGGTGATAGGTTCTTCATGATTAATGCTAAGGCGGGCATTTAGCAGTTTCTTTGTATACTCATGCTGCGGATTATCAAATAGTTCAAACACATTTGCTGTTTCTACAATTCTGCCATGTTGCATAACGACTACATCATCTGCCATTTCAGAAATGACTCCTAGATCATGAGAAATGAGTAAAATGGATGTTCCATATTCAGAACGAATTTTATCCAAGTGGCGAAGTACTTGTAATTGGTTATGAACGTCGAGTGCAGTTGTCGGCTCATCAGCAATAATAACGGTAGGATTTAAACATGCGGCCATCGCAATCATCACGCGTTGAAGCATCCCTCCACTCAATTGAAATGGGTAGCTTTTTAATAGTTTCGCGGAATCTGGCAGGTTTACATTTTGCATCGCATCGATGGCAAGCTCTTTTGCTTGTTTTTTATTCAATGAGGTATGAGACCTAATCGTTTCGATAAATTGATTGCCAATTGTAAAAACAGGCGTAAATGCATTCATCGGATTTTGCATAATAAAGGCAATATCCTTGCCGCGAATTTCACGTATTTCTTTATCGTCTAAACCATTCAATTCTCGTCCTTGGAGGGTAATGCTACCTTCAATGGTCGTTGTTCTCCGATCAAGAAGCTGTAGAATGGACATACTCGTAACGGTTTTACCACTCCCACTTTCCCCAACAAGACCCAATACCTTCCCTTTTTCCAGCTCCAAATTAATATCCTGAACGAGGGTGGAAGCACCATCTTTTGTTTGTACTTTTACGTGCAGATCGCTCACTTTTAATACATTCGACTGTTCTGTTCCCAATCTTCTCATTCCTTTTTATTAACGACGTTTGACTCCAAAACGTTCTGATAGCGCTTCGCCTAATAAATTGAAGGTGACGACAACGAGCATAATCATCAAACCTGGATATAGCATTAATTCTGGATTCGTCCGAATATACGATTTCCCTTCATGGATCATTGCTCCCCATTCTGGTGTAGGGGGTTGCACACCTAAACCTAGAAACGACATGGCCGATATATCCATGATGGCCCAACCCATTTCTAAGGTACCCATAACAGCGAGCGGGGGAAGAACATTTGGAACAATATGTTTCTTTATTATCTTCCATTGAGAAGAACCGCTTATTTTAGCTGCCGCTATATAGTTTTGTTCTTTCAGACTAAGTACCATTCCTCGGAAAATTCTCGCATAATACACCCATTGCACAAGCATCAATGCTAAAATGACCTGTTTAAGGCCAGGTCCCAATATACCAACAAGTCCAAGAATGAGCAAAAGATTAGGAAATGCCATAACACCATCACAAAGTCTCATTAGCACCTGATCCACCCATCCACCTTTATAACCAGCAATGGTTCCAACAATCAAACCGATGCCTAATGATGAAATAAAGATTAATGTGGCAAATCCTAACGAAATGCGAGCTCCATATAAGATGCGTGATAACGTACATCTTCCTAAATGATCAGTTCCTAATGGATACTCAAAGGAAGAGGGCTGTAGTTTATTAGCTAAATTGACAGCAATAGGATCATTAGGTGCAATCCAAGGTGCCAAGATTGTGATGATAAATAGGAAGCTCAATATTATCGAACAAAGGACAATCACTTTCTGACTTTTCATCATAATACGAAGACTTGTTATCATTGACGTTGCCCTCCTTTTCTGGAGATGCGTGGGTCGATACACATTTGGATTAGGTCAACAATCAAGTTGCTAAAAATGAATAGTCCAGCAGCTAAAAGCACATAGCATTGAATGACAGGAACATCCCGATTAAAAATGGCTTCAATGAAATAACGACCAAATCCTGGCCAGGAAAAGACCGCTTCGACGATAATGGTTCCAGTCAGAAGCTTTCCTAAATTCATTCCTAGTCCAGTAATCATAGGAGATATGGCTATTCTCAATACATGTTTTCCCATAATGACTTTTTCATCAATCCCTCTTGTACGAGCAAAAAGGACATAAGGTTCCTGTAAATTTTCAAGAACGCTAGCACGTAACAGTCGAGTATACAAAGCTATTAATGGCAAAGCTAAAGTAACGGAAGGGAGAACCAGATGCTGCCAAGTCCCGATTCCTTCGACAGGGAATAGATCGAGTTTAACAGAAAAGAAAAAAATCAATAAATAACCAAGCCAAAAAGAGGGGATGGATGCCCCGAAAAAAGAGAGAAGGCGACTAAAATGGTCAATACCACTGTTTTTCTTTATGCCTGCCAAAAATCCAAGAGGGACACTGACCAGGATAGCTAAAATGATGCTACCTAAAGCTAACTGAATGGTCGCTGGCATTCGATATGTAACCTCGTCCCAAACAGGTTTATTCGAAAGATAAGATATGCCAAAATCAAATTGGCATATCTTAATAATAGAGTTTACATATTGAACATGGAGAGGTTGATCTAAGCCAAACTCATGTCTTTTCTGAGCCAATATTTCATCTGTAGATTGGATATGTGCTGCAGATAAATATGCCTCAGCTGGGTCCACGGGTGAAAGGTGAATCATTCCAAACGTTAGAAGAGTGGCCAAAAGAAAGATGGGAATAATGGCCATAATTCTTTTCAAGATATAAGTGCCCATGAAAACCCTCCTGTAACTTACTTCTCGATGCTAATTCCTGTGAATGGATGTTCATCCCGGTTAGCAGGGAATGTAAAATTAGATACATCTTTTTGGTAAACAGCTATTTTCTTAATATAAGAAATAGGCACAATCGCTCCTTGGTCTTGCAGTGATTCCAAAATAGTTGAGTAAAGTTCTTGACGTTCTTTTTCATCTGTTGTTCTAGGAACATCTGCAATTTGTTTTAACAACTTATCTCTGTTCGGATAAGATGAAATGGCTTCGTTAAAACCAAATCCTTCTGAACCAACTATGTTTACGAAAGTATGTGGATCATATGGTGCGCCATAGTTACTAAAGAAATTCAATTCAAAATCATTCGCTTTAAATCTTTCAATTTGTACCGTAAGCTCAACTCCAACGATATTTAATTTAACACCTAGTGCAGCCCACTCAGATTGTAATGTTTCGGCCATTGCTTTTTGAATTGATTCTGCAGAGTCGTACATTAACTCGATTTCAAGTGGTTTTCCGCCTTTCTCACGAACGTTTTTGCCTTTTGGAAGCTTCCATCCTGCTTCATCTAATAAAGCTTTTGCTTTTTCAACATTATAATCAATCGCTGTTACATCAATGTCTGAAGTATAAGGGAAGTTTGTCGGTAAAATAAAATCTGCCTTCTCTTCCAACCCAGAAGTAACTCCGTCAACCATTGCTTTTTTATTAAATCCATATTGTAATGCTTGACGAACACGTAAATCTGAAAGTTGTTCTTTCTTCGTATTCATAACTAGTTGTCTTGTCGCAACCGGATCAGAAATACTAGTCTCATAGGTACCTGTTGTTTCTAATTGTTTGAAAGCATCTAGACTGATAACACCTTCACCATAAATAAGGTCTAGGTCACCTTTTTCAAAAGCAAGAACTCGAGTCTCAGCATCAGGAATGATCTTGACTTTGATTTTCTTTACTTTAGGGAGTTCACCCCAATAATTTTCATTGCGTTTGAAAATAGCATATTCATCTGGTTTATATTCTTCCAAAACCCATGGACCTGTACCGACTGGTTTTGTAACACCTTTTGAAGTGTCACCATCTTTAGGGAATCCAGCCTCACCCAAGAATCGGACTGGACGAACGACGGCTAACTCTTGAATAGTAGGATAATATGGTTCCTTTAATGTTAGTTTAAATGTATTTTGGTCAATTACTTCCGTTTGATCCACTTTCGGAATAAAGCCCAACCAACTATGTAAATCAACATTTTTCAATATAGCATCAAAGTTCTTCTTCACAATTTCAGCATTAAAGCTTGTACCGTCAGAAAATTTCACATCTTGACGGAGGTTGAACGTATATTCCTTCCCATCCTTGGAAATTTCCCAAGATTCAGCTAAATGCGGTTTCAGCTCGCCTCCATCTTGGTAGCTAACCAAAGGTTCATATATCATTGATGTAGCGAATAATTGAGAAGGATTATAGACATGCGGATTCATTTCACCTATATCCCTAGGCCAAGCCAAAGTAAGCATGTCTTTACTGTCTTTATTTGAAGTTGAATTTTCTTTTGATTCATTTGTACATCCAAGTAAAAGCGTTGATAAAATTAAAACGATTGCGGATATAAATAACACTTGTTTGCTGTATCTTCTTTTTGACATAACATTGGTGCCTCCAGTACCATATTGAGAATCATTTTCAATTCTAATGAGTAACTATATTATTGTCAATATAATGTCGAAATTCTCGAAAGATATAAAAATGTTATGTTAGAAACATATAAACTCAATATCCTTTTCTGTGATGATGCTACTCCAAATAAAATTTATACTACGTCCTACCATGCCTACTGTTATAAAAGATTCTATCAAAAAAGGTCAACCAGTACTTTTTACTGGTCGACCTTATAATACGAACGCACCCATTCGATTTGTGATCGAATTAAAATTCGTTTGTACTAAAGCAGCAATATTGCGATAGGTGCAGTAATGATTAACGTGATGAGCGTCCGTTCAAACCAGATTACAATCAACTTCGTAATGCTGATTGGGATTTCGGTTGATAGGATACAAGGGATCGTCGCTGAAAAGAACAATATGGATGATACAGAAACCACGGCAATAATGAACTTAGTTACAAGAGGTGCTTCAACTACGAGAAGCGCCGGCAGGAACATTTCTGCAATTCCTATAGCTGAAGCTTTTGCAGCCAAAAATGGTTCAGGTATTTGCAATGCCCAAGTAAATGGGTAAAAAAGATAGCCAAGTAAATTAAATACTGGAGTATACTCCGCTAATACAAGGCTAATGAGACCAACGGATAAAATGGACGGCAGAATGCTCATTGTCATAAGAAAACCGTCCTTTAAGTTATCCCATAAATTTCTGCCAAGACTTACGGAATTATTCGCTCCCACCATCGCACTGCTCCAGGCATTTTTGAGAAGTCCTTCTTTGATAACCTCTTCTGGATCGGCATTATCCGAATAATAATCGTCGCTCATTTTATTTAATGGCCAAATACGTACGGTAATGGCAGTGACAAGGTACGTGATCCCTAAAGAAACCCAAAAGAAAAGGGACCATATATCCATAAGCCCGAGAGTTTTTGCTACTACGATCATGAACGTTGCTGAAACGGTTGAAAAACCAGTTGCAATAATAGCGGCTTCTTTAAGCGTGTATTTTCCTTCTTTATAGAGTCGATTCGTAATAAGCATACCAATGGAGTAGCTTCCTGCTAAATCAGCGACCATATCAACTGCTGAACGCCCCGGCGTTTTAAATATCGGCCTCATGATTGGCTGCATCAGTACACCCAAAAATTCGAGAAGCCCGTATCCAATGAGAAGCGCCAAAAATAGAGCACCAAAAGGAACGACAAGCCCAACGGGTATGACAAGTTTTTCGAATAGGAAAGGCCCCATGCTTGGGGCCATTAACCATTCTGGCCCAATCTTGAAATATATTAAGATCGCAACAACAGCACCTATTACTTTTAAGAAAGAAAAAACGATTGATACCTTATCCTTGCTCCAAATTTTTGAAATAAATGGATAAATAGCTCCTAATAGAATGACAATAAGAGCATAAATAGGAACGGCTGACGGCAGGGTTACTTTGATCCAGGTTACTATATGATCAATCGGTATGCTTGAAACACCATTTATGGTAATAGGAATAAAAAACATAAAACTTCCTATTAAACTATATATTATGAACTTCAGTATATTAGTAGTTGATTGAATTTGCGGCTTCTCTTGTTTCGTATTTGTCGCCACATTTGGTGATCCCATAATTATTCCCCCCTATTATATAATTGCATGCTGGGTAAATTCTTGGCGTCATACCCATATCCGATTCTCTTTATCGCTTCTGTCTCACGATTTAGTGAGGCAACAGGGCCAGAATACAACATTCGATTACGATAGGGCTTTTAGTTCTCCGCTTGCCGCCATATCGTTTAAAAATATCCAAATTTGGCACGCCCCCCATAGCCTAACAAGACAAATATGGGAGGAAAGGTCTTGAAACTATTTATTCATGGGCCAATCCTGTTTCACAAATGCCCATTGCCCGTGATGCACGAGGATTCCCCAGATTTTTCACCCTCTTCCAGCTCTTATTGAGGATTCGAAGCAAAACACTCGCAGTTATGTGCCGCGTTCCAATCTTGCCTTACACCGCCATCTGGGTGCTCAGCTATATTCCGGTCGTTCATTAATATGGGGAGTACTGCCTTTTGTATGCAATCCTGTTACTTCATAAAGTAGTTATTCCATTCATTGTATCCGCTTTCATTGTACCTCCCCGTTATTTAACATTCATTGTATACTGAAAATTCTAATAATAATTTTATTTTTTGATGATAATTTTATAATTTATTTACAAAGATTCATTTAATATTGTCCATTTTATAATCTATATTAAAATTAGAGCTGAATTTAATAGCAAAATGCATGGTTCTGCTGCAAAAAACTAAAACTGGTTGTGTGGTCCATTAAGCTTTAATGGAAACCCTTTTTTTTTCATAAGAAAAAGAACTGAACGTTATTTTAAATAGTTCTCTTCTGCTTCTTGCACACTTCTTCGGTAAAAAATAGTTTTTTTACACTTACGTTTATTTAATTGTTTAATTGGGGAAATATAAATTTAATCGATGATGACTTGAAAACTAGGATGGGTATGATGAGAATTAAGGTAAAAAAAATAATATATTACCTGATTAAATTAAGAGGTAGAATCTTTATACCATTTGCCATTTTATACATATTAGTTGCTGCATATGTTGCTTTTTCTATTGAGCCACAGACGTTCGAATCATATTTAACCTCAGTTTACTGGGTTCTTACAACTCTTGCTACGGTTGGTTTTGGGGACTATGCACCGGTCACCGATCTTGGAAAAGCATTTACCATTGGACTTTACATCACGGGTATTGGGCTTGTTAGTCTTTTTATTGGAAAAACCATTAAATCTGTATATCTTATCGAAAAACGTAAAGTTGGTGGAAAAATGAAATATACAGGTAAAAATCATATCATTTTGATTGGTTGGAGTGATAAGTCAAAATCTGCAATCCAAGAAATTTTTAAATCTGATGAAACCATTGATATTGTAATCATTGATAACTTGGAAAAAGCTCCTATGATGGAGGAGCGTCTGTTTTATGTTCGCGGGGATGCCACCGATGAAGAAACATTACTCCGTGCAAATCTGCCTAAAGCAAAAGGAGTTATCATTTTTGCTGACCAAATAACACAAGATAATTATGCTACAAAGGATCCTTTACTTGTCGATGGAAAGACATTATTAGTTGCCACTGCCATAACGGCCATTGAAGAAAGGACGAATACGCCCATCCATGTCACAGCCGAGGTGATCAATCAAAAGCATATTCGTTTATTCGAGCGTGTAATGGTGGATGAGTTTATTCCTACGCAAGAAATGATCTCCCACGCTGCAGTACGATCATTATTTTCTCATGGAGTCACCCACATGTATTCAGAACTTATGAGCACAAAATATGAAGAAACTATGTATGAGATTCCTAAACAAGATGAATGGCTAACCTATCGTGATGCGTTTATAGATCTTCTTAACAAAGGAGCCACACTGGTAGCGGATCGTGGTGATCTTAACATAAACCAAAAATTAGATGCACGAATTCCTGATGATGCACAGCTTTTCGTTATTTGCAATAAAGAGACCATTTCCCAAATAAATTCAAAGATGCATTAGAAGCTCTTGTACAATTTGGACGTTGATTGGAACGAAGGGCACTCGCTTTCCGCGGGCGGTCCGGGAGCCTCCTCGGCTTGCGCCTGCTGGGTCTCCCCTAGACGCGCTTTCCCCGCAGGAGTCTCGAACATCCGCTCCAATCAACTTAGTCTTAACTTTTAGATAGAGCCCTTTCATCTACAAACTGAGGATGCAATTAAAGCATCCCAAAAGATTTCGCATAAAAAAATATAGGCAAACTCAATTTTCCTTGAGTTTGCCTACAAGTAAGAATCCTTAATTGAATAAGCTTTAAAACAAAAAAAGAACCTTCAATCAATGATAGATTAAAGGTTCTGTTGTTTTTAATTTCAATGTTGCTTCAGTATCCAAAAATTAACTATAAACTAACTCTTTTTTTTTGCTTAGACCAAGCGTCTCTGATGTTGAAGTTTGAATTTCGTGCAGAAGCTCTGTATTTTCCATTAGTGACTCTCCATAAGAAGGAATCATTTCTTTAATTTTCGGTTCCCACTCTTTCATACGTTGCGGGAAGCATTTATTAATTACCTCAAGCATAACATGAACAGCAGTAGAAGCCCCTGGAGAAGCACCTAGCAATGCTGCAATCGAGCCATCGGATGCACTGACAACTTCCGTACCAAATTGAAGTGTACCTTTGCCGCCTTCAGCAGTATCTTTGATAACTTGTACACGTTGGCCAGCTACTACTAAATCCCAATCCTCGCTCTTAGCGTTCGGGATGAATTCTCGTAACTCTTCCATGCGCTGTTCCTTCGATAACATAACTTGCTGGATCAGGTATTTTGTCAATGGCATCTCTTTTGCGCCAGCCGCCAACATAGTTAAAACATTATTCGGTTTTACGGAAGTTATTAAATCGAACATTGAACCTGTTTTTAAGAACTTCGGAGAGAAGCCCGCAAATGGTCCAAATAGCAACGATTTTTTATTGTCGATAAAACGTGTATCAAGATGCGGAACAGACATTGGTGGAGCACCAACTTTAGCTTTTCCGTATACTTTTCCATGATGCTGCGCAACAACTTCCGGATTATTACATACCATGAAGTATCCGCTAACTGGGAAACCGCCGATATGCTTCCCTTCAGGAATGCCGGATTTTTGCAGCAAATGCAAGCTTCCGCCCCCGCCTCCGATAAAGACGAATTTAGCATTGTGGCGTTCTACGCTGCCAGTATCGACATTACGCACCTTTAATTCCCATGTGCCATCGCTAGCCCGTTTAACATTATCGACACTATGTTTATATTTGATATCGACGTTTTTAGTCTTTAGGTGGTCAAACAACATGCGTGTCAAAGCACCAAAGTTAACGTCTGTACCGTAATCTATTTTTGTTGCCGCTATAGAATCATTTGATGGACGGTCTTGCATAATAAGTGGAATCCATTCCATCAGTTTTGCTGGGTCATCGGAAAACTCCATACCTTGGAACAGAGGATTTTTTGACAGCGCTTCAAAACGTTTCTTTAAGAACGCTACATTTTTATCCCCTTGTACCATACTCATATGAGGCAATGGCATGATAAAGTCTTGCGGATTATCAATCAGCTTACAGTTTACAAGGTACGACCAAAACTGCAATGAAACTTGGAACTGTTCATTAATTTTAATTGCTTTGCTTATATCTATAGATCCGTCAGATTTTTCGGATGTATAGTTAAGCTCGCACAGTGCAGAATGACCCGTACCCGCATTATTCCATTCGTTAGAGCTTTCTTCTCCTGCGTTTGCAAGCTTCTCAAATACTTTGATTTCCCATTCCGGTGCTAACTCTTTCAGTAATGATCCCAAAGTCGCGCTCATGACTCCGCCGCCAATTAAGATAACGTCTGTTTGTTTCTGTATGTTGCTCATTATAACCTTCCTTATCCCCTATATTTTCAAAAAAGATGTAGGCGCTCCTGCTTAGGTGTCACAAAAAGCCAGGCACGAACAAGGAACACACCTTTTCTGTCTCCTTATAACTATATCATAGTCTATTATCATTATTTCATAGATTAAAATATTCTACTATTACTTTTTTTGCTAAAATATTGATTTTGTGAAGAAATTAGCTTAAACTTATCCGCCCTGATAGTCGCATTAAAAGATTTCTTCAGCAACTTCCCCTTATTGAAGGAAGAAACTGTTAGTGAAATAATATTGACAGATCGGAAAAAGCGACGAAAATACACATTTATTGACAAAATCAGAAGTGAAATTAGAAAGATCTGTAACCATTTCCCTAAAAAATAAGGACCTTCCTGAAAATGTTAAACTCCTACCTTTTTAGCTTGTATCATAAATTTCACCCAATTATTAGATATTATAACAATACCAATAATTACTGATAATTAAACCAATATAAGGTAAGAACATTGGTCATATTGCTAATTTTAAGACTAATCGCACAGTCCCTTATAAATAAAATTCCTTACTTTATTGCTATTACAAAAAAATATTATTCTAATACACAATCTTTATTATTTTCGCAAAAAGATATTTTCAACTTTGTGTTCTGATCCTTTTTTCAAGACGAGTTTTGCCCGTCCTTTTGTCGGCAGTATATTTTCATGCAAATTTTTCAAATTAATTTCTTCCCAAATTTGAGTGGCTTGTTTAATGGCCTGTTCCTTAGACAAGTTAATATAACGGTGAAAATAGGATTCAGGATTTTGAAATGCGGTCTTTTGAAGTAAAAGGAACCTTTCAACATACCATCGTTCTACGTCGTTTACATCTGCATCTACATACAGTGAGAAATCAAAAAAGTCACTGACGAATACTTGGTTTTCCTTGTCAACTTGAAGAACATTAACACCTTCCACTATTAAAATATCCGGATTACAGATAGTCTGCACTTCATTTGGCAAAATGTCATACTTCAAATGTGAGTAGATTGGAACTTCCACTTTATTTTTTCCTGCTTTTACATCACCGATAAGATTAATTAATTTTTGAGTATCATAACTTTCAGGAAACCCTTTTCTTTTCATGAGTCCTTTTTCTTCTAAAAGATCATTTGGGTACAAAAAACCGTCGGTAGTGACAAGACCTACGTTTCTGTGATTATCCCATCTAGATAATAAAGTCTGAAGCAACCTTGCTGTCGTACTCTTTCCTACAGCAACACTCCCTGCAATCCCAATGATATAAGGTACTTTTTTAGCATCAGTTTTTAAAAATGAAGCGGTGGCTGTGTTAAGCTGCTGAGATGCTTCAACATGTAAATTGATCAAACGAGTCAAGGGCAAATAAACCTCTTCTACTTCCACAATGGATATTTCTTCATTTATTCCTTTTAAGTTATCCAATTCTTCTTCAGTTAAAGGAAGAGGAGTATGGTTTCGCAGAGATGCCCACTTTTCTCGATTGAATTCAAAATAGGGAGTATAGGAACTCATGATTTTTCGTTACCTCACTTTTTAGAGTTACTATCAGTTTAACAAGGATGATGATCATAAAAAAGATGTTCCTGATCCCTTATCCACGTAAAGTGATTAATCTTTGAATGATAACCCGCCTGTTTCCAAAACAGCCCTAAGTTTAGGTAAAGAAGCTGGTCCCATACCGTGAAATTTCAAAATCTCTTTTTCACTATATGTTGAGAGCTGTTGTAAAGAGGTTACCCCATTGTATTCCAATGCACGTCTGGCTGGTGCCGAGAGCACTGAAAGAAATCCTTGGTCAGGTTTTCGTTCCTGCTCACATACGGGGCAGGTCGGACAGTCGCTGGATTTATAGTATTTGTGCCCCTTTTCGCAAGTCCTCATATTCTTCTTTGAAGTTGTCAATGTCAACTTCCCCTTTTCTTATGATTTTTAAGTCCGAACATAAAAGGTTCACCCTTCACAATGAAGCAATCATTTTATTCCATTTTATCATCTCTTGTTAAAACTGAACTGCCTTTTTGGTGTCATTGGAAAAGGGCTGCCGCAGCAACCCTTTGTAAACCCCAAAGTGAATGATAGATTAACCCACTTTATCTTCCCGAGCCTCTGCCTGAGCATTGGCTTGTACACGCTTGTCTATTCCAAAAGCGAAATAACTAATCACAACGATAGCCAGAAAACCTATTCCAACCATAAGTGATATACGTGTGTCATCATTAAACCACATACCGATTAATACCATGACCAAGAAAGCGATGGTCAGGTAGTTTGTAACAGGTGCAAACGGCATCTTGAATGGATGATTGTGCATTTCAGCTTTTTTGATTTTCCTGAATTTAATTTGACTGATCAGAATGACAAACCATGGAATCATTCCAGGAAGTACACTCGCACTGTATACATGCACAAATAAATTTTCTGGTGCAATATAACTTAAAACAACCCCAATTCCTAACCCGACTATCACTCCGAACGTACCGAATAAAGGAACACCGCTATTAGATACTTTAGCAAAGAATTTTGGTGCTTGTCCATTCATCCCTAATGTGTAAAGCATACGTCCAGCACTGTAAATGCCACTATTGCAGCCAGACATAGCAGCCGTGATTACGACAAAATTAATGATTCCAGCTGCTGCCGTAATACCAACCTTCGCAAAAGTCGCAACAAATGGACTGCCAATCTCGCTTAATTGATCCCAAGGGTAAACGGTTACAATAATGAAAATCGCACCGATATAGAAGATTAAAATACGCCAAATGGTACTTTGAATCGCTTTCGTTATCGTTTCTTGCGGATTTTTTGCTTCACCAGCCGTAATCCCAATTAATTCTACACCTTGATAAGCGGCAACCACCAGTGAAAGAGCAAAGAAGAAGCCCTTCCAGCCACCTGTAAATAAACCGCCATGCTCCCAAAGATTCGATAATCCTAAGGCTTCCCCCCCGTTACCGATTCCAAAGAAGATAAGTCCAAATCCTGCTACGATCATTAAAATGATCGTCACGATTTTAATCAATGCAAACCAAAATTCAATTTCCCCAAAGGATTTAACGGAAATTAAATTCGCTGCTCCAAGAATCACCATTGCGATTAAACCTGGAATCCAAGCAGGGAGATCAGGGAACCAATACTGCATGTACGTCCCCACTGCAATAATTTCTGCCATCCCGACAATAACCCACTGGAACCAGTTACTCCATGCTGTCATATACCCTGCCAATGGATGAATGTACTTATAACCAAATGTTGCAAATGAGCCTGTACTTGGCTCCAAATACAACATTTCCCCCATTGCGCGCATGATCAAGAATATAAAAAGCCCAGAGATCGCATAAGCTAACATTACAGACGGGCCTGTCCATTGGATCGTGCTGGCTGAACCCATAAATAAACCGACACCAATCGTTCCGCCCAAAGCGATCATCTGAATATGACGACCTTTCAAGTCCCTATTCAAATCTTTGTTTGCCATTCCATTTCCCCCTACACTACTAATAGTCGAAATTTTTTCAAGATGCTTAATACACTCCCTATTTAGTATAGAAATGATATAGCAGGCTCCACTTTTTTTACCCTTTCTTAAAGCTGCCTCATAAAATCATTCTTCACTTTTAAGCATTCCTGACAGTTAGAAAGATCATTATCAAATTTCATGTTATTTCTTAATTCTGTTCAAGGTTTCATAGAAAGCGCTTACTTTTTATCGTTTATAACAGCTCACCCCTTAAACATTAAAAATTCCCCTGTATAAGGTAACCCGAATAAAAGAGTATTGCAACTCTTTTATTCGGCTGGCAGGTTTATTATGCTGTTACTAAAAGGGACTTTAATCTCAGCTTTAACAACATATCATTCGTCATTTTCTCCAAATCATATTCCGCCTTGAATCCCCACTCTTCCTTCGCACAAGTTGAATCAATTGTATTTGGCCAACTGTCTGCAATGGATTGTCTTACAGGATCGACTTCATAATTCATGACAAATTCCGGAATATGCTTTTTAATTTCGGCTGCAATTTGCTCCGGATCAAAGCTCATGGCAGAAACATTGAAAGAATTCCGATGTTTCAATTTTGAGGCATCCGCCTCCATTAATGTAATGATGGCTGCTAAAGCATCCGGCATATACATCATATCCATATACGTTCCCTTATCAATGTAAGATGTATATCGCTTGTTTTTAATCGCCTCATAGTAAATTTCAACTGCATAGTCGGTAGTTCCGCCGCCAGGAGGTGTTACATACGAAATCAGTCCCGGGAATCGAAGACCTCTCGTATCAACCCCAAATTTATGATGATAATAATCACATAATAACTCTCCGGATACTTTGTTCACACCGTACATCGTGTTCGGCCGTTGAATGATGTCTTGCGGTGTCCAATCTTTAGGAGTGGTTGGACCAAACGCACCAATGGAGCTAGGTGTAAATAATTGGCAATCTAATTCTCGTGCAGATTCCAAAGCATTGACCAATCCGCCCATGTTTAAATGCCAAGCTAAAAGCGGCTTCTTTTCAGCTGTTGCCGACAATAAAGCGGCTAAATGTATAATCGTATCCACTTCATGTTTTTTTGCCATGTTATACATCGCTTTTTCATCCGTAACATCCAATATCTCAAATGGACCTGATTGAGCAACATCGCTGTCCGTTTTTCGAATATCTGTTGCAATGATATTGTCAGCTCCATAAATCTCTCTCATTTTCAGCGTCAATTCTGAACCAATTTGACCTAAAGCCCCCGTTACCAAGACCTTTTTCATCAAAAATCCCTCCCCATGTATTAAACTCCGAAACAAGCAATTTCTTATATGATCGACATCTCTTTTCCTACTTTTTCATAAATGGCAATTGCACGATCCAGCATCTCTTTTGTATGAGCAGCAGTAGGCATATTCCTTACTCTTCCTGTTCCCTTTGGAACGGTAGGGAATACGATGGATTTGGCATACACACCTTCTTCATTCAGCCTCTTGCTGAATTGCTGCGTTTTTGCTTCATCACCTATAATGCAAGGTGTAATCGGTGTTTCGCTCTCCCCGATATCAAACCCTAATTCTTTTAGGCCTTTTTTCAAGTAATCGCTGTTTTCCCACAGCTTATTTTGAAGTTCTGAGCTATTCATCAATATATCGATGGCTTCTATACTAGCTGCAACTGCTCCTGGTGTGGCAGCCGTTGAAAATAAAAATGGACGGCTTCTCACTTTTAACCAATCAATCAAATCTTTCTTTCCTGCTACATAGCCACCAACAACACCAATGGCTTTGGATAATGTTCCTATTTGGAAATCCACTTTATCCGATAATCCAAAATGTTTTACCGTTCCTGCACCATTACCTAATACACCCGAACCATGCGCATCATCAACATACGTGATTAAATCGAACTCTTCTGCTATCTTCACAATTTCGGGAAGCTTGGCAATATCCCCATCCATGGAGAACACTCCGTCGGTAATAATCATGATCTTGTTATACAATCCGGACTCCTTTGCTTGACGTGCTTTTGTCCGTAAATCGTCCATGTCGGAATGGATAAAGGGAATAATTTTCGCCTTGGATAATCGGCAACCATCAATGATTGAAGCATGATTCAGTTCATCTGAAAGAATGGCATCATGTTTATCCATCACTCCTGAAATCGCTGCCATATTACAGTTAAATCCAGATTGATAAGCAATGGCTGCTTCTGTATGTTTAAACTCGGCAAGCTTTTCTTCTAATTTGACATGAATATCTAACGTTCCGTTGATTGTACGGACCGCACCGGCACCGACTCCATATGTTTTCGTCGCTTCTATGCAAGCCTCTATTAATCGTCTATCTGTTGCTAAACCTAAATAATTATTGGATGATAAATTAATTAGCTCTCTGCCTGCAATGGTGATTACCGGACCGTTCGGACCTTCCACCGGATCAATAACGTTATAAAGCCCCTTTTCTTTTAAATCTTCCAAATTTTCTTTCAAAAATTTATTTAATATTTCACTTGACATTTAATATACCCCCTCATTGATGGTTGGAATAAATGCAGGATCTTTTTATGTTTTAGCCCAATTTAAAAAACATTGTATATTTTCCTTTTTTCCAAAAATACACGTGTCTTCCCCAAAAACACACTCAATATTAACAAAAATCCCTTTATACTAAGTCTTATAACAATCATAATAATAGATAATTTTATTGTTGTCCATATTGCATGGACAAAAAAATTTGAATTTTTGTAGTTTTTACAATAAACATCAGCCTAAAATGCGTTTATATCAATGAAATCGCGAAGAGAATTTCATCAATTTTCCAAGGCAGCTGATGTTTTATCTACTGGTTTTTTGGAGACCTTAACCATTAACCTAATTAAGGAGGGGTATAGTGAAAACGGAAGATGAAAAAACCTCAGAAGGCTTAAATGAAATTTTTGAGATTATCAATGCAAAAGGTGACATTGGTGAATTAAAAGAAATCGTCCAAAAATCTGATGAACAAACAAATGAAGACAACCAAGGGGATTGATTATCCTCTTTTTTGTCTGTTTTACATTGTACTTACGGACGCTAAAGTCCATTACAACAATAAAAAAAGAGCTGCTGATCAGCTCCGGATATTGCCATAACGTTCACGTAAAAAGAAAATCAAAAAACAAAAAAGTTATGCACATTCAGAAGGGAAATTTGAAAAATAAGGATTTTTCCTTTTTCCTTTACCCCACCTTGTGCACAACTTTATATAGTTGAAAATTATTGATTCATCTTTTTCATTCTGTGAAGTAAAGGACCATCTGAATGATTGTTTTCCCCAATTACAAAACTCGTCATATAATAGGTCAAATACTGACCGTAATGATTATTGGTATTTAACAATAACTCATCCACATAGTATACCCCTTTGGGGATTTGATCCATTAGCAGCACCGATAATGAAGCATATATCCCGCAGGCCACTTGAAAGTATGTTGCATTGGTTTTGTATTTGGAAAAGATATCGCGATTACTTAATGTATTATACATATAACGCTCCTTATCTTGATAAACAATAAGGACACCAACTAGATCTTCCCCGTCAAGTTCGGCTTCAAGCGGATCCAGAACCTTCATGTCATGGTTCCATAATTGATCGGTGTCATCCAGATTCGAGCGGATTAACTCCGTCGTATGGTCATTTACCTTATATAAAAAGCCGCCTTCCATATCATACAATTTACCTAAAGTATATACTTCCTCATGTGGCATTAAACAACCGTAAAACTGTTTGTCCCCTAATGTGACCTTAAATTCGACATCATAAACATTTTCATATAAAAAGAGCGGGGTATGATGATTCATAAACATTGGATAGCTTGAAATAGCTTCATCCAGAAAGCACTCGGGAGACCAGGTTGTGTAAATGACATCATTCTTTGCCTTCGATTTGTCCTTAAAAAACGAATTGTCATGCTCTACAATGTAACAGCCAAGCGGCCGTTCCTCTGAATCACTCTTTAACAGCTCAATGGCCATCCATTGGACCACCCCTGGATTCATTCCCGACCCAATGATAGCTGTAGAATTGGAAAATTGATCTTTAACCTTTTCAAAATGCCTGATCCGTTCAATTAGAGGAAACCCATAATACAATTCTTCATTTTCATCGATCATTGTATTTTCTAAAGCGGAATTAACATAATGAATGCCTAATGCGTCGCAGCATTGCAGCATTTCAACCGTATCCGCCCATGAAAGATCAATGACACATAATGTTTTTGTGCTTTCAAGATGCTTAATAAACCGCTTTGTATCTTTTAAATCAAATTGATGCAGTACAATTTGATCTTTTAGCTGTGGAAATAATTCATGATAATATTTTTCTTCCTTTTGTTTACTATCAATTAAGTGAATAATACAGCTGGATATAAAAAGATGGATTGGATCCTTTTTATCAATAGCTGATTTATTCAATATGGAAAGTATTGATTTTGCGGCCCCTCCTGCACTCCCAAGAATGGTTATCACTTTTTGGTCATCATCCATTTTTGCACCTCGTCCAACCTTTTATTATAAACTATGTGGTTACGGGTGAAATGCAATGGGCAACTGATGAAATGAGCAATACGTACAAGCTATCATCAAGCCAAAATGATAGGAAGGTATGAAGAAACCCCTGCATCAAAGAAGGGGTGTTACGTTTTAAAATGCGTTTATCGGGTCCCTTGAAGGGAAAACAATATATATCCTAAGCTATTCCTGCATCTATTTTCAAGCTAAGTGAAATAATTAACAAGTATAGATATCCAAAAGAAATAAAGGAGAATGACTATGAATTATCAGAATATCACGATTGCCGGCAGCGGCGTTTTAGGAAGTCAGATTGCATTTCAAACCGCATTCAAAGGATTTAACGTATCAGTATATGACATCAATGATGAAGCGTTAGAACGTGCAAAAGATAGGATCATTAATTTAAAGCCATACTATAAAGAAGACATAGGCGCTGCGGAGGAAGATCTTAATACTGCTTATTCCCGCATTTCTTTCCACAGTGATTTATCTGCTGCCGTTTCCGAAGCTGATCTTGTGATTGAGGCGATTCCGGAAGTGGTTCAAATCAAAACCGATTTTTACACAGAGTTAGGAAAAGTGGCACCTGAAAAAACAATTTTCGCCACGAACTCTTCTACATTATTACCAAGCCAGTTTGCCGAAGCGACAGGTCGTCCAAAAAAATTCCTGGCGTTACACTTCGCTAATGAAATCTGGAAAAACAATACGGCAGAAATCATGAAGCATCCTGGAACGGATAGTGAAGTGTTCGATGAAGTGATTGATTTTGCAAAAGCGATTGGAATGGTTCCTCTGCCTTTACATAAAGAGCAGCCAGGCTATATTCTAAATTCCTTATTGGTTCCTCTTTTGGATGCTGCCCAAATGCTCTTATTAAAAGGAGTGGCTGATACGGAAACCATCGATAAAACGTGGATGGTCGCAACAGGGGCACCTCTTGGTCCTTTCGCCATATTGGACGTGGTAGGAATCAATACCGCTTATAATATTTCACTTGCAAAAGCGAAAGCGACAGGTGATCCAGAGGTTGAAAAGCTGGCTAACTTATTGAAAACAGAGTATATCGATAAAGGGAAAACCGGAAGAGAAGCTGGAGAAGGCTTTTATAAATATCCCAACCCCAATTTCGCAAAACCAGACTTTTTAAAAGATTAATGATTCAGAAGGTGCCTTGACGGCGCCTTCTGTTTTTTTACTATTTCGCACTTTCTATCCCTTCCAAACGTTCATACGAAAAAAGACCCTGAAATCGGAAAAGTACTTTTCACGAAATCAAGGCCTAATTGTAATGATGTGCATGATAGAAACAGTTACTGAACCCTTATCCCCTATATCTCAAAGTTAATCCTTTTAAGAAATTCCTCGCGTATCGATCTCCGCACTCTTTATAATTCCTATGACCTACTTTTCTTAGTATAGCGCTTAATTCCCCTTTGGTTATCATGACTCCTGCTTCTTCCAAAATATCAATCATATCCTCACTGGTTAATGATAAGGCTATTTTCAGTTTCTTCAGAAGGATATTATTCACACTTTCCTTATTCTTTACAGCAGGCGCCTGACTTTGAGGCTGACCAGGTTTTGGCTCTTGTCTCCCTCTTTTAAAAATGATCAAACCATTTAAAAAGGACTCTAACATCATGTTATTGCAGGTTATCCCATCTTCCTCTTCATCCATATCATCATATTCTTCATATTCATCATAATAATCATCTTTTGGTTTTGTAAGCATCTGCATGACTTCTTCCATTGTCACTTCGATCTCCCCAAGTTTAAATATCTCTACCATATCTTTATTTTTAATATCAAGCGCATATCTTAATCGAATTAATATATCATGATTATGCATCCAAAAACCTCCTATGTATTTCTCTATTCACAGTACTTTCATTATTTCACAAATGGATGGAAATAAACGCAGGGTAAAATCCGAGAACCTTTTCCAGATTCCCGGATCACTCTGCTTATTGCTCCCATCAATATTCTTTTCCAAAGTTATCAAGCAATGCACGCACTTCATCTGTTGATTTCGTGTTCATCAATTGATTTCTTAATTCTCCAGCTCCACGGAATCCTTTAACATAAATTTTGAAAAAGCGATGAAGCCCTGTGATTGAACGTGGCAATTCTTCCGCATATTGATCTTGAAGATCAAGCTGCAATCTTAAAAGATCAAGGTATTCTTTACTGCTATGCTCTTTTGGCTCTTTTTCAAAAGCAAAAGGATTTTTAAAAATACCTCGCCCGATCATAACGCCATCAATACCATATTGTTCAGCAAGCTGCAGCCCAGTTTGACGATCAGGAATGTCTCCATTGATTGTTAGTAGCGTATTTGGTGCAATACGGTCACGTAATTCTTTGATTTCCGGAATTAGCTCCCAATGCGCATCTACTTGGCTCATTTCCTTTCTTGTACGTAAATGAATGGAAAGGTTCGCAATATCCTGTTGTAAAATATGCGTCAGCCACTCCTCCCACTCATTTACATCATTATAGCCAAGTCGTGTTTTCACGCTGACAGGCAGTCCGCCCGCTTTTGCTGCTTGAATAAGTTCTGCCGCAACGTCTGGACGCAGAATAAGGCCACTACCTTTCCCTCTCGATGCCACATTCGGGACAGGGCAGCCCATATTGATATCGATGCCTTTAAATCCCAGCTCTGCCATGCCAATACTCATTTGACGGAAATATTCGGGATTATCCCCCCAAATATGTGCCACCATTGGCTGTTCATCTTCTGTAAAAGTCAAACGGCCACGGACACTTTTCATGCCCTCTGGATGACAATAGCTATCCGAGTTTGTAAACTCTGTGAAAAATACATCCGGTCGACCGGCTTCACTTACTACGTGACGAAAAACAACATCTGTCACATCTTCCATTGGTGCAAGTACAAAAAATGGTCGTGGTAAATCACGCCAAAAATTATCTATCATTTCTAACTCAAATCCTCTCACTATGGATACAACTTCAAACACTCGGTCAAAAAATATAAAGTCAATTGTTCCACTTCTTTTACACTTATATCATGCTTAATAACTCATTATCAAACACAAGTACATTTTGGACATTTATAATTGTGAAAAACTATTCAATGTTTATTTTAACGAATTTCGGTCCTGAATGGAATTGACGGCGGACCTGAATACCCAAAACGTATTTATAGCTCAAACCCACCAGAATTCCATTATGAAGAAGAATAAAAAATAGGAGAACATGTTTTAATAAAACATGTTCTCAGAAAATCAGTATTTTATTCCCTTATTATCAATACGTGATTCCAATATATTTACCCATCTACATCAGTGTAAAATCTCTATACAAAGCAACTAGCAATTCGTTAGTTGCCTTCTTTTAAAATGAGTTGCGAGACACACTCTACATGGCTCGTCTGCGGGAACATGTCCACAGGCTGTATGGCCTCCACGCGATAAGAAGTGCTCAATTCTTGTATGTCCTTCGCCAATGTGGAAGGGTTGCATGAAACGTACACTATGGTTTTCGGTTTTACTTTCAAGATTGTCTGCAGTAACGATTGGTCACAGCCGGATCTTGGCGGGTCGACGACAAGTACGTCCGGTTTCCAGCCTTCTTTGCTCCAGCGTGGAAGGATATTCTCGGCCTTGCCTGTTTCATAGTATACATTGTCGCGTTTATGTTTTTTGGCATTTTTCTTGGCATCCTCAATGGATTCTTTAATGACGTCCATTCCTCTGACTTCCTTGGCATTTTCAGACAGCCAAAGCCCAATGGTTCCCACACCGCAATATGCGTCAACCACTTTTTCCGTGCCGGTTAAGGTAGCCGCTTTTTTCACTTCATCATATAAGCGAACCGTTTGAACGGGGTTAAGCTGGAAGAATGTACGGGCTGATAGTTCGTATGATAGGTCACCCAATGTTTCGTTGATGACTTTTTCGCCTGCCAGGTGAATCGTTTTTTCGCCAAATATCAGTGAAGTATTCCGGTTGTTGATGTTTTGAACGACCGATTTCACTTCTGGCAATTGGTCCCGAATTTGTTTTAGCAATTGATCTTTTTGTGGAATTTCCTCTGCACCCGTAACAAGGACAACCTGCACTTCACCTGTTTCAAAGCCTACCCGTGTAATGACCGTACGAATAACACCTTTTCTTTTTCTTTCGTTATATATCGAGATGTTCAGGTTCTTTAGTATCTTTTTCACTGTACGTGTTACCTTATTTGTTGCCTTATGCTGTACAAGGCAATTCGGGATATCGATCAGATTATGGGAATTCAAGCCGTAAAGGCCAGCAATCAATTTACCATCTTTTTGGCCGACTTGGTACTGACTTTTATTACGGTAATTCCAAGGATCTTCCATACCAATTGTCTCTTTTACATTTAATGAAGAAACTGGTAATTTTGAATGGCGCTCCATCGCTTGAATGACGATATCGCGCTTTTCGATAAGCTGCTGGTCATAGCTTAAATGCTGTAACTGACATCCGCCGCATTCAGCGTAAACCGGACATGGCGCTGCAATGCGGTGCGGTGATTCTTTACGGATGGTTTTTATTTTCGCCTCGGTGAAGTTTGGCTGCACCTTTGTGACTAAAGCTACAATTTCTTCACCAGGCAATGCTCCTGGAACGAAGACGACTTTCTTTTTGAAATAACCGACTCCCTCTCCATTAATGCCAAGCCGTTTAATCGTAAGGGGAAGGGTTTGGTTCACTTCCAGTTTTGTATCTTGAATGTTTGTCATTTCTTTTCACTCCGTTTTTCAATGCTTCTCCACAAATAGAGGGAAGCGTAGCTTAGATATGGAGCCCATTTCTCACTATAGGTCTCCATTTCTTCTTGGGTTGGCTTTTGCGGTAAGCCATATAATATTTTCAAGGCATTTTGAATGCCAATATCGGCTTTAGGAAATAGGTTCGGCCGGCCAAGTCCAAAAAGCAGGAAGTTTTCAGCCGTCCATCTACCGATACCGCGTATTTTTATTAGTGTATCCATAACCTCTTGATCGGATAGCCTTTCCATTATATCAAGGTTGAGATGGCCCTGAATGATCTGCTCGGAAAGTCCGATGACATATTCCGCTTTCCGCCCGCTGAATTGAATGGCCCTCAATTGCTCGATTTTAAGTTGGGCGGTTGTTTCCGGCGTCGGATAAAACCAGGCACCTTCCATCTGGTAGCCGAAGGTTTTAACGAATCGTTCCGTAAGCGTATGGGCAAAGGATAAGTTCAATTGCTGATGTATGATGCATTTGACGAGGCAACTGTAGTAATCGAAGTCCAAGACTATGGCAGTACCGCGGTGTTCTTCGAAGATTTCCCGCAAATCGGATTCCCGGAAATGCCGGGAAACGCCTTCTAATGGCTGATGCCAATGAAAAACCTTTTTTAACCGTTCGATTGCTTTTGACTTGTATACCTCTGAATGACCTTTGATGATAAAAGATGGTTCATCGATATTTCCTATTGCCTGAACCTGCAAAACGATTGGCTCTTTTTCTATATATAGCGGAACTTTTACCGTCCTGTTAGTAAAATCAACTACCTGAAGTGGGTCTAACGATAATCGTTCGAGAACTAGATCGAAATTATAGGGTCCTTGAACCTGTAATTTTTCTGTCCACACAAGCGATCCATCCTTTAGCAGTTTTCCACGTATTATAGCATGTTTCCTGAAATATTACTTGAAATTGAGGAGAATGGATAAAAGCGGGACCTGAATTATCTCTTCAGGACCCGCTTCTCATTTAATAAAGCATTCGGTTCGGCAACTGCTTCTCAATCATTAAATCATCAAGGCTACCGAAAGCGTACCCTTGTTTTTCAAGATCCGTCAGAATCGAGTCCAATGCTTCCGCATTATCCTTCGATACGGTATGCAATAATAAAATCGCACCGGGATGAATCTGCTTAAGCACTTCATCGTGAGCGAACGCGGCACCCTTTTGTTGATCAACAATCCAGTCTCTATATGCCAGTGACCAGAAGATGTGGTAATACCCTTCTTTTTTTGCAACCCTCATTGTTCTCTCATTAAATACCCCACGAGGCGGCCTTAAATAGTTCATTCCCTTTTGCCCCGTTAATTTTTCCGTTGCTTCTTTTACCCTCTCAAGCTCCGTGCGAATCACATCGTCCGTCACGCTGGTCATATCCGGATGGTTCCATGAATGGTTTCCTACGATATGCCCTTCATTAGCCATACGGACAACAAGCTCAGGTGCCGTTTTTAAATAATGCCCCGTGACAAAAAAAGTTCCAGGAGCACCATGTTTCTTCAGAACATCTAAAATTTGAGCCGTATAGCCATTTTCATAACCGTTATCAAATGTTAAATAAACGACTTTTTTCTTTGTATCCCCCTTATAAATCGCTTCATATTCAGGCAGCATTTCATTGAATTTTTTACCGGCATCGGCAGGTGTCCCATTTTTTCCTTTATTGAAACCCCAGTTATAGGATTCTGCAAAAGCCGGGCTTGCCAAAGAGCATATCAAGCAAATAAAAGCGGATAAAATCACCATTTTTTTCATTGGAATATCCCCCATGTCCTTTTTTCTTATTGTTTGGAACATGGAGATTTATATGCATGATATTGTGAAGGTCGAATTTTCCCCTCCGTGGGTCGAATTATTGCCGACGTCGGTCGAATTTTTCGCTCCGAAGCTCGAATTATCGCCGACGTCGGTTGGATTTCCCCCCGTGGGTCGAATTATTGCCGACGTCGGTTGAATTTTCGTCTCCAAAGGTCGTATTACTGCCGACGACGGTCGAATTTTCGCTCCGTGGGTCGAATTATCGCCGACGACGGTTGAATTTTACCCTCCGTGGGTCGAATTATTGCCGACGTCGGTCGAATTTTCGCTCCGTGGGTCGGATTACTGCCGACGTCGGTCGAATTTCCCCTCCGTGGGTCGAATTATTGCCGACGTCGGTCGAATTTTTCGCTCCGTGGATCGGATTACTGCCGACGTCGGCCGAATTATCGCCGACGACGGTCGAATTACGCACCGGAGGCCGAATTCTTATCTATAATCCGACGCAAAAAAGGACCTCTCCTCCGAAAAGGATCGGCCCTCCATGTTTTGTTTATCCTTTAAATAACGCTTGTGCCGCCTTCCAAATAATGGCGATAGCGAAAATGAGAACGATTACAATTCCGATTACGTCAAGGAATGTTTCAAGTCCGGAGAAAATCGTGTTTGCCACAGGAAGTTTGATGAAAGCAAAACCAGTTAGCATGGCCATAAAGAATAAGAAGTAGTTATTCTGCATGAAAATCCCCCCTTTCTCTTCTAATGTATGTGCGACCTTTCCAAAAGATTGTACTTTTCTGAGGTAATTTTCGCCTTTTTTTCATATACATTAGCAGGGGGGGAATGAAATGCTGGAATGGGTTATCACTTTAGGCTTTGTTGGTTGTCTTGGTTTAAGTGGTGGAGTGTTTGTTCATTTTGTGAAAAGTGGACTGAATTTAGAGGATGCATCAAGGATCGATCCACTGCCGGAAATAGAAGAGTAAGCTATGGAAAAAGACGCCAACCGTTTGGTGAGCGTCTTTTTCCATACATTTATTTAAATACTGGTTCTTTGAATTGTGCCAATTTTTCCAATGAAGATTGCTGAACGTCTTTATGCAGGCTGTTTCCATGTGAATCCATAGTTACTACTGCAGTGAAGCCTTCAACATTCAGATGCCACATCGCTTCTGGAATACCAAATTCAGTGAAGTTCACGCCTTCGACGGATTTGATGCAGTCTGCATAATATTGAGCAGCCCCGCCGATTGCATTTAGATAAACGCCGCCGTGTTCATTAAGTGCTTCCAGAGTTTTTGGTCCCATTCCGCCTTTACCGATAACTGCACGGATACCGAATCGTTTCATGATATCGCCTTGGTATGGTTCTTCACGAATACTCGTTGTCGGTCCGGCAGCCTTCACATGCCATTTGCCTTCTTCGTCCTTCAGCATAACTGGTCCACAGTGATAGATGATTTGTCCATCCAGGTCGATTGGAGCAGGATTTTCAGATAAGTGCTTGTGGATGGCGTCACGGCCTGTATACATTCTGCCGTTAATATGAACGACGTCACCAACTTTTAATTCACGGATTTGTTCTTCCGTGATTGGTGCTTGCAGGGTGATTTCACGGGAAGCTTCAACGTCCGATTCTGCAGCTGCTGCCACTTCATCCTTCGCTGCTTTTTCTGCTTCCAAAGCAAAGTCGATTTTCTCCCCTTCTTGATATAACCACTCATTGATTTCGCCTGTTTCAGGATTGACTTTCACCCCTAAACGGCGGAACGCCCAGCAGTTGTACGCAACGGATACGAAAAAGCTTGCCGGAATACGGTGCATGACGCCGATTTTACATCCAAGCAATGTAGTTTCGCCACCAAAGCCCATCGTGCCGATTCCCAATTCATTAGCTGTCTTCATGATGTAATCTTCAAGTTTACGAAGGTCTTCATTCGGATTCACATCTTCATTACTGCGGAAAAGTTGGGCCTTAGCCAGATCATATCCGGATGAACGGTCCCCTCCAATACCAACGCCGATAAAGCCGGCACTGCAGCCTTGTCCTTGTGCTTGGTAGACAGAGTGAAGGACACATTTACGGATTCCGTCCAAATCACGGCCCGCTTTTCCCAATCCTTCAAGCTCCATAGGCAGACTGTATTGGATGTTTTTATTTTCACAGCCGCCGCCTTTTAAGATAAGACGAACATCAATATAGTCTTTTTCCCATTGATCGAATTTAATGACAGGAAGACCTTCCCCAAGGTTATCCCCGCTATTTTCACCAGATAAAGAGTCAACTGCGTTTGGACGAAGTTTTCCGCCCTTTGTCGCTAAGATGATCGCATTCCGGATTGCTTTTTTTATTTCAAGTTGGTTCACGCCAACTGGAGTTTTTATTTTGAAAGTCGGCAGACCAGTATCCTGACAAATCGGTGATACATTGTCGTCAGCCATTGTTATATTATTCGTGATGGTGGTCAGGCTCAATGCAGAACGAGTACCTGCATTTTCACGTTGTTTTGCACTTTTGACCGCACGACGAACATCCTTTGGAAGATTCGTTGAAGTTTCAACGATTAGACTGTACATACTTTCTTGGAATTTTTGAATATCCAAATTTCTCTTCCCCCTCTTATTTCCCCTAGTTTAGATTTAATCATTTCCCTGCTTCTCTATAAATAGCGAATGATATAACACCCGTTTTATTATACATCTAACATAATCTTTCGAAAACAAGTAATTATTTTTCATAATGAAAAGCAATTTCGAGAGAAATGAGCAAAGCGCCAGAAATAGCCCATGAGTTAAATTTAATCACCAATCATTTCCATCAAAAAAGGATGACGAAGTTTTCCCGTCATCCCTTCATGAATATTAACATTGAAAAAATCATACTATCGAAACAGATATTAGTCTTCGCGGGTTTTGAATTGTTCCACTTTGCCTTCCAAATCATCTAACATGCCGATTAAACGGTCTATATCTTCCAACTCCGTATTTTCCGGTTCGATATGATCAAGAACTTCCATGAACATCGTGAGGCGTTCTTTTAAGTATGTTAATTGTTCGTTTTTACCTGTAATGGATTTTCCCATGAGGCACTCTCCTTCCGTTCTTCTTTCATCGTAACGAAATCTGCTTGAAAGTGCAATGGCAAGCTATAAATGCAGCTCTCCGCCATTTGACAATTTTTGTCCCCATTGTTCATAATGGGTTAGTGCATTATTACGTAAGGAGTTTTAAATATGTCAATAATCAAGCAAGATCTTTTAACACCAATTTCACCCAAGTATGACCCTTGGGAAGCATATATGGACGTTGAACAATATGGAAAACTCAGCCTTACCAATGTGGAGTTCACCACCACCACCCTTTGCAATATGCGTTGTGAGCATTGTGCCGTCGGTTACACACTCCAGCCCAAGGACCCGGATGCACTTCCACTGGAATTACTGATTCAGCGCCTCGAAGAGATCCCTTTGCTTCGCTCGCTTAGCATCACTGGCGGGGAGCCGATGCTTTCAAGAAAACAAGTGAAGAATTATGTTTTGCCTCTATTGAAATATGCCCGTAGCCGCGGGGTCCGGACACAAATCAATTCCAATTTGACCCTTGACCTGGAAAGGTATGAGGAAATCATTCCTTATTTGGATGTCCTGCACATTTCCCATAACTGGGGAACAATCGATGAATTCATTGATATCGGCTTTGCCATGATGGACCGAAAACCATCTCGGGAACAGCGAAAGAAATTATTTGATAAAATGATCGAAAATTCCCGGGCCCTGACAAAGGCTGGTGTGCTGGTTTCTGCAGAAACGATGCTTAATAAACGGACATTGCCGCATCTTGAGCATATTCACAGACAGATCGTCGATGAAATGGGATGTCAAAGGCATGAAATTCATCCTATGTATCCAAGCGATTTCGCTTCGGCACTTGAAACTTTATCATTGGACAAAATGCGTGAAGCGATTCATCATTTGCTTGATATCCGTGATGAAAATGTTTGGATGCTTTTCGGTACCCTGCCATTTTATCCTTGCAATAACAATAAAGAGGATATAAAGCTGCTTCAACGCCTATATGGTTCACATAAAGTGACGGTTCGTAATGACCCTGATGGACGTTCCCGGTTGAACATCAATATTTTCACAGGGGAAGTGATCGTGACCGATTTTGGGGACGCACCTACATTAGGGAATATCAAAGACCAGCCCTTGACCGAATCCTATGAAACATGGATGAATTCGAAACTTGCCAATGAATTGAATTGCCACTGTCCGGCAGTCAAATGTCTAGGCCCCAATGTTCTCGTCAAAAATGCATACTACCCGAAGGATGACTTCAGGACCAGGAAATCAACCATATGAAGAAAAAAACTCGCCAATCCGGCGAGTTTTTCAATTTACCTAGGTTGCTGCGAGACTGTAAAGCTGAAGGAAACATGGTCCTGAACCGGTATCCATGCACCGATGCCTTGTGAAGTGATGTTCTTTATCGTAATGGTTCTTTTATTTCCTTTTAGGTTCAAATACACTTCCCCATATGTGACCTTCCCTTTTTCATTGACGGCGGAAGCATAACTGGATAAGTAACCTATCCTATTAGAAGCAACATTGTATACTTCATCTTTTTTCGTACCAGCTCCAATGATCGTTTCAAAAGCCAGTGGCAAATTCGTTTTCTCAGTGGCTTTTAACAGCATCATCTTTTGAACATCCTCTGTCTTAGGGATTTTTGCTGTGAGACCGCCACTCACTGCCTTCTGACTTTCCTGGACATAACGGATTCTGTATGGAACCTCACCGCCGCGATTATCGTAGTAATTCGTATTGATTTTTTGGTATTCCCAGTTTGGCGCCGTTTCCGAAGACTCATAATTCAATGCCCAATGGCCAAGGTAAATCGTCGCCCTGTAACCAAAAGCAAGCGGAGCTTTCGCAATTGCCGATTCATTCAACATATGGATGAGTTCTGGATTTTCAATCTTGATATCCGACGAGTCGATCAATTGTTCGGCAAGCTTACTCGGCTGCAGCATTGGAAGATCCTGGGTTGGGTTCGGATACGTATTCTCCTTTGCAATATTCAAAACGGAAGGTGGGATATTCACCTTATTGGGATTAGCTTTGCCTTCTGGAATATCAGCTGCAAAACTTACATTCGCCTGAATGAAGGCAATCAGGGCAATCATCGTAATAAGAATTGTTCTTCTCATGCTGTCGCACTCCTTTTGAGGGGTTCAATCATTTTGTTATAGATTTTGTTTTTAGCCAACATTCTATACATTTCATTCTTATTTCGATTTTGTAATGAATTTGTAAAGTTCAGAATATTTACTTTTTTATTTGAATCGGTTATACTTATTTTACATTATAAAAAGGAGGCGAAAATCGTTCATACCTATTAAACCTTCAGGAGGTATGCTTATCGAACAATCCATGACGCCCTTTTAAAGGATGACAGAAAACGAATTCGCCTATACTTAAATCTGATGTAAAAGGATGGTGTGACACTCTAGAATATTTTCTCAACTTTTACAAAAGCATGATGAAAAATTTTGGAATAACTTATGAATGGTAATTTACTAATATAGAAATGACTCTGCTAAATCTAACCTGAGCAGAGTCATTTTTATTTTTCAGTAAAAAAAATGGCTGTTTTCGCCATACTGTGTTGCTATTTACCAAGTAAAGCGGTGTGGTTGATTTCCCCTCCAGATGCTCGCTTTCCGCGGGGCGGGCGGTGAGCCTCCTCGGCGCAAACGCCTGTGGGATCCACCCCCGCAGGAGCCTCGCACTTGCGCTCCAATCAACCTTAAATCGTTTTGTTTTAAAAACAACAATCTTTACGAAAAGAGCCAAAAAAGAAGACCTCCCGCATCGGAAGGCCTGCATTTCTTATAATAAGTAAAATCCAATTCCCATAATGAAGTAAGCGGCCAATAAGGTAAGGCCTTCAAACCAGTTCGTTTCCCCGTCATTCGAAATCATGATCATCAGAAAGACTGCTGTAACCATTGATATCAGTTCTGGCATTGTGAAAACAAGCGGCATATGCGTTGGATACATTAATGAGATAAGTACGAGTACAGGAGCTACGAACATCGCTACTTGAAGCGTGGAACCAACGGCAATCTCCACTGCGACATCCATTTTGTTTTTATAGGCCATTATGACGGCTGACGCATGCTCTGCCGCGTTCCCCACGATTGCAACGATAATGACACCGATGAATAACTCAGACCATCCAAAGGTTTCCCCCACTTCACTGAACGTATGAACAAGTTTCTCCGATACATACGCAACGGCCAATGTAGCGACAGCAAGTATTATAATTGCCTTTTTCTTGCTCCACTCCGGTACTTCCTCTTCATGTTCCTCGGGTTTCTCCGTATGCTGATATACGCCTCGGTGAGTGACCAATTTAAAGAATAATGCAGCAAGATATAATAAGATCAATATAATGGAAATTCCTACACTTAACGACATCGTGCTTGATTCACTCATATCTTGTGTGAATACTTCAGGTATGACGAAGGCTACAATAACTGCAAAAATCAATAGACCGGCATTATGCCTCGCATCGAATACATTAAATTTCTGCCTTTTGTATTTAGTCCCTCCGACAAAGAATGAAAGTCCTGCCACCAACAATAAGTTTCCTAATACGGAACCAGTCAAAGAAGCCAACACGACCCCCACAAGCCCCGCCTTTAATGAAAAGATGGATATGATCAATTCCACTGCATTTCCAAAGGTTGCATTCAAGAGACCGCCAATCCTTGGTCCCATTACGATCGCTAAGCTTTCAGTCGCACGGCCCATGAATCCTGCTAGCGCGACGATGGTTAAGCAATATACGATGAACATGATCACACTCGGCCAATGCAATAATGACCCAATGACTGATATAGGGACGCCTAACAGGACAAGCCCCAAAAATATTTTATTCACGATACTTCTCCTCACAATCCTATAGTTCTTATTATGTAACAAAAACTATCATACATAATCTTCCGGCGATGACAAAGGAAAATTTTATCATCCTCTCTCTTCTTGTCAATATTTACCCAAATTTCTATTGCTTAATCCTCTTCCTAAGATGTAACATCAAGAAGGCATACATTTCTTAGGAGACATGATTTTATGAATAATAAATTGCTTTTTAGCGTTTTAATCTTAATTGTCGGCATATCGGGGTTTTCTCAAGGGATGCTTCTGCCGATCATAGCCATCATTTTTGAAAATGACGGAATTAGCTCATCCCTAAACGGATTTCATGCAGCCTCGCTTTATATTGGAATTCTGTTGATTTCCCCTTTTATGGAAGCCCCGCTCCGTAAATACGGCTATAAGCCATTGATATTATTTGGCGGGATAACGGTCATTCTATCGCTTGCCTTATTTCCTGTTTGGAAATCATTCTGGTTTTGGTTCATCCTGCGTTTCTTCATTGGAATTGGCGATCATACACTTCACTTTGCTACCCAGACATGGATCACTGCCATTTCACCAAAAACGAAGCGCGGAAAGAATCTTGCCATTTATGGACTTTTCTTCAGTCTTGGCTTCATGGTTGGCCCAATGATGACGAAGCTTCTCGAGATTAATCAGTCTTTGCCTTTCATCATCACATCCATACTTAGTCTTCTAGCTTGGTCCACTGTTTTCCTTATTGGAAATGAGCTTCCTGAACAGGATGATTCTGAAAGCACATCATTTCTTGGCACACTCAAAAGGTTTACGAAAGTTAGCCGCATAGCTTGGGTCGCTTTTTTACTTCCGTTCACATTTGGCGTGCTTGAAGCATCATTGAATAGTAATTTTCCCGTATTCGCCCTGCGCTCCGGAATCGATTTAACCGCAGTATCCATCATCATTCCGGCATTTTCCGCGGGGACCCTGCTTACCCAGATTCCCTTGGGGATGATAAGTGACCGTTTTGGCCGGCGAAAGACCTTGCTGACGATACTTTTTTCAGGGTTTGCCATATTCACTCTTGCAGGGATTTTTTCTTATTCGGTGCTTGGTCTATTCATTTGCTTTATGTTTGGTGGAATGATGGTTGGTTCGACCTTCTCGCTGGGAATCAGTTATATGGCAGACCTTTTGCCTCGCAACCTATTACCTGCTGGAAATTTATTATGCAGTATTTTCTTTAGCCTCGGCAGCATCGGCGGTCCGTTTTTTGGCGGCCTGGTTATAGAACACATTGATGGAGGGAACTTTTTCTATATGATCAGTATCATGCTTTTCCTTGTCTTCATATCATTGGCCTTGTTTAAGGAAAAAATGCCTGCTGCAGTTATGTAGTATAGTTTTTTATCTGGACTACTTCTTTTATTTTTCAATTTGAACTGTTTTTATCAATAGACTTTATATTGGATAGGAGATACTTTATATTTTTTACTAGATTAGAATCATTCTTCTTTATTTCCGAATAGGATATGTGGTATTATAATAATAACAAAAGGGACATTACGTTTAAAAACCTTTGAAAACATTGCTGTCATCGCAATTACGATGGCAGCTTTCATATTTTATCCAGAGAAATGACGTTGATTATCTTTCTCAATTAGGTATCAAACAAATGATAATCTATATCATTTACACAAAATAGAGAAGAATGTGGGAGGGAATCTTATGACTACAGATACTAAACATTTAACCCAACCGGCAACATGCAAAACCACTTGGTTGGAAAAAGCAAAACCTCATCTAGAACTTATTGCTGCATTATTCAGCGGTTTATTAATAGTGTTGGGCTGGGTCCTATCAAAGAACGGAATGGAGTCCACTTCCATCGTCATATACTTAGCTTCTTTCTTGATTGGCGGATATGCCAAGGCAAAAGAAGGAATAGAAGATACGATTGCCGACCGGGAATTGAATGTTGAGATGCTGATGATTTTTGCGGCCATCGGTTCTGCGGTCATCGGATACTGGACGGAAGGTGCCATATTGATTTTCATCTTCGCTTTAAGCGGTGCCCTTGAGACATACACGATGAATAAAAGCCATAAAGAAATTTCGGCACTTATGGACTTACAGCCTGAGGAAGCACTGCGCATCACTAACGGATATGAGGAAACCGTATCCGTTTCACAGCTGCATATCGGAGATCTCATTTTAGTGAAACCAGGTGAGAGAGTTCCTTCAGATGGAAAAATCACCGACGGCCGTACCAATATCGATGAAGCCGCCATCACTGGTGAATCCATACCGGTCAGCAAATCATTGGATGATGAAGTATTTGCCGGAACTGTTAATCTCCGTGGTACGATTACCGTGGAAATCACCAAACCAGCAAGTGAAACATTATTTCAAAAAATAATCACTCTCGTTCAATCCGCCCAAAGTGAAAAGTCCCCTTCCCAGCTGTTCATTGAACGGTTTGAAGGGACTTATGTAAAAGTGGTGTTGACCGTTGTCGGCTTGATGATGTTCGTACCCCATTTCATATTGGGGTGGAGCTGGACCGAAACATTCTACAGAGCGATGATCCTGCTCGTTGTCGCTTCTCCTTGCGCACTTGTGGCCTCTATTATGCCAGCTACGCTTTCTGCCATTTCAAATGGTGCTCGTCATGGCATTTTATTTAAAGGCGGCATCCATCTTGAGAATCTAGGTAACCTGCAGGCAATTGCTTTAGATAAAACCGGTACATTGACAAAAGGAAAACCGGAGGTAACGGATATCATTATCCGCGAAGATTTAAACGAAGTTGATTTCTTATTTCATATTGCATCTGTTGAAAATTATTCGAACCACCCTTTGGCAACATCGATCGTACGTTATGCCAAAACAAAATTGCAAAGAGACATCATTAAACCGGATAACATGGAAGATATCTCAGGCAATGGGGTTCAAGCATACATCAATGGCGTGCTTTGGAAAGTCGGAAAAGCTGATTTCGTCGGTCGCAGTGAAGCAGAACGATTCCAAAATGGCATTGCACTGACATTGGCTGAACAAGGTAAGACAATCGTTTATGCAAAGGATGATCAAGGGATTGCCGGTATTCTCACTTTGAAGGATGTCGTGCGTGAAGAAACCATTACAGCCATCGAAGCTTTGAAAAATGAGGGCATCCATACCGTCATGCTGACAGGCGATGGTGAAAAAACGGCTAAAGCGATTGCGTCGGAAAGCCATATTGATGCATATATTGCCGAATGCCTGCCAGAAACCAAAGTGACTGAAGTGAAAAGGCTGAAAGAACATTTTGGCACTGTAGCAATGGTTGGGGATGGCATCAATGATGCACCTGCACTAGCAACAGCATCTGTGGGAATTGCAATGGGTGAAGGCACGGATGTTGCCTTGGAGACAGCGGATGTTGTTTTAATGAAGAATGACCTGCCGCGCATCGCGGAAGCAGTCAAATTATCCAAGAAGATGAATCGAATCATCAAACAAAATGTCATCTTTTCAATTTCGGTCATCATGATCCTGATCGCATCCAATTTCCTTCAATTCCTTGACCTTCCATACGGCGTCATTGGACATGAAGGTAGCACAATTCTCGTTATACTGAACAGCTTAAGACTTTTGAGAAACTAAGCATGAAAAAGGAGCCCTCCAAGGCTCCTTTTTTTTTATGATCGTTTCATTTAGTGATATCCGTTCTTACCATTTGCAGAACCTGATGTTTTATGGTTCGAACCTTTATTTTTTCCTTTTTGCTTTGTGCTGCCATCCTTTTTACTCATGAAAAAACTCCTCCTCTTCAAAAGTTGTTATTTCTTGAATAGTATCTGCAGCATGATTGTCCGCTATTACGGGAACTCCAGGAAGCTCATGCACATTCTGGTTTTTGCCTTTCACTTATGAGCGCATTTATTTCCCCTCCCAGTATGATGATGAGCCCCGATAAATAAAACCAGACCATTAATACGATGATTCCTCCAAGACTTCCATATGTTGCGGAATAATTAGCGAAGTTCTCCACATAAAAAGAAAACAAAAAGGAAACAAGACTCCATCCTGCCGTTGCAAAAACAGCACCGGGCAGTACGGTTATGCATTTCAGCTTTATGTTGGGGGCAATCCAATAAAGGATAGTGAACACAATTAAAAATACAAGCGTACTGATCACCCAGCGAAGCTGGTTCCAAATCGTAAGAAACTCATCGGATTGTCCTATTTCGGCAAATAGGAATACTCCGATCTGTTTTCCGAATACCGGCAGCAATAAAACGACAATAAAAACAAAAATCATCGCTAAAGTGAGAAGTATCGACATTCCCCGGGAAATAAAGAAAGTTCGACTTTCTTTTACATCGTATGCATGGTTAAATGCTTTAATGATTGCATTCATCCCATTCGATGCCGACCATATCGTTCCGATGACACCAATCGACAATAAAGTCCCATTCGCTTCCATTACTTCAGATAGGTTGGCCTCAATGATTTTCATCGAATCGTCAGGCGCATATGTACGGACGGTATTTAATATATCTTCTTGGGAAAATGGCAGATAGGCCAATAAAGTGAATAAAAAAATAAGTAACGGAAACAGGGAAAGTAAGAAGAAATAAGACAGCTGTGCGGCAAGCCCCGACACATCATCCATCTGTAACCGTTTTATGAAAGCCTTGAAGAATGAGCCTTTCAGCCATTCTTTTTTATTGGCCATACCTCCACCCCATTTTCTAATTTAAGGAAATCCGTTCATGTTGACTTGAAGATGACTCATCTTGCTCTGCAGCAAAAACTTCCTTCGTCTCCATCACCACTTGGGCAACTTGCGATGGAATATCTTTCATTTCCTCCACCTTTTGGGAAATGAAGGATACATCATCGGAAATTTTTTCAACAGTGGAACGGACCTTGGATGATGTTTCACGTACTTGTGTAAGCACCCCATTGGGATTCTTCACGAATTCCTTCATATTACTCATGCAGCTTTTACTGTTTTCCAATACAGAATAACGCGTATCCTTGTCAAATAGGCTTATCGCAGCCCCTGCTAATGCCCCAATAAAGACCGCTTGCATAAATTTACTTTTCTTGTCACACTTATATTCTTCTCGAATGTTGCTCATATATTCTCCTCCTCGTCATATATTAGTTGATGGATAATGGTAGCTATCTCCATTATACAATGTTTAAAAAAGTTTTTTCCTATCTTTTCCCAAACTATCTCAGTTTAAAACGTGGAGATGACCAAGTATATTGGGGATCAAGCTTCGTAATATTCATTGACTTCCAGCGGTAATCATGCAAAGATGAAAATAATTTAGGAACGTATGAAAGGATGAAGGAAATGGATTTAACGCAAAACACAGCCGAAAGTGTCGAGTTTATGATCGAAGCAATCAAGGATAAATTAAAAGTGATGAACTTCGGTGCAATCAAATCAACCCATTTTGATATCGAAATGTACGAAGAGCTTCACGATATTTATACAATGGTGATGAAAAAAACGAATTTCAGTGTCCGTGAAATGGAAGCGATCGCCGAAGAACTTGGAAGACTGCGTAATAAATAACATTCAAATCCTCCCATACCGGTGAGGATTTTTTTCATTTATAAAATAATTCTGATACATTTGATATAGAAATTGAAAACCGACAGGAGTTGTAAGCATGGTAGAAAGAAGAACACCCATAAGTATTGCAGAAGCAGTGGAAAAAGTGATGAAGCATAAATTAATAGGACATGCGGAACTGATTCCCCTCGAGGAAAGCCAAGACCGGTTTTTGGCTCAAGATATTGTAGCTACAAATGATGTTCCGCATTTTAACCGCTCTCCATATGATGGGTTCGCCCTCATGTCCAAGGATACGGCAGAGGGTTCCATAAATAACCCTCTTGAGTTCGAAGTGGTTGAAGAGCTTGCTGCGGGGATGGTCTCGACTATACCTATACAAAAAAATCAAGTGGCGAGAATCATGACTGGAGCTCAGATGCCAGCTGAGTGTGATGCCGTAATCATGCTCGAGCTCACAAAGGAATTCGAAAAGGACGGAAAGAAGTACATATCATTTAAACGCTCACTTAGAGAAGGCGAAAACGTTTCTTTTCAAGGAGAGGATGCAAAGAAAGGCGATGTTCTTGTAAAAAAAGGAACAGCGATCAATCCTGGGATCATCGGCTTGCTGGCAACATTCGGATATGCCGAAGTCCCAGTTGCCAAGAAACCTGTCGTCGGATTATTCGCTACGGGTTCGGAACTCCTTGATGTTAACGAACCGTTGCAGCCTGGGAAAATCCGCAACAGCAATTCACATGCCATCTCCGCCCAAATTCGGAGGGCCGGAGGAGAAGTCCGCTTTTATGGAAAGCTTAAGGACGAATTCGAATTAAGCTACGAGGCCATTTCAACTGCCTTGGAGGAAGTTGATTTGCTCATTACAACTGGAGGGGTTTCTGTCGGAGATTTTGACCTTCTCCCGGATATTTATCAAAAAATGGGCGCTGAAGTCTTATTCAACAAAGTGGCAATGCGCCCCGGCAGCGTGACGACCGTAGCGGTATATAATAACAAATTTTTATTCGGTTTATCCGGCAATCCTTCCGCCAGTTATGTCGGCTTTGAACTATTTGCAAGACCAATCATCCGCACCATGCTGTTTTCGAAACTTCCGCATTTACGAAAAGAGACGGCACGATTGGCAGAAGACTTCTTAAAACCGAATCCATTCTCACGTCTGCTTCGGACCCGATTATTTTACGAATCCGGCCAGTTGAAGGTAATTCCTAGCGGTGTGGATAAATCCAATATTACAACAAGCTTGGCAGGTGCCAATTCATTGACCGTCTTACCTGGAGGGACCCGTGGTTTCCAAACTGGAGATCTCGTGGACATCCTGCTCCTTGAAGACCAAGAAGGATGCAAATGGCCTTGGTGAAGCCTTTTATTTTTCAGGTGGTTGGTTACCAAAATAGAGGAAAAACGACCTTCATAACGAATATTATCGAAAAGCTTCGCAAAGCCAAATTGGAGACAGCCGTTTTAAAACATCATGGACATGGCGGAAAACCGGATGTCAACGGTATGAAGGATTCCAATAAACACTTTCAAGCTGGGGCCGCAGCTTCTCTTGTTGAAGGTGATGGAACAATCGAGCTGCTCGGCAATTTCAAGGGGAAAGCCCCTATTACTGAGCTGATTCAATTACTGTGTCTATTTCTCCCTGATGTGATTTTAATTGAGGGTTATAAGCAAGAGGACTTTCCTAAGGTCATTTTAATCAAGGAAGAAAGTGACCTCGTGTTATTGGAACGGCTTACTAATGTCAAAGCAGCGGTGGCTTGGCCCGAATGTCTGGAACGAACCAGGAATCATGCTTCTGTACCCGTCTTCCCTTTGGATTCGGAATCATTCATTAAATGGTTTTTAGAACAAATATGAAGGAGGCCACAATGTTCATTCAATTTCCCATAGAAAAACGCCGCAAGATGATCGAAAGTATCCAAGAATATGTGTATCAGGAACATGGCAAGGAAATCGGAGAAATCGCTGCTGAGAATCACTTGCAGTTCATTTTCGAAAATATTGCTCCATTTATTTATAATGAAGGTATCAAAGATGCTAAAAAAGTCATGGAGGACAGATTAGGAAATATTGAAGAGGATTTGTATTCATTGGAACGGCCAATTGATTAACATGAAAAAACAGCATCATAATCGATGCTGTTTTTTCATGTTCATTGTTCGGTCAGAATAAGCGGACCGTTTTTCGTAATGGCAATCGTATGCTCATATTGAGCCGAGTATTTCCCATCTGCAGTGGATGCCGTCCATCCGTTCGGATCCCGGCTTGCTTTATATGTACCTACATTTACCATTGGCTCGATGGTGAATACCATGCCTTCCTTAAGACGCGGACCTTTATTCGGAAGTCCATAATGCGGAACTTGCGGCTCTTCATGAATGACACTTCCTATCCCGTGGCCGATGAAATCACGAACGACAGAGAAGCCCTCCGCCTCGACATATGTTTGTATCGCATGACCAATATCTCCAATCCGATTGCCTTCCACACATACTTCAATCGCCTTATATAAAGATTCCTTCGTCACATGAACCAGATGCTCGGTTTCCTTTGAAACCTTACCGACCGTATACGTCCAAGCAGAATCGGCAAGGGCCCCGTTATAATTGACCACCATATCAATCGTTACGATATCTCCATTTTTCAAAGGGGTCTTCCGTGGGAAACCATGACAGATTTCTTCATTGATGCTGGCACATGTCGCATACTCATAACCTTTGTAACCCTTTTGTTCCGGCTTCGCACCATGTTTTTTTAAGAATCCTTCAACAAATTCTTCTATTTCCCATGTTGTCACCCCAGGAACAATCAACTTAGCAATCTCCCTATGACAAGCTGCCAAAATTTTTCCCGATTCATGCATCGCTTGAATTTCACGTGCAGATTTTAATACGATCAATCGTGACACTTCCTTTTTTATTTCGTCTCTCCTTTTATTTTACTGCAAAGATGGAAGTATATGAATCCTTTAAAATGAAAAATCCCGGCAGCTGCCGGGATTTTTCATTATTTCAATAGATTGAGCGATTCCCGGTTAAATGCCGGAAGATCTTCAGGTGTCCTGCTGGTAACAAGCTGGTTGCCGCAAACCACAACCTCCTTGTCCAAATATGTGGCACCTGCATACTCCATATCGACTTTAATGGATGTATATCCTGTTGCGTGGCGTCCTTCAAGTGTTTTGGCTGTAATCAGCAATTGCGGTCCATGACAGATCGCAAATACAGGCTTTTTATCATCCATGAACGATTTGGCGAAAGATACGAAACGTTCGTCAGCACGCAGCTGATCAGGCGAAAACCCGCCGGGGATGAATAATGCATCGAAATTTTCCGGTTTCACTGAGTCGATGCTTTCATCAATCTCGACTTCCACCTCCCCCTGCTTCCCTTTAACAGTTTTCCCTTTAATCATTTCAATCGTCGTTACCGTATGGCCGGCTTCTTCAAATGCCTTCGCCGGTTCACTATACTCCGAGTCTTCAAACATATTCGTTATTACACATGCGATATTTTTACCCATAACATTCATCTCCTCAATTTTTGATCGAATGAACCTACTTTGCACTTTATTTATGTTCCCTCTCCCACCATAAATAAAACACATAATTAATGTTATTGCTTTATTTAGCCTACTCCCAAAGCAACTCAATGTTTAGGATACTGGCCAACAACGTGTATCGCATTGATGATTCTTTTATTGATCCATTTCCTGTTTTCTTCTGTATTCAAATTTCCAAATATCCGTTTCCGCCCTTCTTCCGTGGTTACATAGTAATTAGGCAGGTTATTCAATGATAATGTGATGATGTCATTTTTACATTTACCGCATGAACAAAATGTTTGGTATTCCATTCCTGACATTAAAACCTGCACCCAAGTCACAACAATTTCTTCCATCACATTTGTATATTCTCTTTCCATATATTCTCCTTAAAAAGAAAAACCCGTCCATTCCTGACAGGTTTTCACTCATTTATCGCTGTCCGTGGAACAATCAGGATTTCAACTCTCCGGTTTTTCGCCCTTCCTTTTTTCGTTTCATTGGAAGCAACCGGCTTGAATTCCCCATGTCCTTTAGCGCTGAACATTTCGGGATCCAACTCTTTATTTTCAAGGAGAAGTTTCATAAAATTCACGGATCGCATCACGCTCAGATCCCAGTTGGATTCATACTGGTGATTCTTTATAGGAATATTATCGGTATGTCCGCTTACGATAATGTTTCTGGGTAAATCCATGACCAGCAAATCCGAGATTTCCTTGGCGATTTTTCGATTTTCACTTCTCACCTCAGCCACACCCGATTCGAACAGCACGTTTTCCCTAATTGATATCAACATGCCTTCATCCGTAAGGTTCGTTCCCAATTTATCCGTTAAATCATTCTTTTGGATGTAGGCATTTACACGCTCCTGAACTTCCGTAAGTTCTTCTTGCTCGTTTTTCCCTAGCTTCTCAAGATCTTCCGCACCTGTTCTTTGTTCTGGTGACGTTGGCTCATTGCTGGGGGAATCACTTGGAAACTCCATAAAACCCGTTCCGCTTGTAAAAACCTGGTTAAATACATTGGACAACTGCTGGAACCTTACTGCATCTACCGAACTTGAAGCGAACAAGACGATAAAAAGCGCGAGCAGCAATGTTAAGATATCGGCGTAGGGAACCAGCCATGATTCATCGATATGCTCTTCATGTCTTTGTTTCTTTTTGCGCCTAGCCATCTTCTCTCACATCGCCTTCTAACCACTTTTTACGATCTCCAGCAGGCAAATATGATGTTAATTTCTGTTCAATCGTTCGCGGCGCTTCCCCTTCGATGATCGATAAAATACCTTCTATCATCATTTCTTTGATTCGAACTTCCTGCTGCGACTTCCGTTTTAGCTTATTGGCAAATGGATGCCATAACACATACCCCGTGTAAATCCCCATCAAGGTTGCGACGAACGCGGCAGATATAGCATGTCCCAAAGCCTCCGTATCGGCCATATTCCCCAATGCAGCAATCAACCCGATTACTGCACCCAATACACCCAGCGTCGGTGCATATGTACCGGCTTGACTGAAAATCGCTGCCGCGCTTAGATGACGTTCTTCCATCGCATCTATTTCCTCTGCTAAAATATCACGAATATAATCGGCACTCTGACCTTCGACTGCAAGATTCAAGCCATTTTTCAAAAAAGTATTATCCACTTGATCCGAAATGCTTTCCAATGCCAATAAGCCTTCTTTCCTGGCAATGACCGCCCATTCAGAAAAGGTTTTTATTAATTCTTCAGGCTTTGTCAATTTTTGTTCAAAGAATAAAATCTTGAATATTTTTGGTAGTCTTTTTAATTCCGACAAAGGGAAAGCCGTTACGACAGCAGCTATCGTCCCTACAATAATGATCAAAATAGCCGCCGGGTTAATCAGCGCCGTCACACTAACGCCTTTCAACACCATTCCGACCAAGATGGCCACGATACCCAGAACTACGCCCAAAACTGATGTTATATCCATAATACTCACCCATTCATTTAAAGTCTCGTCTCCTCCTTATATCGGATGAAGTTCAAAAAAAGTGAGGATTATTTTACTATTCGATTTCAATTTTCACTAAATCACCACAAAATCTTCCAACTTTATTACCTAGATGAGCTTAACCAACAGTACATTTCACAGGTTTGGGTACAATCTTCTTTCGAGAATGGAATTACCAGCCTATTACGTACGAAATTATCTCAATACGTCTGGAATAGGCGCATTTACTCGTGAGTTTTGGCATTTTACTCATGAGTTTCGCGCATTTACTCGTGATTTGGCGGTTTACTCGTGAATTTCGCACTTTTACTCGTGAGTTTTCCGCTTTTACTCGTGATTTGGCGGTTTACTCGTGAATTTCGCACTTTTACACATGAGTTTTCCGCTTTTACTCGTGATTTGGCGGTTTACTCGTAAGTTTTGGCATTTTACTCATGAGTTTCGCGCATTTACTCGTGAGTTTCAGCACTTTACTCGTGAGTTTCAGCACTTTACTCGTGAGTTTCAGCATTTTACTCGTGAGTTTCGCACTTTTACTCGTGAGTTCCGCACTTTTACTCGTGAATTCCGCTTAACGCCAAAAGGACAAAGCATGTCAGCTTTGTCCCTGTTTTTGTTTCCCGTGGTTTCTTCCGGCCAGCCATTTTATGATGGGTGACAGAAAAAATAAAATGAATAAGATCCTGAATAAATGAAAGCTTGTGACAACGGATAAATCCACATGCACAGACATGGCTGTGACTGCCATTTCGGCGACGCCGCCTGGCGCCATGCTCAAAAATAATTCGTTCGCCTGTAAAGATAGGATTGGAGCAAACTGAATGGAAAGATAATAGCAAAATCCAATCAATAGGACATTACTGACGAATACGGCCCCAAACATCTTTCTGAAAAGTCGGGGGTTATCAACCTTCAGTGTGTAGCCTAAATGTGCGCCGATCAACAATTGCGACAAGTTCAACCAAAAGTCTGGAATCTGCGGGGCACCTGGGCCCGCTAAATTGAATAGTGCTGCGGCCATGAGAGGTCCTAGCAAAAAGGGCAGCGGAAAATTCGCTTTCTTTGTGATGAAGATGAATATCAGCAATGTTACCAACATCATGAGTGCTAATTTCCCATCATATTCAAATAAGAAAAAGGGCCGCTCCGATACGGCCATTACCGCACCTGATTCAACTGACATTACATGGGTCACAATCCAAGGAACAATGGATATCACCAGGATGACACGAAGTGTTTGCATGAAACCTACAACCGTTTCATCACTATCCTTCATCTCCTCACTTAAGACCACCATCTGGGAAAGGCCTCCCGGAAAACTGCCAAGCATCGATGTGCCCAAGGATAAGTTCATTCGCTTTCCGACAAACCAGCCAGTCAACACTGTAAATGAAATGATTGCAATTGTCGTAAAAAGCATAACAGGCAGATATTCAATCATCTCATTTAGCGATTGTTTCGTGAATGAACTGCCCAGTTGTAAACCTAGGATGACCAATCCAGTACTTCTAAAGGTTTTAGACCAATACAAGTACTTCCTTAACTTCACTTTAGCAATCATCACGACGAATAATGGTCCAAGCATCCATGGCAGGTATATTCCAAGGCTATCAAACGCATAACCACCCAGGAAAGCTAGAAAAGCAGTAAAGATGACTCTAAAACTCTTACTCTCGATTAAATTTTCACTCACAAAATTACCTTCTTTATTTAAGCGGATTTTCCTCTTTATCTTAACATAAAATAGGCGGATTCAAAGCTGCATCCACGCTTGTTTTCACCATTCCAGTGTCAGTATGTCAATTGGACATTTGCCGTTTTTGGTGAGCCTCCCTTTCCAGTGCATGTTTATATTTCATCATGTTTTCGCTCTATGAAAGGAACAGCCCGGCACTTCCACTATTTACTAGATTTCCCACCCCCACAAATTCGCTATAAAAGGTAGAATGAGTATATAGGGGTCAAACTCTTATGGAGGGGTGACTAGATGTTATCAAATACAGAAATAGGCATTGACTTAGGAACTGCAAATACGCTAGTTTATAGTAAAAATAAAGGAATCGTATTTAATGAGCCATCTGTGGTGGCCATTGATATAGAGACTAATAAAGTATTGGCAGTCGGTGTGGATGCAAAAAACATGATCGGGAAAACACCTGGAAATATTGTGGCAATACGTCCGCTTAAGGATGGTGTCATTGCGGATTTTAATGTGACCGCACAAATGCTTCGGGAAATCATGAAAAAAGCAAGTAAGGCCCTAGGATTATCGATTCGCAAACCTAGTGTAGTGGTTTGTACACCATCAGGTTCCACATCAGTTGAGAGAAGGGCCATTCAGGATGCAGTCAAAAGCTGTGGAGCGAAACAGGTCCACCTTATCGAGGAACCAGTAGCAGCAGCAATAGGTGCAGGCCTGCCTGTTGAAGAGCCAGTTGCCAATGTCATCGTTGATATCGGCGGCGGAACGACTGAGGTCGCAATTATCTCTTATGGCGGCGTCGTTTCTTGCAATTCAATCAGAATCGGCGGAGATCAATTGGATGAAGATATCAGCCAATATGTCAGAAAAAAACATAATGTGCTGATTGGGGAAAGAACAGCCGAGGAAATAAAAAAAGAAATCGGCTACGCACTCGTTGAACATTCTGTGATCACCATGGAAGTCAGGGGCCGCGATCTTGTAACGGGTCTTCCAAAGCCGATTACAATATCATCTACTGACGTCCAGGAAGCCATCCAGGAATCGCTTCTTCATATACTGGAAGCAATCAGGGCCACTTTGGAAGATTGTCCTCCTGAATTGAGCGGGGATATCGTCGATCAAGGTGTCATCTTATCCGGCGGGGGGGCACTTCTCAACGGGGTACAAGAATGGTTGACGAATGAAATCGTCGTCCCAGTCCAACTTGCGAATAACCCGCTTGAATCAGTTGCCATCGGAACAGGTCTTTCACTTGAGGTCATTCACAAATTACAAAAAGCCGTATACTAAAAATAAATGGTTGTCTTTGAACTGCACCCCAATTGTTAGTCAACATTTAACAATTGGAGGTGCAGTTTTTTTCCTAAATATACGACAGACCAAAAATCAAATGCAGTTTTAGAGTACTTAGAAGAAAAAAAACAAGAAAGACATGAGGTTTACCCCCACTGAAAAGATGGGTCGCTATCTAAAACATGGAAAGGAAGGACTTGTTTCATCCTATACAAAATTACACTTGATGCGAGCAACTTGGTTACGTAATTCTTAGGTGATATGCCTATCCCCATAGCGCCGTCCTCCAGCAACCTTTTTTGCGTATCCAATACAAAGAAAAAAGACCTCAACATTTAAGTTGAGACTCTTTCATGCTTTGTAAATAATATAGGATTCACCCTTATTTTATTATCAAGGAAAACTCCCATTTGTTAATCTTCCAATTTTTGAATTCTTAAGCCTTCAATATCCTTAATCCTAGAAGCTTCGGTATCATTTTCAGGATAAATAAGCATTGTTTTTCATGCGAAGAAGTTGCCAAACCAAAACTTTCCTTGTTTAAAAATTACAAATCTTCAGGTGAATTTGGCATAAAGATTTTGTAATCAATCTTATAATTTTCTTTGCATTCTCGTCAGCGTGAAAATAATAAACATTTGCTGTTTGATCATCACCAAGAGTGGTACTAGCCCATGTTGACTCGCATCTCAATTCTATTAATGATGCTTTTAACTTATTTATTATTTCTTCTAACACTCGTATCGAACCCATCACTAAAGGGTTAATTCCTTGCACAGTTTCTTCATTTTCCTTTGCAGCAATGATGCTTGCAATTGAAGTTCCATGACCATATAAATCTTTTGTATAATTTTTTTATTAATTACGTCATATTTAGCAACAATTTGTCCATTTAATGCAGGTTGCTGATTATTAATAACGCTTTCTCAAATTGCGACTTTTTTAGGCTTATCATAAATACTGATATTAGACACATAGCCCAGATTTCTAACACTCAACATCATTAATTTCACCTTAATTTCTTTGAACATATTGATTATGTAAAAGATTGTTTTTTCATGGTTATACCTCACCTCGATAAACTTGATTTATCTGCGATACAACCACTTCCTTTAATACACCTGTTGTTCATTAGCTTACAATCATTATTCACCATGAATTTTAAAATAAAATTAAATATTCAATCATCATTTCATCATTTATTTTCTTTATACTATTATTCTTTTCTGAAACAGAACTTTTCAAAATTGAGACGTAAATTTTGGATATTTACGATACTATAGTCCTTGTTAACAAATAGGTAATATATGGTCACATAAAAAAACGGAAAGGGTGTAATTATTGAAAACTAAATTATTTTCAGTTTCAGTATTATGTGTATTATCAATTATAATAGCAATGCCCTCTTTTGCTTTTGCAGCAACTAACGCTTATAGCTTTACAATGAATCTTCGTATAGTTGATGGAAGTAAAAACGGTCAATATTTTAAATTAAATAAAGGAACTGCAAAATTAAGTGGTACACATTATCAATATAGCTCTGACCCTAGCCCTGTAGGTCCTAACCCCATAACTTATCAATTATGGAATAAGACCTCAGGTAACAGTTTTGGTACAATAAAAGCTACACCTAATAAAAATGGTACTTCTTCTAGTGTGTCAGGCAGCTATTCTGGTCTAGGTGGGGGTACTAAGTATTATTTGCAAATTTTTAGAGTTGATGACGGTAGAAATATAAAAGGTTCAGGAAAAATATCAAATTAAACAACTGGAAAGAGCTTATAATTCTTTATAAGTTCTTTCTTTATTAATATAATATTTTTACGTTAGGAGTCTCTAAAATGGTTTATCATTTCACCGGTTGGATTCTTTACAGTTTTATAATTTTATATATCATTTTGGCACTATTACTAAAATTAAGTTTCAAAAAAAGTTATACCTATCTTTTATTCTATACAATTATGTATGTTTATTTATGTAATGTTATAAACCTCACTCAATTTCCCATTTATCTAGATGATGATCAAAGAGAAGCATTTGGGGGGCAAAATGTTTGGAGAGAAATGAATTTAATCCCATTTAAATATGAATTTACTAAATTGAGCTTTTTTAATATTTTAATGACTGTCCCACTAGGCTTTGGATTACCCTTCTTATTTAAAGCCTCATTTAAGAAAATTTTAATAGCTGGTGTATTAACTGGAATAATTCTCGAATCAGGTCAACTACTAACAGCTTTATATGCAGGATATACTTTTAGATTTGTTGATATTGATGATGTAATCTTTAATATATCAGGGACATTATTAGGATACTTCATTTTATTTAAGTTATTTAAATTAACGTTTCATTTCCTTGTGAGAAAGTGGCATATAAAGTTTAATTCCATAGTTAAACATATCAATAATACATAATAACGATTTATCCTGTGAAAAACGCCATTTCAAATCGTTATCCGACTACACAGACACGGGTGTGATGAAGCATCATCAGCGGGTCTCTATTTGGCATGAGAATTCAAGGAGCAACAGCCATTTTCGCAGTCAACCTCAAACGAACTTTCACGAAAATCAAAGCAGAAAAGTAACTAAATATGAAAGAAATAGATCACTTCCTGTTCATTATCGTACAGGAAGTGATCTATTTTTGTTTAAGAAACAATAATTCATTCAAAACCGTTAGTTTATCAGTAGCCTCGCTGAAAGCCGATGCGGCTCCCGTACCGCCTCTGGAAAGCTTAGTGCCTCTCGTTACAACCACGCCCACATTGTACAAGCCATAAAAAAAATGTAGACAAACCCCTTTTTGCTTTTAAAAGAAACTGATATATTTTCACTTGATTGTGTAGAGAATAAGAAAAAGCTTTTTTGGTTTAACAGTACTTTGCTTTTTTGAGAAGCCTTAATAGGACTTAACAGAACTTAACGCATGCAATGTTACATAACTTGTGTTATAATGTAATTATGTTACATTGGCAAGAGGAGAAGATCTATGGAATATGTAGAAGCCTTTAAGGATATCAATCAAATCAGCAAAATAAAAACATACTTACGCTCTCACTCCAGTCGGGATTATTTATTGTTTGTCCTCGGCATCAATACAGGTATGAAGATAAATGAAATGCTCGAAATCACCGTCTCCAGCGTTCTGGATGAAACGGGTAAAATCAAGGAGTTCTATGAGCAGCGGACGGAAAATGACGAAGTAAATCAAATTTATTTGAACCTGAAAGTCCGTACCGCCTTACAAGAGTACCTTAAAGGCTCGAAGGTTATCGAAGGTCAATTTTTATTTCTTTCCCCTAAGACAAAAAAGCCGATCACACGTCAACAGGCGCACCGAATCATCCATGATGCTGTGGAAGGTGCAGGGCTGACAGGCAAATTCGGAGCAAGTTCGATGCGTAAAACTTTTGGCTATCATGCCTATAAACAAGGAGTGTCACTGGCATTGATACAGAAGCATTACCATCATTCCAGTCCATCGGAGACATTAAAATACATCGGCATATCAAAGGAGAAGAAATTCAAGACGAATATTGACGTTAACTTATAAACATTATTGCTATCTTCTATTAACTCTAACCAACATTTTAAGGAGGAATTCCAGTGAGAATTAGAGAAAGTGAACTTCCTGGTATTGGCCAAAAATTCGAAATCATAACGAGAAATGATGAAAAGTTAGTAATCGTCATTCATGATGATGGCCGTCGGGAATTATACCATTTTGATAATGAACATGAGGACGTCATATCGAGCATCACCCTTAACGATCAGGAGTCACGGCAAATGGCTTCCATCATAGGCGGCATGGTTTATAAACCGCAAGCACTTGAAACGATTGAAATGTCATTGGGTGACTTGGTGATTGAATGGTTCAAAGTCGAACCAGGTTCAAAGGCCATCAATCAAACGATCGGTTCGATTGATATCAGGAGCAATTATAACGTGACCGTCATCGCCCATTCTAAAAAAGGAAAAAAACAACTGAATAATCCTGGTCCTGACTCCATCATCGAAACAGGCGACACCCTTGTGATATCAGGTGAAAGAAAAGATATCCGAAACCTCACAAGAGAATTATTGACCGACGAAAGGAGTGACTAAGCTCATATGGACCATTTAGTCTTTGAAGTGGGAACTGCCCTACTTCTAGTGGCATTAGCCGCTCTCGTAGCAGGTAAATTCAAAATATCGAATGTTCCACTATTAATTATCATCGGGATGCTCGTTGGCCCCCATGCCCCGCACTTCGGATTAATTGACCTGCGTTTCATCGAAAGCGATGAAATCATCGCATTCCTCGGTCGGGTAGGTATTTTATTCCTTCTGTTTTATCTAGGGCTAGAGTTTTCCGTCAAAAAGCTTATGAAATCCGGGAAAAATATCGTGACAGGCGGAACCTATTACATTTTAATCAACGTGGGAATGGCCATGCTGTACGGTTTCCTGCTCGGTCTTCCATTGAAAGAGGTTCTGATATTAACCGGGATCATCAGTTTTTCTTCAAGTGCCATTGTGGCAAAGGTGCTTGTGGACCTTAAAAGGACCGGTAACAATGAGACGGAGCTAATCCTTGGCATCATCATGTTTGAAGATATCTTCCTCGCTGTTTACTTATCAGTCGTATCCGGATTGGTATTAAGCTCTTCTGGTTCCGTTTGGGGAACATTACTTTCTACATTTATCGCGATTGGGTATATGCTGATATTTTTCGTTATCGCCCGGAAAGCATCTGGGGTCCTTAACAAATTATTCAATATATCCTCCGATGAGATTTTTATCATCGTCGTTTTCGCCTTACTATTCTTCATTGCCGGTTTCTCGGAAACGATTCATGTTGCGGAAGCCATCGGTGCATTACTGCTCGGCCTAGTCTTTTCTGAAACGGAACATAGCGACAGGATCGAGAAACTTGTCATTCCCTTTCGAGACTTCTTCGGGGCCATATTTTTCTTCAGCTTTGGCTTGAGTATCGATCCGACGACCCTTGGCGGAGCAGTCTGGATGGTTCTTGGAGCCGTCATCATCACCATAATCGGTAACTTTGCAGCTGGTATGATCGCCGGACGCAAATCCGGTTTATCGCACAGAGCTTCCGCGAACATCGGTTTAACGATCGTTTCACGTGGCGAATTCTCCATCATTTTAGCCAACTTAGGCATTGCAGGCGGTTTAATGCCTATACTAACCCCGTTTGCGGCACTTTATGTTTTAACCTTGGCGATTCTAGGGCCGATCCTTACCAAAGAATCCAAACACATCTATAATCTCCTAAATAAAGTATTTAAATGGACCCCTCCGAAGGTTCAAAAGGAACAGGGAAAAGAAGTGCAATAGAGAAAAAACGGTCAGACAGCAATGTCTGGCCGTTTTCTGTTTACCTTTTATAATTAAATTCCATAATTTACCGGATAATTATATACTTGTTATAAAGGGGGCATAATTCATGAATCTTTCTTTAAAAAGAACCATTGGTTATTTAACATACCTAGTAGTAGTGTTGGGCGTATTATTCATAGGCTTGAAATATGAACAGCACCTATTTACAGTTAGTCGCGAAACTTACGAGATTAAGGGATACTTGCTGTACGAATCTTCGCTCCCAGTTTTCCTAGGCATGATGTTTGCCATTCCCCGGCTTCTGCAAAACTTTTCAAAAAGAGGGCATTGGAAAGTGAATTGGCTAAGATTGGTCATCCTTGGCTTGCCCTTTCTTTACCTATCCATCATTCCGATTTTGTACTTTACTGAAGCATTTAAATTTGATTTACCTCTCTCCAAATTTGTTTTCGGTTATTTCGGTGCAAATGGTTCAACCATGTTACTTTCGATCACTGGAGTGGTTGCAGGCTATATCCTTGTCACAAGCTTCTGCAAGCTCACGGATTAGAAATGAAAGGAAATGCTTTTTTAGGAAGCGCCTTTCAATTTCTTTTCTTTTGAGGATTAACTTACAGTAACAGAGGGAAAAGAAGCAGATAACCTAAGTAACTATTCAGGAGTGATGCCCAGATGAATAAGTCGATAAAATTTTCAAAGAATCTGATTAAAGAAATAAAGGAAGATCGTGTAACCGGGCTGGCAGCTGAACAAGCTTATTACTATCTACTGGCACTATTCCCTTTGCTCATCTTACTGCTGTCCTTATTGCCTTATCTGAACATCGATATTCAGACAGCCCTTGACACGATTAAAACCTTCATGCCCGCGGAAACGATGGAAGTCATCGAGAAAAATATCATCAACATATTGTCTGAGCGGAACGGCGGCTTATTGACTTTTGGTTTCCTTGGCACCATATGGTCCGCTTCCAATGGAATGAATGCGTTCATCCATTCCATGAATATCGCCTATGATGTTGAAGAAACAAGGAATTTCATTAAAGCCCGCTTCATTTCGATTATACTGACATTAGGACTGGTTGTAGCATTCATCGTCATGTTGGGTCTCCCCGTCTTCGGGAAAGTCATCATCGATTTAGTACAGCAAGTCATACCGATCCCTGAAGAAACGCAAATATTATTCAGCTTATTGCGGTGGGTTATCGCCGTTGTGGTCATCTCACTTGTCCTGGCCTTTTTATATCGCTTTGCACCGAATAAAAGTTTTCCCATTAAACATGTCATCCCTGGGGCAGTGACCGCAACTGTACTTTGGCTGGGAATATCACTTGGATTTTCATTCTATGTCAGTAACTTTGCCAACTATTCTTCCACTTACGGCAGTTTAGGAGGCGTCATCATCTTGATGCTGTGGCTGTATTTGAGTGGTCTGATTTTTGTGATCGGCGGAGAAATCAATGCAATTCTTCATCGCCAAAACTCCATTCCAAAAAAACCGTCCCGCACGATCGTCCATCCTGTCCCGCTTAAAAGGTAAAATCATGAATTACGACAAAAGATAGAAAAGCGGCTGTCCCATATGGACAGCCGCTTTCCTATTCACCCCTTATTGACGAACTCTTCATATCTTTCATCATGGGCCAGCCATGCCGCGTATTTCCGCTTCATGTATTTTTCCGCTTCCGCAAATGTATCGAATGTTTTTTTCTGTTGTTTTCCGTTGATTTCAATAATCCATTGCTCTTCTTCATCTTCATAGATGAATATGTCCTGTTTGTCTCTCGTTGAATATAAGCAGCCCTCTGGGGAGTCCTTTACATTCAGTTGATTCTTATGTGCGTCTCGTTTAAGGGGCTCGGCAAAGAAGGTCTTTTCGACATATTGGCTATATGCCTTTTCGGACATGGTACAACCTGCCGCTTTTTGGTGGCCGCCTCCATCGTACTTGCCAGCAACTTCAGAAACATCAATATCGTCGTGAATTGTCCGGAAGCTGATTCTTTTACTTCCAACCATCAGGATCGCTATATAATCAAGATGCGAGAACTCTTTCGACAGTTCATTACCCAATTCTGAGTGATATGACTCTGCATGGACCACACCAGCTGTATGGGGACCGACCGTAGCCTGGTAGACTTCTCTTTTTTTCCTGTTTATGTACCGATCTACCCGACTCTCTTCAACATTCAGAAGGGTTTGCTCCACTTCGTCAAAAGTAAAGCTACCAGCAGTCGACAGCTTGTTTGCGATTTTCATTTCGAATTCCTCAATCGGAATCATGAAAAACAGGTCATTGAGCCGTTTTGCCGTTGCATTTTTATTGACTTCCCATTCCCAAGTATCGTATTGTCGGACCAATTCAACGAATTCAGCGACAATGCTTGAAGGTTCCAGGTATTTATTTTCAACTGCATACTGATAGAATAATGATGTCGCTGCCGTCTGTTTACCATCTTCCTGTTCGACAGTTACAGATGCCCAATCATGTTCGTTCAAATGCAATGCTGACTTATGGTGATCGATCAGCAGCGCTTTGCCTCCATCTTCCACAAACTGAGTAATCATTTTTTCGTTATCTTCATCAACCGATAAATCAGTAACGATCAATGTATCTTCAAGCTTGGCTTGCTCAAGAAATGCACCTACATTCTGATTAAGGCGACCAATTGAATTATAACTTACCACTACTTCTTCTCCGAAGGCCAGCTTAGCTATAATCCCGCAGCCGACTCCATCTAAATCATTATGTGTAAAGAGATGGTACACACAAACCCCTCCTAGTAACTAATAAATTTACTTTTCCCTAAAGACATGAATTTCAATTGCAATCTTTACAATTGTAGCATAATCATATCCGCATATTTTATCATGCTTCCATTACGTGATGCTTTTGTTCATTTTTTTTTTTGAAAAAACCCTAATGATTCTTTATTTTCCATGATTTATACCTAAAAACACATTACTTTGAAATCGAGGTATTTTCATGGAAGAGGTTGCTGCGAGAGTTGAAGATCAGCATTCACTAATCGATCAAATAGCTAGGAACTTTACCCAACTTTGAAGAAATTGCTTAATGGCTTAAGAAAGCTGACCCATTCCGACAAATGAACCGGTACATCAAAAAAGCCGCAGGGACGTTATTCCCTGCGGCTTCCTTATGCCAAATCACTGTTCAATCAATTTTCCAAGGTTGGCCATTTCAATGGCACTAACGGCCGCTTCATAGCCTTTGTTACCTGATTTAGTTCCTGCACGTTCAATCGCTTGTTCAATATTCTCAGTTGTCAGCAAACCGAAGATAACCGGTACACCTGTTTCCAAGGAAACGGAAGCCATGCCTTTAGCTGCTTCATTGCAGACATAATCATAATGTGAAGTGGCACCCCTGATTACCGTTCCAAGACCGATTACCGCATCATATTTACCTGTATTCACAAGTTTCTTAGCAATTAACGGAAGTTCAAAAGCACCCGGGACCCAAGCGATGTCAACATCATTCTCATCAACGCCATGACGCTTAAGGCCATCCAATGCCCCTCCTAAAAGCTTGCTTGTGATAAACTCATTAAATCTCCCTACCACGATGCCGACTTTCAATCCTGATCCGATTAATTGTGCTTCAATAGTTTTCCCCATGTCCAATTCCTCCTAATTTTAAAAAACAATATTATTTTTTTGTTTTGTTAAGATGTAATTCCTTAAATCCTCAAGCTTTCGGGATGTTCAGTTCAAGCTCCTGTTTCCCGATCGTATCATTTTGTTGAAGATACCGAATCAAATCGGCTATCGTAATGAATTTCAGGTTGAATTTAGCAGCGATGACTTCTAAATCGGATACCCGGGCCATCGATCCATCTTCATTCATGATTTCACAAATGACACCAGCTGGAGCGGCACCGCATAACTTCGCCAAGTCCACCGATGCCTCTGTATGTCCTGCCCTTCTTAATACGCCGCCTTCTTTTGCGACTATCGGAAAAGTGTGACCAGGCCTTTGGAAATCTTCAGCGACCGAATCTTCATTAAGAAGCTCAAGGATGGTCAAGGACCTTTCAAAAGCACTGATTCCTGTAGAGGTGCTTTTATGGTCGACACTTACCGTAAAAGCAGTGCCATGATGATCGGTATTTTCTCCTACCATAGGATGCAGTTTCAATTTCGCTGCCAGTTCTTCAGTGATGGTTGTACAAATCAAACCACGTCCATGCGTCGCCATGAAATTAATCGCTTCCGGTGTGGCCTTTTCGGCCAGCACTACAAAATCCCCTTCATTTTCACGGTCTTCATCATCGGATACGATTACTACCTTGCCAGCCTTCAAATCTTCTATCGCTTCTTCTATTGTATGGAACATCATTACACCGCCCTTTTATTAGAATCCATGCTCTGCCAAAAACTCTAAATTCAGTCCTGGTTTTGGATTGCCATTTTTCATTTGATGTATTATATATTTCCCTATCATGTCGTTTTCAATGTTAACGATATCGCCAGCCGCTTTTTGTCCCAATATGGTGTCCTGATGAGTCAATGGAATCAGTGATACAGTCAATAGGTTTCTTTCGATCCCAAATATCGTCAAGCTCGTCCCATCAATGGCCACGGATCCTTTTGGAATGCAAAAGGCACTGAGCCCCTCATCCAATTGGATTACATAATATACGGCATTTTCTTTCCGTTCTTTTTTTATGATCGTTCCGGTTCCGTCGATATGACCTGAAACAAAATGGCCTCCAAACCTTCCCTGTGCACTCATGGCTCGTTCAAGATTCACAGATGATCCCAATTTCAATGCCCGGATCGTGGAAGCTTTAACCGTTTCCGGCATCACGTCGACCGTAAACAGACTTTTCGTGAAGGACGTTACCGTTAAGCAGACCCCGTTGACTGAAATACTATCCCCCAGATGAACATCTTCAAGGATTTTTTCAGAACGAATCGATAACTCCATACTGCTTTTTCCTTTTTTCATGGAATGTACGGTCCCGATATCCTCAATGATTCCCGTAAACATGTTTTTCCCCCTTTTATAAAATATAAAAAACCCCTTAGGATGACCTAAGGAGTTAGCAGGAGAAATGAGTGAAAAAATTGTATACCTAAAAAGCCTAATATTTTCATTTTTGAAAAATTAGGCGTACGTATACACTTGGGTTCCACACGTCCTTCTCCCATCCAGACTTTACTGTCGGCTTTGGAATCTCACCAAATCCTGCCTTTAACAGGCTCGCGGGCTTAGAATTTCTTCATCACCGCCGGTTGGGATTTTCACCCGACCCCGAAGGACTAAAATAATATGAATCTTTGAATAGTTTATCACCATAAAGTGAAGATGTAAAATTTCTAACCTTAAATGGTTCAATTGTTACAGAAACTTTCTCTCTTTATGGAAAAGCGACCTCCAAGGTCCTCGATGTGCTCCAAAGAGGTTAATCAGGCTAAATTTGTGGAATAGGGTTAGAGAATCACAATTCATATAAGGAGGAAGCCTTATGCTTATTTCCATCATCAACTTGATTTTCTATCTGTTCGTCGTCACGATGAATTTTTTAGCTAATTTCCTGCCATTGAACGGCCAGACATCAGGAGAGATTTCCGATAAACTTGATGTCCTTTTCACTCCTGCCGGATATGTATTTTCCATATGGGGCTTGATCTATTTCCTGCTCGCCATCTGGGTATTCAGGCAGTTCTTAAGCAAACATCAAAACAGTCCTGCTTATAAGGCAGCCTTCCCTTGGTTCGCTTTAAGCTGTGTCTTGAATGGCGCTTGGCTTTTGGCTTGGCACTATGAACACTTTTTGTTATCCGTACTCATTATCATTGCTCTTTTGGCTACTTTAATGGTCATTTATACATGCATGAAAAAGGTGGAGCACACTCCTTTCGACCTATTTCCATTTTCCGTTTATACAGGCTGGGTAAGTGTTGCAACGATCGCTGACATTTCTTATTACCTCACGTATATCAAATGGGACGGTTTTGGGGTTTCAAGTTTAGCCTGGACGATCGTCCTGCTGATTGCAGCAACAATCCTGGCTTTAGTCTTTGCAGGTAAAAACCGGGATTGGTGCTATCCTCTCGTATTCGTTTGGGCGTTCATAGGCATCGGGATACGAAATAGCTCCGTCTATCCGGTAATTACGGACATTTCTTATATTCTGGCAGTCATCACTTTTATCGTATCCATCACCATCTTCATTAAAAATAGAAGGAAAATGGTAGCTTAAAATGCTTGCTGAAGATCTTGCCAGACATCCTGCCAAGCTTCTAGGCCAACTGAGAGACGGACCAGTTGGTCACTGATGCCCATTTGTTTCCGGGAATCTTCAGGAACGGCAGAGTGCGTCATGGTAGCGGGATGCTGGATCAATGTTTCGGCATCCCCAAGACTTACGGCAATTTTGATAAGTTTCAATTTATTGAGGAATTCCTGTGCATCCCGTTTTGTGCCATGCAATTCGAAAGAGATAAGGCCGCCGCCATGTTTCATCTGTTTTTGCATGATATAATGATCCGGTGAAGCTTCATCACCTGGATAATATACCTTTTTCACATTTGGTTGTTTCTTAAGTTCTTGAAAGATTGCCATTGCATTGGCCGAATGACGGTCCATCCTGACAGGCAAGGTCTTTAACCCCCGCAATAGTAACCAGGCATCGAATGGTGAAATGATACCACCAATATCCTTCTGTGTAGTCCCAGCTACCTGATTCATGAATTCCTTCTTACCGACGACAAGTCCCGCAACGACATCCCCATGCCCGCAAAGATATTTCGTAGCGCTATGAAGGACGATATCACAGCCATATTCAAGCGGTCTCTGTAGGTATGGCGTTGAAAACGTATTATCCACTACGACCGTCACATTATATTCCTTCGCAACTTTCACTACCATCTGTAAGTCAATCATTTTCATCGTCGGATTGATCGGGGTTTCTACATAGATGCAGGTCGTTTCCGGCCGGATCATTTTCCTTACCTGTTCTTCTGTATCCATTTCACAAAAATCATGAGTGATGCGGTATTTATTTTTCATTAGCTGCAGAAGGCCAAATGTACAACCATATAACCCCTGTGAGCACAGGATGTGATCATCTGTTTTCGTTAATGCAAAAAGCACAGCTGAAACGGCAGCCATGCCTGATCCGAAAGCAAGGCCAGCTTCCCCGCCTTCCAAAGCGGCAATCTTTTCTTCAAGCACCTGTACCGTTGGATTTCCAAGTCGTGAATATATATATCCATCTTCCATACCGGCGAAACGCCTCTCCCCTTGCTCGGCATTTTCGAAAGTGAATGTTGAGGTTTGGAATAAGGGTGTTGCCAAGCTTCCTAAATGCTTCTTCGAGTCATATCCTTCATGGATGACTGCCGTTTCAAACTGTTTATACTTTCCTGTCATACCGTCTCCTCCTAACCTATGTCTATTGCTATCATATGTCAAAAACCCATATAAAGGAAGCGTTTTCATTCATGATTATCACCCATTAATGAACCCCTGAGTTTAGTAAATATAATATGATTTCTGGAGAGTTGGATTTACCTACGGGCATTCGAAAAAAAGGGACAGCCGTCATGGCCGTCCCTTTTCCCGAATCATTCATCGACTACGATGTTTCCACCATAGAAGGTTACTCGCGTTAATGGCAGCTCCAGTTCACGAGCCATTTTTTTCAACTCTCGCTCTTCTCTTTCCGTTACGATTGAAATGACCGTGCCATCTGCACCTGCACGCCCAGTTCTCCCGGATCTATGGATATATTGTTCGATGTTGTCAGCCATATCAATATGGACGACCGCAGTAAGGCCTTTAATATCTAGCCCCCTTGCCGCTACATCCGTTGCTATCAGCATCGGGGATTTTCCGGAACGAAGCTTGCGCAGCGCTTTCTCCCTGTCGACTTTATTGGATTCGCCGTGAAGCACGCCCATTTCAATACCTTTATAGCTCAGCTTTTCATGTAAGACGCTCAGCTCTGCTATATCATTCAGGAAGGCAAGGGCCTTCACATCTTTAAGTCTTGTGATTTTCTCGAGAATCTTGGACTTTTCCCGTTTCTCAACAACAAAGTAAAGATGGTCCACCTTTGATTCCATTTTTTCATGCTTATCAACCTTGATCATTTCGGGTTCATTCATGAATCCCCTTGCCGCTTTTTCCGTTTCCTCCGGCAGGGTTGCTGAAAACACCATGATTTGCCGGTCTTTTAGCGTTGTTTTGATAATATTATTGATTGTTCCCATATGCTCCGGAGTGATCAATTGGTCACCTTCATCAAGGACTATCGTCTTAACTTCATGCATCTTCAATTTCTTTTGGGCAATCAATTCGTAAATCCGTCCCGGTGTTCCAGCAATCACCTGTGGACGCTTCTTCAGTTTGTCCAACTGCCTTTTCACATTAGCACCGCCGATGAATGCTGCACCCGTAATGTCGCTTCCCTCTGACCAAATGCGAATTTCTTCATTGATTTGCATGACCAGTTCTCGTGATGATGCCAAAATCAAGGCTTGGGGCGATTTTTTTTCAGGATCTATCTTTTCCAGCAATGGCAGTAAATATGCTAATGTTTTTCCTGTACCTGTCGGTGATTCGGCCATGATATCTTTTCCTTCGACAATCACGGGAATCGCTTTCGTTTGAATCGGGGTAAGTTGTCCGAATCCGGACTTTTTCCAGACCTCTTGTATATATGGTTTTCTATCGTTTATCAATGCAGGTAATTCGCTCATATCGTTCTCCTTTAATATAAAACTTTTCCTATCTTTCATAGTACCATTTATTCTTGGCCAGTAGCCAACGGAATGCGAATTGTAACCGTCGTCCCTTTGTTTATCTCACTTTCAAAATGCATTTCCCCCTGAAGGCGATGAACGATCTTCCGGCAAATTGCAAGCCCGATCCCTGTGCCCTTTTCCTTCGTGGAGTAAAAAGGCTCACCAATTCGTTCAAGGCGCTCAGGTCCCATTCCCATGCCATTATCACGCACGCTGACTACAGCTTGTCCATCGATGATTTGCAGCGAAATTTCAATTTCCCCATTATCCTTTATCGCTTCAATGCTGTTCTTTATGATATTGATTACCAACTGTTTAAGTTCAATTGAATCAGCCATAATATAAATCGGATCGGCAGTTTTAACCCTGAACCCCATTTCGATATTATTCAAATTCGTTTCTGCTTTCATTAACGTGAATACCTGCTGTAAACTGTCAGCAAGATCGATCCTGCGAAATGCGACATCCTGTTTCTTCCCAAGAACCAAAAGTTCGCTTGAGATAATATTGATTCGGTCAATTTCCTTCAACATGATATCGGAATGCAGCGGGTTCACTTCCTGGGTCATATCCATTAACTGTACGAATCCTTTTAACGATGTCAGAGGATTCCTTATCTCATGTGCGACGGCGGCAGCCAGATGTCCGATAACAGATAGCTTTTCAGACATGATCATCAATTCCTCTTCGCGCCGCAATTCAGTAATATCCCTAACGATTGCATATACCCCTAGCATTTCAGCATGAACGATGATCGGTAAAAAAGTCACACGGATTATCCTTTTTTCATCACTGCTATTCTGGATGGTCGTTTCGAATTTAACAGCCTCCCCTTGAAGGGACTGTAAAAAGAGTTCAGATACTTTATCACTTTCATTCCAGTTGAGGAGATGATTCGCATTCTTGCCTTTCACATTGGCACTATTATGCCCCAACAGTTTCTCAGCTTCCGGGTTTAGCGATACTACATTTCCTTCGAGATTCAGCTCAAGGACACAATCCGGGTTATGCTTGAACAGCGACCGATATTGTTCATCCTTCAGAGTGAATTCCTGTTGGGACCTCAACATTTTCCCCGTCCAATACCTGATTATGAAGTATAGGAAAAGCCCTGTTATGAAAATGAACATCCATCCTTTGGAATGTTGAAACATTGCATATATCTGAACATCCGCCCTTGCCTGTGTCATAGAGATGTAATCCGTAACGACAATCCATAAGACCCCAATGATTATATATATAAAAGCCACTTTACATGCAATTTTATGAGATTGGTTCATATTCTTTCCTTTGTATTGTTTTTGGTTTATTATTCCCAAATCACTCAAAAAAAGCCCTCATGTTTTCAACATAAGGACTCTATCGATATTGTACCATATATATTGCAATCATTGTTTTATATCGCTAAAAAATCCAGAGCATTTTAACTCGATCTTCAATGATCAAGAGAGGTTTTTAATGGCTTGATTGAATTCTTCTTCTATATCTTTTGTAGGCTTGGCCGATACTAAGCTGAAAACGACCACCGCTATTGAACCAGCAATGAAACCAGGAATGATTTCGTATACTTCAGCGAACTTATCGATCATATCCCAGACGATCACGGTTGCCGTACCGACAATCATTCCCGCTAAGGCTCCCCATTTCGTCATCCTTTTCCAGTACAGGCTTAATAGAATGACAGGACCGAATGCCGCTCCGAAGCCAGCCCATGCATACCCCACTAATTTAAGGATCGTACCGCTCGGATTAAACGCCAATAATAAGGCAATGGCAGATATCGCCAATACACCAAACCGACCTACCAGTACTAATTCCTTATCAGATGCTTTCGGCCGAATGAACTGCTTATAGAAGTCATCGGTCAGGGCACTTGCCGATACTAACAGCTGAGATGCAATCGTACTCATGACAGCTGCTAAAATCGCAGCCAACAAAAAGCCTGTAATTAGGGAAGGAAACAGTTCTTTAGCTAAAATGATGAAGACGGACTCAGCATTTTTTTCCCCTAAAGGACTGCTTGTCAGGTTAAAATAAGCAATCCCCACCAACCCGGTGAACATCGCTCCGACGATGGCAAAAATCATCCAGCCCATACCGATTCGACGTGCGCTTTTCAAATCTTTAACAGATGAAACCGCCATGAATCGAACGATTATATGAGGCTGTCCGAAATAACCAAGACCCCAAGCCAGAAGAGATATGATGCCAATGGTTGATGTTCCTTCAAAAACATGCAATAAATTCGGGTTGATTGATTTTATTTCATTGAAGGTGGGATCCCAGCCACCAATATTTACAATCGTGACAACCGGTACTAGAATTAAGGCAATGAACATAATCGTACCTTGTACGAAGTCCGTCCAGCTAACAGCAAGGAATCCGCCGAATAATGTATAAAGAATAACGACGCTCGCCGTCAGCCAGATGCCCCACCGGTAATCCAAATTGAAAGCCGTGCGGAAAAGCTCACCGCCTGCTACCATGCCTGAAGATGTGTAAAAGGTGAAGAAAATTAAAATGACCGATGCCGATACCACTTTTAAGACCCGGGAGCCATCCTTGAACCGATTTCCCAAAAAGTCGGGAATCGTAATCGAATTGCCGGCCACTTCCGTATATGTCCGAAGTCTTGGTGCCACGAATAGCCAGTTTAAATAAGACCCTGCACACAGGCCGACGACAATCCAACCAGCACTCAACCCGCTTATGTACATGGCACCAGGAAGTCCCATCAACAGCCAGCCGCTCATATCGGAAGCACCTGCACTCAATGCAGTTACAGCCGGGCCCAAGTTCCGTCCGCCAAGCATGTAATCGGTTAAGTTTGCCGTTTTCCGATAGGCCAAATAACCAATTAACAGCATGCCGGCCATGTATATTCCAATTGATATTATAATTCCGTAATCCAAAAATGAATCCCCCTACGTTAATTTTTCATCTTGTAAGCTTATCAGAAAAAAAAACATATGTTAAGAAGTTCTTGCACCTTTCATCGATTTCACTTTCAATATAATTAAGAAAATTCATTTTATTAGATTAAATTATTAGGAGGAATACGCCATGCAACCCTATATCAATCAGCCAGATGGAGTCTTTCCCTCTGTTTGCTCTCTTGACTGTCCTGATCAATGCGGTTTACTGCTGCACAAAAAAGACGGGAAAATCATTAAAGTTCAAGGAGACCCTGATCATCCAGTCACAAAAGGGAATATTTGCAACAAAGTCCGCAACATGACTGCCCGTCTATATGATCCCAATCGCTTAAAGCAGCCATTAAAGCGCATCGGTCCGAAAGGTGAAGGGAAATTCGCTCCAATCAGCTGGGAAGAGGCCATTGACATAATCACATCCAAATGGAAAGACCTGATCGAAATGCACGGGCCGGAAAGCATCCTTCCTTATAGCTTTTACGGAAACATGGGCAATCTTAGCGCTGAGGGGATGGACCGCCGTTTTTTCCACAAGCTAGGTGCAAGCATGCTCGAGCGTTCCATTTGTAACGCGGCCGGCTCAGTCGGATACAGCTATACAATGGGTGGTTCATTTGGCACCGACCCCGAAGAAACGATTCATACAAAGCTTTTCATCATGTGGGGCATTAACGCTGTGAGCACAAATATGCATCAAGTTACGCTTGCACAGCAAGCCCGAAAAAACGGGGCCAAAGTAGTTGTCATTGACGTACATAAAAACCAAACCGGCAAGTGGGCGGATTGGTTCATTCCGATTCTGCCTGGTACAGATAGTGCGCTCGCCCTCGGATTAATGCATATCTTATATGCCGAGAATCTAGTCGACCAGCCCTTTCTCGATGAATACACAGTGGGTGCTGCTGAATTGCGCGAACACGTCCGCCAATATGACCCTGCGACGGTCTCCGCGATCACTGGCGTTCCAATTGATGACCTATATGAATTAGCCAGGATGTACGGCACGACAAGTCCATCATTTGTACGGATAGGCAATGGCCTGCAGCACCATGACAATGGCGGCATGGCAGTACGCACCATTGCCTGCCTGCCTGCACTTACCGGCCAATGGATGGCGGAAGGCGGCGGAGCCATCAAAGGGAATTCAGGATATCTCGCGTTTAATACACATGCCTTAAGACGTCCGGATTTATTGCAAAATAAAGCAACCCGGACCATTAATATGAACCAAATCGGTCAAGCTCTTCTGCAAAAAGAAAACCCGATTCGCTCCATGTTAGTATACGGCTCCAACCCAGCACTTGTCGCTCCGAATGCAAATAAGGTACAGGAAGGTCTAATGCGGGAAGATCTATTCACAGTGGTCCATGATCTATTCTTAACCGAAACGGCAATGTTTGCCGACCTCGTCCTTCCTGCCACGTCATCTTATGAAACGGAGGATTTTTATAATTCATACTGGCATAATTACGTCCAAATACAAAAACCTGTAGTCGAAAAATATGGCGAATCGAAATCAAATGTTGAATTGTTCAAACTGTTAGCTGATGGGATGGGATTTGGGGAACAAGAGTTTAGAGATTCAGAGGAAGATATGATACGGCAGGCGCTGGATTTTCCCGACAACCCGCATTTGGAAGGCATCAACTATGACTCCCTTTCAAGAAATCAATTTGTCAAAGCCAAAATGCGGCCGTTGTTCCCAGGCAAACTCCCGACACCAAGCGGTAAAATCGAACTTTATTCCGAACGGATGAAGCGGGATGGATACGAGCCTTTGCCAACATATACGCCCATCATTAAAGACAGCGACCTGCCATTTTTATTCATTCCGGCGCCTAATCACAATTTCTTGAATTCAACCTTTTCAAATAATGCCAAACATATCTCCATGGAAAAGGAACCAAAACTGCACATGAATGCAGCTGATGCCCAAACAATGGGGATAGCTCCCGGAGATATCGTTAAAATTTGGAACGGTCGCGGTGAATGTTTGCTTACCGCTGCTCCCGGTGAAAATGTGTTACCAGGCGTTCTTGTCAGCCAAGGGTTGTGGCAGAATACGCCCGAAACGAAGCAACACATCAATTCCCTTACCCCAGATCGCCTGGCAGATATGGGCAATGGCGCCGTTTTCTTCTCAGGACGGGTGGATCTTGAAAAAGTCCAAAAGAGTAGATCAACGTTGAGCGATCTTTGAATATAGCTCCGATTTCAGAAATATATCTCCGTTTTCCGGATTATATCTCCGATTCCGGAGTTATATCTCCGTTTTCCGGATTATTCCTCCGTTTTCCGGATTATATCTCCGTTTTCCGGATTATATCTCCGTTTTCCGGATTATATCTCCGTTTCCACAAAAAAAGGCTGTTCCCTAAGGAACAGCCTTTTCGTCAAGCTATTTACTCTTCATCAAACCAGCCTGTTGGCTGGATATCCAAGTTGTTATTGATTTGCTTCACTTCCGTATAAGCTTCGTAACCGAAAGTTCCCAGTTCGCGTCCATTTCCGCTTTGCTTGAACCCTCCCCAAGGAGCTTCGTTATAAGTTGGATGGTATGAGTTAATCCACGTGATGCCGGCACGCACTTTTTTAATGACACGGTATGCTTTTGCGATATCATTCGTGAACACCGCTCCCGCTAAACCATATTTCGTATCATTGGCCAGTCGAAGAGCTTCCGCTTCATCCTTGAATTTTTGAACGACAAGCACCGGCCCAAAAATTTCTTCCTGTACAATCCGCATGTCCGGTGTCGTATCAACAAAAATAGTAGGTTCAACAAAGTAACCTTTATCCATACCTTCTTCTTTCATTCGATTTCCACCGACGATTAATTTGGCACCTTCTTCTTTTCCGATTTGGATATACGATAATATTTTGTTCATATGGGCTTCTGAAACGATAGGCCCCATCTGGCTGTTTTCATCAGAACCTGAACCCACTTTGATCTTTTTCGCTTTCGCAGTAAGACTTGCAATGAACTGATCGTAAATGGACTCTTCCAATAGTAAACGGGAGCCTGCTGAGCACACTTGTCCTTGATTACAGAAAATCCCGTATAGAGCATAATCAACTGCAGTCTCAAAGTCTGAGTCCGCAAATACGATATTAGGCGATTTCCCGCCGAGCTCCAATGTCACTTTCTTTAGGTTACCAAGTGAAGCCTCCATGATCTTACGTCCTGTTGCCGTTCCTCCTGTAAAGGCTACTTTATCGATTTCTTCATGTTCGGCAATGGCTTGTCCGACAACTGGCCCCGCTCCTAACACAAGGTTTGCGACACCCTTTGGCAATCCGACCTCATCCATGATTTCAAATAGTTTGACTGCTGTCACCGGAGTGATCTCAGATGGTTTGAATACAACGGAATTTCCTGCTGCAAGCGCCGGAGCCAGTTTCCAGGCTGACATCATTAGAGGGAAATTCCATGGAACGATCTGCCCGCATACACCGATCGGTTCCCTTACGACCATCGCTTGCTGGCCATCAGGAACTTCAAAAGTCTGACCTGTCGGTTTTGTAGCCAAACCTGCATAATATCTAAAACAGGCTGCTGAATCAGCGATATCATACCGAGCCTCACGCAATGGTTTCCCATTATCCAATGTTTCCAACGCAGCTAGTTCTTCAGCTTTTTCTTCTATTTTATCGGCTATTTTGAATAAAATGCGAGCTCTTTCCACTGCAGGAGTTCCCCACCAACCACCTTCATAGAAAGCATATTTTGCTGCCTCGACCGCTGCATCCACATCTTTCTGTGTCCCTTCCGCAGCTTTGGCAATAACTTCGCCTGTTGCCGGATTCAATACATCCCTCTTCTCACCTGAAGTCGAATTCACCCATTCCCCATTGATGAACATCTTTAAGTCCAGTGCTCCCGTTCCTTCTTTTTTCTTGTTATTTTGCAAAGTTTCCTGCATGTAATTTCCTCCTCGGTTTTAAGTTATCTACCTATACATTAGATATGAGCAAGATTCATGCCAGTTTGAAATATTAGGTAACTCACGGTTTTTTGCCCTTTCCTGTCTCATTTAAATTCAGCCGTGAATTACCTATTCATTTTTGCATAGCTCATGGGCCAACCTCTTTTAAGATTCATAGAAAAAAAGAGATGAGCAGCTGCTCACCTCTTTTCTGATTAATTCCGGTTAATAATGACCAATTTCATTTCCGTCATTTCTTCAATGGCATATTTCAGCCCTTCGCGGCCAGTTCCGCTTTTTTTGACTCCGCCATATGGCATGTTGTCGACACGATAAGTTGGAATATCATTAATGATAACACCGCCGACTTCCAATTTTTCTGCTGCAGAAAGAGCCAGATTGATATTTTCTGTGTAAATCCCGGCCTGCAATCCGAATTCGGAATCATTGACCAGCTCAATCGCTTCCTCAACGGAAGAAACCTTATTGATCAAAACAATTGGAGCGAAGACTTCCTGACAAGATACCTTAAGCACTGCATCCACTTCCAGCAACACAGTTGGGTGCAGGATATTTCCTTCAGATTTGCCTCCTGCTGCAACAATCGCACCGTGTTGTTTAGCCTCATCGATCCAATCCAGGCTTCGCTGTACATCTCCAGCGCTGATCAATGCCGAAATATCCACTGACGGGTCCAAAGAATCTCCAAGTTTCAAACCATTCGTTGCTTCTATGAACTTTTTGACGAACTCATCATAAACCTCTTCATGAACATATGCACGCTGTAAGGAAATACAGACCTGCCCTTGAAAAGCGAATGCTGCCGATACACAGCGTTGGATGATTTTATCGATATTGATCCCTTTATCAACGATGACAGCCGCATTTGAACCTAGTTCAAGACTCACTTTCTTTAAACCGGCCTTATTCCGGATCCCGATTCCGACAGCCGGACTTCCTGTAAATGAAATGCTCTTCACCCGTGAATCAGTGACTAATTTATCACCGATTACCGAGCCGCTTCCGGTAACTAAATTAAACGCACCTGCCGGCAAATCCGTTTCGGCTAATAGTTCAGCAAGAAATAGCGAAGATAGCGGTGTTTGGCTCGCAGGTTTCAGGACAAGTGTATTTCCGGCAGCAATCGCCGGGCCTACTTTATGGGCAACCAGGTTCATCGGAAAATTAAAGGGCGTAATCGCACCCACGACACCTAGAGGCTCACGGACTGTGTATCCTATTCTTCCTTCTCCGTCAGCTGTAGCATCCATCGTCAATGTTTCTCCATGGATCCGTTTTGCTTCCTCTGCTGCAAATTTATATGTGGCAATCGTCCGGGATACTTCAACCATAGCCGTTTTAATCGGTTTCGCTGCCTCTTTAGCAATTATTTCAGCTGCCTCATCTTTGCGGCTTTCCAAAAGGCTCGCAAGCTTTTCAAGTATGGCAGCACGTTTATGACTAGGTAAAGCTGCCATTGTTTTTCTAGCTTGATAGGCTGATTCTATTGCCGACTCGACATCTTCAAGGCTTGCCGAAGGAATCTCCGCTAGAACTTCCCCGCTATAAGGAGACTTTAGTGTCGTGAACTTTTCAGCTTCTTGCCATTTACCATTAATGAATAATTTCTTTTTCAGCGTTTCCGTCATGACCATCACTTTCACCTCTTATAAAACTTCTTTTTCGACAGCAGTAAATGTCTCATCAAGGATTTCAATTATTCTTTCGACTTCCGATTTAGTAATGATTAAAGGAGGTGCGAATACGAGTGTATCTTGATCAAACGTAACAGACCGGCAGATCAAACCATTCTTCGCCGCTTCAGCAACCAGTCTTGGAGCAAGCTGTGTCTCAAAGCCTTCGCCTGTTTGTTTGTCCTTTACGATGGAGATGCCTCCAATTAATCCAAGTGCCCTGACATCACCAATAATCGGGTGTTTGCTTTGAAGCTTCTTAAAGCCGGCAAGCAACTCTTCACCACGCTTTTTCGAGTTTTCTATCAGGTTTTCACGTTCAATTATTTCAATATTTTTCAAAGCAACCGCACAAGCCATAGGATGGCCACTGTATGTGTAGCCGTGTAAAAGCGTGCCTTTTGAAAGGGCAATGAAATCCTGATGCATCTTATCATTCAGGACGACCCCGCCTAACTGTGCATATCCGCTTGTCACACCTTTTGCAAAGCACATCATATCAGGTACAACACCAAAGTGTTCAATTCCAAAATAAGTCCCTGTTCTTCCGAAACCTGTAATGACTTCATCTGTTACCATTAAAATGCCGTATTCATTACAAATCTCCCTTACTTCTTTAAAATAGCCTTCAGGAGGAAGGTTCACGCCACCTGCCCCTTGAATCGGTTCAGCGATAAATGCCGCAATCGTTTCCGGTCCTTCCTGTTCTATGACCTTACGCAACTCCTCAATGGAGGAACCGTCCACATGATAAAAATCCGGTGCGATTGAATTCGTGAAGTCTCGGAACGGTTTCAGGCCAGTCGCACTTGTGGCTCCCATTGCCACTCCATGATAAGATTTCGAGCGGGAAATGATTTTTTGACGATTAGGCTGCCCTTTCAAAAGCCAGTAATGCCGAGCAAGCTTGATAGCCGTATCATTCGACTCCGATCCACCTGAAGTGAAGAAAACTGCATTTAAATCCCCAGGAGCGATGGAAGCGATTTTGGCTGCCAACCGGATTGCCGGCTCATTGCTGAAAGTGGCGAAACTTGAGGTGAAAGCCAGCTTCGCCATTTGTTCCTTCGCGACATCAGCCATCTCTTCTTGTCCATGTCCAATATTCACATTCCAAAGTGAAGCCATGCCATCAATGACAGTCCTGCCCGTGACATCCGTAAGATATATTCCCTTTCCTTCCTTAAAGATGAAACTTGGACCATCTGCCTGCTGTTGTTCAATTGCCGTAGTCGGATGGATAAAATGCTTTTTATCCAAATCGATTAATTCCTGAATACCCGTCGTCTCTTTAATCATGTAAAAAACACCCTTCTCATGTATGGATTTTTTTCTAGCTCGTTTATTTTTTTATTTATATATTTAGATATTGCAAGATGCATGCCAAATTATATGTGCCTTATATTAAAGGTATTCAAGGTAATATGATTCACATCCGAATCATTAGGAGCACATGTTGATTCATATTCAAATCATTCGATTCGAATTTGGATCATTCAACTCCCATTCATTAAATTAAATATTAATTTACACGCGTTTTTGGATCCCCTCTTTATCTTCTGATTGATGTTACAAAACCTGACACAAAATATTGAACTTTCGGAAGATTTGTATTATTATCATGTTAATATTTTTTCATTCCTTTTGAGCCGCTATGTTAATCTAAACGAAAGAAGTTGATATATATGCAGATAGGATTTGAACTGTACCAAAAACAAACATTGAAATTATCATTAACCCCTGAATTACAGCAATCGATCAATATCCTCCAATACTCCGCCCATGAACTGTTAGATTTCATGAACCGACAGGCTTATGAAAATCCCGTTCTCGAAATTAGCTTTAAAGAACCCCTCGCATCACTTTCTGAATCCAGCAACCATACACATAAAATAAATTCTCAGATACGGTCCTATAAAAGTAAAAGTTTCAACGGAGACAATGATTACAACCATATCAACAATTATTCAATCAACACAGAAACACTGGAAAGCCATTTACTGGAACAATTGAGTTTACTAAGTTCGTTGAAAGCATTTGAAAAGAGAATTCTCCAATTCTTGATTGGGAACTTAAATGAATATGGATTTCTTGAATTGGATGCCCATTGGGCTGCCTCGCATTTTTCCGTGTCCGTGGAAGTAATCGAAAGTATGATTCAAGTATTGCAGTCCCTTGACCCGATTGGAGTCGGGGCTAAAGATCTGACCGACTGTTTACTCATTCAGCTACGTGAGCATGAGGATTACAATGAATTGGCATATAAGATCGTTAAAAAGCATTTAACGGATTTAGCAGAAAAACGCTACAGGAAAATTGCCAGTCTTTACCGAGTTACCGTTCAGGAAGTACAAGAGGCCTCGGATTTCATCCGTACGTTAAACCCGCGTCCAGTCAGTCACTTTTCAGATGATATGACTCATTACATCGTTCCGGACGTTTACGTGGAAAAAGATAAAGAGGGTTTTCTGATAACGGTCAACGATAGCTGCACACCTAAACTGTCCATCAATCCTTACTACAAGAACCACGTTGCTATGAATTCTGTTAATCCAGCTAAAGATTATATAAAAGGGCACATAAATGATGCCCAATTACTTTTAAAAGGGCTCGAACAAAGGCAAATGACACTTTACAAAGTGACAGCATCAATCGTGGACGAACAGCGAGAGTTTTTCATGAAGGGAATTACGGGATTAAAACCTATGACACTGAAAGACATTTCGGAAAAACTTCAGCTTCATGAATCAACGATCAGCAGGGCGACTAGCAATAAATATATCCAGACACCGCATGGCCTCTTTAAACTAAGAAACTTCTTCACTAGAGGGTTACACCGCGTGAACAGCCAAGCAACCGAATCAACGACCACCATCAAAGAAAAAATAAAGGTATTGATTGCCGATGAAGATAAGATAAGGCCTTTTTCGGATCAGAAACTTTGTCAAATATTCGAGAATGAAGGAACGAAGATCTCCCGCCGTACTATTGCAAAATACCGTGAAGATCTCGGTATACCGGGATCTTCAAAACGGCGCAGGTTTTAAAATCAAAGCAAATTTTAAAAAAGACTCTTTCAAAAGAAGTATCTTTCGTAAGAGTCTTCTATATTTTCCTCACAACAAAAAACCCCTGAACCAGGGGCTTAATAAACAGTTTTGGAATCTACATATATCGTTTTATTTATTACCCCATTTATCTTCGAAAATAAGCTCATCCATCAGCCTTCTTTTTTCCCAATTAGCAAGTTCAAGAATGGGTTTATCCGGATATTGATCCGTATAGCCAATCGACAGGAGTGCAACGGGTTCTATATGTGGCGGAATCTCTAAAATATCACGAATATCATTTTTCTTATAAAAGCTTACCCATCCCATTGCCAATCCTTCCGCACAGGCAGCCAGCCACATATTTTGAATGGCGCAGGCCGTGGATAGAATATCGGTTTCCGGAATGGAGTTCCTCCCTAAGACATGGGAGCCGCCCCGTGTCGGGTCGCATGTAACACAAATGGTGTATGGTGCTTCTTTTAATCCTTCCACTTTCAAACTAAGAAACTTATTTTCTTTACCTCCTTCATAATGAATAGCGAGTGCCCTTCTTTCTTTATCCGCTGCCCATGCCAAACTGTTCTTGGTTTCCTGAGATGAAATTACGATGAAACTCCAAGGTTGCATGAACCCTACAGACGGCGCATGATGTGCAGCATCCAAAATTCTGCGGAGTATATCCTTTGAAATGGGCTTTGGCAAAAAACTCCTGATATCCCTTCGGTTATAAATGGCTTTATATACGGCAGCTTGTTCTTCATTAGTAAACATAGATTCCCCCCTGTTTCCGAATCCCCAGAAATTTATCTAAACATATACACTATATTTTATAGGTAAACCCCTACAATTAAAATATCCTCTGACTCAGCTCGTTCCGTCCAAAACAAGGTTCGCTCTTTCTTGAGGCCTTTGCGCATCCACATAGAGATCTTCATGAACCATCCAATTACCCTCCCACATTTGACGCGCATCTTCACCATCCCGCTCAAGGCCACGTTTCAAACGCTGATCACGGGGACATTCCACCCAAATCGTGAAATCATGGTACGCTGCCAATTCTTTGCGGATAGAATAAGTTCCTTCTATAATGACAAGGCCCCCAGCAGGAACCTCATGCCATTCGGCCATCGTGTCCGTTTCCCAATCATACCTTTGATATCTTGCTTCTTCCCCCTCTGTAAGCGGTTTTAGGATTTGGTTACAAACCCGTTCCCAATCATAATCCGCTCCAATCGGCTTTTGGGATGGAGGCAGTTGAGCCCTATCCGATGATGGCAAATAAAAGTCATCCATATGTACGACCACGCTGCCCGGACATTCTGCTTGGATACGGGCAGCGAGTGTACTTTTTCCAGACCCGCCGCGGCCATCTATGGCCAATATATAGAGAGATCGTTCTTTGGAAATTTCGTGAATTTCAGCTATAAGACTGCTAATCGTATACGGTCCATTAAGTGTTGGAAAGTTCATATGCATTCCCCCTATACTATTAATTCTATTCTTCCTCCCTTAAATTCCTTCCTTGAGGGGATAAAATGAAAAATCGTACTGTTATTAGTTTCAAACAAATAAGAGATTAGGTCCTTCACTAAAGAAAAACGTTTAAGACTCTCGAACAGAAGTAAGCTGAACAGGGTATACCCCTCTTGGATTATAGGCGTCTCACTAACAGTCATTTGGGAAACTATATAAAAATGATTTGACAGATATCGACCTGTTTCTCGCAGATCCTGAAATTCAACTTAGCCTTTCATGGATACGAATGGCCGCTTCCCAATAGGTTTTCCTGTTCTGCGAGCATTACGGTTATCTTATCCTGGATTGCCGTAATGCCTTTTTCTTCTACAAAATTATTCAAGATGATGGAAAATATGATTTTCTCCCCTCTTTTGGTCGTCACATAACCTGACAAGGAGCTCGTTCCTGAAATCGTCCCTGTTTTAGCGCGAACATTCCCGGCTGCAAGTGTCCCTTTCATCCTCTTTCTAAGCGTACCGCCCACCATCCGATTTTCGTTGCCTGCAATCGGTAAAGCATTCAAATAAGCAGGAAACCACGTTTTTTCCTGAACGGCATACAGCAGCTTCGTTATTTCATTCGCCGGAATCATATTGACTTGGGAAATTCCAGATCCATCACGCATCATGATCGTTTGCATATCGAGACCCATACTCTTCAGCTGATTTCGAGTAACCTTCAAACCATCCTTCCAGCTTCCCTCCCCTTCTGCCTCTTTGCCCATTTCCTTTACCAAAACCTCGGCATGGTTGTTATTGCTCAATTTCATGAAAGGAATAAGCAGCTGTGAAAGCGGCATGGACTGATGAGTGGCAATCATGTCCGCTCCTACTGGCGTTTTCCCTTTTTTCCTTTTTCCCAACACTTTAATTCCATGTTTTTTCATTGATTTTTCAAATAGGCTCAGCGCATATTCTGTGGGATCTTCCACCGAAATCCACTCTTTGGTCAAACCGGAATGCTCCGGAATGGTCCCGGTCACCGTAATGACTTGTGTGCCATGAGACCGTTCGACTTCAATTTTGTTATTAGCGTCTGCCGATACAGTTTTCGTTTTGTTGATGACCTTCACGTAATCGGTATCCGGCTCCAGCTTCACCATTGCCCTCTTCCCAGCCTTTTCCCCAGGGGTCATTTCCACGATGATGGTACCAGTATCGTAATCTTCATTCGGGGAAGCGGTTAAAGCTGAAACGGCTGCACCGTAATATTCCTGTTCATCGCTCCAAACTAAGTCTTGGGAATAACGAACATCATCATACCAAGAATCATCGCCTATAAGATCCCCGTGAACGAACTTAACTTTCCTGTGCTTCAGTGAAGCTGCCAGCTCATTAAAATCCTTTTCCAATAATGTGGGATCTCCTTTTCCCTTCAGGTATACATTGCCCTGCAGAACCTGGCCAACCTGCACCCCTTTTATGTATAGTTCCGTTTGAAAAGCATGATTTTCCCCTAAAGTTTCCAGCGCTGCTGCTGCAGTCAAAAGCTTAAGGTTCGAAGCAGGCCGCAATCTCGTTTGCGAACCCCGTTCATAAATCATTTCCCCCGTTTCAGCTGAACGGATGGAAATTCCCGTCAACGCCCCAGCCAATCCTGGCGAATGCTCCAATATTCGTTGAATTTCCTGCCCTAGGTTTAAATCATCATTCGCAGCCTGCATCGATTCTCCATTAAAAAAACAAATCAAAAACAGGAAGAAAATAAAACTCAACTTCCTTTTATACGTCAAACCTATCACTCCCACTCTAGAAACTCACCACTTCTATCTTGTCCATTTTTCGGTCATATAAAAGAAAAGGTCCACAAGAAAACTCCTTATTTATACATACTCGGGATACTGCAGGATTATTCGGCCGCCACTCCATGGTATGCGGCTGCATAATTGCCTTACATATACCTATATTAGGGAACTTTTTTGCAAGATCATCCGTATAAGTATAAAGACATAGTAAGGAGTGAATTTATGTATTCCAAGATACAGCCACCAACGAAGAAAATATCCAAAGAATCAGTGAAGGTGTGGCGGATGACTGAAGCCATTACCAATCTCATTATCCTCGCCATCCTTGGCATCCTATTATTTGTTGATGATTATTTCACTTGGAAAGAATGGATTGGATGGATTTTAAACGGACTCATCGTATTATCTTTTTTCCATGCTATCTGGTCCATCTTCATTGAACCGATACTTTTGCAAAAGTATTGGCGTTACGACGTGAACGAAGAATTCATTCAAACAAAACGCGGAGCCTGGAGTGAAACGCATGAACTCATTCCGATGACGAAGGTTCAATCCGTCAAATTGAACCAAGGACCATTTTTGCGAAAGTATAACCTTTATTCCCTAAGCATCGGAACAATGGGCGACTCTCATGACATACCAGCGATCCCCGAGAAAGAGGCGTATGAATTACGAGATAAAATTGCCTATTTCGCAAAAATTAAGGAAGTGGATGAATGATGGAAGAACAGGCAAAACGATTACACCCTTTCAAAATCCCTTTCGAATTTTGGAAATTGCTGAAAGGAAATCTATTTTTCATAATCATGCTTTATGTCCTTAATTTCGGTTCTGAAAAGATGTATATGAAGGTACTCCAAATCGGCTTTCTAGTTTATCTGATTTGGAAAGTCATTTCTGTCATCCTTAAATGGTATACATATAAATACCAAATCATAGAAGGTACCTTACATATTACTTCAGGGCTTGTCTCGAAATCGTATCGAACTGTCCCGCTTCATAAGGTTCAGAATGTCCAGCAACGAACGACGTTATTTCATAAGATTTTCAGATTGACCTCTTTAACATTCGAAACGGGGATGACCGGTGATCAGGGGAGCGTACCTTTCGAGATGATTTCCCGAAAAGAGGCCGAACGGCTTGAGTTGGAATATGCTTCAAAACAAGAACTTCCAGTAATCGAAGCGGATATTCCCGAAGAACGAATTGCGGAGGATACGGAACCAGCAAATGAAAAAACGATCCACTTCACGCCAAGCAAACAAGATGTTCTGAAAGCTTCCTTTACATCACTCAGTTTTCTGGCTCTTATCCCGATATTGGCTACGTTATATAATACACTCGATGATTTTATCGATTTGGAGAATGCCGAAGGGTTTCTTGCCAAGTTATTGGATACATGGTGGATCATTACCATCGTTATTGCAGGACTCATCTGTGTCGCCGTTGCCTTCGGAATCGCTTCAACATTCGTTAAATATGGAAAATATGAAATTTCATCCGATCACGAGCGCATATATATCAAGAAAGGCGTACTGGACGAATCTGCTTTTTCCATTCGGAAAGAAAAAGTACAAGCAGTCGAAATCACCCAATCAATCATTAAAAGATTGCTGGGGTTGGCAGAAGTGAAACTGATCAGTGCAGGAAGCACCGGTGATGAAGAGCTGGAAACGAACACCCTCTATCCTTTTTTATCAATTGAACGGGCATATGGGATGATAGAAGAGATTTTACCCGCTTATAAAGTGGAACGGTCAATGAAGTCACTATCGAAACAGGCCTTCAAAATCCGAATGCTGCGGCCCAGCATTTTCTGGATTCTCACAACATTGGCGATCTATTATTTCAATGCCTCGCTATGGTATATCTCACTGATTCTACTCATCCTCATTTATACATTGAGAATAATGGATTACAAAAATAGCCGTTACTTAATAAATGATGAGTTCATTCAGTTCAAAGCCGGAAGTTTGGAAACATCACTATTCATAACCAAAAGAAGCAAGGTCATTCAAATTGAGGTGGGACGTTCGAAGCTGCAAAAGCTTTTCGGGCTTGCCACAATTGAAACGATCAACCGCTCCAAGCCTGTACACCATACCAAGCTCCAAGATGTATCCGTTGAATATGCAGACGAGTTTTACACATGGTATATGGACAGGACAAAAAATATCCAAGTTGAATAGTTATCATGGAACGAAAGAGCTGACGACGGCAGTCAGCTCTTTTTTTTATCGTCTATATCCCCCTCACACCTTGAATGGATGTCGCCAACTCACCTTGAAATTAATATTGGGAATTTTCTAACTTGAAACTTCAAAAAAGTCAAAGCAGACCGAAATATCTATAGAAGCCAAAATTAATTTGAGGTATATAAGAAGGAGGATTGATCCAAATGAGAAGACTGACAGACTGGTATTTTAATTCGCTAAAAAAACAAATATTGATTCCTTTTTTAGCTTTGATCATGATAAGCGGAATGGCCATCTCCTACATGAGCTATAAAAATAGTATCGAGTTGACGACAAAGGAACTTACCGGAACGACGGAAGAACAAGTCAAGTCAATGAACGATTCCTTTGAAATCTTCTTTCAAAAAACGGAAAGTCAATTGGATAGGATCGGTAAGTATCCCATCATGAGCTCTTATGACAAGAACCCGGAATCCATCATGGATGAGTTTTCCCATACACAGTCAAGCAGTTCTGAAATAAATGGTTTATACCTTGGCACGGAGAAAGATGGGAAAACATTGATATACCCAAAAGCTGAATTGCCGGCTGACTTCGACCCAAGACAAAGGGAATGGTATCAATCTGCATTGAAACAAAAAAACAAGACCATTTGGACGGAACCTTATACTGATCAGGCGACGAATACACTTGTCATTACGGCAGCAAAAGCCCTTTATGATGATCGCGATGAATTAATAGGCGTGCTCGGTGTCGACATCTCGATCGATACATTGATCACAATGGTCAATCAAACGAAATTCGGCGAAACGGGCTATACGGTTTTGCTGGATAAGAAAGGGTCATTCGTTACACATCCAGACAAGGAAAAAATTCAACAGGATATATCAAAGGAAAATATTTTCAAAAAAATGAAAAGTGAATCCGGATCAATGATCGAGGAATTTGAAGGGCAAAGCAGGATCGTCGGATACGCCACAAACCCTACCACCGGATGGAAAATAGCAGGGGTAATGGATGAAAATGAAGTGATAGTCCGTGCAAGCCCGATGATAATCGATAATATCATCACCCTTTTGATCGTCTTTACCGTCACTGCACTATCTGCCATCTTCATCACACGTTCTTTAACGAATCCCATTAAAAAGCTGCAGGAATCCATAAGGAAAATGGCTGACGGCGATTTCACCTCCAAGAATTCCATTTCAAGGAAAGACGAGATAGGCCAACTTGCAGAAGACACCAGCTTAATGACCAGGAATATGAGTCATATGTTAGGGGTTGTCAACAACCTTTCCGATAAAGTATCGGATTCCTCCATGACGCTAGTGGCTAGTGCCGATGAAAATTCAGCGGCAGCTAACGAAGTGGCCATGACGATGGAACAAATAGCGGCCGGTGCCATAGACCAAATCGAGGTCGGGCAGAATAACGAAATGGCCGTAAAGCTATTGGCTGACAAAATCAATGATCTTGAGGCGCAAACGGGCAAAATGGCCACGGAATCCGAAAATATGTTCAAGGCCTCCGAAAACGGAATCACTCAAGTACAAGGCCTGAAACAACAATTCAATGAAACGTCCCAGATATCCAATAAGATGAGTACGGCAGTCAAATCATTGGATGCACGATCCAATGATATTAGTGCGATCGTAAAGACCATAAGCGGGATTGCAGGTCAAACGAATTTACTCGCTCTGAATGCTGCCATCGAAGCAGCCAGGGCTGGTGAGCACGGAAAAGGGTTTGCAGTTGTTGCCGATGAAGTGAAGAAATTGGCCGAACAGACGGAAAAATCACTGAAAGAAATCTCTGAAATCATTCAAGCCATGCAAACCGATACAACCAATACCGTGCATTTGATTGATCAAGTCAATCAAAAAATCCATCTTCAGGATACTTCTGTAACGGATACGGAAAATGCCTTCAGTCACATTGCATCCATCATCGCGAACACATTCAGCAATTTTGACGAAATCAAAAAGATGATGAACGATATGGTAAACGAGGTCACAAGGATGGCAAGCAATGCAGAAAAATTAAATTCGATCAGTCAGGAAACTGCAGCAGGAACTGAAGAAGTATCTGCTTCCGTAGAACAAACGAATGCTTCCATGGAACAATTAAATGCCCTGGCTAGTGAATTGGATGCCCTATCTCAGGAAATGCACAAAGAAATAAAGAAGTTCACATTCTAATCACAAAAAAGACGGGTCCTAAGGGACCCGTCCTTTTTTTAACTTACGGCCTATAGAGTTCTTCTACCGTTCGTTAGCGTTTCATCTGTTTCCGTTATTCCTGAGTAAGAAGAACTGGATTTTCTCGCATCCGAATCGACTAACACAAGCAGCTTGCCACTCTTTACATCCGCTTCATAACGATTCGCCTCGTCTTCAGGTATGCCCATACCGATTAATGTACCGGCCAATCCGCCTGTACCAGCACCTACAGCCGCTCCGGCTAATGTTGCAGCAAGCGGTCCAGCTGCCAGTACCGGTCCGATTCCCGGAATCGCCAACGCACCCACACCAGCTAATAATCCGGCAGCACCGCCCAAAATACCTCCGGTCGCCGCACCAGCTGCGAGCCCCTCCTCAACTTTTGTACCCGTTTCTTCATTCACTGCATTTAATTCTTCTTTATCTTTAGCTACCACTGAAATATCTTCACGATCATATCCTTGTGCCTGTAATGACTCAACAGCCTTTATGGCTTCTTCTCCAGTTTCATATACACCAATTATACGTTTATCCATATCTATCATCCTCCTTAAAGAATGTAAATTGTCGCTCCCCCTTTACATACCCCAGAGGATGAAAGTGCTAAACGTTATTTAACAGGAAAAAAAATTTGAGTTAACCCTTTCTCAGAAAGGGTATATATAATCATAGTATGCATATTTTTAGGAGGTTTTCTTTTTGCTCATCGAGTTACTTAAAGATTTAGTATCCATCGACAGTTCATCGAAAGAAGGAGCTAACCAAGCAGTTGATTACTGTGCGGACTGGCTTAAAGATCAAGGACTTACCGTGAATGTGATCGTAAATAACGGTTATAAGATGCTTGTAAGCGAGATTGGCAGCGGAGATAAAACCCTAATTTGGAATGGCCATGTCGATGTTGTCAGCGGAACGCCGGATCAATTTTTCCCTGAGGTTCATGAAGGAAACTTATATGGACGCGGGACAGCCGATATGAAAGCCGGGGTTGCAGGGATGATGTGTGCATTTACCGAACTGAAAGATAAGGATTTAGGTTTGAAAATCCAGCTTCAGATCGTATCGGATGAAGAGATTGGCGGGTTGAACTGTTCCGGATATTTAGCGAAACATGGTTATAGAGGGGACTTTGTGATCTGTGGGGAACCGACGCAATTGGGAATCGGGCTCCAGGCAAAAGGTGCCCTTCGTCTCGATATTGAAGTATCCGGCAAGTCCGCACACGGAAGCCGTCCATGGGAAGGCGTGAATGCAATTGAAAAGGCCTATGATCTTTATCAAAAAATAAAGGAACTTCCTTTCACCCGGGATCATACTCCCCTTTACTCTTCCCCTTCACTTAACCTAGCAAAAATAAAAGGCGGGGAGGTCTATAATAAGGTACCGGATGCCTGTTTGCTAAGTCTAGATATTCGCTATCTTCCTACGCAAACAATGGAAGATATCATTGCTCAGATCGAAAGTGTGACAGGAAATAATGTTCACCTCAATATGTACAGTAAACCTGTAAAAACCGAAGAGTCAGACCCATTCATCACTCTGCTCCGTCCGATTATCGAAAGAAACACCAAGCAAGACGCTGTCATTTTTGGACAACACGGCTCCGCAGATACCGTCTTTTTTGCGGCATATGATATCCCAGCGATTGAATTCGGACCAAAAGGTGAGAACTGGCATGGAGATAGGGAATGCGTCAATCTTGAATCGGTGGCAGTCTATCAAAAAATGCTAGTCGATTTCGCTTCTGAATTTGTTTTACATTAATCCAAAACATGAAAAAAGCCAGCATCACATAGATGTCTGATCCGTTTGAAGACAATTAGGAATTCAATTATAAAACACAGTTGATTTGAACGGAAGGTGCATGAACTCCTGCGGGAAAAGCACGTTCAAGGGAGACCCCACAGGCGCAAAAGCGCCGAGGAGGCTCCCGGACCGCCCGCGGAAAGCAGGTGCCTGGAATGGAAATCAACCTTCGAAATGTTACATACTCTCAAAATAACTGTAGCCGGCATCACATAGATGCCGGCTATTTCCATGTTCCGAATATCCTCTCCTACTAAAATAAACAGCATTCAATTGTCTTTTATTACGTTGTTTTTTTACAAAATATTCAGGACTTTAAAACCAGGGATTTAACATCCATATATTACCTCATTAAACAGGATACGCCATTATATCAACACTATTTAGCAAAAATACGCTTATACTGACATAATAAATAATATATTTACATTTATCAGACAAGTACTTTTGACCTAGTTTATATTACATTTATTTATCAAGGGAAACCTTTTTGTAACACAATTACTATTCCACCGAAACATTATTGTCATAAAGACCTGTTATTCTAAGTCTACGATTTAAAACAAAGGAGACTATTCATTTTGAAAAAAATACTACTTCCACTATTCACTGCTTTCTTTTTGGTATTTAGTTTTTCCGGAGTTTCATCGGCTGCTACTACTACATACAAAGTTAAAAGCGGCGACACACTATGGGGTATCGCCAATAAACATAATATAACAGTCAATCAACTCAAAAGTTGGAACAACCTGAAAAAAGATAACATCCATCCAAAACAAGTTTTAAAGGTCAAGAAAACATCGACCGCCGCTAAACCTAAAGCTAAAACATCATCATCATCAAAAAAATATAAAACGATCACGGTGAAGGCAACAGCTTACACAGCGAACTGCAAAGGCTGCAGCGGGATTACAGCATCGGGTCTTAACTTAAAGAAAAACCCTAACGTAAAAGCCATCTCAGTTGACCCTAAAGTCATTCCACTTGGAACAAAAGTTCATGTAGAAGGATACGGGGATGCCATTGCGGCAGATAAAGGCGGCGCAATCAAAGGGAATAAAATTGACGTCTTCTACTCTTCTCACTCAAAAGCTATCAATTGGGGCAGAAAAACCGTTAAAGTAAAAATCTATAAATAATGATAGTAGAATCTGATCAGCTCTGGATACACAGGGCTGTTTTTTTTTGCAATTCTTTTCCGGAAGGTCAATAGATTCCATACAAAGATCACTATAAAAACGGTATTGGATGCTGTAAACTATAAAACAAAAAACAGACTCCCCTTATGCCGACACTTCGACATAAAAGAAGCCTATGATCGTTTAAAAAAATCAAGTTATTTTTGGAATATCATGCTTATCATGAAATCAAACCTTCAATTTTCCTATGTATTATATCCATATCTAAAATCTCAATATTTAATTTCCTTGATATATTATTGGAAATCATACAAATATGGTAATTTGAAGCTTTGAAGAATATGCTTTCAATCTGTTCTCTTTCCTGTTTCACTCTGTTTACTTTGCCATACTGTAAATCCTTAGGACACACAAGCCTGTTTTTCATATTTATTATTTTACCACCACTACATTTAATATATGCCTCTTTATAGCATAACGCATTCCAATAATAATCCTGTTTTCCTTCTTTTAAGTGATGGAGGTATCTCTGTTCTTCTTCACTAAAAAAATACTTAATTAATTCTTTATTTATCTTTCTTTCACATAGAATATCGATACCTAATTCTTGTTTTCCTATTCCTAGAACAACTAAATTCTTACTATGAGATAAATTAAAATGAATCCCACCATTTTTTATATAAGGTTTTCCATTTTTGCCGTAACCTATCTTAACTTTTGAAATATCTAATTTTTCACTCAATAAAGCATAGCGCAACAGTATATCTCCTGCAAATATAGTTTGCTTTCTGTATTGACTTGAACTATTGATATACCTAGCCCTATTTTCTGACAAACATGTATCCCACAAACTATGAAAATCTGTTTTATGAATGGAATTCATATTCAATAAAAAGATCCTCATGGTTATTTATTTTTCTTTTTGAATACGATGAGGGATATTATAGTAAAGGCAACCATCGTAATTAGGATCATCCATAAACTATAAGCGGATGTTACAAGCTTATCATTCATTTCGTAAACTATGCCGTAATGTTTCTTGTATTCCAAGATCTGTTCCGGGGTCGCATCTTTAAATACAGTTTCTACCGAATCCGTCATGAATGCTTTCCTCAGGAGGACGGCCGTATGGCTTATCGGGAAGTACATGATGATGTTCTGCACGAATGTGGGGACACCGCCAATAGGGACATACACCCCACATAAAAAACCTATGGCCGTTCCGACGATTGTACTCAGTGTGGAAAATGCGTTTTGCGTGTGGATGAAAAGCGTCAAGAATAAATTTATTGAACTGGATAAGGCAACCGAAAGAACAATGATGCCCAATACCTTTAAAATCTTCACACCACTCATGATTTCACTGCCTGCCAAGACAAGAAATAGCTCACAGCCCACGAAGGCAAGTAACGAGAAAAACAGGCCAATTCCAAATGAATTTATAACATAGCTTAACTGTATAGTTGATCTTGATAATGGCGCCGTTAAAAAATCATTTGTTTTTTTGCTTTCTTTATCTTTGACCATAATCCCGAATGCACCTAGAGTTGTCGTTACTGCAGTAATCGATAATAACCCTGCGACCATCCATTCATTGACCATCGCTTTGGATGCTTTCGTGCTTCCGACAAGTTCTTTTATTGTGTCGATTTGGGTTTGTTGTAAGAATACCGCATACAATAGAATGACAATGAAAACGGACAATAAGGAAAGAAGCAATAGTGTACGATCGCGACGGTATATTTTGTTATTCCTACTGATTAAGTGGTACAAGGATTTCACTGTGAGATACTCCCTTTTTCCTCTATAATGTTGATAAAGACATCATCCATACTTCCTTTTATAACCTCAAACGATTTTATTTCCCCCTCCAGTTCTTTTAAAATGCCATACGCATCTAACGTAGAAGGCAGGCGAAGGGTGTACGTTGAATTTTTCAACGTATAGGATAATCGTTTCTCCTTAAACCATGACGGGGGATCAAAAGCCTGGTTAAATATTAAATGCATACTATCAAATGCATATTCATCCTTCAATTGACTAGGTGTACCTTTTGCGACCAGACGCCCTTCTTTTATGACAACTACATGATCAGCCACGGCCGCTTCTTCCATATAGTGTGTTGTTAGAAAAATGGTCATATTCGTCTCTTCCTGTAACCTCTTAATGGCCTCCCAAACAAATAGTCTCGTTTGCGGATCTAGCCCCGTCGTCGGTTCATCCAGGAATAATATACTCGGTTTATGGATAATGGCACGGGCAATGTCCGCCCGCCTCCTTTGCCCGCCTGATAAAGTGCTGTAGTTTTTAGCTTTTATATCATCCAGGTTCAAATATTTCGAAACAAAATGATAGTTTTCTTGAATTTGACTTTTGCTCAAATTATAATAGTGGCCCCGGTTCATAATATTCTCATAAACCGTTAAACGTTCATCTAATATGCTCTCCTGGAATACAACCCCGATTTTATCGCGAATCGAGTTGTTTCCTTTTCCCTCACCAAGGGTACAGCCATCGATCATGACATCCCCAGCGGTTTTTTTTAGCAGCGTACACAGGATGTCGATCGTTGTCGATTTGCCTGCCCCATTGGTTCCCAGAAAGGCAAATAGCTCCCCTTTTTTCACGGAAAAGGATATCCCTTTTACTGCTTCAAATGAACCGTATTTTTTTTGCAAATTCGTTACCTTAATAATGGCTTGTTCTTCCGGCATTCCTTCACCCTCTTCAATCTATACTGGAGGTATTAGATCATCAAACCTCCATCGACTGTGATAATTTGTCCAGTTATATATTTCGAATTTCTTTCAGCAAGAAAATAAGCTAGTTCACTTACATCATCCGGACCGCCCAATTGTCTTAAAGGAATCATTTCCAACAGTCTATTTTCGTCTAGATTACTTGTCATATCTGACTGAATAAAACCTGGACATATAGCATTGACCCGTACATTGTATTTCCCTAACTCTTTTGCCAAAGTTTTTGTTAATCCATTGATTCCTGCTTTTGATGCACTGTAGTTTGTCTGACCTTCTATACCTTTGATACCAGAAACTGAAGAAATGTTAACAATGTTCCCGTGACCTTGATTAATCATATATTTAGATACAAATTTACAACAGTTGAATGTACCATTTAAATTGGTATCAATTACTTCCTGCCAAGATTTTTGATTCATGAATGAAATGGTTTTATCCTTTTTGATTCCTGCATTATTAATTAAACAATCAATTCTTTCATTTTTTAAATAAATTGACTCTATAAATCCTCTTACTTGATTATAATCTCTAATATCAACATGAATTGCAGTAACACCAGGATTATTGTCTTCAATTAGTCTAGCCTTCGTCTCATTACCGAAATATGTAAAATAAACATTGTAATCATTTCTATAAAACTTATCGATTATTGACTGGCCTAAATCTCCAGTCCCACCTGTAATAATTACTGTTTTTTTCATTTTAGGTCCTCTTTATCCCTGAATTTATTTTTAAAATACTATCATTTCCAACCTCATTAGTTTCAATGATTAATGTTTCCCCTTCTAAATCTAATGAAGTGATTAATTTTAAGAATCCAGATAGTGAATTAGAAGTTCCTATACTTTTAGAAGTATTAATAATGTTAATATCATGAGTCGACATATTATCTCTCAAATATTCGGAAATCAATTCATCATTACTATTAGTTGATCCATAGATAATATTTTTACATTTACCAATTTTTAATTCTTGTTCTAAGTTGAATATTATTTTTTCTCTGTTTTTTTCATAATGTTGAAAACTATGAATCTTGTTAATTGCAGCATGACCTTCATTATTCTCAATAATCACCGTAATAGCTCCTGCGATGGCATTAATGCTATACGAATTATTACCCATATGATAAATAGATCCTTCTTCATTTCCTTCAACAGCTGTAACTATTGCAATGTCAATTACATCATTATTTATATAAGTTGTAGCCATTTTTAACGCATCAATACCGGATAAGTTTCCGGATATAACAGTGGAATTTAATCCCGTTATCCCAAAGACAATAGAAGTCCAGCCTGAAATACTATTCAATACCGAACTAGAGAACTTTAATGGACTAACAAAGTCTGCTGAGGCTTCATACACATCTGACATAAAATGAAAAGCAGCATCAGTTGGATTTAGCGTACTTCCTACAAAAACTCCAATTCTCTCAGAAGGATGCAATTCATATTTTTCTCCTGCATCCTTTATAGCCTCACTAACAGAAGCAATCGCCAAATTTGTAGCTTTTGTCAAAGAACGAAGTCCTTTATATTTAATGAATTTTTTTATATCAAAATCTTCCGGTTCGTAAATGCCTTCTATTTCGATTCCACTTTTTATGCTATCAGCGCTAATTTCTCGAGGAAGAACCTTACCTACACCAATAATATTCATATTGATACTCATCCTTTCATTTTATCAATTCAATTCTCCCTGAATTTTTTAAAAATTATACTGGAATTTGCGCCACCAAATGCGTATGAATTATTCATTGCATACTCAATATTGAATTGTCGTGCTTTATTCGGTATGCAGTCAACGTCACAATTTTCATCTTCTGTTTCAAAATTTATAGTGGGGGGAGCAATATTTTGATCCACAGCGTTACAACAAACAATAGCTTCCAATAAACTCGCAGCCCCCATGGAATGGCCTATCATAGATTTTATTGAACTCATTGGTACTTTCCTCTTAAATAAGTTATTTACTGCATAAGACTCCGCTTTATCATTTGCCTGAGTTCCTGTGCCATGAGCACTGATGTAATCTATATCCTCTAATTTAATGTTCGCTTTATGTATTGCTTTTTCCATAGCTCGTATTACACCCTTAGATTCAGGATGGGGAGCTGTAATATGATAGGCATCGCAAGAAACTCCATACCCTGTTATTTCCGCCAAAATATTAGCTCCTCTTGCTTTAGCATGTTCCAACTCTTCTAATACTAGACACCCTGCTCCTTCAGCAACAAGCATACCATCCCTATTTTCATCAAATGGTTTACACTTACTTGAAGCAATTGCTTTCAATCTATTGAATCCATAATATGCTATTGTTGAAAAGGGATCCTCTCCTACTGTAAAACAAATGGATTGTTCTCCTTTCCTTATCTTCTCGAAACCTTGAATAATAGCATAATTTCCAGCAGAACAAGCATTTGCAATCAGCATTGTCTCTCCTTGTAAAGAAAATTCTCTACAAGCATTGGCTAATAACGTATATAAAAAGGATTGGTCAAGTAATTTCTCTGGACTTGATACTCCCAAATAACGGTTATTATCTGTTGTCTCAATAGCTATTTCTCCCATAGTCGTCCCAACGAATAAGTCTGCTTTTTGGTATGTATGGCAATCTAAATTCGCGTTGCTAATAGCATCATACATACTAGCTATTAGCAAAGCCGAACCTCTCCCAATTGATTGATAATCATTCACCTTAATGAATTCAGAAGAATCAAAATTCTTAATTTGGCCTCCATAACTAGGACCGACTAATTGTAATCCCTTCTTCTCTATTAAGGAAATACCTGACTTCCCCTTTAAACAGGACTCTAAAAAGTCTTTAGAATTAAGACCTATGGAAGTGATAGCTCCAGTTCCTGTCACAACTACTCTCTTCAAATTATTCATCTCCCCTAAGAGTAAAAGTCAACTCACCGTATGCACATTTTTCATCATTTACTTTCACTACTGCTTGAACGATAGCGGCATTACTTATTCTTTTAACGATGTTTATACTTATCATCATCTGATCCCCGGGCACAATTACTTTTTTAAACTTTACATTTGTATGATATAGAAGGGGTAAAGCCTCTACAGTTTCTATCGATGATTCATTTAATAATGAAAACAAAAGGATAGTAGATTGTGCCATTGCCTCGGTTATATAAACACCAGGAAAAATTTTCTTATGAGGAAAGTGTCCCTGAAAACATGGTTCATTCCCACTAACATTTTTCATACAAACTATCTTAGAATTATCAAACTCAACTATTCTATCTACCATAAGGAATGGATATTTTTGAGGTAATGTATTTAATACATGATCATGCGTTAAAAAGTTCATACTAATTCCTTGCTCTTTTCTTCAATGACAGAAATAATGTTGTTTAATGATGTAAACTTTTGTAATTCTTCTTCTGCTATCTTAATTTGAAACTCTTTTTCCACACTAGCTAGAATTTCTAAAGCCATCATTGAATCGGCGTCTAGTTCTTCTACTAAATCCGTATCGTCTTTTATATCTTCAATTTCAACCTCCAAAATTTCTGCAATCATTTCAACCAATTTCTCTTTTTTTTCTATATTCATTAAAAATCTCATCCTTCATCATTTATTGTTTGCTATATTTACTATTCTTTGATTTACTTGCATGACATCAAGTTTCATAGGACATTGATAGGATGTACCTCTATATAATTTATAGTCACCCACCTGTAAAAAACCTATACGCTCATACATCTTTTTTGATTTTTCTCTACTCTGTAAAAGTAAATGAGTGATTTCTTCAGAAATTATGATATCTTTCAACCTATCGAACAAAAGATTCAAAACGTTTCCTTTCAGAGAAATACTATTAGTATAAGGAGTATCCAATACTACTAATCTCATTACCTCTGCATATTTTTCATCATGCTTCGATACTAAGTTATGGGTTTGTTCAACTTCCAATAACTCGTCTTTTATTTTTACAATTAAAGAAAAAAAGCCCACTAATACATTACCTTCATAACAACCTATATGATAAGCATGTTCATCACACTTATCTTTTAGTAATCCATTCGGATATTCTTCAGCAGGTACGGTTTTTTCATTCTCTACAAAAACCTTATATCTAACTGAGTAAAGTTCATTTTTTTCTCCTTCTGATTCTAGGATTTTTGCCTTCAACATCTATTCATCACCTCCTTAAAAATGATATTTTTCAAACCGTAAAAAAGTTGTTACTGTTTTATCAATTTTTATGCAAAAAGATTATAAAGTATTTTCAAGATTTTATTTTCATATTACAAACTATTATTTAAATAAAACTTTAAAATAATCCAAATGATTTTTAATACTTTTATTAATAAGTCAAAAGGATCACCTTTTTAAATACTCTCATTAAAAAACATGAAATAAGACTCATTAATTACCATATTTTTCATTAAAATATTCCCATTAAGTTATATATTAACATATATATATAAATTTGGGTAAAAATTTTGGTTTTTTTTAGGTCTTTTGTTCCTGTTTGTTTTATTTGGTACGTTAAACCAAAATAACTTTATATATATATAAAAATAGTTTTATATATATATAAAAATTTAAAGAAGAGCAAAATTTGTTAGACTTTCCCAAGTTACGGTTCATCCTTATCTATATTGAATAAAACGATGAATAAAAGTTTCTTTAAGGAAAAAAATCCCCCCTCTAGCCGTAGAGGGGGGATTTTATATTGAGTTTGGTAACCTATTCAGTTGATTCGGAGAGTTTAACAAGTATGTAATACGTTCAATACTCTTTCATCGGTTGCTTTTGTCATTCACCCAGAATTAATTAATTTCAAGCTGAGTAATCTGAATATCCCCAAATGCTTATCTCTTTATTTATATATTCAATAAAAAGATCCTCATGGTTATTTATTTTTCTTTTTGAATACGATGAGGGATATTATAGTGAAGGCAACCATCGTAATTAGGATCATCCATAAACTATAAGCGGATGTCACAAGCTTATCATTCATTTCGTATACTATACCGTAATGTTTCTTGTATTCCAAGATCTGTTCCGGAGTCGCATCTTTAAATACAGTTTGTACCGAATCCGTCATGAACGCTTGCCTCAGGAGGACGGCCGTATGGCTTATCGGGAAGTACATGATGATGTTCTGCACAAAAGTGGGGACACCGCCAATAGGGACATACACCCCACATAAAAAACCTATGGCCGTTCCGACGATTGTACTCAGTGTGGAAAATGCGTTTTGCGTGTGGATGAAAAGCGTCAAGAATAAATTTATTGAACTGGATAAGGCAACCGAAAGAACAATGATGCCCAATACCTTTAAAATCTTCACACCACTCATGATTTCACTGCCTGCCAAGACAAGAAATAGCTCACAGCCCACGAAGGCAAGTAACGAGAAAAACAGGCCAATTCCAAATGAATTTATAACATAGCTTAACTGTATAGTTGATCTTGATAATGGCGCCGTTAAAAAATCATTTGTTTTTTTGCTTTCTTTATCTTTGACCATAATCCCGAATGCACCTAGAGTTGTCGTTACTGCAGTAATCGATAATAACCCTGCGACCATCCATTCATTGACCATCGCTTTGGATGCTTTCGTGCTTCCGACAAGTTCTTTTATTGTGTCGATTTGGGTTTGTTGTAAGAATACCGCATACAATAGAATGACAATGAAAACGGACAATAAGGAAAGAAGCAATAGTGTACGATCGCGACGGTATATTTTGTTATTCCTACTGATTAAGTGGTACAAGGATTTCACTGTGAGATACTCCCTTTTTCCTCTATAATGTTGATAAAGACATCATCCATACTTCCTTTTATAACCTCAAACGATTTTATTTCCCCCTCCAGTTCTTTTAAAATGCCATACGCATCTAACGTAGAAGGCAGGCGAAGGGTGTACGTTGAATTTTTCAACGTATAGGATAATCGTTTCTCCTTAAACCATGACGGGGGATCAAAAGCCTGGTTAAATATTAAATGCATACTATCAAATGCATATTCATCCTTCAATTGACTAGGTGTACCTTTTGCGACCAGACGCCCTTCTTTTATGACAACTACATGATCAGCCACGGCCGCTTCTTCCATATAGTGTGTTGTTAGAAAAATGGTCATATTCGTCTCTTCCTGTAACCTCTTAATGGCCTCCCAAACAAATAGTCTCGTTTGCGGATCTAGCCCCGTCGTCGGTTCATCCAGGAATAATATACTCGGTTTATGGATAATGGCACGGGCAATGTCCGCCCGCCTCCTTTGCCCGCCTGATAAAGTGCTGTAGTTTTTAGCTTTTATATCATCCAGGTTCAAATATTTCGAAACAAAATGATAGTTTTCTTGAATTTGACTTTTGCTCAAATTATAATAGTGGCCCCGGTTCATAATATTCTCATAAACCGTTAAACGTTCATCTAATATGCTCTCCTGGAATACAACCCCGATTTTATCGCGAATCGAGTTGTTTCCTTTTCCCTCACCAAGGGTACAGCCATCGATCATGACATCCCCAGCGGTTTTTTTTAGCAGCGTACACAGGATGTCGATCGTTGTCGATTTGCCTGCCCCATTGGTTCCCAGAAAGGCAAATAGCTCCCCTTTTTTCACGGAAAAGGATATCCCTTTTACTGCTTCAAATGAACCGTATTTTTTTTGCAAATTCGTTACCTTAATAATGGCTTGTTCTTCCGGCATTCCTTCACCCTCTTCAATCTATACTGGAGGTATTAGATCATCAAACCTCCATCGACTGTGATAATTTGTCCAGTTATATATTTCGCAAGAAAAAATAATATTTCACTAGTTTTTAACTAGTAACTTTTACAGATTGTTATTACATTTATAATACTATGTATCCATAATAATCAATAATTGGTCGTTCAGTTTAGGAATTCCATGGTTCACTCATATCCTTGAGCTAACGAAATATATCGGCCATGATTAATTTATTCATTATCTTTAGTTAAGTATTCCTTTATCTTTTTCTCTTCCCATTCTTTGCCCCATCTACTTAGTACCAAGGTATATAAACAATGTGCGACAATACCCAATCCCCATCCCATTAAAGGATAAATTGACCACCAACTGCCGGAGCTAGTCATCATATTAATAAAAATTAACATAACATTCACAGAAATATACCAAACTAAATGAACATATAATAACTTTAATTCCTTTACGCGTTTTCTTGCATTCTCATATCTATTTTGTGACATATTTTATCCCTCTATCGTCTTTTTAATTTTTCATTAATGCTTTTCACTTCCTGGAAATTGATCCAATAAATCACACATAAAATAACAAGGTATATCGCAAGGTGAATAATAAAGAACACAATGATTGCCATAGGATTCTCAAATGGGCTTTCATACCATTGCCCTTTTGCACCGCAAGCAAGTACAAGCAATAAAGAAACGGCATAATGTATGAATAGTTTGACCGTTATCGGCCATCGCTCAATGTAAAAAACAAGTAAAGTTATACCACAGCCAAACCCAAGTATAATAGCTAAAAGAAATTCTAAAAATAACTCCTGACCGTCTATATTATGGGTTGGATTTTGTAATAAGATAATAGTAATGATTGTATAGGAAATACTTAGTCCGATTACCATTCCTAAAAGGGAAACCTGCATAATGATTTTCATCATGTATCCCTCCCGATTCCTAATCTCTTTTTAAGACCTTTTAAATACGAACGACTAACAAGGACAGTCGTTTCATTATTCATCACGAGCTGCATCATCCCCATTCCCTCAACCTTCATAGAGGAAATTTTCGTTACATTCACAAGTGTGGATTTATTTACACGGACAAAATCTTTTTCTAATAACTCCTCAAGTTCATATAACTTACGCTTTGATTCATATTCATTTTCTTCTGTTTGAAAGTAAACCTTAGCTCCTTCTGAAAATACAAAGTAAATGTCGACAATTTTCAACATGAAAATTTCTTTTTGTAAATATCCGTCAATTACATCTGTACTCGTAGCCTTCAAATACTTCATAAGTTGTTCTATTTTGCCGCTATACTCATTTGCATGGATTACTACTTCTGGCTCGACATATTTTTCATCGATTATTAGCTTAATTTGCATAAGCCTCCTCCGCTTCTTCTAAAATATACCATGGTCATTTCATTATTTTTCAAATTTAATCATAAGTGGTTGAAAACGATCTATAACTTACCTGGAATTGATTATAAAATACATTTCATACTCTTTTTATATCGAAAAAACAACACTTTTTAAAATCCCCTGAAGTTTACATGTAGTAATAACCTTTCAATTTCGTTTATGAACAATTTTACTGTTCCGCCCTACATAAACTAAGGTAATTTACGAATTAACAGCTAGATCTCGAAGGGCAATAGGAATTAGAGATATGAAATACATAAGGCTGGAACAATATAAATTTCGATGGCATTCCTCGAATCTATTTCACTATAAAATCACAAATGCCTTTTCCTTTTGTCAACTAAAACAACACAGTATCCATGTGATACTGTGCAGAATTATCTATTAAACAGGATTTTCCTAAATATAATGGTAAAGCAATCATACTCTAAATTTCCATTTTTGACCACAGTCAAGAGGACCGATTGACTTAGGCAGCCACGCCCTATAAACAATAAAATGTAACTAAAAACCCGCATAACATTTACCGAAAATTCAGTCAATGTTATGATTAGTACATCTTAATCAAAAGAGAGGTGTGCGCTTTGAATATTGTCATTATAGGGGCTGGGGCACTCGGCTCCTACTTTGGGGGCAGGTTGCAGCAGGCCGGGCAGGATGTTCAATACCTTGTCCGAAAAAACCGCGCCAAACAATTGAAAGAAAACGGGATCAGCATAACCAGCCCACATGGAAACTACCAATTCAACGACCTTCATATCACAGAGAATGTAAATGATATAGAAAAGGTCGATCTCGTGATTCTTGCGGTGAAAGGACAGCATCTGCAAGGCACCCTTACAGATTTACAGGTCCTTGTTGAAAAGGGCGCAAAGGTCCTCCCGCTTTTGAACGGGTTGGAGCATGTATCCATTTTACAGGACAAACTGGGCGAAGAAGCCGTCTTGGGAGGAAGCGCCTTCATCATAGCTACCCTTGATGAAAAAGGTCATGTCATTCACTCCAATGAAAATCACGATTTAATCTATGGCCCGCTTCATCCTTCACAAAACAAGATTTGTGATGAATTCGAACAGGCGGCCGGATCAGCTATCATGAAGGCAAGCAGAACGGAAAACATATTGATCAGGATGTGGATCAAATATATGTTCATCACCGCTTTTTCCGGTGTGACAACTGCATCGAACCTCCCTATCGGCACGATACGGAGATTCCCGGAAACCAATGGATTGCTAGAAAAGGTCCTTGTTGAAATGAAGGAGCTTGCAAATGCTTATGACGTCGGTATTACTGTGGAGAATATTGCTCAAGCGTTGGAAAACATGGCAGGTTTACCTGACGAATCCACCTCTTCCATGCACCAGGACCGCCGGAAGGGCCTAACCCTGGAAGTGGAACATTTACAGGGCGGTGCACTGCGGCTTGCCGACAAGGCAGGTTTGAAACTTCCTGTGATTGGAACCCTTTATGCACTCATAAAACCATTCGAAAATTGATTTTCCCCAATACCGGCGCCCCACCGGTATTTTTTTATTGCAGTTTATTAATCTATCATGAACCCTAATAGACACTTTATTCCCTCTCCCACCCTTCAGTTATTAAAAATCCCAAGACCAAAAAGAACAAAAAGAAAACAATATCACCAAAAGAATATTCTGATTCTTCCTTCTGTTACACTATAACAAAGTTTAGAAAGCGCTATCATATAACAAAGGAGAATGCACCTTGAAAATATTAAAAAATCTAACAGTTCAGGTCATCATCGGTATCATTCTGGGTATAACAGTCGGTTTCTTCTTCCCTGCTTTCGGTGAACAACTGAAGATATTAGCTGATTTATTTATTAAAATGATTAAAATGGTCATTGCACCAATCATCTTCTTAACCGTCGTAATTGGAATTGGCGGTATGGGTGATATGAAAAAGGTTGGCCGCATCGGCGGAAAGGCCCTGCTCTATTTTGAAATCGTTACCACTTTCGCACTTGCCATCGGAATCATCGTGGTCAATTTGCTGGGACCTGGTAAAGGCTTTAATATCGATTCAGTCGAGGGCGGAGATGTATCACAATATACAACAGCCGCTTCCGAAACGGAACATGGCGCCGTTGCTTTCATTTCTAATATCATTCCTGATAATGCCGTTGCAGCACTGGCTGGCGGAGACTTACTCCCTATTCTATTCTTTGCCGTATTATTCGGATTATCAATGGCGGCAATGGGACCGAGAGTGCAGCCAGTCGTATCTTTCTTTCAGCATATTGCCGATATATTCTTCGGCATCGTCGGTATGATCATGAAAGTATCTCCATTGGCGGCTTTTGGAGCAATGGCTTATACAATCGGTAAGTTCGGCCTTGGTTCTTTAACCTCGTTAGGACAATTAATGGGTAGTGTATATATCACCATGGCACTATTCATCATTTTTATCCTTGGAACGATCGCAAAAATCTACGGCTTTAATATTTTCAAGTTCATAGCCTATATAAAAGAAGAGATCCTCTTAGTTTTAGGAACATCTTCATCGGAATCCGCTCTGCCAAGCGTGATGAAAAAACTCGAAAAATACGGTTGCTCAAAATCGGTAGTCGGGTTGGTTGTCCCAACGGGTTATTCTTTCAACCTCGATGGCACATCGATCTACTTATCCATGGCAGCGATTTTCATCGCCCAAGCCTATGGTGTCGATTTAAGCATCTGGCAGGAATTGACCCTTCTAGGAATCTTGATGTTAACATCCAAAGGAGCTGCCGGTGTAACGGGATCCGGTTTCATTACACTTGCTGCAACATTAGCTGCCTTCCCAATGATTCCAGTTGAAGGAATGGCATTATTACTGGGAGTAGACCGCTTCATGTCTGAAGCACGTGCCATCACCAATCTAATCGGTAACAGTGTTGCTACAGTTGTCATTTCTAAATCAGAAGGTGAATTCAATCCAAACCAAGCCATCTCAGGTGATATGAGTGAAGTGGCCGTCTCATCGGAAAAATAATCGAACCCTGAATGAAGAGGTGTGCAAATTGCACCTCTTTTTTTCTTTGCTCCCTTTCTATCAATTAGCCAATTTTCTATAAATAGCCAATCAAATAAATTTCAGAATCAGTGAAAAGTGTTTATACTTTTATGTAACTGGTAAAAGTATAAAGTTAAAAGTTTTAGTAGTTTGATGGATTTAACCAAATTAGGAGGTTTTATCATGAAGGATTACGGATTATTTATTAACGGTGAGTGGTCGGATTTTGGATTGGATAAAATTGAAGTGAGAAACCCGGCAACGGATGAAATAGTTGCCACCGTTCCTAAAGGCGGTGCAACTGAAGCGGCAAAGGCTGCAGATGCCGCATATGAGGCCTTTACGGGCTGGGCCGCACTCTCGGTCTACGAACGTGCTGAACTAATTTGGAAATGGCATCGATTGATTGATGAAAATAAAGAAGAACTGGCGAAAATCATGACTGAAGAGCAAGGCAAGCCCCTTAAAGAGGCTCTTGGTGAGATGACATATGCAAACGGCTTTTTATCTTGGTTTGCCGAAGAAGGAAAACGGGTGTACGGCGAAACGATTCCTGCTTCCGTGTCCAATAAGCGGCTTTTCGTGACTAAACAGCCTGTCGGAGTTGTAGCTGTCATTACGCCTTGGAACTTTCCTGCAGCCATGATTACAAGAAAAGTGGCACCAGCGCTTGCCGTCGGCTGCACAGTCGTCATTAAACCGGCAAACCTGACTCCCATAACAGCTTTAAAAATGGCTGAATTAGCTGAAGAAGCTGGCATACCAAAAGGAGTCATCAATGTCGTGACAGGAAAATCGTCAGAAATCGGTGAAACTTGGCTTCAAGATACGAGGGTTCGTAAATTGACGTTTACCGGTTCTACAGAAGTTGGCAAAACCCTTATGAAGGGCTCAGCTGACACGGTAAAGAAAATCTCGCTTGAGCTTGGAGGTCACGCACCAGCAATCGTTCTTGAGGATGCCGACCTTAATAAAGCGGTTGATGGCATCATCAGTTCAAAATTCCGTAACGCAGGACAAACATGCGTCTGTTCAAATCGCATATATGTCCACGAAGCCATTCAAGAAGCCTTCATCGAAAAGCTCGTTGCCAAGGTAAAGGAACTAAAGGTAGGAAACGGACTGGAAGATGGCGTCGATATCGGCCCGCTTATCGATCAAAATGCAGTGGATAAGGTTCAAAAACAAATAGATGAAGCAATCAGCAGCGGAGCCAAGCTCGAAGCTGGCGGTAAATCAATAAGCGGCCTTTTTCTTGAACCAACCGTACTGTCCAACATTGATGACAGCATGCTCTGCATGAAGGAAGAAACATTTGGTCCACTAGCTCCTATAGCCTCCTTTAAGACTGACGAAGAGGCAATCAAGAGGGCAAATGACTCCATCTTCGGTTTGGCAGCTTACGTCTTCACTGAAAATATCACCAAGGGCATCAAATTCACCGAGGCACTTGAATTCGGAATTGTAGGCTTGAACGATGGACTTCCTTCCGTACCGCAAGCACCATTCGGCGGATTCAAGCAAAGCGGGCTCGGCCGTGAAGGCGGACACCAAGGCATCGAAGAATTCCTGGAAGTAAAATATATTTCCTTAGGTTTGTAACCTATTTAGGCGCACTGAAAACGGGCCCGACTCAATTGAGTCGGACCCGTTTTTTCATTCCAATATATCCTCTTCAAGCTTTTCCTCTTTTCGGATCCTGATGAATTTTACGATATTCAATACAATCGTTTTAACAACGGAGTAAGTTGGAACCGCCAAAATCATACCGATGATACCGGCAATGTTTCCGGCGACGAGCAAAAGGATGATGATGGTAAGCGGATGTGTGTTCAATTTCTTCCCGATGACTAATGGAGAAATGAAATTACCATCCAATTGCTGAATGACCGTTACAACGAGAATGACCAATAACGCCTCGGTCGGTGAATGAATCAACGCCACAATGACGGCAGGTGCGGCTCCGATAAACGGACCTACATATGGAATGATATTGGTTACAGCACCAATCAGCGCGAATAAGAACGCATAAGGCAAACCAATGATCAAATACCCGATGAACGTTCCGATCCCGACAAACATGCAAACAAGCATCTGCCCTTGTATGTATGTGGTAAGAGTCCCGCCAGTTTCCTGAAGTACTGTTAAAGCCGGTTTTCTATAGCGAACCGGTACGAATTTCATAATGGCGGCCGGAAGCTTATCCCCATCCTTCAACATATAAAATAAGATGAAAGGAACCGTCACGACCACCAACGTAATATTCGTCACCACACTGAAAACGGAAGTTAAACTGTTCGTTATATTACTAGGTAAGTTCGTCAAATATTTTTGCAGCGAATCCCCTACTTCTTGCAGTGGTACATAATCTTGTTCTACCGTCCACAAAAACCATTTTGACTCAGCTGAATCTTCAATGAACTTCCTTGTTTGATTGAAATAATCCGGGAGGTTATTGACTAAATCCGTAACCTGTTTGGACAATGACGGGCCGACCAGACCGACCAACAAACTAATCAACCCAAGGAAAAATACGTAAAGCAATAAAATCGCCAATCCCCTTGGCATTCTCCTTTTAACGAGGAAATCGACGGTAGGGTTGAACAAAAAGTAGAGAAAACCTGAAATCAAGATTGGAAAGAACAATGTCGAGGTAAAAATCACGATTGGTTCAAAAAGAAAAGAAATCTTTGTACCAACATAAAAAAGTAAAGACAATAGTAATAACTCTAACGTCCAAAAATGCAGTTTTTGCTTGAACAAATAATCTCCTCCACTATAAGCATTCTATATGACTCCTTATTTCTAAGGAAACGAAAAAATCTATGTATGATAATCCTTCATTGTTAGCAGTTTACCATACTTCTATAACTTGAATGTATAATTATATACAAAAATAAAAGAAAAAGCCTAAAGATACAGTTCCCTATCTTTTTGATGGTTAAGCATCATTTTACACTTTAAATCTTTTATATGTAAGAGGAAAAAAACTAATATGCACCATCATGCAAATTGAAAGATTCATGGTTTTCCACCCAATACGGGAAACGGTCCCAAATAAAAAAACCCCGCCGTATTGGCGGGGTGGTTTTGAGTCTTATTTCTGATCTTGAAGTACTGCTTCAAGCATCGTACCGTTTTTAGCTAGGTTTGTATGCCATGAAAATGCTTTTTCAAGAATGTGTGGAGTTTGATGCCCGCCAGTTTGCGCAACAGCTTCAGTGAAGTATGCACGAAGCTGTGGACGGTAGTCTGGATGCGCACAATTTTCAATGATTAATTCTACGCGCTCTTTTGGTGCCAAACCACGTAAATCAGCAATCCCTTGCTCTGTCACTAATACATCTACATCATGTTCAGTATGATCCACATGAGAAACGAATGGAACGATACTGGAAATCTTGCCGCCCTTTGCATATGATTTCGTTACGAAAATGCCTAGGCGTGAGTTACGGGCAAAATCTCCCGATCCACCGATTCCATTCATCATTCTTGTCCCAGAAACATGTGTCGAGTTCACGTTCCCATAGATATCGCACTCTAACGCTGTATTGATTGAAATCAAGCCAAGGCGGCGGATGATTTCAGGATGGTTAGATATTTCTTGTGGACGAAGAACTAGTTTATCACGGTATTTTTCAAGCTCACCGTAAACTTGTTTACCTTTTTCTTCAGCTAATGTGATCGAACAACCTGAAGCGAATTTAACTTTTCCAGCATCGATTAAATCGAAAACCGCATCTTGCAGCACTTCTGAATAAACTTCCAAATCTTTAAATTCAGAATCAAGGAAGCCAGCGAATACTGCATTTGCCACTGAACCTACACCCGACTGAAGCGGAGCAAGGCTTTCAGTTAAACGGCCAGCCTTGATTTCTTCACGAAGGAAGTTAATGAGGTGGTTGGCAATTGTTGCAGTTTCTTCATCCGGAGGCACGATTGTAGAAGGTGCATCAAGATCTGTAGAAATGACGATTCCCATTACTTTTTCAGGGTCAACCGCAATACCGATCGATCCAAGGCGATCACTAGCTTTAGTCATAGGAATCGGTTCGCGTTGCCCTTGTTCAGCTGGTGTATATATATCATGCATCCCTTCCAATCCTTCTGGATGGGACACGTTCAATTCAATGATTACATGTTTAGCTTCTTGAACGAATATGGCTGAGTTACCTACAGAAGTTGTCGGGATGATCAATCCTTCTTCCGTAATCGCCAATGCTTCGATGATTGCAAAATCTATAGGTCCGACAATGCCTTGACGAACTTGTTCAGCTGTATGTGATAAATGCTGGTCTACATAAGTGACTTCATCAGCATTTATTTTATTGCGAATGCCTTTATCCGCTTGGAACGGCAAACGTTTGTTTATGATACCGGCTTCCGCCATATGTTGATCGACTTCCGGTCCTAATGAAGCACCAGTATAAACGTCAACTTTGAATTTTTCAGTTTTTGCTTTTTCAACTAGAGCCATCGGAATAACTTTAGCATCACCAGCACGGGTAAATCCACTCATACCGAGTTTCATTCCATCTTTAATCCATGAAGCTGCTTCTTCCGCTGTAACGACTTTCCCCTTAAATTGTTCATTGCGAATTTTTTTGAAAACGCTTTCGTTCATACAAAAGACCCCCATTTTTCGCTTTTCTTACACTTAATTTTACCAATCCTGTGTAATCATCACATTCGATTCTGAATGAAAAGCCTTAAATAGAGCATAAACCAGCATTTTTTTCACACAAAGGAGAATCACTAAAACCCCAAAGCCCTTCTAAATTGACTCGCATAAGTTTGACTGACCTGGATTTTGGAGTTGTCTTTCATTATCAATAAAAATGTAGAATGAAAATCGGGAAGGATTTCTTGTATATAATTTATATTGACGATGTACGAACGATGCACACGAATGAATAAATCACTAGGTAAAATGAATTCCAATTCACTTAAGTTCATTTTATGAAATCCACTCACACGTTCGGACTGAATCTTAGTTTTCCTATTTTGAGCTTCCAAATACATAATTTCATCATATGGAAGCGGTATCCAGCGGTCATCTGTTTTAATGGTCAAGAATGATGTAGGTAAGATTAATGGCTTTGACGGCAAGATGGCCGTTACCGCTCCTAAAGGATTGCCCTCGTCCATGATAGGAACACTCAGCCCATAGTAAGGTACGCCAAATACATTGCTTTCAACCTGCACCCCTATTTTTTTACGAACGCTCAGCGCTTTATATGTCGCTGTTTTTTCACTGAATAAATCACCCGGTTTTATTCTTAAGTCAACTTGTTTGCTCGGTTGATAATAAATGTATTTTTCAGAATCAGCCACAGAAATTGAAGCATCCTTCGGTACAAACTCCCTGATGATATTCAAAACGGATTCGACCGTAAATTGATCCATTTCCTTTCACCTCTTAAAAGAACATATTAATAATTTCCCTTATTATTAAACAGGGCATGCATGAAATAATTCATCGTTTTTTGGAAAACTTACATTTTTTTGAATTTACTTTTCGTAAAATAAAGAAAAATGGAAGTAACTAAGCGAAAAGTGTCAAAAAAAGCAAAAAAATCGTATTAAAATTTATATCCTTATTTATTATAGTTGGAAAGCTCCCTGATTTCCATGGGGGATTCTAGAAAAAGGTTTCCTTATGGCTAACATTTAAACTCCACAGCCGGGTTTGGGCATCATACGCATAAAGAAGCCGCTCTCCCAAAATGGGATAACGGCCGAAAGGTTATTTTTTAAAACGGGGATTTTGAAACGAGGATTTTATTCGAAGGGATAATATCTCTTCTAAGTTTTTTAGTGGCAATTCCAATAAAAAGGGTCGGTCATCAGGTTGATATACATCCTCTGAAATGAGCGTATTAACGATCTTCTGTTTTTTCGCATTAACAATTCGGACCAGTCTCCCCATTTTCAGCTCCCTTTCCTTAATCTACTGTATCCGGCTTATTCGGCCGAAATAATCACAGCATCAGATGTCATTCTTTAACGCGTCATGACCTTCTTTACCGGTACGGATATTCACAACATTCGCCAATTCATAAATGAATATTTTTCCATCCCCTGGTTTACCTGTACTCAAGAATTTCCTTGCTACATCCACAACATCCTGAACTGGCACTTCACATACGACGATTTCGATTTTCATTCTGTCATGTAGTGACATTTCACGATTTCTGCCTCTATAGGTTTCCACATAACTTTTCTGAAGACCCGTTCCTTTTACTTCCGATACAGTCATTCCGCTTACCCCTATTTTTGCAAGTTCCGCTTTGAATTGTTCAAACTTGATCGGACGTGTAATGATTTCTATTTTCGTTAAAACCTCGGACATATGAGCAACCCCCTTTTAAATGGATTCGTGATAAGCTTTTTCTCCATGAAGTGTTAGATCAAGCCCCATTGACTCATCTTCTTCACTGACACGCAACGGTACGAAAAGGTTAATGGCTTTAGCAACGATATAAGTGACCACGGCAACAAAGATATATGTCGCAATGATCGCTACAAGCTGCTTCCACAACAAGTTGAAATCTCCATAGAATAAACCATCTGCACCGTTTTCGTTAACGGAAGTGGTCGCGAATAAACCTGTAGCGATGCCCCCCCATGTCCCGCCGATCCCATGCAATCCAAAAGCATCAAGTGCATCGTCGTAACCCAGTTTATTCTTCAGGAAGAATACGCCCCAGAAACATACGGCACCGCCAATGACCCCGATGATGATGGAAGAGGCAGGGGTTACGAATCCGCAAGCAGGTGTTATGGCCACCAAGCCAGAAATAGCTCCGGATACCGCACCTAGCAATGTTGCTTTTTTATTAGCCATATATTCAACGATGAGCCAGCCTATGATACCAGCAGCGGCTGCAACAGCTGTGTTGACGAATACATTCATCGCCACTTCATTGATTGTCAGTGCGCTTCCGACATTGAAGCCGTACCAACCGAACCAAATTAATGATCCGCCAAGGAATGTTAAAGGAAGATTATGCGGCGCACTGACCCCCGACTCTTTCCTTTTACCTAACATGATCGCTAAAACCAGACCTGCAACCCCTGAAGAAATATGAACAACGTTGCCGCCTGCAAAGTCAAGTGTACCCAGTTCCGCTAGCCAGCCGCCTCCCCATACCCAGTGTGCAACGGGAGCGTATACGAATAAAGACCAAAGGATCGTAAAAATCAGGAATGCTGAAAACTTCATCCGCTCGGCAATGCCACCTGCAATGATCGAGACGGTTAAAACGGCAAAAGTCATTTGGAATAACATGAACAAGCTATGAGGAATTGTTTCGCTGTATGGTCCAGGTGCAAAGCCTACATCCTTTAAGCCAACCCAGTCCAGACCGCCCAGAAGTGTATTACCAGGTGAAAATGATAATGAATACCCAATCAAAACCCAAAGAATCGAAATGACAGCCAATGGCATATAACTATGCATTGCCGTATTCAGGACATTTTTACTTTTTACCATCCCTCCATAAAATAGGGCAATCCCTGGAGTCATTAACCAAACCATCATTGTCGCCAAAAACATGAATACCGAATCTGCCATTTCCATACTGTTCTTTTCCCCCTTGTTTTTTGTATATGTTATGTTTATTAACACTATTATGTTATGTTTTTTATCATATACTTAATTTTCTAATAATTCAACTTAATTTTTATATTTTTCAAAAAAATGTTAGGTTATATAACATCAATATGAATAAAGACTTAGATAATTTGATTTTTTTGGTTTTATAATTACTTTTCCACATTTTTACGACTCCATCACTGTTACATTTCCCCCTCTACTTATGTCCCGCTTCAATAAAAAAAGGGCCCTCCTATAGAGGACCCACAAAAAATATTCAATTAACAGCAACGAGACACTTTCCCACCCTTTGCATTATACCGTTCATCCTGGGCTTCACAGAAAAATTCTTTCCTGGTTTTCACGGGATCCCCAGGATGATGCATTCTCATATGTGCCACATACGTATCATAACTTGGCACGCCGACGAGCAAACTGACGAACTGCTTCCTGTAGCTTAGAATTTTAATTAATCTTTTCAACATTGCCTTCCCTCCCTTATGATGACCTTGAAACATAAGGTGTTTCATGTAAATCTATTTTCTGGTTCTTCAAGACCTTTATCCATAACCTAATGGCGGAAATCAGGACCGTAATCACCACGATCATGAAGATGGCACAAAGGGCAGCATCCACATAATCATTTACGATAACCCGCTTCATTTCGGCCAGATTGGCTGCCGGAGCAAGAACTTCCCCATTATCATAGGCCGCTTTAAATTTATCCTTATGCGCTAAAAAGCCTATCGCCGGGTTTTCGTGGAACAGCTTTTGCCATCCAGCGGTCATGGTCACTATCAATAAGAATGTAGTAGGAACGAGTGTGACCCATGTGTACGCTTTTTTGCCCATTTTGAAAAGGACCGTCGTCCCAAGCAGCAATGCAATGGCGGAAAGCATCTGATTCGCAATTCCAAACAACGGCCAAAGGGTATTGATTCCGCCAAGAGGATCAATGACCCCTTGATAAAGGAAGTACCCCCAACCGATTACACAAATGGCAGTCGCAATAATATTGGGCAGCCATTTATTCGTTTCGGCAAATGGCTTGTAAAAGGTGCCGATGATATCCTGTATCATAAAACGCCCTACCCTGGTTCCCGCATCAATGGTGGTCAATATGAACAATGCCTCGAACAGGATCGCGAAATGATACCAGAATGCCATCAGGGACGCTCCGCCAATCACTTGCGAGAAGATATGGGCCATGCCGATAGCAAAGGTTGGAGCTCCTCCAGTACGGGATATAATGGTCTCTTCCCCAACATCCTCTGCAAGGCCGGTAATCATCTCAGGCGTCAAAATGAAACCCCAATCCGATATCGTTGCAGCCACTTGCGCAGGTTCCGTTCCTATAACGGCGCCCGGGCTGTTAATGGCAAAATAGATCCCTGGCGTCAATACACAGGCCGCTATCATCGCCATGATGGCTACAAAGGATTCAGTCAACATCGCCCCGTATCCGATTGGACGTGAATGCGATTCACGTTCAATCATTTTAGGAGTTGTACCTGATGAAACGAGTGCATGGAATCCGGATACCGCTCCGCAAGCGATCGTAATGAATAGGAACGGGAATAAATTCCCGGAAAATACAGGTCCTGTTCCATCGATGAATTGAGTGACGGCCGGCATTTCAAGGCTCGGCATGACAATGAAGATACCAAGTGCAAGTCCGATGATCGTACCGATTTTCAAAAATGTGCTTAAGTAATCACGCGGTGCCAATAACATCCATACAGGCAAAACGGAGGCAACGAATCCGTATACAATCAACATGATGGCAATCGTTTCCCCGCTGAATGTGAACATTGGCGCCCATGTTGCGCTCTCAGCTACAAAGCGGCCTAAATATAAAGCCAGCATCAATAGTATGATTCCGATAATCGATCCTTCACCAACCCGACCCGGCCTTATATAACGCATGTAAATGCCCATAAGGACCGCGATCGGTATGGTCGAGGCAATCGTGAACATCCCCCACGGACTGCCCACCAGCGCTTTTACGACAACTAGGGCAAGTACAGCTAATAAAATGATCATGATACCCAGGATACCGATCATCGCTATCAATCCAGTAATCGGTCCAATTTCCTCTTTGATCATCTCTCCCAATGATTTGCCGTTACGGCGCATCGAACCGAAGAGAATGATGAAATCCTGTACGGCACCAGCCAATACAACTCCGACTACAAGCCATAGCGTCCCTGGCAAATATCCCATCTGCGCTGCAAGGATGGGACCTACGAGAGGGCCAGCTCCGGCAATTGCCGCAAAATGGTGGCCAAACAATACCCATTTGTTTGTAGGCACATAATCCTTCCCATCGTTATTCGCTTCCGATGGGGTCTGGCGATTGTCATCTAGCTCAAACACTTTCCGTGCAATGAATTTACTATAAAAGCGGTATGCAATTGAATAAACACAGAGTGCTGCAGTGACAATCCACATGGCATTGATGCTTTCCCCCCGGTTTAGCGCGACGAAACCAAAACTCACCGCACCCAAAGCAGAAATGATTCCCCAAAGTATAACCGACTTAAGCGCTTTCATTTTTTCCATCTCCCCTCCATTGAACTATTTTACAACTATAAAAACCTTCATTTATAAGGGGCCTGGACTGTATTCCACCCCACGCCCAATAAATTTAAAGAATTTTATATATATTCTGAATTATATGTTACCATAAGGATTTTTAGCAATAGCAAATTAGTCAATTTGTAAAGTATTTTCCATTATTTTGTCGATAATTACCTCTTTTCCCACCAATATGGATTTTTGAATTTACACTCTTTATAAAAACCGCATCAGGCAAAAAAACATTTTCGGAAGGTGCATCATTGAATGAAATGGAAGTTGTACTTATTATGGGACCAACACAAAAAAATGTGCGCCTGACGGCACACATCCTTTCTTCATCCAATCTGATTTCCCCTTAAAGAACTACGAAATAGGTCGTAATAAAAACCCCTCTGCCGCAACAATTCATCATGGGATCCCTTTTCAATGACCCTTCCTTCATCAAGTACAAGGATTTGATCACTTTGCTGAATTGTATTCAATCTGTGGGCAATGACAAAACTGGTCCTTCCCTCCATCAAGCGGTGTAATGCTTCCTGGATTTTTAGTTCGGTAATCGTATCTATGCTACTTGTCGCTTCATCCAAAATCAATAGAACGGGATCGGCTAAAATAGCCCTGGCAATCGATAATAGCTGGCGCTGTCCCTGACTTATTCCACTGCCATCTTGATTCAAGTTGGTATCATATCGATCTGGCAGTTTCATGATAAAGGAATGGGCATTGGCAAGCTTGGCTGCATTCACCACTTCTTCATCTTCCGCCTCCAGTCGGCCGTAGCGGATATTTTCACGAATCGTACCTTGAAACAAGAAGGAATCCTGTAAAACGAAGCCCATATGCTTACGGAGACTGGATCTCGTCACCTGTTGGATATCCTGGCCATCAATCATTATCCGGCCGCTGTTCGGCTCGTAAAAACGGGCAAGAAGATTAATGATCGTAGTCTTACCGGCACCAGTGGGACCTACAAGCGCGATGGTCTCCCCTTTTTCCGCATGGAAATTAACATCATATATCGTTTGCTCCTCATCATTATACGAAAAGGACACACCCTCAAAGACCACCTCACCGCGGACATCACGAAGTTCAGAGGCCTGATTCTCATCCACTTCCTCTTCTCCTTCATCAAGTATGGCGAAAACCCGCTCAGCACCGGCAACAGCTGAGAGGAGTGTATTGAATTGGTTAGCCAGGTCATTGAGCGGACGCGTGAATTGCCTTGAATACTCTGTGAAGATGACAATAACCCCGATGGAGACCGTTCCTATGCCACTCAGCGCCAAAAACCCGCCGACAGCAGCTATTACGGTAAAACTTAAGTTGTTCAGTAAATTCATCAGTTTTGGAATCAGCCCAGAGTATGATTGTGATAGGAAGCCGGCCTTCTTCAAGTTTTCACTCCGGATGATAAAGTCCCGGATCACTTTATCTTCCTGTGAAAAAGCCTTTACGATCCGTTGTCCGGAAATCGTTTCTTCTATAAACCCATTCAGTTCCCCAAGGTTCTTCTGCTGTTGTTTAAAAAGCTTTCCCGTCCGGTTCGTTATCCACCTCAGGCCGAAGAACATAAGAGGAACGATGAATAAGGTTAAAACAGTTAATAAAGGACTCAAATAAAGCATGACTCCGATCGTCCCGACCAGTGTCAGCACACTTGAAAAAATCTGGATGACGGAACTATTCAAAGTGGAACTGACATTTTCTATATCATTCGTGACCCTACTCATCAATTCCCCATGCTGGCGCCTGTCAAAAAAGGGGATGGACAGCTGGTGAAGCTTTTTGAATAATTGATTGCGCATTTCATAAACCGTATCCTGCGCGATTCCGATCATCCAATAATTCTGAAGCCACATGGATAGCGAATAGAATATATAGACTCCGAGAAGTCCGAAAAGAAGGCTGATCAGCCCCCCGCTATCTCTTGTGACAATAAAATCATCAATGGCCATCCCCACAAGAAAGGGACCAAGCAATCCCAAAACCGAGCTGATCAGAACCATGAATAGGACACAAAATAGCAGGCTTTTATTCGTCGCTAAATACGGAATGATCCTTTTTATCGTATTCCAGGAGTTGACCGGCTTAGACTTTGCCTTATCGGGAACTATTCTTTGACTCAAGCGAAATCCCCTCCTCCCCATACTGTGAGTGAACGATTTTTCGATAAAGATCGCTTGTTTGAAGCAAATCCTCATGTTTCCCCAGCGCAAGGACCCGACCGCTTTCCAGCAACAAGATTTTGTCCGCCTCCATGGCTGTACTGATTTTTTGTGTAATGATGAGTGTTGTGCATGTATAGTCCTTTAAAGCGGCAAGCAATTTACTTTCCGTTTTCAAATCAAGCGCACTCGTACTATCATCCAGAAGGAGAATCTTCGGTCTGCGCACCAATGCTCTTGCGATCGATAAGCGCTGTTTTTGCCCTCCGGACAGATTCACCCCTTTTTGACCTAACTGGGTTTCATATTGCTTCGGAAGTTTCATTACGGTCTCATGCACCTGAGCATGCTTTGCCGCTGCCATGATTTCCTCCATCGAGGCACCTTCTTTTCCCCAAGCGACATTATCTTTTATGGTTCCTGAAAAAAGCAGCGCCTCTTGCGGTACATAGCCAATCCTTTTCCGCAGCGAATTCAAGGGAATATCTTTCAGATCCTGGTCATCAATTTGAATGGAGCCGCTTTCAACTTCGTATAATCTCGGAATCAGCTGAAACAGAGATGTTTTCCCCGATCCTGTCGCCCCTAAGATGGCAAGCGATTCTCCCGGATCGATGGAAAAGGTCAGGTTTTTCAATATCGGTGTATCGGATCCAGGATAGCGGAAAGATACATCCAAAAACTTGATGCCTCCCCCATTGACGGACCCGCTCTTGCTTTCCGCCTTACCTTCATCAATATCTATCGGGGTTTCAAATATTTCCGTCACACGCTCCGCTGAAGCCTTTGCACGGGAAATGACCATGATCAGCCATGAAAAAACGGAAAGGGAAGCGGCAATCCTTGTGGCATAGTTGACAATCGCCACAACTTCCCCTACCTGTATATCTCCCGTTGTTATAAATTCGCTTCCAAGCCAGAGAATGATCAGAATCGCCACATTCATGACCAGCATCAGTACAGGCATTGTCGTTTCTATTAGACGAAGCGAAGTGACGGTCTTTCTTTTCAACTCTTCATTCGCATCGTCAAATCGGCCGATTTCATGCTCCTTACGAAGAAAAGCCTTGATCAAGCGCATGCCTATCAGGTTTTCCCTCATGACGCCATTGACATTATCGAGTTTTTTCTGTACGAGCTTAAACAGCTTGGCTGCTCGTTTCATAACCCATCTCAGGAAGAAAACAAGAACCGGAATTGAAATGACCAAAACAAGTGATAGTTTCAAATCCACCGCAATTGCCATTATTGCTCCGCCGATTACGATCAATGGCGCCCTTGCCATGATACGCAAGCCCATAAAAACCGTATTTTGAAGTTGTGTCACATCATTTGTCATCCTTGTTATCAGCGAGGATGTCGGGATATTATTCAAATTCGCAAAAGAAAACGCCTGTATTTTACCAAAAAGGCTTTTCCTCACATCATGTCCAAAGCTTTGGCTTACATGTGATGCCGTAAAGGAATTAACGATCCCGCCAAGAAATGAAAAAACGGAAAGCCCAACCATGACACTTCCCCATTTAATCACCACCGATAAATCTTTCTGCAAAATGCCATCATCAATTATTTTTGCTATAAATAAAGGTTGTAACAGCTCTACCCCGAGCTCGACAATCATTAAGGATAAAGCAAGAATGATCAAAAGCCAGTACGGCTTAAGAAAAGAGGACAATTTTTTCATCTATGACACCTTCGATTCTTCTTATGTAGATAGCATTTTTTTATCCTCTCATTATACATTTTTATACAGATTTTTTAAAAGAATTTAACTGTTTTAAGAGATTGGTAAATATCTTGATTTTTTTTTATAAATACCCTTGACAAATAACAGGAAATAAGCGAAAATTCTAATTGATAATGATTTTCAATTTCATTATCGATCTCTGAAATTTGATAAGCAATTACGATATTCTCTTATCGTACCCTTTTGATATTGTACATAGATACAATGTCGCCCCGGCTTCTCTGTGCCTAGTAAAATTATATGCTCATTAGCGAATGCAAGTCACTAGAATATTGCCCCCTCTTTATTCAAGTAATTTATTCACGTTGGAAGCATATTAGGCAGCCGGGGATTATTTTTTTTCAACTATAAACTTACATATATGAATAAAGGAGCAGGATGATCATGAAACTAGAAGATATCATTAAAGAACGGCGCAGCATCAAACGATTTAAGGACATTCCTGTTCCTATCAATACCATCCAATCATTATTGGAAACTTCAACATGGGCACCGAACCATAAAATGACCCAACCTTGGCGCTTCGTCTTAGTGCAAGGTGATAGCCGCTTAAAACTCGCAGAAGCAACCCGTGCATTCATGGAAGGCAAAGAGAAGGACCCTGAAAAGAAAAAAGCAGCCGGACAGCGAGGATATAATAAACTTATAGGTGTACCGATGTTTGTCGCAGTGATCATGGAAGAGAATCCGAATCCCCTGACACGTGAAGAAGATTATGCGGCTACAAGTGCCTTGATCCAGAATTTCAGCCTGCTTTCCTGGGAACAGGGAATCGGGATGATATGGGAAACATACGGCATGATACACAGCATCGAGTTTCGTGAAGCTTTAGGCGTGAAACCTGGCGAGAAGATCGTCGGCAGCCTTCACGTTGGCTATCCGGATATGATCCCTGCCCCGCGTCCAAGGAACGCGATCAATCAACTCCTGACCATTATGGACTAACATAAAAGGAAAGCCTCCAAATAGAAAATTGGAGGCTTTCCTTTTATATTTTATGAGAAACACAATGATTAGCGGGGAAATGTTGCATTCCGGTTATCATAATGCCTGAAAGATGATTATATAAATTATTCTTTTTTAGAGGAAAACTGCACCTCCCTTGTTAAATGATGTCTAACAATGGGGTGCCTTTCATTTCAACGAGGTCCCTGTACGCCGATACTCAAAAGAACTCGTGATATAACGCCTGAATTGCCGTCTCTTCGTTATGCCCTTTCACACCGAACATCATGCTTACCTCCGAAGAGCCCTGGTTGATCATCTCAATATTCACCTTAGCTTCGGCCAAGGCTTTTGACGCTCTTGCCGTTGTACCGACATTATGACGCATTCCTTCCCCTACAACCATGATCAAGGCAAGATCATGCTCCACATTCACTTCATCGGCATGAAGCTCTTTCTTGATTCGGGAAATGATTTTCTTCTCGGCTTCACCTTTCATCTGGTCCTGCCTTAGAATTAGCGTCACATCATCGATGCCTGATGGAATATGCTCATATGAAACTCCATAATCTTCAAGGATGTGCAGCAGTTTCCGGCCAAAACCAACTTCTCGGTTCATCAAATATTTGCTAATGTAAATGCTGCAAAATCCTTTATCACTCGCAATCCCAATAACGGGCCCGTTCGTATTATCCCGTGTACTCACAATGCGGGTCCCTTGTGCCGCCGGATTGTTCGTATTCTGGATATGCACAGGTATTCCCGCACGGAATGCCGGAATAAGCGCCTCATCATGAAATACCGAGAAACCTGCATAAGAAAGCTCACGCATCTCACGATAGGTTAATTCCCGGATTCCCTTCGGATTGGAAACCACATTTGGATTCACCGCGTAAACGGCATCAACGTCCGTAAAGTTCTCATACAAATCAGCTTTGACCCCATTCGCAAGAATCGAACCAGTAATATCGGACCCGCTTCTTGAGAAAGTTAACACATCACCATCTAACGTATAACCGAAGAACCCTGGGAATACTACGATTCCAGGCTCATCACGCAGAGCATATAACCGATCATAAGACTCTGGCAGCACCTTGGTAAATCCACCTTCATCCGTTACGATCAAGCCGGCCTTCTTTGGATTTATATACTGCGCCTCTACACCACGGCTTTGGAAATAGCCTGCGACCAGCTTCGCATTATTATCCTCGCCGCTGGCCTTCAAGGCATCCAGATAGCGCTTCGGATTAGTTTGGTCTGCATGCAGCAGTGCCATTAAATTTTCATGAATCCCAGTGATGACACTCTCCGATATATCCAGCTCTTCAGCAATGCTCGCATAGCGGGATACGACATCTTCTATCAAATGCTCTCCGTTATCCCCGCGCAGCTGCTGTTCCGCAGCTTCAATCAATAAATCCGTCACCTTTATATCATCGGAATTGCGTTTCCCTGGAGCCGAAACGACTACAATCTTTCTCTCTGGATCAGAAACCACAATTTCGAATACCTTCCTCAACTGTTCACCTGACGCAAGTGAACTTCCACCAAACTTTGCAACTTTCATCTAGACATCCCCTATTTTCGTAAATATTCTGTCAAAATCAACTCTCCCTATTATTACGCTTTTTCTCGAAACAATCAAGTGGAAATTCCATTATAGAAGGACATTTGTATTTTTAAAAAGGACAAATCATCATGAAGGCTGATCAAGAATGGCTAAAACAAAGAAAAAGACAACGGGCATATGCCCATTGTCTCTCCCTTTCTTTAGCGATTATCCACGGTTTCCGGGTATAAGTCATGGTTCATCAAGCGGTAATCCGCCATTTCCTCATACTTCGTACCTGGTTTTCCATAATTCGTGTAAGGGTCGATGGAAATTCCGCCCCTAGGTGTAAACTTGCCCCAGACTTCAATATATTTAGGATCCATCAATTCGATTAAATCATTCATGATGATGTTCATGCAGTCTTCATGGAAATCACCGTGATTGCGGAAGCTGAATAAATAAAGTTTCAAAGACTTGCTCTCCACCATTTTCACACTGGGAATATAGCTGATGTAAATGGTAGCAAAGTCCGGCTGGCCCGTTATCGGACATAAGCTAGTGAATTCCGGGCAATTGAATTTGACGAAATAATCCCGGTTCGGATGCTTGTTATCGAATGACTCAAGGATTTCAGGCGCATAGTCAAATGTATATTTTGTTCCTTGATTCCCAAGCAGTGTGATATCTTTTTTTAATTCTTCTTCTTTTCTTCCAGACATGAAAAGTCCTCCTAATCCCACGTTTCAGGGAGATTCATAAAATGGGCCTCTATATAACAAAAACCATATCTCCTCAAAGATATGGTTGATTCGCGAAAAATATCAAAGCCATAGTTTTTTTAAGAGGGTGATGCTATGAACCTCTCCCGTTTATCGGGAAATATTTTAAAATTGTCTTAGTAAATATAAAAAAAAATAGTCAATCTGTCAATGCAACTCTCTTAAATTGGGTTTGATTCGTTTATATTTTCAGTTTAAAATGAAAAAAGCAGTACAACCTATTAGAAAGAAGAGAATATACACATGTGGATTTTTGCAGCACTCATCACCAGCTTATGTTTCGGAATCAATAACAGCATTTTCAAATGGAGCAGCGGAAAAGGCTATTCCAAGATACATATCCAATTTTTCTTTTATTTTTCAGCTTTTATTTTGTCCATTGTTTATGGAGTATTTATGGATGGTTTGCAACTGAACTGGCTGTCCATCATGCTTGGTGCAGCAATTGGTGTACTGAACGCTAATGGTAACATCCAGATGGCAAGCGCCTTTGAAAAAGGGCCGGCAAGCTTGACATCACCATTAATCGCAGCGAATGCAATATTCCCCATACTCTGTGCAGCTTTAATTTTTCACGAACATATTTCTTCCTTGCAGTGGAGTGGAATAGTCTGCATGTTTCTCGCTACATTAGTCATCCAGTATACACCTAACGCCAAAGGTAACCATCAATATGTCCCTTGGATCATGCACACATTACTCTCCATCTTATCATTTGGTGTGCTCGGAATTCTAATGACGACATCAACACGTCTTCATTTAAACTCCCTTGATATCTTAGTATCGATGTATGGAGGCGGAATGCTTTATCTTCTTTCGGCTCTGGCCTTTAAAAAAGAAAAAATCAAGCTAAAGGAAGTCAAAATCGGTTCATTAGTAGGTTTTTTAAGCATGATAGGCTATGGATGTTATTTCTTTGCATTGAACACCGGAATCGCAAGCATTATTTTTCCTGTCGTCAGCCTGAACTGCTTAGTTGTCGTATTCGCTGGATGTTATTTATTCAAGGAAAAACTAAAAACCTATCAAATTGCCGGTGTTCTTGCAGCATTAATCGGTATTATTTTAACTAAAATATGAATATAGTTCGTTTATAAAAAATCAACCTGGCTGCCATCTGTAAAAGCCAGGTCGTTTTTTATTTAACCGTGAAATGAGGTAGTAAAAAAAAGTGTTGACACATCCATAAAAATATCAGATAATTTTGAATATTAATTCTTTAGATTTTACAGCTTTTGAAATGTTTGAAAAATCCTCTGCCACGGGTATTAAAGAAATAGGGACAACCACCTCATTTAATTCTGAATCAAGAAAGGAAAGATGCATAATGGTAAAAGTTACAGTAACAGTTGATTTCCAAGGAAAATCTTATCAAACTAACGTCCTTACTAAACCGGGTACAGATCATGAAGTAATTTTACAACAAGCCCTTCATCAAGTTGAAAAGCAATGGAAAGCATAAAAAAGCAGGCATCGCAATAGATACCTGCTTTTTTATTACCATTAAATCATATCCGAAATATTTTTCATATGCACGATGAAAGACCCTCTTGCAGCAATTCCCTCCTACTAAAAAACACAAAGACACTAACATTCAGTCGTCAGTTTGTGTACGTTAACCTCTGAATAACAAGTAATTTATAATTTTATTTAATGAACTAAGCACCTTAATGAAATGGGATTATACAATAAAAGACTTATAAAAAAAGACGGTCTTTTTAAGGGCCTTCTTTCAGACTGTAGACAAACTCGATGAAAATCAAGTATGTCTCAGTTTTTATGAAGGTTTATAAAACCTCGAACGCCGATTCCCACTCCAGGCACTCGCTTTTCGCGGGCGGCCCGGGAGCTGGAGTCTCCTCAGCGCTTTTCCCGCAGGAGTCTCGCAACCTTCCGTTCCAATCAACATTGTTTTGATTTTAGGTTCTTTTAAGGAACGTCCTCTTAATGTTCTTTTAAACTAAATTTCTTATTAATGGCATGGAACGTTCTTGGAGGTTATCGGAAAACAGACTATAAGAAATGAGTTTCTTTTTGAACTGTTTAACTACATCCACGCGGTCATTGTAAATGTACACAAATAACTTAACATCAATTTTGCCTTTTTTAGTATCAATGACTAATGGAGTCCCACTGTCCTCTGGATGTAAAAACAATTGCTCGTTACCCGGGAATATATGATTTTTCTTCAAAAATCTGGCGTTATTAAAATGATTAATAACTTGAATTTTTTCATCACCTTCCAAACGTTTTCCGTCAAAGGATACGATCGCATTCCCGCCACTAATTTCTGAGTGTATTTTAAATTTGCTGATAATCCAATTAACAGCATCGGTTGGAAGACAGGAAACCAATATTTTTAACAAACTTAAGATAATTGTCAAAATCAAAACCGGTAATGTCAATTCATCATCTCCGCTACATTTTAAATTAATTCTTTCTTATATAACTTATTATATCAATATGGCAGGCAGTTTTTCTTAGAAGATGTGTCCGTTCTATTAACGTTTTACTTTGGTAAAACATTGTACAAATTTCCACTTTATAAATATAATGTTCCGAAATGGTTATACTAAACTAAATGCATCAAAATCCTTCTTAACAAATTTATACTTATTAAAATACAAAAAAACCGGGCGTCATCAAGACGCCCAGCTTTTCCGGAATCGATTATTGATATCCCCAAATCATTGTTAGCATTGTACCGAAAATTGTAACCAATGCAACGAACAATCCGTAATAAACGTTTGTGTAAATCGATGCTTTATCTTCAGACTCACCTGCGTGCATAAACATAACTAATTGCAGTGCAGCTTGCATGAAAGCTGTAACAAGAAGGATGATCATAGCCATTTTTAGTGAGAGATCATACATAATAACTGATAGTGCGACCAAAGTCAGGACTAGAGAAAACGCAAATCCCATAACTTGGCCCCGTGGGAATAATTCTTTCATATTACATCATTCCTTTCAGGTAGACGAAACTGAAGATGAAAATCCAGACAACGTCCAAGAAATGCCAGTAAAGTGAAAAGATGAAAGCCTTGTTTGTTGTTTCTGGAGTCATACCGCGCTTTTTGATCTGCATGACGATGAAGGTTCCCCAGAATAAACCAAGTGTAACGTGAGCTCCATGCGTACCTAGTAATGTAAACAAACTAGATAAGAAAGCACTTGTTTGAATGGTTGCTCCTTCATGAACATACTCTACGAATTCATAAATTTCGACTCCCAAGAAGCCTAAACCAAGAATAAGGGTGATAATGAAGAAACCAATCGTTGCTTTCTGTCTGCCAAGTCTCATTGCATTGATTCCAAGACCTATGGTAAAACTACTGGTTAAAAGAAAGATTGTTTGGAACATCAAGGTTGGAAGTTTAAAAAGATGTTCTCCCGTTGGACCATTTCCAGTTCCATCAACTAATACAAAATAAGTGGCGAACAGTGTAGCGAAAAGAGCTATTTCTGCTCCTAGGAAAATCCAGAATCCAAAAATCTTTAAGCGATTTTCTTCCGTGCTATATTCTAGTGGCAGCGAGTTATCTATTTTCATTACTTAGCACCTCGCAATTTATTTTCAGTTTCTTCGATCTCTTCAACAGAGATATAACGTCCGTGATCTTTTTCGAATGAACGGTGAATCATACAAGCAAAGATACCGATCGTTGCAATGATTGCAATGATCCACATGCTGAATACCATCGCAAAGCCCCAAACGAAGAAGATACAGCTCATGATAAACGGCACACCACTGTTATTTGGCATATGGATTTTTTCTACTTTACCGCCAAATAACTTAAAGCCTTTTTTCTTTGAATCCCAGAATGCTTCTGTAGAGTCAACTGTTGGCACTACTGCAAAGTTATATTCAGGGATTGGTGTATGTGTAGCCCACTCTAGAGAACGTGCATCCCATGGATCGTTTGAAATATTTCTTGACGCATAACGAGTGCTCCAATAGATATTGTACACAATAAGTGCAAAACCTATTGCCAAGCCAATCGCTCCAACGAAAGAGAGCATATTCAATGGACCATACCCTGTTGATTCAGAGTACGTATACATACGGCGTGCCTGCCCATCTAAACCAGTGATGAACATCGGGAAGAATGTTACATTAAAGCCGATTGTAATGAACCAGAACGACCATTTCCCAATTTTTTCGCTCAACATGAAACCGAACATTTTTGGCCACCAGTACGTGAAACCGGCTAGTACGGCAAATACAGTACCAGGGATTAAAACGTAGTGGAAGTGAGCTACTAAGAACATTGTATTATGGTATTGGTAGTCAGCACTTGCCATTGCAAGCATAACCCCTGTTACCCCACCGAGCGTGAAAATCGGAATGAAAGCTAAAGAGTAAAGCATTGGAACGGTAAATACGATTTTACCTTTCCAAAGTGTGAACAACCAGTTGAAAATCTTAACACCGGTCGGGACGGCAATTGCCATCGTGGTAATCGAGAAGATACCATTAACCATTGCACCGTGACCCATTGTATAGAAATGGTGAGCCCATACAATGAAAGATAGAGTAGAAATAGCTACCATGGAGATAACCATCGAATTATACCCGTACAGGTTACGACGTGCAAATGTCGAAATGATTTCACTGTAAATACCGAAAGCCGGAAGAATTACTATATAAACTTCAGGATGTCCCCAAACCCAGAACAAGTTCGCCCAAAGCATATCGCTACCGCCATTGGCCATCGTAAAGAATTGAGTTCCGAATAGACGATCCATTGTCATCAACGCAAGTGCCACTGTCAATACAGGGAAAGCGAAAACGATGATGAAGTTTGTGATCAAGATAGACCATGTGAACATTTGCATTTTCATTAAGTTCATGCCTGGTGCTCTCATTTTCAAGATTGTTACGATAAAGTTGATACCAGTCAGTAATGTACCGATACCAGCTATTTGAATTGCAATCGCGTAATAGTTCGAACCTACTGATTCACTGAAATCGTTACTTGCCAGCGGGAAGTAAGATGTCCAACCTGCATCAGGAGAACCACCGACTACGAAAGAGATGTTAAATAGCATTGCCCCCATGAAGAATAACCAGAAGCTTACTGCGTTCAGACGTGGGAATGCTACGTCACGCGCTCCAATTTGCAATGGTGTAACAATGTTCATTAACCCAATGATAAATGGCATAGCCATGAACAGGATCATGACGACCCCGTGTGTTGTAAATACCTCATTATAATGCTGTCCATCCAAAAGACCGTTATCTGGAATAGCCGTTTGAGCACGCATCATAAGAGCATCGACGCCACCACGGAAAAGCATAAGCAGTGCTGCCAAGATGTACATGATACCGATACGTTTATGGTCAACCGTTGTTAACCACTCACGCCATAAGTAACCCCATTTTTTAAAATAGGTAATTCCGGCAACAACCGCAATCATGGTTAAACCAATGGCAACCATGGATGCATAAATCGCAGGACTTGGATGAGGTACGGCAAATCGATCAAAGTAATCCATACTTTTGTGACTCCTTTCAGGAAAATATTCCTTATCTTGTAAACCTAGTTGTTTTATCGAACGAAATTAATTCTTAGTGATCATGATTCATGTTGCTGTGTTCTGAATGTTCCTCGTGTGAATCCTTGGAATCATTTTCTTCCGTATCGGAAGATCCGTGGTCATGACCAGCATTTTCCCCTTCAGGAGCTGGTGAAAACTCTAAGTGAGTTCCCGTGTAAGTGGATTGTCCCACATGACCAGGTTTTAATAATTCATTGAATTTTTCCTCAGTGATCGGTTTAGCAGTAGCTTTAATTTCATCTACCCACTTATCGTATTCTTCAGCAGACAGAACATTAACGTTGAACGTTTGCTGAGCAAAACCTGAACCACTGAAGTTTGAATTTCGACCCATATACTCTCCTGGTACATCAGCTGCTAAGTGCAACGTATTGACCATGTCCGACATCGCGTATTTTTGTCCTCCAAGTTGCGGAATCCAGAAACTTGAGATTGGACCGAATGAGTAAAGTTTAAATTCAATTGGTCGGTTAGTAGGTAAAAACAGATAGTTGACTGTTTCGATATCTTCTTCCGGATAACTAAAATGCCACTTCCAGTTGGAAGATGAAGCGTAAATAATTAAAGGTTCTTGATCTCCGTATCCTTTAGGTGTTGCCTCAACTTCATTTGTTGTTTTAACAGTAACAACGGATAGGAAAGCGACGATTAAAATTGGGATCGCAACCCAAATTATTTCAAGAACCTTACTTCCTTCAATATGAGGCGGTTCATAATCATCACGTTGTTTGGAAGCACGATATTTCATTATCATGAAGATATACAGTACCATAACGACAAGAACGACAAAGGCCATTGTCCATATCGAAATCATAATAACATCTGCTTGTGTTGCAGCTACTGGCCCTTTAGGGTCCAAGACCATTAATGGGTTATCGCAACCGGTTAGCACAGTGGCAATAGTAAAAAGTATAGTTAATAGAGCCCATTTTATTTTCATAGTACTACCCCTTTCTTACATAATAAAATTCCAATTGGTAATTATTCGGACAAAGTGTTACCATGTTCACAAACCCCGACATACCAATATTAATCCCAAGTCTAAAAAAAGACAATACAAAGTGACATCTGTCACATAAAGTTCATTAAAGAGCAGTAAGAAGATGGTAAATGAACTGAAATGTTCGAAAATCTTCAGCAAATGAAATATAATAAATGTTTCATATCTTGCCTATGAAAATTCACTTATCAGTACAGTATTGCAGATAGTACCAATCCTCTTTCCGTTTAATATTACTCTAATATAATGAAATAAAAATTTCACATTATATTCACCGTGTATATTGCCTCAAAACTCATAAAGATTATGAATTATATTACCTATCCTGTCAATTAGGTATTTATCGTTAGAAAACATGATTTAAAACGGAATTTTTTCACTCAGCCATGGAGGTTGGTAAATGGTGGACACATTGGACACGATGTTGTATCCATGCTTCAATCCCCTTATGATCCAGCGCAGGTCAATATTATATATATATAAGGAAACAACGAGTTTGAAATCGGTTCTCTCACAAATCCTTATGCCCTGTCGGTATTTTTAAACCGCCGTGTAGCAATAGTCGTGGTAGAAGTAATTCAGGTTTGGTGGTTCTATCAAATCGTCCTTTAGCAAAACCCACTGACCTATAACCCCTTATTGATACCTGTATCCCTTTTGAATTTTTAATTAAAGGTACATAGAAAAAAACCCACAAAAAAAGGACTTCTTAAAAGTGTCCTTTTCTCGTGGATATAGTTTAAAATTCGATTCTGATAATATAAAATGAAAGCGCATTCATTGATTGAGATCAAGTTTACTCAAATTCAGCAAGTTAGGCAAAGGAACGACTAGTTCTGTTTAGAAAAACAGTATATTGCGCTATATTCCTCTTTTTAGTTACTGAATTCTGTACTTCTGTTTGTTGGAGCTTTAGCCTTTGTTTTCATTTTTATGATTTTAGTCGTTTCCGGTTCAATTCTTTTTCCTTTATGTGTATTCATTACCATTTCTTCTGTCAGGACAAAAAATATACCAACTAGAAAAATGGCAGCTGCGCTTAATGTGATGGCGATTCCAACAGCGGTAAATATATAATCCTTATTGTAATCGCTTACAAAGAAACTTAAAGCAAAAATAATAATTCCGATTACACAACCTGTGCCTGATACCCATTTCACTGCATCTAACATCTTCTGATTAGCTTCCATAATTTCATCCCCTTTCTTTCTATTTTATGACATTTCACAAATTTGTCAAATCTTTTCTATTTTTTAACATATCCACGATGAAAACCTTGACAAATAGAAGGCGCCACCATTCACTTTTAGGCATTAAAGACTATATGAACAAACTGCAAAAACAGTGCAAATACACTATCTTTTTTTCTGGTATTAACCTTTTGTATCCTATTTAAATAGAAGAGTGTTTAATTTAAACAAAGATTGGAACGTAGGGCACTCGCTTTCCCTGCGGGAGTCTCGCAGCTTTCGTTCCAATCATTGTTTTAACTTTTAGATAAAAACTTTTTGCCTAAATCTTTATTGGTACAAAAGAAAAGTATGGTATATGTTGGACTACTTCAAGAAGACTAAAAAAATTGTCGATGCAGGCGATGCTTAATTTCGCTGTCTTTAATTTAAAGATGATGACCAAACGGACATGGTAAGTTCCAAAAATCGCCTAAAATTCAAAGAGAGTTCAAAAAATGCTTGGGAATTATTAACTTCGAACCACTTTTGTCTAAAAAAATGAGACCCCTGATGAATAATCAGGGGCCTTACCTCCTTCTATGGTTTTTGCAAGGTCATCGTTACCGTTTTCTCTTCAGTGCCTCGATATACTTTAACCTTTACTTTATCGCCAATTTTCTTATCTGAATATAAGTATTTCCTTAATGCTGCAGCAGAATTTATTTTCGTTCCATCAATCTCAACGATGATATCCTGTTGCATAAGCCCTCCATTCGCCGCAGCCGAGCCCGCCTCTATACTCATCACCATTACACCGGATTTTGCAGCTTCTGGAACATTTTGAAGGTAATATTGTGGCAATTCTTCTATACTGGCCAAGCTGACTCCTAAATATGGCCGCGTGATTTTTCCATTTTTAATCAGTTCCGTAACAATTGGAATCACATCATTACTAGGGATGGCGAACCCTAAGCCTTCCACACCATTTTCGGAAATCTTCAAACTGTTTATCCCGATCACTTCCCCAGCGGTGTTGATCAATGCACCGCCGCTGTTGCCGGGGTTGATCGCTGCATCTGTTTGAAGGACATCAAGTTCCCATTCCCCGTCCGTTGTATCGACTGAAATGGAGCGTCCAGTCGCACTGACGATCCCTTGTGTAACCGATCGTGAAAAATCAAGTCCAAGAGGATTGCCAATTGCCAATACTTCTTCACCTGGACGCATGCTATCGGAATTCCCGAATTTAATTCCCTCAGGTGCCATCGAGGCATCAATTGTCAAAACCGCTAAGTCCGTCAAAGCATCAGCCCCGACAACAGCTGCCGTTGTCTTTTGTCCATCATACAATGAAATTTCGACTTCCTTAGCTCCTTCAATAACATGATTGTTCGTGATGATATAGGCTTTCCCACCAGTTTTTTTGTAAATGACCCCTGAACCAGTGCCGCTCTCAACCGTTTCGCTCTCCGTGCTTTGCCGCTGATACGGGTTCTGGTTTTGCATCTCCTGTAAATTCACGACCCCGACAATCGATTTGGATGCTGATTCGACCATCTCTGCCCTATCATTTGAATCCGTACTCGTCGATAACTTTTCCGCCGTGACACTTTTATCTTTTTCAACACTTTCAGTTTGCTGTACACCTGCCGTTTCGGTTGACTCATTCACTGAACTATTCCCTTGATCTATAAAGTCCCCGCCAAATAGAAATACAGACGATGTAACCATAGCAGCAACCGTTCCGGAAACAAGGCTAGTTAGCCAAAGAGACTTACCCTTTTTCCGTTCTGCCTTCACTCTGACTTGCTCATCACCATTATAATTTTCCATCTTTATCCCTCCTATGATTGTCCTTTATCCTTTACTTGAGTCCATCATAAACAGGAAATATTAAAAAATTCTTAAGAAATAAAGAATAGGTCGACTTTTTTACAAAAAGTATAAAATTTTATCGAATCCTGTACTTTGCCGGGCTGCAAAAGAAAAAGGCCTCAACAGGGGCCTTCAATTCGTCCATACAGTTATCCTTACAAGACTTCATAAACTTCTTTAGTCTTCTTATTCACGCCATACCAGCCCCAAGTGGTTTTGTGGCCACTTTTCTGACTAGGTTCATCCACCTCGAAAACATGAAAAATGTAATCTCCCTTTTCAGCATCATGATCATATTCAATATGCAAATTAGGTAAATTCTCCATGTCCACATAATCCTTCACTAGCTTCTCTGCCTGAGATTTACTTAATGTACTAACCGAAGCCTTACTATCTTCTTTGCCTATTGTACCCGTTGCCGCCTCATCTTCTAGTTTGGATCCATTGGTTGCTTCCTTCGCCGGCTCCGCCTCGTCATTTCCCTCTACTGCTTCTATCGTGGCGGAATCTGATACCGGTTGCATTTCCACCGCCTTTGAAACCATTCGTTTACCTTCCCGGTATTTCGCTTTATATGCGGTTGCTTCTTCAAATTCGCTTTTGGCTGAATCAAAATCCTGTTCCTCGTATTTCTTCATTCCACTCGCCAGAAAACCTGAAAGATCCATTAACTCCCTTGCTTCCGGTGTTTTTGCCTCTTTATAAGCTAATTCGAATGCCTCATGGGCTTCTAAATAATTTTCCTCATTCAACTGACTTTTCCCTAAATCCATATTGGAATCATAATTCCTTGTTACGCAGCCTGAAGCAATCAACACCAAAAAAATAATCATGATTGACCTCTTCACTATATCACTCCTTGATTTTCCATATTATTCTGTAAATTCATCTTATACCATTTGATAAGAAATCCGATACCTCTATTTCCTATCTTTTTCATTAAGGAAATGTTTACATTGATGATTAACTTTTTACAAATAGTGGTACAGAATAGATAAACGCTTGAAAGGATGATCACAGAATGATACAGGAAAAACAGACCTATCATGTCGATTTGGTCAGCGGCGACGTACTCGGACAAAAACTTGAAGAGAATCCAAGCTTCACTGTACATGCAACTGATGAGGAACTTGCAGAATTGAAACAATGCTTGGAGGAACACCGGACAGATGACCTGGAGGCATATGCCCGTTCACATGTGCCCTACCTTCTCTATCATCATGACCGGGCAAATGATAAATACGATGCAGCCATGAAAAGGCTTTATGCCCTCATTTATAAATTAGGGGATGAAACGGCACGAAACCATATTGAAGAAATCGGCATTTTAAAAGATAACAAATTCGAGGGACGAGAAGAAGTGCAAAAGTTCAAATAAGAAATAGGAACAGAACCTGAAATTCAAAGGTTCTGTTCTTTTATGATCAAGTTCAATCAAAAAGTTTTCTGCCCCCGATAAAAGGGAAATACAAGATTCCGTTTTGTCATTCATTATAAAGTTTTATAAGCAAGTTCTTTCAATCTACATATTTATCCTTCAAAGAATCTGAACCGATACCGCCAATAACCATCAAAGCTAATGGTAAAAAATTCGATACAACTGGCATGCTTTTTAATATGGTAATATCTGTGCCGGCAAATTTATTAAGTCCAAAAATAATCAATTTAGACACTAACAAAATTGCTCCTATTATTAACAGGATATCAAAAAACATTTTCCTTTTTGGAAATGCTAACTGCTTACTTTCCCTTATTATTTTTTCTTTCAATTCCTCGTCACTCCTTAATAATTCATCTACCGTAATTTGAAATAAATCACTTAAATTAATGAGTACTTCAATACTGGGATAATTTTTTCCCGTTTCCCATTTGGACACAGATTGGCGACTCACATGAATTTTCTCTGCAAGATCATTTTGTGACCAATTTCTTTTTTCCCGTTCTTTTTTTAATCGTTCGCTAAAAATCATGATCAGTTCATCGCCTTTCCTACTCCTAGTATTGTGAGATGAATTATGCAAAGTAAAGATAGTAATAAGCGCATTACTATGCAACTTAAGGGTGACACCGAAGAAAACCTAGATATATCAAGGGAATCAGCTTAATTTTCCGGAACTGCTGTAGAAAGGTGAAATTATTAAAAATTGCAGCCAGTTAACACGAAAGTGGCAGAGGAAAGCCTTGTAAGATCGCTTCCTTAATTTCACGAAACATTTTTTGCTCTTGTGGCTTTTGCAATTCCCCATCTTCAGGATGATTCCGTGAGTAAAAAACATAACGGAAACTGTTCTATATAGATATCATTTCCTCTTTATTTGCAGTTCAAATGAAGGTCATGTTTCTGCATCGTTTTAAAGATATTTTTTACCTTATCTTGAATATATAATTCTGCAAAGAATCATACTTTAAGAAGGCCCCCAATGAGAGGCCTTCTTAAAGTACAAACTCAGTTATCAGTTGTAGAAAAAAGTGTTATAAGGTCCAATTGATAAGCAATCCAGCTTGAGCTAATCCACCGCCGAAGCCATATAATAAAACCTTCTCACCATTATTGAGCTTTCCTTCACTTACTCCTTGATCTAAAGCTAATGGTATGGTTGCTGAAGAAGTATTTCCATACTCCACTAAGCTATATAAAGTTCGTTCAATTGGAAAGCCGCTTCTTTCACATATAGACTCAATCATTCTTAAATTTGCACTATGCGGTACAAACCAATCAACATCATTCAATGGATATCCAGCATTTTTCATCACAGTTTGCATTCCTTTTGGAACAGTCGTAACAGCCCATTTATAAACCTCACGCCCATTTTGTACAAGGTTGCCACTATTATTCAAGTCTTCACCATTTATACGTGTCGATAGGTTTGTACTATATAAATGTTTCCCGCCTTCTCCTTCAGAATATAAATGTGAAGAAATAAAACTTGGCTCTTTTTCATCATATTCTACAAGAACTGCTCCTCCGCCATCTCCAAATAAAATACAAGTGGCTCGATCTTCATAGTCCATAAGTTTAGATAAAGTATCAGCTCCAATAACAAGAACTTTCTTGTTTAAGCCAGATGTTACTAATCCATTAGCTACATGCAGCCCATAAGTAAATCCTGCACAGGCAGCGTTTAAATCAATAGCTCCAGTATTCTTAATACCAAGCTTCGCTTGGACTAAAGAAGCTACACTTGGAGTGTTGAAATCAGGTGTAAAGGTACAGACAATGATCATATCAACATCTTCGACAGATTTATCATACCGTTCCATTAAATCCTTTACAGCTTTATAACTTATATCACTAGTAAACTCTTCTTCATGTGCAATTCTTCGCTCTTTAATACCAGTACGTTTAACAATCCATTCATCATTGGTTTCAACCATTTTTTCTAAGTCTTTATTTGTTAACCTTTTTTCAGGAACATACGAACCTATTGCAGTAATACGTGCTTTGGATTTGAACATAGAATAGCCACCTCGTGTGTATGAATTGCATCATTTTATAACTTGATATTAACACCTGGTACTAATTATAAAGCAAAAAAAATCTTATGCAACTTCCGATTCCTTTAAACCCATAAGAAAAAGAGCTGAACGACAAAGAACGATCGCTACTGATCATTAAGAAGATTCTGCTCCTAAATAGTAAGGTATATCGTAGCAAGAACATCCTGTTACGCAATTATTAATGATATAACATTTAATGCAGAAACTCTGGAAGTGACGAGTGATACCACAAGGGGTGACTATCTCGATATTAATTGAGTTTGCAAAAATCGTTGATTTCCTCTCCAGGCACACGCTTTCCGCGGGCGGTCCGGGAGCCTCCTCGGCGCCTTTGCGCCTGCGTGGTCTCCCTTGGACTCGCTTTTCCCGCAGGAGTCTCGACCTTCCGTTCCAATCAACTTTGCTTTGAAATTTAGATGGATATCCTTTTGTCTACAAACTCAGTTGTCTAAAGACAGCCCTGATCTCACCACTCGTCAGTTCATAAAGAAAACCGGTATTACCACTTTTAATTTCCTAACGTAACGTGAAAATTCAAGTTTATTAATATTCGTTTCTTTTTCCGAATAAATAATATATCAAATATCCCAATGATTAACTAATCCAATAGATTGAATGTTTTATGCCTGCTTTACACTCTCCTTTAGGTAAGTACCTATACTAAAAGTGCATACTTACGTACTTGCAGAGTGCACTTTATACTTAAAATAAATAATAATTAAGGAGGAGAAATCTTTGAAAACCCTTGTTATCGTATCACACCCAAGTCTTGAAACATCGGTCATAAATAAGCGATGGGTGGAAGAACTCAAGAGATATCCGGAAAAGTATACAGTACACGAATTGAATAGGGTTTACCCTGACGGAAACATTAATGTGGAAAAAGAACAGCAATTAATCGAATCGCATAGTAATCTTGTTTTACAGTTCCCTTTTTATTGGTTCAATTGTCCGCCACTCCTCAAAAGATGGCTTGACGATGTTTTTACTTATGGTTGGGCATATGGTTCAAATGGAGGCGATAAATTAAAGAATCGCAAAGCTGCTTTAGCTGTATCTGCCGGAATTGACCAAGTGGATTATAGTGAAGAGGGAAGATATCGCTATACACTTGAACATTTATTATCTCCCTTTGAAACTACCTTCCAGTACTGCAATGCAGACTATCGTTCATTCTTTGCGTTTTATGGTGCTGAAAATGAGCCGTCCGCAAGTGAATTGGAAAGCAGCGCACAAGATTATTTGAATTTTGTCGACAACCTTTAATAGGCAGTTTCATTAAAGAAGTATTTCCTTGTTAGGGAAATACTTCTTTTGATTTAATCAAAATCGCTACACCTACGGCCGTACAGTCTCCTGAGCTGGCAAACTGTTTTTCTCTCCCCACTCGCACATCATATTTAACAATGGAATGAGAGATAGACCGCGTTCAGATAATGAATATTCTACTTTCGGAGGTATTTGGGGAAATTCCTTGCGTATGATAAGACCGTCTGCCTCCAGCTCCTTTAACATGATGCTTAGCGTTTTAAAGGAAATGGTACCGATACTCCGCTTCAGCTGATTATGCCGCATAACCTTATTTTCAGACAGCCAATACATAATGATCATTTTATATTTGCCGCCTATTAAGGACAACGTATATCCAAAGCCAGTGTCATTTGGTTTCACGCCAGTCGGAACACAGGTTTCGCGCATAAGTTTCCTCTCTCCTTTGGTTAAGTATAGGATATGAATGTTCATACTTTACAATAGATCATAATCAATCTTATTGAAAGGTAAAGTAAGTTTCCTATAAAATTTTGCTACCGTGGCTGCCCATATTAGCGTTAATAAATATTATTAAGTAAAAATGGAGATAATGTATACCCATAACCCATCCCTTTTTAAAAAGGAAAAATCCTGTTGCATATTCAACAGGATTTTTTTATTATTTTGGATTTCCCCAATAACGTAACGGATTCATTTTAGTGTTTTTGTTTGTAATAAGTTACAGCGAGCGCAAGGGCCAGCACTGTTCCTTTGACGATATCCATCGCATAATACGGAACGGACATCATGATCAGCCCATTTTGTAGGATTCCAATCAGGACTGCTCCGACAAAGGTTCCAAAGGCATTCGGTTTTCCCGCTCCTAAAACGGATGATCCAATGAAGGCTGCCGCGACGGCATCCATTAAATAGGGGGACCCCGAATTGATTTCCGATGTCATGACCCTTGAAGCAAGGACGATCCCCCCGATTGCAGCTAATAGTGCCGAAAGCAGATAGGCAAGGATTTTGTATTTATTGACCGATATCCCTGAAAGTCTCGCCGCTTCCTTATTTCCCCCAATAATGTACATATAACGACCGTGCTTCGTATAAGTCAAAAAGATATGGGTCGCAATCACAATGACGGCCATGATCAAGATTATCCATGGCACCTGACCAATTTTGGCGAAAAATGGGCTGATCAGTCCTGTTGCGAATGTCCCGTCGGGCATGACCATATTTTGCGAAACCGTTGCCCCTTTTGTATAAGTAAGGGCAATTCCCTGGATAATGAACATGGTAGCCAATGTCATCAGCATGTCGGGAATTCTCAATTTAACGATCATGAATGAATTCAAAACCCCTACGACAAGTGAAGCGCCGATTGCAGCTAATATAGCAATTAATGTATCCTGTGAAAACCAGACAAACATCGAGATGACGATGGCATTGGCCAATGATGCGACGGAGCCGACCGAAAGGTCGAAGCCATCCAAGGTCAGGGATATCGTAATGCCGATCGCAATGATGGTCACGATTGAAATGGAACGCAGGATGTTGACCAGATTCGTAGTTTGAATGAAAGATGGGTTGGAAACGGCAAAAATTCCAATTAGAATGATAATCGTCAATATGGTGCCGTATTTATAGAAAAAGTCGAATAGTTCCACCCTTTTCTTCGCTTTCGCTGTCTTTGTAACAGGAATGGGTATGCTCATTCTATTTTCCTCCTGTTGAATAGAATAGTAGTTCTTCTTCATTCGTTTTACTTGTTTCTAATTCGATGACAGTGCTCCCGTCATATAACACATATGTCCGGTTGGTAATGCCAATGATTTCGGAAAGCTCTGATGATGCATAAATGATCGCTTTCCCATTCCTTGCAAGCTCTGCAATCAATTCGAATATATCCTTCTTGGCTCCAACATCGACCCCTTTCGTTGGTTCATCGAATATGTATACATCCGCATCGGCCATAAGCCATTTCCCGATGGCAACTTTTTGCTGATTGCCACCTGAAAGGTTTTCGACATTCACTTCCCCAGAAGGAGTTTTAATGCCGAGACTTGCGATCATTTCCTTCGCTCTTTCCTTTTCCGCCTGGCGATTCACGAAGCTGAATGTCTTGGAGAATTTGCCAAGACTAGCTGCCGTCAAGTTAGCCGAGACTGATTCCTGAACAAGGACCCCTTCTTTCCTGCGTTCCTCAGGTACAAGTGCCAGACCGCTTTTCACTGCTTCGTGCGGTGATTTCAAGGAAAGCTTTCGACCATTCAGGATGACTTCACCAGCTGTGATCGAGGTATGACCGAAAAGGGTTTTACACAGCTCCGTTTTCCCAGCCCCGACCAACCCTGCCAAGCCTATTATCTCGCCTGCTTTAATATTCAAACTGACATTTTTAACTTTCTCCGCATCTGACAATCCATTCACTTCCAGAATAACGTCGCCAATCGAAGCATTCACTTCAGGAAACTGTTCATCCATGGTTTTCCCAAGCATGCTCTCTACCACATCGGTACGGGTCATGTCTTCCGTCTTTCGACAAGTGACACGCTCCCCATTCCTCATGATCGTAATTTCCTCACAGATTTCAAAAATTTCGGGCAGACGATGTGAAATGAAAATGATTCCCACGCCTTTTTGCTTTAATTCATTTACAATTCGAAAAAGTTCTGTCGTCTCCGTATGACTTAACGGAGCAGTTGGCTCGTCGAGAATCAGGAATTTGCATTCTGTCGAAACGGCTCTTGCTATCAGGACCATCTGTTTTTCAGCCAAAGTAAGGTCTCTTACCAGCTTTTTCGAAGGGACACGAATTTTCATATCTTCAAGAATAGAAGCCGCTGTGTTGTGCAGCTCTTTCCATTGGACCATCTGTTTTTTTCCCATGTTTTGAACCATATCATTCAACATTACATTTTCCCCAACCGTTAAATAAGGGATGAGGGCGGTATCCACTTCCTGATATACAATTTGAATGCCTTGTTCTTGAGCCGCTTTTGGCGAGCGGATATCCCGCTTCATCCCATCAATAAAAATGTCACCTGAATAATGAACATGGGCTCCGGATAAAACTTTCATTAACGTCGATTTCCCTGCTCCGTTTGCACCGACCAATGCGTGGGCTGTCCCTGATTTTACGGAAAAATCAACATCACTCAGTGCCTTCACCCCCGGAAATTCAATCGAAATCTTCTTCATTTCTAGTTGCTTGCCCATGTCCATTCCTCCTTATTGAACAGACACTCCCTTCACTGGAAAGAGAGTGTCTCTTTTTACTTCTTATAATGATCTTTCAAAACTTTCATCCAATCTTCTTCAAATTCAGTCGATACACCCCAGCCATCGACAATACCAGATAGATTTGCCATGTTCACCGCTTCTTTTGACGCTTGGATTTGCTTTTGTGAAATAAGTGAAGCCTCCAAGTCATAGGTTTGCGGCGTTTCTTCGCCCGCTAATTTTTTAGCCAGAATCCTCATATTCACTGCACCGATCAACTTGGGATCGACTGCTGCCGTGTAGGACCATGAGCTATCAGCCGATTGAATTTCCTGGAGATCTGCATTCGAAACATCTATTCCATATATCTTAACTTCATCTCGGCCCGCCTCTTTAATCGCCCGGGCTGCACCGATAGCAAAGGCATCCCATGTTGCGAAAATGGCATCCAATTTACCTTTAGGGTATTTATTCAGCATGGCTGCTACAGCATTTTGTGTCTGAACCGAAGTATCAGCAGAGGCCACTCCGAATCTTTCAACTTCTTTAATCCCAGGATTTTCTTTTAATTTTTCCTGATAGACTGCATTTCTTCGTACCATTGGAGGAAATCCATCCACCCAAAGATAGGCAATTGACGCTTCACCTTTCTGTTCTTTTATCAGTTTATCAAAAGCCAGAGTTGCCAACGCTTCATCATCTTGTGAAGTTAATGTCACGCCTTCTATTTTAGATAGATCGCTTATTGAATCGAATGTAACAACACTTTTTCCTGCATCAACCAACTTTTGAACGTCATTCACAGTTGCGGCATCATCACCATGTGAAATGATATAGCCGTCATAATCTTCCTCCAAAGCCTGCGCTATCGCATCATGGAATTTAGCCGTATCACCATTGGCTGTGTACGTATCCACTTGAAACCCCAGTGCTTCTCCTTCTTCCTTCGCCCCCGCCAGGTATTGGGCCGTATGATCATCACCGCCAATTTTACGAATCACTTTGATTCTGGCTCCATCTCCATCAGCAAATCTTTCCGGAACATTTTCAAATGATACTTTTTCTTCTTTCTTCGACTCTGTGGAACTCTGACCTGTAGAGCAACCCGTTAAAAGCAAAGCCGAAGCGATGGTTGAAATGAATATCCCTTTAATAGACCTTTTCATTTTGTTTCCCTCCATTATTACTTATTAGTCTTATCAGTTAAGTTGGTGTAAATCCCAAAATAAAAACCTCTCTAATATAGAGAGGTTTAATCGGCTGTTTTGCAGACTTGTCCCTCTCTTATCTGTCAAAACATTTCTGTTTTGCAGGATTTAGCACCAATTCCTAATGGAACGGTTGCTGGGCATCTTAGGGCCAGTCCCTCCGCCACTCTTGATAAGAGATATATGTGTTACGTTTTCGTAATTATCACTTTATAGGGATATAGTCGTAAAGTCAATAGATTTTTGAATATTTGAAATGTTCCCCGTTATTTTTTATTTTCTTTGTAGCTGGGCTAGACGCTTTTTCTCAATCTTTTCAAGCCGCTCCAACTGCCTTAATTTCACTTCGAACAAGGTGATAGGGTCACGGTAAACTTCCGGATTTTCTTTCATATGCTCCAATGCAGCCTGGTAGTCTTTAATTTCAGTCTGCGTTTGCTCTATCGTTTTTTGAAGTAAGGCAAATGAACCGCGATAGAAAAGGGAGATGTCACGATCCAATGATTTTTCAAACAATCCAAATTGGGTAAGGAAACGTTCCGTGATCATTTCCGCAACATCCAGGTAATCTTCACTTTCCAGGTATTTCTTATAACGATTGTACATATTGGCTTTATTTTGCGGTATCGCCCCAAATAGCTTCCCTGCTCCTTTAAGCAGCAATTGTGATGGAGTCCTGCGCAAAAGGATATTGACGTTTTCGATGCGGATACTGCTTGTCATCCGGTCGGCATCACGGCGCCAGTCATCCAATACCCTGAAGTCACCTGCCAGTGTAATCCGTTCTTCTTTGTATAATTCATTGAATCCGGCACTCATTTCATCCATGAACTGCTGGCTTTGTGAGAACTCCATTTGGGAACTGGCAATCCAGTCTTGAAGAGAACGGTAATATTGAGGCATGATTTTGTCAGAAATGAAGTTCTGAATCCGCTCATTCATTTCCTGGTTTAACTGTACATGGACCTGACTGAAATCACTGCTTTCCGTTAACGATTTAGAGCAATCCCTCAGTAATTCAGGAATTTTTGAATAAAGCTGATTTTTCACTTCGTCCTTAAGCGAACGATACGACCTTATGATATTTTCACTTTTTTCTTTTTCCAAATCAGCCAGTTGATTGACCGCTCCATTCAGCTTGACTTCCATCTGTTCATTCCAAGAGATGGAATGCTCGCATTTCCGCTCATTGGCTGCCCGTTTTTCTAATAGATAAGATAAAGTTTTACGAATGAATGCCAGGATTTTTTCAGATCTTCTTTCCTTCCAATTATCATCTTGATAATTCGATTGAAGGAAGGCTGAAAGGTCCTTCAATTGCTGTCGGCTGTCATAATGTTTAGAGAAAGCGAATACTTTCGCATTCGGGAAATATGCATTCACTTTATCCCATGTTTCGTCTTCCATCCGGACTGCGACCTGATCACTGTATATCGTATCCATTTTATTTAATAAGAAATGAATCGGCAGTTTCGGAGCCATCATTTGAATTTCCAATAACAGATCCCGTTCGCTGCCGGTGAAAGGCGCCCTGGCGTCAAGAACGAACATCAAACCATCACTGCCATGTAAATAGCCCTGGAAATCGGATTCCACGCTTTGTTCCCCATTGAACCCCGGAGTATCCAATAAGCGCAGATGATTATTTCTTAGGTAGTCACTGATTATGGTCACATCGACAATAGTCCCGCGCTGGCGGCGTGTTTCATCCAAATCAGTTAGCTCCATGACAACCTTGCTATCTGTATCGGTAATTTCAAGGATTTCCAGATCATCTCCATCTTTAACACTGACTAGTGACGAATGATCTTCAGCGGCAATGCTCTCGCCAACGATTGACTGAATAAAGGATGTCTTTCCATTTCCTGTACTTCCTGCAAGAAGAAGATTGAAATTCCGGGTATCCTTAAGCCCGTCTACCATCCATTTAAGCTTATTGCCAACCTTTAAATCATTATCTTCAGCCCACTGGATAATGGAATTGAACAGTTTCTCTCCCGCTTCCAGTCCGCCACCCAATTTAGGTGATTTCGAAAGCAGGCTCTCTGCATCCTGAATGACCAAGGCATTGATTGTATCCGGGAAGATTTCATTCCAGGACAACGCGGATGCCGCTGCAAACAGCGAGAGCTCCCCGTCTGCGATTTTGAGCCAGTTTTCCAGCAACCTTGGCACGACAGGACTTAAATCTTTGATTAGGTGCGTTCCTTCTAAAAGACCTGCATATGCATCCCTGTAATAGACGGAAAGCTCATCCCATACATCCGCATGGTTCAACTCGATGGTATCTATCAAGTTATTAATCACTCTCAGCCATTCAAAATAAGAATCCGTATATTTATAGTTTTTCCACAGGGCAACCGTCACCTTTTCGAAACGTTCCTGGTCAAGGTTGTATAGCGAACCAAGGACGGTTGAAAAATAATCCGGATCCATCGATTGGGCAACACCTTGCTGGATATACGTTTTCAGCACATCGAACCAGCCCATTGATTCTGTACGGATACTTTCATTCGCCGCTAATACAACCGCACTGTTCCAATCCTTTTGCTCTTCAAAAAAGGCGCGTGCAATTTCCGTGACATTCGGGTAGTCCGGTTGGAACTCGACTGCTTCTTTCACGACATTGGAAGCCAGGTCATTTCTCGATTCCACTATGTACAGGGAAAACAGTTGCAAGAGAACCTCTGTTTTCAAGACCGCTTCATCCGTATCGACGGATTTATAGATATCCTCTGCGGTTGAATACATTTCCAGTTCAAAATAAGCATCAGCGATGTTTTTCTTCGCCCATGAACCAAGTTCCCCTTCTATGTTTTCCCATTTAAAAATGGCTGCCTCATAGTCATGATGCTGAAAATATACTTCTCCTTGAGCAAATCGAATTGCGGTTAAATCCGCTCTTTCCTTTTTTTGTTCCACGAGAAACATTTCACCCAAAGCTTGAATGGGGTGCTTCCTTGTATCCTCAATCATCGTTTCATAATATTTTTTTCCGATCAGACGTTCGTCCATCTTTATTCCCCCGATATATTTCATATTTTCAATTAAAGGATAATCACTGATTCTATAAGCCTTCTAGTAGACCTAACATTCAATCTATAGGTTCCTTTAGTTAAAAAATCATTTACAAAACCTTAAAATGTTATTTTAGCAAAACAATATGGTAACAACATGTCACCACTCTTACAATTTTAAAACAGAAACAATTGGAACTGTAATGTTTTTAATAAACCGATACAAAGATGTCATTTCCATATTCGAGAAAATATGTTTTTTCTAGAGGTGAGCGCACCATTCATTATCCCTCTAAATTACCAGAAGCCCACCCCTTCAACTTACCTATAAACGGTAAAAAGCAAAATCACCCTGCCTCATCCATATAAAAAAGCAGTACCCTCATTCATAAAAGGTAACTGCTCACTGATAAGCTCCGAACAGTACTTGTCCTTTGACAAATTAGGATTATACCCCTGTACGCTTACGTTGGTTATTCGGCTTTTTGGTCAACTGGCTTTTAAGCTGTTTCGTTTTCTTCACAACGCCTGTTTCCAGTTTATCTTTACTTGATCCCGCTTGCTTTTGAGCCAGTTTTTGTTTGACTGCATCCGCCAGGCTTAATTTTTTATTTTCAGACATACTGTTGTCTCCTTTAGTGTTCTGCCTTCTATTATAATATAGTTGCGATTAGAAAGATAATAGGGAGTAATAGCCCATTCTTCTTTAAAAAATCCTCTGGATAAAGGAAATTTCGCCAACGAGGGACTAATTTCCTGCTCCTTTTAAAGGATTAATGATAAATTATGTTGACTTCATAATCAGAATTTGCTAAATTGTCTTTATATTATAAAATCTATGAAGAGAAAGAGTAAGATGAGAACCCTGTTCCACAGAGAGTCGACATGTGGTGGAAGTCGATGTCCAAGGCCTATCCGAAAATCATCTCTGAGATGCAAAGCTGAAAATGCAGTAGGCTTTGACGGGTTTCCGCCGTTACAATGGATCACGTATGAATTCGTACGTTGACTGAGTGCCGCAGCTTCTTTGTAGTGCGGAATATGGGTGGTATCGCGAGCACAAACTCGTCCCTGATTTTCAGGGGCGAGTTTTTTATTTGCACAAAACACTTTCATTAGCCTTTTTCAGGCCAGTCGGCGAGAGTTATCATTTTAAAAAAAGGAGAAATCACCATGAAAAAAACAGACACATTATTTATCGGCCTTATGCTTTTCTCAATGTTCTTCGGAGCGGGAAATCTTATATTCCCTCCATTTTTAGGAGCATCCTCAGGAACTTCTTTCTGGCCGGCCATTGCCGGTTTTGTCGCCACCGGAGTCGGCCTGCCAGTTTTGGTGCTTATTGCAGTCTCACTTGTTAAAGGCGGGGCACAAACCATCGGTGCCCGTGTACATCCACTATTCAGCACGTTGTTCATGGTTGCCATCTATTTAAGCATCGGGCCGTTTCTGGCCATTCCTCGGAATGCGAATGTTGCCTATGAAATGGGCTTCAAGCCGTATCTTGGCGATTCAATGAATCAATCACTATTTCTATTCTTGTTCACAACCGTATTTTTCATCATCGTTTATGCCATTTCGTTGAATCCGGAAAAAATGGAAACCTTCATGGGACGCTGGATTACACCCGTTCTTCTCTTGTCGATGGTCATTCTCTGTGTCGTTGGGTTCGTAAAGCTTGATGCTCCTTTCCAAGCTCCAACCGAAGCATATGCTGCAGGAGCATTTTCAAAAGGGTTCATTGAAGGCTACAACACGATGGATGCTCTAGCTTCTCTGGCTTTTGGGATCGTCATCCTTACTTCAATCCAGCAAAGGGGGATTTCCGAACGAAAGCAATTGACGAGATATACAGTAAAAGCGGGTCTCATCGCTGGTGTTTTGCTTTCTTTAGTTTATATCTCCTTAGGAGTAATCGGGGCACGCATGGCAGCCGATGGTTCATTCGAAAACGGAACGGATATCCTCACTGTCGCATCGACCCTTTTACTTGGAACTGGCGGAAAGGTCCTTCTTGGCATCATTTTCACTTTAGCCTGCTTCACCACCGTCGTCGGATTGACGACTGCTTGCGGACAGTATTTCTCAAAACTTTTCCCGAAGCTAAACTATAAAACCGTCATTCTGATCGTAACAATCGTCGGTTTCATCCTTTCAAATATGGGTCTGAATCAAATTCTGAAAGTATCGGTACCATTCCTTGTAATGGCTTATCCGTTAACGATCGTCTTGATTATCCTGACATTCTTCAGCCGTCATTTCAAAAACCCGAAGAAGGTTTATCGCAGTGCAATGACTTTCACAGGAGTTTTCGCCTTGATGGACGGACTGAATGCTTTCGGCTTACAATTAGGACCCGTGCAAACCTTGAGTGATATCCTTCCCCTTTCCGCCTATGGCATGGAGTGGATCATCCCTGCTCTCGTCGGTACAGCCCTTGGCGTTCTGCTCAGTCAAATCGGACAAACAGCTCCAGCTGAGGAGTTGGAAATCGAGACACTATAATAATGAAGTAAGCAGGTGATTTTACAGATCATCTGCTTATTTTGTGCACGCCTGCATTGCTTTATTTTAGAAATCAGCATCCACTTTTTGTTATGATGGGGTCAAAGGAGATGATAAGTAATATGTCTAAGCAAACCCGTATTGGTAAAACAGATCTGTATGTAAATCCGATTGGACTTGGCACGAATGCAATTGGAGGACATAACCTCTTCCCTAATCTAAGCGAGGATACAGGAAGGGATGTTTTGCGAACGGCATTGGAAGAGGGAATCAACTTTTGGGATACAGCATACATTTACGGTCCTGAGCGTTCAGAAGAACTTATCGGTGAAATCCTTAAAGAGAGCCGCAGACGCGATGACATAGTCCTTGCCACTAAAGGGGCACATAAATTTGTCGATGGCAGCATCGTCTTTGATAACTCTCCGGCTTTTCTGAAAAATGCCGTGGACTCAAGTCTAAAAAGGCTCCAAACGGACTACATCGACTTATTTTATATCCATTTCCCCGATGGCGATACCCCTAAAGATGAAGCAGTAGGTGCCTTAAAGGAATTGAAGGATGCTGGCAAAATCAAGTCAATCGGCGTCTCGAACTTTTCGTACGAACAATTGAAGGAAGCGAATAAAGACGGCTATGTCGATGTCCTGCAATCCGAGTACAATCTATTCAAACGGGAGGCAGAACAAGACCTGCTGCCATATACAGCCGAAAATGATATTTCCTTCATTCCTTATTTCCCCCTTGCTTCCGGTCTGCTCGGCGGCAAGTATAATCAGGAATCAACATTCGAGGACGGCCGGGCAAAAAGTCCGCTTTTCCAAGGACAAGCCTTTGTAAGCAACCTGCAAAAAGTGGAAGAAGTGCGGGCGATTGCCAACAGGAAGCATACCGAAGTCGCCGATGTCGTACTAGCTTGGTATTTAACTCGGCACTCGATCGATGTACTGATTCCCGGAGCGAAAAAGCCAGAACAGGTCACACGCAACTTACAAGCATTGGATGTCGATCTAACCATGGATGAAATCGCCGAAATCAGTGCCATTTTCGCTTAATTAGAGATGTGAAAAGGCTGTTCAGATTTTGCTGAACGGCCTTTTTATCCTGCTCTGTGGCTCATCCTTGTACAAAAATTGATTGCTAGGCTCTCTATATTGCTTAGGTACTTCCACTTTGTTATATTTAGTGAATATTCCATAAATTAAGGAAGAGGCAGTCTGATGAAAAAATCTATTGTTATTTTATTTCTTATCTTGGCAAATTTGTTCTGGGCCGGTAATTACATATTCGGAAAGTACGTTGTGACCGAGCTTTCCCCGATCCAGCTAACATTCATGCGATGGCTAATTGCCATTTTCTTATTGTTTCCTTTAGCCCAATGGATTGAAAGGCCAGACTGGAAGAGTGTATGGAAAGCCTGGAAATTACTATTAGTCTTGGGTGTGCTCGGAATCATCAGTTATAACTTTTTCCTTTATTGGGCTTTGACCTATACAACTTCCATGAATGCCGCTCTTGTCAATTCCATGAACCCTGCCTTAATTGTCCTTTTTTCCGCTTTGCTGTTAAAGGAGAAAATTTCATTCCTTCATGCACTCGGACTTATCATATCTTTATTCGGCGTTTTATTAGTCTTGACAAAAGGACACCTTCTAGATATTTTCCAGCTCACTTACAATAAAGGCGACCTATTGATGATCCTGGCGATTCTCGTTTGGACCTTCTATTCAATAACCGGTAAAAAACTGAAAAGCATTCCAATCATCTCTGCTACTGCCGTTTCTGTATTTCTCGGATTGATTCTCGTCGCTCCATTTGCCATTGGCTCGGGAATGAACCTTGATTTAAGCAGTAAAGCCATCACGGGTCTCTTATATATAGGAATCTTCCCGTCTGTCGGCTCATTTATTTTCTGGAATATCTCCCTTCGCCATATTAATGCCGGCCAGGCTGGAATTTACCTGAATCTGATTGCTGTATTTACCGCCATCCTTAGCCTAGTTTTAGGTCATGCGATTACGATCATCCAAATCATCGGTGGCATCCTTGTCTTTATTGGCGTCTACCTGACAAGCAAAAAGAAAAAGGCATATCCGGCAGCTGTCACGAAGAACATGTAAAGAACATCCAGTAATTCTCACCAACGAACGCTTTCTGTCTTTTCCCCTTGTCTATGCACCATGATTTACGTTATTCTTTAAAGAAGAAAATCTGAATGTAAAGGTGTGCTTTAGTTGAGGATCAATAAATATATCAGTGAATCGGGAATTACCTCGCGACGAGGCGCAGACAAATGGATAGCCGAGGGCCGTGTGACGATTAATGGCACTGTAGCTGAGCTCGGCAGCCAAGCTGAACCCGGCGATGATGTCCGTGTAGACGGCAAGCCGATAAAAGTCGAACAGCAAAATGTCTATATTGCATTGAATAAACCGATAGGGATTACAAGTACGACCGAAAAACACATTAAAGGGAATATCGTTGATTTTGTAAATCATCCGCTTCGCATTTTTCATATCGGACGGCTGGACAAAGACTCAAGCGGTCTGATCCTTCTTACAAATGACGGAGACATCGTAAATGAAATCCTTCGGGCAGAAAACAAGCATGAAAAAGAATACATCGTAACCGTGGATAAGCCAATTACCGCGTCCTTCATACAAGATATGTCCTCCGGAGTGGAGATTTTGGATACGAAAACACTTCCTTGCAAGGTTGAGCAGTTGACCAAATATACATTTAACATCACTTTGATGCAAGGACTGAACAGACAAATCCGCCGGATGTGCTCCGCACTGGGGTATGAAGTCCGTGATTTACATCGAATCCGGATCATGAACATCCATCTGGACGGACTGGCGAACGGACAATGGCGCGACCTGACCGAGGATGAATTGACAGAACTATTTAATGAATTGGATTACACCCCAAGGCAAAGATGATAATGAAGATGCCCCCAGAGTTCCGGGGGCATCGTTTTTTTAATCAGAAGAATCTTCAGCAAGTGTAGTTTGCAACGATTACTCGTGAGTTTTGCGGATTTACTCGTAAGTTTGGCGATTTTACTTGTGAGTTTCACGCTTTTACTCGTGAATTCTACTTTACTCGTGAGTTTTGGGAATTTACTCGTGAGTTTTGCACTTTTACTCGTGAATTCTGCGGTTTTACTCGTGAATTTTGCTGTTTTACTCGTGAATTTTGCACTTTTACTCGTGAGTTTGCACTTTTACTCGTGAGTTTTGCGGATTTACTCGTTTTTTTGTTCTTACCCTAACTGGCGTCTAAATGCTTTACTGGCGAAGAAGTAAGCGATGACCATTATGCCGACGCACCAGGCAAGCGCGATCCAAATATCGTTGCCAACAGACCCTTCATACAAGAGGGCACGAATCGCATTCACGATTGAAGTCACGGGCTGGTTCTCAGCGAACGCACGAACAATTTTAGGCATCGTTTCGGTGGGGACAAAGGCCGAACTGATAAACGGCAGGAAAATCAGCGGATATGAATAGGCTGTAGCACCTTCCATAGACCCCGCTGTCAATCCGGGTATGACAGCAAGCCATGTCAGCGCTAGCGTAAACAGCCCGAGTATCCCAGCTACCGCGAGCCAATCCAGGATATCAGCGTTGGAACGGAAGCCCATTAAGAGCGCGACCAGGATTACCACCACGACAGTAAGCGCATTGGAAACAAGCGAGGTCAACACGTGAGCCCACAATACGGACGAGCGCTTGATGGGCATGGTAATGAAACGCGCCATCAGACCGCTCTTGACATCGGTAAACAGCCGCACGGAAGTGTAAGCGACCCCGGATGCGATAGCCATCAGTAAAATTCCTGGCAATAAATAATTGACGTAATTGTCCGTGCCTGTTTCAATGGCGCCGCCAAATACGTAGACAAACAGCAGCAGCATCATAATCGGCGTAATCGCCACCGTGATAATTGTATCCGGGCTGCGCATGATGTTGCTCATTAAACGTCCTAGTAATACCCATGTTTTGCTTTTCATTTACATCTTCTCCTTTTTGCCAATGATCGCGAGGAAAATTTCCTCCAATGTCGGCTGCTTCTCGATGTACTCCACTTTCGCTGGCGGGAACATCTCCTTGAGTTCGGTAAGGGTCCCGGTCGAGATGATTTTTCCGCCATGCAGGATGGCGATACGGTCCGCCAGTTGTTCGGCTTCCTCCAGGTACTGGGTCGTCAGCAAGATTGTCGTGCCGCCATCGGCAAGCTCCTTGACGGTATCCCAGACTTCAATCCGCGCTTCGGGGTCAAGCCCTGTCGTCGGTTCGTCGAGAAAAATGACTGCTGGCGTCCCGATAAGGCTCATGGCGATGTCAAGACGGCGCTTCATCCCGCCGGAATATTTATCCGCCCGGCGGTTGGCCGCATCAGTAAGGCTGAATCTCGCAAGCAGATTGTCGGCGACTTGAGCAGGATTGGAAACTCCCCTCAACTTGGCGATCATCATCAGGTTTTCCCGCCCGGTGAGCATACCGTCTAAAGCTGCAAACTGCCCTGTCAGGCTGATGCTCTGGCGAACATGATCCGGTTGACGCTGGACGTCAAAGCCACAAATGCCTACTTCGCCGCCATCGGCCTTCATCAGCGTCGAGAGGATATTGACCATCGTCGTCTTGCCCGCTCCATTTGAGCCCAGCAGTGCGAAAATTTCGCCACGCCGTACCTCAAAATCCACCCCCTTTAAAACTTCATTGTCTTTAAAGGATTTTTTTAACCCTTTTACAGAAATCGCTGCAATGCTCATACTTTTTTCCTCCTTATCCTATTCTCTTCTATTTAGTCTGACTGATAATCTGTATTACTTACTACCGAGTTAAAAATATAACTGAATAGCGAAGGTGGCAATTCACATTTGTAACCAGCTATTCAGTCGGAATTATCTATCGAATTTATTTTTTCCCAATCGCTTCATGATACTTTCATTCAAATCTTCACGATACTTGGCGAAATAGGTTCTAGCATTTGCCACTAGTTCGTCGGCAAAGGATGCCACATCGTCCCCAGTGATTTCCAGCACTTGTCTGCCTTCCGCCGCACCGGCTTCGAACAAATCGATTAATTCATACTGCATGTGCAGCATATCCATCCCGTTGCCCGCTGAGAAATTCCACATGTAGCTTTGAATTTTCTTAAATACAAACTGATAGTCCTCTGGCAGGGCTTCAACTCGTGCCATCATCATTTTATACTCTTTTTTATCACCAATCATTTTTTTGAACATTTCCAACATGTTAATTTTCCTCCTTATTGATAAAGCTGAACAAGACACTCCCAAAATATCGTACGGAATATCTTATGAAGCTAGATTGACTTTAAGACGTTGATTTTCGATGATACAAAATCCCATTTTTTCCAAAAAATTTCAAGTTCCTGGCGGCCAGCCTCATTCAGTGAGTAAAACTTACGGGGCGGCCCCATATCTGACGGTTTCTTCTCTATGTTCACCAGTTTTTTCTTTTCTAATCGCACGAGTATGGTGTAGACCGTCCCTTCCACGACTTCAGTAAACCCAAGGTCGTTCAGGCGGCGGGTAATCTCGTAGCCATAGGTTTCATTGCGGCTGATGATTTCCAACACGCAGCCTTCCAGCGAACCTTTCAGCATTTCAGTTAAATTTTCCAAGTTCAGAGCCTCCTCTATTTTGTGACTTATATTATAACGTGTTCCGAGAGGAATTTTTATACTGAATAGCTTTTGGAAATGTAATCACACTATTCAGTATTACTTATTACAACTAAACTGTAACACTGAGTAGAGGAGGTGTCAACTTTTTTTCTTAAAAATATTTTTGCAACTTCACTACTCGGTGATATTGGTATCTTGTGTTACTTACTACAAGGTATGCTGTAACACGCAGTAGGGTGACTGTCAAATTGATTTTTTTAAAAAATCAGCTCTCTCCATTGGATACATCCGATGTAAATTATCCTGTTTACTCGTGAGTTTCATGCTTTTACTCGTGAGTTTCATGCTTTTACTCGTGAGTTTTCCACTTTTACTCGTGAATTCCTCTTTTTCACGAGTAAGGGCGAAAAAATAAAAAGCAACCTGCATTAGGCTGCTCGTTATCGGCTCTAAATTATACCCACCATAAATCAGTTGGGCTTTCGTTGATGAGTACAGTTTTCAGATTGGTTACAGCCCGTTGAAACCCTTCTTCAACTGACATCAGCGGATCTTCGTGTTCGATGCTGACGACGTAATCGTAACCATATGTGCGAAGGGCGCTCATGATGTCGGACCATTCTTGCAGGCTGTGGCCGCATCCTACAGAGCGAAAGTTCCAGGCACGGCTCTGGATATTTCCATATGGCTGCATGTCGGTTAATCCATACATATTGATGTTATCCTGATCCAAGTATGTGTCTTTTGCATGGAAGTGGTAGATTGCTCCCGCTTTCCCGAGGATTTTGATGGCCCCGACTGGTTCGATGCCCTGCCACCAAAGATGGCTTGGATCAAGGTTGGCGCCTATTGCATCAGATGTAGCTTCCCGAAGTTTTAACAAGGTGTAGGGTGTGTGCACAAGAAAGCCCCCATGCAGTTCAAGGCCGATTTTTATATTGTGTTCATCGGCGATGGCGGCCGTCTTTTTCCAATAGGGGATCAATTTTTCTTCCCATTGCCATTTGAGCACATCTGTATACTCATTCGGCCATGGGGCGACGGGCCAGTTTGGATATTTAGCTCCTTCGTGATCACCTGCTGTACCGGAAAAGGTATTGACGACCGGGACGTTCAGTAAGGAAGCAAGCTTGATTGTTTTAATCAGTGTTTCATCACTTTCTTTAGCGAATGCTTCATCTGGAGAGATTGGATTGCCGTGGCAGCTGAATGCACTGATCGTTAACCCTCTTGCTTGAACGGCTTCGAGGTATTTTTGGCGCTTTTCTTCACTTTCCAGCAGTTCATCGAGTGGACAATGGATATTCCCTGGATACCCGCCTGTACCGATTTCAACTGTTTTTAATCCGGAATCCGCGACATAATCAAGCATATCCTCGAATGATTTTTGAGCAAATAGCACTGTAAAGATCCCTAATTTCACATGCCCCACCTCACCTTTTCATTAATTTATACTCATGACCTTCCCACTTGCCGAGCTTTGATAAATGGCTTCGATTATTTTTGATACTTTCATGGCTTCCGATGGTTTTACCAATGGTTCTGCCAACCCCAGGCAGCTATTGATAAAGTTCTCTGCCTGTTGCAGGTCTGGTGTATCCTCCCCTGGCATCCATACTGCTTCACTATTTAAAAGCATGCCGTGCTTAGCCTGATTCAAGACTAAAGGGAACACATCAAGTCCGCCCTGCGTTCCGGATAAACTCAAAACAGTTGCTTCTTCACGGATATTCGCTGCCCATGATGTTTCGAATAATAGAGATGCTCCGTTGGCAAATTTGATATATGCCGTGGCATGGTCATCCACTTCAAATACCGAGGCATCGAAATTCCCCCATAAATTGACCTGATCGACACCCTTACTGACATAATTATATGTCGAACCTACGATTTCAATCGGTTCTGGGTCATCCATCAGCCATAATGCCAAATCAAGCAGATGGCAGCCGTAATCGATCACGCTTCCCCCGCCTTGCAATTCCTTGCTTGTAAAAACTCCCCAGCCAGGAACTTTGCGTCGTCTGATTGCCTGTACACGCGCTACATACGGTTCACCGATTTCACCAGCCTGAATCATTTTCTTTGCAGCCTGGGCCTCTTTCATGAAGCGGTAATGATAAGCAGTTGATAACACTTTACCCGATATGTTTGCAGCCTCGGTTATTGCTAAACATTCCTCAGTTGTAATGGCCATCGGCTTTTCGCATAACACATGAACACCCGCTTGCAGAGCAGCAATGGAAATCTCCGCATGGAACTTGTTTGGCGTTGCAATCGTAACAGCATCCACTTCAGCAAACATTTCTTCATAATTGGTGAAAACCTTTTCGATATGAAATTCACGCGCCACTTCTCGCGCCTTCATTTCATCTATATCCTGAATGGCGTATAAAACCACTTTATCTTGAAATTTTTGAAAAGCTGGGATATGCCTTTTTTGGGCAATTCCGCCAGCACCGATAATACCCATTTTTAATTTGTACATGATGACTTTTAACCCCTTTATAAGCGGATGATTTTTCGGGATGCATTTGATTCCATCGCGCCAAGAATGACTTTTAATGATTTTAACCCTTCAACTCCTGAGACAAGAGGCTCCTCATTGTCCACCACACACTTTACAAAGTGGCTGATCACTTCGGAATCATGCTGTCCTTCTGAGTCATTAGTCTGGATGCTTCCTAATTGGATGGTTTCTGTCTTTCCATTATCATGATGGATGATCAGTGAGTATTTCGGATCGTCTTCAAGGCGCAATACCGCTTTTTCCGCATAAATGACCGTAGCATTGTCTTCTTTTGCATAAGACCAGCTGGCGGTAAGAGTTCCGATGATACCGCTCTCCGTCCGGAGGATACAGGCCGCACTGTCATCAACGTCTGTATTTTTCTTGGCAGTCGTTTCCACAAAGGCTCCCACTTCAATAAATTCTTCTCCAAGGATATACCGTAATAAATCAGCTTTATGAACGCCTAAATCGCCCATTGCACCAATGACTGCCTGATCCTTCTTAAAAAACCAGCTTTCCAGTCCGTCCACGCTCCAGGTTTCCGGCCCGGAATGTCCAAAAGCCGTCCGGAAGCTATAGACCTTCCCTAGCTCCCCGCTCTCAATAAGCTGTTTCGCTTTTTGATGAGAAGGAACAAAACGCTGATTATGACCAATCATTAGTATTTTGCCGCTTTTCGCTGCTGCTGCATTCATTTTTTCAGCGTCCACCAAAGAAGTGGCCATTGGTTTCTCACAAAGGACATGTTTACCAGCTTCCAAGGCCGCAACCGTAATGCGTGCATGCAGGTAATTCGGTGTACATACACTGATCGCTTCAATCTCCTCATTCTTCAAAAGTTCTATATAATCAGTATATGCTTGGGCGCCATACCTTTGTGCTGCTGCATTCGCCCGGTCCTGCACAATATCACAAACGGCAATGATCTCCGTTTCCTGATGTGCATCATACTCCGGAAAATGCCTGTTTTTCGCGATACTCCCGCATCCAATGACTCCTACCTTCACTTTGCCCATTTTGTTCTCTCCTTCACTTCAACTCTTTGCCTGAGATGGATTCCAACGGTTCGGCTTTCCCATATTTCGTTACGACTCCAGATTCCGGCTTGACCCAATCAACGGCATTCTTAATTACTCGTTGAATCTCCGGATTATGGAAAGTAGGATATGTTTCATGCCCTGGACGGAAATAGAAAATCTTCCCTTTTCCCCGCTGATATGTGCAACCGCTTCTGAATATCTCCCCGCCTTCAAACCAACTGACGAATATTAATTGATCTGGTGCAGGAATATCAAAATGTTCCCCGTACATCTCTTCCTTCTCAAGCTCTATATATTCTCCGATTCCATCAACAATAGGATGACTGGGATCGACAACCCAAAGCCGTTCCTTTTCATCCGCGACCCGCCATTTCAAATCGCAAGTCGTGCCCATAAGCCGTTTGAAGATTTTTGAAAAATGACCGGAATGGAGGACGATGAGACCCATGCCCTCGAGTACTCGCTTGTGGACCCTTGCAATGATTTCATCCTGAACTTCATCATGTGCAACATGCCCCCACCAAAGTAGTACATCGGTTCGTTCCAATGCTTCTTCGGTTAATCCATGCTCTTCTTCATCGAGAGTAGCCGTCCTCACCTCGACCTGCTCACTTTGTAAAAAGCCTGCAATTGCACCATGGATACCATCCGGATATATTTTTGCTACTTCAGGCTTTGTTCTCTCGTGGCGAAACTCATTCCAAACCAGGACCCTCATGAACACCCTCCTCCATTCAAGATTCATTTCAAGGCAACTTGCTTTGTATGTTAAACTATACCTCTTTATCCATAACGCAAACGTTTGCGTTCGGTGTGATCAAAATATAAGAACATACTTATTGACTTCAGTAAGTATGAATTTTCAAAAATAATAGTGATAATCTATATTGTAAATTTATGTTAGCAAAAATCAAGCTTTAATTGGTAAAACATTTCTACATTTTTCATTTAATTTCCTTTTCGGCAACAAAATGTGACTCCCGCTTTATGATTTTGGTAGGAATACTGATACTCTTTTCCATCATTTCCGGATTTGCAATTAAATCGAACACACATTTTGCCGCCTCATACCCTAACTGATACGTATGGATATCAACCGTTGTCAGCGGTGTACTTAAAAATTCTATGAATTCTGAGTGGTTAAAACAGACGACGCTTATTTGCTGTGGCACTTTTAAATTCTTTTCAGCTAACACCCCAAGCAAGAGAACACCCAATAAAAGATCCATAACCAAAAATGCGGTTGGTGCCTCTTTCAATTCCAGCAATTCGTCAATGGCCTTTATTCCATCCATTCGATTTAAAGGAATCAATTTGATATATTCCTGTCGCACATCCTGCCCGGCCTGTTCCATCGCTTGTTGAAAACCTGTCAAGCGGTCCTGGATCACCTCAAACTCGGGACTGCCCCCTAAAAAGGCGATTCTCTCATGTCCAAGACTTATTACAAACTCCGATACTTCCCTGGCCGCTTGAACATTATCGTTATCAATGAACGTGATTCCGCTCATGTTCGTACTTGGCTTCCCGATCAACACGAACGGGAAACCCTGCTTTAATAAATACGGCACCACTTTATCGTCCTTTTTAGAGTACAAAACAATCATGCCATCCACTCTTCTGCCCTGAACCATTTTCACGACATCCTCAAAGATGGCATCCTCCGTCTCGCCGGTTGTCAGGGAAAGACTGTACCCTTCTTTATTACAGAAATCCCCGATTCCTCGGATCACTTCTGGAAAAAAGGGATTATAAAGTGATTCTCTTGCGGAACTTTTCATGACGATCCCTATGGCCTTAGTTGACTTCGTGACCAAGTTCCGGGCATTTTCATTCATATGATAGCCCATTTCCTTTAATACCTTGCGTACTTTACGCTTTGTCTTTTCACTGATTGTCGGGCTGTTATGGATTACACGCGATACCGTTGATGGAGCGACATTTGCTTTTTTGGCAACGTCTTTTATAGTAACAGACAAATTCATCAACACTCCCCGTTCACCGCACATGGTTTAATATTCCCTATATTTAAATAGTTATTTAACGGCTCCATCTGCAATTCCTTTGATAATTTGCCTCTGAGCAAAAAAGTACGCAATGATGACTGGAATGATGGATAAAGTAAGTCCAGCCAAGGCAAGATGCCATTGCTTCGTATATTGACCGAAAAAGAAGAATAATTTAAGTGGGATGGTCTCCGATCCCGCGCCGCCAATAACAAGGGATGGCAGCAAATAGTCGTTCCATATCCAAATGACATTTAAAATCCCAACTGTAATGGACATCGGTTTCAATAATGGAAATATGATATACCAAAATACTTGAAAGCGGTTTGCACCATCAATCTTTGCTGCCTCATCAAGTGAGAGGGGAATCCCTTTTAAAGTACCATGATAAAGGAATATGGAAAGACTGCAGCCAAAACCTAAATACATGAAAATCAGTCCTGCCTTGTTCAACATCCCCAGCTGTCCGAATTGGGCAACGAGAGGTATCATCACAGACTGAAACGGGATTAGCATTGCTGCTACAAACACAAAGAAAAGCAGGGAACTTATTTTACTTTTGTTTCGGGAAAGAGCGTATGCTGCCATCGCAGAAAAGATGATGATGATGACTACACTGACGCCCGATATCAATAAAGAATTGAATAAAGTCCGGAGGAAATCCAATTGCTCGAAAGCTTGAGTGAAGTTTTCGAATGTCCAGGTCTCAGGCAGTCCCAGTGTATCGGCAAATATATCCCGTTTCATTTTAAAAGCATTGACAAGCATTAAATAAAACGGAGTGAGCCATAATATGGCCAAAATGAATCCGATGAATCCAATCAGCCACAATTTCCATTTTCCCCTCATTACAGCTCAACCTCCCGTTTTTTATTGATATAGACTTGTGTCAGCGAAACGACCGCCACGATTACGAAAAAGATAACGGCTTTTGCCTGTGCATATGCCATATCGTTTTCGGTGAAGGCGGATTTTACAATGTTCATCGCAACCATTTCAGTTGAATTATAGGGAGCTCCATTCGTCAAAGAAAGGTTTTGATCATAGATCTTGAACGAGTGGGAAAGCGTCAAAAACAAACTGACGGTAAAAGCAGGTGCCACTAGTGGAAAAGTTATATGGCGAAAACGCTGGAAGCTGTTCGCTCCGTCAATTTTTGCCGCTTCTATCAAGTCTTCAGGAACAGCCTGCAGATAGGCAATATAAATGATCATGATATATCCGGCCATCTGCCAAGACGTTAAAATGATCAATCCCCAAAAACCTGTATCAGTCGTTGATAACCACCCATTAAATGCTTCGATCCCAGTCAAATCGCCAATCGCACCGAAGACCTTAATAAAAATGAACTGCCAAATAAAGCCGAGAATCAAGCCGCCAATTAAATTGGGCATAAAGAAAACCGTCCGTAATATGTTGCTTGATTTAATTTTCGAAGTCACGATGAGGGCCAAACTTAATCCGATGATATTGATTACCACAATTGCCGCTACGGAAAATTTAATGGTGAACCAAAATGTATCAAGGAACCCTTTATCGGTAAACAAGTCAATATAATTCTTAAGACCAATGAAATCCGGAGTCCCTAAACCGTTCCAGTTCGTAAAGGAATAATAAAATCCGTAGATGAGCGGCACGATCACAACCAAAATGAGTGCAGCAAGAACAGGTGTCAAAAACAGCCAATATGCGGCATCCCGATTTCTCAACGAAACCGACCTCCTTGAAATGATTTAATAGTTAATGGATTTAGATCATGACTGTGTTATTTGATGAATCCCTTGTTGAGGCAAATCCCCTTAGGGCTTTTCTATAATAAGGAACAACCAATCGACACATTTTTCATGCCGATTGGTCACTTGCCTTTCCCAAACACTTATTTACTATGAATCTTCTCCCAATTTTCAATGTTCTGTTGGACAAGTTCCTCCCAAGTCAATTTACCAGTTACGTATTTTTGGACACTTGCACCAAGATCATCATTCCAACCGACCGGATATCCATTAAACACCCATCCAATCGTATTTCCTTCTTGGGAGTATTTATAAATTTCTTTTGAAATTGGATCGGCAATTTTTTCTACATCATATCCTTCATAAGCAGGAATGAATTTAAAGTCTTCCAAAACGGCTTTTTTCCCTGCTTCGGATGTATACATCCAGTCGAGGAACTTCTTTGCTGCTTCTTGTACCTTTTCATCCGATTTTTTGTTCACTGCCCAATAGTTTGGTACGCCGACCGGCATGCCTGCATTGTCTCCATTAGGAATCGGGATGATGCCAATTCCCTTTTCAGCTAACTCAGGGTCCATATCATAGACTGTGTTATACACCCAGTTACCTTGCTGAATGATTGCAACCTTTTCAAGCGAGAACAGCTCCTCCACTTGCTGGGAGTAATCAAGACTCGCTGTCGGCTGAACGGAATACTCATTTTGGATATCGACCAATTGTTTAAACTTGTCACCATCCGTGAATTTAACCGTTGGTGCCTTACTTGCTTCTAACACATTCCCATCAAACTCCGGTGATAAGAATACATTGGATAAATGGTTTCCTGTCACCCACTTCTCTTTTACCGGATATGCGAAAACTGCTTCGATCTTCAATTTGTCTTTTTGTGAATCGATTTTCTTAACTGCCTCCTCTAAGGCTTCATAACTTGTAATTTCATCAGGGTTAATTCCGGCTTCTTTAAATATTCGTTTGTTATAAATCAAGCCGTATCCTTCCTGGTTAAATGGAAGTCCAAGGACTTGCCCGTCCTCTTCCACACCATCCAGAGTACCGTCAAGCGCTGCAGCAGCAGCCTTCGTGTCCTTTAAATCTGTTAATCTATCTTTATATTGTGCGACATCTACCGGTCCGCCAATGTTAAAAACCGCTGGCTCCTCACCTGAAGCGAACTTTGCCGTTATGGCAGATTTATAATCATTTCCGCCGCCGACTGTCGATACCTTGATCTTCACATTTGGATTTTCTTTTTCATATTGTTTTGCCAATGTCTCGAATTGCGACTTGAATTCTACCTTGAATTGAAATATATCGAGCGTCACGACATCCTTTGAGTCGCTGTTTCCGCCAGTTGAAGAAGAGCATCCAGCCAAAATCACACTAAAAATCAATAAAACAGTAAGAATTCCCCCGTACCATTTTTTACGCCTCATGCCTACACACTCCCTTTTTCTCATAATATTCATGCAATTCTAAGAAAACGTTTGCATAAAATAAGTAAAATAAAAGCCATTCATTCTATAAAATTGATAGTCTAGCGTACTTTTTTTACATCACCTCCTCACAAAAATCATTGCAAACGTTTACATTTATGCGCTTTATATTACCACCAAATTCCATACTTTACAATAAAATTGTAGTATATTGTAAAAAAAGGATGTTAGGAACTCTCTTAATCTAATTATATGATTCAGAAACCTTTGATTATTCCTTTATCCGATTATTTATCGTACGGGCCATTTTCATTCCTGGCATTATACGAAAAAAGGGAAACCCGACGGTCCCCCCTTTTCACTTCAATATCATTTTCACATTGGAAGGACCGTATTCATCCTTCAATTCATAATATTTATCGCTTGCTTGTCCAAATTCCTTAAACACACCGCTAATGATCAATTCATTCGTTTCCTTATCAACGACACTGTACTTGATATTGCTTTTCCCAAACTTTCTGTCATCCACTTTTAAAAGGATCATCTTGGACACCTCCACATTTAATGGCTGCACTCCTCAGGGTGTGTGGTTTCTTACTTACATAATATAACAAATTATTCTAAATTTACAGATTTTTTGCATTGCAAAATAAAAAAGCCTAATTAGGCCTTTTCATTTCGTTAATACCTTATTGCCATCAGGACTTCGAGATATCCAGGAACCCTTCACCAAATACGTCCCGAACGTCATGTATGGCTATAAAAGCATTGCTATCCGTTGACTGCACTATTCTCTTTAACTTTAGTACCTCTTGCTTACTTATAACGATATATAAAATATCCTTGGATGCTTTTGTATAGTATCCATGCCCACTAAAAACAGTGACGCCCCGATCCATCAATTCGGTTACTTGTTTTGCAATCTGGTCCGCTTCATTTGAAATGATGGTAATTGCTTTTTTCGGGTTCAATCCCTCAATGATGAATTCCATCGTTTTTGTACCAATATAAAGCATAAGGATAGTGAGCATCAGGCCTTCTGCACCAATGATGAAATAAGATGAGAACGCAACGATTAAATCGAAAAACAGAAGTCCATAGCTTAAGCTCCATCCCAAATACTTATTCGTAATTCGCGCCAGGATCGTCGTACCGGCAGTAGTGCCTCCCACACGGATGATCATGCCAATTCCGGCACCGGCAAAAACCCCGCCAAATATCGCATTGATGACCAATTCATCTGAAGAAATCGTCCAACTTTCGGTTAAATGAAGGAAAAGTGAATTAAATGCAACAGCTACGATTGTATATACCGTTGTCATTTTCGACAAAAATTTATAACCGACAATGAGCAGGACAGCGTTAATGATTAAACTTAACAGCCCTGGTGACCATTCAAAAAGATAAAACAGAATGATGGTTATCCCCGTGACTCCTCCCTCACCAAGCTCATTGGGAATGACGAAAAGATTTATTGCCAAAGCGAAAATAAAAGCTCCTATTAATATAAAGAAAACATCCAAAGAAATCTTTTTCATACTTATACCCTTCCTTTATGTAATGGTTAATGTGAATTCTGTTAAATTTCACTGCTCTATAGTAACATGGAATTCCATTTAATCCTTCAAAGATTTGAAGGTTTAACAAAAAGACTACCTTGCAAGTTAGATTATCTTCAATGAACGAGCTTAATACATAAAGGCACCAATTTTCATTAAGCTTTTTTATACATTAGCTTAACAAAGCCGTTGACCGTTTCTCCTTAAATGCTCCTGGCTTGGATCATTATTATAACCAGCCAGCTTTTTTCCTAGATTTCTCCGAGATTAATGGATTATTAATTTATGCTCATGCACCTTTTCAAAGCTTGACAGTTTCATTGAGTCAGAATTAGAATGTTCTATATGTTAACCTATATCAATTTTAGTTGACATATAAAAAGGAGAATGGCCATGTACAGTGAAAAACAATTACCTTGTTGGGAAGAAAAAATAAAAAATGAACTGGCTCATTTAGAAGAGATTTCGCAAAAGCGTGAACTCGTATCAACTGTATGTGCCGAGCAGCCTTGGCTTACGATCAACGGGTGCAGGATGCTTAATCTAGCTTCTAATAACTATTTAGGATATGCAGGAGATGAGCGGCTGAAAAAGGCTATGGTTAATGCCGTACATACATATGGTGCAGGAGCAACGGCTTCACGTTTAATTGTTGGCAATCATCCTCTTCACGAGCAGGCGGAACAAGCTCTTGTCAATTGGAAGAAAGCCGAAGCAGGACTCATCATCAACAGTGGATATAACGCAAACCTTGGAATAATCTCCACCCTTCTGTCCCGTAACGATATTATTTATAGCGATAAACTGAATCATGCAAGCATTGTCGATGGAGCTCTTTTAAGCCGTGCAAAGCATATGCGCTATCGTCATAATGATTTAGATCATTTAGAAGCATTTTTGAAAAAATCACCGATTGAAGCACGTAAATTAATCGTGACGGATACGGTCTTCAGTATGGATGGTGACTTCGCTTTTCTTGAAGACCTTGTTCGGTTAAAGGAACGTTATAACGCACTGTTAATGACAGATGAAGCACATGGAAGCGGCATCTACGGTAAAAACGGTGAAGGCTATGCCGGTCACCTCCATCTTCAAAATAATATAGATATCCAAATGGGTACATTCAGTAAAGCGCTCGGTTCATTCGGTGCCTATGTTGTCGGGAAAAAATGGCTTATCGACTACTTAAAAAATCGCATGCGCGGATTCATCTATTCAACTGCACTCCCCCCGGCCATACTCGGTGCTATAAAAACAGCGATTGAACTTGTACAGCAAGAACCGGAACGCCGCTCACTGCTCCAAACACACTCAGAACACTTTAGACAAGAACTCACATATTACGGGTTTAATATTTGCGGAAGCCAATCACAAATTGTTCCTATCGTCATCGGCGAAAACGAAAAAGCGATGGAATTTGCTGCACGTTTGCAGAAAGAAGGGATTGCGGCTATTGCTGTCAGGCCGCCGACCGTTCCTGAAAATGAAGCGAGAATCCGGTTTACCGTAACGGCTCTCCACGATAAAAAAGATCTTGATTGGGCAGTTGAAAAAGTTTCAATCATTGGAAAGGAAATGGGTGTTGTTGAATGAAACAGCCGAATTTAGTCGTGCTTCCTGGCTGGGGAATGGAAAAAGAGGTGTTTCAACCGTTAATCCAACCGCTGTCAGAACTATTTCACCTTTCAATTATAGATTGGAGAGATATGAAGGCACTAAATGACTTTGAAGAACGAGTCATAGACACAATCACTTCCCTCGATGGTCCTGTTTATTTACTGAGCTGGTCATTAGGATCACTAGTATCACTTGAACTTTCAAGTTCGTATCGGGAAAAAATAAAAGGTTTTATCCTTTTTGGTGCAACAAGTCGGTTCACCACAGGAGAAAATTATTCATTTGGCTGGGATCCGCGAATGGTCGAGCGCATGAAAAAACAACTGCAGCGCAATAAAGAGAAGACTTTGACTTCCTTCTATGAAGCCATGTTTTCCGATGCTGAAAAAGAAGCAGGTTTTTATCATCAATTCATCAAGACCATTCAACGCGAGTTTCAAGGAGATGATGTGTTTTCGCTTCTGATTGGTTTGGATTATTTACTTCAGAAAGATGCTAGAGCAAGACTCAACCGGATTGAAGCCCCTTTTATATTGCTTCATGGGAGGGAAGACAAAATTTGTCCATTTGAAGCCTCCTCCTTCATTAAAGAAAATCTTGGTGGGAAAGCCGAGCTTCATATTATTGAAGGTGCTGGTCATATTCCATTTTTCACAAAACCACAGGAATGTACGGAGCATATAAAAACATTTATTCAAAAGGAGTACGTTCATGATAGATAAACGATTGTTAAGCAAGCGGTTCAGTGAACGCGCGAAAACATATGATGCATATGCCAATGTTCAAAAAAACATGGCAAAACAATTAGTGGATTTGCTTCCTCAAAAAAACACCAATCATAAAATCAATATTCTTGAAATTGGCTGCGGCACCGGTTACTTAACCAGGTTACTCGTCAAAATATTCCCTAATGCCGTCATTACGGCTGTTGATATTGCACCAGGAATGGTTGAAGTGGCGAAAGGAATGACAAAGGGAGACCGTGTTACATTTTTATGTACGGATATTGAAGAAATGGCGCTAAATGAAAATTACGACTTGATTATTTCCAATGCAACATTTCAATGGCTGAATGATCTTCCTGCAACCCTTGAAAAACTGTGTACACGATTAACGGCTGAAGGAAGCCTGATATTTTCAACGTTCGGAATCGATACCTTTCAAGAGCTTCATAGGTCATATGAACATGCGAAAGAAAAGCTTCAGCTTTCCATGGATAGTTCACCAGGCCAGATGTTTTACACTCTGGATGAATTATCACAAGTTTGTGAAGCAGCAATGCCCTATTCATCAGCAGTTCCAATCGAGGTTACAAAAATGGAAAAGGTTGAACTGGAGTACTTTCAGACAGTACGTGAATTCTTCACTTCAATTAAAAAGATTGGTGCTGCGAACAGCAACAAAGAAAACTACTGCCAGCGCCCATCCTTTTTTCGAGAGTTAATCAACATATACGACACAGACTACCGAAATGAATCAGGTGTGAAAGCAACCTATCACTGTTTGTTCTTTAAAATAAGGCTCTTTTCGTAAAGATTGTTGTTTTTAAAACAAAACGATTTAAGGTTGATTGGAGCGCAAGTGCGAGACTCCTGCGGGAGCAGCGGGACAGGTGAGACCCCACAGGCGTTTACGCCGAAGATGCTCACCGACCGCCCCGCGGAAAGCGAGCATCTGGAGGGGAAATCAACCACACCGCTTTACTTGGTAAATAGCAACACAGTATGCGAAAACAGACTAAAATAAAAAAACATGATTAATCCGAAGATGACCATCTGGGATACAAGCAAAAAATTATACATAATGCAAATCGTTTATATAAAGTAACGACTGTATTCCAACCGCTTACTGTCGATTAACCAGGTTCCCATTCAGGCAATTCAGGCCGCCGCCACTCCTAATTCCATTGGAGAGGCGGCGGCCATTTACGTATAACTTTCATCCAAATACCTTGCCATCCATAATATTGACCACTCGATCACATAAATCTAACATTCTTTCATCGTGAGTTACCATGATGGCCGCTTTATTTCTTGATCTCACCTCATGTGCAAGCATTTCAACAACATCCCTGCCTCTTTTGGAATCAAGACTTGCGGTCGGTTCATCCGCTAAAATGATTTCTGGATCGTTCATTAGCGAACGGGCGATGGCTACACGCTGCCGCTCACCGCCCGACAGTGCTTCTGGCAGGTGATCTGCCCGATGTCCAAGTCCAAGGTGGCTAAGCAATTCGTCCGCTTTTTTCACAGTTTTTTTATCTCGCTTGCCAATCAGTTCAGAAAGTAGCAGAAGCTGATCTCGTACGGTGAGATATGGTACAAGATTAGACGATTGGAATACAAATCCGATCTTTTCAAGGCGAACTCTAGTCAATTCCTTTGGTGATAGTGTTGTTATATCTTCATCATTCAGCAGTAAGCGACCTTCACTCGGAGATAATAACGCGCCCGCTATTGAAAGAAAAGTACTTTTTCCTGAGCCTGAAGGACCCACGATCGCGACGAATTCCCCCGCTCTCACATTCAGGGAAATATTATCAAGGGCTGTCACCTTATTAACGCCTTCCCCATAAATCTTACTGACGTTTTCAAATAATAGTTTATTCCCCATCATGATACCCTCCCTATTGCTTCGATTGCGTCTATCTTCGCCACTCGGTATAGTGATAACAGCGAACCTAATACGGATACAACCAAAAGTAACACGGAATATTTAATGACCAAGTCGGTACTCAATTCAAATGGCATTCCTTCTGGCATGATTAAAGTGACGCCATATGTCAGGGCAACACTGATGGCTATGCATGTCACGGCAAGCAGCATTACTTGACCAACGATACTTTTTGCCAGATAGCCCGTATTGGCCCCGAGTGCTTTAAGAACTCCAAATTGATTCGTCTTCTGCAAGGTAATCACATAAAAGAATACAGCCAAAACGAATGCAGCAATGACAAACAAGAAGGCAATCATCATCGTCAATGTACCTTGTTCCTCTTTAAACCCTGGTATACTCTGAAGCGATTCTTCTTTCGAAATGAGCGTTAAGCCTTCAGGCAATGATTTACGTACCTTTTCTTCTGCCTTGGAATCCATTTGCACGGCTATCGTGCTAATTGAATTCTTCTTCTGATTTTTCAATCCAGGATGAATCTCCTGCCATCCCTTAACATTCATGTAAACTGCAGGTGAATGGCTGTAAGACTGCTTTTCAGTAAAACCAACAATGGTGAAAACCTTACCTGATAGGTCATCTTTAAGTGAATCACCCAATTTATAACCCACTTCTTTTAAAGAACGATCTGCTACGACTTCACCTTGTTTCTCATTGTCATAATTCGTACCTTCAATGACCTTCGGTGCTAAAATACCACTGGCATCGGTCGCAAAAATGGTGACATCCGTTTTCTCCGATGAGCCGATCTTATTCAATGTGATCATCATTTGCCCCAGACCTTCGGCTGCTTTAACATCCGCAGAAGCCCGGATTTCATCCAGCTTTTCCATGGATATGATCGATCGGTTCAATTTATTTTTGGAGTCATGCTCCATTACGAAATAGTCGGCCTTCATGTTTTGTATGGATGAAGCATTATCCGAAGAAAGTCCATTAGCTAATCCTGAAATGATAAAGACAAGCAAAGCGACCAATACCATGATCAGTCCAATCAGCAGGTAACGTAACTTTGAATGCTTTAGTTCACGTATTGCCAAAAACATTATTTCATCTCCCATTCCTTTTTTACCTATCAAGCCCTACTTGATTCGGTATGACTCGATTGTAAACAATCAATATGAATGGAAGATGAACAACTGATTACATAAGGGGCAGCCGTATATAAAAAGTGGTCCCTTTACCAAGTTCGCTTTGAACTTCGATCGTTCCCCCATGAAGATCAACCGTCTTCTTCGTAATCGAAAGTCCTAATCCGCTGCCTGTTTCACTCCTATTCCTCACTTTGTCTACTTTATAAAAGCGATCAAGGATATAAGGGAGGTCTTCTTCTGGAATTCCGATGCCCGTATCCGCGATCATCACTTCAACAGTACTGCCAATACTTTTAATCCGAATATTAATCGAACTGCCGCTTTCCGAGTATTTAATGCTATTGGTTATCAAATTCGTCCAAATTTGATTTAAAAGTTTCTCATCTGCAGAAATGACGGTTGACGGCAAATCCATTTCGATCACCATATCTTTTTCCCGCCAATTCCATTCCAGCATGAACAACACTTGCCGGATTTGCTGTGCTAAATCAAAATTGGACCGTTGCAGCGGATCATCTACTTTATCCAACGAAGCAAGCATGAGCAGCTGTTTGCTTAACGACGACATGCGCCTGCTTTCTTTTTCAATGATGGACAAGTACTGATTTCTTTGTTCTTTTGTTAATTCCTCCGATTGAAGGGTTTGAGAAAAACCTTGGATGGATGCAAGCGGAGATTGAATTTCATGAGATACATTCGATACGAACTCCTGCCTCATATCATCTAACCGCTGTATACTTTGAGTCATTTTCGAGAAATGCTGTGCCAAGTCCCCTATTTCATCTCTTCGGGAGACATTCAATTCACTACTATAATCCCCATCGGCGATTCTTTTTGTAGCTTCCGTTAATTTCGTAATCGGCTTTACGAGGAAACGCGTATTAATGATCACAAATAAAAAACTAAGAAGTAGCGTCAGTACGAGCAAAACAGCAAGGAAAAAGCGAAATTCACCAAACTGCAGCTCTATATTCGGCCTTACAAACAATGCATGCTTTTCGCCATTCACGTTCATCGGGACCCCAATGCTATTAATTAAAACATCTTCAAAAAAACCGGTAATAAATAACCCATTATTATAATTGGCGATCCCTTGATAGGTATTCCCATTCAAAACTCCTGAAATCGTGTCGCGATCCAAACTCGTGTCCCGAAACGGCTCACCATATAAAGTTCCTTCACCCTGCTCATTAAATAGATACATTTGATAGTGCAAACCTGCAATATGATTTAAATACGCATCAATATCCTGATCAGGATTCTCCTCATATAAGGAAACGATCTCACTTGCGACTTTGCTTATCTTCTCACCATTGTAGGGTTTTTGAACCTGATGATAATAGACATTGGAAATTAAAAAAGCGATGACACTGGCAAGCACCATGATCAAAATGGTTTGAATAACTATCCTGAAATAAAGTGTTTTCACTTCTTGTTGACCTCCAGTTTATAACCTAAGCCACGGACAGTCGTTATGACAAAATCATCGGTCCGCCCGGCAAAACGTTCCCTCAATCGTTTAATATGGACATCAACCGTTCGATCATCCCCTTCAAAATCAGCACCCCACACCAGTTCAATAAGCTGCTCACGCGTAAAGACCTGATCAGGAAAACTCCCCAGCTGAGCCAGCAGCTCAAATTCCTTAAGCGGCAGGAGCAGCGTATTCCCCTTAATTCGAACTTCGTAACTTTTACGGTCAATCACCGTTTGATTCAATGAGATGGATTCAGAATTCACCATACGGTACCTTCGCAATAGCGCTTTTATCCGAAATAGAAGTTCCCTTGGCTCAAATGGCTTTACGAGATAATCATCCGTACCTGCAAAGTACCCCTTTTCCTTATCGATAAGTTGATCTTTAGCTGTCAATAAAATGACGGGCAGATCATATTGATCCCGGATTTCCTTACAAAGATCCAGCCCGTTTTTATACGGCATCATAATATCGACAACAGCCAGATGGATCCGTTCCTTCTCCAGTAACAAGGAAGCTTCATTCCCGTCCTTCGCTTCCGTTACCATATACCCTTCCTTTTCCAAGTGAAATTTAAGCAACTCCCGAATATGCAGGTCATCATCCGCAATTAATATATGTATCAAAGAAACCACATCTCCACTTCTTTTATAGCCCTTGCTAAACATACAATAGCAATAATCAATCCTGTAAAACAACAAATACTAATTCCTGATCTACCTTCCATATAATTAGTTTTGCAGAACCTCTTATTTTTTGGCTGTTTTCGCATACTTTGTTGCTATTTACCAAGTAGTGCGGTGTGGTTGATTTCCCCTCCAGATGCTCGCTTTCCGCGGGGCGGGCGGTGAGCCTCCTTGGCGTAAACGCCGGTGGGGTCTCACCTGTCCCGCTGCTCCCGCAGGAGTCTCGCACTTCCGCTCCAATCAACCTTATATAGTTTCGTTTTTTTTAAAAAAAATCTTTACGAAAAGAGTAAAGACGGACAGAATTTCTAAAAACTTTCGCCATTTTCTTTGTTAATCTTCAAATTTCAGTGCTTGAGAAATACAGTTCAAACAATCACCTTAATGACTGCCCATATGAAAATACCCAAAAGGACGTTTAGAATGTATTGATTTCTCAAAAAGAAGGTTTAAAATATTCTGAATATAAACTATAATTGTTTTATTTTAAAACATCTAGGAGGGTCACTATGGGAGTAGTAGAGAAAATCAGCGGATTTGCTGGTAAAACGTTTACCTTATGGGTCATTTTATTTGCAGTTATTGCGTATATCTTACCTAATCAGTTTATATGGATCGGAGACTATATTGTTCCATTATTAGGAATTGTCATGTTTGGCATGGGACTTACACTATCAGCAGCGGATTTTAAAGAAGTATTCCGACGGCCGAAAGAGGTCGCACTAGGGGTAGCAGGTCATTTTATCATTATGCCCTTATTGGCATTCGGATTAGCAATAGGGTTCGATTTGCCCAAAGAAGTCGCTGTTGGTGTTATTTTGGTAGGATGCTGCCCTAGTGGAACGGCTTCAAATGTCATGGTGTTTCTTGCGAGAGGAAATGTTGCGCTTGCAGTTGCCATTGCTTCTGTTTCCACTATTCTAGCGCCAATCGTAACGCCCCTGCTTATTCTGCTCTTGGCAAGTAAATGGGTCAATATCAGTATTGGGTCATTATTCATTTCTATCATTCAAGTGGTGATTATCCCACTGATACTAGGATTTCTTGTTAAAAAGTTTTTCGGCAAACAAGCAGAGGCCGGTGCAAAGGCTTTACCTCTAGTATCTGTCATTTCCATCGTTCTGATCGTATCTGCCGTAGTAGCTGGCAGCCAGGCTCAGCTGGCTAAAACAGGCTTGCTGATTTTTGCAGTCGTCGTTCTTCATAATGTTCTTGGTTTTTTACTCGGCTTCTTCTTTGCTCGTTTATGCGGAATGGATTTAGCTAAACAGAAAGCTGTTGCAATGGAGGTCGGTATGCAGAACTCTGGTTTAGGTGTAGCCATAGCAACAGCCCACTTCTCGCCTTTGGCCGCTGTTCCTAGTGCCATTTTCAGTGTTTGGCATAACATATCAGGTTCCGTTCTGGCCTATATCTTCAGTCTCATGAAAGATAAAAAAAATGTAGGCACCGATAAAAATAATTCGATAAAAACAGACGCATCATAATAGGTTGGAGATGAACCAATAAAAAAAGCCGATTGAATAAATCGGTTTTTTTTTGTGAATTAACCATCTGAATATTGAACATTCAAGGGAAAATGACAATATTCAAAGCCCAAAAATAATGAACTTACTGCCTTGTTGTGGTTATTTTTTTGTACTACCTGCTATACTACTAGATGAAAGTAAGTTATAAAATTTGCTAATGATTCGGGTTATAGTAATTGACTATCATTTTAAGGATGAGGGAATATAATGTCACCAAAAATAAAATCTTCAAGAAAAATAGCTAGATATTCACTAATTATCATGGGGGCAGGTTATATTGCAACCACTCCATTTCAAGGTTCACTGCCGTTAGATTTATTACATGGAGGGTTTGAGGCTGGTTTAGTCGGCGGATTGGCAGATTGGTTTGCAGTCACTGCATTATTCCGCCATCCGCTTGGATTACCAATCCCCCATACAGCCCTTTTGCCCAACAATCGTAAAAGAATGACAAATGCACTTGTTTCGATGCTAAAAAACGACTGGCTTTCTAAGGAAAGCATTCAGGACAAAGTAAAACATATTCCTTTTACTGAAAAATTGATCCCTATTTTAGAAAAAGAGATTCAAAGTGATACTTTTAGAAAAGTCCTGATTAAACTGATCAAGCAAATGATTGGTTATATGGATATAGAAAAGATTACACCTTTCGTTGCAAAAAAAATTAAAGCATCACTTTCTGGCATAGACATGAGCAAGATTCTACATTTGGTAAGTTCAGAGTTACTTAACGAAGAGTTCGATAAGAAGGCTTTGGATCATGTTTTGAAAAAAGCGGAAGATTGGTTAGGAAAAAAAGAAACCAGTCACCGACTTGGCACTGTTTCCATGGATGTGCTCAGCAAGATTGAACTGGAAGGTATGCTTCAGTTCGCCGTTAAATCGATTCAAAGTCTACTTAACGAAGAGAAACTTGGGAATATCATCCAAAACCTGTTATTAAGTGTCGTAAATAATTTACAAAACGAGAAAGAACCAAATAGAGAGGCTTTAATCTTATATATCAGGAAAGAGATACAAGGCATTAACCATAACCGGGAACTGTTGGAAGGAGTTGAAAAATGGAAAAATCAACTTCTGACAAAATGGGAGCCTGAGGCGACAATAGAGGGAATCCTAAAACAAATTCAGCAAGAAGCATTGGATTTCGTCGATGATGAACATTTCATGGATGCTTACCTGACTCCAATGATTCATCATATACTGGACAATATTAAGGAAAATAGCACCCGCATCGATCAATGGATACAGAAACAAATTACTGTTCTCATTGAAAAAAATCATACGCAAATTGGCAATCTTGTACAAGAAAACTTAGATAAGCTAGACAATGAAACGCTGATTGACATGATGGAAAACGGTGTAGGAAAAGACTTGCAATGGATTCGCGTGAATGGGGCGGTCTGTGGTTTTATCATAGGGCTTATCCTAACAGGGGCACAGGCTCTGCTTAGGCTATTATAATCCAGGCATAACGGCAGTATACAGTCGTTACCAAATCAACTGGTGCTGATTCGTTATAGTTAGTATGCCGTTAATATGCAGGGCCCTCTTTTTTTAAGGCTGTTTTCGCATACTTTGTTGCTATTTACCCAATAATGCGGTGTGGTTGATTTCCCCTCCAGATGCTCGCTTTCCACGGAGCAGGCGGTGAGCCTCCTCGGCGTGAACGCCTGTGGGGTCTCACCTGTCCCGCTGCTCCTGCAGGAGTCTCGCACTTCCGCTCCAATCAACCTTAAATCGTTTCGTTTTAAAAACAACAACCTTTACGAAAGAGCCTTTTTTAAACATAAAGCTAGCCAAGGGTTTCAAGAAACACCTTGGCTAGCTTTTCCTTTTGTACAACATATTCATCAAAGCCCCACTTAAAGCAGGGCTTCAATTAACTAAGGCTTGAATTGCTGATCACTAAGCCAGCCATCAATATGATCTAAATTAAAAATCAGCAAATTATCGATGGGTCTGAGATGGGGTATCTTTTTATTTACTATTAGATCATTGATTTCCTCTTCGGTAATTGGATAATTTACCGACTCAAAGTAAATCATCAAACTTTTTATACCATAGGCTTTCCTCATTTAATCACCTCCCACCAAATTCTCCTTATTCAACATAAAGAAAACTTAGTGCTAGATATTAAATGAAAGACCGCTTAATACTTTATACCCACTTTTTGAACAATAATCGCTTTTACTTTATGTTGGCGCTTTAAATCAGGAAATTAATCTAATGTATAGGGTTTCCTCTCCTCGATAATCTCCACTTCATCCCATTCCACTGATTTGGAGTACATATATTTATCTGTCCGTTCAAACCCCATCTTTTTAGCAAGCTCAGTGTTTGTTGTAGCCAACAATACATTTCCAGTTCTTCTTTCTTCAGATGCTGGAAACACCTCTCCCTTATATACAGCATAGGGATGAATAAAATATAATTCTTTAACTTCACTTACACTTACCATTTTCGTGTAAATATTATTTTTGTAATAAGTAAATCCATTGTCCATTTCATTTTTATCATTACTAATTAATTCAATAGCTTCCACTGAATCAGATTCTATGAATCTATACTCTTTTCCATTATAGATCGTATACTCACCTTTTCTTATCATTTTCCCACTCCATTATTTAATTTTCTATCACCCAAATTCAAACTGCTTCGCTTCCCGTTTAACATAGCATATACTGGACTCTGGACATAAAAACCCCCTATAAAAGTCTTTTATAGGGGGTTTTTATATGGGTGATTTCCATCAATCCCCATACTCTTCTTTAATTGCTTTATCTGCACAAAAACTATGGAATTGCTTGATTAATTGATCAATATCTTCTTTTCTTGTGATTTTCTCTAACCATTCTTTAGGAATGTCGTCCATTTTATAGTACATACCTGCCATTGTTCCCGTAATGGCACCTACTGTATCCGTATCATCCCCTAGATTCACTGCTTTTAAAACGGCATCGCTAAACGAATCTGAATTTCCTAAGCACCAAATGGCTGCTTCCAACGTATGAACGACATATCCATCTGACTGAATTTCTTCTTGTGGTAATGAAAAGAAATCGTCCTCAAAAATTCTTGAATAGGATTGCAGCTCTTTTTGGTATATATGATCTTTATCAAAATTCTCATCAAAAAGTTCTTTTATTTCCCATTTTGAAACTTCAGGAGAATTATTATAATAAAGTCTAAGTAAAAACTCGACATAAATAATAGAACCTACCACAGAACGCGGATGTGCATGGGTAACTTCCGTATATTTTTTAATGGTTTGGATTTTTTCAATGAAATTAAAGCTATTAAAAAGGATAAATGCCACTGGGGCGATCCTCATCAAAGCCCCATTCCCATTATCAAACATGGCATCTCCGCCACATTCTTGTGCTGGCGTTCCATTTTTAAACTTGATGATGGCTTCACTAGTCGTTCTGCCAATATCGAACATTTCATGATGTGGTGTCCAATAACCAGATTCCATATACTGAACGAATTTTTGCATGAGCTCCGCTGAATCGCTTTTTTCAATTAATTTTTCAATTAAACATAAAGTTAATGAAGTATCGTCCGACCAAGTGCCTGGCGGCTGATTATAGGTACCATATCCCGTTATATCATTAATAATAAAAGTCCCTCTTTTTTTAAATTCAACCGGGACACCGAGCATGTCTCCAATAATACTGCCATACAGACTTGGTAACATTCTTTTTTTTAGATTAAATCTCAAAAAACTTTTACTATCGTCTTCCCATCTGTCTACCATTCTTCTGCCTGTCATTCATTACACCTACTTTTTTTAAGAACACCTTAAGTACTCCTTGATTAATTCAAATGTGCTTCTATACTAACATCTATACTACAACCCCTATAATATTTTTCCATTTAATCACTAAGGAAAAATCATAAAGTATTTCAAATTACTTGCTTATATTTCTTATACAAAAATTTATACTGTCAATTTCATTAAAAAACCTTGAATGGCATAAATATCCAATCAAGGTCTAAGTAAGGCATAAAGCTAACTCTAGTTACTTTTGTAACAACTATTTTTATAATAATTCTTTATTTAATTTTTCAGCTTTATGTAACTCTCCTAATAGTGGGTTTTGATAGTCACTATAACTATCCATATAAGCCCTTATGCCACCAATTATATTTAACTCTCTTATATCTTTATTATTCTCCAATACTGACAATGCATTCTTATATCTTTTATATATAAGTTGTAAAACGCCACTAGTAATTTCATTATAATAATCATTTTCAAGATTATTTATTACAACTTTTATTTGGTTGATTAACTGCTTTTTCTTATCCATTTTATCCCCCTATCTACTTGGAACCCCTCTAATTTCCTTTATCCATTCTGAAGACCACCCTTGGGGTAATAGTATTTGATCTCCATCACCTTCTAGTAATGCTCCTGATTTTGTATATTGCTTTTCAACTCTACCTATATTTAAAACTTGTCCCTTCGGTACTTCTATAACAGCTTCATATTGTCTAGAATTTTTCCAATCAGGTACTAATGCAGTATTTATTTTTGCATTTATTCTATTTCCAGCTGGGCTAGTAGTGACAAATGCTCCATTAACTTTTGCTCCACCACCATAAGTTCTATAAAATGTAATATTTTCTTCTGTAATTACAGTTCTATAAATCCCATCAGTAAATGATTCACTTATCCAATCAGGTAAATCTACTTTTTCAATTACTTTAACCTTTTCATCGATATTCGTTGAATATTTACCAAAGGTTTCAACTTTACTCGTCCCCTTAGGAATACTCTCCCCTGAAACACCCTCTACTTTGCTATCCTTCACCGTAAATTTTTGATAGGCTTCCTTAATTGTCTGTTTTTCCATCACTACTTGGGGAAGGTTTGGTCCTCCTGCGAGGGAAACTTGTTCCACACTTATACGTTTAGGAATTTCTTTTTTACCTATTTCTTCACCTATATTTTTTAACGTGGATTTTCCTGATCTAGCTATGTCTGTTATTGTAGCTTGAACCTTCTGAACCTGCTTTTGCGCAAATTCCTTGCTGTAAGGGACGAACTTTGTACCACTCGCTACTTTATCAGCGACCTTGGCCGCACCTGCCACACCGCCGATTCCGAGTGCCATCAACAGTCCGTTCTGGCGCTGTTCCTCGGTCAGCTGGTTGCCGAACATGTCCTTGCCGGTGACTGCTTCACCGAGGCCGTTGGCTGCGAGGAGCCCGTATATCCCGTATTCGGTTTTCTGGAGGAGGCTAAAGCCTTTTGTCGTTTTATAGGCATCGAGCGCGTGGTTCGCTGCGTTGATTCCTTTGGCCGTTTTGTAGATGGCGCTGCCGCCCTTGATGGCCCGTCCGGCCCAGCCGACGACGGGGATGAATCCAGCGGTTGCCATGGCGCCTGCTGCGATTCGTTCGGCATCGGACAGCTTGCGGCCCGTTACTGGATCGACTCCGGTCGAGGCCCTGATTGAATCATAATATCCCGTGAATTCCCCTGTAAAGGTTTTTGTCGTATCCCAGGCTTTTTCGTACCATGGGCGGTTTTCAAGTTCTTCCATTTCCTGTTCGATTTTCCGCGCTTCGGCTTGCTGCTTTTTGAAGGTTTGATAGTCTTTCATCTGACCGGCGACTTCATCCTTCACTTGATAGACGTCACTGTTCTTGAATGCCGATTGGTTGAACGTCATCGGCGAAACGTTGCCGTCCTGTTTGGTGGCATCGAGCAAAGCGCGGAAGAGGCCAACGGCCACGTTTTCCTGCCCGACGGATACATCATATTCCTCGACCAATTGCCGGTCGACATTCTCGACCTTTGTCACGGTGTCATCCAGCCTGTGCCCTGCCAGCGTGATTTTTTCATTAAAGTCCTTTTGGTCGAACATATCAAGAGGCAGGATATCGTCAATGCTGTCGAGGACCCTTTGAAGATCGTTTGCTTGTTGATCGACAAGCGACTTCGCTTGGTTGATGCCGTTCGAGACTTCCCCATCTAAAAAGGGAACCTCGACCACCGTGTTTCCGTAGAGGTCCGCCTCTTCCAGGGTGGCTGGAATGCTTTCCAAAAAACTGATTTGGGTCGTGAATAGTTCCATCCAGGCGTCCGCCACCTCGATTTGCGCTTCATAGAAGCTTTTGATGGCGGCGGCACCGGCTCCTTGAAACTCGTTATCCAGACCGACGATGCCCTGAAATTCTTTCTTCAGGGCTGTGACTTCCTTCTTTAGTTCTTCATATTGCTTGGCGCGCGACTTGGTTGCGGCCGTCAATGTCTTGGCTTCATATATTTTCATCGCGTAGGATACCCATGTGAAGACGTATGGGCGATGGCTTCATCCTGTTCTTTTAATAAGTCAATGTTGGCTCGGGTATCTTCCACATTTTTCTGGACGATTTTAATATATTGCTCAAAGACCTTTTCCAGGTTCGTTTCCCGATCGATCCATTTCGAGGTGAATTCCAATTTATTGCTGCCAAGCTCGCCTGCCGGCAAATTTCCAAGCGTGACTGTACCAAGTGCCGTCTTCACCTGATCTACTTGCTTCATTACGGCAGGATGATTCAGTTTGATTGTCGTCATTAAAACAACCACCCTTTTAAATATGATATTTTACTTTCCAATTGATCTATGACGGCTTCCCCTTTACCTAATAGAACATCCGCTTCATGTGCTATGGTGCCTGCTGCACTCAGAGCCTTTTTTTCTATATTAAGCATCATGATTTTACCGTCGATTTTCTCTTGATAGTCGTCATAATCATCATGAATGATCGTTGACATTGCCTTGTATGCATCACTGCGGGCATCTTGAAAGTCTTCTGCACGGTTTCCCGTCCAGCTTTTACCCAAGTCCGGATTTTTAATTTTAGCAATTTCCCCCAGACAAGCATTCTGTTCGTCTTTGATTTGTCTTTTAGCCTGCTCCAAACGATTGATTTTTTCATTCACATCGGACATTTTACTGGAGAGGGCAGAGTGAATTTCACTCAATGAATTTGCATACACTTAAAAAATCACCTCATACATACCTTTTCTCATTATGTAGACTGTCATATTTTTCATAATTTTCATTATAAGGATTATAGTCTTAGAGTTAAATAGGGATAAATAAGCTATTTACGCTAGGTATTTAGGGAATCCTTCCCATAGGCACCAATTCCGGATTAGACTTATTACCCCTTGTTTTCCATTTTTAAACATAAAAAGAGGATGCAGGCTGCACCCTCTAAATACTTACTGCATTATTTGTATTCCTTTTCGTCAAATAAATGTGGAACCTTCACCTTTTTCCCTTTTTTATGATTGAGATCAGGTTTTTTAGCTTCGATTTTAGCTTGGTCATAGACGGCGGTGCCGACAATTTCAGCAACATCTTGAAGCTTTTCCTTTGAGATTTTATCAATGGTATCATCAGGAGTATGATACCAAGGTTCTGATGGACTGTGGATGAATAAAGCAGCGGGTATTCCAGCCTCAGCAAAGGATACATGGTCACTTCTCCCGCCTTGTCCATATGGAGTCGGCTCACCATTCAGTCTTGTACTTGATGCCTGGGCAAGCTCGGTTACAAGGTTCATTTCTCCATCATTAGTCAAAATGACCAAATCCCCGGCATCCCTGCTTCCCACCATATCGAGATTAAAGTTGGCAATGGTCCGCTTGATATCATCATCAGGGAGATTGCTCACATAATGCTCTGAACCTAGCAATCCATTTTCCTCTGCCCCAAAGGTGACGAAGCGAATTTCCGTATCTGTAGGAAGATTCTTCAGAACACGGGCAAGTTCAAGGGTGACGGATGTTCCTGATGCATCATCATTCGCTCCGGGTGCCCCCGCGACGGAATCATGATGTCCAGTAATGTAAATGATATCGCTCTTTTTTGCTTTATTGTTCTTTGTTGCCTTTTTCGTTGCCACTACATTATAAGAGGTTTTTTCTCCGGAATAAGCTCCTTCGATTTTTAATGATGCTGTCAATTTAACTCCGGCATTCAGTTTTCCCAGCAGGGCTTCCCCATCCTTTTTGGTGATCGTGACGGATGGAATATACTTGTCATTAGCCCCTCCGAGTGTCCCATTTAATTCCCCATCGGCATTATTGAACAGGATGACACCCACTGCTCCTTTTTCTGCTGCATTCAATACTTTCTCTGCAAAAGTGAGGCTGCCTCTTTGTATAAGGGCAATCTTCCCTGCAACGTCGGTTTCCTCAAGCTCTTCTTTCGTTCCTAAACCGGCATATACCACTTCACCGGATAGGTCCCCATTAACTGAATAGGTTAAATGGTTCGCTTTGATTTCGCCATCAACTCCGGCAACGGACAGCTCGACCAGATTTGGGTCTGTATAAGATAAAAAATTGAACTCTTCAATATCGGCTTTATAGCCATAAGATTGGAATTGCTTTTTGATGAATTGGACGGCTTTATACTCAGAATCCGTACCGGCCACCCGAGGTGTTTGTGAGAGGTATTCAATATTCCTGTAGATTTTATCGGCATCGATTCTTTTAATGACTTGCTTGTCCGTGGATGGCGCAGATAGCACCGTCGATGAATGTGGCGCTGCTAAAGCGGTGGTTGACCCTGCTGTCCCGAGTGTCAATGCTGCGATCATGGTTACCGATAGAAATTGTTTTTTCATAGATTGCCTCCCAGTTTAATAGATTTCATCATAATTTTACAATATATAGAAAATCTCAACTAGGTAGGTTTATCCTTATTCACACATGACTAAAGTAACAAATTTACAAATTAAAGAAATTAACAGGATTTCTGACTTATGCCAAAAGTTCTCTATCAATCGATATTTTGTCATATTATATAAAAATACCTGTAATCCAAACAGGATTTTCGCTCTTTTTCGGGAAAATAATACAGAAGAGATAGAATTTCTACAGGGAGAAGGCGCAAATATGTCGATAACTAAATTCGTGATGCCGGAAGTGATTTTTGGAAAAGGTTCGATTGAACAAGCTGGCGAGGCATGCTTGCGGCTAGGCGCCAAAAAGGCCTTGATAGTCAGCGACTCAGGCGTGGCCAATGCCGGCTGGTTAGAAATAGTCAGTGAATCCTGCAAAGATGCAGGCCTTGCTTTTGCTACCTTCATTGAAATGACTACCAATCCGAAGGACAGGGAGATTGAAGCCGGCTGTTTGGCATTTAAAGAACAAGAATGTGATGCCATCATCGGTTTGGGTGGAGGCAGTGCTTTGGATGTCGCCAAAGGGGTCGCCCTTTTAGTAACGAATGGCGGCATCATCAGTGATTATGAAGGTGTTGATAAAGTCCACTCTCCCCTCCCGCCCATGGTGATGATCATGACCACTGCAGGATCGGGTTCGGAAGTATCACAGTTTTCGGTGATCGTCGATTCATTCCGCGAGAAAAAAATGACGATCATTTCAAAATCACTCGTCCCCGATATTGCAATAGTCGACCCTGGTACCTTAACCACCTTGGGACCGGATTTGACCGCAGCCACGGGAATGGATGTTTTAACTCACGCAATTGAATCCTATGTTTCAATCGCTGCGACACCATTGACAGATGTACAAGCTAAAAACGCGCTTTCCATCGTTGCCCGCCACTTACGCCCCTCTGTTGCATCCAGGCATAATGAGGAAGCAAAAAAAGCGATGGCCATGGCGAGCCTGCAGGCTGGTCTGGCTTTTTCCAATGCCATTTTGGGAGCTGCCCATGCCATTTCACATGCCATAGGCGGCAAGTACCTCCTTCCGCATGGAGAAATCAATGCGATACTTCTTCCCCATGTCATGGACTTCAATCGAATTGCCTCACCAAGGCGATTCAGCGAGATTGCAAACATAATGGGCATCGATACACGGGCATTGACCGAGCAGCAAGCAGGAATGGCAGCCATTAGCTTCGTAAGGGAATTATCACAGGATATAGGGGCTCCCAAAAGTTTAAGTGATGTCGGCATTACGAAAGAAATGATAGATCCCATTGGGATGACCGCTCTTGAGGATGCCTGCATGATCACGAATCCTCGTGATATGTCATTAGAACAGATTAATCAGCTGCTTCTTACAGCCCTTTAAGAGGTGAAACGCATGAACAAACTTGAATTGATAGATTTAATGACAGGTGTGAAATCTGCAAAGAAAACGTATTACACGGAACTTAAGAAAACCGTGGATCAGCTGAAAAAGAAGAATATGCAGCTTGAAATCATGAATGACATCACAAAAAATATGGATATGGACATCGACATCCAAGAGATTCTCCGAAATGTTATTGCAAAACTTAAGCATCTCATTACCTTCGATGACAGTCATTTTGTCATATTGTATGAGGAAGAACCTGCCCTGCTTCACATCTGCCCTAATGGTCACTGCGAACTTGAAATGGATACCAAAAACTTGTTACACCCTTTTCAGGATTTCTCGTCAGCCTTGAAGGATAAACAGCCGATTCAAGTGGAAGTTAAACGGTTACCGGACTTCCGGGAAAAAGAACGTCTATTATCCCTTGAGATCGAATCACTTCTATTAGTCCCTTTATACGGAAAAAGTAAAAAAATCGGAATCTGGACTTTCGGCAGGAAGAAAAAGAAAACATGGCTTGAAGATGAACTCGAATTTCTTGAACAACTATCCAACCAGCTTGCGTTAACTTTGGAGAATGCCCAGCTTTATAAGGAAGTTCTTCATTCCAAACAGGAATGGGAGGATACATTCAAGGCAGTTGAAGACATGATCATCGTCTTTGATCACAAAGGAACCGTCTATCGATCCAATGATTCAGCAAGGGACTTTTCCGACCTGCTTGCTTTAATTGAAAAATCCCAATCTCTGATTCAAGATACCTTTTCATTTAATAAGCCAGGGTTTCAGGAAATTCTCCTTCAACATGATGCCATCTTGGAAATGCACGCTTACCCGATTCAGAATAATGAGCAACAAGTATATGGGGTCATTGCTTATTATAAAAATGTCACCGAAAGAAGACAGATGGAAGTCCAGCTATTACATGCCGGAAAACTTGGGGCGATTGGTGAAATGGCAGCAGGGATTGCCCATGAATTGAATAGCCCATTAACGGCCATTCTTGGTAACTCGCAAATTTTATTGCGGAAAACCCCTCAGGACAATCTCGATTATATGCTATTGGACGATATCAAGATTTGCGGGGACCGATGCAGGCAAATAGTGAAAAGCCTGCTTACCTTTTCAAGGCAGGATGAGTATAGATTCCAGTATTACTCTATTAACGAAGCCATTCACCAGGTCCTGAACCTTTTGAAGTTCCAACTTGGGAAGCAGCAGATATCCCTCCATCTTACCCTTCAGGAAGACCTTCCTTACATAAAGGGCAGCCAGCCGCAGATCGAACAAATCATCATCAACTTGCTATTGAATGCAAAGGACGCATTGGATGAGTCCGAACAAACGAAAAAATCGATTGCGATCACTACCTATTCAGAAAACGAGTTCTTGGTGGTTCAGGTGACTGATAACGGAACAGGGATTGAAAAAGAACGCCTGCCCTTCATATTCCATCCCTTTCATACGACTAAAGACCGTGAAAAAGGTACCGGTTTGGGGCTGTCTGTAAGCCTTGGCATCGCCAAAGACCATGGTGGGAAGATCGACGTTTTGAGCACACCAGGACAAGGAAGCACTTTTTTCCTGAGGCTACCCTTACAAGCAGAAGAGGAAAGGGGATGATAATGTGGTTCATTTACTTGTGGTAGACGACGAGAAAGAGGTTGGAACTTTTCTATCCCGCCTATTTACGATGAAAGGTTATATCGTACAAGTTGTGAATAGCGGGAAGGATTTTCATGAAATCGATTGGAATCAGCAGCGTTTCGATGTCGCAATGATAGACCTGAAGCTTCCGGATTGTGATGGACTTTCCCTCCTGCAGCATCTAAAACAGCTGCAGCCGCGTTGCAAGGTACTGATCATGACCGGATACAGCACCGTCAAGACCGCTGTTGATGCAATGAAACTTGGCGCGAGTGATTATATGGAAAAACCCTTTGTGGATATTGAAGTGCTGGAAAGGCAGATTGACAACCTTTTGAATGAAAATGAAGATTTGAATCAGCATTTCATCCATAAACTGGCCGAGGATTCAGGACTCATTGTCGGCGAAAGTCCTTTAATGAAAAATTTGATTGAAATGGCTTTCAAGGTGGCTCAAAAAACCGTCAATGTATTAATTGAGGGAGAAACCGGAAGCGGTAAAGAAGTGCTTTCACGCTTCATTCACATTGCCAGCCCCCGAAACCATGAACCTTTTATCGGCATCAATTGTGGAGCAATCTCCGAGTCCCTGCTCGAAAGCGAATTATTCGGTCATGAAAAGGGTGCGTTCACGGGAGCGACCCAGCTGCGAAAGGGTTTTTTCGAAATTGCCGGGAACGGGACGCTTTTTCTTGATGAAATTGCGGATGCGAGTCCCGCCATCCAAGTCAAATTGCTTCGAGTTTTGGAAACGCGGGAATTCATGAGGGTTGGCAGCAGCGGGACATTACGGACGAACGCCCGGTTAGTGGCGGCCTCCAATGAAAATTTGCAGCAGGCAGTGGACAAAAATAAATTCCGGGAAGACCTATTTTACCGACTGAACGTCGTGACTCTCAATATCCCGCCTTTAAGGAACCGAAAAGAGGATATTCCCTTGCTTGTCCGTCACTTGATTGAGAGGAATGGTCATGGAGATATCTCTTTTTCCAATGAAGCCATTGAAAAATTACAGCGATACAATTGGCCAGGTAACATACGCGAACTATCTAATGTGGTCATGCGCACATTAACTCTCGCAGACCATAAGTCGGTAATATCAGCCAATGATATCTCTCTCACTAACAGCCAGATCGCCCCTGCCAAAAACGTGTCCACTAGTGGGATTCAATCAACTGAAAACCTTCTTGAAGAATGGCGAAAAAGACTGGTGGCTGACTTTAATGAGAAGGATGAACTGATGCTTGAAGAAATTCTTACGGAAATCAAACAGCTTCAATCCACAATTGGAAAGGAGCTCGTCATGCAGGCACTGCAAAAAACCTACGGTAACCGGAATGAAGCAGCCAAACGCTTGCAGATATCCATAAGGAAATTACGTTATATATTAAATGAGAAGAACCAGACATAAAAAGGAGGATGCCCCGTTCCGGGGGCATCCTCTTCTGTTCCTATTCTAACGTCAATACGATGCGTCCGTTGATTTCTCCCTTTTCCATCATTGAAAACACATCATTTATTTCATCAAGTTTCCTCGTCTCTATATTCGTTCTGACTTTACCCTCAGCCGCAAATTGAACAGCTTCCTGTAAATCTTTTCTCGTGCCGACGATTGACCCTTTTACAGTTACCCCATTTAGCACTGTATCAAAAATCGGGATTGGAAGTTCATCATTCGGCAATCCGACTACGACAAGTGTCCCGCCCCTCTTGACTGAACTGTAAGCCTGTTCGAAAGCTTTTTTCGTAACCGCTACAGAAATGGATGCCTGCACACCGCCAACTTTATCCTTTATAGCCTGTACAGGATCGGTCTTCAGTCCATTAATCGTGTAATCCGCCCCAAGTTCCGTTGCAAGATCAAGCTTATCATCTTGAATATCGACAGCAATGACATTAAAGCCCATCGCTTTCGCATATTGCAGGGCAACATGTCCCAATCCGCCAATTCCATAAACCGCTACCCAATCACCAGGCTTTGCTTCTGATACCTTAAGCGCTTTATAGGTCGTTACACCTGCACAGAAAATTGGTGAAACCTCCGCAAAGTCAAGCCCTTCAGGAACCTTCACCACATATTTGGCGGGTGCTTTACAATATTCAGCATACCCACCGTCCACGGAATAGCCTGCATTCAATTGATCCAAGCAAAGCGTTTCCCTTCCGGTCAGACAGTATTCACAATCGCCACAAGCCGAATAAAGCCATGGGATCCCAACACGGTCACCTACTTTCAAGGAAGTTACGCCTTCTGCCACCTTTTCTATAATGCCCACACCCTCATGTCCGGGGATAAGCGGAAGCTTGGGTTTTACCGGCCAATCACCATGTACCGCATGCAAGTCGGTATGACACACGCCACATGCTTTAATTTTCACTAATATCTCACCATATTCCAACTCTGGGATGGGAACTTCTTTAATCTCAAGTTTTTGGTTAAATTCATTGACGACCGCCGCTTTCATTGTCTTGACCTGTTGTTTCTTATTTACAGTGCTTGCCCCTTGTTTTACATTCATGATCCATTTTCCTCCCTTAATCCAGTGGATATTATTTCTTACTACTACTTACAAGATGCAAGTGCCATGCCACTGCAAAAAGGCCAAGAAGACAACAATCACAAAAAAAAGTGCCGAAAAATCGGCCCATTTGGACGAATTAACGGCTCAAGTTGGACGAAATCCGGTTTGTATATTGCAGAAAAAATGGCTCACCCTATAAATAGGAGGTGTCTAAAACATGGACCAATTTGAAAAAGCCTATGAATCATATAAACAGCAGGGAACACCGCAAGCAAACCAACCTGATTCAGCAGGAAAAGAAGAAATCATCGCTGTAAGGAAAAATGAAGAGGACAATATTATCGCCATCAAGACGAACTCCGGCCGCGAACTCGACTACCCCACAGCCCTTTCGGAAGCAAAGGCGGGCAACCTTGCCAATGTTGACGTCTTTCATAAATATGGACGTGACATATTGCGGAGTGAGCCCGATGGGATAAAAGAAAATAACCTGGATCAACTGCCGGAGTTTTGAATTTTCGGGGAGACTGCCTGATATGGGCAGTTTTTTTCTGTCTGGATGAGCTAAAAAAGAACCAGCATGATTAGCCGGATCTTATTTTTCGTAAGGATAGGATTCAGAGATTTCGAGCAGTCGGCCGCAGGACTCGACAACCTCGATGATTTCCATCCATGACATGTCCAGACCCAGTTCATTAGCATGGGAAATCTTATCCCGTAATTTCCGGATGGCGTTCGCATCCTTCTTCCCTTTACTTTTCGACGGGATTTGGAAGAAGCACCTCAATTCTTTATCTTTATGTATAATATCGAATTTATCACTGATTTGCAGGCACTCTATTATATTGATATCCTCATTTTTATCGATTCTCCTTCTATATAATTCGGTTGCCTTTTCTAAACGGTCTTCGCTGATCATTGGATACCAGCTGCCATCGCCGAATCTATCCAGGATGATATCACTCATCCTCATTTCCAATAAGGTAATATATCCGAATATCAGCATCCTGATCGGAGGCTTTTGAAGGTCGGCATGGGTAATCAGCATTTTAATTGAATTATTCTCCAATACGAACACCCTTGTTTTATTCTTAAAAATATGGAGAAGCTGGATCAAAGGGGTTGAATCCGAAACCATTTCCCTTGGTGAAAAGTTTTTCAAATATTCAGAAATAGTTCCTTCACCTAGTTCTTGTCTTTCGATATAACCGATGATTTCCCCTTGATCTTGGACTGCCAATATATCAAAATTCTTTTTTTCCAATGCTTTCTGAATATCCAGTGCCAGATCATTTTTATGGCAAAACTCAAGCTCCTGGGCAATGCTCTTAACCGTTATATTTTCTTCATAAAGAGTTTTAAGACTAAGATAGCTACTATTGCTTTTTCTTTCGCTTCCATTTAACATCTTTCAACCTCCGCTCAGGAACACTTTCTGCCCTTTTTCCGCTTTAATCATAGAAATGCATGCGGCCCCCACAAATAAAGTCCACTGCAGTGGACTCAATCCCAATCATGTGGATCTAATTTTTTGGCAACCATTAATCAAATGCCATCAACTGCATTGCCTACTGCCGTTTCCTCATTCCCCTTTTCTTCCCAACCCTTACAAACATCCACCCAATCCTTCGCACCTGAATATTCAAACAATTCAGCGAGTGTAAGTTCTATTGCAGAGTTCGCACTGCCGCAAGCCGGGAACAATGACTCGAAGCGCTTCATCGATACATCAAGAAAAACAGCTAAATCGTTTGCCAGACCAAACGGGCAAACTCCTCCGATTGCATGGCCTGTCTGTGCAAGCACTTCTTCAGGCGCAAGCATTCGTGCCTTGAAGCCGAATGTCTGACGAAATTTCTTATTATCCACTTTGGCGTCCCCTGCGGCAACCACCAAAATCGCGTGTTCACCTTCCCCTTTAAAGGAAAGAGTCTTAGCAATCCTCGCTGGTATAACACCGATGGTTTCCGCTGCCTCAATCACCGTAGCACTCGATGTTTCGAACTCCTTTACGTCGCCTTCCCGATTCCATTGTTTAAAATGGCTTTTGACACTCTCGATCGACATATTATATTCACTCCTTTGACATACATATTGAAATAATATCATCCTTCATTGCAATAAATCAAAATCCCATTGCACTACTTACTCCTGCTTGGAAACTTATAAATTAAAACCATTCTTTACAAATTGACGAAACAAGCTTACATGAGATACTATTAAACATTGGGTAAACGCCTACACGTGGTTCGTAACCATCCCACGATAAAAAACTAGGGAGAGAGTAAAATGAATGTTCGTACACTCGTGATAAACGGGTTATTGGCTGCCTTGTATGTTGCGGTCTCATTGGTGTTTAAACCAATAGCTTTTGAGATGTTCCAATTCCGTGTACCGGAAATGCTGAATCATCTGATTGTATTCAATAAAAAGTATATCTACGGTATCGTTGGCGGAGTCTTCATATCGAATCTGCTCTTTTCACCGATGGTGCCATATGATTTGATTTTTGGAGTGGGGCAATCCCTGCTCGCCTTATTGCTTGTCATTTATGTTTCTCGTTTCATAAAAGGCATTAAAGGACGGATGATCGCCACGATTATCTTTTTCACGTTCACAATGTTTTTAATTGCAATTGAACTGAACCTTGCCTTTGGCTTGCCATTCTGGCTAAGCTGGATGACCACGGCTGTCGGTGAGTTCGTTGTCCTCCTGATTGGAGCGCCAATCATTTATGGAATGAACAAAAGAATTCAGTTTGAAAAGTGGCTTTAAAAGGAATCTTCGAACCGTTAAGCCACTATAATGGAAAAGAGCTGTCTGCATGATGCGGCAGCTCTTTTTTTTCACCAATGAACTCGAAAATGATAAACTAATAGTAAGAATGGTGGTGGCCCTTTGAAAAAAGTCCTGACCATAATCGGTCTACTTGTAATTGCAATATTTATATACTCTAATGCAGAGCTGTTCACTTTGGTTTGGAAAAGTGACCTGGATTCTGTTATTAGCATATTGAAGGAAAACCTTTTGCTTACATTTATTGTGACATTCGTATTGATGTTTGTACAAAATTCTTTTACAATCATCCCCTTAATTTTGCTCCTGACTATCAATGTCACGATATTCGGATTCATATATGGCTATCTATGGAGTTGGTTTACAAGTGTTGTTGCCTCAGGATTCATTTTTTATGCAGCAAGAAACTGGTTTCAGGAGCTTCTCTTAAAGAAGATTGGCGAAAAGTGGCAAGAAACCGTTGTGGAGCATGGCTTCATGTACGTTTTTACAGGCAGGATTTTCCCGCTTATCCCAACAAGCTTAATTAACTTGGCAGCTGGAGTCAGCACTGTCACGTACAAGGATTTTTTATTAGCGACGGCCCTTGGCAACCTTATATACTTTTTCTTCCTATCGCTGATTCCCTATGGACTGCTATCTGTTGAAATGAACCAATATACGCTAGCTGCACTCGCACTCCTCTTCTTACTATTTTTCATTATCTATAAGCGTGCAAAAAAGAAAAAGAAACTTACCTTCTTCAGAAAAAACAGGTGACCACATTGGCCCTGTTTTTTTATTTAGGATTCTGCATATATTTTTTTCCGATAGTTTGTTAAAATGTGTATGTAATTTTACCTTTGTAATGTCTTAAAATCAGGGAGAATCTCCATGTCCAAACGCTCCATCTTAGCAATATATATCCTATCCGGGATTCTTACATTAGTCGTGTTCGACTACTTTTTAATTACAAATATCCAAAACAAACAGGTCTTTATTCAACTTCAAAGAGTGGAAGGCTTTGTTTTCCTTTTATCGATAGGCTTGGTCTTATATCTTTATTTAGCTAAAAGGGAAGAATTCAAACGATTAAAAGAAGCGGAACAACGTCGGCGTACACTCATCAATTCAATGGTGGATTTCGTTAACTTCAAGGATGGTGATGGCCGATGGCTTGAATCCAATACCTTCGGGCTGCAATTATTTCAATTGGAGCATGTAGATTATAAGGGAAAAAGAGACAGTGAGCTCGCAGAATACTCGGAATTTTATAAAGAGTCGTTGATCTACTGTGAAGTTTCCGATGAAGAAACGTGGGTAAAAGGGGAAATCACACGGTGTGAGGAAATCATCCCTCTTCCCGATGGAAATCACAAGACCTTTGATACAATCAAGGTTCCCTTGTTCAATGAGGATGGTTCACGAAAAGGCTTAGTCGTCATTGGCAGGGATATTTCTGAAAGGGTTGTCGCGGAGAATCAATTATTCGAAAGTGAACAACGCTATAAATCATTGTTTGAACACAACCCATATCCGATGCTGATGCTTGATTTAAATGGAATGATCACAACCGTGAATCCTAGATTTGAAACGGTAACAGGCTTTCAACAGGAAGAAATACATGGAGCCTCATTCATTAATTTGAACTTCTCCGCAGAAGACGCGGAATTGATCCGTACATCTTGCCAATATGTCATGGAAAATCATAAGGGGATCAAAAAAGGGAAAGATATAGAATTTCTGACGAAGTACGGGACGCCCATCTTACTTTCTTGTACGTTTGTCCCGATGATGGTTGGCGAGGATTTAGTCGGAATCATTACTTATGCTAAAGAAGTCACTCAAATCCGGGAAACCGAAGCACGCTTAAGAAGAACCGAAAAATTATCGATAGTCGGCGAACTTGCCGCAAGTGTGGCCCACGAGGTACGAAACCCGCTGACTTCTTTAAAAGGTTTCGTCCAGCTGCTTAAAAAGAGCGACCATCCCTATGAACATTACTACACAATCATGTTAAGTGAGTTGGACCGGATCAATCTTATTGTAAGCGAGTTACTCGTTCTGGCAAAACCACAGGAACTTCCATTCAGCAAACATCAAATCATCGACCTGATGAATGATGTCAAAACCTTGTTGAAACCGGAGGCGGACTCGTACCCCACCCAAATATCAATATCTGTTAAAAACGAAATACCGCTTCTATTATGTGAGGGAAACCAACTAAAACAAGTTTTCATAAACATGCTCAAAAATTCAATGGAGGCATCCGCCGATCATATTTGGATTGATTTCGAACGCATGGACCATAACCTTTCCATCACCATCAAAGATAATGGAAGCGGAATTGAAAAAAACCGGATAAAGCATCTTGGTGAACCTTTCTATTCTTCTAAAGAAAAAGGAACCGGATTAGGACTGACAGTCAGTTGTCGAATCATCGAGGCGCATCGGGGAAAGGTCCGCTTTAACAGCGAACTAAACCACGGAACCGAGGTCCAAATCATTTTGCCCATAAAATTTTGAATCCGAGGACAAGCCTAAACCTTGTCCTTTTTTGCAGGATTCAGTACGATCCTATTTAAACAGGGAGGTGAAGAAATCCTTTATATTCCCAAAGAATGACACAGTCTCGACAGGCTGTTTCACATTAACCTGGCCTTCTGTTTCATTGGATGTATCACTCACTTTCTTGCCAGCCGTACTCATTTGTGTTGCCTCAACTTCAGCTTCTTTTGTTTTGACATCATCCACGGTTTCTTCCTCATCCATCTCCACCTCCATATCCTTTTCAAAAACAAGGACATAAGTCCGGCGCTCCCCATCCTTTGATACGGTAACGGAAATGGCCGTCTTCGCTTTATCCTTGATCTTCACTTGTTTACTGCTCTCACCGTCATATTCAATCGTTGTTCCGCTGGCATTTGTCGCTGCATCCATTTCGACTGAAGAAATATCATTATCGACCTCGATATGATAGGTATGCTCATTAGATTCAAAAGATTTGTTCCATACTCCGGTTGATACAGTCAGATTGTTCAACACTGGTGCATTATTGCCTTCCTTGCCTAAAGAATCTGCTGACGCTACCTTCTCTATAGAATCCGTTTTCAGTTTTTGGGTTGAACTACTTTCAAGTTGCTGTGCTTTCGGTACTTGGCTGGCACCACTGCTTGGTTTTAGATTATCCGAGGATTCCACTGATGTTAATGATGATTTACTCTCCTTATCCGAGGATTCCACTAATGTTAATGATGATTTACTCCCCTTATCCGAGGATTCTGCTGATGTTAAAGAAGATTTATTCCCCTTTTCGGATGAAGGTTGAGCTTTACTTGTTTCTGTTGAAGGCTCCTTTTGAACTTCACTCTCTTTAGGAGCATCTTTCGATTCGGTTTCTGTCGCCCGTGTAATCGTAAGCGTATATGTTTTTTCATCTCCATTTTCTGCTGTAACGATAATCTTCACCGTTGTCTTACCGATTGGAAGGGTAACCTTTACACCTGCACCGGTTGCATCCTTTCCATTCACCTTTACAATTGCGGTACTGTCACTCAATGTCGGAGTTACTGTAATGGACTGGACTTCATTTTCAACTGAAGCATTATAAGCTGTCACTTTAGAATCGAATGTAAATGAGCCTTTTGATAATCCAATCGATGTTAAAAGGTTATCATCACTTTCAAGTTTTTCGACATTGAGGGTATAGGCAAACGTTTCATTTTCCCCATCGCTGACGGTGATTTCAAACGTATTCATACCAGTTTGAAGCGGTAAGTCCTTCACCTTCCCCTCTGTCATTTTTAGACCATTCACGTATATGGCTGCATTCTCGTTAGAACTTGCTGCAAGCAATGTGATTTTTTCCACATCATTCCCCACTGCCGAACTATAATCGTGTACATCTTCTGAAAATTTTTGATCCAGTGCTATCCCTTCTATTTCTAGCTTTGAAAGACTATTTACCGTTTTTGCCTCTTCCTGAATGACAGAAGTGCCTTCCGCTGCCCTTGCCTCGGGCATATAGATGGATGTTCCCATCCCCACAAGGGAACCAACCAAGATCACCTTCACACTTTTTTCTTTTAATCCCTTCTTTAGCAATGCCTTTCCCTCCTATAATTCCTGCAAACATGATAGGGCCAGGTTACCAAAGGAACCTTAATTATTTCTTAATGGATTTTTTTGAGGATACCTTTGATGGCTTTGGTGCAAAGCGGAATCGCCAACCAATACTATGGTTATAATGGAGGGAGGCAGGTCATCTTACCTTATTGTTATCACTTTTCTAGCGAACCTCTTAAACTGCCTTTAGATAACTAATTTATTTTCACTGTTTTTTCACATTTTCCTTTTATAATAAGCTTACATAATCTGATGAAAGGATGATGGCACACAAAGATGAAAAAATATTTTTGGCTGATAGTCAGTCTGTTCGTTTTGCTTTTAAACCCGGCAATGGCTTTTGGTCATGCTACAATAATAAGCTCTAACCCTAGCCCGAATGAAGCGATGGATACTCTTCCTGAAAAAATCAGCATTCAATTCAGTGAGAATATACAACCAGCTTTCCATTCGCTTGAGGTATTCAGCCAAGATGGGGACAAAATTCAAATCCAAGACAGTGCAATCTCGGAACAAAGTGAAAAAGTACTGGAAGCTAAATGGAAGGGCACTATCGATGAAGGGATTTACTACATTAAATGGAGAGTGGTTTCGAGTGATGGCCATCCCATTGAAGGAACAATACCCTTTCAATTCGGGGACTCAGCTGGTCTTTCAGACCAAGAAAATTCCGAAGTGAATGCAAGCTTTCCGAATTCCTTCAATGTAATCCTGCAAAGTCTTCAATACATATGCTTCGCTGCCCTAACCGGAATCCTTTTTTTTAGATTATCTTTAATGCAGGATTCTAGACTTTTTGAAGCTAGCAGAAGAACTCGTCTATTCCTTTGGCTTTCATATGCAGGTTTAGCATTTTCCATCTTCTGCAGTCTGCCTTTAAAAGTAACGATTGATGCTGGCGTATGCTGGACTGATGCATTTAAAGTTAGTTATATAAAAGAAGTATTGAATGGGACAAACTTTGGATCGGTCTGGATCATTGAAATTCTAATATTGCTGCTTCTATTTTTAGTGATTTATTTCATGCTCGAGAACTCCCTGAAAAAATCACTACCTTACCTTTCTTTCATCATAATTGCCTGTTTGATGATTTGTAAGGCTTTAACTGGACATACAGCAGCCGTTCCTAATCAGGTACTGGCCGTTTTGATGGATTTCCTTCATTTATTGTCCATGGCTTTATGGCTCGGCGGCCTTATGGCCTTATTGGTGATTTTGCCTGGGCTTGCCGATCGGCAGGCAGTTCAAGAAGATAAGAAAACGTTTTACTGGTCAATCATTTCAAGGTTTTCCAAATGGGCATTTCTGTTTGTAATCATACTGATTGTCAGCGGGATATATAGCAGTTTACAGCATGTACCGACTATCCATTCATTGTTTAACACAACATATGGCCAATTGTTACTAGCGAAAGTCGGTCTCATGTTAGTCATGATCGTTCTAGGAGGCTTTCATTTTCTCCGAGGGAAAAAGCAAACGAAAAAACTTGGTTATAGTGTGGGAATGGAGTTTGGTTTAGGGGTCGTCATACTTCTCGTTGCAGCTTTATTGACAAATATCCAAACTGCCATGTCTTCTCCCGGTCCCATTGAAAAGACCTTACTGACTGAAGAAAATAATGAGGTTACATTAATGGTGACCCCCAATGAAGTTGGAGATAACCTGATTCAAGTAAACCTTTCCAATGAAGGTAAGCCAATTGCTGATATAGAGCAGCTTACAATCACAATGCAGCCATTAGATACGCCAAATGGTGAAATGAAGCTGCAGATGAAGGAGAAAAACAAAGGTACATTTACATCAAAGTCTATATTAACCATGCCAGGAAAGTGGAGTATCCATGTTCACGGATTAACTGAAAGCCTGGATTCAATCAATGCTGATTTTATAATTTTTATAGGAAATTCATAACAGGAGGGATTAATACTAATGAAAAACATTTCAAAGCTTCTTATTTTTACATTTGCCGCATTTTTCATTTTTTCCGGTTCAGCATATGCTCACGTTACAGTCAAGCCTAGTTCATCTGCACCTGAGGCGTGGGAAACTTATACACTCAAAGTACCAGTAGAAAAAGAAACTGCCACGACAAAGGTGACTTTAAAAGTTCCTGAAGGGGTTACCTTTGAAAGCTATCAGCCTGTACCGGGGTGGAAAGTAACGACAGAGAGTGACAAAGATGGGCATGTAAAATCGGTAACTTGGGCAGCAACTGATGAAGGAATAGCAGCTGGACAATTCCAGCAATTCTCTTTCGTAGCACAAAATCCTAAAGAAGAAACGAAAGTTGCCTGGGATGCATTTCAGTATTACGAAGATGGTGAAATTGTTGAATGGAGCGGTGATGAAGGCTCAGACCTACCGCATTCTGTAACGGAGATTACAGTTGCGCCCAAGGCTGATGCAGAACCTGCGGACCATGGCCACAAAGATGAAGCAGACACTAATGATTCCACGGCAACTGACAATTCAAAGGATTCAGCAACAACAGAAGGTGATGGCAATCAAACACTGATCATCACTCTCGCTGTCATTTCACTAATTCTGTCCATTGTAGCGCTTTTTGCAGCTCTAAGGAAAACTAAAAAATAATCATTATGGAAGGTGCCCCAAAAATTCTTGAGGCACCTTTTTTCTCTTCTATTATTCCATGACCACCGATTTACTCGGTAACTTAATATTTTCTGATTCTATGGTAATCTTAATCGATTTATCAGCTCTTTGGTCCGCTATCGTTAAGTTAAGCAATCCATTTCCCTGTGCTTTTTTGCTTATTCCCAGATCTTCCGTACTCTTCACCAGCTGTGCATATAATTCCGCTTCAGTTAAATTGCGTTCAAATTCCTTTTCGGCAATCACTTTCAAGAGGGCTGCTGCACCGCTTACATGAGGCGTAGCCATTGACGTTCCGCTCAACCTGGCATATTTATTCCCTGGATACGTAGAAAGAATATCGACCCCTGGCGCCACCAAGTCAATTTCATCATTCGTATTTGAAAAATCCGCTAAATTTCTGCTTAAATCCACAGCTCCGACTTCCACTACCTCGGGATATGCTCCTGGATAATCCAATTCATCCGTTTCATGACGCCCATCACCGCTATTTCCGGCTGCACAAACAACAAGGATATCGTTCTGAAGGGCCTTTTGAATGAGTTTGTGTTCAGTCTCATCCGGAGGTCCGCCAAGTGAAAGAGAAATAACCGAAACCTTTTCTTCATTAGGTCCCCGCCAATTGATTGCATACTCTAGAGCCCCATTAATCCAATCTATATCGCCTTGCCCTTGACCATTTAGGGCCTTTAACGCTAATATGCTCGCTTTCGGAGCCACTCCCACTACGCCAGCATTATTAATGGCAGCCACAACCGTACCGCTGACATGTGTCCCATGTCCGTTATCATCTTGATAATCCCCAGTATTGGTAAAATCCTTCCCGCCAATGATTCTTTCCTTGAGGTCTGGATGTCCCTTGTCAATGCCTGTGTCGATGACGGCAACTACCACGCCCTCACCATAATTGCTTTTTTCCCAAATCGCCGGTGCTTTCACAAGCTCGACACCCTCAGGAATCTTCTCTTTCACCGCTTCCATTACTTCAAGAACTTTGTAAGGTATTAATCTTTTTTCTCTTGTCATTTGATTACCCCTTCCTTCGTTCAATAAGTTAAACTGCCATCAGTGGGGGATTTTCATCCCGTCTGGTTGCCGTCTACCGTTGAAAGAGATGAGATCAAAAAACTCTTCTCTCTTATATATACCAGATTTATGAAAATAAAAAAGAAGTTTTTGGAAAATTCCGTCTAAATGACTACTTTTTATTTCTTTTTGTGTTATTATCTGGTACTCTAATTATAGAACAAACGTTCGTTAAATGCCATATTTTTTTTATTCATTACTCAATTTTTTCCCAAATAAAAAAGAAGCGACCCCAAATCGAGTCAGCTTCCATGAGATGTTAAGCCGCGCCGCAGCATTTTTTGTATTTTTTCCCGCTTCCGCACGGGCAAGGTTCGTTTCTGCCAATGACCGGTTCTGTATGAACATGCGGCATTTTAGCCGCCTTTGCACTTTCCATGATGATTTGCGTGCCTTTTTCCTTCATTTGCTGATACCGCTGTTTAAATAAATCCATAACATCTTTACTGTATTTTAACGTATCTTCCGCAATATCCATCGCCTTTTGCTTGGAAATATTATAATCCTCCAGGACAAATTGATTATCACCGAAAGAAACCCTCACTCCAAAATGCTGTCCTGCCTGTTTATTGCCTTTAAGCTCCTCAACGAATTCAAGGTATACTTCCCGGCAATCACAAGTCTGGTGCATGCAATAATAATCATATATCCAATACGTTTTATCTTCATACTTACTCTTTAAAGCAATTCCATCCTCCACGCCAAAAACATCCAAATATTTTATCGCTTTTCCATCAAGTATCTCAAATGGATCAATCGTTCTCATCTATAGACACATCCTAATTCATCAAAATTTATTCTTCCTATGTATTGTACAACCTAATTCATCAATCGTCACTTGAAACGAAGCCTGACGGATCCAAATCCCTTTCAGCAAAATCAGTTTTAAGGAAGCCTTATTGACGGCAAAAAAAAAGCTGCATCAGTGTCTATACACTGATGCAGCTGCCCCTCAATCCTTCATCCGATCCATGTGGTCAATTCATCAAACGGTGTTTTCTTAGCAGGTTTCGGCTCCATGTCAGGATAACCCAAGTATATGAAAGCCAATACCTCTCCTTTAGAGGATAAATTGAAAAATTCACGGACCTTTTCATGATAAGTTATTTTCCCCGTTCTCCATACTGCTCCCAGACCTAGGGAATGTGCTGCAAGAAGCATGTTTTGAATGGCACTGTTCACTGCCGCATATTCTTCTGCCACAAGGACATTATTCTTATCGCTAGGCTCTATGCCCACTGCGATGATGACTGGAGCCCTTAATGGATTCTTTTTTTGCCGTTCGAGCTTGCTGATTAAACTTTCAGGGGTATCATCAGCATTTTCAATTCTTGTAATTTCTTCGAACACCTGGCCAAGTTTATTTCTTCCTTCTCCTGTCAATACAAAAAAGCGCCAAGGCTCCGTTCGATGATGATTGGGTGCATACGTTCCAGCTTCAATGATTTGCTCGATCATTTCCTTAGGTACCGGATCTTGCTTAACGATTCCAATGCTTCTTCTCGTTTTTATAGCCTCGATAGTTTCCATGTTATCTCCCCTTATCCCTTTATCTCTAATAGTTTCTGTTTCAGTTCATTTTCCATTGAAGCCAATTCCTGTTCGGCTTGCCGGCGTTTATGCCTTCCTTCTTCTTGAATCCTCATGGTTTCCTCAAGCGTGGAAATCAAGTTAGCTTGAGTTCTCTTTAATGTTTCAATATCGACAAGTCCGCGCTCATTTTCTTTAGCCGTTTCAATGGTATTCGTTTTCAGCATCTCAGAGTTCTTCAATAACAAGTCATTCGTAGTCTTGGAAACCTGTTTTTGTGCTTCTACAGCATGCCTTTGCCTGATTAGGGTCAATGCAATCGCAACCTGATTTTTCCAAAGCGGAATCGCCGTCATGATCGAAGATTGGATTTTCTCGACTAGCGCCTGATTCGTGTTTTGGATCAGCCTGATTTGCGGTGCGCTTTGAATCGTGATTTCGCGACTCAATTTCAAATCATGAAGCCTTTTATCCAACCGTTCAGCAAATTGCAGCATATCATTGACTTCTTGAAACTTCATTTGATCATTGCTTGATTCAGCGGACTTCCTTAGCTCCGGAATCGTTTTCCCATGGATTTCTTCGAGTTTGATTTCCCCGGCTGCAATATAGACATTCAATGCCTGGAAGTAATCCTTATTCGTTTCATATAGCTTTTCAAGGATTACGATATCCGATAGCAGGATATTCTTGCTCCGATCGAGTTTCACACTGATACGATCAATTTGGGCCCCTGTTTTTTGATACTTGGATAGCACCTCCTGTACAGATCCCGAGAGCTTCCCGAACATACGTGCAAAGAATGAGGGCTTATCCGGTTTTAGCTCATCCGGGCTAAGCTCGTTTAACTTTTTCATTAAATCACTGATAATGTTGCCCACTTCACCCACATCTTTTTTCTGGACATGCTCAAGCATGGAATTAGAAAAGGTCAGGAGCTTTGATTGGGCGGGTGTACCATAGGAAATCATCGCCTGGTGATTCGTTGGGTCGATTTGTTCGGCAAGCTGATAAGCCTTTGCCCTGTTCTCCTCAGGAATGACATCAATCAGTTTAACCGGTTTCGCTTCCTGTGAAGATGCTTTCTCCAGCTCCTGAACCCCTTCAAATGGATTGGCTAAAAGGTCATCGATCAAACTGGCATTGTTCGTTTTATTCAACAGGTTTGGATCATTGTTATTCATTTTAACCTCCTGCTTTCATCAATTACTTGTGACTCTTTTCTCGTTTTAATGGATTGCTTAGCAACATCCAATTCGAAGTTAAGGTGATCGATATCATCGGCAATCACTTTATATAAATCCTTTTCTATCGTATTAGTGAGTTCCTTTAAAGTTTTACGAGTCTCTGTTAAGGAGAGTTCGAGTTCCCTATTCTTTTTTGGCTGCTGTGCTAAAAAAACATACTTCTCCGCAAGCTCCATGGCGGAATCCAAATGCGAGTAATAAAATTGTTCCGCCTTATAAAACCGCTTCGGTTCTTTTTTCGTCAGACTATATATTTTCCTGATCATTTTAATCATATCCTTCCTCTGTTTGAAAGAAGAGATATGCCTGACCGAGATTAGTGCTTTTTGCACCCGCCAAATCTTCGGTTTTGCTTCAGTTAAATTTTTCTTTATATATTGATATTCTTTTCTCGTCAATTCATGTTTCTTGAGGTATCTTGATGAAAAATATACGGAACTTAGCCAGTATGCAAGCACCCCTCCTGCTAAAGATATGGCAACGGACAGGGCAAACGGTTGATTCAATACAAAATAGCTAATTATCCAAACCGGCAAAACCATTGGAAATGCGATCAATATCGGAAAAAAATCAGCAAGAAATCGATTCATAATCATTACACTCCTGACTTACACTCTTTTCTATATATACGGATTATCCTTGGAATTGGTTTCAAGATGGATTAAAAGAATTTCTCCTATCCTAAACGATATAGGAACCGGATGGTTTCTGCAAATTTATTGAAATTTTTTCTGTAAATTAACTCTTCTCCCCGCTTTTATGGGCTAATGCCTAGTCACTTCACCGGAACTTACATAAGTTATAACGTATCCATCCTGATTAAAAAAGGAGAGTTGACCATGAATTCATACGGATTTTACCCTTTTCCACAACAAAATGGAAATTACCAGTACTTTGAGCCTAATTATAACCCATATTTCCAACAGCCTGAACGATTTGATTACATGCCACAGCAAGATTGGAACCTTCAGCAGGTACAAGAAAATCCATATAGCCAGGTGCCCGACCAATTCGATGTTGAAAGACAGCCTCAACAACTTGAAAGAAGAGTCCGGGAACTTGAGCGTCAAAACGAGCGCCAATCGAGGGAACTCACTCGGCTGAACCAAGAAATTACAAGGATAAATCGAGAAGTGAACCGTGTAAACCAAGAAATAACCAGACTGAGTCAAAATGATCAACGTCAAACGAATAGGCTGAATCGACTAAATCAAAGACTTCGTGCCGTTGAACGAAACCTTAACATCCCCTTCACCGCAACAGATGATGGTTTTTAAAGAAATAGCAGGAGCTCCTTATGGGCTCCCGCTTTTTTATTTTCTCCATGCTTTTATTGAAGGCCTGGCAGTCATTTCATGAGATTTAATCAAACGATTGATTAGATCTTTAAAGCTACACTTAACCCTTGTCCGCGTTACTTAAAATGATTACTGAAGCGCTGAATAAAAAGAAAATGCTAGTTAGCCACATTCCCGTGGAATTCAACAGAAGTTTCCATAATGCTGCAAAAAACAAAAAAGAACGGGAGTATACTTGCACCCTCGTTCTTTCTCGTTTACAGAATTATCCGTTTCAACTTTTCGTTTCTTGATTCCTGTTCCTCCTGGGTAGACAAGTCATACTTCTTCAATAGATGAAAAAGTTCATTCAATGTTTCCTGCGAATTACTTTTTTCAAGATATCGATCTAATGTTTGACTCAATTCGGATGGTAAAAATGCCTTTTGACTCTTAAATTTCATCCTGACATCTTGCTGCGAATGATTAAGATTGCATGCACTCATTTAAAATTCACCTCTTAATTGATTCTACCATTGTATGATGGACATTACCTTGTCAATTCTTCATCCTGCTTATAGTAGTCCTCTACCTTGATGAACTCCGGCGAGGTATGTGTGGCCATGATGCCATGATAACTGATATCCAACCCAAGTTCTTCTTCTTCTTCAGTGGATCTTATAGGCAGCCAAACATTTATAACTTTAAAAACGAGCCATGTCACTGAAAAGCCCCAAATGCATAACACTGCTAATCCTAATGTTTGAACTCCGAGCAAATGCCATCCCCCACCGGCAAACAATCCATTTTCAGTGGAGAAAAGCCCTACCGCTATCGTACCCCACATCCCTGATGCCGCATGTACGGGAAAGGCACCAACCGGATCATCGATTTTTCGGGCTTCCAGCCAATTTGTCGCAGCTAACATCAACATTCCCGATACCGCTCCAATCAACAATGCCGCCAGATCACTTACGAATGCACAGCCAGCCGTAATCCCGACAAGACCTGCAAGTGAGCCATTGATGACAGAAGGTGCATCCGAGCGTCCATATCTAAAAAGTGTATAAAGCAAGGTCGCCGCTCCCCCTGATGCAGCTGAGAGCATCGTGACAATGGCAATATGGCCAATGCGTCCATCAGTAGCTTGCAAGGTGCTTCCAGCATTAAACCCAAACCAGCCAAACCATAAAAGAAATGCCCCAACAGATGCAAGTGGGAGATTGCTCGGCAGTGAAATGGAGCTAGGCCCCCGTAAAGTGAATTTTCCTGCTCTCGGTCCAATTACAATGGCAGCCGCAAGTGCAGAAAAACCGCCTAATGCATGAATGACCGCAGACCCTGCGAAGTCCTGCATGCCCAACCTGCTTAACCAGCCACCGCCCCATACCCAGTGACCGGCAATCGGATAGATAAATGCCGTCATCATTACGACAAAAATAAGATACGCCCGAAAATTGATCCTTTCTGCAACGGCTCCCGAAACGATGGAAATGACGGCGATGACGAATGCCCCTTGAAATAACCAAAATGCGTCGATGGAAATCGTAAGGTCTATATGCGACAAATCTCCTTTCAGCAGAAAGCCGCTTGCTCCAATAATTCCAAATACATCCGCTCCATACATTAAGCCAAAACCAACGACGAAATAGCAAAGCGTTCCAATCGTAATATCGGCAAAAACCTTCATGATGATGTTCACATTATTCTTCGTTCGGACGAACCCTGCCTCCAATAAAGCAAACCCGCCCTCCATCAATAGAATCATGGCTGCTGTCAGAACCACCCAAATCGTATCCAAGCCAGCGTTTAACGTTTCTAGTGTCATCTTGGCGTTCCCTCCGCTTTCTGCCAGGCCATTATTTCGTTAATGATGTCAGATGGTAAATTCATTTCCCGTTTTTCCGGTTCTGCTTCAAGTAGACCGATCATCTCATTTAAAAAAGCGACCTTCTGTTTTATTTTCTCGATTTGTTTATACCTATCTTTAACATTCACCAAATGCTCAACGGCCTGGTGATGACTTGGAGCACGCCCTGTAAAAAAACGTTTAAATGGTGATAGGGATTGATACCAAGCTTCCTCAGCTCTTCGTTTTTGCTCATATTTATGAATTTTACCTTTGATCGATTCCATTTCCGACTCTTGTTTGCTTTTATGGAATAGCAGTCCTTTTACAACTTCTTCAGATGAAATTTCAAAAACAACTCTACTATATAAATCATCACGAATATAAATGTTACATCACCTCACGTATTCACGTTATGTTTTCTCATTATATTAATAATTCTGAATTCAGTCAATAATTAAACAATAAAAACACTTTGCGTAAAGAATGCTCTTAACCACACTTCTTGTCATTAATCAAACGTTTGATTAATTCAATTCCTAGAGAAATTTGGAAGGTATAGATAATCATTTTTTTCTTACTCTAAAAAAGAAGATATAAATTAGGGAGGTTCATATATGACAGTAATAAACGATGTCAAAACAACTTTAGCAGGGCTGAAAAGTGCTCAAGCGAACTTTGAAACCTTCGCCCTTTCCACAGATAATGAGCAAGCGAAACAATTGTATCAGCAAGCTGCCCAACAAACACAAACGATCGTTGACAGCATCACTCCTCGAATTGAAGAGATTCAAAATGAGGAACCTCAATATAAGCAATAATCATTCATATAAAAAAGGGTGGTTAAGACAACCAGCCCTTTTTTATATCCATTCATTCCTTTTCTATATCAAGCGTTTTTCCGTAAGACAGGATTTTTGCGAAAATCCCAGTTCCTTACCGGACTTGTGGTGTATGGAATTGGCAGTAATGCAGCTATCTATGTTAGGGAAATGGCACCAATAGTCAAATTGTTGAAGCATTTATTTTATTAGTTTTACCTTAGCACTGACAATACTCATACATTGGGGTGGTTTATAATGCTTACGGGGCATCGTACATGGGTGTTTGATCAAAAGCCTGTCATCGTCTCCACAGGAACTGTCGGCGGTCCATTTGAAGCAGACGGTATGCTTGCGGATGATTTCGATCTTCTCCATTCCGATTTATGGATAAATCAAGATACCTATGAAAAGGCACATAAAGTTTTATTGGAAGAAGCGAGCACAAAAGCAATCGAAAAGGCTGGTCTTCAGAAGGAACAGATACAATTTTTCCTTGGAGGAGACCTTATCAATCAAATAACGCCTACTAGTTTTGCCTGCCGAACACTGGGAACACCTTATCTCGGCTTATTTGGCGCCTGCTCCACCTCCATGGAGGGATTGGCGCTTGGTGCTTACCTTGTCAATACCAAAGGAGCAGAGTACTTATTGACAGGAGCATCAAGTCATAACGCCGCAGTGGAAAAGCAATTCCGCTACCCAACTGAATACGGAGGGCAAAAACCTCCAACAGCCCAATGGACCGTTACGGGAGCCGGCGTGGCCTTATTAAGCAGCGCCGGGGAAGGTCCAAGGGTCACTTCGGCTACGATAGGCCGTGTCATCGACATGGGATTGACTGACCCTTTCAATATGGGTGGTGCCATGGCCCCGGCCGCCGTGGATACGATTGAAGCCCATTTAAGAGAAAGAAACCTCGACCCATCCTATTATGATTTAATAGTGACTGGGGATTTAGGAAAGATTGGACATGAAGTTTCTCTGGCATTATTTGAAAAACACGGTACGCCGATTAAAGAAGAGCAATATAAAGATTGCGGTTTAATGATATACAGGGATGGTCAACCGGTCTTATCCGGGGCAAGTGGCCCTGGATGTTCCGCAACCGTTGTTTATGGTCATTTATTAAATCGCATGAAAAGGGGAGAGATAAAACGATTGCTCGTCGTGGCTACCGGTGCCTTGTTATCTCCCCTATCCTTTCAACAAAATGAGACGATTCCATGCATTGCCCATGCCGTATCGATTGAAAATGAGTGAACCACAACCATGATTTACTTGTTTAACGGGTTTGAAGTATGCACTCTGCTCATACCAGATGAACATTCTTGGCTGCGGAGATGGTTTCGGAAGCGTTAGCGGATGCGGAAAAGAATGGGATTGTTCGGTTGTTGTCACTCGCATGGATAACAGCCTGGAGTGTACCGACCCATGAACTTAAAATTAGGAGGATGCTGCATGACAATAGCTTCTAATGTAAAACAATGTGTCTCTAGCCTTAAAGGAATTGAAGCAGGTTTATCCAGCTTAGCACTCCGGACTCAAGATGATGAATCTAAACGCATCTTGCATGAAACGATGCTGGTGGTGAATGAAGTTATGAAGGATGTACAGAAGCGCGTGGGAGAGTTAGAACGGGAAGAACCACAATATAAAGGTTTTTAAATACAATGATCAAGCAGGAGGTGTTTGGTAATGCCGGATTGGATAGAAATTGTTTTGCGTTCATTATTTTTTTTAATTGTTCTTTTTGTGATCACAAAAGTGTTAGGCAAAAAGCAATTGTCCCAGCTCTCCTTTTTTGAATATGTAACGGGCATAACCATTGGTAATGTCGGGGCAGAATTAGCTACGAAAGTGGAGGGCAATATTATACATGGGGTACTGTCCATTCTCGTTTTTGCCATAGCACCCTTCATTGCAGGATCAATATCCCTAAAAAGTAAAACCTTCCGTGATCTTGTGGAAGGAAAAGCATCGGTTTTCATCAAAGATGGGAAAGTAATGGAAGATAATCTAAAAAAAGAGAAATATACCATCGATGAATTATTGGGATTGCTCCGGAAAAAGGATGTTTTCGACATTTCTGAAGTTGAGTTTGCCTTATTGGAAGCCAACGGGGATTTTTCCGTAATGCTAAAGAAGCAAAATCAACCTATAACACCTAAGGACCTTAACCTGCCAGTGGCTGCAGTAAAGGAGCCGCAAACCATCATTATGGACGGCAGCATACTTGATGAACCGCTTTCGACGATTGGTCTGAACCGAAATTGGCTTCATACTGAACTGGATAAGTTGGGTGTACTCTTGGAAAATGTGTTTCTTGGTCAAGCTAATTCTAACGGGGAATTAACTGTGGACCTTTATGATGATAAACTTAAAGTTCCTTCTCCTCAAGAAAAACCTCTTTTGCTCGCGACTTTGAAAAAATGCCAAGCGGACTTAGAGTTATTTGCCCTTGGAACTGAATCAAAGGAAGCTAAAGAGATGTTTAGCAAAAATAGCGAAAAGCTTCAAAGGGCAATAGATAAAGTAGCCCATATTTTAAGGAACTGATTATATATTCACTTCCTCACTTTCATAAGCGATGTGATCAGTCCAATGATGACGATCGTCACACATGAAAAAAGAAATATTTCGATACCTAAGGTGAATGCTGCAGCTGAAATGATTAGTGTATCTATGACGATAATCGCCAAGGCAATATCCATGGAGGTAGATTTTGAGATGATTTTAGCTAACATATCCGTTCCCCCGCTGCTTGTCTCATATCGAAGCATGAGTCCTATCCCCATCCCTATGATGGCACCGCCAATCAAAGAGCTTGTTAGTATCGACATGGAAAAGATCTTTTTCAATGGATTAAGCCAATCCATAAAAAGGGATGTCAGAAGCAATCCGTGAACGCTGCTATAGAAAAAAGGCCGTTCATAGTACCAGGCATATAAAAATATAGGAATACTAAGGATCAACATGGATAGCCCTGTTTGAAAACCAAAGAAATAATGAAGGATGAGTGCAATCCCAATAACGCCGCCATCTATTAAATGATGCGGAACTAAAAAGCCATTGATTCCAATACCCACCAAAAAGCTACCAACAATTACAGCAACCGCTTTTTGAAAATTAATAAAATCACCTGCCTCACATTTCATATATTTCTTACTATATGTCCAAGTCAGGGCGTCAAGAATATCCATTCAAAAAAAAATTCCCCTTCTTTTACTTCGATTTAACTACGTGAAAAAGGGCCCGGTCATTTAGACCGGGCCCCATTCCATCATTTCAACTCTAATAACACTACATTTTCAACATGTGTCGTCATCGGGAACATATCAACAGGCTGGATATCAACTGCTTTATATCCGCCTTCTTCCAAGATATGAAGATCACGCGCCAGAGTGCCTGGGTTGCATGATACGTAGACGACTTTGTTTGGCTTCATCTCGATGATCGTATTCAGAAGGGACTCTTCACAACCTTTGCGAGGAGGATCCACGACAACGACATCCGCAGTGTTACCCTTTTGATACCATTCGGCAATAACGTTACCTGCATCGCCAACCATGAATTCTGCATTTGAGATATCATTCAATTCAGCGTTGCGGCGTGCGTCTTCTATCGCTTCTTCGACCACTTCGACACCGATTACTTTTTTCGCTTTTTTAGCTAAAAATAAAGAGATGGTCCCAATGCCGCAATAGGCATCAATCACCGTTTCTTCACCAGTCAGCCCTGCATAGTCAAGTGCTTTATCATAAAGGACTTTCGTTTGATCTGGATTGATTTGGTAGAAAGATTTTGCTGAAATCGCAAATTTCACTTCACCGATCATATCATGGATCACTTCGTCGCCCCATAGTACAGTCATTTTATCGCCCAAGATAACATTCGTTTTCTTGGAATTTACGTTTTGAACGATGGATTTCACTTGTGGAAGACGTTCAACGATTTCCTTCACGATGGTTTCGATGAAAGGGATACTCTTCGTTCTTGTAACAAGAACGATCATCAATTCGCCTGTTTGCTTGCCATAACGGGCCATGATGTGCCGCAAAACACCTTTATGTGCCTCTTCATTATAAGCAGGGATACCAAGTTTACTGAAAATCTCTTTAACAACTTGAACGGCTTCATTGATCACTTCATTTTGAATAATGCTTTCTTTCGTTTCAACGATTTCATGTGTCCGCGGTTTGAAGAACCCTGCTATTAGCTTGCCATCCTTTTCACTAACAGGCACTTGCGCTTTATTGCGATAATGGGTTGGATTCTCCATCCCGATGATTGGGTGAACCTTCACATCCTCAAGTTTCCCGATGCGTGTCATCACTTCACGGACTTGCTTTTCCTTGAATTCCAACTGACCTTCATAGCTCATATGCTGCAGCTGACAACCACCGTATTTAGGGTAATCTTCGGTCGTGACCTCAACACGGTATGGACTGTTTTCGATAATCTCCATCAAGCGGCCAAAGCCATAACCCTTATTAGCCTTCATCACTTTAATTTTTGCTTTTTCTCCTGGAAGGGCGCTCTGAACAAAGATCGGGTAGCCATCGACTTTAGCGACGCCAGCCCCTTCATGTGTTAAATCTTCAAATAAAACTTCTATAATATCATTTTTAGCAACTGGTGCTGTTTTTTTCATATCATCTTCTCTTTTCTTTTTTATGCTAGCCTGTATTTTACCACAATAGAGGCCTTGTCACAAAACCACTCACCAATTTACCTTGGTTTTCATAAAAATATAGTGGAAGGAACTACGGATTTTTCATAGTTCCATGAATAAAAGTTCACTAAAAAAAGAAAAATAAGGAAAAACAGATGAGGTGAGGAAATGGGTTTATTTAACTCTATATCGGCCTGGAATGCTACAAGGTTAGAAAAACATCGTGCAAGTATGGAGGAAAAGGGCCTCTGTCCGGATTGTTACGGACGTGGATACAGCTCCTTCGTACCTACGGAATATCATTTTTCCGATATACACGACTGTCCCGGCTGTAATGGCACCGGAGCTTACGCTGATTGGGCCGCCATGAATGGACAGCAAATGTAATCGCATACAGTGCCAAATCTCAAATAAGTAAAAAGGACCCCCTGTTAAACAGGAGGTTCTTCTATTTCCTTTACCATATAGCGAAATTCATGACCGCTAATCGAAATCGTTTTAATTTCCGCATACCCCAATCTGCTATAGAGACGATTCGCCGCTTTATTTTCCTTTTCAACGACTAAAGAAATCCTTGGGTATCCCTTATGTTTAGCGTATCCCTCAACATATTGAATCAGTGCACTGCCAATACCTTTTCCTTGAAAATCGGGGTCGACGGATACTGTATCCAAATAAAAGTCTCTCATTTCCGCTTCCTTATCGAGCGTAACGCTTGGGTCTTTCATCTTCATCCTTAATTGTTTCACTATCGGTTCATCCAAGCTTTCTGCATCCTTGCCATGGTAAGCAATGATCAATCCAGATACTTGTCCATCATGTTCACTGACAAGCGTATTTTCATAGCTGACCCGATTCCCACTTTTCCTGAACAAATCGGCAAGAACGGAAAGTATCTTTTCTTCTTCCGTTTCACCTGTCAAAACCTCTGCAATTTCCTTAATCGCTAACCGGGTCAATACGGCTGCCTTTTCCGCATCCTCCGGCGTCGCTTTCCTGATATACATGTTTGTAATTCTCCTTGCTTCATTAAACTGAAAAGGCCACCAGATTCAGTGGCCTCTTCAACCTATTTATTTGCCGGATCGTCCGGCAGTATTCCTTGAGGGATGAATACATCAAAATGGCGGTACTGATTCACGAATTCAGCTGGGGCCATCCCGCCAAATTCCCCATCCAAGTTAAGCATCATGTCCTTTTTGGCATGTACTTTAATTCGATTGGCTTTTTCATAAATGACGTTTTTATCATGAATATGTTCACCGCGCATTGCCAATGTTGCGACACGGACAATATCAGCAAGGTTTGCCTTTTTCAAAATAAGCAACGTGAACATCCCATCATTCAAAGAGGCGTCAGGTGCCAATTTCTCGAAGCCCCCGACCGAATTCGTGTTAGCCACCAAGAAAAGCATGATCTCTCCTTCAAAAAGCTTTCCATCATATTCAATAGAAACTTCCGTCGGCTTAATTGAAGGAAGCATTTCAATTCCTTTAATATAGTACGCTAGCTGACCAAGCATGGTTTTCAGCTTGATCGGCACGTCGTAGGTCAATTCGGTCAATCTGCCCCCGCCAGCAATATTGATGAAATACTTATCGTTCATTTTCCCAATATCGACCGGCATCGTATGCCCACTTGCAATAATTTCGGCTGCTCCTTCGATCGACTTCGGTAAATGCAGCGCCCGTGCGAAATCATTGGTCGTACCCGTCGGAATGATACCTAGTTTCGGACGTTTCTCTGCAGTGGCCAGTCCATTAACAACCTCATAAATCGTACCGTCGCCCCCTGCTGCAATAACTACATCATAGCCGCGTTCAATCGCTATCTTAGCCGCTTTCGTCGCATCCCCGGCACCGGTCGTCGCATGTGCAGAAGCTTCATAACCAGCTTCTTCGAGTTTTGCTAGCACACCTGGCAGGCTCTTCTTAATGGCTTCCCGGCCCGAAGTCGGGTTGTAAATCAACCTTGCTCTTTTCATTTCCCATCATCCTTATACATATTGATTCCATAATTTACATCTTAATCCTTCGTTACATGAAAAGCAATATTCGAAAAAAAGAGGACCGTATTTCGGTCCATATCTTTTACATTTTACTAGAAATCGTATCAGGGAAATTATAATGCTTTTTTCAATTTTATTCTAGTAAATGATTTCAATCATGGATATTGAACGTTCACGTTAAATGTATCGGTAACCGTTAAAGTATGTTTCCCTTCACCAGTATTGAATATCCCGTTCTTTTTTACAATGCCTTCTTCACTTGTTCCTTCTTTCACTTCAGTCACCTTCCAGCCACTCTTAGGGCCTTCAAGTTCCTCAACCCCTCTGGCATCTATCTTGATATCACTATTATCCTGAAGGAATACACTTAGACTTCCGCTGTCCTTCACACTCCAGTCATTCAAGAGCTTTCTAGGCTTCAAGACAAGATCGGTACTTTGTCCGTCTATCTCCACTGCCAACTCAGCAGGGATTATAAGGGTGGCCTTAAGATTCCTTGTACCACTGTCTAAAAGTCCATTTTTACTCGGCAAATCCTTGAAGCTAATATAAAGAGTATCACCATTTCTTTCAACAAGTAAATAATCTTCCGCCTTGTTCAACAATGAATCAGCATCTTCCATTACCCGCTCACCATATGTTCCAAAAACGGAAACTTCTTCGTCCTTACCACTTTCAATTGTCAATGGGTATGAGCCAGTGTCCAGGACCACTCTCTGTATGCCCTTCCCTGCCTTTTGATTAAAACCAGGCAAATTGACCGTTTTCTCTTCACTATTAACGGCAGCCCTAACTTGATCCATCAATCCGCTGGAAGTAAGCAGAATTAAAACTATTCCCGTCGTTCCCAGCAATCCCACGAAAAGAATGCTAAGAATATCATACTTTACAAAAGAACTTTCTTTTCTGGAAAAATAAATATAGAAGAGAATCTCTGCCCCCAAGATAATGAACAGCAACGGCCACCACGATAGCAGAATCGTCGTCAAATTCATATCCGCAATTTGAGAAACGAGTAAAACCAAACCCAAACCAACCAGGGAGATCCCCATCGAAATCGTTCCGACTCTCCATGTTCTCATTTTTTCTCCTCCTCGACTCTCCCTTTTTTACTTCCCGACAGCAATTTGATTCCCCCGCCTATGAGAAGGATGCAAACAAGTCCTTTTTGAAAATAATCTCTAAACCAATACTCCAAGTTGCTTCCAATCCATTCATCTAAATGAGGGGCAATGGCCGGGACGATTATATTACTGGCCAAGAAATAGATTCCAATTCCCACCAACCCTAATCCTAGCCATTTTTGGTGATTGACCATACCAGAAATGATGGGCGTATCCTCTACTGGACCCTCTTCCATTTTCGAGGCTTTTTGCAATCCATCAAAAAAACTATAAAACCAGATAATCGGAATAAGGAAAAAGAAGAAACCTAACCGGAGCAAATCCAGTATGTAAATGGCGAATAAAAAGCCTGCCATCAATTGAATCCCACGTTTTTGCAGCCCTAAATATAAGTGACCTGCACCAGGAAAAATGGCGAATAAAGTCGCGACCGATTTACTCTTCTTCCCGGATTCCCTTCTCTCCTCGAAATCTTCCAAAACGGTCTGATCGATAAGCTCCTCACCTCTTTGCTTTTTATTCAGCTGTTGTACAGAATCAAAAAAGCTGTAAATCCAGATAACAGGCAATAATGCCATGAATATTAACAGACCTTCCATTTGTGTCATCACACTGATGAATACCACCATGATGCCAAGGCCTAAAAAGCCGATGAGAAAAATGAGTCCCCGATTCATGAGACCCAGCTGAAAATGCCCTAATCCTGGAACGAATGAAAGGATGATTACATAAAATCTTTCCGCCTCCGGCTGATCGGCCCCTACATTCTCTTCACTTTTAGTATTCCTCAGTGAAGTGACCACCAAATCAAATATACTGATAAAATAAAACACCATTCCAACAACGGAAAAAGCCAGAAACGCATCCGATTGACTGATTAACGAAAGAAATAGACCTCCAAGCCCCAATCCAGCCGTGGCAAGAAAATAAAATAACCCTTTATATTTCCTTCCTAGGTAAAAATGTCCGAAACCTGGCAGAAACGATAATAAAAAAGCTAATACCGGACTTTTATTCATTTCTAAACCCCTCCTTATTTTTCTTTTCGATTGTGTCCATCCAATTAAATGTTTTATCAATAAGCCCATCGGTTAAGGACTGCGTTTCCTTTCCGCTGCTTGATTCCACAGAATCCACGTATTCCGTCAATGATTGAAATACTCCGCCTGCCATCAATAAAATCGTAAACCCGGCCGCAATCAGGTAATGTCTTGTAATCGTCCGAAGTGATTTCTCTTTTCGGTGTTGCTTAGCCTCTTCACCAGAACCTTCTTTCAATAGGCTAATCGAGTCCATGATAGGACCTGCAATATCAAATCCTTCGATGTCCAAACTGGTTTCTTCATTTTCCATCGCTTCCATATAGGCGGACAAACACTTGTCACAGGAGTATAGATGATTTTCATATTCAATTTTTAGAGCCTCTGGTATTTCATCTGCCAAATATGCAACCCACTCTGCTTCAGGAACATGATTCATGAAAAATCCTCCTCTTTCCAATGTTTTCTCATCCAATTTCTTGCCCGATATAGCTTTACCTCGACAGATTTCACTTGAATATGCTGTTCCTCTGCAATTTGCTTGAATGTCTTTTCCTTTATGTAATAGCTATATACAACATCCCTATATCCCTCTGGAATGTCATTCAGCTTCCGTAATACTTGCTTTCGCCTTTCATTCCGAAAGAATACGGCCTCGGCATCATCCGTTAAGCCCAAATTAGCTTCCGATGAATGTTCTTCCTGCAAATCTTCCTTTTGACGTTCCCTCTTTCTCTTTAGATCGATAGCATGATTGACCGCAATTCGGGTAATCCAGGTTTTGAAGCCTTGGTTCTTATATTGAGGAAGAGAGGTGTAGATTTTGATAAAGACTTCCTGGGTAACATCTTCTGCATCCTTTTGATTCCGCAAAACGGAATAGACAGTCCGATAAATCGACTGTTTATATGTTTCAATCAACATTCGGAATGCATGATCATTCCCAGCCCTTACCTTTTCAACTAACTCATCCGTCACTTCTCTTCCCCCTTTCCTTTTAATCATTCATGTAATAGACGCACAAAAAGGAGTTACCCCTACAGATAACTCAAAAAAAAACCAAAAATATTTTTCCGCCTTTTCACGGTAACTCTTTTCTTAATCAAGAGAAAACCGTACCACTTTAAAAGTGATACGGTCAATATTAACGTTTATTGATTTCTTCCACCAAAATTTTATTAACAAGCTGTGGATTGGCTTGTCCTTTTGTCGCTTTCATGATCTGCCCGACAAGGAAGCCGATTGCTTTTTGTTTACCGGCCTTAAAATCTTCAATTGATTGCGGGTTATTATTCAAAGCTTCTTCAACGGCTGTACGCAATGCGCCTTCATCGGAAATTTGGACAAGTCCCTTCTCCTTGACGATCGTTTCAGCATCCCCGCCGTTTTCAATCAATTCTTTGAAAACTTTTTTCGCGATTTTAGAAGAAATCGTGCCATCTTCAATAAGCTTGATCATTCCAGCCAACGATTCAGCAGTCAATTTGACATCATGCAGCTCTTTACCTTCTGCATTCAAGAAAGCGGAAACCTCGCCCATGATCCAGTTAGATGCCAGCTTCGCATCCGCGCCTGAAGCGACTGTCGCTTCAAAGAAATCAGCACTTTCTTTCGTTACCGTTAAAACGGCTGCATCATATTCCGGTAAGCCAAATTCTTCGACATAGCGTTTTTTCCGGGCATCCGGAAGTTCCGGAATCTCAGCTGCGATACGCGCTTTCCATTCTTCATCGATATGGATTGTCAATAAGTCCGGTTCCGGGAAGTAACGATAATCATCGGAGCCTTCCTTAATTCGCATTAGTACCGTTCTGCCTGTAGCTTCATCGAACCGGCGTGTTTCCTGTTCGATTATGCCGCCTTCATTCAAGATTTCCGCTTGGCGGATTTCTTCATGCTCCAACCCTTTACGGACGAAGTTGAATGAGTTCAAGTTTTTCAATTCGGTTTTCGTACCGAATTCTTTTTGGCCGACAGGTTTCAAGGAAATGTTGGCATCACAGCGAAGTGAGCCTTCTTCCATTTTACAATCGGAAACGCCGGTGTATTGAATGATGGATTTCAATTTTTCCAGATATGCATAAGCTTCTTCCGGGGAAGTGATATCCGGTTCGGATACGATTTCAACTAGAGGCGTACCTTGGCGGTTATAATCACAAAGTGAATAGTTCCCTTTATGTGTCAGCTTTCCAGCATCTTCTTCCATATGAATACGGGTAATGCCAATTTTCTTTTTCTTGCCGCCCACTTCAATCTCAATCCAACCATGCTCACCGATCGGCTGATCGAACTGTGAAATTTGGTATGCTTTAGGATTGTCCGGGTAAAAATAGTTTTTCCGGTCGAATTTCGTAATTTCCGCCACTTCGCAATTCAGGGCAATTGCAGCCTTCATTGCAAAATCAACAGCCTTTTTATTGACGACAGGCAATACACCTGGGTAGCCTAGGTCGATTACAGTCGTGTTACTATTTGGAGCGGCACCAAAATGATTCGGGCTCGCTGAGAAAATTTTAGAATCCGTTTTTAATTCTACGTGTACTTCTAGACCAATCACCGTTTCAAAGTCCATTTTTTTCACCCCTTACAGCTTAGGAAATTGTTTATGAAAATCTGTTGCTTGCTCAAAAGCGTGAGCCGCGCGGTAAATCGTGCTTTCATCAAAATGCTTCCCAATCATTTGCAGTCCAAGCGGAAGCCCGTTCGCTGCGAATCCACATGGCACGGATATACCCGGTACACCAGCAAGATTGACTGGAATCGTCAAGATATCATTCGCATACATCGTTAATGGATCGTCGACTTTTTCACCAATTTTAAATGCAGGTGTAGGTGTAGTCGGTCCAACGATGACATCGTATTTTTCAAAGACATCTTCAAAATCTTTTTTGATTAACGTACGTACTTTTTGAGCCTTTTTATAATAAGCATCATAATAACCTGAACTTAAGGAGAACGTTCCAAGCATGATACGGCGTTTCACTTCGTCACCGAATCCTTCTGCACGGGTTTGCTTATACATTTCTATAAGTGTTTCTGCATTGTCTGTACGGTGTCCGTAACGCACACCGTCAAAACGTGAAAGGTTAGCCGAAGCTTCCGATGAAGATAGAAGATAATAGGCAGCTAAAGCATATTTGGAATGCGGCAAGGATACCTCTTCCCATTCAGCTCCAAGCCCCTCTAATACTTTTAACGCTTCAAGTACGGAATTACGCGCCTCTTCCCCAACGCCTTCGCCAAGATATTCTTTAGGCACAGCTATTTTCAATCCTCTAACATCGCCTGTTAATGAATTCACAAAATTCGGCACGTCAACATTAGCAGAGGTCGAATCCATTGGATCTACACCTGAAATCGCTTCAAGCAAATAAGCGTTGTCTTCAACGGTTCTTGTAACCGGACCGATTTGGTCCAGTGAAGACGCAAATGCTACAAGTCCGAATCGTGAAACCCGTCCATATGTAGGTTTTAAGCCGACAACTCCACAATATGCCGCTGGTTGGCGGATCGATCCACCCGTATCGGAACCTAAAGAAAATAGGACTTCACCGGAAGCGACAGATGCAGCTGAACCACCCGAAGAACCACCTGGCACATATTCCGTGTTCCAAGGGTTGCGAGTTGCCTGAAACGCGGAGTTCTCATTGGAGGAACCCATTGCAAACTCATCCATATTCAATTTCCCGATCGTAACCGTTTCTGCATTCTGTAGCTTTTGAACAACGGTTGCATCATAGATTGGATCAAAGTTCTCCAAAATTTTGCTCGCACAAGTCGTACGCAAATTTTTAGTGACAATATTATCCTTCACTCCGATCGGCATACCAAATAAAGCGCCTTCGTTCTCGCCTTTTACCAATTGATCATCCAATCGTTTTGCTTGATTGCGGGCGTTTTCTTCATCAAGTGTCAAAAATGCCTTCACCTTGTCCTCTACCTGTCCGATTCGCTTATACGATTCGTTAACAAGATCAGTGACACTGATCTCTTTCTTATGTAAGCGTTCATGCAGCTCAGAAACCTTTTGTTCGAACAACGACATCATTGTCCCTCCTTATTCAATTATAGATGGTACACGGATATATCCATCTTTGCTATCCGGTGCATTTTTAACTACTTCTTCTACTGGCAATCCCGGTTTTGCGACATCTTCGCGCATAACATTCTTCATATCCAATACGTGAGAAGTCGGGTTTACTTGATCCGTATCAAGCTCATTCAACTGCTCCGCGAATGAAATCATTTGGTCAAGCTGATGCTGAAACTGTTGTGCTTCTTCTTCCGTAATGGCCAAACGAGCCAAATGGGCAACGTGTTTAACTTGTTCCATAGAAATACGTGACATTCTCTTCACCTCCGAAAAAATATCCAAATCGACTGAATTTCGTCGCTTTTCTCCATATAATCATCGTTTAAATCATATCAAACTATTACACAGTAAAGCAACAAGAGATACCATGTCGAAATTCAATTATTTCATAAGGAAAAAGAGATATTTTCCGGGAAATATGGGAAAGTTGCCGGAATTTCCGGGGAAATGACAATAAGTCCTTTAAAATTCGACAAATGTTCCCCTTTTTTAAAGCATTTGCTCCCTGAAATGGAAGGGATTACTTCCTGTTTAAAGGTCATTTTGGATACTTTACATTTAAAAGCGGGACACAAAAAAGATGAAGCCGCTAAGCTTCATCTTTTTTCATTCATATATATGAACGGTTGGTTCGTCCTGATTCGCTTCACGGACTATGAGTGCTTCAGGTCCATTTACAGAGGTGATGGATACCTGTACGGCAATATAGTTCGGAAAACGTTCCATTACAAGCCCGGCAACATATTGGGTAAAGCCGATTGCTTCCGAGTTCCCATAAAATTGAATCGGGATATCGATGTTCAGACTTTGCAATTGATCATCCATATAAAACGCCCTGCCGATTACTCCGTTGAAGTTAGGAAAGTATTCTTCGACATCTTCTTTAAAGTTCGTGAAAGTATTGACGTCATCACGGTATTTTTTTTCAGCGCTTGCAGAAGGAAATAGGAAATACTCTTCATTCAAGTTCGTCCATTTTCCAATATTGTCAGAGTTTTTATCGATATTCGTATAGGAAATGAAATTCCCAGGGACTACTGAAGATTTTTCATTTTGCTCGAATAAGGCAATCGTAATCGGAACATTTTTCAGCTTGTCCATTTTACGCAGCCTTTTTAAGACTTCTGCAGCAATTTTCTCCCCTTCTTGCTTTAGCTTTTTACTATCGATTTTATTTTCATAGGTGGCACCGAATGCCTCCTTTTGATAATAATGCACTGAATTCAACGCAAGACCTATTACAACTCCGCCAAGGTTCACTGAATTATCTTTTGATTTGACCAAGTAATTATGTTCTAAAATATGGGCAAGATAGATTGGATTTTCTTCATTCCGCTTATCAATGTCACCTTTACCTGGATCAACCGGATTCAAGCCAAGGTTCTCTGAGGCTTTCTTCTTCTTTTCTTTCAACTGACTATCGGTATATTTTCTGTTCAGCCAGGAAGATATGGTGGAACTATCTAGCATTTGACCCTCTTGAAACAGGTAATCTTCCGGGTCGAATTGGGTTTGCGCCAACCGCATCAAACCATTTTCGAATTCTTCAATGTCATATCGGGTATTTAGATTCGATACGACCAAACCGCGTGCTTTTGATGGTTCAAACGGTAGGATTGTTTGATAATATTCTTCCGAAATTTTATACTTCGGAATAATTGCCGTTTCTTTTTTGTCTTTGGAGTCTTGAACTACTTCTTGCTTTTCCTCAAAACTAGGCGCACATCCAGCAAGAAGCAGTATAAGAATCATCCCCAAAATAGAGTGTTTCCTCATAGCTACACCTCTTATTTATTTAGTTCCTCAATCAGTCTCTCTTCATCCCATACCATGACGCCAAGGCTTTCAGCTTTTTCCAGTTTGGAACCGGCATCTTCGCCTGCTACGACCAAATCGGTTTTCTTGCTGACACTTCCAGCAACGTTAGCTCCTAGCGCCTCTAATTTCTCTTTTGCTTCGTTACGTGTTAACTGATGCAGTTTCCCCGTTAAAACGACTGTTTTACCGGCAAAAATGGAGTCGATATCTTCAATGGCAACAGCTCTTTGCCCTTTGAAAGTAAGATTCACACCGGCTGCATCCAGCTCATTCAATAATGCATGGACTTCTTCCAATTCAAAATAAGCTACGATGGAATCAGCCATCTTATCGCCTATTTCATTAATGGCCGTTAGTTCTTCACGGCTCGCCTTGCTTAAGGCTTCCATCGTCCCGAATTCCCTCGCAAGCGTCTTGGCAGCTTTTGAACCAACATGGCGAATGCCCAGCCCGAATAGTAATTTTTCCAACGAGTTGGTCTTCGAAGATTCGATTGCTTGAAGAAGTTTATTGACGGATTTATCCCCCATCCTTTCCAAAGCAATCAGTTGATCGTATGTAAGCTTATAAATATCAGCCACATCTTGTATGAGTTCTTCTTTAAATAACAAGCTAATCACTTTCTCACCAAGACTGTCTATATTCATTGCTGTACGGGAAACAAAGTGAATCAAGCCTTCCCGTATTTGTGCAGGACACTTCGGGTTGATGCAGCGTAAAGCAACCTCCCCGTCCAGCCGGACAAGTTCACTGCTGCATTCCGGGCACTCAGTCGGCATCTGGAACTCGACTTCTTCCCCTGTACGGCGCTCTGCCAGTACATTGACTACCTCGGGAATGATATCTCCCGCTTTTTTCACGACCACTTGATCTCCGATTCTGATGTCCTTTTCACGGATTAAGTCTTCATTGTGAAGGGAAGCTCGCTGTACAGTGGTACCTGCTACCCGAACAGGATCCAAAACGGCGGTCGGGGTCAATACACCCGTACGGCCAACATTCAGCTCGATATCCCTTAGGGTTGTAATGACTTCTTCAGCTGGGAATTTATAAGCAATCGCCCATCGCGGACTTTTAGCAGTAAATCCTAATTCGTCCTGCTGTTCAAGGGAATCCACCTTGACGACAATTCCATCAATATCATAGGCTAAGTTTGGACGGTGTTCCGTCCATTCTACTATATAGGCCAGCACTTCCTCTATATTCGAGCATCTTTTTCTTTCCCGATTTGTCTTAAACCCGAGTCGATCCAATAAATCAAGGCCCTCACTGTGGGAACGGACCCCTGTTTCGCCCAAATCGGCAATCGCATAAAGGAAAATATCCAAGTTCCGTTTCGCAGCAAGTTTTGGGTCAAGCTGCCTTAACGAGCCGGCCGCTGCATTTCTTGGGTTTGCAAATGGTTCCTCACCGCGTTCTTCCTTAGCCTTGTTTAATGATTCGAATGATTTTTTTGGCATGAAGGCCTCACCGCGCACTTCTATGGCAACCGGCTCCCGCAGCTTCAATGGAATCGACTTGATCGTTTTTAAATTAGCGGTAATATCTTCACCTATCGTTCCATCTCCACGGGTTGCCCCTCTTACGAAATATCCATTCTCATATTGAAGAGTGACGGCAAGTCCATCAATTTTCAATTCACATACATAGGAAAAATCGTCACCTACGGATTGTCTGACCTTTCTGTCAAAATCCCGTAAGTCACTTTCATTGAAGGCATTGCCTAAACTAAGCATTGGTGTGGTATGCTCCACTTTTTCAAACATATCCAAAATGGCGCCACCGACCCGTTGTGTCGGTGAGTCCGCCGTTTGCAGTTCCGGAAATTTCTCCTCATACTCAATAAGTTCACGGAGCAGACGATCATATTCAGCATCAGGTACTGATGGCTGGTCCATCACATAATATTCATAGCTGTATTGGTTCAACAGCGTTTGCAGTTCTAGAACTTTCTTCTCTGCAGCTTGTAAGTCCATACGTTCAATCCTTTCTAAAGAAGACTCCACCGCACTTCTTATAGAAGAGCGGTGTCTAAAGTCAGATATCCCTATTCTTTACCAGTGGAAACATATTAATCTTAAGCTTTTTCAACTGGTGCAAATTTCGCCAATAAGCGCTTGATGCCGATTGGACTTGGAAAGGCTATATCCAATTCCTTCCCTTCGCCTTCCCCTTTTACGCTCACCACGGTTCCTATACCCCATTTTTTATGGGAGGCACGGTCACCGACAGCCCAGCCGATCTCTTCACCGCCCGTTGCGGATGGCGCAGAAACAGCTCTTCCGAATGCAGGCACTTTTCTAGTTGAAGCAGTTGAAGGAGATCCGGTTCTCGAAGAACTGAAAGGTGTTTGCCTAGCTCTAGGGGCCGGTTTCGGTTTTAGATCTTCAAGAAGTTCCTCTGGTATTTCACCAATGAAACGTGAAACGGGATTCATGCTCGTCCGTCCATACAATGTCCGCATTTGGGCATTGCTTATGAATAGTTCATTTTCAGCCCTTGTAATTCCCACATAAGCCAGACGGCGTTCTTCTTCCATCTCCTCTTCATCCATAAGCGAGCGGCTGTGAGGGAATACCCCTTCTTCAAGGCCCAATAGAAAGACCACCGGATATTCAAGTCCCTTCGCTGAATGCAGCGTCATCAACGTTACCGTATTTGTAGCTTCTTCGGAATTCTCATCAAGTTGGTCTATATCGGCAACCAACGCAAGGTCAGTCAAAAAGCCCACCAATGATTTGTCCTCGCTGTTATCTTCGAATGCTTTCGTAACAGATAAAAACTCATCTATATTTTCAAGGCGGCTTTGTGATTCAATCGTTTTTTCCGCCTGCAGCATCTCACGGTAACCGGTTTTCTTAATGACTTCCTCCACAAGTTCCGTCACGGATAAGTATTCCTGCTGATTTGTATAGTTAGTGATCAGCGTATGGAATTCCCTTGCCGCTTTGGTAGCCTTCCCGCTTATCCCTACCATTTCAACCGATTCCAGTGCTTTATAAATGGAAACATCATATTGATCCGCATAATCTGCCACTTTGTCCATTGAAGTTGCACCAATTCCGCGTTTTGGTACATTGATTACCCGGCGAAGACTGATGTCATCATCAGGATTCGCAATAAGGCGAAGATAGGCAAGTAAATCCTTAATCTCTTTACGGTCATAGAACTTGGTGCCCCCGACAATTGCATAATTTATATTGGATTTAAGCAGAACTTCCTCCATGACACGTGATTGTGCATTTGTTCTGTAAAGTATTGCTATATCTGAGTATTTCCGGCTCCCATCCTGGACTAACTCATTTATCTTTCCGGCTACGAATTGCGCTTCCCCTTGTTCATTGTCTGCACGGTAATAGAATATCTTATTTCCATCTGCATTCTCTGTCCAAAGATTTTTCGGCTTCCGGTTTTGATTGTTATCGATGACCTTATTCGCCGCTGCAAGAATCTTTTTCGTCGAGCGGTAATTCTGTTCAAGGAAAATCATGTTAGCATTCGGATAATCCTTTTCAAATGAAAGGATATTCGCAATATCCGCACCGCGCCAACGATAGATCGATTGATCGGAGTCCCCGACAACACAGAGATTACGGAAGCGTGAAGCCAATAGTTTAACAAGCATGTATTGAGCCCTGTTCGTATCTTGGTACTCATCAACATGAATGTATTGAAATTTACGCTGATAATATTCAAGCACCTCAGGTACGAGCTGGAACAATTGAATCGTCATCATGATCAAATCATCGAAATCGAGCGCTGAATTTTTACGCAACCGTTTTTGGTATTCCGTATATACATCGGCAGTTACTTTAGTGAAATAATCAGACGCCGTCTTCAGGTACTCTTCCGGTCCGACCAATTCATTTTTCGCTGAACTGATGCTACCCAAAATGGCACGATAATCATATTTCTTTGTATCCATATTACGGTCTTTCATGATTTGTTTTATGACCGATTGCTGATCCGTCGTATCCAATATCGAGAAGTTCCTATTAAATCCGATACGGTCGATATCTCTTCGTAAAATACGGACGCACATCGAGTGGAAAGTCGAAATCCAGATATCTTCGGACGCACCGCCAAGTATGGCACGGATCCTCTCCTTCATCTCACGTGCCGCTTTGTTGGTGAACGTGATTGCAAGGATGTTCCAAGGCGCTATTTCCTTCTCGACCATCAAGTAAGCTATTCGGTGAGTCAGCACACGCGTCTTTCCACTTCCTGCCCCAGCCATGATTAAAAGTGGGCCATCAGTTGCTTTCACTGCTTTTTGTTGCTGTTCATTCAAACCTATTAGTAATTTTTCCGCTAAATATTGCATTATCACACCACCTATACGAACATTCGTTTCTGTTTTAGTATACTATATTTATTATATGTTTTCATTTAACTGCCGAAACTGTTGCAAGTGCCACTTTCAAATCTTCATATATCACATTGCCGACAACGATGACATCCGCAATCTTAGACATCTCTTTGGCCTGTTCAACCGATTTTATCCCACCGCCATAGAATAGTACGGTATCCTCCAAGCTCTCTTTGGCCGCTTCCACCATTTGGACATCGCCATAATCACCGCTGTATTCCAAATAAAAAATCGGCAGGTTGAACATCTTTTCTGCCATCATCGCGTAAGCACCCACATCATCCATATCCAAATCGGTATTGGCTTTCGTCAACTGGGCCGCCTTGCACTCAGGATTCAGGATACAGTACCCTTCAACGAAGATTTCATCCCAATTCAAAAGGTATCCGTATTCCTTGACTGCTTGCTGATGCAGTTTCATCATCCAATCCGGGTTGGTGCTATTCAGGACACTCGGAATGAAATATAAATCAAATCCTGGCGTCACCGTTTCAACAGAAGAAATTTCCATCACACATGGGACGGTATATCGTCTGACACGTGCCATTAAATGAAGCACATTCTCCAGCGTGATTCCATCCGTTCCCCCGACCATGATTGCATCAGTACCGGATTCACAGACTTTCTCTAGGGCCTCATCACTTATTTCTTTATTTGGATCGAGTTTGAAAACATGTTTCCACTCGCGAAAATCATACATTATAATCCTCCATTCACACTTCCCATTACACCATTATAGCATTAAGATTTTTCATTAAAAAAGAGAAGTACCGATAAAATGTTATTACCAAATGGAACCTCTGAATCTAAAATCCAATATAACATGGATACGGTTGAAAGACAGCCGGAAAAGAGAGTCCTGAACTCAAAATAAAAAGCCGGGAAATGAATTCCCCGGCTTTTTATTTTGATCGAAAGAATTAGGATTCAGTTGTTTCCTCGACGTTATCCTTAATACGGTTAAGTGCCATGGAATAAGCATCATTTCCGTAATTCAAGCAGCGTTTGACCCTGGAAATCGTAGCCGTGCTTGCACCCGTTTCCGTTTCGATTTTATGATAGGTTTTTCCTTCTTCAAGCATGCGGGCTACTTCAAGACGCTGTGCCAGTGATGAAATTTCATTAACTGTGCATAAATCATCAAAAAATCGATAGCATTCGTCTAAATCACGCAAGGAAAGGATCGACTTAAACAGCTGATCCGTTTCTTTTCCTCTTAACTTATCAATTTGCATGTTACTCCCCCTCAATTTCATGGGTATCAAAATGAGACGTCTCCTACTAAACCAGGTTCATCCGGAATAATATTGATCCAAGTTTTACCTGGAATCAACCCTACTTCTTTATCGTTTTTCACTGGTATAATCCGACCATCCTTATTAACCCATTCTACTTCATTCGCTTTTCCTTTTTGAAGTAAATAACCATTTCCGCCACTTTTCAAGTCGATTTTACGACGCCCTTTATCGTCGATCACTTGATGAGCAGCCTCAATGATCAATATATTATCCAGTAAAATAGGTTTATTCGATTTATGCTCGACTGTTTGCTTTCCATTCGAATAACGTTTATATTTCTCTTCCGTGGCTTCGTATTCATACTGTACATCATACTCGTCTGATCCGTAGGAAACCTCGGTTTTCATTGCCGGTTCCCCTTGAAGTCCAGCTGCCTCTTCCTTTGTAAGGAAAGCATAAGGCTCCGGTGCACCATTCAACTCATATCCCTTTTCCTTCGCACCTTTTTCGATGTCATCAAAGGAGGTGTAGGAATTATGCGGTGCTTTTCGATCTGCCGAACGTTGAAACAAAGTACCATCATAATATAATCCGTTCAAGTTATCAATATACCCTTTGTCCAGCATGGTTTTTGCCTCGGGGCTATTCCCATGACAGACATAGATGCAATCAAGGCCTTTAGCCAATTCGATATAATAGTCCCTTGCACTCCGGATCGGACCGATTTGGCTTGGCATTTCACTTTGGAAGATAGCTAAAAATCTGGTTATGTCACCTTCTGCGAGCATTTCAAAGACGATATCTGCTTCTGAGAGGCCCGATTGTGGGCGTGCTTCCGGATGATTATTAATCATCACTGCTGCAGCCCTGCGCTCACTGCCTGCATCGGTGGCTATACCTGTTAGTGGAAACTCATTGGAAGGTTCATTTTTCACATCTGTATTTTTGATGACAGCTTGGTCTTTCGGCTTATTGTCATCCGATGCAGGATCTTCTTTCGTAGAACAGCCTGACAGCAGTAAAATAGCAATAACGATGAAAAGAACTCTCTTAAGGTTCATCTTTCCACTCCTCTGATTTATTAGCCATTTCTTCTCTTATATTTTAACGCATTATAGTAGGAAAGAGTATAGTTTTATTCATTACATCATATACTCCTCGCTGGGTTAGCCTTATATATGGCAGATGGGTTGTCGAAAAGAATGAAAGGGTGTACACAGGATCAGCGAAGCGATAGCCCCTCTCACGCAGCAAATGTTTCAATTCATTTTCTTCTTCTATCAGTTGAGGAACCTCCTTGGTGGACATGACTCCCTTTAATTTCAGAGGTAGTTCATGGATCACCTTGCCTTGCTCCGTTAAAACGATTCCACCGCCGATTTCCTTCAGCCGGTTAAATGCCAAATGCATATCCTTTTTCCTTTTACCGATCAGTATGATATCACCTGTATTCGTATAAGAGCCGGCGAAGCCGCATAATTTGTCCGCAAACCCTTTTAATATCGTATTGATGCGCCATTTTCCTTCCCGATCGATAAGCATGAAAAAGCATTCATCATCCTCAAAGTTCAATTCTTCATGGCCAACATCATTGGCAAGCGAGTACGGTTTCGTAATGACATTATTGACCAATTCAATTCCAAACGGCATGGAAAATTCAAAATCTTCCTTTAAACTAAGATCCCAATCAAGATCGAGCGGTTTAAAATCGAAATCGCTCCATTCGATTTCCTGTTTATCCGGAATGATTTCACCATCCCGTTTAACCCATTTCCCTTTTGCCATTACCGAAACCGGTGCGGGTTCCTTTACATCGGTCAGGAAGTTGATGTTCGCCACCCTTCCTGTGGCAATATTTCCATGAAGGTATTCAATGTTATAATATCGTGCGATGTTGATAGTTGCCATATTGTATGCATCAATGACCGGAACACCATGCTCTATCGCTATTTTGATCAAGCAGTCTATGAAACCACCTTCATAAAAGGACGGCGGCGATCCATCTGTCGTATAAAAGAATTTGTCATAATGATCGATGCCCAGTTCATGGATTTCCTGTATCAGCTTTGGTAAATCCGGACGGATCGAAGAATGTCTTAACGATACATAATAGCCCTGCAGCAAGCGCGACATGACCTCATCACCTGTCATTGCCTCATGATCACAATCAGCGCCGAATAAGGTCATTTTTGCTAAAGTCTTCTCTGAAGCGCCTGGAAAGTGTCCTTCTATTTTCTTCCTCATTCGCTTGGCTTCCTGAATCCAGTGCAGCATCATGTCATCCCCATCGAGAAGCTTCGGCCATCCAGTCAGTTCCCCGCCCTGTAATACGGCATCATGCTCCAGCCATGATTTAACGGCGCCATGGGAAAAGACCGTATCTTCATCAATCAATTCCGTTTGTCCGTCAAAACGGCTCCACCAATACATTGTTACAGGAATGTTACGTAATTCTTTCAAAAGAGAAAACGCTTTCTTTTTATCTAACTGCAATAGAAATGGCAAGTTATCATTGATCAATGTCGTTGTGCCAAAATGTGATGCATAACGTGAAAAAGAAAGGGGATTATATAATTGAGAAGGGTGTGAATGCGGCTCAATATAACCCGGGACCAAGTACTGGTTTGTACAGTCTACCATTTCACAGCGGTCTATATTATCTGGAAGCTTATCGCCAACATATATGATGCGATCCTCATATATCCATATATTCGCCTTCACCCATTTTCGTAAAGCCTGATTTAAATAAGTCGTATTTTTAAGCAGAATGTGTGGTGCCCTATTGCCATCCAGCACATCTATATGTTCTCTTAGATGTTTATTTTTCCATCTATAGCGCTGTTCAAGCATAAACATTCCCCCATAAGTTATTAGAAAAAGATGTATAAAAAAAACCATTTTCAATCCAATTTTATTTCATAGTAACATACTTGCCCCATTAGAACAGTAATGTAATCCAGAATATTGTTAAATTTTTGTGAAGGGATGGACTTTAAATGAAGTTTAAACAAAATATCAGTATAATAAATGCATTAATGCGAATTACCTGTGGTTTTACATTTTTAACATGGGCTATGACTAAAATGGTGAAAAAACCATGGAAAAACCAATCTTATATAATCGTGGTGATGCTTTCTGCCATGAAAATAGGCGAAGGCATACTTCGCTATTGTCCTGTCGTCGATGCGATGGAAAACGGACAGAACTTGATGAAAAGTGAACCACAACAGGAAAATGAATCTAATCAATTTGATACATATTAAGTTTTTTCTAAAGAAGAAGCTGACTCCGCTTAGAGTCAGCTTCTTTATATTATGATGAAAAATTGTATTTTATTGCACGATAGCCAATATCCGTTCGCCAAAATAAGCCGTCTTTCTCAATATACCCTAACTCTTTATATACTTCAGCTTGGGCAGAGGCCAAATCTTTCCCTTTTGCAGCAACCAGAAGTACACGTCCGCCATTCGAGATGAAGTTCCCTTCATTATTGAGAGCCGTTCCAGCATGATAAACATGGGCTTTCGGATCAATCTTTTCCAAACCTTTAATGATAGATCCCTTTTTATATTCCCCTGGATATCCATCAGCTGCGACCACCACTCCAAGAACGGCTTCTTCATGCCATTCAAGTTGTAAATCCGCTCCAGAAAGAACCGCTTCAAGCGTATCTACGAAATCTGTTTTTAGGCGCGGTAAAACAACTTGAGTTTCCGGATCGCCAAAACGGGCATTGAACTCAATGACTTTTGTGCCTTTTTCAGTAGCGATCAACCCGGCATATAATATTCCTGTAAAACTCCGATTCTCAGAAATCATCGCATTTACCGTGGGCTTAAGAATCGTTTCGACTGCAGTCTGAATCATTTCATCTGAAATTTGCGGCACCGGTGAGTATGCACCCATTCCACCTGTGTTCGGACCCTGATCTCCATCAAAAACCCGCTTATGATCCTGAGCAATGACCATAGGATACACTTTTTCTCCATTAACAAATGCCATCAATGAAAATTCCTCGCCATCAAGGAATTCCTCAATAACGACTTTCGCAGAGGCTTCCCCGAACTTTGCTCCGACAAGCATATCATGGATGGCGTCCAACGCCTCTTCCATCGTCATGGCAACTACGACACCTTTTCCTGCAGCCAAACCATCCGCTTTTATGACGATGGGTGCACCCATTTTTTCGATATATGCCTTTGCTGAATCATAATCAGAGAATGTTTCATATTCCGCTGTCGGAATGCTGTAGTTCTTCATTAAATCTTTAGCAAAGGATTTACTTCCCTCGATGACAGCAGCACGGCCATTAGGGCCAAATACTTGTAAGCCAGCTTCAGTAAAGTCATCGGCAAGTCCATTCAATAATGGTGTTTCAGGCCCGATCACCGTTAATGAAACTGCATTCTTTTTGGCAAAGGCAACCAATTCCCCGTGATTGTTTTCATCAATTGGAACAAGAGTCGCCACATCGGTCATCCCTGGATTTCCCGGTGCTGCAAAAACAGTCCCAACCCGTTTACTTTCAAATAGTTTGCGGGCTATGGCATGCTCCCTGCCGCCCCGGCCAATTACTAGTACATTCATTATCGCACCTCGTTTTTGATTAATGTTTAAAGTGACGAATTCCTGTAAACACCATTGTAATCCCATATTCATCAGCTTTCTTGATTGAATCCTCATCTTTAACAGATCCACCAGGCTGAATGATTGCCGTGACGCCCGCTTTTGCTGCCGCTTCTACAGTATCATCCATTGGGAAGAAAGCATCTGATGCCAATGCACTTCCTGTCGCTCTTTCCCCGGCTTGTTCCAGGGCAATTTTTGCAGCTCCTACACGGTTCATTTGACCTGCGCCAACACCTAATGTCATTTGATCGTTACAAACCACTATTGCATTCGACTTGACATGTTTCACGATTTTCCAGCCAAGTTCCATGGCTTTCCACTCTTCAGGGGTAGGCTCACGTTTCGTTGCCACTTTTACCTCTGCATCCTTTAAGCTATGTGCATCCCGATCTTGAATAAGTAATCCGCCTTCAATGGATGTCAATTTACGTTCAGGCTTTTTGACCGCGTCGAAATCGATCGTTAATAAACGTAGATTTTTCTTGCTTGTCAATACTTCCGCTGCCTCTTGTGTAAACCCAGGGGCAATGATGATTTCAAGGAAAATTTCATGAAGTTTTTCCGCAGTTGCCTTATCGACTTCACGGTTCAAAGCGATGATCCCGCCGAAAATGGAAGTGGAATCTGCCTCATAAGCTTTTTCATATGCTTCCAAGATGGTCGCACCGACACCGACGCCGCAAGGATTCATATGTTTGACTGCAACAGCAGCGGGTTCATTGAATTCTTTAACGATTTGAAGTGCTGCATCAGCATCATTGATGTTGTTGTATGAAAGTTCTTTTCCATGTAATTGATTCGCCTCTGCAATTGAGAAAACGGAACCAAGCGGTTTTTTATAGAATGCGGCTTTTTGATGTGGATTTTCCCCATAACGAAGCGACTGTTTCAATTCATAAGTAACAGTCAATGATTCAGGATTTTCTTCATCGGCAAGCTCTGTCATATACTCTGAAATAACTGCATCATATGCTGCCGTATGACGGAAAACTTTTGCAGCCAGGCGGCGATTCGTGGTTTTTGTTACCCCGCCGTTTTGTTTCAGCTCAGCCAATACGGTAGGATAATCATTGGAATCAACGATAACAGTCACATATTCGTGATTTTTAGCAGAAGAACGAAGCATTGTCGGTCCACCGATATCGATGTTTTCAATAGCATCTTCCACAGTGACTTCCGGTTTGGAAATAGTCGCTTGGAATGGATATAGGTTTACACAGACAAGTTGAATGGGTTCAATATTATGCTCAGCAAGCTGTGCTGCGTGATTTTTGTCATCATGTTTTGCCAACACTGCTCCATGGACATTCGGGTGAAGCGTTTTAACACGTCCATCCAATATTTCCGGGAACCCGGTGACGTCACTGATTCCAATAACCTCAATACCATTTTCCTGAAGCGTTTTTTTGGTACCGCCTGTAGAAATGATTTCAAAACCTGCCTCAATTAAACCTTGAGCAAATTCTACGATACCTGTTTTATCCGATACACTAATTAATGCGCGTTTCTTCATGTTATGTTGGTCCCTCCATTAAGTAAGTTTCTTGTGGCATAGCTCCTGCAAAACTGATGGATACAAGTCATGCTCCATTTCCTGAATCCTTTTCTGAAGGATATCTTTCGTATCCCCTTCAAGAATTGGCACTGCTTTTTGGGCAATGACCGGTCCTGTGTCCATTCCATCATCAACATAATGAACGGTTACTCCCGTTTCCTTCACTCCGGCATCAAAAGCCTGGCCAATTGCATCCTTGCCTGGAAAACTAGGCAGAAGTGAAGGGTGGATGTTCACAATCCTTTGTGAATACTTTTGTAATAAAGTCGGACCGATCAAACGCATATAACCAGCAAGAATGATGAATTCTATCTCATACTGGCGAAGTTTTTCCAGGATTTCCGTTTCATATTCAGTCTTGTTGGAGTAATTCTTTGCTGAAAAGGAGAAAGTGTCAATATTCTCAAACTTTGCTCTCTCAAGCACATATGCGTCTTCACGATCGCAAACGACAAGACAGATTTCCGCCTCCAACTTTCCACTTTTTATTGCTTCAGCTATTGATTGAAAATTACTACCGTTACCTGATGCAAAGACAGCAAGGCGTTTCATTATTTGAACGACACTCCATTTCCATCCACGATCGTTCCAATAACTGAGGCTTCTTCACCGCAAGACTTTAGGTGGGCCAGCACATCCGATGCCACTTCTTTTTTGACGACGGCCGTCATTCCAATACCCATATTGAAGATATTGAACATTTCCTCTTTTACAAGGTTCCCTTTTTCTTCAAGGAATGAAAATATAGTTGGAATTTCCCAGCTTCCAAGCTCGATTTCAACACCGCATCCCTCAGGAAGGATACGCGGAATATTCTCGATGAATCCACCGCCGGTGATATGGGCAAGACCGTTAACCTCAAATTTTTCCAACGTCGATAGAACGGACTTCACATAGATTTTTGTCGGTTTTAATAATTCCTCTCCCAACTTGCAATCCAGTTCCGGTACGAAGTCATGAAGCCCCATACCTGAGTCTTCAAGAAGGATTTTACGAACAAGGGAATACCCATTACTGTGGATGCCGCTTGAAGCAAGTCCAATGACAACATCACCAGCCGATATTGCTTCACCAGTAATCAGACGTGATTTTTCAACGGCACCTACAGTGAAACCTGCCACATCGTATTCTTCCGTCTCGTACATGCCTGGCATTTCAGCCGTTTCTCCGCCGATTAAAGCACAGCCTGCCTGCTCACAGCCATCTGCAATTCCTTTGACGATCATTTCGATTCGTTCAGGATCTGCTTTACCGCAGGCAATATAATCTAAAAAGTATAAAGGTGCAGCACCTTGAACGACAACATCATTGACGCACATAGCTACACAATCCACTCCAATTGTATCGTGTTTATCCATCATGAACGCCAACAAAAGTTTAGTACCCACTCCATCCGTACCAGAAATGAGCACAGGTTCTTTAAGGTTCAAGGAAGATAAATCAAACATGCCGCCGAAACCGCCCAGACCATTCATTACTTCTGGACGAAATGTGCGCTTTACATGTTTTTTCATTCGATTTACCGCTTCATAACCAGCCTCAATATCCACACCAGCCTGTTTATATGCATTAGCCATTTGAAATCCTCCTCCGAAAATCAATCATCATTGCCGACTTGATTAACATTTTGTCTTTTCTCGTTCGTATTCAAAAATTTCAGTCGGATAATTTCCGGTGAAACAAGCTAGGCATGAACCGCGCGTTTCTCCAGGAAACGGTCGTCCAATTGCTTCGACCATACCTTCGACACTTAAAAAAGTTAAGGAATCAGCACCGATGATTTCCCTTATTTCCTCCACCGATTTAGAGCTCGCAATCAGTTCTTCCTTTTTAGACGTGTCTATGCCATAAAAACATGGATTCTTGATCGGTGGTGAGCTGATTACTACATGCACTTCTTTCGCTCCGGCATCTTTTAACATGCGGACAATCCTTCTGCTCGTTGTCCCACGGACGATTGAATCATCAACCATTATGACCCGCTTGCCTTCTACTACCCCTCTTACAGGTGATAGTTTCATCTTTACGCCTTGTTCACGCAGACTTTGTGATGGCTGAATGAAAGTCCGTCCAACATACCGGTTTTTTATTAAACCCATTTCATAGGGAATGCCTGCAGCTTCAGCATAGCCTATTGCTGCCGAAATGCTGGAATCAGGTACACCTGTAACTACATCTGCTTCAATTCTGGCTTCCAGTGCCATTTGTTTGCCAAGGTTTTTTCGTGCCGTATGAACATTGATGCCATCAATGTTGCTATCCGGACGGGAAAAATACACGTACTCCATCGTGCACATTGCCTGTTGGCTGGAAAGCGAAAAGTATTCGGATGTGATTCCCTCATCATTAATGACAACGAGTTCACCCGGCTCAATATCGCGGATGAATTCTGCACCTACTATATCAAGTGCACATGTTTCGGATGCAGCGAAATATGCATCGCCTATTTTCCCCAAGGAAAGCGGACGGAAGCCATGCGGATCTCTTGCCATGATCATTTGGTTTTCGGTCATGATGACAAAGGCATAGGCGCCCTTCAGCATGCTTAAACTGTTCTTCACGGAATCTCTTACATCCGAGTAGCCCGAGCGTTTAATCAGATGGGCCAGAACTTCCGTATCAGATGTCGTTTGAAAAATGCTTCCTTGTCCTTCAAGCTGTGCTTTTAATTGATGGGCATTGACGATATTCCCATTATGAGCAAGGGCCAGCCCTCCTGTATGCGAATTGAACAGGAAAGGCTGAACATTTTGATACCCGCCGCCGCCCGCCGTTGTATAACGGACATGGCCGATTGCCGCTTTACCGCTACCGGAAAGTGCCTGCATTTTTTCCGCAGTGAATATCTCTGTGACAAGTCCTTCGCCCTTAGAGATGGACATCTGCTCACCATCCGTCACGACGATGCCAGCTCCCTCTTGACCACGATGTTGCAAGCTATGCAAACCGTAGTAAGCTAGCTGTGCAGCATCTGGATGTCCCCAGACTCCAACAACACCACACTCTTCGTTTAGGCTTCTTATTTCAGCAAGCATGGTATGGCTCCCTTCCAAGCTGTTTGTAAATCTTCAACGTCCGCTTCCAATACTTTGCTATCACTTGTTGCCACGACTAATTTATTATCAGCCGTAACTGAACCTATGCAAATCGCATCTTCAACAAGAGCTTCAAATGACGCTTGGTTTTCAGGATTGATGGACAGTAAGAAACGTGATTGCGTTTCACTGAATAATTCGGATACAGGTTCGCCGGATATATTCACTTTTGCCCCCAGTTTGCTAGTTCCGAATAAAGATTCAGCTAAAGCCACTGCCAAACCGCCTTCCGAAAGGTCATGGGCTGATGCAACAAGTCCTTTTTGGATTGCCGTCAGAATTTGCTGCTGACGTTTTTGTTCAACGGCCAAATCAAGTTCCGGAGCGCGTCCAAAGATTTTACCCTCGAGCATTTTCTGTAATTCACTGCCCCCAAATTCAACTTTCGCTTCGCCGACCACATAAATCAAATCGGATTCATTTTTAAATGTTTGAGTTGTGATGTGCTTAAGGTCACTGACCAGACCAACCATACCAACTACAGGTGTCGGATAAATCGCTTCACCATTCGTTTCATTATAAAGGGAAACATTTCCGCCGATTACAGGAGTACTTAAGCTTCTGCATGCTTCACTCATACCGTCTGCCGCTTTTTCCAGTTGCCAAAATATTTCTGGTTTTTCTGGATTCCCAAAATTCAAGCAATCCGTAATCGCTAAAGGTTCCGCACCCGAGCAAATGATGTTACGGGCTGCTTCAGCCACTGCGATTTTGCCGCCTGTTTCAGGATCTAAATAAATAAAGCGGGAGTTGCAATCCGTCGTCATGGCAAGTGCTTTATTCGTACCACGTACACGCACTACCGCCGCATCCGATCCAGGTGAGACGACTGTATTCGTGCGGACCATGTAATCATATTGGTCGTAGACCCATTCTTTACTCGAAATTGTCGGTTGCTTCAATAGTGATACCAATGTTTCTTTATAATCTTCAATGACTGGCACTTCTGCCGTCATGCTTTGGAAGTCACGGAAATATTGCGGTTCTGCAGAAGGCTTGTGATAAATCGGAGCTTCTTCAGCCAATGCATCAACCGGCACCTCAGCAACGATTTCACCTTGATGGGAAAGGGTTAGGTTTTTATCATCCGTTACTTCACCAACAGCAACCGCTTCTAGGTCATATTTCGTAAACAAGTCGACGATTTCCTGTTCGCGTCCTTTAGTGACAACGATCAGCATCCGCTCTTGTGATTCAGAAAGCATCATTTCATATGCTGTCATACCTGTTTCACGCTGCGGTACTAAATCCAGGTTCATTTTTATTCCTGAGCCAGCTTTACTCGCCATCTCGGCAGATGAGCTTGTAAGACCTGCTGCTCCCATATCTTGAATGCCAACAAGGGCATCATTTTGAATCAATTCAAGGCATGCTTCCAAAAGCAGTTTCTCCATGAATGGATCGCCTACTTGTACGGCAGGCCGTTTTTCTTCCGAAGACTCTGATAGCTCTTCAGATGCAAATGTTGCTCCATGAATACCATCACGTCCAGTTTTGGCACCCACATACATCACTGTGTTGCCCACTCCATGCGCTTGGCCTTTTTTAATGTCCTTATGATCGATCAACCCGACACACATCGCATTGACAAGAGGGTTTCCTTCATACGATGGATCAAACTGAATTTCTCCGCCGACAGTTGGAATTCCGATACAATTCCCGTATCCTGCAATCCCTGCAACCACTTCTTTAAATAAATATTTCACGCGATCATTGTCTAGCTCACCGAAGCGAAGCGAGTTCAACATCGCTATCGGACGGGCACCCATGGAGAAAACATCACGGATAATTCCGCCGACACCAGTAGCGGCACCTTGGTAAGGCTCTATTGCCGAAGGATGGTTATGACTTTCAATTTTAAAAACGACTGCCTGATCGTCACCGATATCAACGATACCTGCTCCTTCACCAGGGCCTTGTAGAACTTTCTCCCCTGTAATCGGGAATTTTCTTAAGATGGGTTTTGAATTTTTGTAGGAACAATGCTCTGACCACATGACCGAAAACAATCCAGTTTCCGTATAATTCGGCAGTCTGCCTAAGATTTTCTCCACCATTGCAAATTCATCATCGGATAGTCCCATAGTTGCGTACAATCGATCCGATTTAATTTTTTCCGGACTTGGTTCAAGCTGTAATAACATGTGATTCCCTCCAGTTTTTTACGATGGATTGAAAAATCTTTAAGCCGTCTTTACTGCCAAGCAGCGAATCAACAGCACGTTCGGGATGAGGCATCATTCCGAGGACATTTCCTTGTTCATTTGTAATTCCCGCTATTTGCTCCAAGCTTCCGTTTGGATTTTCACCATCATACGTGAACAAGATGCGGTTATTTTGTTTTAATTCAGCCAATGTCTCATTATCGCAGTAGTAATTCCCTTCACCATGGGCAACAGGGATCGTAATCGTTTCATTCAATTCATATCCTGTCGTGAACATCGATTGATTATTTTCAACCTTCAGTCCTACATTGCGGCAAATGAATTTCAAGCCTTCATTACGGCGCATCGCACCAGGTAAAAGTCCTGCTTCAAGTAATATCTGAAAACCATTGCAGACACCCAATACAGGCTTTCCTGCTTGTGCCGCTTTTACGACTTCTGCCATTACATTCGAAAATCTTGCAATTGCTCCAGAGCGTAAGTAGTCTCCATAAGAGAAACCTCCAGGAAGAAGAATCCCATCATACTGATCTAGATTGTCTGTAGAGTGCCAAACATACTCCACTTCTTCCCCCAGTGCATCCTTTATCGCATGGTACATATCGACATCACAATTGGAACCAGGGAAAACTATGACAGCAAATTTCATTGGGTGATAACCTCCTCAACATCATAGCGGTAAGCTTCAATTACCGTATTGGCCAATAGTTTTTCACACATTTCCTTCACAAGTTGATCTAAATCACGATCCGTATCTTTAATTGTAAGTTCAATGTATTTCCCCACTCGAACATCACTAACTTCGTTATAAGTCAAACTATGAAGTGATTGTTGCACTGCTGCTCCCTGTGGATCTAGTACACTTTCGCGTAGTGTGATATATACCTTAACCTTATACATGTTGAGTGCCCTCCAACTTTGCTAGTATTTTTTCGTAAGCATCTGTTAAACTTCCTAAATCACGGCGGAATACATCTTTGTCTAACTTTTCGTTCGTTTTAATATCCCATAATCGGCAGGTATCAGGTGAAATTTCATCTGCCAGCAGAATGTCTCCATTCGAGGTTTTACCGAACTCTAATTTAAAATCAATCAATTTAATGTCCAACTCTTTAAAGAAGGAAGTCAAGACGATACTGATTTCTTGTGCCTTTTCTTTTAAAATCGCTACATCTTCCTTGCTTGCAAGTTCCAATTCTTCAATATGGTCTTCCGTTAACAGAGGATCGCCGAGTTCGTCATCTTTATAGTAAAACTCAATCAGTGTTTTCTTGAGAGGCTGGCCTTCTTCAATGCCAGTTCTTTTAGAAAAACTGCCGGCAGCCGTATTTCTGACAACGACTTCTAGCGGAATGATGGATACCCTTTTGACTAGCTGCTCCCGGTCGGAAAGCATTTCAATAAAATGGGACGGGATATTCTCTTGGGCAAGCTTTGAAAATAGTAAGCTAGTAATCTGATTATTCAACTTACCTTTTCCGGCAATCTCTGACTTCTTCTCACCATTGAATGCTGTTGCCGAATCCTTGTATTCCACCCAAACAATTTCACTGTTGTCCGTTGCAAAAATCTGTTTCGCTTTTCCTTCATACAACAATTCTCGTTTTTCCATCTGTCAAGACCCCCACATTGTGAATATTATGAATCTTCCTGCCATTGATCAGGCTTGGCAAACATATCACCGTTTAGAGGTGCCATGTTTGCCGCCTTCACTTTTATAAACCTAAACGATCAAAGATTACATCAACATTTTTCAGGTGATGTGTAGGATCGAAACAATCATCAAGTTCTTCTTTCGTAAGCAAGCTTGTGATTTTATCATCCTTTTCGATCAGGCTTCTGAATGGAACCTGAAGCTCCCATGCTTCCATCGCTTTCGGCTGAACCGTATCATAAGCTTCTTCACGGACAAGTCCTTTATCGATAAGGGAAAGCAGCACACGTTGTGAGAAAATCAATCCAAGCGTACGGTCCATATTGCGTTTCATATTTTCTGGATAAACGGTCAAGTTCTTCACTATGTTGCTGAAACGGTTCAGCATGTAGTTTAATGCGATCGTTGCATCCGGCAAGATGATGCGCTCAGCAGAAGAATGCGAAATGTCACGTTCATGCCATAATGGTACATTCTCATATGCTGTCATCATGTAACCCCGGATGACACGAGCCATACCCGTCATATTTTCAGAACCGATTGGATTCCGTTTATGAGGCATTGCCGAAGATCCTTTTTGTCCTTTTGCAAAGAATTCTTCCACTTCGCGTGTTTCACTTTTTTGCAAGCCGCGAATTTCCACTGCGAATTTTTCGATTGATGTCGCAATTAAAGCCAATGTGCTCATATAATGTGCGTGGCGATCGCGCTGCAATGTTTGTGTTGAAATTGGCGCTGCTTCAAGGCCAAGCTTTTCACAAACGAATTTTTCAACGAACGGGTCGATGTTTGCGTAAGTTCCGACAGCTCCAGAGATTTTCCCAACCTCTATGTTCTTTCTTGCTTCTTCAAAACGTTCGACATTGCGTTTCATTTCTTGATACCAAAGAGCCAGTTTCAGCCCAAAAGTGGTCGGTTCAGCATGAACGCCATGTGTACGCCCCATTTGAACTGTGTATTTATGTTCTTTCGCTTTGTTTTTCAGGATCTCCACGAAGTTATTTAAATCCTTGGCAAGTATCTCGTTCGCTTGCTTTATCACATATGAAAGAGCTGTATCCACCACATCAGTGGAAGTCAGTCCGTAATGGACCCATTTCCGTTCTTCACCCAACGTTTCAGAAACCGCACGTGTAAAGGCAACAACATCGTGGCGTGTATCTTTTTCGATTTCATTGATACGGTCCACATCGAATGTGGCATTTTCACGAAGAAGCTTCACATCTTCTTTTGGAATGACACCTAACTCAGACCATGCTTCACAAGCTAAGATTTCAACTTCCAACCACGCATTAAAGCGGTTCTTTTCTGTCCAAATGTTTCCCATCTCTGGGCGGGTATAACGTTCAATCATTTTACTTCCTCCGTTTCAACCTGTTGATTCCATATTTTGCTTCGATCACTTTCCAAAAGAGCTTCCTCAATCGTTGGACGTAAAATATTCACATGACCCATTTTTCGCTTAATTTTGGCTTCTTTCTTACCGTAAAGGTGAACCTTCCAATCTGAAAGCGTCGGAATTTCGTCCATTAAGGGCCCGATATGCTCACCAAGGATGTTTATCATTACCACAGGCTTCAATAACGCCGTATTTCCGAGCGGCCAATTGCAGACAGCCCTTATATGCTGTTCGAACTGTGAAGTCTCACATGCTTCCATTGTATAATGGCCTGAGTTATGAGGTCTTGGCGCTAATTCATTAATGATGATATCATCCTGAACGGTTAAAAACATCTCGACTGCCAATGTCCCCACCAAATCAAGTTTCTCTGCAAGCTGTAAAGCTTCATTAATAGCTTTCCGTTCAGCTTGTTGACTAATACGGGCGGGAACAATACTTTTATGAAGAATGTTTTCAATATGAATGTTTTCCGCAATCGGAAAATGACTTGCCTCGCCATTTGCCTTGCGCGTCACGATAATGGAGATTTCTTTTACGAAATGAATCCAGGCTTCCAGCACACATTTACCTGTTTTGAGCAGGGATTCAGCCTTTTTGATATCGGCTTCTTCCTTAATGACCAACTGCCCTTTTCCATCATAACCGCCCCGCGTCGTTTTTAACACACTAGGGTACCCTAATTTCTCTATATGAAGGTAAATTTCTGAAATATCCTGTATTTCCTGATATGGAGCAACGGAAGCTCCCGCATCAGATATGGCTTTTTTTTCAGTCAATCTATCCTGTGTCAGCTTTAATAATTCGGAGCCCTGTGGAAGGAATGCATGTTGCTTTAACCAATCCAATGCTTCTGAGCTGATATTTTCAAACTCGTATGTTATGACGTCACTGACCTCAGCCAATCTTTTCAATGCTTCGATATCATCATAAGCACCAGTGATTTCAATATCCGCCACTTGAGCACATGGACCTTCTGCAGTCGGCTCAAGGACCGCTATCTTAAAGCCCGATGCCTTAGCCGATAAGGCCATCATCCTGCCCAATTGCCCACCGCCGATTATTCCAATGGTCTGTCCCGGTAAAATGATTGTATTATTTAAGTTGTTCACTGCTCTGTAACACCTTTTCTCTGGTTTCGTTTCGTAAAGCCTCTAACCTATCAGCAATGTCAGAATCAAAAGCCGCTAATATTTGAGCCGCAAACAAACCGGCATTGACTGCGCCAGCTTTTCCGATCGCAACCGTAGCAACCGGTACGCCACCAGGCATTTGAACAATCGATAATAACGAATCCATCCCATTTAATGCCTTCGACTGTATTGGCACGCCTATCACAGGGACAATCGTTTTAGCTGCGGTCATACCTGGAAGATGTGCAGCCCCGCCTGCTCCTGCAATAATCACTTTAATATCTCTATCTTTTGCACTCTCTGCATATTCAAATAGTAAATCCGGCGTCCGGTGGGCGGAAACGACTCTTTTTTCATAGGGAATCTCAAGCTGTTCCAATGATTCACAAGCGTATTTCATCGTTTCCCAATCCGAGACACTTCCCATAATAACCCCAACTTGCGGTTTCATATCATCTTTCCCTCCAACACTCATATTATGGCGTCCCGGGTATGCAGACGGACGCTTATCATTTTATCTATAACATGTAAAATAAAAAACCGGACAGGTTGCTTCCTCATTGAGAAAGCAACCTGTCCGGAACAGAAAGCCCTTTGTAAAATCACAAAAAGACTTGGCTAGTTTCCGAAATAGTCAGATGCTTTTCTCATAGTCCGATGATTTACGGTCATCAGGTAGAAACTTTTGGGCCATATCCCCATGATTATATGAGATGTATTAATGTAACTTCATCTTACCTTCCGGCCATTTTAATGTCAAGTTAAAATCGAATATTTTTACATGATATTAATTAATCGTTCGTGTTTTACTCGATTAATTTTGCTTCGAATACAATTTTTCGATCAACTGGCACATAATGGACCTTGCCATTCTCGATTCTCTCGGCAAAGATAGGCTCTTCCGTCCTCCTTACAGGAAAGTACCCTGCCGCTTTAATTCGGTCTAAACATGCATCGATCGTCTCGCCCTCGATAACTTCAAACTTTTCCTTACTCTTTTTACTCACAATACCGATCCCTTCCTTGGTTCTATTTTGTCTGTTTTCTTCCTTAGCATCCAGTTTGCATTATTCTCATTAATAAATTCTTCCTAGTATAATGAAAAGAACAAGTAAAGACAAGAATACATTTCAAAAAAGTCGATTACTTTATAATGGAAATTCCATAATGTCTCAGAATATGATATACCTGTCTTCCGTCAAAGTACCTGCACCCATTAATTATACATCCCCTTCAATATCCTACCTCCTTCCCCTCTGAATTACGGATAGCCTGATTCATGAAATTACCCATTGCTCCATGATCCGGTACATATTCGTATCTTACTGTCATGAATTATTTCAATTCAAGTGTTAACGATAGGTCGAATTAAATAGGTTCCAGGTCGATTTTTCCAATTTTGGTCGAAATTAATAGTCCGCTGGTATAACTATTTCGTTTCTGGCCGACTAGATTAGTCTACAGGCCGAAAGTATATCAATACAAAAAAAGACCAGCCGGATGGCTGATCTTTTGAAATGGCTTGGCGGCGTCCTACTCTCACAGGGGGAAACCCCCAACTACCATCGGCGCTGAAGAGCTTAACTGCCGTGTTCGGAATGGGAACGGGTGTGACCTCTTCGCTATCGCCACCAAACATATGAGGAACGTTGTTCCTTCAAAACTAGATAATAAGAAGGTATTTCATTTTTCAAAAAGCGTTGGTTAAGTCCTCGATCTATTAGTATCAGTCAGCTCCACATGTCACCATGCTTCCACCTCTGACCTATCAACCTGATCATCTTTCAGGGATCTTACTAGCTTGCGCCATGGGAAATCT